>CAVZQM010000015.1:0-327725 GCA_963777495.1 uncultured Actinomycetes bacterium | reverse complement strand
CTGGGTCGCCGGCACCACGTTCACGCCGCCGAACACGGCGCCCGTCGTGGATTCCGTCGTGATCGACCAGGCGTCCCCGCAGACGAACGACACGCTGACGGCGACCGTCACCTCGCACGACGCCGAGAGCAACCCGGTCACGTACGCGTACCAGTGGACGAAGAACGGCACCGACATCGCGGGCGCCACGAGCTCCACGCTCGATCTCTCGGTCGCGGGCAACGGCGACAGGGGCGACCTGATCCGCCTGCGGGTGACCGCGTCGGACGCCAGCCTGACGTCGGCGCCGCTGACCTCGGCAGCGAGGACCGTCCAGAACTCGACGCCGAGCGCGACCGTGTCGCTCGACGACCACCTCCCCGGCACGAACGCCACGCTGACGGCCACCGCCACGACCGATGACGCCGACGGCGACGCCGTCACGCTGACCTACGTGTGGACCGTGGACGGCGTGGTCCGCCAGACCACGTCGGCGACGACCGCGCTCACCGACACGTTCGACCTGTCCGCCCCGAACAACGGCGGCAACGGCGACGAGGTCATCGTCACGGTCACGCCGAACGACGGCACGACGAACGGCCTCCCTGTCGCGGACACCGCGAACATCGGCAACGCCGTCCCCGTGGTGGACTCGGTCGCGATCGACCAGACGACCCCGCTGACCGACGACGTCCTGTCGGCGACCGTCACGTCGCACGACGGCGACGACGACCCGCTGACGACGAGCTACCAGTGGACGAAGAACGGCACCGACATCGCCGGTGCCACCGGCGCGACGCTCGACCTCTCGGTCGCGCGGCAACGGCGACAAGGGCGACGTGATCCGCGTCCGCGTGACCGTCGACGACGGCGACGACGTCTCGGCGCCGGTCACCTCGGCGCCGGTCACGATCCTCAACACCGCGCCCACAGCGACGGTGGAGCTGGACGACGACTCGCCGGCCACGAACGACACCCTCACCGCCACCGTGACGGGCGCGGATGCCGACGACGACACCGTCACGTTCACGTACCTGTGGACCGTGGACGGCGAGGAGCAGCAGACCACCGTCACGACGGCCACGACCGACTCGTTCGACCTGTCGGTCGCCGGCAACGGAGACGACGGACAGGTCGTGGTCGTCACGGTCACGCCGAACGACGGCACCGTCAACGGCTCCGGCGCGGCCGACACGGCCACCGTCGGCAACTCGACGCCGGTCGTGGACTCTGTGGCGATCGACCAAGCCAACCCGCGGACCGACGACGTCCTGTCGGCCACCGTGACCTCGCACGACGACGACGACGACCCGCTCACCACGAGCTACCAGTGGACGAAGAACGGCGGCGACATCGCCGGCGCCACGAGCGCGACGCTGGACCTCTCCGTCGCCGGCAACGGTGACAAGGGCGACGTGATCCGCGTCCGCGTGAGCGTCTCGGACGGCGTCGCGGCCTCGCCGGCCATCACATCGGATCCGGTCACCATCCTGAACACGGCTCCGTCGGCCACCGTGTCCCTCGACGACCAATCCCCCTCGACGGGGGCGATCTCTGACGGCTACGGCAACGTCGTCCGATGACGACGACGACGTCGTCACTCTGACGTACGTCTGGACGGTGGAGGGAGTCGTCCAGCAGACCACCGTCACCACGTCCACGACCGACACGTTCGACCTGTCGGTCGCCGGCAACGGCGACAACGGCGACGAGGTCGTCGTCACGGTCACGCCGAACGACGGCGACGTGGACGGTGCGCCGGCCTCCGACACCGCGACGGTCGGCAACGAGCCTCCCGTGGTCGACACGGTCGCGATCGACCAGGCCACGCCGCGGACCAACGACACGCTGACCGTCACGGTGACGTCCCACGACCCCGACGACAACCCGGTCACGCACGCCTACCAGTGGACGAAGAACGGCACCGACATCGCCGGCGCCACCGGCGCCACGCTGGACCTCTCGGTCGCCGGCAACGGCGACAGGGGCGACCTGATCCGCGTGCGCGTGACCGCGTCCGACGGCTCGGCGACCTCGGCCCCGGTGACGTCGTCGCCGGTGACCGTGCTGAACACCGCTCCGACGGCGACCGTCTCGCTCGATGACGGCTCGCCCAACACGAACGCGACGCTGACGGCGACCGCCACCCGCGCGGACGTCGACGGCGACACGGTCTCGCTCACCTACCTGTGGACCGTGAACGGCGTGACCCGTCAGACGACGACCACGACGAGCCTGACCGACACGTTCGACCTGTCGCTGGCCGGCAACGGCGACAACGGGCAGACCGTGGTGGTCACGGTGACGCCGAACGACGGGACCGAGAACGGCTCGGGCGCGTCCGACACGGCCGTGGTGGGCAACGCGGCGCCGGTGGTGGACTCCGTCGTGATCGACCAGTCGGCGCCGGACACCGACGACACGCTCACCGTCACCGTGACGTCGCACGACCCGGACGACGACCCGGTCACGCACGCCTACCAGTGGACGCCGCAACGGCACCGACATCGCCGGCGCCACCACCGCCACGCTGGACCTCTCGGTCGGCGGGCAACGGCGACAAGGGCGACCTGATCCGCGTGCGCGTGACCGCATCCGACGGCATCGGCCACATCGGCGCCGGTGACCTCCGCTCCGGTGACGGTGCAGAACACGGCCCCGACGGCGACGGTCACGTTGGACGACGACACGCCGGGGACGAACGCCACGCTGACGGCGACCGCCACCCGCGCGGACGTCGACGGCGACACGGTCACGCTCACCTACGTGTGGACGGTGAACGGCGTCACCCGTCAGACCACGACCACCACGAGCCTGACCGACACGTTCGACCTGTCCGCTGGCGAACCACGGGAACAACGGCGACACCATCGCGGTGACGGTCACGCCGAACGACGGCACGGCGAACGGACCGGGCGCCACCGACTCGGCGACCGTCGGCAACGCCGCCCCGGTCGTGGACTCGGTCGTGATCGACCAGGCGACGCCCAGGACGAACGACACCCTCTCGGCCACGGTCACCGCCTCCGATCCCGACGGCGGTTCGCCCACGCCCAGCTACCAGTGGACCCGCAACGGCACCGACATCGTCGGGGCGACCAACGCCACGCTGAACCTGGCGACGGCGGGCAACGGCGACAAGGGCGACCTGATCCGCGTGCGGGTCACGGTCTCCGACGGCTCGGTCGACGTCCGCCCCGCTGACGTCGTCGCCGGTGACCATCCTGAACACGGCGCCCACGGCGACCGTGTCGCTGAACGACGACGCGCCCGGCACGAACGACACGCTGACCGCGACCGCCACCAGGGCGGACGCGACGGTGACACGGTGACGCTCACCTACCTGTGGACGGTGAACGGCATCACCCGTCAGACGACGACCACGACGAGCCTGACCGACACGTTCGACCTGTCGCTCGCCGGCAACGGCGACCCCGGTGACACGATCGTGACGTCACGGTGACGCCGAACGACGGCACCGACGAACGGGACGCGGCGCCTCGGACACGCGCCGACGGTGACCGGTGGCGCGACCCCGCCGATCTTCGACGACGAGTTCACCGGAACCTGCAACAACTGGATCAACGTCACCCGGATCACGCATCGACAACGCGATCGGCTCGCCGGCCGTGCCGTCGGCCCGGGCCGGCGTCATCGAACCAGTCGGCGTTCGCCTACCGCGACCTCGGGACGTCCACGATGACGCCGTGCGTGAGCGCGAACGTGAACGTCGCGCTCGGGACCGGCCAGGGACCTGTTCCGCCTGCGTTCGGCGGCAACGGTCCGGTCATCAAGGTCTTCGTCCACCTCGACCGGGACGCTGCAGCTCCGCTCGGACTTCGGCGGCACCACGATCAACTCCAACGTCGCAGCTGGGCACCGGCTGGCACTCGATCGAGCTCTGCGGCACGGTCGGGACCAACACCACCTGGGACCTGATCCGCGACGGCGTCGTCATCGTGAACGACTGGGTCGCCAACACCGGCACCGCCGCGGTGAACCGGATCCAGATCGGTGACACGGCCGCCAAGACGTTCACGTTGAACTTCGACCACGTCCGGGTGGACCTCGTGCCCGGCGAGGGCGGCGGTCCGGCGACACCCAGGGTCCGACGACCCCGGGTACAGCCGACCGGCACGAGCCCGTCGAACGGCACGATCCAGATCTAGTGGGCGGCATCGACCGATGCCTCGCCGCCGATCACCTACCGGGTCTACCGCGACGGCAACCCGACCTCGATCGGGCAGACCACGTCCACGAGCTTCACCGACCCCGGGCTCACCCCGGGCACCACCCACACGTACACCGTGGATGCCGTGGACTCGTTGAACAACCCGAGCCTGATGAGCGCGGCGTCGGCCTCGATCACCGTGAGCGGGCCGCCGGCCGACACCCAGGGTCCGACCACGCCTGGCACCCCGACCGGGCACGAGCCCGTCCACCGGCATGATCCAGATCCAGTGGACGCGCATCGACCGATGCGTCGCCGCCGATCACCTACCGGATCTACCGTGACGGCAACCCGACCTCGATCGGCCAGACGACCTCGCTCACGTTCATGGATCCCGGGCTCACGCCCGGGACCAGCCACACCTACACCGTGGACGCGGTCGACTCGTTCAACAACCCGAGCCTGATGAGCGGCGCCTCGGCCTCGATCACGGTGAGCGGTGGAACGACCCCGCCGATCTTCGCCGACGACTTCACGTCGGGGAACATGCTGGCGTGGACGTCCTTCACCCGGATCACGATCGACAACGCGATCGGTTCGCCGGCCGTGCCGTCGGCACGGGCCGGCGTCACGAACCAGTCGGCGTTCGCGTACCGCGACCTGCCGTCGACCACGATGACGCCGTGCTTCAGCGTGAACGTGAACCGGACGTCCGGCGCGGCGGACCTATTCCGCCTGCGGACCGCGGCGAACGGCCCGGTCATCAAGGCCGTCGTCACCGCGACCGGGGCGCTCTGCAGCTCCGCTCGGACGTCAGCGGCACCACGATCAACTCCGGCGTCGCAGCTGGGGACCGGCTGGCACTCGATCGAGCTCTGCGGCACGGTCGGGACCACCACCACGTGGGACCTGATCCGCGACGGCGTGGTGATCGTGAACGACTGGCAGGCCAACACCGGCACGACGCCGGTCGGTCGCGTCCAGATCGGCGACACGGCCGCCAAGACGTTCACGATCAACTTCGACCATGTCCGTCTGGACCTGGTCCCCGGCGAAGGTGGCGGTGCCGGCGACACCCAGGGTCCGACGACCCCGGGCACACCCACCGGCACAGCCCGTCCAACGGCACGATCCAGATCAGCTGGACCGCATCGACCGATGCCTCGCCGCCGATCACCTACCGGATCTACCGTGACGGCAACCCGACCTCGATCGGACAGACCACGTCCACGACGTTCACGGACCCGGGCCTGACGCCGGGCACCAGCCACACCTACCGGGTGGACGCCGTGGACTCGCTGAACAACCCGAGCCTCGATGAGCGGGACGTCGGCGTCGATCACCGTGAGCGGCCGCCGCGACACCCAGGGTCCGACCACCCCGGGCACGCCCGACCGGGTACGAGCCCGTCCACCGGCATGATCCAGATCCAGTGGACGCGCATCGACCGATGCGTCGCCGCCGATCACCTACCGGATCTACCGTGACGGCAACCCGACCTCGATCGGACAGACGACCTCGCTCACGTTCATGGACCCGGGTCTCACGCCCGGGACCAGCCACACCTACACGCGTGGACGCGGTCGACTCGCTGAACAACCCGAGCCTGATGAGCGGGACGTCGGCATCGATCCTGGTGAGCGGTGGAGCGACCCCGCCGATCTTCGCCGACGACTTCTCCTCGGGGAACCTGCTGGCATGGACGTCCTTCACCCGGATCACGATCGACAACGCGATCGGTTCGCCGGCCGCGCCGTCGCGCGCGGGCGAGCGTGACGAACCAGACGGCGTTCGCGTACCGGGACCTGGCGTCCACCACGATGACGCCGTGCTTCAGCGTGAACGTGAACCGTGCCTCCGGCACGGCGTGGACCTGTTCCGGCTGCGCACGGCCACCGGTGGCCCGATCGTCAAGGTCGTTCGTGCACGGCCAGCGGGACGCTGCAGATCCGGTCGGACTTCGCATCGACGACCGTGAACTCCGGCGTCGCAGATCGGGACCGGCTGGCACACGATCGAGCTCTGCGGGACGGTCGGGAGCAACACCAGCTGGGACCTGCTACCGCGACGGCGTCCTGATCGTGAACGACTGGAGCGCCGAACACCGGCACGACTGCCGGTCGGTCGCGTCCAGATCGGCGACACCGGCGCCAAGACGTTCACGATGAACTTCGACAACGTCCGGTTGGACCTGGTCCTCGGAGGTTGATCCGAGCGGCGGGGTCGCTTGAGCGGCCCCGCCGGCTCGTCGATAGTCGAGGGATGCGGAGCGCGACGGGTCGTACGGCGTGGCGGCGTCCCCTCATCCGGGCACTCGTGGCCGCGGCGGTCGTAGGGATCACGTTCCTGGCCGGCGCGCCCGCGGCGCACGCCCACCCGATCGGGAACTTCACGCTCAACCTCTACAGCGGCATCGAGGTGCTGCCGGAGCAGGTGCGCATCGACTACGTGATGGAGATGGCGGAGATCTCCACGCAGGAGCAGAAACCCGGCATGGACCTGGACTCGGACGGCGAGATCACCGCCGAGGAGCGGGACAGCTGGGCCGACCGCGCCGCCACGCAGATCGGCACGAACCTGATCCTGGTCGCGAACGGCCAGCCGGTGACCCTGCAACTCGTGGACAGCTCGCTGCGGTTCAACACCGGTCAGGGCGGGTTGGACCTCCTCTACATGGAGGCGACGTTCGAAGGCGCGCTGCCCGACTCCGGCGAGGCGAACTACACCGACGCCAACTACGACACGCGCCCAGGCTGGCGGGAGATCGCGGTCGCGGCCGGACCGGGGATGGCGGTCACCTCGTCCACCGTCCCCGACGCCAGCGTCACCGACCGACTCACGGTGTATCCGACCACCGGCGAGCCGCCGCTCGACGTGCGCGAAGCGACGTTCGGCTTCCAATCGTCGGATGCGCCGGTGGAACCGACCGTCCCGGAGGGGGAGGGCGGTTCCGACGGAAGCGTCTCTCCGGCCGGCTCGGGAGGATTCGCCGACCTGCTGGCCGCGTCCTCATCCGACCGGGCGATCGCCCTGTTGCTGATCCTGGCGTTCGGGTTCGGGTTCCTGCACGCGCTCGGACCGGGTCACGGAAAGACGATCATGGCGGCATCGACGCTGAGCGGCACGGTCCGCCTGCGACACGCGCTCTCGCTCGGCGGGGTCGTGGCGCTGATGCACTGCGCCACGGTGATCGGCCTGGGTGTGATCGCGTACGCCGCGTCGCAGACGATCTCGTCCGAGCGCGTGTACTCCGGGCTTCGGCTGTTCACCGCGCTGGCCGTGCTGGTCGTGGGCGCGGTGATGGTGGTCGTCCGATGGCGGCAGCGTGGGCAGGCGCACGAACACGACCACGAGCACGGGAACGGATCCCACGCGCATCCGCATCCACCGTCGACGACGACCTCCGGGACGGATCGCGCCGGGATCGCGGCGGTCGCGGCCTCGGGCGGGCTGATCCCGTCGCCGAGCGCGGTGGTCGTGCTGCTGGCGGCGATCGCCGTGGATCGGATCCCGCTGGGTGTGGCGTTGGTGGTCGTGTTCAGCATCGGGCTGGCCGCGTCACTGGTCCTGATCGGGGCGATCAGCCACTTCGCCAAGACGTGGCTCGGTCGCTCCGAGAGCCGGATCATGGAGTGGCTCCCGTTGGCCGCGGCCGCGGCGATCTTCGTGGTGGGCGTCGTGCTGACGATCCAGGCGGCCGGTTCGGTCTCGATACTCAGCGGCTGATCGAGCCGCGGACCTCGGAGCGACGCATGGAGCGGGCAGCTGGTGGGTAGGGTGGCACCCATGAGCGCAGCCATCCAGGACATCGGGGACCGGGTCGACGCCACCGTCGACGAGCTCTTGGAGTTCCTCGACTCCCCCGGCGGGCGGCGGTTTCGCCGCTACCTCGCCAACGGGCTGATCCTCTCGGTGCCGCTGGTGATGCGCATGCCGTGGCTCAAGCGCTCGCCCATCGGCAAGCTGATCGAGCTGGGCGGTGGGGCGGCGATCCTGATGAAGGTCGCCGAGCTCGTCCGCGACTGGGAGCGCGACCCGTCGACCGTGCGGGCCCGCGTGATCGACGTGACTCCCCCGCGGCCCGTTTAGTCTGCCTCAGACCAGAGCACGCGAACGACGCCCTCGTCGCGTGGATCACCTCGCGCGCCGCGCGGAGTCCCGACTCGACGCCGCCGTTCAGGTAGCCCTGGCTGTACGTGGACGTGTGCTCGCCCGCGAAGTGCACCTCGTCGTGCGGCAGCCCGAGGTAGCCGGAGAGGCTGGTCCACTGCCCGGGCAGGAACGCGGCGTACGACCCCTTCACCCACGGGTCGTCCACCCACGAATCCAGCCACGACCGGCCGTTGTACGACGCGCGGATCCCCGGCAGGTACGTGTCCAGGAACGTCAGCGCGTCGTCCACCACCGCTGCCGGCGCGACCGCGTGCGGCTCGTCGGTCGGGTAGCCGGCGCCGGTCTTCCCTCCGGTGTAGATCGTCAGCAGCCCGCCGGGACCCGGTTGCGCCAGCGCGCTGTCCCAGCTGTCGGACTTCGGCTCGTCCAGCACGAAACTGCCGTTCCACCCGAACTCCGGGAACCGCTCGTCGAACTGCAGGAACACCTTCGCGTTCGTCCCCATCCCCAACGTGCGGATCGCCTTCAGGCGTTTGGCGTCGAACCCGGCGTCGTCGATGTCCACGTCGCGGAGCGTGGTGAACGGCAGGCACAGCACGACGCGATCGGCCACGACCGGTGTCGCGACGCCGCCGAACACCAGCTCGTACGAGCCGTCCGCGCGCCGACGGAGCGCCTGGAGCGGCGACTCCAGGTGGAGCGCGTCCGCGGGGAGCCGCTCGGCCAGCATCGTCGGCACCTGATCCGTGCCGCCGCGGATGTGGTAACGCTCGTCGGCCGGACCGCCCGGGTACGGCGTGATGTAGGTGTCGAGCAGCGTGATGGCCGACGTGTCCTCGGGATCGACGCCCCAGAAACCGGTCAGGCCGACGTCGAGCGAGCGTCCCAGCAGCGACGAGCTCCCGCCCGGCACGTTGTCGTCCATCCACTCGCGCATCGTGATCCGGTCGAACGCCTTCGCCGCCGGCCCCGCCTGTCCCCACCGGTACGGTCCGACCCGTTTCGCGTCGCGCACCAGCCGGCGGATCACCACGTCGAAGTGCTCGCGCACCTCGCGGCGGTCCCGCAGCTCGCCGTCCAGCACCAGCAGGCCCGAGACGTCGCCCATCTCCTCGTACGCCGGCCACAGATCGTCCAGGTGCAGGCCGAGGGCGGCGACCAGCCGGCGGAGCTGCGTATGCCGCGTGTCGACGAACTCCCCGCCGTGCTCGGCCACCTGGCCGCCGGCGAACGACCGGTCGGTCCAGCACCGGCCGCCCACCCGGTCGCGCGCCTCGTAGAGGTCCGCGCGGATGCCGTGCTGCTGCAGCTTGTACGCGCACGAGATGCCGGCGAGTCCGGCTCCCACCACGACGACGCGTGCATCGTTCGGCCGGGCGCGCAGGGGACGGGCCAGCGCGGCGAGCGGCGGCCCGGCGACCGCGGCCACGGCGCCCACGCCCGCACCTCGCAGGAGCTGCCGGCGGGTGACCAGACGGCGATGCAGCTCGATCGCCTCGTCGGCGGAGACCTCGCGGTCGACGGGCAGCGATGCATGGACCTCGGCCAGTTCTCGCATCGCCCGCATCAGCGGTGTTCTCCGTCCCACGCGTGCTCCTTCCGCCCGCCGGTCCGTCAGGCCGGCTCGTCCTCCAGGTCGAGGACCGGGTCGATCTGCTCCGGCGCCAACGTGCCCACCGTGCCCTTGCGGATGGCGCGACGGTACAGCAGGAGCGTCGGCAGTTGCAGCGCGGCCGACGCGACGATGGCGATGGGGACGCCGAACCCGCCGGCGATCGCGCCGAGCACCGGACCTCCCGCCGCCTGGCCCACCGCGTCGGCCTGCCCGCCGACGGAGTTGATCGTGGCCCGCGTCTTGGGATCCAGCCCCTGGTTGATCCACACGGTGAACACCGGATCGCGGACGCTCCGCAGCGCGCCGACGATCCACATCATCGCGAGGGCGACCCAGAACTGCCCCGTCACCGCGAACACGACGACGCTGACCACGAGCAGGATGTCGATGAGCGCCAGGATCCGCGCGACCGGCACGTGGCCCTCGAGCGTGACGCGCCGCCGCACGACGATCAACGCGACGAACCCGAGCACCAGCGCGCCGCCGTCCAGGATCGCGAACCACCAGAGCTGCGAGATGGTGCCGATGGCGGGCAGCCCGATGTCCCGCAGGATGTGGAGGTCCGAGAGCCGGTCGAACCCCTCGGTGGACGCGCCGTGCAGCGCCGCCGTCGCCAGGATCAGCATCAAGGCGGGATGCGCGCGCATGGCCGCCACGCCCTCCCGGAACGTCGCGAGCAGCGAATGATGCAGACGCTCGCCCTCCTCGCGCGGCCGCCGTTCGAACCCGTCCTCGGGCATCACGACCCACAGTCCAACGCCGAGCAGCGCGAAGCCGGCGCCCGCGACGAAGATCGGCAATGCCAGGTCGGCGGTGCCGAGCCCGACCCCGACGATGATCCCCACGAGCGCCGCCGCGTGCCAGAACTGGTCGCCGCGCAGGTACAACGGCCGGGCCGCATCCTCACCGACCTCGTCGGTGAGCCACGCCACGTCCGCCCCGCTCTGGAACGTCGCGAAGATCCCCCACAACACTTGCGAGGCAGCCGCCAGCCAGAACCCGTGCGCGAACGCCAACAGCATGAACGCCGCCCCCGACCCCAGGAGGCCGACGACGATCGACGTGCGGCGGCTGATCGTGTCGGCGACGACGCCGGTGGGCGTTTCGAACACGAGGTACGAGACCTCGAGGATCGTCCCCATCAGCACCAACTGGAACGCCCCCAGGTCGAGTCGCAGGATGAGGAACACGCTGAACATCACGCGCATCATCTGGCTGAAGAAGCCGTCGACCGCCATGTAACCCAGGAAGACGGGCACGGCGCGCATCCGTCGGTTCATCCTTCGTCCTTCCGGTGCCGTCGCGAACGGCACGGATCATGCGCCGAGGACGGTGGCGATGCTGCGGCAGAGATCTGACGGACGAGCACATCCCAGCCGGCCGTCACGCGACGCGAACGACCGGGCGCGAACGCCCGGCGAGGTCGGTGAGGTTGTTCGACTAGAACGTTGTCATGCAGCTCGGAGTCTCCCGAACGTCCGCGAGCGTGTCAACTCACGAGCGGCACTCGTATCAGTAGTCGTTCGTGATGCGGAAGAACTCCTCCTGTTCGTCGCGGGTCCGGCGCCGCATGTCGGCGAGGGACACCAGCGCCCCCACCCACACCACGGCGAACCCGAGGCCCACGTTGAACAGACCGCCGATCTCGTAGATGCCCAGCACCATCAGGATGAACCCGGCGATCAGCAGCGCGTCGGCGAGCAGCTCGCCGATGCCGATCGACGGTTTGCGGAGGTCGGGACGACGGAGCGTATCCACCGGCCCTCCTCAGACGGGCAGGCGGGTGAGCACCGCGTCCAGCAGCTCCACCGCCTGCGCCGTCGTGGGGTCGGTCGCCTGGTCGGTGCGGGCGAGCAGCGATTGGCGTGCTCGGACCACGGCGACGCGACGTTCCCCGCTGACCGTGAGGAGCTCCCGCACGGCCTCCTCGCCGCCAGCCCCCGCGCTCGCGAGTGCCAGCGCTTGTTGGGTCAAGATCTCGGACGTCGTCATGACGATCCCCTTCCACACGGATGGACCGCTCGCGTCGTGGACCGACGAGCGGGCGGAACTACGTCGTGGGAGTGGACGGTGGTCCGCGCCGGAGCACGTCGGCGGAGATCCGGGACGTCGCGATCAGGGACGCGGGGAACCGCACGTTCCCCGTCAACCACAGGAGCGCGGCACGCGTCACCGCCTCGGCGGACAGGATCGCGGGGATCATGTGGGGCTGCTCGCTTCGCCGGGCATCGAGCGTGGTCGTCGGACGGTCGGACGCGATCGCCGGCAGATCGGCGATCGAACCGATCCACGCCGTGTCGACCTGGCCGCGGGAGATCGATCCGATATCGGCTCGCGGCAGAGTCAGGGCGGCGACCGACCACACCAGGAGGACACCGATGAGCGCGGTGACCGCGTTGCGGGGCCTGGCCTCGAGCGTTCCCACGGCGTGAGGGTAGGCGTTCGCTCCAACGACTCGCAACCGCGGGCCCGCCGATCTTGTGCGAGCATCGGGTCGTGGCCGAAGCACGCCTACCCTCCGAGCCGGACGACCGGCAGGAACACGACGACCGGCAGGAACACGACGACCGGCCGTTCGCGGTCCTGGATGTCGGGTCGAACTCCGCACGGATGATCGTCTTCCGCCTCCGCGACGGCGAGCACCTGGACGTGATCGAGGATGCACGTGCCCCGCTCCGGCTGGCGCGCGAGCTTCACACGGGCGCCGAGCTCGGCTCCGCCGCGATCGAGCGCGCCCTCGAGGCGCTGCGGGACTTCCGCGCCGTCGCCGAGGGAGCGGGAGCCGCCGATCGGATCATGGCGGTCGCCACGTCCGCGGTCCGCGACGCGCTGGACGGGCACCTCCTGCTGGAGCGCGCCCGTGAGCTGGGCGTCCCTCTGCAGATCATCGACGGCGACACCGAGGGCCGGCTCGGCTTCATCGGCGCGGTCCACGACCTGCCCGTGACGAGCGGCGCGACGCTCGACGTCGGCGGTGGGAGCGCGGAGATCTCTCGGTTCCACGACCGCCGCCTGAACCAGACGTGGATGTTCGAGCTGGGATCGCTCCGCGTGAGCGACCGATTCCTCGAGGACGACCCGCCCACGGGCTCGCAGATCAAGCGTCTCCGCAAGCACATCGCCGAGACGATCGAGGGAGCCGGGATCGCACCGCTGTCGGGCGGCGAGAGCCTGGTCGGCATCGGGGGAACGGTCCGCAACCTGGCCAAGGTCGACATGCACCGGACGGAACACCCGCTCCGTCTGCTCCACGGGTACGAGCTGCCGGCCGACCGCCTCGAGGTCATCGTGGGCGACCTGGCGAGCAGGTCCATGAAGCGCCGCGCACAGATCTCCGGGCTGAACCCCGACCGCGCCGACTCCGTCATCGGTGGCGCGGTCGTGGTGTTGGAGATCATGTCCGCCTTGCGTGCGAACGGCATCATCGTCTCCAGCCGGGGCGTCCGTGAAGGGCTCGCACTCGGCGGGCCCGAAGCGACGATCCCGCCCGCACGGTGGGTGCGCACGATCTCGATCGCGACGCTGTCCGCGCGGTTCGCCACATGGGACGCGGCGGCGGCCGACCGCAGGTCGACGATCGCGACGCGCTTGCACGACACGCTCGATCCGGAAGCGCGCGATGCGGTGCGCGAGATGCTCGTGCATGCGGCGACCGTCCTGGACGTCGGACGGGCGATCGACTATTACGACCGCTTCGAGCACGCGGCCATGATCATGACGTCGGCCGACCTGGGGGGGTTCACGCACGAGACGCTCGGCATCCTCTCGGCCATCCTCCGGCAAGCCGACGACGACATCCGACTGGGTCCGTACCGGCGTCTGATCGAGGTGGATGATCGCTCCGCGGTGCTGCGCGCGGCGACGGCGTTGGCGCTCGCCGACGAGTTGAAGCGCCGGATCCCGCCCGAACTGCCGGCAAGGATCGCGTGCACCTGGCATCCGTCGGCGTTCGTGGTGGAAGGCCCGTTCCCGACCGGATGGCGCCCGCGCGGCGTGGCCGATCGGTTCCGGCAGGTATTCGGACGACCGCTGCACGTGGTGTCCAGCCGCCCGGCCTAGGATGGCACCACCGCCGAGCCAGGGAGGCACCGTGCGGATCCTCACGATCGACCTGGGCACCAGCGCCACGAAGGCCGCGCTGTGGTCGGAGGACGGGCCGATCGCCATGGGCCGCGCGCCGGTGGCCGTGGAACATCCCCGGCCGGGCTGGGTGGAGCAGGATCCCGAGGGCTGGTGGACGTCGACGCTCGCCGCGTGTGGGGACCTGCCCCCCGACGAGCTGGCACGGACCGACGCGGTGTCGTTCTCCACGCAGCGTGACACGTTCGTCCCCGTCACGACCGCAGGAGAGCCGATCGGGCGCGCCATCGCGGCGGCCGACCGCAGGGCCACGGACGAGGTCGCCGGCCTCGGCCCGGACTTCCACGTGCTCACCGGGGTCGTGCCCGACGCCGGCACCGTGGTGGCGAAGGTCGCGTGGATGCGCCGGCACGAGCCGGAACGCCTGATCGGCGGACAGCGATGGATCATGGGGCCCCGGGACCTGTTGGCGTTCCGGCTGACCGGTCGCGGCGTGACCGACACCTCGGTCGCATCGCGCACCGGGCTGATCGCGTTCGACGGCGCCGGGCTCGACGGCGCCGAATTGCTCCCCGAGATCGTCGGGCCGACCACGATCGTCGGCGACGCGCTGCCCGACGCCGCGACGGCGATCGGCGTGCGGGCCGGAACGCCGATCGTCGCGGGAGCGGGCGATCGCGCGTGCGAGGTGCTGGGCGTCGCGGCCACGACCGCCAGGCCGATGGTGTCGTGGGGCACGGTCGCCGGCGTCTCGGTGCCGGTCGGTCACGTGCCCGCCCCCGACCCGGGCATCGTCGTCTCGCGCGGCGCCTTGGGGGGCTACGTCATGGAGGCGGATCTGTCATCGGCGGGCTCCGCGCTGGACTGGCTCGGCCGGTTGACGGGGCACACACCGGACGAGCTCGCGCTGCAGGCCGGCGACCTGGACGCCGGCGCCGGCGGGCTCATCGCGCTTGCCTGGCTGGGCGGAGCTCGCGCGCCGTGGTGGGAGGCTCGCACCGGCCTCACGTTCGCGGGGCTCACCCCGCTGCACACGGCCGCGCACCTGGCGCGAGCGCTCGTGGAAGGCGTGGCGTTCGACGCGGTCCGCTGCCTCGACCGCGCCGCACCCGACGCGGTCGAGCTGTCATTGGCGGGTGCCGGAGCGTCGATGCATCTCTGGCGACGGGTGCTGTCCGGAGTCGCGAACAGGCCGGTGGTCGCGCGGACCCACGGGGAAGCGGCGTCGGCCGGGGCGGCGATCATCGCCGGCAGCGCGATCGGCGTGCAGCTGGATCCCGACCGGCTGGACCCGGTGTCCGAGCGCGAGCGGCCGTTCGACTCCGACGTCGTGGCGTACGGCGACCTCCGGATGCGCCATGAGATGGTGGCCCGCGCGACCGTCAGCGCCGTGGTGGGCGGCTGACCCCGACCGTTACCGGAGACCCGCCGAGCGGTAGGCATCCTCCACGACCTGCATGACCACGCGGCCGTCCTCGCCCGACGGGCGCGGCTGACGGCCCTCGGCGATCGCGTCCAGGAACTCGGCCACCTGCGCGCTGTACATCGGCTGACTGCAATGCTCGTAGTCGGCGGACGGCGGTTCGGCAGGCCAGATCCGCGCGTATCCCTTGGTCCCGAAGACCTCGGTGTCGGCCTCGAGCCCGCCCAGGTGCGGCTGCCACCACCCCGACTCCACGATGGAGTTGGTGCCGTCGTCCCACGTGATCAGGACCAGGCCGTCGTCGTCGACCGTGTACCGGCCCTCCGCGTATCGCGTGCCGATCGTGGCACTGACGCGAACCGGCGCCGGATCGCCGAGCAGGAACCGCGTGGTGTCGATCGCGTGCACGCCCATGTCGACGAGCGCCCCGCCACCGGCCAGCGCCGGGTCGGTGAACCAGCCGCTCGGTCCCCACCCGGCGTGCACCCCGTAGCCATGCGTCTTGACGATCTCGCCGAATTCGTCCGCCACGATCCGCTCGCGCATCGCGCGGACCTCATCGCGGAAGCGCCAGCAGTGGGCCACCATCAGGAACGCAGCCCCTTCGTTCGACGCGGTGATCATGGCGTCGCACTCGGCCACGCTGATCGCCATCGGCTTCTCGACCAGCACGTGTTTCCCGTTCCGCAGCAGCGCGATGGCCTGCGGGGCATGCAGCGCGTTCGGCGTCGAGACGATGGCCGCCTCGACCTCGGGGTCGGCCGCGAGCGCCTCCCAGTCCGTCGTGACGCGCGGGATACCGTAGCGCTCCGCGAACGCGCGCCCGGTCTCCTCGCGATGGTTGGCGACGGCCACCAGGACGTCGCCGTGCGCCTGCACGCCGCGGGCGTGGAAGTCCTGGATCCAGCCGCTGCCGAACAGCGCGACGCGCGTCACGCCGGCTAGCCCTTGACGCCGGTGAGCGTGACGCCCTCGACGAACGCCTTCTGCGCCAGGAAGAACAGGATGATCACCGGCAGCATGAACATGATCGACGCCGCCATGGTCAGGTTCCACTCGGTGCCGTGCTGTTGATGGAACTCGGTGAGGCCGAGCGTCAGCGTCCAGAGCTCCTGGTTCCCGCCCAGGAACAGCAGCGGCGCGAAGAGGTCGTTCCAGTTGTAGAGGAAGTTGAACAGCGCGACGGCGGCGATCGCCGGTTTGGCGAGCGGGACGATGACGCGCGTCATGATCTGGAACTCGCTCGCGCCGTCCACGCGAGCCGCGTCGGACAACTCCTCGGGGATCGTCATGAAGAACTGGCGGAGCAGGAAGATCGAGAACGCATCGCCGAGGAAGCTCGGGATGATCAACGGCGTCAGGTGGCCGATCTGTTCCAGGCGGACCCACAAGACGTAGAGGGGGACGATCGTGACCTGGATGGGGAGCATCAGTGTCGAGAGCACCAGGATGAACGCCGCCTGGCGGCCCTTCCAGCGCATGCGCGCCAGTGCGTAGGCCACCGGTATGCACGACAACAGGATCCCGAGCGTCGAGAGCAGCGCGATCTGCGTCGTGTTCCACACGTACGTGAAGAACGGCGTCCGGCTCAGGACCTCCGCGAAGTTCCCCCACTGGAACGGCCGGGGGATGAACGACGGCGTGACGGCCTGGTTGTTGGTCATCAGCGCGGTCATCACGATGAAGAAGAACGGCGCCACGAACACGGCCGCGAAGGCGATCAACCCGGCATGCGTCGCCACGGACATCAAGAATCGATGACGCCGCACCTCGGGCGGAACGGGACGACGGTCGATCTCGCTGACCGTCAGCGCGGGCGTCGCCGTCTCCGGCCCCTCGAGTTGCCCGACGGCGCTCATCGGAACCCGCCTCCCTGGTAGTACACCCAGCGGCGCGAGCCCTTCACGATCAAGACGGTGCAGAGCAGCGTGATCACGAACAGCACCCACGCCATGGCCGACGCGTAGCCCATCCGGAACGACTGGAACCCCTGCTGGAACAGGTAGACGGAGTAGAAGAGCATCGAACCCTGCGGTGCGCCGACGTTGGCAGCAGCGTCGGTCACGGTCGACCCCGATGTGGCGAGGCTCGCCACGTACGCCTGCGTGAAGAGCTGGAACCCGTAGATCACCCCGATGACGAGGGAGAAGAAGATCACCGGCGAGATCATCGGCAACGTGATGAACCGGAACTTCTGCCGGCCGTTCGCGCCTTCGATATCCGCGGCCTCATAGAGCTGACGGGGGACGTCGAGCAATCCGGCCAGGAAGATGATCATCGCGTCGCCCACGCCCCACAGCCCCAGGAGGACGAGTCCCCACTTGGACGTGCCGGGTCCGTAGAACCACAGGGGCGGCTCGGCGACGCCGACGCTCTTCAGCATCTGGTTGATCGGCCCGAACTCCGGGTTGAAGACCAGCACGAACGCCAGCGCCGCCGCGGCCGGCGGCGCCATCGACGGCAAGAAGTAGAGCGTGCGATACACGCGCGTCCCCGACTTGGGCAGCGTGAGCAGCCACGCCGTGAAGATGCCGAACGCGATCCGGATCGGCACCCCGACCAGGATGATCCAGATCGTGTTGCGGAAGGCCAGCCAGAACAGCGGGTCCTTCGTGAACATGAACGTGTAGTTCTGGAAGCCGATCCAGACCGGTTCCTCGAGCAGGCTGTACTTGGTGAACGAGAAGTAGAGGCTCGAGAGCATCGGATACAGGAGCAGGAGCGTGAACCCGAGGATCCACGGCAACATGAAGAGCAACACGGTGGCGCTGCGCTTCACGTTGCGCTTCCGCGGCCGACGCACGATCTCGTCGGCCGCGGAAGCGATCCCCGTGGATCTCACATCCGTCGCGCTCGTCGAACCGTCCTTCCGCTAGATCGCCGCCTGCGCGAGTTGGTCGTTGATCTGCTGGGCGACGTCGGCCAGGCCGGCCTCCAGGTCGTCCGCCTTGCCCACCTGCCAGCTCGTGGCGAACGTCGCCAGGATGTTCTGATCGGACGCGCCGATGTTCGACGGTTCCTTGACGGCGGTCGAGAGCGGGTTCTGGAACATGTCCAGGAACGTCTGGAACTGCGGCGTCACGTCCAACTCCGGCGCGCTCAAGGACTCGAGCGTCGTCGGCACGTTGCGGACGTTGTTGGCCATGTACACCAGCGTGTCCGTGTCGGTGGCCATGTACTCGATCAGGAGCCAGGCCTCGTCGGGATGCGGTGACCCCTTCGGGATCCCGATCAGCGTCCCGCCGACCGGGCCACGCCCGTACGTGTCGGCGAGGTCGTCCGGCACCGGATAGGGAGCGGTCGCGTACGGCAGGTCCGGGACCTCGTCGGCGATGAAGGCGGTGCGCCACTCGCCGTCGAAGTTCATGGCGGTCCTTCCCACCTCGAAGTCGTTCGCGCTCGAGAACTCGTCACCGGCCCCGGCCACGAACCGTTCCAGCTTGTCGGCGCCGGTCTGGAAGTCGCCGTCACCGTACACGTCGGCGATGAAGTCGCGCTGCCACTCGAACACGGCCTTCCACGCCGGATCGGAATCGATCACCGTGGCGGTGCCGTCCTCGTTGTACCACTTCGCACCGAACAGGTTGCCCAGGTTCGGCGTGCTGAACTCGTAGTAGCCGAACCACGGCACGAAGCCCGCCCTCTCGATCGAGCCGTCCGGCTTGAACGTGGTCAGCGCCTTCGCGTCCTCCTGGAGCTCGGACAGCGTCGTCGGTGGCCCGTCGATGCCCGCGGCCTCGAACATGTCGGTGTTGTAGTAGAGCCCCTGCACGTCCGTCAGGAATGGGAACGCACACCGGCTTCCCGCGAAGCTCGTGTAGGCCTCGACCGAGGCGGGGAACTGCCCGACGTCGAACCCGGTCGACTCGATGTACGGGTTCAGGTCCGCCCACGCTCCCGACGCACAGAACTGTCCCACGCTGTCCAGCGTGAACGAGAGCACGGCGTCGGGCGGGTTGCCGGCGTTGATCGACGCGATGATCTTCGCGTCGTCCACGCCGCCCGTGCTGTTGACGGTGATCCACGGGTACTTCTCCGTGAACCCGACGAAGATCTCGTTGAACTGCTTGAGCTCGCGACCCGTCCACGCGCCCCACATCTCCAGCGTCACGGGAGCGTGAGACACGTCGCTCCCGGTTTCGACCGCCGAAGGTGTGTCCTCATTCCCGCCGCCCGCCGTGCACGCGGCTGCCACGAGCACGAACGTCGACATGGCGATGAGCCATCGCTTCATGTGCGTCTCCCTCCTCCGGGACCGGAGCCACGGCTCCTGATCCCCTCGCCCCTGCTTCGACTTACGATCAGGCGAGCGCCCGCGGATCATGCGGACGTCTCTCCTCGTGCGAACAGCTGGTCCTGTGCCGCCTGCAACGCCATGGACACCGAGCCGTAGAGCGTCGCTTCCTGGTTGAGCGTCGAGCACTCCACTCGCGGCCGGAACGGCGACAGCTCGCGCAGCTCGCGGGCGACCGGCTCCAGCAGCAGATCGCCGTTCGAACCGATGCCGCCACCCAGGATCACCAGCTCGGGATCGATCACGGACGCCACCGCGACGATCGCCAGAGCGATCCGATGCACCTCGGCCGCGACCACGCGTCGCGCCTTGCGATCGCCGCGGCGCGCCTCCTCGAACACCTTCTTCGCCGTCAGCGGCGGCGGCATCCCCAGCCGCCGGGCGTCGGCCACCACGCCGGTCGCGCTGGCCGCGGCGTCGAGCGCGCCGCGGCGGCGGCTCGACGGATCGCGGAGATCGGTCTCCGCCAGCGGGAGGTAGCCGACCTCGCCCGCCGCCCCGGCGCTGCCGCGGTAGAGCTCGCCGTTCAGGACCATGCCCATGCCGACGCCCGTGCCCAGGTGCAGGAAGACGAAGTTGTCGACGCCCTTCCCCAGCCCCTGCCACTGTTCCCCGATCGCCGCCAGGTTCACGTCGTTCTCGAACGCGATCTTGGTCCCCAGCTCCTGCTGGACCAGCTCGACCAACCCCTGCCGTCCCCAGCCGGGCAGGGCGTAGGCCAGCGAGACCTGGCCGCGCTCCTTCTCGAAGACCCCAGGGCTCCCCACGGTCGCGAACGTCACCTGGCGCCACTTGATGCCCGCATCCGCTGCCAAGGCATGCGCGATCGCCCCGATCTGCGTGATCAGCGTCTTGGCGCTCTTGACCTGCGCGCGCTCGTCGCGACGCGCGACGAACTGCCCCGTGACATCGGCGATCGCCGCGCGGAGCCAGTCCCGGCCGACGTCGATGCCCGACCACCCAGCCGGCCTGCGGATTGAGCTCGTACAGCACGGCGGTCGGCCCCTTGCCGCCGCTGGTCCGCCCGGCCTCTCGGACGAGGCCGGCGGTGAGCAGCGTGGCGAGCGCTAGCGACACGGTCGGCTTGGAAAGCGCCGTCTCCCGCGCGATCTGCGCTCGGGAAACGGGGCCGACCCGGCGAACGCTGTCCAGTACCGTCCGTTCATTGATCGCCCGGAGCAGGCTCGGTGTACCGCCCACGGACGTCCGGTCGCCGCTCGTTTCGGGTCCTCCCCTAGAGCAAAGGAAACTTTCCTAACTATTCCGAGGGATGCTACGCTGCACCGTTCGCCGGAGTCAAGACAGGTCCGTCCCGGCGTCGAGCCAGCGACACCCGGTCCGCGGCAGGCGCAGACTGTGGGCACCGGACGGACACCATCGCCGAGGGCAGGAGGAGTACGGATCGATGAACGAACTGGCGATCAACGGCGGCGCCCCGGTCCGCTCGCGCGCGTACCCCGCCTGGCCGAGCGGCGACGACCGCGAGATCGAGGCCGTCACCGACGTCATCCGCAGCGGCGACTGGGGCGGGTTCCCCGAGCCCGGGCCGCACGGCGGACGGTTCGAGCAGGCGTTCGCGGCGTACCAGGGCGCGACGCACGGCATCCTCATGGCGAACGGCACGATCACGATGGAGGTCGCGCTGAAGGCGCTCGGCATCGGCTGGGGCGACGAGGTCATCATCCCCGCGCTCACGTTCGCGGCCACCGCGTACGCGCCGATCGCCGCGGGCGCGCTGCCCGTGATCGTCGACGTCACGTCGCGAACGTGGTGCATCGACCCCGACCTGGTGGAAGCCGCGATCACGCCGAAGACCAAGGCGATCATGCCCGTGCACCTTGGTCATCACATGGCCGACATGGACCGGATCATGGCGATCGCCGCGACAGCACGGGCTCGCCGTCGTCGAGGACTGCGCCCACGCGCACGGACAGCAGTGGCAGGGCACGCGGTGCGGGCTGCATCGGCGACTTCGGCTCGTTCAGCCACCAGTCCTCGAAGATCCTGACGTCCGGCGAGGGCGGCACGCTCCTCACGAGCGACGACGACCTCGCCCGGCGGGCCCACTCGACTGATCGACTGCGGCCGCGCGAAGGATCCCGACGAGAAGGAGTACACGTTCGGCGCCAACTACCGGCTGGGCGAGCTCCACGCCGCCCTGCTGGTCGTCGCGATGGAGCGGTTCCCCGCGCAGCAGGCGCAGCGCGCCGACGCCGGCACGCTGTTCGAAGAGCTGGTGGGCCAGGTGCCGGGCGTGCGCGTCATGCCGGTCGACGAACGCGTCACGCGCTGGTCGCTTCTACAACTACATCCTGGCGATCGACCCCGACGCGTTCGCCGGCCGCACGAACGACGTGGTGTGCGCGGCGCTTGGAGGCGGAGGGCATCCCGGCCGAGGTCCAATACCCGTCGATGAACCGCTACGAGCTGTTCCAGCCCTCGCTCTCCCGCCTGCCGGTCTGCGTGGAGTTCGCGGACCGGTTGGATCCGCAGCGGATGTCGTTCCCGGTCGCCGAGGCTGCCGGGCAGCGCGAGTCCGTCTACTTCATGGAGAACGTCTTCCGCGACGGGGCGACGCGGCGTCGAGGACGCCGTCGAGGCCTGGCGAAGGTCCAGCGGCACGCCGACGAGCTGCCGAACGGCTGATCAGGCGCGCGGCCTCAGACGCCGGGCGAAGAACCGCGGCAGGTGGGCCTCGGTTCGCCTCGAGCAAGGCCTCGAGGAGCGGTTTCGCGGTGTCGTAGTCGCCGACGAGCGGGTTGGTCATGAGCGCCTTGCAGCGCATCCGCCTCGATCGCCGGACATGGCCGCCCTCGCCGTCGAGGAGCTCGTAGGCCTTGGCGTGCTCCACCAGGCCGAGCATCTCCGGCGGCGAGCGGATCGACGGGGAGCGGGTGCGCGCCGTCGCGGTCGACGCGCGCGGAGACCTCGACCACCGCGTCGTCGGGCAGGTTCGGGATGGCGCCGTCGTTCCGCACGTTCACCACCTGGACGTCGTTCGTGCCCGCGTGCAGCGACGCGACGAGCGCGGCGGCCGCGTCGCTGTAGAACGCGCCGCCTCGCTCCTCCAGCAGCTTGGGCTTCGTGTCGAGCGTCGGATCCTTGTACAGCTCGATCAGCCCGGCCTCGATCTCCATGACCTCCTCGGCGCGGGTCCTGCCCGTCCGCTGCTGCTCCAGGACGCGCTCCGTCAGGTAGTAGTAGTGCAGGTAGTACGACGGGATCGCGCCGATCTCGCGGATCAGCTCGGCCGGCAGATCGGTCTCGTCGGCCACCTCGTCGATCGCGGTGTCCAGGATCTCCGGCAGGCGGTCGACGCCGTCGACCAGCACCTTGCGCTCCCACGTCAGGTGATTGAGGCCGACGTGCTCCAGCTGCACCCGCTCGGGCGCGACGCCGAACAGGTCCGCGAACCGCCGCAGGAATCCGATCGCCACGTTGCAGAGCCCGAGTGCCCGGTGCCCTTCGTCCAGGAGCGCCTGCGTCACCAGTCCGGTCGGGTTGGTGAAGTCCACGAACCACGCGCCCGGCGCGCCGCGGCGCGCCGTCTCCTGGCCAGCTCCAGCACCACGGGAACCGTGCGGAGCGCCTTGGCGAACCCGCCGGCGCCGGTCGTCTCCTGCCCGATGCACCCGAACCGCAGCGGGATCGTCTCGTCCTGGAACCGCGCGGCCTGGCCGCCCACCCGCAGCTGGACGATCACGAAGTCCGCGCCCTCGAGCGCTTCGTCCCGGTCGGCGGTCAGCGTGAGGTTCCCCGACCAACCGACCCGGCGCATCATCCGATCCGCGAGTGCTCCCACGACCGACGAGGCGCTCGGGATCGATGTCCAGGAGCACCAGATCGTCCACCGGGAGACGATCTCCCCGCGTCGACGAACCCCTCGACGAGCTCCGGCGTGTACGTGCTCCCGCCGCCGACCACCGCCACCTTCACACCCATGCCGCGGGCATCGTACACTCCCCTCGATGAAATCGTTAGGAAACTTTCCTGACCCATTCATCGCCGAGATCTCGGGTCAGCCCGACGCGCTCCGCCGAGCGGCGGACGGCCTCGCCCACCAGCGCGAGGCACTCGAACGGCCGGCCACGCTCGCGCGGGAAGGGTCGCTCGTCTTCACCGGGATGGGCAGCTCGTACGACGCGTGCTACCCCGCCGTGACGGCGCTCGCGCGCCGCGGGCGTGCCCGCCCTGCACGTCGACACGTCGGAGCTGCTGCATTTCCGCCGGAACCTCCTCCCCCACGCCGGCTGTGCTGGTGGCGGTGAGCCAATCGGGCGAGAGCGCGGAGGTCGTCCGCCTGATCGAGGGCTGGGCTCCGGTCGACCGACCGCTCGTCGTCGCCGTCACCAACGGCACGGAGAACACGCTCGCCGGCCTGGCCGACGTGGTGCTCGACACGCGTGCCGGCGACGAGACCGGCCCGTCGACGATGACGTTCGCGGGAGCGCTCGTCGTCGGTCGCCGCCGTGGGTCGGGTGCTGCGGGGTGAGTCCCCCGACGATGCCGTCGACGAGGTGCGGCGTGGTGCGGTGGCGGCCGCGAGCTCGGTCCAACGTCTCCTGGAACGCCCGACGCTCCCCGACGAGCTCGCGGCCTGGCTCGGAGAACGCCCGACCTCCGTGATCCTGGGACGGGGGCCGGCACGGGCCGCGGCGGAGATGGGCGCGCTCACGTTGAAGGAAGCGGTCGGGCATGCCCATCGAATCGCTCCAGACGGCCCAGTTCCGCCACGGCCCGCTCGAGCTCGCCGGACCGGATCTGGCGGCCATGGTGATCGCCACCGAACCGCAGACCCGCGATCTCGACGTCGGTCTGACGGGGGAGCTGGTCGGGCTCGGCGCGAGCGCCCTCGCGGTCGTGGAGGGCGGAGACACACCGGAGGGCGTGATGCGGATCGACATCGGCGAGCAGGACCGCCTGCTGGCTCCCGCCGTCTCCGTCCTGCCCGCGCAGCTCTTGGCATGGAAGCTCGCCGTCGATCGCGGCCGACCACCGGGCTCCTACGTCCGGGCGGCGAAGGTGACGACGCGTGAATGACGGGAAGCTCCTTCGGGTGGCGTTGACGTTCGACGCCGAGCACCCGGACCGTCCGTGGTGCCCTCCGGGGAACGCCGAGCACATCCTGGACACGCTCGGCGCGGCCGGGGTGCGCGCCACGTTCTTCCTGCAGGGCCGATGGGCGGAGTCGCAACCGGCGACCGCCAGGCGGATCGCCGACGAGGGCCACCTGGTCGGGCACCACTCGCACTACCATGCGCGGATGCCGCTCTCTGCACGACGACGGCGTGCGGAGCGACGTGCTCGACGCGCAGGCGGTGATCCAGGCCGTCACCGGCGCGGACCCCCGTCCGTGGTTCCGCTGCCCGTTCGGTGAGGGGACGCAGGACGATCGCGTCTTGGGGGTCCTGCGAGAGCTCGGCTACCGCAACGTGCACTGGCACGTCGAGCTGGAGGACTGGGAGGCGACGCGGACGGGCTCGATGATCGCCCACGACGCCGTCGAAGGTGTGCGCGCGCACGGGGACGGTGCCGTCGTGCTCCTCCACACGTGGCCGGGGGGGACGGGCGAAGGCATCGGCTCCACGATCACCGGGCTCCGGGGCATCGGCGCTTCCTTCGTGTCGATCGACGAGCTGGACGACCTGCCGTGAAGCGCCCGGCCATCCTGGCGGTCGACGCGGGCGGCTCGAAGAGCGACGTGGCGTTGCTTCGCCGCGACGGCACCGTGCTGGGGGCCGCCCGCGTGCACGGCGGCGAGCTCGACAGCCGGATGTGGGGCGTCCAGCAACACGTGGAGGAACGGCATCTGGTCCCGGTCGGCGTCGCCATCAAGGAGGCGGCACGTCAGGCGGGCATCGATCCCGAACGGCTCCCCGTGGCCGACCTCGGCGTGTTCTGCCTGGCCGGAGCCGACCTCCCCGCCGACGATCGCCGCCTGCTGCGATGGCTGCGGTCGAACGGATGGACCTCCGACGAGGTGCTCCGCAACGACACGTTCGCGGTGCTCCGGGCGGGTACCGACCGGCCGTGGGGGGTGGGCGTGGTGTGCGGCTACGGCACGAACTGCTCCGCGGTGTCCCCGGACGGGCGGATCACCCGGTTCCCTGCCATCGGGCCGATCTCGGGCGATTGGGGCGGCGGCGGCGAACTCGGCGGGCTCGCGACGTGGCACGCCGTTCGTTCGGAAGACGGCCGCGGGAGGAAGACGGCGCTGGAGCGAGCGGTGCCCGCACACTTCGGCCTGAAACGCCCGCGGCAGCTGATGGAGGCCATCTACTTCGGCCGGATCGACGAGCAGCGCCTGGCGGAGGTGGCGCCCGTCCTGTTCGACGTGGCGATCGACGGCGACGCCGTCGCCCGCGAGGTGGTCGACCGCCAGGCCGACGAAGTGGTGACGCTGGCCGGAACCGCGATCCGCCGCCTCCGGATGCAGAAGCTGGACGTCCACGTCGTGCTCGGTGGCGGGATCTTCCGCAACGGCGATCACGCGTTCTTCGACCGCATCCGCGCGGGGCTCCGCGAGGTGGCGCCCGCGGCAGAGGTGCGCGTGCTGACCGCGCCACCGGTCGCCGGCGCCGCCATGATGGGACTGGACCGACTGGGGGCCTCGAAGGGAGCGCAGGCGCGCGTGCGGCGTTCCTTGACCCACGAGCGTCTCGCCACGCAGACTCTCGCCCGACGGAAGGAGCGATGACCCATGGCCAAGATCGTCCTCGACCGAGTGAGCAAGGTGTTCGGCAGCGACGTGATCGCCGTCAACAACGTCTCGCTGGAGATCGGCGACGGGGAGTTCATGGTGCTGGTGGGACCGTCCGGCTGCGGCAAGTCGACGATCCTCCGCATCCTGGCGGGCTTGGAGGAAGTGACCGCGGGCGAGGTGTACATCGGTGACACGCAGGTCACCGACCTCCCGCCGAAGGAACGCGACGTCGCCATGGTCTTCCAGAACTACGCGCTCTACCCGCACATGACCGTGGAGGACAACGTCGGGTTCGGACTCCGTCTGCGCAAGACCCCGAAGGCCGAGCTGAAGCAGCGGGTACACGACGTGGCGAACATCCTGGGCCTCGAGCCGTTGATGCAGCGCAAGCCCGGCGAGCTCTCCGGTGGACAGCGACAGCGCGTCGCCATGGGTCGCGCCATGGTCCGAGAGCCGCGTGCGTTCCTGATGGACGAACCGCTGTCGAACCTCGACGCCAAGCTGCGCGTCCAGATGCGCGCGCAGCTCTCGCTGCTGCACGAACGGCTCGCGACCACGACCATCTACGTGACGCACGACCAGGTCGAGGCCATGACGCTTGGACAGCGGGTGGCCGTCCTGAAGGACGGCGTCCTGCAGCAGGTCGACACGCCTCAGAACCTCTACATGCACCCCGCCAACCTGTTCGTCGCCGCGTTCATCGGATCGCCGCCGATGAACCTGGTCGAAGCAACCGTGCTGGCGGGCCGTGTCTCCTTCGCCGGGTTCGACATCGCGCTCCCCGCCGGACGTGACCTCTCCGCGTACGAGGGCCGCACCGTGATCCTGGGCATCCGGCCCTCCGACATGGAGGACGCCGCGGTATGGAAGAACGAGCAGCTCCCCACGATCGACGTCATCGCGGAGGTGACCGAAGAGCTCGGTTCCGAGATCAACGTCATCTTCACGATCGACGCGCCGCCCGTCCTGACGGAGGACACGATCAAAGCCGCGTCGGACGAAGGCGGAGCCGACAACATGTCGCTGATCGCCGATGAGAAGCCGCTCGCCCGATTCTGCGCGCGGGTCGACGCCCGTAGCGATGCGCGCCCGGTCGCGGCGTCACGCTCTCCATCGACGCATCGCGGTTCCGCTATTTCGACCCGGCGACGGGCGCGTCGATCGACGTGATCGCCCGGTCACGGCCGGGGTCTGAGACGGGCCGCCCCTCGGCGCCGCATCGTCGATGATCGCCATCCTCGGCGGGTTCGGCGCCGCTATGTGCTGGGCGGTCGCGATGCTGTGCTCGTCGCGCGCGAGCCGCGAGCTGGGCGCGTTCCCGACGCTGGCGTGGGTGATGGCCGTTGGGTTCGTCATCGTCCTGCCGTTCGTCGTCTTGGCGGGCTCCCTGCCTTCGGGGAGCGAGACGAGCTGGCTCTTGGTGGCGGGCGCCGGCAACATCATCGGGCTGGTCTGCGAGTACACGGCCGTGCGCTCCGGCAAGGTCGGCGTCGTGGCCGCGATCGCCTCGACGGAGGGAGCGGTGGCCGCCGTCTTGTCCGCGATCGCCGGCGAGCCGATCTCGGCGGCCGTCGCGGCGGTCCTGGCGCTGATCGCGGGGGGCATCGTCCTGGCGTCGCTGGAAGCGCCGACGCCCCGACGTCACGGAACGGTGGGCCACGAAGGCGGTGATCCTGGCGTTCGCCGCGGCGCTGTCGTTCGGGATCAGCCTCTACGCGGTCGGCCACGTGAGTGGCGACGTGGAGTTCGCGTGGCTGGTCCTGCCCGCTCGGCTGGTCGGGATGGTCGTCATCGTGCTTCCCCTTGCGGTCCGCGGGACCCTGCGCATCCCGAAACGGACCACCCCGTTCGTGGTCGCGGCCGGGGTGGCCGAGGTGATCGGAGTGGCCTCCTTCGCCTGGGGTGCGCGGGATTCGATCAGCATCGCGTCGGTCCTGGGCTCGCAGTTCGCCGGCGATCTCGGCCGTCGGCGCGTTCTTCTTCTTCGGCGAACGCTTGCGCCGGCTCCAGGTCGTCGGCGTGGCGGCCATCCTGTTGGGCGTGGGGCTGCTCGCCGTGCTCCGGAGTTGACCCTCACCCACGCGCGGGACGGTCAGACGCGGGTGATGAGCGCGGCCAGGAGCGCCACACGCGGAACCACGCTGGTGAGGTCGAGCCACTCCGCCGGCGCGTGATCGTCTCCCCCGACCGGGCCCAGGCCGTCGATCGTCGGGGTCCCGGCCGCTGAGGTGGTGTTCGCGTCCGAGGCGCCGCCCGTCGCGGCATCGCGGAGCTCGAAGCCCAGCTCGCCGGCAACGCCGACCGCGATCTCCACCAGACGACCGGCACCCGCCTTCTTCTCCATGGGCCGGTGCCAGCCGTGACCCACGACCTCGGTCGTCACATCCGGCACGACATGGTCCGCGCAGATGCGTTCGATCTCGGCCTCGGCCTCCTGCAGCGTCTCCAACACCGGCGAACGCAGGTCCACGTGGAGCTCGCAGCGCTCGGCGACGACGTTCGTGCGCGTCCCACCTTGCACGATGCCGACGTTGACGGTGACGCCGGGCCACCTGCCGTTGAGTCCCTGCAGCGCGACGATGACGTGCGCCGCCTCGAGCACCGCGTTCCGGCCCTTCTCGGGCTCGACCCCCGCGTGCGCCGCCCTCCCGGTGATCGAGATGGTGTAGTCGGTGATCCCCTTGCGCGACGACACGATGTCGCCGTTCGCGCGGGCTCCCTCCAACACGAACGCTGCGTCGTGCTGCGGCGCCAGCTCGCGGATGATCGGTCCGGAGTACGGCGACCCGATCTCCTCGTCGGGATTGCAGACGTACGTGAGGGTCCCGAACGCATCGAAGCCGGCCTCCTGCAAGACCTCGGTCGCGACGAAACCCGTGAGCAGACCCCCCTTCATGTCCGAGACGCCCGGTCCGCGCGCGATGTCGCCGTCGACGCGGAACGGGCGTTCGGCGACGGTGCCCTCGTCGAAGACGGTGTCCATGTGCCCGACGAGCAGCACGTTCGGCCCGCCCGCACCGCGGAGCCGGCCGATGACCAGGTCGCCCAACTGCGAAGGGTCGCCGTCTCCCGCCCGATGCGGCCGGCGCTCGACCTCCCAGCCGTTCGCCGCGAACCGCGCCTCGCACAGGTCGGCGATCACGTTCACGCCGTCCGGCGTGTACGAGCCGCAATCGACGTTCACCATCGCTTCCAGCGCCGCGACGAAATCCTCGTAGCGGCCGGCGGCGATGTCGCGTAGGGTCCCAGCGTCCACGCGGGGAGTATAGGGAGACCCGCCATCGCGACCGGAGCGCAACGTGGCCACAGCAGCGGTAGGAGCCGTCGTCGAAGAAGCAGGTGGGCGGATCGTCGTCGAGCCGATCGAGGTCGACGAGCCTGAGGCCGGCGAGGTCCAGGTGCGGATCGTCGCGAGCGGCGTGTGTCACAGCGACCTCTGGGCTCGGGACAACGGGAACTGGGGCCAGCCGTTCCCGATGCTCCTCGGTCACGAGGGTGCGGGCATCGTCGAACAGGTGGGCGAGGGCGTGGACCACGTGCGACCCGGCGACCGGGTCGTCCTGTCCTGGGCGGTGCCGTGCGGGAGCTGCCGGCAGTGTGTCCGTGGTGTACCGCGGCGCTGCTCCCACGCCTGGACCCAGGCGCCCAGGCTCCACCGGGCTCGCGACGGCGCGCCGCTCGCCGGCGTGTTGTCGTGCGGCACGCTCGCCACCCGAACCGTCGTGCATGCCGCCCAGGCCGTCCCGCTCCCCGGCGGCATCCCGCTCGATCGTGCATGCCTGCTCGGATGCGGTGTCTCCACCGGCGTGGGCGCCGCGATCCAGACCGCGAAGGTCTGGCCGGGTGCGACCGTCGCCGTGATCGGTCTCGGAGGCATCGGCCTGTCCGCGATGCAGGGAGCCAAGATCGCCGGAGCCGGCCGTCTGATCGCGATCGACATCGCGGGCGAGAAGCTCGGATGGGCCGCGAGGTTCGGGGCGACCGATGTCGTCGATGCATCGATCGTCGATCCGATCGTGGCCGTCCGAGAACTGACCGACGGCGAGGGCGTCGATGTGGCGTTCGAGGCGACCGGTGTTCCGTCGTGCGTGGGTCAGGCCGTCGAGATGTTGGCGTACGCCGGCGTCGCCGTCGCGATCGGCGTGCCGCCGATCCCGAGCGACGTCCTCTTGCCGTGGAGCGGATCGGACGGCGCCGCGTACGGGAACAAGGCCAGCCTGCTCATCACGGACGGTGGTGACCCCATCCCGGCCGACGATTTCCCGGAGATGGCCGGCTGGTACCTGGACGGGCGCCTCGACCTGGATGGCATGGTCACCCGCACCCTCGGCCTGGACGACCTGGACGAAGCGTTCCGCGCGATGCTTGCGGGCGAGGTCATCCGCTCCGTCGTCCGGTTGGGCGACGAGTCGATCACCACGGGGTAGCATCCGCCGCGTGCGAACGTCCGAGCTCAACGCCTGGTGGGCGGTCGTGTCGACCGTGGCCAACGCCGCGATGCGTCTCGTCTTCCGGGTTCGGGTCGAAGGGCATCGGAACGTGCCTGCACAGGGGTCGGCGATCGTCGCGTTCAACCACCTGAGCGTGATCGACGGTCCGGCGGTCGGGATCGTGGTGGCTCGCAGGTGCCGCCGCCGATCGCGCTTCCTCGTCGCCGCCGAGGTCTTCGACAAACGCCTGCCCGGTACGATCCTGCGCTCGTTCGACCAGATCCCGATCCGACGGGGACAGGGCGACGTCCATGCCCTCGATGAGGCGATCCGCACCGTCAAGACCGGGGCGATCGCGGCGATCGCCCCCGAGGGGCGGGTGAACGACGACGGCATCACCGAGATGCAGCGGTTCCATCGGGGCGTGGCTCGGCTGGCGCTCGCGACGGGAGCTCCGGTCGTCCCCGTCGGGCTCTGGGGAACCCAGCACCGGTGGCCGCGGAGCGGACGCCGCTACGGCAAGCCATGGCGACCTCGGCTCGCGTTCGTCTTCGGCGAGGAGGTCACCCCGGCGGGTGACCCCGCCGATGCGGACGATCTCGCCACCTTCACGCTGCGCGTCCGCGAGGCGATCGAGGTGCAGGTCGCTCGTGCACGAGCGATCGCGGAGGTCGGGTAAGCGCGCGGAACCCCTGCCGGGCTCGACCGAGGATGCGGGCGGTCGGTGGCGACACAGCGGAAGGGCCGGCCCGTGAGGGCCGGCCCTTCGTTGGTTCGGTTGCCGCGCGGGCGTCAGCCCAGCGCCACCGCGGTGATCAGGTTGGAGTCGCGCAGCTTGCGCAGCGCCTCCCGCTCGATCAACCGGACGCGCTCGCCCGACAGGCCGAGCACCTTCCCGGTCTCGCGGAGGGACAACGGCTGGCCGTTCTCCAAGCCGTAGCGGAGCGCCACCACGTGCCGCTCCCGCTCGTCCAGCACGCGGTCGACGGCGTCGCCGATCTCCTCACGGAGCAGCGCGTCCTCGACCTCGTTGAACGCGGCGTCGGAATCGACCTCTTCGATCAGGTCACCGAGCTCGGTGTCCTCGCCCACGGGCGACTGCAGGGACAGCGGCTCGCGGCGGCCCATCTCGGTCAGGTCGTCGATCTCCTCGACCGTGGTGTCGAGCGCCTTCGCCAACTCTTCGCGGCTGGGCTCGCGCCCCATGGACTGCGCGAACTGGAACCGCGTGCGGTTGAGCTTGCGCAGCCGGTCGTGGATGTGGACGGGGAGGCGGATGGACCGCGACCGATCGGCGATGGCACGGGTGATCCCTTGACGGATCCACCACGTGGCATACGTCGAGAACTTGAACCCACGGCGCCAGTCGAACAGCTCGACGGCGCGCATCAACCCGATGTTCCCTTCCTGGATCAGGTCGAGGAGGGGGAGCCCCTGGCCCTGGTACTTGCGGGCGACGGACACCACCAGTCGGAGGTTGGCCATGATGAATCGCTGACGGGCCGCCTCGGCGTCTCGGACGTCGCGGCGGGCCTTCGCGATGCTCTTCTCAGAACGCAGTCGACCGGCCCGGAGGCGATCCTCGGCCTCCTTGCCCGCTTCGATGGTCATGGCGAGCTCGACCTCTTCCTCCTTGGTGAGCAGCGGCTCGCGGGCCGCCGCCTCGAGGTACAGGCGGAGATCGTCTGCGTCGTCGGTCCCTAGGGGACGCGCTGGTTCGGGCACTTCGTATCACTCTCCTCCTCGAGGCCGGGTTGTCGCTGGGAGCAACCTTACCGGTCCTCGGGAACTCGGTAACTCAGGAGGCTGCCGGAATGCAGACGCGTGGAAAGAGACGCCTTGGCAGCCGCTCGCAGGTATGGTAATGCGTCTCGGTGGCATCTGTAAAGGCGAAGGGGTGTGAACGTCTTGTGGAGATGCGCCGAAACGCGCCTCCGACCACCGATCCGTGCCACTCCGCATCGCCGTTACTCCGGGGTCTGCTCTCCTCCAAACACCACTGACCAGCGAGATGTTCCCAACGCCCGGGACCGGGAAACTCGGTGACCGCGGGTCGGACGCACCGGCGGATAGGCTTCCGCCGTGACCCCGGACCTCCCCCGCCTCCCCGAGCTCGCCACGATCGATCTGGACGGGCCCGTTCGCTTCCGAGCGTGGGACGGCCCCACCGAATCGACGTTCGTGCTGATCCACGGGTTGGGCGGGTCCCACGTCAACTGGCTACAGGTCGCTCCCGGGCTGGCCGGGCTGGGACGCGTCCTGGCGCTCGACCTGCCGGGGTTCGGTTCCTCCCCGCGTGATGGACGGGGGTCCAGCGTGATGGACGAACGCCGGATCGTGTCGCGGCTCATCGCCGAGCGCGCCACGGGGCGCGTCGTGCTGGCGGGTCACTCGATGGGCGGGGTGATCGCGATCCTGCAGGCCGCCGTCGAGCCGGCGTCGACCGCCGGACTGGTACTGACGTCGTCCGCCCTGCCGTGGTCACGCGGTGGCCTGCCGCACCCGGCCGTCATGGGCGCGTTCGCGATGTACGACACGCCACGCGTCGGCGACCGGTTCGCGCGTCTCCGGATGGGCCGGATGGATCCCGAACAGGTGGTGCGGTTCGGCTATCGGATGGTCGCGACGGATCCCTCCTCGATCCCGGAGGACATCGTGCGGTTGAGCATCGACGTGGTTCGGGAGCGACAAGCGGATCCGGATGCGCCGGATGCGTTCCTGGATGCGGCCCGCTCGATGTTGCGGCTTGGCAAGCGGCGCGACGTGTCCGCCCGGGCGCTGGGAGCCATCGCCTGTCCCGTCCTGCTCCTTCACGGCCGCCGCGACCGATTCGTGCCGGCGGCGTTCGCCGAGGCCGTGCTGGCCGCCCACCCCACGTGGCGGGGACGCATCTTCCCCGGCATCGGACACGCGCCGCAGATGGAGGCCCCCGGCCGTTGGCTCGCCGAGGTCGCCGACTGGTACGCCGAGACCGTGCGCTAGGGCGCGGCGACGCGCAACCGGATCGGGCGTCCGCCCACCGAACCGACGACCAGCGCCGACCCCATCGGGCGCCAGGCGTTCCAGCGCACGCGGAGTCGGGAGCGGGGAACGCCCTCGCCGCGGAGCGTGAGGCGGGCTCGAACCCGACCGGACGGCCGGTCCCACTCGAGCCTTCCGCTGACGGCGACGTCGTCCACCCACCGGACCCCCACGAGCGTGAACACCGGGTGGCGATAGCCGCCGGTCGTGAACGTGCCGCCGCGCAGGCCGACGCCACGGGCGCCGCTCATGCTCCACCATCGCGCGAGGACGTCGCCGAGCGTTCCCGTCGCTGCGACCGCTGCCCTGATGCCCGGCGAGGCGCCGAGCACCGACGCCGCCCTCGGGAACCGATCGGCGAGCCGGATCGGCGGGTACGACTCCACGCACGAGGGATCTCCGACGACGGTGGTCCGCACGAAGTCCAGGACCAGCGCCGACGTACAGCCCAGCAGATCCCCCAGCGCGGTCACGTGGGTCGAGTTCGGCACTTCGACATACGACGCGTTCGGGAACCGGTCCGCGACGGCCGCGGCCCCCTCGGGCGACGTGAGGGAATCGAGCGCGCCGTCCAGCACCAGGACGGGAACATCCGGATACGGCGCCCCAGGCGGCATGGCAGGAACATGCTCGGAGGGCGAGGGCCAACGGATGCAGGACGTGAAGAGTGTCGATGACGACACGACCCAGTCGTCGATCGCGAACGGCGCGAACGCGTCCGGGTCGTCACGGCGGAGCGCCTCGAGTGCGCCGCGATACTGGGCGACGCGTTCCCTCGGCGGCGCGTGGATGTCCCAGAGCTGCGGGTAGTCGTTGCACCCGGTCGCGGTCGCCTGGCCTTCGGAGTAGATGTGGATGTCGCCCGCGCCGCCCACGTACGCGTTCTCCGCCGTGAGCCGCAGGAGCGGCGCCGTGTCCGGATCGTGCGGACGCATCGCGGCCCGCGCCGCGGCCACCAACTCGCGGTAGATCGTCGGGGTGGTGGCGGCAGAGGTCGTCAGGCCGATCACCGCGTCGATGCCGACGCGAACGAGCCGATGATGACCGTCAGCATCCGGCGCCGAGCCCGTGATGGGAGCGATACGGGCCCGTCGGGCCAAGCGCGCGATCGTGTGGACCGGATCCCGACCTCCCCGGGAGCAGATCCGATCACGCGCGCACGTATCGCGGAACGCGTTCGCGATGGCCCGGTTCGTGTCCCGCCACCACGCGTCATCGTTGTCGATCGGGTATGCGGCGTCCAGGGTGACCGTGCGCGTCCGCTCCGGGTACCGGACGGCGAACGTCTGCGCGAAGAACGTCCCGTACGAATCGCCGTAGATGTCGATGCGGTCGATGCCCAGCGCATCCAGGATCGCGACCAGATCGGCGGCCGAGAACGCGCTTCCATAACGCTCGGCGAGCGGGCCGAGCTGACGGCCGCACAGGGCGACGTTGCGCTTCCACGCCCCGACGTACGACTGGAGCTCGGGGCAGTCGACCGCGTCCGACCTCCCGGTTCCGCGGAGGTCCATCAGCAACAGGTCCCGGCGGCCGAGAAGCGGACGATAGAGATCCCGATACCACCACCGGCTGGCGATCGATGAATAGCCGGGTCCTCCCTCGACGGCGACGATCGTGCCGAGCGACGGCAGATCCTGGTGCCGCCGCGGGTAGCGCAGGAACGCGACGCTCGTGGTCCCGAGGTCGGGATCGCGCGGATCCAACGGCAGCTCGATCGAGCCGCACACTGCTCCGTCGATGTGCGGACACGGCCGGAGGTCGACCGACGGAACGGTCGGCGCTCGCCGCGGAGTCGAGACGGCAAGACCGGGCACGCCCGCGAGCATCGCAAGGATGATCGCCGGGACGACGAGTTTCCTCATGAACGAACGGCGGACAGCGAGTGGATCGCCCGCTCGATGCCGCGAGCCAGCACCTCGATGTCGGGGAGCGCGTCCCAGTCGGCCGTCAGCCCGAACGCCATCGTTCCGCCGAAGCTGGTGCACGCGATCGAGAGCGCGCAGTTCTCGCCGAGCGGCATGGCCGGGTAGCTGGCGGCCAGTCGCGCGCCGGCCAGATACATGGGGACCTGGGGGGCGGGGATGTTCGACACGACGAGATTGAACCACCGATTGCGGGAGGCCAGTCGCGCCGCCATCGCGTGCAACGCCGGTGGCGCGTAGGCACCGAGACCGATGATCGAGTCCGCGCTCACGGCCATCGCCGAGCTCTTGAGCACCGCGGTCGCCGCGCGCACACGCTTCAGCCGGGTCGTGAGCTTCATCAGCCCCACCGGGATGTCCACGAACGCGGGGGCGACGCGGTTCCCCACGTCCCCTTGCTCGGCCCGTGATCGAACGGACACGGGGACCATGACCCGCAGGACGCGTCCGCGTGTCGGTTCCCCGCGCGCATCCAGCAGGTCGTGGAGGCCGCTGCCCACCGCGGTCAGCACGACGTCGTTGATCGTCCCGCCCAACGTCGACTTGACGTCGTGCACCCGTTCGAACGGCGACTCGGCCGTGGCGAAGCGACGGTTGGGCCCGACCTGCACGTCGAACGGTCCCTTCGGCGGCGTTCCCATCCCGGCGATGGAGCGGAGCCCATCGAGGGTCTGGCCGATGACGGCCGCGGCATGCGCCGGCGCCTGCGCCACGCGGACGAGAGCCTCCATCGGATGCAGCAACAGGTCCTGCACGGCCTCGGCCGCCAGCTCGGCCCCGCTCGGGAGGGGCTCGGGCACCCACGGCTCCTTGGGGGCGCCGAGATCCGCGTCGGGCGAAAGGTCGAACAGCGCCGACGCGATCAGCATCCCGGAGATGCCGTCCGCCAACGCATGGTGCAGCTTGAGCAGCACCGCGGTCCGGTCCTCCTCGAGGCCTTCGAACACGTAGAGCTCCCACAGCGGCTTGCCCCGGTCGAGGGGCCGCGACAACACGCGACCCACCGCGCGCTCGAGTTGGAGCCGTCCACCCGGGCGCGGGATCGCCGACCGCCGCAGGTGGAAGTCCAGATCGAAGTGGTCGTCGTCCACCCAGAGCGGCCGGGTCAGACCCGCGGGGAGGCTGAGCACCCGCTGCCGAAGGCGGGGTGCGAGATGAAGGCGCGCCTGGGCGACCCGGGCGACATCCTCGTACGTGAGCGGTCCGTCGTCGCGAGGCGCGAACACGGATACGCCGGCGACGTGCATGTGCATCGCGGGCCGCTCCAGGTAGAGGAAGCTCGCGTCCAGGCTGGACAGTCGTTCGGGTGGCATAGGAACCTCACGGTACCGAAGTGCTAGGGTCCCGGCCGATGATGCGCGGACTGGCCATGCGCGGTCTGGCAGCCGTCGCGACCCTGGCGCTGCTCACGCTCGGACCGGCGCTGGCCGCCCACGCCGACGACTACGACGCCGAGATCAGCGCCATCGACAATGCGTTCGACGCCGGGATCGTGCGTATCGAACCCGGCCGGTCGATCGAATGGTCGAACGACGGCAACAGCCCGCATACCGTCACGGCCGACGACGGATCGTTCGACTCGGGCAACCTGGAGCCCGATGACACCTACATCCACGGGTTCGACCAGGCCGGCGTGTACTCCTACTTCTGCAAGTACCACGGGTCGCCCGGGGTCGGCATGACCGGGATCGTGGTGGTCGGTGACGTCGAGATCCCGAGCGCCACAGGCGGGGGGGTGGGTCCGGGCCGCGAGCCGGTGCCAGGCGGCTTCGCCGCGACCGTGCGGGTTCCGGCCGACTTCTCGACCGTGCAGGAAGCCGTCGATCATGCGGAACCGGGAGGTATGGTCTTGATCGCGCCGGGGGTCTACCACGAGTCGGTCGTCGTCACGACGCCGTACGTGACGATCCGCGGCGAGAACCGCAACCGCACGATCCTGGACGGCGAGGACCAACTCCCGAACGGGATCCACGTGATCGAGGCCGACGGCGTGACCGTCGAGAACCTGACGACGCGGCACTTCGCCCTGAACGGCGTGCAGTGGTCGAGCGTCTTCGGCTACCGCGCGTCGTACGTGACCGCCCACAACAACGGCGACTACGGGATCTACGCGTTCGACTCGCGTACGGGCAGTTCGACCACTCGTACGCGGGGGGGTCGCCCGACTCGGGGTTCTACATCGGCCAGTGCTACCCGTGTCACGCGTTGATCACGGACTCCCTGGCGGAGAACAACGCGATGGGGTACTCCGGGACGAACGCCGGTGGTGACCTGGCGATCGTGAACAGCGAATGGCGCGACAACATGGCCGGCATCGTGCCGAACACGCTCGATTCCGAGGAAGACCCGCCGCAGCGCGACGTCCTGATCGCCGGGAACTACGTGCACGACAACAACTCGACGACGGCGGACACGAAGGACCTCACGTACCCGACGTTCGGCATCGGCATCTTGATCGCCGGCGGGATCGAGAACACCGTCACCCAGAACCTGGTCGAGGATCAGTCCACGTACGGCATCGCGATCGTCCCCAACCTTGACGCGAACTTCTGGGCGACACGCGACAACCACGTGGTGAACAACGTCGTCGTGCGGAGCGGCCGGGCCGACCTGGCGCTGGGCGCACCGTCGTCCGGCGGTGACTGCTTCGCCGGGAACGAGCCTTCGACGAGCATCCCGCCGTACCTCGAGACGTTGTACGGCTGCGAAGGCCCATCGCTCCGCTGGTTCGGAGGCGGCGACCTGGCGCCAACCGTGAACACCGGCCTCCGGTTCCTCGACGCGATGGACGGCGAGTTCCCGCACGGTGACTGGAAGACCCAGCCGGCCCCTGGGCCGCAACCGCAGATGGAGAACCCGTTGACGGCGCCGCCGTTCCCCGCGGATCCCGCGACGGTGCCGCTGAGCTACCGGATCCGAGACCTGGCCGATATCCGGTCGGCGCCGGGCCCACACGTGAGTAAGGAGGTGCTCGTGTTCGGGATGCCGCTGGCCACGTCCTGGTGGACGCTCATCCTCGGCTTGTACGCCTACGTGCTGCCGGGCTTCCTCTACGCGGCGTGGGTGACCATCGCGCTGTGGGACCTGATCCGCCAGGAGTCGGTCCCGATCCCGTTCCGCGCCCGATGGATGGCGGTGGTGATCCTGGTCCCGCTGCTCGGACCGATCCTGTACTACGTTCGTGGACGCTCGCCGATCCCCAAACAGCTCCGTCTCATGCTCGTGGCGGGCGGCGCCGCCGCCTACGCGATCATCGCCGTCTTGGCGGCGCTGTTCGGCGCCTAGTCCGGCTCGGACCGACGGCGAACCACCGACGCGGCCTCCACGATCTCCGCGATCCTGCGCGACCGGGTCTCCGGTCGCTTCGCGCCGGCGAGTCGCCCGAGAGCGAGCTTCTTGACCGACGTCGGGTACGCCTCGAAGTGCTCCCGTGCGACGGGATCCGCGGCGAGGGCGGCCGCCAGATCGTCGGGGACCTCGAGCGATTCGACGGCATCCAGCGAGCTCCACGAGCCGTTCGCCTTCGCGATCTCGATGGCCGCGAGGCCGGCCGCGGTCATCTCTCCGTCGCGGGTGAGGCGCGCCACGCGTTCCTTGTTGATCCGCGACCACGTGCTCTTCGGCCTCCGCGGCGTGTACGCCTGGCGGTAACGGTCGGCGTCGAGCGCCTCCCGCTTGGTATCGATCCATCCGAAGCACAGCGCATCCAGGACGGCCTCATCGGGCGAGACGCTCGGGCGCCCGCTGCCCTTCTTCCACACGATGAGCCACACACCGGGCGACGTGGCGTGGTGCCCTTCGAGCCAGCGGCGCCAGACCGCACGGTTCTCCGCCGTCACCTCGTCGAAGCTATCGAACACGGAGCCGGTCACGGCCGGCTCGGCGCCAGGGCGGTGCCGACCGGCACCTGCTGCGTGATGCAATGGGGACCCCCGCCGCCCTCGAGGATGATCGCGCCGGGCACCGTGACGACCTCGCGGTCGGGGTAGGCGCGTCGCAGCTGTTCGAGGACGGTCTCGTCGTTCGGCTCCCCGTCGGCGGGAACGATCACGCCACCGTTCACCAGGTAGTGGTTCATGTACGCGGTGACCGATGGCGTTCCGGCGTCGAACGCCACGACGTCGATCGGCCGGTCTGCGGCATCGTGCGCCGCACGGAGCCGAGCCAGGTTGTCCTGACCCGCGTCGTGGTACGGGTCGGCGGGATCTCCGGGGACGTCGAGCAGGATCCTCGCCGGTGCCACGTACTGGGCGATCGCGTCGACGTGCCCGTCGGTGTCGCGATCCAACGGGTGCCCCCGCCCCAGCCAGATCACGTGTTCGACGCCCAGGTAGTCCCCCAACGTCCGCTCGATCTCCTCGCGTGTCATGTCCGGGTTCCGATTCTCGTGCAGGAGGCACTGCTCGGTGGTGATCAACGTGCCCTCGCCGTCCACGAAGAAGGATCCGCCTTCCAGGATCATCGGTGCCTCGTACCGGCGCATGCCCAGATGTGAGGCGATGTGCTTCGGGACCTCGGCGTCTCGATCGAACGGGAGGTATTTGTTTCCCCACGAGTTGAACCGGAAGTGCACCAGCGCGACGGCACCCGCTCCGTCCGTGACGAAGACCGGGCCGTTGTCGCGCATCCACGAGTCGTCGATCGGGATCGGCAGGATCTCGACTCCCTCGGCGCACATCGACCGCGCCTCGGCCGCTTGCTCCGGGTCGGCGACCATCACCACCGGCTCGAACGCCGCGACCGCGTTCGCCATGGACGCCCAATCCGACTTGGCGCGATCGAATAGATCGCCCCAGAAACCCCGGCGGGTGATCGTCGGCCACGCCATGAGCGTCGCTTGGTGCGGAGCCCACTCGGCCGGCATCCGGAGGCCGTCCTCGCGGGGCGTGCTCACGGATCGACCAGTTCGATCCGCATGCGCTTGTTGGCTTTGCCCTTCGACTCGGTCTTGACCACGCGGACCGAACCGACCTCCGACGTCGAGCGGACGTGCGTGCCGCCGTCGGCCTGCTTGTCCAGCCCGACGATGTCGATCACACGGATCGGGTCGACGGTCTCGGGGATCAGGCTCACCTTGGTCCGGATCAGATCGGGGTCCGCGAGTGCCTCCGCGCGCGGGATGAAGCTCACGTGCACGGCGTGGTCCTGTTGGAGCGCGGTGTTCAGCTTCGCCTCGACCTCGCGCCCGAACTCCTGACTGATCTGCTCCAACTCGAAATCCATGCGCGCGACCCCGGGTTCCATGTTCCCGCCGGTGACCTTGGCCCCGTAGTCGGTGAACACGATGCCGGAAAGAGCATGGAGCGCCGTATGTGTCCGCATCAGCACGTGGCGGCGGGCCCAGTCGATCCCGGCCGTGACGGCCGTGCCGGTGGTCGGGACGGTCGCGCCATCCGCAAGGAGGTGGAGGACCTCGCCGCTCGACTTCACCGTGTCGACGACCGCGGCTTCCCCGTCCGGCCAGCGGATGATGCCGGTGTCCCCGGGCTGGCCGCCCCCCCGCGCGTAGAACACCGTCCGGTCGAGGACGACACCGTCGTCACGCACCTCAACGACGGTCGCCTCGGCCGTGTGTTGGTACGCGTCGCGCGAGAAGATCTCGTCCGTCATCCGCGGAACGCTATCGCACCGGCGTGCGGACGCGTGAGGTCGCACCGGCGTGCGGACGCGTGAGCCGACGTCACATGGGCGGCTCGGCCGTCTTGGTCGTGCGGACCAGCATCGCCAACACCGCGCCGCCGAGGATCAGCAGGCCGCCGACGACGATCGGCACCGTGACGGTCTCGTCCAGGAAGAAGTACGCCAGCACCGCGACCGTGAGCGGCTCCAGGACCCCGATGATCGCGTTGCGCACGGCGCCGATCAGCTGGAGGCCGATGAGCATCGCGGCGAACGCGCCCGCGGAGAAGGCCGCCATCCCGACGATTCGCCACCACGAGTCGGCCGAGGGGAGCTCGAGGGCGTTGAACGCGAACGCATACGTGAGGTTCGCCAGGGACGCCCCGATCCCGAGCCATGCCGCGGCCGTGAGCGGGTCGGTCAACTTCACGTGGCGGTCGGTGCCGATCAGGTACCCCGTGTACGCGAAGGACGTGCACAGCGCGAGGACGATCCCGAGCGGTTCGATCTGCGCATCTCCACCGCCCAGGACGACCAGCGCGCTGCCGGTGAGCGCCAGGAACAACGCCAAGAACAACGAGCGGGGCGGGGCCTTGCGGTCGAGTGCGATCGTCGCCAGCATCACCCACACCGGATACAGGTAGAACAGCAGCGTGATCGCGGCCGCGCTCCCGTGGTTCAGGCCGGCGAAGTAGAACGCCGACTCCGAGCCGTAGCCGATCGTGCCGGCGATCGCGAGCGGCCATCGCTCCCCTTTCGCCGGCATGAACGGCCGGCCGAAGAGCCGGATGGCGAGCAGCAGCAGGATCGACTGCCCGCCGAAGCGCAGGGCCAGCATCACGAACGGCAGGTTCCCGGCCTGGACCTGCTTGCCGAAGATGACGACGAACGCGAACAGCGTGGCCATCGTGGCGCTGGAGATGCTGCCCAGCAGCTCTCCTCGCGGATCCGTCGCCCGCCGCGTGGCCGGCCGGTCGCTCACGCGTCGATGCCTTCGAGGAAGGTCTTGACCCGCGCGATCAGCATGGGGATCGCCGCCATCAGTTCCTCCTCGCCCGACATCACGATCAGCTCGGCGTTCGGCATGAGGTCGGTCAGGACGCGTCCCAGCTCGGCCGGATGGACCGGGTCGCCCTCGCGGCTGATGATCAGCGTCGGCGCCGTGACACGACGGAGCAGCTCTCGATCCTCCACGGCGACGTCCCGCACCACCTCGCGGATCGCGCGGGCCACGCCTTGCGGGTTCATGTCCTGCCAGAGCAGCATGTCGAACTCCCGCAGCCACGGGGCGCGCTCGTAGATCTCGAGGCGGTCGGGTGAGGAAAGGATCGCTTCGACGGCCTGCTCCTTGGTGAGCGTCTCCAACCGCTCGGCCGTGCGGTCGAAGTCGCGATGATCTGCGAGCGGTACGTCCAGGGCGGCGGGCAGCAGGAAGACGATCCGATCGAAGCGATCCGGCTCGTCCGCGATCAGATGCGTGATGGCACCGGCGCCGAGGGACGTCCCCACCGCGCGCGTCGCTCCGTACGCGGAAGCCACCGTGTCCAGATCCCGGGCGAAGTCCGCGAACCGATAGCCGGCCTCGGGAACGCTCGACAAGCCGTGGCCGCGGAAGTCGAACCGCACCTTGGTTCCGGCGAGGAATGGGGTGAACGCCGCGAGTTCGTTGCGGGAGTTGGTCAGGCCGTGCGCGAATACCGTGACGGGCGAGCCGTCACCTTCCACCTCCACGTGGAGCGTCGCGTCTTCGGTCGTGAGGTCGGGCATGCGTCGCGGGGTCCTCCTGCCGTTCGGCAGAGCGTACGATGTGGCGCACCGAGCGAGGTTCGGACGAGCGAGGATCGCATCGGATGACCGAGATCGAGGTCAGCACGGTCGACGTGGAGCGGCTCGCGTCACGGTTCCACGTCCGGGTGACCGACGATGACGGAAGCGTCACCGAGCACGACGTGACGGTGTCGGCAGCCGACCACGAACGTCTCGGTAGCGGATATCAGAGTCCCCCGGCGTTCGTCCAGGCGTGCTTCGAGTTCCTGCTCGAACGGGAGCCGAAGACATCGATCCTCCGCTCGTTCGACATCAGCCAGATCGCGACGTACTTCCCCGGGTTCGAGCGAGAGATCCTGCGATGACTGCCCGCGCTTAGACGGTGTCGACCACGTCGTCCTGGGGCGCGAACTGCTCGCGGATCCGCCGCGACCACCGAAAGATCACGATCGTCAGTCCGAGGAAGACCACACCCGACGCGATCAGGATGGCGCGCGTGCGGGTCGCATCGTCTTCGATCCACACGAACGACAGGATCAGCGCCGGGATGATGAAGCCCAGGTTGTACGCGATGTCGAACAAGGCGAACGCCCTGCCGCGGAAATCGTCGGGCATCGACTGCTGCATGATCGTGTCCGCCGAGATCTTGCCCAGGAAGAACGTGAAGAAGCCGACGAACAGCAGCGCCGCGAAACCAGGAAGCGAGACCTGCGAGCCGAACACGATCGTCGCCACGCCGAGTGCGAACATCGCGCCCATCAACAACCGGATGGGCGCGACGCGGTCCTTCCATTTCTGCGCCAGCACCAGGCCGAGTGCGCCGCCCAGGAACCCGCCGCCACCCACGAGCGCGAGGCCCAGGTTGTCGGCACCCGTCTCCACCAGGTTCTTCGCGTACAGCCCGAACGTGAACAGGCAGAACCCCCAGAACTGGTACCGCAGCATCTGGAACGACGACAATCCGAGCGCCGCCGGCGGACGCGATGCGACCTCCTTCAGTCCGGCGACGATGCTGGAGACGACCTGCTTCGCCTCCTGACCGAACGTGGTCTCGTGCGGCTCCGTCTCCATGCGCTCGAGCCGTTTCGCCACCAGTGCGCCGACGATCAGGACACCCGCGCCGATGACCACGACGATCCACGACGGGAACGCTGCCGCCGCGCCGAACGCGAACCCGATGCCAACCACCTGGAACAACGCCCCGCCCGCCTGCGAGAGACCGTTGCCCTGGAGCAGATCCTTGCCCGACAACACGTCGGGGATCGCCGCCGACTTCACCGCGAGCGCGACACGCGTGCATCCCTGGATGAACAACAGCCCGACGATCAGTGCGACGGTCGCGCCGACGTTGCCCTCGGACGTCTCCTTGCCGAGCGGCAGCATGACGGCCACCGCGACGATCGAGACGACGACGGCCGTGACGACGTTCGACAGGCTGAGGATCCGTCGGCGCTCGAACCGGTCGATGCCCACGCCGATGAACGGACTCACGAGCGTGTAGGGCACGTAGAGCGCCAGCACCACCTTGAGCAGGTATTGCGCGGACGGGACGACCGTGATGTCGAACCCTTTCTCACCACCGAACGCGATCGACTTCGCGAACGCTCCCTGGATCACGCCCTGTCCCCCCTGCACCAGGAACTGCACGCCGACCAATGTGGCGTACGCGCGGTTGGAGAAGACGGAGAACATGTTGTTGAAGAACCCGCCGAACGAACCGAGCACGCGATCCAAACGCGAAGCCCCCAGGCGCAGGCCCAGCGCGAAGACGGCCGCGAGGGCCACCACGACCCATGCTTTGGTCGTGGTCAGGGGACCGCGCCAGATCGCGAGCACCACGATGCCGGAGAGCAGCGTGATCACGATCGACATGCCGGGGATCAACGCCACACGGCTGGGTGCGTCCTTCAGCCCGAACCACGGCGCCGCGATCAGGCCCGGCAGGAACGCCAGGAAGAACAGGCCCGCCAGCACCCGCACCGTATGCAGGGGGTTGGCGAGAGCGTTCGGGTGATCCTCGAGCCGCGTCTGCGCCGCGACCGCCGCGGCTTCGGCGCGGTCGACCACGTCCTGCGGCGGCGCGTAGAGCCCGTCGCCCTGCAGGAGATACGTGTCCGGGCCCACCTCGATCGCCTGATCGAGTGCGGCCTGCATGCGCTGCTGCTCGACCTCCTCGGTGCACCCGGTCTCACCGTTGCACAGACCCTTGTAGTACTGGCCGATCAGGAAGACGACGGGATCCTCCGGGTGATCGGCCATGCGCGTCTGGAGCTCCTCGAAATGCTTCTCGGACGCGTCGTTGTATCCCTCGCTGGCGCCGACCGTCTGTTCGCCGGCCAGGAAGTTCTCGACGGTCCCCAGGTAGGTGGCGTGGTACTTGACCATGTCGCCGGGAAGACCGGTGCGGAAGACGTTCGTGTACGTCTTGACCCATCCGTAGGCGGTGTTGGTCCCGGTCTCGTCGTCCGTGTCGTTGTAGTTCATCACCAGGACGCTCGGCCGCGGACCGGCGTCGGCCACCACCTCGTTGACGGCGGCGAGCGACGAACGGACGCCCTGGTTGGCCCACTGGTTCTTCTCGCTGACCCATCGGTTGGACAATCCGTCGGCGAAGACCCATGCGAGCGATCCCGCGATCACGACCGCGCCCAGCACGCCGGCGATGCGCTTCTGCCCGTCCATCCGCAGGCACCAACGGATCGCGACGAACGCACCGAGCCCCGCGAGCGCCATGGGTGCAGCGCTCGCGTTCATGAAGCGGTAGTAGGGGACGACCGTGGAGGTCAGAACGGCGAGCGTGCCGATGAATGGCAGCATCCACCAGATGGAGGCCTGGTCATACGTGTCGGCCGGACGCCGCTCCCGGCGTGCCAGCAGGACGGTCGAGATGATGGCGATGAGGATCAGCGGGCCGATCACGAGCGGCTGCAGCGACATCACCCACTCGCGCAGCCGCGCGGCGAAGAACTCCTTGGTGTACGGCGGCGGGAGCGCGGCGTCGGCCAGGCTGGCGGTCGCACCCCAGATACCGACCACCCACATCGCGAGCCCGGCGATCATGCCGAACCCGACGGACATCAGCATGGGACCGTCCGCCCGCAGCGCGGCCCCGAACGAGAACCGGCTCGTGAGGAAGTGGAACCCGAACACCGCCAACAGCACGACGCCGAAGATCACGCACGTCGTCGGGTGCGTGAACGCGGCCGCGACGGCGATCAGGAAGAGCGCCGTGCGCGCGCCCCACGAGGTTCGCGCCGCATGCAGGAACGGCAGCGTCAGCGCCAGCAGGAACAGCACCGTGATGTTGTCGAGGTATCCGACGTAGGGAGTGGTGAGGAACAGTGCCGCGGAGGCCAGCATCGTGGTCAGCACCACGAGGGGATCACGGCGGCTGCGGAACGCGCCGGCGCCGAGGGCGAGACCGGTGAGCACCGGTATCCCGATCATCAGGAACGCGCTGAAGCTGTACTGGTCCAGACCTCCAACCCGTTGCAACAGCGCGCCCGCGAGCGGCACCGTGATCCGGTAGCCCCCCGAGAACAACCCGGCCGGTCCCCATTCCTGCGCGACGGACACTGGGCTCGACTGCAGGATGACGTTGGCGCGCCACGTGTACCAGGCGGGATCGCGGGTCGGCGCCGAGATGGACGGGTCCACCATGAACTTCCAACCCAGGATCACCAACAGGATCAACGCGAAGCCCGCGACGACCCACCAGGCACCGAGACGGCTCTCGGCCGCCGGCGGGGTGTCGTTCGCGGCCTGAGCTCGCTCGGTATCGGTCAACGCCATGCGGGCGACATCCTAACCGGCGGGGTCTAGCCGGCGGCTTCGGGGAGACAGGGGAGCTCCTCCATGAGCGCCGAGGGGAACGCGGCCTGGAACACCGGCTCGTTCGCCGTCGCCGGGTCGAGCGTCTGGTTCGGGGAGAGCGTCTGCGACTGGGTGAGCGTCATCACGTAGCGGGCGACGTCTCCCACCGTGAACCCGTTCTGCTCCAACTCGTCGACGTCCAGGAAGACCTGCGATGGCTGCACCAGCGTGACGACGGCCGTGTCGTCGTCGTCGGCGTCGAACCGCTCCTCGATCCCCGCCTCGATCGGAGGGATGTTGACCTGGAACCCGCCGCTGACGGCCGGATCGGGCATGGCGCCGTGATCGGCCGTGAGCGCCAGCACCCATCGGTTCTTGCCCACCTCGTCGTTCAGGAACGAGACGAACCGCTTGAGCGCGAGGTCCTGCGCCACGACCGCGTCGCGCATCTCGAGTGAGTTCATGGACCAGACGTGGCTGACGTAGTCGATCTCCTTGAAGTTCAGGTAGAGCAGGTCGGGAACGTCGTCCCTTCCGAACCCCTCGTTCTGGATCACCGTCTCCACGACCCGCTCCTGATACGGCGTGCGGGCCGGTGTGTCGAACCCCTTCAGCAGCTGATCGATGGAGTTGTCGCGCCACAGACCGTCCAGCTGGCCGTCGGCCTGGTCGACCGCCCGGACGTCCTCTTCGAAGCCCGGGACGTCGTTCGCGTACCGCGGGAACTTGTAGTAGCCGGCCTCACGCGGCGGCAGGTTCCATTCGAACCCTTCGTCCGTGAGCGTTTCCCCGTCGAGCACCGAGCGCGTCAGCGCGATGTCGCGATCGCCGCCGGTGAAGAACGAGCCATGTCCGAGCATCCCGAAGTGGATGTCGACGGTCCCGACGATGCCCACGACCGGCTCGTTGTCCATGGCACGGTCGTACAGGTCCGCGAGCGTCGGTTCGATCAGGAACGCCGGCCCCTCGTTCCAGGGGCTGGTCATCTGGTCACCGATGCGCAGGTGGTGGCCGGTGACCCCGTTGGTCTTCGGGAACGCCCCGGTGCCGATCGTGGCATGGGCCTGCGCGGTACTCGTCGGCGACGAACCCACGCTCGCGTCCTCGTACCACGTGCCCCTCGCGATCAGCTTGTCCAGGTACGGGTGAGCGTCCGACCATTCGTCGAGCACGTTGATGCCGCCGGCGTCCCACACCATCGTGACCACCAGCTTCGGTACGCTGTCCGTGGACTCGACCGCCTCGCGCATCGGCTGGCCGTCGATCGCCCGGTATCCGTCGAAGTGCAGCAGCTCCGCCACCGTGGGAGCGATGCCCGCCAGCGTCACCGGCCGGTCGATACGCTGCCCCGCCGGGACGAACCCGGGCCCGTACCAGAGCATCGGCACGTCCTCCAAGTAGTCCCACGGGCCGACGTGCGGCAGGCCCGAGCCGACGAAGTTGGGCTCCTTCGCGATGAACGTGAGCTGCGCGGCGCGATCGGGGCTCCATCCGCGCCACGTGCGCAGTAGGTACTCGTGAGGAAGGGAGCACGCCAGCGCCACGAGGTCGTCGTCGTCCGTCTGCGCGCGCGCGGTCAGCCGCGGCACGGTGACGGTCGACGTCACGAGCAGACCGAAGGCGAGCGCAAGCAGGAGGAGGCGCTTCGGGGTCACTGACGGTCTAGCGTCCCGGACGGCGCCCCGAACGACAACCGAGGCGGTAGCTTGGACGACATGGCATCCGGGCGACGCCTCGGCGTGTTGGTCATCGCGTTGGCGCTGGTCGGAGCGCCGGCGATCGCGCTCCGGGCGTTCTGCGTGGGCGAGACGTGCGCCCAGGCGGAGAACATCGCACGGGAGGTGCCGTTCTGTTCGCTGCCGGCCGACCTCCGAACGCTGATCGAGGCGGGCTACCGGCAAGGGCGGTCCCCCGACGTGATGGCCACGACGGACGGCACGAACGTCGTGACCGTGGTCGATGACGTTCCCGTCGCGTGGCCGTCGACCTCCGCGATCGACGCGCGCATCCCGATCGTCTTCTGGGGGGTGGGAGTGAGCCAGCTCACGCTCCCCGATGGGACGGGGCTCGACCAGGTGGCGCCCACGCTCGCCGAGATCCTGGGCTTCGACCGTCCCCATCCGCAGGTCCGCGCGGGGGTCGCGGTGGAGGGGGTGGCATCGAGCGCTCGTCCGCGTCTCATCGTGATGATCGCCTGGAAAGGCGTCGGCTCGGCCGAGTTGCGTTCGACGGGCGCCGGGCGGTTCCTGCGACGGATGGTGACGGCCGGTGCCGGCACGCTCGACGGCACGACCGACGCGCTCCCACTGGACCCGGCCGCCGCGCTTGCGACGATCGGGACCGGTGCGTTGCCGTCGGAACACGGGATCGTGGCGGCATCCGTCCGCAACGATCGAGGGCAGATCCGGCCGGCGTGGGGACCCGGCGCCCCGCTCCCGGTGGTGTCGACGCTGGCGGAGGACGTCGACCGCCGCTTCGGCGAGCGCCCTCGGATCGGCCTGATCGGGCGAGCGGTGATGGACAGAGGATTGATCGGCGGTGCCTGGTACACCGAGCACGACCGCGACGACGTCGAGACGGGAGCCGACGCGGTGACGTCGCTCCGTCGGCTGGTCTCCTCCGGCTTCGGCGCCGACGACGTCCCGGACATCCTCGGCGTGGCGCTGGGCGGATCCGCATCCGCGATGGCACGGACCACCCGGGCGATCGCGTCCGAGCTGGACCGGGCGGGCATCGCGGCGACGTTCGTCGTCGCCGCCACAGGCTCGGCGGCCGACCGAACACCGGATCTTTCCATCGCGGAGACCGTGGACGGCGCGATCGGAGCGCCCGTGGTCGCGGCGACCGTGCCCGGCGGGCTGTTCCTGGACCAAGACGCCCTCACGGCCAACGGCGTGACGTCCGACGATGTCGTCCGCGCGATGGACGCGATGCTTGTCACGGATGGATCGCGAACGTTCGCAGACGCGTATCCGGGGTTCGCGATCTCGTTCGCCAGGTACTGCTGATGGCCGTGAAGGTCGCACACCGCGACCTCTCGCCGCCGCGCGCCGACTCCTCGCGCCGGACGGCGTTCCTGGTGATCGGCGGCCTCGTGCTGATCGCGGTGGTCGTTCGGGTGTCCGACCCCGAACGGGTGGCATGGCTCCAGAACTTCCTCATCGTGTTCGGCTCGCTGCTCGTGGAAGCGATGCCGTTCGTCCTGTTGGGGGCGTTCGTGTCCGCCGCGATCGAGGTCTTCGTGCCGGCGTCGACGTTCGCGCACCTCGCGCGGCTCCCGCGCCGGTTGCAGCTTCCGGCCGCTGCGCTCGCGGGCATCGCGTTCCCGGTGTGCGAGTGCGGGTCGGTGCCGGTGGCTCGCCGACTGGCGCGCAAGGGACTGGCTCCGTCCGCCGCCGTCACGTTCATGCTGGCCGCACCCATCCTCAATCCGGTGGTCGTGGCGTCGACGTTCGTCGCCTACCAGGGGCGCGACTCGCTCTGGGTGATGGTGCTCGGGCGGATGGGACTGGGGTTCCTGGTCGCCGTCGCCGTGGGATGGGTGATCGGAGCCACCAGCAAGGACGAACTGCTCAAGCCTCGCCCGGACGACGACGTGGAGGACGACGGATCCGGGCGCGACGGAGCTCGTACGGCTCGCTTCGTCTCGCACCTGAGCGGCGACTTCTTCTTCATGGGCAAGTTCCTGGTCCTGGGAGCGGGGATCGCGGCGGCCGTGCAGACCTTCGTGCCGCAAACGATCGTGGGGACGGTGGCGGATCTGCCCGTCATCTCGCTCCTGGCCATGATGGGACTGGCGTTCCTCATGTCGCTCTGCTCCGAATCCGATGCGTTCGTCGCGGCGTCGTTCACCCAGTTCGGCCCGGCGGCCCAGCTCGCGTTCCTGGTCTCGGGACCCATGATCGACCTGAAGCTCGGCGCCCTCTACGCCGGGACGTACCGCAAGGGCTTCGTCCGGACGGTGACCGTGACCGTCGTCGCCGTCACGCTCGCCGGCACGTTGTGGATCCAGGTGGTGTTCGGATGAGGCGGCGCTGGAGCCCTTCCCGGGTGGCCACCGGCCTGGTGCTCGGTGCGTGGGCGGGTCTGTTCTGGTTCCTGCTGGCGAGCGACAGGTGGTCGCTCTACCTGTCCACGCGCACGTTCTGGGTGGTGCCGACCGGCGCCGTGTTGCTCACGATCGCCACGGTCGGACGGCTGGTGACGGCGCGCGTGACCCAAGGGGAGCCGCTCGCCCGCAACGCCTCGTGGACGCTCGGCGTGGTTGCGCTCCCCGTGGTGTTGATCATGGTCCTGCCGCCCGCGACGCTCTCCGGCTACGCGCTCGGTCGCCGCAGCGGCTTCATCGGGTCCGGCATCACCGTGTCGTCGACCGACATCGCGTCCGGAACGATGTCGTTCATCGACGTCGCGACCGCCCAATCGTCCACGCGCGGTATGGCGGCGCTGCGTGCGCGCGCGGGTGAAGAGGTCACGCTGGAGGGATTCATCTGGCGCGAGGAAGGCGCGACCGCCGATGAGGTCCTGCTGACCCGCTACGTCGTCACGTGCTGCGTGGCCGATGCGACCAGCGCGCAGGTCCGCGTGGTCAACGTCCCGCCGGGCCGCTTCGCTCCCGACGACTGGGTGCGGGTGATCGGCCGCATCTACCCGCTGGGCAACGAGATCCTGGTCGACGCGAGCACCATCGACGCGATCCCGCAGCCGGACCGCCCCTACCTCACCCCGTAACGCTCCTCAGAGCCGGCGGGCACACTCCGCACACGTGCCGATCAGATCGAGCCGGTGATCGACGTCCGCGAAGCCGGCCCGGCGGGCAAGCCGATCGAGGGTCCGGTCGAGCGTCCCCTCCAGGTCCGAGGGCACCGTGACGTCCTCCACCCGTCCGCATCCCGAGCAGATCAGGTGATGGTGGTGCTCGGTGAGCTCCTCCGTGAGCTCGAACCGCGCGAACTCCCCCTCGGTGATCACCCGACGGACGACGCCCGCGTGCTCCAACACGGCGAGGTTGCGGTATGCCGAGCTCTGCGGCGGCGCGGACCGCCCCGAGACGACGTCGGTCATCGAGACCGGCTTGCCGGCGCGGCGCAACATGTCCACGAGCGCCCTGCGCTTCGGGGTGTACCGCTGCCCGACCGCACGCAGCCGGGTCTCGATCGCGGCGTGGAGATCGCTCGGCACAGCGGCCATCATAGGTCGACCTCCTCGATGGCGGGGAGGCGCGGCGACACACGCCGCCGGACGATCGCCACCACGACGAACACCCCAGCCGCGATCAACACGATCGTGCCGCCCGGCGCCGTCCCCCAGATACGGGAGGCAGCCAGCCCGGCGATCACCGAGCCGACGCTGACCGCGATCGACCAACGGAGCGTGGCCCGGAACGAGCGGGCGAGCACCTGACCGCTCGCGACCGGCAGCACCATCATCGCGGCGATCAGCAAGATGCCGACGATCCGCATCGCGGCGACGACGGCCACCGCCGTCAGCACGGCGAGCACGTTGTTGACGACGCCCACCGGCAGACCCGAGACGCGCGACCAGTCCTCGTCGGTCACGACGGCGAACAAGACGCGACGGAGCGCCAGCATCGACGCGATGATCACGACCCCGAGCACGAGGATCACGACCAGACCTCGCTGTCGTTGACCGTCAGCGGCTGGCCGAAGAGATAGGTCAGCAAGCTCGCGTTGAGACCGCCGCCCAGGCTCACCAGCACGACGCCCAGCGGCGATCCCCGAGTAGAAGAAGAGGGCCAGGGCCAGGTCGCCCGACGCCCGGCGCCGCGGCGCGAAGCCACTCCACGCCCAGCGCCCCACCCACCGCGAACACGAGCGCGGTCCACACCGGCCAGACCCCGGCGATCAACGCCCGCCCCGACGCCGGCGAACGCGACGTGTCCGATCCCGTCACCGATCAACGACATCCGCTTCTGCACGAGGAACGTCCCGATCATCGGCGCGAATATCCCCACGGCGAGGCTGGCCACCAGCGCGCGCTGCATGAAGCCGAGCTCGAACGGATACGGCAGGGCGGACACCGGCCACGGCATCAGCGGAGCCCCTCCAGCCAAAGCGGCAGGTCCTCGCGGTGGACGCCGAGGCTCACGCCCTCGTCGACCAGCTTGGACGGCGGTCCGTCGAACAGGACGGTCCCCTTCAGCACCACGACCCGGTCCAGGTCGTTCGCCACCGCCGAGAGCTCGTGCGAGACGAGCAGGACGCCGGCTCCGTGATCTCGCATCAGGTGCACGAGCGAGTCGCGGAAACGGCGTTGGGACTCCGCGTCGACGCCCGCGATGGGCTCGTCCAGGACCAGCAGCTGGGGGTCGCTCGCGAACGCGCGCGCGATGAACGCGCGCTGCTGCTGCCCGCCCGACAGTTCGTTCACGGGCCGTTCGGCGAACGACCCCAGGCCCACCGATTCCAGCGCATGCCGCGCCGCGTCGCGATCCTCCGCCCGCAGCGGGCGCCACCATCCGCGCCGCGCGAGACGGCCCGTCGCCACGATCTCCTGCACGGTCGCCGGCACCTCGGATCCCAGGACCGGTCGCTGCGGCACGTAGCCGAGCCGCCACCGGTCGTGAACCTCCTGAGGGGACGCGCCGAAGAGACGGACCGTGCCCGACGTGGGTGTGAGCGAGCCCAAGAGCAGCTTCACGAGCGTCGACTTGCCGGAGCCGTTGGGACCGACGAGCGCGACGAACTCCCCGGGGTCGACGCGGAGGTCCACCCGCTCGAGGACCGGCGTCCGCCCGTACGCGAACGACACCCCGGTGGCCTCCAACAGCGGGCCTCCGGTCTCCGGTTGCGAGAGGCGATCACGTGCAGCCAAGGGCCCCCCGCAACGTGGAGAGGTTCTCCTGCATCTGCGAACGATAGTCGTCGCCCGCGGCGACCTCCTCGTCGGTCAGACCTTCGATCGTGTGGAGGACGGCGGTCCGCACGCCCGCTTCCTCCGCGAGCGTCTCGGCGACCTTGGGCGACACCAGGTCCTCGGTGAAGACGGTCGTGACCCCTTCGCGCTCCACCAACCCTTGGAGCTCGGCCAGACGCTGCGCGCTGGGCTCCGCGTCGGGAGCCAGGCCGCCGATCGCCTCCTGCGTGAGTCCGTACTCGGCGGCCAGGTACCCGAACGCCGCGTGGTTCGTCACGAGCAGGGTTCGATCGCATGTCGCCAGACCCGTCCGGAACGCGTCGTCGAGCCGGTCGAGCTCATCAACGAACGCGTCGGTGTTCGCTCGGAACGTGGACGCTTCGTCTGGTGCCGCCTCCGTCACGCCGACGCGGATCTCCTCCACCAATCGCACGTACAGGACGGGGTCGAGCCACACGTGTGGGTCGATCGTCAGGCCCTCGTCGCTCCCGCTGGGCGGTTCGACGGTCGGCACATGAGCGAGCAGATCGATCGTGATCCCCTGAGCGTCACCGAGCGCATCCTGGACCGCGGGCTGGAACCCCTGGCCCAGGTAGAGCACCACGTCGGCGGTCGCGATCGCCTCGACCTGGTCGGGTGTCAGCTCCAGGTCGTGCGGCTCGACCCCCGGAGTCGTCAGGTTCGTGACGTCGACCAGGTTGCCACCGACGCGCTCAGCCGCCTCTTGGACCGGATAGAACGATGCGACAACCGCGAGGGTTCCCGATGGCGGCGAGGACCCGGCCGGGTTCCCGCACGACGAGGCGATGAGCGCCAGGAGCGCCGCACACACCAGGACGCAAGCGAGAGCCTTCCTTCCCGTTTCTCATAATGGGAATCGCTCTCATTCTTGCAATCTACCGCAGGACCGGGACGAGGGTCAAGGCGAGGCCGCGGCCAGGGGGTTGGACCAAGCTCAGCGAGCGAGGCGAACGCGTCCCGAACCGGTCCGCTGCACCAGACCGTCGCGCTCCAGCGCGTCGACCGCGAGGTCGACGCGCGGCATCGGGAGGGCGAGCGCCGCGGCGATCGTGCCGATCGTCGCGGCGCGGTCACGACCGCGGAGCTCCCGCAACACTCCCCCGCGCGCCTGGCGCATCGAGCCCTCGAACGCCGGCTGCGACCGGCCGCTGCGACGGCCCGTCCGTCCGCTCGCGCGGAACCGGCACGACCCGGCCAGGGGACACGCGTCGCATCGGGGCGCGGGGCGGCACACCGCTCGCCCCAGATCCATCAGCGCCTGGTTCCAGTCGCCGGGATCGCCGGGCGGGAGCCAGTCGGCTGCGGCCCCGGCGACGTCCCCCGCGGCGATCTCGTCGGGTTCGCTGCCGAACGCCAGCCTGGCGATCACCTTCCGGACGTTCGTGTCGACCGCGGCGACGGGGACCCCGAACGCGATGGACGCGACGGCTGCGGCCGTGTACGGGCCGATGCCGGGAAGCGCGAGCAGCGCGGCCGTTCCGGCGGGCACCTCGCCGTCGTGGCGCTCGACGATGCGGCGGGCCGCCTCGTGGAGCGATACCGCGCGACGCGCGTATCCGAGCGCTCCCCAGCCGCGGAGCACGTCGGCACGGGATGCCGACGCGAGCGTGCGAACGTCGGGGAACCGTTCCAGGAACGCGGGGAACGTCTCGGCCACGCGAGACGCCTGCGTCTGCTGCAGCATGATCTCGGACACGAGGACGGCGTAGGCGTCGCGGCGTCCCCGCCACGGGTATCCGGGATCGTTCCTTCGGTACCAAGCGAGCAGCGCTCGCTGCGAGACGCGATCGGGCTCGACGCCCGCCGCGAGGTGTCGCGCTGAGACCGCCACGGTTCGCGCTAGAAGCCGGCCTTCGTGTCCTTCGGGACCATCGTCTCCGCCGTCTCCTTGAGGGCCTTGTGGATCTCGCGGAACACGTCGGCGACGTAGGACGCCGGCTGGCTGCCGCCGGCCGTGCCTCGCACCGCAGAGGCCGTGACCTCCACCGCCTTCTCGAACACCATCCAATCGGTCTCGCGGGACATCGTGACCTCCATCAGCACTCCTCGGGTGGACAGGAACCGCGAGCCAAGGCTACCTGACCCTCAAGCGGAACCGGCCCGACCGTCCGATCCCGTCAGGGCGTCGGCTTGATCACCATCAGGTAGAGGATGGCCGCGATCGGGAGCATCGTGAGGAACCCGAACATCGTCGTCCGTCGCGCGGCCGTCGGCGTACGCCTCCGGAGCCCCTCCCTCGCTCGCGACGAGCTCGACCTGGTGCCGGAGCGCCGGGCCGAAGAACGCCCCCGCGACCACCCCCACCACCACGTAGAGACCGATCGCCACGGCCACCCAGAACGTGGACCACGGGATGTCCTCGACGAGGACCATGCCGATACCCGGTGAGCGGCAGGACCGCGTACGCCGGGCCTGCGAGTCGCGAGTCCAGCGCCCGGATGCCGCTGAGGACCACGGCCTGCTCCGGACGCGGCTGCCGCTTGATGCGGGAGAGCCACACGAAGTACGTGACGTTGGTGCCGACCGCGACGATCGCCGACAGGATGTGGACCAGCTTCAGCAACGAGTACGAGCTCATGCGACTCCTTCCGCGAGCATCAGTCGAACGCGCGCTCCCCGCTGAGCGCCTGCCCGAGGATCAGCGTGTGGATCTCGCTGGTCCCCTCGTACGTCAGGACGGACTCGAGGTTGTTGGCGTGACGGATCACCGGGTACTCCAACGTGATACCCGACGCGCCCAGGATGGTCCGAGCGGTGCGGGCGATATCGAGCGCCTCGCGGACGTTGTTGAGCTTGCCCATGCTCACGTGCTCGGGACGCAGCCGGCCCTCGTCCTTCATCCGACCGAGGTGCAGCGCGAGGAGCGTCCCCTTGTTCAGCTCCGTCGCCATGTTCGCGAGCTTCTCCTGGGTCAGCTGGAACCCGGCGATCGGCCGTCCCCACTGCACCCGCGTCTTCGAATACTCGAGCGCACACGCGAAGCAGGACCGGGCGGCTCCCATCGCACCCCACACGATGCCGAACCGCGCCTCGGACAGGCATGAGAGCGGGCCCTTCATCCCCGTGACGTCGAGCGCCGCGTCCTCGGGCAGGTGTACGCCGTCGAGCACGAGCTCCGACGTCACGCTCGCGCGGAGCGACAGCTTGCGATGGATGTCGCTCGCGGAGAACCCGGGTGTGTCCGTCGGGACCAGGAACCCGCGGATGCCGTCGTCGGTCTGCGCCCAGACGACGGCGATGTCGGCGATGGACCCGTTCGTGATCCACATCTTCGATCCGCTCAGGACCCAGCCGTCTCCGTCGCGCTTGGCCGACGTCCGCATGTGGTTGGGATCGCTTCCGAAGTCGGACTCCGTCAGTCCGAAACACCCGATCGCCTCGCCCTTCGCCATGGCCGGGAGCCATCGCTGCTTCTGCTCCTCGGTGCCGTACTTCCAGATGGGGAACATGCAGAGCGAACCCTGGACGCTCACGAACGAACGGAACCCCGAGTCGCCTGCCTCGAGCTCCAGGCACGCCAGTCCGTAGGAAACGGCGTTGGCGCCGAGACATCCGTAGCCCTCCAGATGCATGCCGAGCAGTCCCAGCCGCCGAGCTCGAGCGCGATGTCCTTGGGGAACGTGCCCGCCTCGAACCAGCCCTCGATGTGCGGGAGGACGTTGTCGCCGACCCACTCGCGGACCAGTTCGCGGACCTGGCGCTCCTCGTCGGACAGGAGATGATCGACATCGATGAAGTCGAGCGGGTCGGGAGCCACCATGGCCCGGTAGCCTAGCGCGCCGGCCAGCACGTCAAGCGTCGTGCGGCGCAGGCCGATGGGGGAACGTGGGGGAGAAGGGAACCGTCACGCCGAACGGCATCGGCCACCGCATCGCGGCCGCGATGCTGTCGTTGACGATCGTGGCCGGCGCCACTTCCCTCGCGGGGGCCCGGCCGCCGATCGACGTGGCCAGGGAGCGTGTCGAGCAGCTGGAACAGCAGGCCGGCGGCGTTCGCGCCTCGGTCGCGGATCTCCAGCGCACGATCCTGGAGCTCGCCTCCGACGTCGCCGCATCCCGCCAGGCTCTCGACCGCCTGCAAGGACGGTTGGTAGATGCGCAACACGAGCTCGCATCGGCCCAGGCCGAAGCCGGCGTCGTCCAGGAGCGACTCAACGACCGCGCGCGTCAGGCGTTCGTGATGCTGGGTCCGGGTGCCTCGGCGGCGTACCTCCTGAGCGCCGACTCGTTCTCCGATCTCATGGACCGCACGATCATGCTCGACAGCGTCCAGCAGGCCGACGCCGCGCTCGCCGCCGAGGTGACGTCGGAGGCAGCGCAGATGGCGTCCGTGCGCGCGGCACTGGAACGTGCCGCGGACGAACGCCGACGGCTGTTGGCGCAGATCGAGTCGCGACAGGCCGAACTGCTCCGGACGTTCGCCGCGCAGCAGGATGCGCTCGCCGAGCTCGCGAGGATGCAACGTGAGGCACAACGCGACGTCCGGGCGATCGAGCGCAGGATCGCGCGCCGGTCGGGGGCGCTCCCGTTCGGCGACTGGGCCCGGCGGTTCCTGGACCACCTGGGAGCGCCGACGTGCCGCCACAACCTGGTGGTGGTCGTGGCGTGGCAGGCCAACGAGTTCACGGAAGCTCGATGGAACCCGCTCGCCACCACGCATCGCATGTCGCGGTCGACGAGCTTCAACGAGGTCGGCGTGCAGAACTTCGTCTCACTGACGCAGGGGCTGCGCGCCTCCGAGGAGACGCTCACCGGCGGTGCCGAGTCGTACGGGTATCAGGCGATCTTGGATGCCTTGCGCAGCTGCGACATCGCGATCGCGACCGCCGAGGCGATCCGCGCGTCGGCGTGGTGCCGGGGATGCTCGAACGGCGCCTACGTCACGGGTCTCATCCCGGTGGTCCAGGCGTACTTCGCACGGTACGTGGCGCTTCACCCCTGATCGAAGACCGACCGACGGCCGGGACCGAAGGTCCGCATCGACTCGGACCGAACGTCCTACGACGCTCCGGAGCGCCGAACAGCCGCTTGGACCATCCAGCACGTCGCCCGACCGCCCGATGGGGAATCGTGGGCACACAGACTCCGACCGGCGACACCTGGCGAGCGCGGCCGGCCCTGGCTGCGGGGCTGCGTCTGTTCATCATGCTGGTCCCCATCGCCGCTTCACTCGCGGTCACCGCCCTGATCCGGCGACTCCTTCCTTCCCCCGAAGGTCCGTGGTGGTTCGGGTGGGCGTTGGGCGTGCTGGCGTGCGCGTTGTTGGTCGCGGTCGGTGTCGAGCGCGCCGGCCGGCGGCTGCTCCCGCTCGTCACGCTCCTCAAGCTCTCGATGCTCTTCCCCGACCAGGCGCCGACGCGGTTCTCGATCGCGCGCACGGCCGGGAGCGTCAAGAAGTTGGAGTCTCGGTTGGCCGAGACGCAGGAGGACTCGGTGTCGCGCGAGGAGAGCCACACGGCCGCCACCATCCTCTCGCTGTCGGTGGCGTTGCAGGCGCACGACCGGCGCACGCGCGGCCATGCCGAGCGCGTGCGCGTGTTCACGGACCTCCTGGGTGAAGAGCTCCAGCTGTCAGAAGGCGATCGCTACCGCCTGCGGTGGGCCGCACTGATGCACGACATCGGCAAGCTCACGATCTCGCCCAAGATCCTGAACAAGCCCGGCTCGCTGGACGAGCACGAATGGCAACTCATGAAGGGCCACCCGACGGAGGGCGCCCGGATCGCCGAGCCGATCATGTCGTGGCTCGGCGCCGTGGGGTCAGGCGATCGTCGAGCACCACGAGCGCTTCGACGGCAAGGGCTACCCGAACGCGGTCGGAGGCGACGCGATCTCGCTGGGAGGCAGGATCGTCTCGGTCTCCGACGCGTACGACACCATGACCGCGGCCCGTTCATACAAGAAGCCCATGGCGGTCTGGGCGGCCCGGCGGGAACTGGCCGACTGCGCGGGCGGACAGTTCGACCCGGAGATCGTGCGGGCGTTCCTGAGCATCTCGCTGCCCAAGCTGCTGTGGCGCACGGGGCCCGTCTCGCTCGTCGTCCAACTCCCGTTCCTCGCGCGGCTGCAGGAGGTCGGGCTCCAGTCCGTGACGGCCATGACCCAGGGGGCCGCGGCGGCCACCGTGGCCGCGGGTGTGACGGCGATGGTCGTTGCCGGTCCGATGGGCGCATCCGCTCACGGCCACCATCGCGCCGCCTCGAACCACGATGGGCGGAACAGCGCCGGGGCCGTCGTGGCGCCGTCGCCCGCAGAAGGACCGGGTGGCGCTTCGCCCGCTCCCAGCGTGCCCACCCCGGCACCGACCCCCGATCCGGGCACTCCCAACCCCACGACGGATCCATCCGAGGAGCCGGTTCCGTCGACCACGCCCACCCCGACCACCTCGCCGACGCCACACCCCGGCACACCGAGCCCGACCACCCGACCCAAGCCGACCCCCACGACCACGCCGTCTCCGTCGCCCTCCCCCCCCGACGACGCGCCCGTCGCCGACCCCGCGTCCGTCCCCGTCTCCGTCGCTCCCTCTGCCGCTGCCGTTGCCGCTGCCCTTGCCCTCCCTCCCACCCCTGCCGCTTCCCTCCTTGCCGCTCCCGTCCCTGCCGCTCCCATCCCTGCCGCCCTGCCGATCCCGCGGCCGCACGATCTGGTCGCCGACGTGTCGCACGACTCGGAGGACGGCCCGCCCGCCCACTAGCGGTTGTCGATATCGCTCCGCGCCGCTCGTCGCTAAGGTGGGCGTGGCCGATGGGGCCGCGAGGATCCGAAGGAGGGCTCCGTGCGCTACATGCTGTTGATCTACGCCGACCAGACCATGTGGAACGCGATGTCCGAGGCCGAGCAGCACGCCGGCCTGGAGGAGTACTCGAAGTACTCGAACTGGCTCGTCGAGAAGGGCTGGATGCGGGCCGGAGACCAGCTCGCCGACACCGATCAGGCCACCACCGTGCGAGAGGCCGACGGCAAGATCCTGGCGACCGACGGGCCGTTCGCCGAGACCAAGGAGCAGCTCGGCGGCTACTACATCGTCGAGTGCGCGAACCTGGATGAGGCGATCGAGGCGGCCGGGAAGCTGCCCGCGGTCAAGTACGGGACCGTCGAGGTCAGGCCCATCATCGACATGTGAGCGAGGCAGCTGAGGTCGTCGATCGCCTGTTCCGGCGCGAGTCCGGGCGGGCGGTGGCGACGCTCATCCGCGTGCTCCGCGACTTCGACCTGGCCGAGGAGGCCGTGCAGGAGGCGTTCGCGATCGCGCTCGATCGGTGGCCGGCCGATGGCATCCCGGACAACCCGGGCGCCTGGATCACGGCGACGGCTCGGAACCGCGCGATCGATCGCATCCGTCGCGAGCAGCAGCGGCCCGGGAAGTCGGAAGCCGCCCAGCGGATCCGCGACCTCGAGTCACTGGGTGACGACATGCACGAGATCACCGACGACCGGCTCCGCCTGATCTTCACCTGCTGCCACCCCGCGCTCCCCCTGGAGTCGCGCGTGGCGCTCACGCTCCGCACGGTCGGTGGCCTGTCGACGCGCGAGATCGCGCGCGCGTTCATCGCCAGTGAGACGACGGTCCAGCAACGATTGGTCCGGGCGAAGAAGAAGATCCACGACTCGGCGATCCCGTACCGCGTCCCGCCCCGCGAGCTGCTGCCCGAGCGGTTCGACGGCGTCCTCGCCGTGCTCTACCTGATCTTCAACGAGGGCTACAGCGCGACCGAGGGACCGCTGGTCCGCGTCGAGCTCTGCGACGAGGCGATCTGGCTCTCCCGTGTGCTGTCGAGCCTGATGCCCGATCAACCCGAGGCGCTCGGCCTGCTGGCGCTGATGCTGTTGCAGCACTCGCGTCACCGGGCACGGGTCGACCCCGCGGGTGCCCTGGTCCTGCTCGAGGACCAGGACCGATCCGTCTGGGACCACGACATGATCGACGAGGGCGTGGCAACGCTCGACCGAGCGATGGCCCTGGGCACTCCTGGGCCGTATCAGGTGCAGGCCGCCATCGCGGCCCTCCACGCGCAGGCGCCGCGGGCCGAGGACACGGATTGGCCGCAGATCGCCACGCTGTACCGGGCGCTCGTCGAGCGGGCTCCTTCACCGGTCGTGTCGCTGAACCACGCGGTGGCCGTGGCGATGGCCGACGGCCCGGACGTCGGCCTGGCGCTGACGGAGGACCTGGCCGACGAGCTCGACGGCTACCACCTGTTCCATGCCGCACGGGCCGATCTGTTCCGGCGGCTGGGTCGCGGCGATGAGGCGGCGGCCGCGTACCGCCGAGCCCTGGACCTGACGACGAACCCCGAGGAGCGAGCGTTCCTGGAGCGTCGGCTCCGCGAGGTCTGAAGACCTCGCGGAGCGGAGCACCTCACCCCGGACGCACTGCGGCCCGCGCATCCGCGCGGGCCGCAGCCTCAACCTTCGATCGATCTCGGCGTTACGCCACCGTGACGACCCTCGTGGTGCTCGCCGCGTCTCCCCACCAGTCGGTGAGGGTCAGCGTGACGGTGTACGTGCCCGCCGCCGGGAACGTGTGCGCCTGCGTCACGGTCGTCGACGTGGTGTTCGCCGTGCCGTCACCCCAGTTCCACACGCGGGTGAACGCGTCGCCGTTCGGGTCGGCCGAGCCGGCGCTGGAGAAGGTGCACACCAGCGCCACACACGACGGCGGGTTGACGATCACCGGGACCGGCGCCACGTTGGTGGGCGGCTCGGTGATCGTGACGACCCGCGTCGCCGTGGCGAAGTCGCCCCATCCGTCGGTGACGGTGAGCGTGACCGTGAAGGTGCCCGCCCCCGCGTAGGTCTTCGACGGGTTGGCCGACGTGCTCGTCGTCGTGTCTCCGAAGTTCCAGAGGTACGTGAACGAGTCCCCGTTCGGGTCGACCGTGCCGACGCTGGAGAAGGTGCAGTTCACCGCCACGCACGACGGCGTGTTGATCACCGGGGCCGGCGGCAGGTTGCCGACCGGCTCCCCGATCGTGACGACCCGTGTGGCGGTGGCGAAGTCGCCCCACCAGTCGGTGACGGTGAGCGTCACCGTGTAGGTGCCGTCGGCGGTGTACGTCTTCGACGGGCTCGCCGACGTGCTCGTCGTCGTGTCCCCGAAGTTCCAGAGGTAGGTGAACGAGTCGCCGTTGGGATCAGACGAGCTGACACCGGGGAAGGTGCACGTGCGCACCACACACGTCGGCGTGCTGATCACCGGGACCGGCGGCAGGTTCGACGCCGGCTCGGCGATCGTGACGGTCCGGGTCGTGGTCGCAGCGTCGCCCCAGATGTCCGTGAGGGTCAGCGTCACCGTGTAGGTGCCGTCGGCCGCGTACAGGTGGACCGCGGTCGCCGACGTGCTGGTCGCCGTCAGGTCGCCGAAGTTCCACAGGTACGTGAACGCGTCGCCGTTGGGATCGGACGAGCCCGTCGCGGTGAGGGTGCAGGTGCGCGCGGTGCACACCGGCAGGTCGATCACCGGGACCGGAGCCACGTTCGTCGGCGGCTCGGTGAACGAGACGACCCGCGTCGTGCTGGCGGCAGTCGCCCCACGCGTCGGTGAGCGTCAGCGTCACCGTGTAGGGACCGTTCGCCGGGAACGTGTGCGACGGTGCCGACGACGTGCTGGTCGCCGTGCCGTCGCCGAAGTTCCACAGGTACGTGAACGCGTCGCCGTTCGGATCGGCCGAGCCCGCGCTCGACATGCTGCACACGCGTCCCACGCAGGTCGGCGCGTTGATCACCGGCACCGGTGCCACGTTCGTCGGCGGCTCGGCGATCGTGACGACCCGTGTGGTGCTGGCGAAGTCGCCCCACGCGTCGGTCGCGGTGAGCGTGACGGTGAACGTCCCGACCGTCGGGAACGTGTGCGACGGCGTGACGCCCGTGCTGGTCGCCGTGCCGTCACCCCAGTTCCACAGGTAGGTGATCGCGTCGCCGTTCGGATCGGTCGTGCCCGTCCCGAAGAAGTTGCACGTCCGTGCGGCGCAGACCGGAGCGCTGATCACCGGGATCGGCGGCAGCGTTCGTGGGCGGCTTGGCGATCGTGACGAGCCGCGTGGTGGTGGCGGAATCGCCCCATCCGTCGGTCACGATCAGCGTCACCGTGTAGGTGCCGTCGTCGGCGTACGTCTTCGACGGACTCGTCGACGTGCTGGTCGTGCCGTCACCGAAGTTCCAGAGACGGCTGAACGAGTCGCCGGTGTTCGGATCGGTCGAGTCCGAGCTGGAGAAGTTGCACGTCCGTGCGGTGCACACCGGCGTGCTGATCACCGGGACCGGCGGCAGGTTGCCGGGCGGCTCGACGATCGTGAGCTGCTGCGACGTGACACCCGTGAGGTTGTTCTCGTCGCGCACCGTCAAGGTCACCGTGTAGGTGCCCGGGCTGGTGTACGTCCGGCTCGGGACCGGGCCGGAGCCCGAGCCGTTGCCGAAGTTCCACGAGTACGTCAGCGTCGGGGCGTCTCGTCGGTCGAGGTCCGGCCGTCGAACGCGCACACGTTCGCCGCGCAGCTGAAGGTGAAGTTGGCCACCGGCGGCAGGCTCGTCGGCGCACCCGTCACGGTCACGTTGCGCGACGGGGGCACGAGCGTCGTGAAGCCGTGCTGGTCCTCGCCGCGCGCGAACACCGTGTAGCTGCCGGTCGGGATCACCGGCGTCGTGTACGAGAAGTTCGATCCCGGCGAGCCGGGGCTGTTCAGGAACGCGGACCGCCAGCTCACGCTGGTGCTCGTGAACTGACCCGACGAGCTCATGTACTGGCCGAGGCCGTTCCTGATCGCCACGTCGGCCCGGCGATCTGCTGGTCGTCCTCGACGCGTCCGCTGACGAAGATCCGCCCGTCGGTGAAGGCGGTGCCTTCCGCCGGCGAGAACAGCGCGTCCGTGACGGTCGGCGGCAGGTCACCCGGATAGATCGGGTACCGCGACGTCGCCCCGGAGGTCGAGGGGTCCTGCTGGTTCGAGGTGTCGAAGGCGATCGCCGCCACCGAGTAGTCGCCCTCGGTCGGCAGGTCCACCGAGAGCGTCCACGTCGTGCTGGTGGTTCCCGGGCCTCCCGCGGGTGTCAGGGTGGCGTTGAGCAAGGCGATGGCCCCGGACAGCGTGCCGTTGGGCTGGAGGTACCGGCTGGTGTCCTGCTCCTCGATCCTCACGCGGACGGCCGAGACACCGATGTCGTCGGTCGCGGTACCGGTCAGGTTCAGGTGCAGGACCTGGACGCCGTTCTGCGTGCCGGTGGGCGTGATCGTCGCGTTCGGGAACGCGTCGCCGGGGACCTGGACGTTGATCGTCAGACGGCCCTGGTTGGTCGACGACGTCGTCAGTCCGAGGTCGTCGCTCGCCCTCACGGAGAACGAGTAGCTCCCCGACGTCAGGTTGAACGGTGTGGTGTAGGACCAGTTGTAGGTGGTCCCGCCGATGTCGAGCGGGGAGATGCGGTGGTTGCCGCCCTGCACGTTGGTACCCCACGTGCCGTCGGCCGCGAGCTCCTCGCCGGTCGAGTCGTTCTCGCAGCGTGATCGTCACGTCGTGCAGGCCCTCGTCATCGGTGGCCGTGCCCGTGAACGTCACCGGGCTGCCGGGCGCCATCGTGAGCGTGGGCGATCGACACCGGCGGGATCATCACCGCGGGCGCGGAGATCGTCACCGTCGGGCGGGACCGCCGTGTCGCTCACGATCCAGGTCCGAACGCCTTCGCGGAGGTCGGACTGACCTTCGGTGTCGACGGCGACTGCGCCGGCTTCCCACTCACCTTCGTAGGGAACCGTGACCTCCCACGACCAGGTGGCGCTCGTGGCGCCGACGACGTCGGGGATCACCTGGAACGTGTTGTAGGTGGCCGAGGCGGTGCCGTTGTCCTGGAGGTAGCGGTTCTGCGGGTCACGCATCGACACCGTGATCGAGTTCACACCGAAGTCGTCCGATGCGGTGCCCGTCACGATGAACGTCGTGGTCGGGATCACGCTGGTGTTCGGTCCGGTGATCGACGTCGTCGGCGTCTGGTCGGCGATCCCGAACGTCTCGATGCGCTGGAGCGGCCTGGCCGTGATCGCCTCACTGCTGCCGTTGTTCCCGAACGTGCGGGAGTACAGCAGGATCCGGTGGTTGTCCGAGATCGTCAGCCGGACAGCGACCAGTGCGGTCGACGTGGCACCGGGCGACGCGAGGATCGGCGTTGATCGTGTTCGACGTGTTGCTCCACGTGGTCAGGTTGTCCTGGAGGTACTGGTTGGTGTCGCGCTCGCGCACCATGACCTCGACGCGCTGCACACCGCTGGTGGCGGTGGCGGTGCCGTCGACGGTGAACGGCTCGTCGGCTTCCTCGACCCGACCCTCGATCGGGTTGACGATCACGGAGTCGTTGGGGGTCGTCGGCGGGGACGTCGTTGAAGTCGTAGACCGCGATGCGTCCGCCGTTCTGGCTGCCCTGCGTGTTGCCGTCGCCACCGGTGATGACGAAGCGCGGCATGGCCAGCATGGCCTGGTTGCCCTCGTACGAGTTCGAGCCCGGGTTCCAGTCCATCGACTTGCCGAAGACCGGGTCGATGGCGCCGACGTGGTCGCGGATCACGATGTCGTCGCCGAGGCCGTAGCCGGCCAGTCCCTGACCGCGGCCGTAGCCGACGTTGTCCAGACCCGGCCACGGGTCGGGCGCGGTCGGTGATTCGTTGTAGTTGAAGTGACCGCCGACGTACACGGCGACCTCGCTGACCGCGAGCGAGTACACGCTGTCGAACATGCGCGAGATCCACAGCGGCTCGACGAAGTCGCCGCCCTCGAGCGGGTAGGCGACCACCGTGTCGCTGATCGGCGGACGGTCGCCACCGGCGCCGCTCGACACGACGAAGTACGAGTCGTTCGGTGCGATCGCACCGGCGACGATGCGCTGCACGCCGCCGACGAACTGCAGGTTGTCGTCCCACAGCCGGGTGCGCCACGGGGAGCAGCTGGTTGGTCGCGGTGTCGATCAGGCGCGACGCCGTAGCGGTCCTGGCCGTTGATCTGGCGTCCGGTGTGCACGACGAGCAGCTTGCTGTCATCGTGCGTCAGCACGATCGCGTGCACGCGGAGCGTGCCGTTGGTGCCGATGCCACCGGTGATGTTGTTGACGAAGCTCGGCACGACCGCACCGGTGGTGGCGTTCAACGCCGCCAGGGCACCGCGGGGCACCCCGTTCACCGTCGTGAACTGGCCGCCGACGTAGACGGTGGTGTTGGTGGCCTCGACCGACGTCGCCTGGCTGTTGGCGTTGGCGGTGAAGCCGAGCACGGTCGCGCCGGTGACGGGGTTGATCGAGGCGATCTTGCGCTTGGTGACGCCGTTGACGGTGTTGAACGTCCCGACGACGAAGAGCTTGGTGCCGTCCGGTGAGGCCTCGACCTCCTGCACGCGACCGCCGCCGAAGTTCGGCCGGAAGTTCGCGTCGACCAGGCCGGTGTCGACGTTGAACGAGAACAGGTAGGGCTGGTTGTAGCTCGTGGTGTTCGTGCCCCGGTTCTGGATCGAGGTGATCGAGGTCCCGGCGACGAAGACCCGGTTGCCGATGTACTCGAGGTCGGTGATGTCGCCGGTCGTGATGAGCGGGGTGTTGGTCCGGACGACGTCGTAGGCGATCCGGGTGTGTCCGGGCACGGGCTGGCCGACGGGTGCGGCCGTCGCCACGGTGATCGACGCCGAGACGGGGCTGAGCACGCTGACGTTGTTGGCCGTGTCGACCGCTTGGACGCGGTACGTGTGGCTCGAGCCGGGGACGAGGCCGGTGTCGGTGAACGAGTTCGTCGTCGTCGATCCGACCTGGCGTCGCGCCGCCGTCGCGGAAGACGCGGTAGGTGAGGGGGAGCGACGCGTCGGTCGACGCCGTCCAGCCGATCTGGATCGAACCGGGCGTCGTGCTGGCGCCGGTGGGCGTCCCGGGGGTCGTGGGCGGCGTGGTGTCGCCGGGCGTGCCACCGTCGCCGACCGCCTCGTCCAGGACGACGTGGTCGAAGTTGATCGTGAAGGTCTTGGCGGCGGTGTCACCGATCTGGATGCGCCCGACCGGCGTCGTGCCGGTGTTCGCGACCCAGTCGCTGACGATCTCGGTGCCGTCGCGGAAGAGGTCCCAGGTGGTGTTGGAGCCGACGGTGCCGCAGAGCTCGATGTTGTGCCATCCGGTCCCGAGCGCCACGTTCGAGTTGATCGTCGTGCTCCCGAAGTCCGAACGGAGCTGCAGGTTCCCGTTGGTCAAGACGACGGCCTTGATGACCGGACCACCGGCGGCGGTCCGCAGGCGGAACAGGTCGGCCGCACCCGAGGCGCGGTTCAGGTTCACGCTCATGCACGGCGTCATCGTCGTGGTGGCGAGGTTGCGGTAGGCGAACGCCGACTGGTTCGTGACCGCGGCCCGGGCGCTCGGCAACGCCGGAGAGCCGATCGTGGAGTCGAGGGTGATCCGGGTGTTGGTCCAGCCGGTCAGGCTGGTGAACTCATCGGTGTAGATCGTGGCCGCCTGCGCTGCCGGCGCCACCAACACCTGCAAGGTCGTGGCGATCAGGGCCGTGAGCCCCAAGATCGAGATCGCTTTCCGTGCGCTCTGCCGCCGTGCCCTCATATCCGACTCCCTGGTCTCTCGTTCCGGCTGATATGTCGAATCCGACCGAACACGGCCATGGAGCCGTGGGCGGGGAAGCTACCCATCGAAGAACCGCTGGTCAAGGCACTGATCTGCCTCGCCGCGGTCCCGTTCCCGAGGCTGCCCCTCACCTGGAACGACTACGTTCCCTGGCTATGGGGGTCCCCTTCAGTCCCGTATTGTGTCGCCTGAACGCACTAACGTCTCCCCCCAAACGGGTGAATGTGACCAGGGACTTTCGATGTAGGTCTGCTGGGGGCCTGTCCGAGGATCGCCGCAGTGCCTCCCCGACCATCGCCCCGTGGCGCGGTCGTCTTCGCGAGGGCCTGACCGCTCCTCTAGAGTTGCCCTCCGATGCTCTTCCCCACGGTCGATTTCGCGGTCTTCCTGTGCGTGGTCTTCCTGGGCCATTGGCTCCTGAACCCGCGCCCGCTGCCATGGAAGCTCTTCATGATCGGCGCCAGCTACGTCTTCTACGCCTGGTGGGACTGGCATTTCGTCTGGCTGCTGGCGGGCGTGAGCGCCGTCGCCCAGGTGGGCGGACTGGCCGTCGCGAGGCAATCGGATCCCGCTCGGCGCCGGCTGGTCATGGCCATCGCCGTCGTGGCCACGCTCGCCCCGCTCGCCTTCTTCAAGTACTACGGCTTCTTCGCGGTGAGCGTGACGAACGGGCTCTCCAACCTCGGCATCCACGCCGGGCCGCCGCTGATCCAGGTGATCCTGCCGGTCGGGGTGTCGTTCTTCTCGTTCATGGCGGTGTCGTACATCGTGGACATCCAGCGCGGCGATACCCAGCCGGCGAGCTTGATCGACGTCTTCCTGTTCCTGTCGTTCTTCCCCCACCTGGTCGCCGGGCCGATCGTCCGCCCGAACGAGCTGATCCCGCAGCTGGACGTCCGGCGCGACCCACGCCACGTCGACGTCGGGGGCGCGGCCTGGCTGATCTTCGGCGGCCTCTTCAAGAAGGTCGTCGTGTCGAGCTACCTGTCGACGGCGATCGTCGATCCGGTGTTCGGCGATCCCGGCCGGCACGGGGCGGTCGAGACGCTGTTCGCGATCTGGGGCTACGCGATCGTGATCTACGCCGACTTCAGCGGCTACACGGATATCGCGATCGGCGTGGCGAAGCTGCTGGGGTTCACGTTCCCGGAGAACTTCGACCGGCCCTACAGCGCGCGGTCGCTGCAGGACTTCTGGCGCCGTTGGCACATGACGCTCAGCCGCTGGCTCCGCGACTACCTCTATATCCCGCTCGGGGGCTCGAAGAAGGGCGAGCTCCGTACATACATGAACATCCTGATCACGATGGTCCTCGGAGGCCTCTGGCACGGGGCGGCGTGGCAGTTCGTGTTCTGGGGAGCGTTCCATGGCGTGGGGCAGGTGGCCGGGGCCTATCGACGTTCCCTCCGAGCGAAGCGAGGGATCCCCGAGCCTGCCGAGACCGCGGCGCGGGTGTGGGGCCAGCGTGCCCTGACGTTCAACCTCGTCTGCGTGGGATGGGTGTTCTTCCGCGCCGATTCCCTGTCGACCGCCTTCTCGCTGCTCGGACGCCTGTTCACGGGCTGGGGTGCGTCGACCACGCTCGTGACGCCCTTGGTGGTGGGGACGATCGTGTTCATGCTCGCCTTGCAGTACGCACCGCACTCCGTCGCTGATCGGATCATGGAGAGGATCGGGAGATTGCGGCCGGTCACGATGGGGGCGGTCTTCGCCCTTACCCTGTTCTTCATCACGACGCTCGGCCCGCAGGGCGTCGCGCCATTCATCTACTTCCAATTCTGACCATGACGACCTCCAGGACACCCAGGGATCGGCCGGCGCCCGCCAAGGGACCTGAGCGGCCGCCCGCGCACGAGCGGCCAACGATGCCGGCGGGGCGGACGTTCATCGTGATGCTCGTCTGCCTGCTGGTGTGGGGGTTCCTGTTCGCCCCGACGATCAAGCGGGCGGCTGAAGCTTCTCCCGACGGCGCGCGACGAACGGTGTCGCTCGCCGTCCTGACGCCGTTCGTCGCGATCAGCGACGCGCTCCGGATCACCGACGCGACCGACGCCGTGGAGCAGGCACTGGGCCGTGACCCCGATGAAGCCCCGGGCGGCGGGATCGTGGTACCCCCCGAGCCGATCCCCAGTGCGCCTCCCGGGGGAGGCGGCGGTCCGGGAGACGGTGGAGAGGTCCATACGCGAGGACCGATCCGCAAGCCGACCGGGACGAACAAGCTCCGCGTCGCCGTGATCGGCGACTCGCTCGCCGCCGGGCTCGGCGTGTACCTCGAGCGTGTCCTGAAGCCCTCACTCGTTCGGGTCTCGCGACAGGGGCGCATCTCGACGGGCCTCGCCCGGCCCGACTACTTCAACTGGCCGGCCGCGCTCTCCGAGATCGTCGACAACTTCCGGCCCGACCTGGTCGTCGTGATGCTCGGCGAGAACGACAACCAGGCGCTGCGCGACGCCGGTGGGCGCGAACAGACACCCGTGGGCACGTTCGATTGGCCGGCGGCATACGGCGAGCGGGTCCAGGAGTTCATGACCCTGGCGACGTCCAGGGGAGCCCGAGTGGTCTGGGTCGGCCTTCCGATCGTCAGGGACCAAGGGCGCTGGGCGATCGTCGAGCGTCAGAACGACGTGTTCGACGACTCGGCGGCGGTGGTCGACGACGTGACGTTCCTGGACACGTGGGAGATGTTCGCGGCGACCGATGGCGGCGGCTACACCGCCTACTACCGCGACGGGGACAACGTGGAGCTGATCCGTGAGTCCGACGGCCTGCACTTCAACGCGACCGGCTACGAACTCCTGGCCCGCGCGGTGCTCGACGCCGCGGAGGAGGAATTCGAGCTAACCCCGCGCGTGGTCGTGGAGTAGCTCGCCGTCCGGGTGCGGCCCGAGCGGCTTCGTCAGGAACGCCATGATCGCTCCGACGTGGATCGGATGGCCGTCGTCGTCGAGCAGATCCGCGCTCGTGACGTAGGGGCCGTGGGCGAACCCGTACCCGAGCTTCGCGTAGAGGTCTCGCGCGGGCGCGTCGTCCGGGTCGAGCGATACCGAGAGTCCGATACGCGAAAGCCCGCGTTCGCGGACGGCTCGCCTCAAGCATCGCGATCATCGCCGTCGCCACGCCGCGCCGGCGGGCCTCCGGCACGACCCCGACGTCCCTGACCAGGCCGCACGCCTCGCGCTCCGCCGACTCGGAGTACTCGTCGTGCCCGGGGAACAGCACCATCGCCTTGCCCACCGGACGTTGTTCCATCCACGCGACGACCTGCACGAGCTCACCGCGCTCCTGCGCCGCCAACCGTCGCCCGTACTCGGTCGAGTTCCACGCGGGTATCCCCGCCTGCAACCGCTCGAGCTCGTCGGCCCGGAGCCGCGCGATCCGAACCGGACTACACCTGGATCGGCACGTCGGGCAGGTTCGCGAGCGCGGCGTCCTCGTCGGCGGGATCGAACTCCACCTCGGGCAGGCGGCCGTTCAGGTAGTCGTCGTACGCCTGCATGTCGAAGTGCCCGTGGCCCGACAGGTTGAACAGGATCACGCGCTCCTCGCCGGCCTCTCGCGCTTCGATCGCCTCGTCGATCGCCCCCTTGATGGCGTGGGCGGGCTCGGGGCCGGGGATGATGCCCTGCGTCTTGGCGAACTGCACCGCGGCGCCGAAGATCTCGTTCTGGGTGTACGCCTTCGCTTCCATGTAGCCCTCATGGACCAACGCCGAGAGGGACGGGGCATCGCCGTGATACCGCAGGCCGCCCGCGTGCACGGGGGCCGGGACGAAGTCATGCCCGAGCGTGTACATGGGCACGATCGGCGCGATCTGCGCCGTGTCGCCGTAGTCGTACGCGTACGTCCCCTTGGTCAACGTGGGACAGGCCGCGGGCTCGGTCGCGACGAAGCGGAGATCGGGCGTCTGTCCGCGGAGCTTGCCGGCCATGAACGGATAGGCGATCCCGGCGTAGTTCGACCCGCCTCCGACGCACCCCACGATCACGTCGGGACGCTCACCGGCCATCTCCATCTGCTTCTGCGCTTCCAAACCGATCACCGACTGGTGCAGCAGCACGTGACCGAGGACGCTGCCGAGCGCATAGCTGGTGTCCTCATGCGTCGCAGCATCCTCCACGGCCTCGCTGATCGCGATGCCGAGCGACCCGGTGGAGTCGGGATGTTCGGACAGGATCGCGCGACCCGAGTTGGTCGTGTCGGACGGAGACGCCAGCACGTCGGCGCCGAACGTCTCCATGAAGATGCGCCGGTACGGCTTCTGCTCGAACGACGCTTTGACCATGTACACGGTGCACTCCAGGCCGAAGATGTTGCTCGCCATCGCCATGGAGGAGCCCCACTGTCCCGCGCCGGTCTCGGTCGCGATGCGACGGATCCCGGCCTCCTTGTTGAAGTACGCCTGCGGGACCGCCGTGTTGGGCTTGTGCGACCCCGCGGGCGAGACGCTCTCGTTCTTGAAGTAGATGCGGGCCGGTGTCTGAAGCGCCTGCTCGAGCCGGGTCGCGCGGAACAGCGGCGTCGGCCTCCACAGCCGGTAGATGTCGATCACCGGACCGGGGATGTCGATCCACTGATCGGTCGACACCTCCTGCATGATCAGGCTCATCGGGAAGAGCGGGGCCAGATCCTCCGGCCCGATGGGCTCCTTGGTCATGGGGTGCAACGGGGGCAGCGGGGGCACCTTCTGCGCCAGGTCCGGCATGATGTTGAACCACGCCGACGGCACGTCCTCGGGTCGGAGATCGAATCGGGTGCGCTGCTCGCCCATGGGGAAGCCTCCTCCGCTCTTCGCGTCCGATCGAGACACGGTGGGGCGCGAGCCTATCGTGCAGGCGGCCACCTTCGCGAACGCACAGCATCGCCATGCGCCGGCGGGTGGGCGTACGTGTGCGAGTGGGAGGATGGTGCGGGCGATGCAACCTCCCGGGCGTTCCTCGCGTCAGAGGCCGGGGGTAACTCCGCCCCGGTCACCAACGTCTCCTGGGAGGGATGCATGTCAGCTCCACGCGGGCACCGCTCGGCCGTCACAGCCATGGCACTCTCGATCGTCCTGATGGTGAGCGGTTTCTCCTCCGCCCCCACGGCACAGGCCGTCCCCGGCGGACCGACGATCCGGCTGATCTCCGGAACGGACTCGGTCACCCTGAAGCGTCCACCGGGTCGCCGCGCGTACCTCGACATCGGCACCTACGTCGCGTCGATCGACGGGACGTTCGAGATCTGGGCCAGCCGCCCCGACTACGACTCCCCGGTCTCGGTGTCGCAGGTCGTGAGGTCGGGAGGCACGATCACGAAATACCCGCTCCCGTCATGGGTCGAGAACGATTGGCTGGGGCTCTCGAGGTTCATCCACGTGGTCGTCACCGACGCCGACGGCCGGGTCGTGCTGGATCGGTACCACTCCTTCTGTCCCGGTGCGGGCGAGCTCGCGCGCGTGAACGACGAGGGACCCGATGTCACGACGTTCCCGCAGTTCTGCGGCGGCAATCCCTTCACCCTCGGCTCCGTGTGGGGGATCGACAGCGGCTGGGCCTCGAACGCGTTCGGCTATGGGAGCAGCGATTCCATCAAGGGGCCCGACGGCCGCTACACGGCGACGGTCTCCATCGCCCCCGACTACCAGACGCTCCTCGGTATCGCGCCGGCCGACGCGTCGGTGAGCATCGACGTGCGGGTCAAGACCACGAAGCGCTCGACATGCCTGCCCTTCTGCGAGGGCGGGTTCCCCGTGCCGAGCCCGGGAGGGCATCTCCGCGACGTCGGGGCTCCTGCCCTGGCCGGCACACCGTCGGCGTCGGTGCCGATCATGACGGACCCGGACCCGAGCATCCGTCCCGACCTGGTCGCGCTCCCCGCGTGGGGCATCTCGGTCGCCCACCAGCGCAGGGGCAACCGCGACTTCTTGGACTTCGGGGCCACCGTCTGGAACAAGGGCCCGTCACCACTGGTCGTCGAGGGCTTCCGCCGTCCCGGTGAGGCGGTGATGGACGGCTGGGAGTACTTCTATTCGAACGGGGAACCGGTCGGCCGGGCGCTCGCGGGGGAGCTGATGTACGACGCCCGTCACGGTCATCAACACTGGCACTTCGAGCAGTTCGCGCGGTACTCGCTGCTGGGCGAGGACCAGACCCAGATCGTGCGGAGCGAGAAGACGGCGTTCTGTCTGGCGCCGACCGACGCGATCGACATGACCGTGCCCGGCGCGGAATGGAACCCGTACTCGATCGGGCTCAGCACCGCGTGTGGCAGCCGGAGCTCGATCTGGATCCGCGAGGTGCTCCCCACGGGTTGGGGCGACACCTACTTCCAGGGGCTTCCCGGTCAGTCGTTCGATATCACCAACCTGCCGAACGGGACGTACTTCATCGCCGTCGAGGCCGATCCCGACGGGCTGCTGATCGAAGGCGACACGACGAACAACATCGAGCTGCGCGAGATCAGGCTCCGCGGACATCGCGGACATCGTCGGGTCATCGTCCCGCCGTGGCACGGCATCGACACGGAAGGGACCGGCGGCGGGAACGGCGGAGGCGGGGGGCTGGCATCCCGTCCCCCACGCGGGGACGGCGCGCTAGTCGTCGGCTGAGGTATGCCACTTGCGCGGCGCGATGAGGGCGCCGGCTTCGGTCGGCCCCCATCCGCCGCACGGGTAGCGGACGACCTCGCCCGGGACGTCGAGGACGGGCTCCAGCAGCTCCCACGCCCGCTCCACGCCGTCCTGTCGAAGGAACAGCGTGTGGTCGCCCTCCATCGCCTCGAGCAGGAGCAGCTCGTACGCGTCGATCAACGGTGACGACGAACTCCTTGTCGTAGTCGAAGTCCATCGTGACGCGCCCCAGCTCGATCCCGGGTCCGGGCCGCTTCGCGTTCAGGGCCAGCGTGATGCCCTCGTCCGGCTGGATCCGGATCGTGAGGTGGTCGCGCTGCGGCAGGTCGATGTCGCTCCCCCGGAACACGTTGAACGGCACCTTGCGGAACTTCAGCGTGATCTCGCGTGGACTTCCTCGCCAGGCACTTGCCCGTCCGCAGGAAGAACGGCACGTCCGCCCACCGCCAGTTGTCGATGTCGACGCGCAACGCCGCGAACGTCTCGATGTTCGAGTCGTCGGCCACGTCGGGCTCCGACCGGTAGCCCTCGTACTGCCCGCGGACCAGGTGGACGGGGTCGCAGAGCTGCGCCGACGCGGAGCACCTTCGACCGTCTCGTCGCGCAAGCCGTCGGGCTCGAACTTGACCGGCGGCTCCATGGCCAGGAACGTCATCATCTGGAACAGGTGCGTCGGGACCATGTCGCGGATCGCACCGGTCTGCTCGTAGAACGCGCCGCGTCCCTCGATGCCGATCGACTCCGCCGACCGTGATCTGCACGTGGTCGATGTACCGACGGTTCCAGATGGGCTCGAACAACCCGTTGGCGAACCGGAAGGCCAGGATGTTCTGGACGGTCTCCTTGCCCAGGTAGTGATCGATGCGGAAGACCTGCGACTCGTCGAACACCCCGTGGATGCAGGCGTTCAGCTCCCGCGCGCTCTCCAGGTCACGGCCGAACGGCTTCTCGAACACGATCTTGCGCGCCCCCTGCAGGCCGGCCTCGCCGATCCGCTTGACGATGTCGGGATAGGCCGCCGGCGGCGTCGCGCAGTAGAAGAACCGGTTCCCCTCCGTGCCGTGCGTCGCGTCGATGTCGACCGAGGTCCTCGGCGACCTGCCGCATGGCGCCGGCGTCGGAGAACTCGCCCGGCACGTACCGGAGGTGCTTCGCGAAGTCCGACCACACCTCACCGAACGGCTCGCGCTTGCCGAACTCCGTCACGGCGTCCCGGGCGTGCTCGCGGAACTCCTCGTCGGTCATGTCCGTGCGCGCGTAGCCCACGATCGCGAACTTCTCGGGGAGCATGCCCTCCAGGAACAGGTGGTAGAAGGCCGGCAGCAGCTTGCGCCTGGTCAGGTCGCCCGAGGCACCGAAGATCACGATCGCCTGCGGTGCGGCGTGGCGACGGTGGACCACGGCTAGTCGGGCTCCTCGGTCTTCACGGCGTGGCCCCCGAACTCGTTGCGCAGCGCCGCGATCACCTTCGCGGTGAACGACTCGTCCTGACGCGACGCGAACCGCGAGAACAGCGCCAGCGCGGTGATCGGAGCGGGCACGTTCTGGTCGATCGCCGCCTCCAGCGTCCACCGTCCCTCGCCCGAGTCCTCGACGTAGCCGCGGACGTCGGCCAGGTCGGGGTCGTTCGCCAGCGCCTCGCGGAGCAGGTCGAGCAGCCACGAGCGGACCACGCTGCCGTGGCGCCAGATCCCGGCGATCTGCTCCAGGTCGAGGTCGAACTCCGACGTCTGCAGGATCTCGAAGCCCTCGCCGTACGCGGCGAGCAGGCCGTACTCGATGCCGTTGTGGACCATCTTCACGAAGTGCCCCGCGCCGGACGGACCGACGTGCGCGTAGCCGTCGTCCGGGGCGAGGCGCCAGGAACGCCGGCTCCACGAGCGCCACCGACGCCGGCTGCCGCCGACCATCAAGCAGTACCCGTTGTCCAGCCCCCAGACCCCGCCGCTCGTGCCGCAGTCCACGAACCCGATGCCCCCCGCCGCGAGCTGCTCGGCGCGCCGTTGGGAGTCGTGCCAGTTCGAGTTGCCGCCGTCGACGACCACGTCGCCGTGCCGAGGATGCCCGCCGAGCTCACGGATCGTGGCTTCGGTGATGTCGCCCGCCGGGACCATGAGCCACACGACCTTGGGCGACGGGAGCTTGGCGCAGAGGTCGGAGAGCGACGTGGCACCTTCCGCCCCCGACGCGACCGCCGCCTCGACGGCGGCTGCCGATGGTCGAACGCCACCACCTGGTGACCGTGCTGCTGCAACCGCGCGGTCATGTTGCCGCCCATGCGTCCGAGGCCGACCATCCCCAGCTTCATCCGTCACCTCCGGGCTGCACGGCGACCTCGACCCAGCCGTCCTCCGTCAGGTGTGCCGGGTAGATCGGCACCGGGTCGACGGCGGGGCCTTCCACGGGCTCACCCGTCTCCACATCGAACACGCTGCCGTGACATGGGCACTCCACCTGGGCGGCGCGGTCGTCGAAGTCCCCCTCGGCCAGCGAGCAGCCCTGGTGGGTGCACTCGTCGCCGAACGCGAACACCCGATGCTCGACGTGCGTGATCGCGACCCGGCCGGCCGGTGTGTCGAACACCCGCATCTCGCCCTCGGGGATCTCGGCCACCCCCGCCACCCGGATGAACTCCACGATCACTCCTCTACGTTCCCTCGGCACGTTCCGCGGCCGCGGCGCCGCCCGTGGGAACACTACCGGTACTGCCTCCGGCGACCGGTGCGGGTCATCGTGCGTCCTGGACCGCCGACCACGCTCGTTGCAGGAGCGTGATGCCGCCGAGCACCGTCAGCACGATCAGCACGGGCCGCATCGCGCCGGGGATCAGGAGACCCACCATCAGCGCCAAGAAGCGCTCGAGCCGTTGGAAGAACCCTTCCGTGAGCGACACCCCCACGGCCTCCGCCTCGGCCCGTACATGGCTCACCGAGAGGCTCACGACGAGCGTCACCAGCGCGAGCGCCGCCTCCAGCTCGTCGCCGTTGGCGGCGAGCGCCCAGAACAGACATGAGAACAGGATGGCGTCGGACACCCGGTCGAGGACCGAGTCCATGAACGCTCCGGAGCGCTTCTCCTCGCCGCGTTGGCGCGCCACCGACCCGTCGAACACGTCGCAGAGGCCGGCGAGGATCAACAGCAGGCCCGCGATCAGCCAGTCGCCCGTGATGATGAGCGTGCCCACGGCGATGTTGAGCGCGAGCGACAGCAACGTCAGTTGGTAGGGGCGGATACCGGCCCACAGCAGGAACGCCAGGATGCCGCGATAGGGCCAGGCGAAGATGCGCTGCATCGCCCCACCGGCCGCGCCCTCGCTCTTGCGGGGAGCCGGCATATCGCGGATCTTCGGGGCTTCGTGCTCGAGGTTCGCGTCCCGCCTGCCCACTAGTCCATCACGACGAGATGACTATCCCGTGTGCGGCTCGAAGCCGACCACGACGTAGCGGAAGCTTCCGCCCGGCGCCTCGTACAGGATCTCCTCGCCCTGGGCGACCCCCATGAGAGCGGAACCGAACGGCGACGTGATGGTGACGGTCCGCGCACCCGACGCCTTCTCCTCGGCATGCTCGGCCAGGAGATAGGTCTCGTCCTCCGGGTCGTCGTCATCCAGTGGGCGTACGGTCACGAGCATCCCCGGGCCCACCGCGTCGGTTTCGGTCGGCGCCTCGACGATGTCCGGATCGCGGAGCATCTGCTGGAGCTTGCGGATCTTCGACTCCATCAGCCCTTGCTCGTTCTTCGCGGCGTCGTACTCGGAGTTCTCGCGGATGTCGCCGTGCTCGCGCGCCACCTTGATGCGCTCCGAGATGTAGGGGCGGCCGTTCTCGACCATGTCCGCGAGCTCCGCCTTGAGCCGACGGTAGGCGTCGATCGTGAGACGCGCGGTGGGCTCATGCCCCTCCTTGCGCGGTTGGCGGTTCTGGAGTTCTTCCGGCAGTTCGACCATCCAGCGAGTCTAGCTCCGGAGCGAAGGGCAGGGCTCCGACGCCCCGGCGGACGGGTTACAGCTCGGAGAAGTAGATGTTCTTGAGCTCGGTGTAGAGCTCCGCGGCGTGCATCCCCATCTCCCGGCCGATGCCGCTCTGCTTGTAGCCGCCGAACGGCGCCTCGGTGTGCACGCTCGAGGACGAGTTCACGCTGATGTTGCCGGTCCGGATGCCCTTGGCCACGCGGATGCCGCGGCCGAGGTTCTGCGTCCACACCGACCCGGAGAGACCGTACGGCGAGTCGTTCGCCATCCGCACGGCCTCATCCTCGGTCTCGAACGACAGGATGCACGCCACGGGACCGAAGATCTCCTCCTGCGCGACCTGCATGTCGTTGTGGACGTCGGCCAGCACCGCGGGACGCAGGAAATACCCCGGGCGTGCGGGAACGTCGCCGCCGACGACTCGTCGCGCGCCCTCGTCCACACCGAGGTGGAGGTAGTCGATCGACGTCTGCCGCTGCCCCTGCGAGATCAACGGGCCCATCTCGGTGTCCTCGTCGAGGGGATCGCCGACGGCGATCGTCTCCACCCGCTTCGCGAACCGGTCAACGAACTCGTCGTAGATCGACTCTTCCACGAACGTCCGCGACCGGGCGCAGCAGTCCTGTCCGGCGTTGTCGAACACGGACCAGATCGACTTCTCGACGCAGACGTCGAGATCGGTGTCGGCGAACACGACGTTCGCCGACTTGCCGCCCAGCTCGAGTGAGACCCGCGTGATGTGTTGCGCGGCCTCCTGCATGACCTTCGTGCCGATCTCGGTCGAACCGGTGAAGCTGATCTTGGAGACGCGCGGATCCTCGATCAGGGCGCCGGCGACCGAGGAACCCGGACCCGGCAGGACGGAGAGCGTGCCCTCGGGCAACCCGCATCCGACCAGGATGTCGGCGATGGCGAGCGCCGTCAGGGGCGTCTGCGACGCGGGTTTCACGATCGCGGTATTGCCGCACGCGAGCGCCGGCGCGATCTTCCACGACGCGATCACCGCCGGGAAGTTCCACGGGGTGATCAGCACGCAGACACCGACGGGCTCCCGGAGCGTCACGTCGATACCGGGCGGCACGATCGGGATCGTCTCGCCGAAGATCTTGTTGGCGGCACCGCCCCAGTACTCGAAGACGTTCGCCACCAGATCGATCTCGCCGCGCGCGGCGTTGATGGGCTTGCCGCCGTTGCGCGACTCCAACCGTGCCAGTTCCTCCTGGCGTTCGCGGATCACGAACGACGCCTTCGTGAGGACGCGGCCGCGCTCACGGGCGCTCGTCCGCGGCCAGGGGCCGTCTTCGAAGGCGCGGACGGCGACGTCGACCGCCCGACGCGCGTCCTCGGGACCGGCCTGTGCGACCTGCGCCATCGGCTCGGCCGTGCTGGGCTCGACGACGTCGAACGTCCTCCCCTCGGCGGCTGCGATCCGCTCGCCCCCGACGACCAGCAGTTCCGCCATCCCGGGTCTCCTTCGGTCGACCCCGCGATGATACGTGCGCGCGCCGGCCGGACCGGGCGTACCCTCACCGGCACACCGACACGGGAGGACCTGGATGCGTCTGGACGGCAAGGTCGCATTGATCACGGGCGGCGCGAGCGGCATGGGCAAGGTGGCATCGCAACTCTTCGCGAGCGAGGGCGCCAAGGTCGTCCTGACCGACGTGTCGGACGAAGCGGGAGCGACGACCGCCGCCGAGATCGCCGGTGCCGGTGGCGAGGCGGCGTACGTCCACGCCGACGTCTCGAAGGAGTCGGATGCCCAGGCGATGGTGGACGCCACCGTGCGTCGGTTCGGCAGGCTCGACGTCCTCTACAACAACGCGGGCATCATGCCCGCCGAAGACGGCTCCGTGCATCTCACGACCGAACAGATCTGGGATCTGGTCCTGGCGGTGAACGTCAAGGGCGTCGCGTTCGGCTGCAAGTACGGCATCCCCGCGATGCTCGAGACCGGAGGGGGTTCGATCATCAACGTCGCGTCGTTCGTGGCCTGGATGGGCGCGGCCACGTCGCAGACCGCCTACACGACGTCGAAGGGAGCGGTGCTCGCGATGACCCGGGAGATCGCGGTCGAGTATGCGCGTAAGGGGATCCGCTGCAACGCCCTGTGCCCGGGTCCGATCGAGACCCCGCTCCTGATGCAGCTCCTGTCCGACGACGAGAAGCGCCAGCGCCGGTTCGTCCACATCCCGATGGGCCGGCTCGGCCAGGCCGAGGAGCTGGCCAAAGCGGCCCTCTTCCTGGCGACCGATGACTCGTCGTTCATGACCGGCGCATCGCTGATCGTCGACGGCGGGATCACGGCCGCGTACGTCACCCCGACCGACTGAGTTTCGCTATCGCGTAACTCCGCCTGCAACCTCGTACCATCGAGGGATGGTGCGATGGCTCGACGCTGGGTGTCCCGTCCCCGCTGGCGTGAGGCGTCGTCCGAGTGGGACTACTGGCCCGCTCGTGGGGGTACATCGGTCCCTGCTCCTGATCCGGTACGTCGTCGACGTGCGGCTGCGATGGCCCGTCGGTCGTCGGATGTCTGCTCCTGGGGACCATCTTCGCGTCGATGGTCGACGCCTTCGGGATCGTGATCGGACTCGCGGCCGCGGTGGGGCTCGCGCTGTTCGCCCGGCTGCTTCGGCTCGCTCCCCACTCCCCCTGATCGTCGATCCCTCGCCCGGCCCCAACGACCCGGCTGTCGTTTGACAGACAAGCGGCGTTGGTGGCTAGATACGCGCGAGGACGCTGCATCGTCGATACGGGAGGGGGATCCGCGTGTCGGAAAGACAGCGCAAGGTCGGCTCGGTCACCTACAAGGAGGTGGACGAGCGAGTACTTCAAGGACCGGGGTCTCAGGCGACATGCGGGCGTGTGGTCGCTGTGGGCCCTCGGCGTCGGAGCCGTCATCTCCGGTGACTTCTACGGATGGAACGCCGGTCTCGCCACCGGAGGTTTCGGTGGACTCCTGATCGCCGTCGGCGTCATCGCGATCATGTACTACGGCCTCTGCTACTCCATCGCCGAGATGTCCCCGGCGCTACCCCACACCGGAGGCGCGTACTCGTTCGCTCGTTCGGCGATGGGGCCCTGGGGCGGATTCCTGACCGGCCTGGCCGAGAACATGGAGTACGTCATCACGCCGGCGGTCGTCGTCGCCGCGATGGGTGTCCTGATGCACGACATCATGGCGGGGCTTGTTCGATATCACCGGCGACCCTTCTGGAACAGCGAGCCGTTCTGGTGGGCCGTCTTCTACATCGTCTTCGTCGGGATCAACATCATCGGCATCGAGGCCACGATGCGATTCACGGTGGCGATCACCGTGGTCGCGCTCGGGCATCCTGGCGTTCTTCTACGTCGCGGCGCTCGTGTCCGGTGAGTTCAAGCCGAGCCTGCTGTTCAACATCCCGGAAGGTGGCGGGGATCCGCTCGCCGGACGGCGGAGGCCCGTGGCTCCCGTTCGGCATCAGCGGGATCTTCAAGTCGCTGCCGTTCGCGATCTGGTTCTACCTCGCGATCGAGGAGGTCCCGCTGGCCGCTGAGGAGTCGATGGACCCGAAGCGCGACGTCCCCAAGGGAACGATCTGGGGGATGCACACCCTGCTCATCGTCAGCCTCCTCACGCTGTTCCTCAACACCGGGATCGGCGGCGGGCCGCGGCCGATCGGCGCGTCGGGCACGCCGCTGTTCGACGGCTTCAAGGCGATCTTCGGCGACGGCACCGCGGCCGAGCTGCTCGGGCTGATCGGTCTGCTCGGGTCTGATCGCGAGCTTCTTCACGATCATCTACGCGTACGGTCGCAACACGTACTCGCTCTCCCGTGCCGGATACTTCCCCGCGTTCCTGTCGAAGACCGGCGGAACGCGGAAGACGCCGCACGTGGCCCTGATCGCCGGGGCGATCGTCGGCTACTTCGTGGTCTGGCTGGTGTGGTACCTGGGACGCAGGGGCGGAGACGCGGCACGGACAGATCGTCGCGGCGGTGCTGAACATGGCGGTCTTCGCGGCGGTCATCTCCTACACCCTGCAGATGCGTCTCGTTCGTCCTGCTCCGGCGGAAGCTGCCGAACATCGCGCGCCCGTACGTGAGCCCGTGGGGTGAGGCGGGCGCGATGATCGCCGGCGTCATCGCCGTCGTCTCGCTGGCCTCGATCTTCCTGAACGAGGCCTACCGGCCGGGGGTCTACGGCGTCGCCGCGTACTACGTCCTCGGGCGTGATCTACTTCGCGATCGCCGGACGGCACCGCTTGGTGCTCTCACCCGAAGAGGAGTTCGCGCTCACGCACGGCGAGCAGGGCGTGCCCGAGCACGAGGGCTTCACGACCTCGAAGGAGGAGCAGGAGGCGATCCTCCGGGGCGAGAGCGGCAGCGTTTCGACGCAGCTCGTCGGAGCCGCCGAGCTAGCCACAGGACGTCAGCTATCGGTCGCGCGGAGCGCGGGGGGCCCTCACGGCCCCCGCGCTCACGCATCTTTCGAGTGGAGGTCGGTGATGCAGCAGGGGATGCTCGACGTGAAGCAGCTGGAGGAGCTCGCGGACTCCGGCGAGATCGACACGGTCCTGTGCATGTTCACGGACCTCCAGGGGCGCTTCATGGGCAAGCGCGTGTTGCCGCACTTCTTCTTGGAAGAGGTCCTGGGCGAGGAAGGGCTGCACGCGTGTCTCTATCTGCTGGCGATCGACATGGAGATGGAGCCCTTGCCCGGGTACGAATACGCCAGCTGGGAGACGGGCTACGGCGACTTCAAGATGATCCCCGACATGAAGACGCTGCGGGTCTGCCCGTGGCTCGACAAGACCGTCATGGTGATCTGCGACATCCATGACGAGGACACGAACGAGCCGGTGGAGGTGGCGCCGCGACAGATCCTGAAACGGCAGATCCAACGCGCAGCCGACGCCGGGTTCGTGGTCAAGACAGGGTCGGAGCTCGAGTTCTACCTCTTCAAGGACTCGTACGAGGAGGCGGCGGGGCGCAAGTACCAGGACCTGCAGACCAGCTCCACGTACATCATGGACTACCACATGCTCCAGACGACCAAGGACGAGTGGATCATCCGTCAGATCCGCAACGGCATGATCGGCGCAGGCATCCCGGTCGAGTTCTCGAAGGGTGAGTTCGGCAAGGGCCAGCACGAGATCAACATCACGTACAGCGACGCCTTGTCGAACGCGGACAACCACGCGCTGTACAAGCACGGCGTCAAGGAGATCTGCGCGCTGAACGGCGTGGCCGCGTCGTTCATGGCGAAATGGACGATGGACGAGGCGGGCTCCTCGTGCCATCTGCACTCGAGCGTGTGGAACAAGGCCGGCACGAAGTCGCTGATGTACGACGGCGATGCCCCGCACCATCTGTCCGAGACGTACCGCCACTACATGGGCGGGCTGATGGCGAACGCGCGCGACATGGCCATCACGTACGCGCCGTTCGTGAACTCCTACAAGCGGTACCAGCTGGGGTCGTGGGCTCCGACGGCGGTCGTCTGGAGCCGCGACAACCGGACGTGCGGTTTCCGGACGGTGGGCGAGCACACGGGCTCGCGCGTGGAATGCCGCATCCCCGGCGCCGACGCCAACCCGTACCTGGCGTTCGCCTCGACGATCGCCGCAGGGATGTGGGGCATCGAGAACAAGGTCGAGCCCCCGGAGATGTTCGTGGGCAACGCGTATGAAGCGAAAGACGTCCCGCGGGTTCCCTCGTCGCTGCACGAGGCGGTGGAGGCGTTCCGCGGCAGCACGGTCGCGCGCGAGGCGTTCGGCGACTTCGTGTTCGAGCACCTGCTGAACACGGCCGTCCAGGAGCAGATCATCTACGACAACAACTGCGTGACCGACTGGGAGCTGGCCAGGTACTTCGAGCGCGGCTGAACGGGCCGGGCGGCGCGGTCGAGTCGCGCCCCGTGTCAGGTACCTGACGGGTGGCGGCGTTGCGCCGGCGCCTCACGTCAGGAGGCTGACCAGATCGACCAGTGCGTTCGTTGTCAGCCTCCTGACGCGAGCGGTCGGCGACGTTCCGCTCACCCGTCAGCCGGCTGACCGTGCATGCGATCGATGCCGCGCAGGTCAGCCGGCCGCGAACGTCGGCTTCAGCGCGAAGTAGACGTCCCGATAGCGGCGGTACGCGTCGTCGTACGCCTCGCGCGTCTCGGGATCGGGCTCGTGTTCCTCGGGCTGGTAGCTCACGAACGCCTCGACGGCGTCCGCCACCGTGGCGTGCACGCCCGCTCCTACCGCCGCGAGGATCGCCGCGCCCGTCGCCGTCGTCTCGACGCTCGTCGGTACACGGACGGGGAGCCCGGTCACGTCGGCCTTGATCTGTCGCCACAGCGGCCCCTTGGCACCGCCTCCGACGATCGTCAGCCGGCGCGTCTCGAGCCCGGCGTTCCGCATGGCCTCCAGGATGTCGCGCAGGCCGAACGCGCTCCCCTCCAGCACGGCGCGCGTCATGTGCGCCCGCGTATGCGCGAGCGTGAGGCCGTAGAACACGCCACGGGCGGCTCCGTTCCACTCCGGCGCCATCGCGCCCTGCATGCAGGGCAGGAACACCAGCCCTTCCGCGCCGGCGGGGACGGTCGACGCTTCCTTGGACAGGAAGTCGTACGCGTCGCCCAACCCTTCCGCCTCGGCCGAACGCTCGATCGGCGCGAACTGGTCGCGCCACCACCGGAGGTTGCCGCCGGAGACGAACCCGGGGTTCTCGAGCAGCCACGCGTCCGGGTCGGCATGCGGGTGACATTCGACGAGCATCGTCGGGTCCTCGCGCGGCTCCGCCGACGCGGCGCACACCGGCTCGGCGGTCCCGACCACATCGCAGACCTCGCCCGGTGAGAAGACTCCCGCGCCGAGCGTGGCAGCCATCTCGTCGCCGCACCCCACCGCGACCTGCGTCGACGGCGAGAGCCCCGTCGCTTCGGCGAACGCCTGGGTGATCGAGCCGACCGACTGGGTGCCGGCCGCCAGCTCGGGGAGCATCGAACGATCGATCCCGGTGACATCCAGGACCGCCTCCGACCACGTCCGTGAACGAGGATCGAGCAGCGCGAGCGACGAGGCGTTCGAGTAGTCCACTGCGGTCACGCCGCTCACGGCGCGCAGGGCGTACGTCCCGGGCGACATCAGCGTGGCGGCGTCCTTCCACAGCTCCGGCTCTTCGTCGCGCACCCACAGTGCCTTGAACACCGCGTGCGACGAGTCGAGGTTCGCGCCGACGTTCGAGTAGAAGTCCTTGGGTGACATCGCCTTCGCGAGCGCGGCGGATTGCTCCTCGGCGCGGCGATCCATCCAGATCATCGCCGGACGGACCGGACGCCCGGCGGCGTCGCACACCACCATGCCGTCCAGCTGCGACCCGAACGACAGCCCTTCGATCGCCGACGAGCCCTCCGGAACCTCCGCCACCAGCTGCGCCACCGTTCGCTCGATCGCGGTGACCCAGAGATCGGGATCCTGCTCGGCCCACGTCGGGTATGGGAACGACAGGTCGTACGCCTCGTACGCCGACGCCACCAACGTGCCGTCGGCCGCGTACAGCGCGGAATTCGTCCCCTGGCTCCCGACGTCGCACCCGATGACGTACGGTCCGCTCGCGCTCACGGGACGATCACCATCTTCAGGCCCGCGCCCGACCGGATCGTCTCGAACGCTTCGCCGATCTGCTCCAGCGGGAACCGGTGCGTCACAACGCCTTCCAGATCTTCGCGCCGGCGGCTGAGGTAGTCCATCGTGATGCGGTACTGCCGGTGCGACGCTCCGTAGGCGCCGAGGATCGCGAGCTCCTTGTAGTGGAGCTGGTTCATGTCGAGCGGGCTGACGGGGTCGTGCTTGGGGAGCCCGGCGAAGTACACGACCCTCGCGCGCTTGGCGGCCATCTCGAGCGCGGCCTGCTGCGCCGGCTTCGCCGGCGCAGCGACGCTCACGCGTTCGACCCCCATGCCGTCGGTACGAGACAACACATCCTCGACTCCGTTGTCCTCCCCGGCGACCCACGCGTCGTCGATGAACCTCCCGACCACGCCGAGCGCGATGTCGAGGCGTTCGCGGCTGACGTCGGTCATCCACACGCGACTGGCTCCGCGGTCGCGCGCCATGACGGCCTGCCAGCATCCGATCGGACCGGTCCCCAGGATCATCACGGTGTCGCCGAGTTGGATGTCTAGCTGCTCGATCCCGTTCAACGCGCACGCGAAGGGATCGGCGACGGTCGCCAGGTCAGAAGGAAGATCGTCGGGGAGCGGGATCAGGTTCTTCATCGCGATCGGCGGGACGGCGGCGTAGTCGGCGTACGCGCCGGGGAACGGGTCGTACCCGTACAGCAGATGATCCTCGCAGAGGTTCTGGAACCCCTCCGTACACCAACGACACTCGCCGCACGTCAGGATGGATCCCAGGAAGACCCGATCGCCCTCGGCGACTCCGGGCGGCAGGTCCGCGTCGGGACCGACCTCGGCGAGCGTGCCCACCGGCTCGTGGCCCAGCACCCATGGGACGGGCGCTTTCGGGTCGCCGTTGAAGAACGTGCGCGCATCCGTCCCGCAGATGCCGCACGCCTCGACCTTGAGGATGGCGCCGCGTGGGTCGAGCTTCGGCTCCTCCGCGTCGCCGACGGTCACGGCGTTGACGTCGGTCATGAACGCGGCTCTCATGCGCTCAGCTCCTGCTGCAGGGCGTCGTACGACTTGTCGGCGCTCCACCGTTCGCGGATCACGCGCGACAACGCGCGCGAGATGGCCTCCGGCGACGCGTGCATGAAGATGTTGCGCCCGACCGAGCAGCCGATGGCGCCCGCGGCGACCGCCTGCTCCATCCGGGTCAGGAGCTCCTTGTCCTCCAGACGCGATCCGCCCGCGAGCACGACCGGGATCCCGGACGTGGCCTCGACGAGCTTCGCGAACGACTCCGCATCGCCCGGCCAGTTCGTCTTGACGATGTCGGCACCGAGCTCCGCACACAGACGAACGTTGCGCCGCAGGTATTCGAAGCCGTACTGCTCCTTGAGCGCCTCGACCGACGCATAGGTCGTGGGGAACTCCGCCTCGGCGATGAACGGCATGCCGAGCGCCTCGCACTCGCGACCGACGCCGGCGAGGATCTCGATCATGCCGGCCTCGGTGTCGCCGCCGAGCGCGGTGAACAGCACGACCGCGTCGGCGCCGAGCCGCAGCGCCTCCTCGACGTCCCCGATCTGCACGATCTGAGGGCGGTCGCCGTCGGGGCTCGCCGACGCCGACAACAGCATCGCGAACGACGTCTCGCGAGAGAACGCCGGCTGCGCGATGTGGATCATCCCCTTGCTCGCCATGATCACGTTGGCACCGCCCGCCACCGTCTCGGCTGCTCGCGACGCGATGTCCGCCAGCGGCTCCAGGAACGTGGGCGACGTCATCCCGTGATCCAGCGCGCAGATGATGGACACCCCCGCCGGATCGATCACGCGCTTCAACCTCATCGTCTTGCCGATCGTCATCGGAACCTCCTTCCGGGACCCCGGCGGACGACGCTGAACTCGAACGCGTCGCCGAGGTGGTGCTCGTGGGAGAGCAGGACCGGATCGCCGCTGCGGTCGTAGTCGACCTGACGCAGGTAGAGCAGCAGCGAACCGGTGGGGATCTTCAGCCTGCGAGCGAGCGAGCGGTCCGCCGTCATGGGCTCGATCGTCACGACCCCGTGTTGGATCGCGGCGCTGCCCGCCGACTCCAACAGGTCGTAGACGGACCCATCATCGAGCCCCTCGAGCGCGCCCTCTCCGACCACCGCTTGCGCCACGACGTCACGCGAGAACACCACCCGCCGCCCATCGGCGGTCCGCACCCGTTCGATCGTCACGACGGGCTCGCCCGGCGCGATGTCGAGCGCCTCGGCCTCGTCCGATGAGGCGGGCGCAACTCCGACCTTGGTGTCGACCGTCCCCGGCCGCATCCCCGAGGCGCGGATCGCCTCGGTGACGCCGAAGTTGACGTCCAGGTTGTTCCGCAAACGTGGCCGATGCGCCGCGAACGTGCCGGCGCCGCGGCGCCGGGTGACGAACCCGTCTTCTTCGAGCGAACGGAGCGCCTCGCGGAGCGTCGCGCGCGAGACGCCCAGATCTTCGGCGAGCTGCGGCTCGGGAGGCAGCCGACTCCCCGGGGGGATCGCCCCCGAGGTGATCCGCCCCGCGAGCTCGTCGCGCACCGAGAAGGAGAGACGTCGCATCAGAGCAGCGGAGCCTAGTTTGTCGGACAAAGACCGTCAAACCGCGATGTGGAGCCCCCGGCGGGTCCCGCCGTAGACTCCTCGGATGAACCCCGTCCTGTTCGTTCGATGCGATGCCGTCGACACGCTCGGGCTCGCCCCGAGCGTCGTCCGAGCCAGCGGGGCGGACGTGCGGCTGTGGGACACCGTGGATCCCGACGCGATACGCCCGAGCCTGGACGAGGTCGACGGAGTCGTGCTCTTCGGCAGCACCTACAACGTCGAGCACGCCGACGACCAGCCGTTCATCAAGGAGGTGCGCGAGCTCACGCTCGAGGCCATCGACCGTGGTACGCCGTTCCTCGGGGTGTGCTTCGGCGCGCAGGTCCTCGCGTGGGCGCTCGACGCCGATGTCGTCAAGGCCGCCTCTCGAGAGGTGGGGTTCGAACCCGTCCGGACCCACCCTGCCACCACGACCGACCCTCTGCTCGGTCACTACCGCGACGGGAACATGGTCTTCCATTGGCACGAAGACACGTTCGAACTCCCAGCTGACGCCGAGCTCCTCGCGACGGGAGATCGCGTGCAGAACCAGGCCTTCCGCGTCGGGGAGCGCACGTGGGGGGTGCAGTGGCACTTCGAGGTCGACCGGCCGGAGCTCGAACACTGGTTGGATACGTTCAGCGCTGAGGGGGACCTGAAGACCGACTGGGGGAAGTCCACCGACGAGGTCAGGGCTGAGGCGGATGCGTTCCTGGCCGACCATGAGGTCAGGGGTCGCGAGCTGTTCGCTCGGTTCGTCGGCGTGGTGCGGGAGTCCGCGGGTTGACCCAGTCGTACCGACCGCTGATCGCGATCGTGGGGTACCACCTGGCGCCGGGACGCGTGACCCGCTGGCCCGAAGGTGGATACGGCGTACCCGGGCCGTACCTCGACGCGATCCGACGGGCGGACGCGCGCACGCTGATCGTCAGCCCCGGGGAGACGAACGCCCCTGAAGAGATCCTTGAGCCGTTCGACGGTCTGTTGCTGGTGGGGGGCGGCGACGTCGATCCCGCGCGCTACGGGTCCGACCCCGACGAGGGCGTCTACGGTGTCGAACCGGACCGCGACCGGCTCGAGATCGACATGCTGCTCGCCGCGGATCGCCTGGGGATCCCCACGCTCGCGATCTGCCGCGGCATGCAGGTCATGAACGTCGCGTTCGGCGGCTCGCTCCACCAACACCTGCCGGGTATCCCCGGCATGCTCGAACACGGCGTCCCGGTCGCCGACACCATCTCCCGGCACGCGGTGAAGGCTGCACCCGGCAGCCGGCTACTCGCGACGGCCGGCGTCGACACGCTCGTGTGCTCGTCGCATCACCATCAGGGGATCGACCGCGTGGGCGAAGGACTGGTGGCCACGGGGTGGAGCGAGGACGGCCTGGTCGAGTCGCTCGAGCGCATCGTCGACGATCCGTATCAGGGGGTGTGGATGCTCGGCGTCCAGTGGCATCCGGAGGACACCGCCGCGGACGACCCCGTACAGCAATCGATCTTCGACGGCTTCTCGCTGGTGTCGAGGTGGCGAGGCACGCGCGCGAAGCCCGGCGAGGCCGAGGGTCGGTCCCGCGAATATGGCCTCGTCGACTACGACCCGGAGTGGCCCACAGCGTTCGAGGAGGAGGCCGCCCGTCTCCGGGACGCGCTCGGCGACCGCGCGATCCGCATCGACCACGTGGGCTCGACCTCCGTGCCGGGGCTCGCGGCGAAACCCGTGATCGACATCCAGGTGTCGGTCGCCTCCCTGACCCCTCGATCCGTCGTGGTCGGTCCCCTGGTGGCAGCGGGCTACCGCCATAGCATCGATCCGATCGAGACCGAGCACGAGTTCCTGAGCAGTGGTTACGACGAGGGGGCGCCGCGACGGGTCCACGTCCACCTGTGCGAGACGGGTGGTGAGTGGGAACGGCGCCACCTCGCGTTCCGCGACGAGCTCCGCCGCGATCCCGACGCCGCGGCCGGATACGCCGCGTTGAAGCGCCGGCTGGCAGCTGAACACCCCCGAGACATCCAGAGCTACGTCGACGGGAAGGATGCGTTCGTCCGGGAGATCGAAGCGCGTGCGCTGGGACACCTAGCCCGAAGTGACTAGCAAGCGCACCGAGCCGGGGCCATAATCCGCGCGTGGGGGAGATCCGGGTCGTGCGCGCGCAGGGTGACGGGTTCGCACGAGGGATCCACATCGGCAAGGAGCTGGTGGACCTGGTGCAGGCCTCGGTCGGCTTCTATCACCGGTACCTCGACCGGCGCGGGATCTCGTCCGAACAGCTGTCGGACCTGCTGACCCCGTACCTCTTCGCCGCGGAGACCTCCTACCCCGAGTCCATGAACGTGCTGAAGGGCATGTCGATCGGCGCCACGGTTCCCATCCTCGAGCTGTTCGCCATCAACGCGTTCGAGGAACTCGAACCCCAGCTCGAGTCACCCGAAGGCGAGCTGCTCTTCCTCCAGCGCAAGGAGGGATACCTGAAGGCGCCTCCTCCACCGGCACCGGGAGCCAAGCCGCCCCCGGGAGCCAACCCCACCACCCCGGGAGCCAAGCCGCCCTTCGAGCGGTGCTCGAGCGTGTCGGTGAAGCTTGGGGATACCACGTTGATCGCGCACAACGAGCATTGGCTCGCGGGGGACCTGGGCAATGTCGCCGTGGTGATCGACCTCCCCGAGGACGGGCGCGTGCCGGTCGCGTCCCCCACGGTCGTCTGTTGCTTGCCGGCCGTCGGTGTGAACGCGCACGGCGGCGGTCAAGGGATCGGCTCGCTCAACGCGCTGGACGACGGCGTTGGCGTGCCCAGGGTGCTCGTGTCGCGGAGCTCGCTCGAGGCCCGCTCCCGTGCCGACGCGATCGCCCGCGCGGCGATGCCTGGGCGGGCGGGCGGGTACGGGCACGTCTATGCCTTCCCCGACGACGCGTTCACGGTGGAGACCACCGGTCGCGAGCATCGGGTGCTCGATCACGACGGACCCCACACCAACCACTACCTGGACCCCGAGCTCGCCGTCCTCGCTCCCCCGCCCTCGGAGGGAAGCCGAGCGCGCCTGACGCGACTGCAGCAACTGGTCGCCGAGCGTCAGCCCGCGTCGCCGGAGGACCTGATGGACATGATGCGCGACCACGACTCCGCTCCGCAGTCGATCTGCCTGCACCCCGAGCCGAGCGAAGGCGACGAGGCGTCGGCGGTGATGTTCTCCATGGTGGCCGACGTCGGGGCGAAGCGGATGTGGATCGCCGAGGGCAACCCGTGCGGTTCGGACTATGCCGAGATCGACCTGACGGACCTCCGCATCTGACCGGCAACGCATGACCACCGCACGGTCAGGCCCGTGGCAACGTTCCACAACTATCCCCGCGACTCCGGCGCATGCTATACAGACCCGCTTGCTCCAGAGAGCATCGCCCGCTCGGAGCATGACCTCGAGATCGGGCGCTGAACCGCATACGGAACGACCGGGCGAGGCCACACGCTCGTAGGAGAAGGCAGAACCCGGGAAAGGGGAGGGCATGTTTCGAGCGCAGAGAGCCCGCACCAAGCGACTGGCGGTCACGTTCCTCGCGGCGACGACCGTCGCCTCGGCACTGTTCATGAACGACGCCTTCGCACAGGATTCGCCTTCGGCGTCCGGCACCGCCGAGAAGGTCGTCTTCACGTGGGGTGACGTCGCTGAGCCGAGCTCGCTGAACCCCCTGGTCGGCTACCTCGGACTCGATTACACGTTCTGGGCACTGACATACGACATCCCGATCAACTTCGCGATCACCGACATGGCCCCCGACTTCGAGCACTCGATCGTGACCAGCGTGGACGCGAGCGCGGACGGGATGGAGTTCACGTACCACTTCCGCGAGGGCGTGCAGTGGTCGGACGGCGAACCCTTCACCGCCGCGGACGCCGCCTTCACGTTGAACTACTACAAGGAGAACAACACCCCGAACTACAGCGCCGACCTCGCGTTGATGGACACGGCGACCGCGACCGACGACACGACGATGGTCCTCACCAGCACGACCCCGACGTCGCTCTACTCCGGCGAGACGGTCTTCCTCTACGACTACCTGCTGCCCGAGCACATCTGGGGTGAGTTCGAGGACTACAAGACCGCTAGGCAGGAGACGGGATTCCCCTCCGTCGGCACCGGGCCGTACATCATCACGGACTACGTCAAGAACCAGTTCGTACAACTCGACCGCAACCCCAACTACTGGGGGCTGGACGCCGGCCTCACGCCGCACATCGATCAGATCATCTACCGGATCTACGGCAACCAGGACGCGCTGGCGGCCGCGCTGCAATCGGGTGAGGTCGACTTCGGTTTGTTCACGTCCGCCAACATCCTGAACACGCTGGAGTCGCGCGGGCTCGAGACGCGCGGAGCGATCACGCCGAGCTTCGACGAGATCGGCATCAACACGGGATCGGCCTATCAGACCGACGACACCGGTGGGTTCGAAGCGCACGGCGACGGTCACCCGGCGTTACAGGACGTCGTCCTGCGGCAGGCGATGCGACGGGCGGTCAACAACCAAGAACTGGTGGACAAGGTCTTGCTGGGTTACGGCAGCGCGGGCATCTCGCCGGTCCAGCCGGGGGCGACCACGGGCGACTGGCAGCCGGGACCCGACGACCCGGATCTGTCGTTCAACATCGAAGCGGCGAACCAGATGCTGGACGACGCGGGCTACACCATGGGGTCCGACGGTGTGCGCGTCGATCCCGAGTCCGGACGGCCGCTCGAGTTCCGCTTCTTCAGCCGCGCCTCGGATCAGAACTCGATCGACATCGTCCCGTACGTGTCGGGGTGGATGGAACAGATCGGGATCAGGCTCGAGGCACAGACGCTCAACAGCAACAAGCTGGGCAACGTGATCCTCGCGGGTGACTACGACCTGTTCGCGTGGGGCTGGTATCCGAACCCCGATCCCAACTACATCCTGAACATCTTCACCTGCGAGCAGCGTCCGCCGGACGCGAACACGTACCGCAACTCCGACAGCTACTACTGCAACCCCGACTACGACGAGCTCTTCGAACAGCAAGCCGAGGTGACCGACCCGGCGCTGCGGCCGGACATCGTCCACGAGATGCAGTCGATCCTCTACCGGGACCAGCCGTACCTCGTGATGTGGAACGGCGCGTCCCTCGAAGCCCACAGCTCGGATTGGACCGGCTTCCTGCCGCAGCCCGATCCGGACGGCGACCTGCTGGCGGCGTACGGCCCGCTGTCGTTCATCAGCATCCGTCCCGTCACCGGCACATCTGCCGGAGGAGGGGGAGCATCGGGCGGCATCGGCGTCGGCGTCTGGATCGGCATCTTCGCGGCCGTGGTGATCGTGGTCGGTGCTGCGCTCATGATCCGACGCAAGCGCGAGGCCGACGAGGACGAAGCGTAGCCACCGAGCTCGAGGAAGGGACGAACGAGGGTGGGCACGCGGAGGTACCTGCTATCCAAGATCCTCCAGGCGGTGCTCACCCTCCTGTTCGTCCTGGTGTTCAACTTCTTCCTGTTCCGCGGGCTCGGAGACCCGACGCAGCTGCTGGCGAAGCAACGGGGCAACCTGACCCCGGCGGCCCTGGAGGACCTGCGTTCGCAGCTCGGCCTAGACCTGCCGCTGCCGCAGCAGTTCGCGAACTACATGAAGCAGACGGCCCAGGGGAACCTGGGACTGACGTTCGACAACCAGCCGGTGTCGACGGAGATCGCCAACGCGATCTGGCCGACGGTGCTGCTGATCGGGACGTCCACGATCGCGTCGATCCTGCTGGGGATCTGGATCGGCATCAAGCAAGGCTGGCGCTGGGGGTCACGGTTCGACAAGGGCGCGCTGGGTGTGACCCTGGTCCTGTACTCGATGCCCGAGTTCTGGTTCGGCTTGTTGATGATCATGTTGTTCTCCGTGACGTGGAGCATCTTCCCGTCGGGTGGCATGGAGACGGCGGCATCGGACCTGACGGGTCTCGCGCACGTGGCCGACGTCCTGAACCACCTGGCGCTGCCGTTCTTCGTGCTGACCGTGTCGTATCTGGCGGAGTACTCCTTGATCATGCGGTCATCGTTGATGGAGGTGCTCGGTGACGACTTCATCCTGGTCGCGCGCGCGAAGGGCGTGCGCGAACGGATGGTTCGTCGCAAGCACGCCGTGCCCAACGCGCTCCTGCCGACGATGACGGTGACCATCCTGTCGCTCGGGTACGTGCTCGGGGGTGCGATCGTGATCGAGACGATCTTCTCGTGGCCGGGCTTGGGACGGCTGACGTCCACCGCGATCGGCAACCAGGACTACGCGTTGCTGCAGGGGTTGTTCCTGCTCTTCAGCGCGGCCGTCATCGTGGCGAACCTGATCGCCGACCTGCTGTACTCCTACCTCGACCCGCGCGTGAGGGCGGCCTGACATGGCGACGACGACGACCGACACCGCCCCGGAGGGGATCCCCGAGACGCCGACGAACCCGAAGGCGATCGCGCGCCGCCGCCGCAAGGAGTCCCTCAAGCGGATCTGGAAGCAGTACCGACAGAGCTGGATGGGCATGGTCGGCCTGGGCATCCTGCTGTTCTTCACGCTCGTCGCCATCTTCGCCCCGCTGCTCGCGGACAAGTGCGATCTCTCCCCGATCTGTCACCCCGACAACCCGTCGCTCGCGCCACCCGACGGGGAGTTCTGGTTCGGGACGGATGTCTTCGGTCGGTCCGTGCTCTCGCTGACCATCTGGGGAACCCGCGTCTCGCTCCTCGTCGGCCTGGCGGCGACGCTTATCACCGTGTTCATCGGCGCCACGATCGGCCTGATCGCCGGCTACTACGGCGGCTGGCGTGAGACGGGCCTCATGCGGCTCACCGACTGGTTCCTGGTGATCCCGTTCCTCCCCCTCGCCATCGTGCTGTCCGTGATCCTGAAGCCATCGCTCTACACGGTGATCTTCGTCATCGGGATCACGTCATGGCCGAGCACGGCGCGCGTGATCCGCGCGCAGGTGCTGACGCTCAAGACCCGGGGCTACGTCGAGCGTTCCCGGGCGCTCGGGTCCGGCGACTACCGACTCGTCACCCGACACATCCTGCCCAACGTGGGACCGCTGATCTTCGCAAACACGGTCCTGATCGTGGCGATCGCGATCCTCACCGAGACGACGCTGTCGTTCCTTGGGTTGGGTCCCGACCCGGCCGTGAACATCTCGTGGGGCACGATCTTGGAGCAGGCGTTCGGGCAGGGCGCCGCGTTCTCCGGCTACTGGTGGTGGATCATCCCGCCCGGCGTGGCGATCGTGCTCCTGGTGCTGTCGTTCACCATGATCGGCTACGCGCTCGACGATATCCTCAACCCGAAGCTGAGGGGCCGATGAGTCTGCTCGAGATCGAAGACCTGCGGATCACGTACCAGACCAAGGGCGGGCCGGTCCCGGCTGTTCGCGGCGTGACGATGGCCGTCGAGCGTGGGCAGGTCCTCGGTTTGGCCGGCGAGTCCGGGTGCGGCAAGTCCACGATCGCCGGCGCCATCCTCCGCCTGCTGCCGGCATCCACCACGGTCGAGGGTCGCGTGTCGCTCGAAGGCGAGGACATCCTTGCCCTGTCTCCCGGGCGCCTCCGCGCGGTCCGCTGGGCGGGCGCGTCCATCGTGTTCCAGGGCGCCCAGCACGCACTCAACCCGGTCCAACGGGTATCGGATCAGATCGCCGAGGCGATCATCGTGCACGGACAGGCGAGCGAGAAGGCCGCCAAGGTGCGCGTCGGAGCGTTGTTCGAGCAGGTCGGCCTGCCGCCTCGGCGTATCAACGACTACCCGCACGAGCTCTCCGGCGGCCAGAAGCAGCGCGTCATGATCGCCATGGCCCTGGCGTGCAGCCCGTCGCTGGTGATCGCGGACGAGCCGACCACCGCGCTCGACGTCATGGTGCAGGCGCAGGTCCTGCGGCTGATGAAGGAGCTCCAGCGCGATCTGGGCCTCTCGATGATCTTCATCACGCACGATCTCTCGGTGCTGGTGGAGGTCTCCGACATCCTCGCGATCATGTACGCGGGCAAGGTCGTCGAGCAGGGGCCTGCGACGGAGGTCTTCTACGACTCGAAGCACCCCTACACGAAGGCGCTCGCCGCCGCGTTCCCGGAGATCGGCGACCAGCGGTTCCGCCGGCACCCGACCGGGCTGGGCGGGGATCCGCCCGACCCCCAGAAGATCCCGTCCGGGTGCTCCTTCCACCCACGCTGCCCGGCGGTGTTCGACGAATGCCCGACGCGCGAACCCGAGCTGTTCCCGGCCGGCCCCGGCCGTAAGGCCGCGTGCCTGCTCGTCGAGCCCGCACGCGCGCAGGCCGGAACGGAGAACGCATGAGCGCCACGGATGTGACCTCGACGGGAGCCGGCCCATCGGCGGGCGACAACGTGATCGAGGTGAAGGATCTCCACGTGACGTTCGCCGGACACGTCGGCCTGATGGCCGGGCTGTCGGGCAAGAAGGGCTTCGAGTCGCGGGCGGTGGACGGGATCTCGTTCGAGCTGCGCAGGGGCGAGGTGCTGGCGCTCGCCGGCGAGTCGGGGTGCGGCAAGACCACCACCGCCCGGGCGATCATGGGTCTTCAGGAGCTGAACGCCGGCGAGATCGTGTTCGAGGGCAAGCCGATCGGCCGGAAGCTCCAGTCGTACCGTCGTCGCGTCCAGATGGTGTTCCAGGACCCGACCGGCAGCCTGAACCCGCGACAGACGATCTACGAGATCATCGCCGAGGGCCTGCGGATCCACGGGATCCACAACGGTCCGAACGGCGAGACGGAGGAGCAACTCGTGGGTCGCGCGCTCTCGCGGTCGGGACTGCGCCCGCCGGAGCGCTTCTACCTCTCGTACCCACATGAGCTCTCCGGCGGCCAGCGTCAGCGCGTGGTGATCGCGGGGGCGCTCGCGTTGGACCCGGAGGTGATCGTCGCCGACGAGCCCGTGTCGAACCTGGACGCGTCGGTGCGCGGCGAGATCCTCCAGCTGCTGATGCAACTCCGTGCCGACCTCGGTCTGTCGATCATCATCGTGACGCACGACTTGGGGCTGGCGTGGACCGTCGCCGACCGCATCGCGGTCATGTACCTGGGCCGCCTGGTCGAGCTCGGCCCCACCGAGGACGTGCTGCTGCGTCCGCTCCACCCGTACACGCGGGCGTTGCTCGACGTGGTGCCGGAAGCCGGCGGCATCAGCCGGCCCATCCTGGAAGGTGAGGCGCCGGATCCCACCCGGATCCCGAAGGGATGCCGGTTCCACCCCCGGTGTCCGGTGGTCGCGTCCGGTCGCGCCGAGGAGCTGGGCATCTTGGAGAAGTGCACGGGCGAGGACCTGATGATCGAAGAGCTCGCTCCCGATCACGGTGCCGCATGCTGGGCCGCCAAGATGGGCGAGACCCCGCGAGCGAGTTCGGCTTCGACCGGCGCCGACGGACCGGGCTAGTCTCCGGCCGGCGCGGCGGCCACCTCTTCGTCGGCCTCTTCGCCTTTCAGCACGCCCAAGATGGCCTCCATCTCGGAGTCCCCCACCGGGGCGTCGCGCTGCGCCTCACGACCCCGCACCGATGCCAGCAACGTCCGGAGGTTGGATTCGGCCATCTCGGCCCGCGCTTCGAGCTCGCGGACCTTGGCGCTCAGGACCTCCGCACGCTGCTCGGCGCCCACCCGCGCCTCGCGCGAGGCACGGGCCTCCTCGCGCGCCGCCCGGAGGCTCGCTCTGAGCGACGCGACCTCCCGTCCCAACTCCACCAGCCGATCGACGGCCGCTCGGCCCACGTCGGAGTACATCGGACTCGAGGACGACGACCCCCGCTCGCGTCCCGCGCCGGACGACACCGGCTCCCGTGGCTTCCTCGGACGGCGCCCCAGCACCTCCCGCTCACCCGCGTCGACCGGACGGGCGTCCAGCAGCCGGTACGAGCCCTCGGCGGCCTCCAGCCTGCGACGAGCGATCAGCGCCCGCACCGCCCGTGCGGTCGACAGCGCGTCGGGGAACGCCAGCTCATGGCCGATATCGGCTGGGGTCCCGGGCAGGACCTCACCGACCTCCGTGCGCGCGGCGACAGCTGCAAGGAACGCATTGGCCCGGTCAAGGCTCTGCGGGTTCATCCAGGCAATCATGCACAATCGACCACTGCCGTGGCTAGGGGATGGACTGCAGAAAAGAGTGACAAGAATGGCCAGTTCAGGTTGACGGCCGGAAGCCCCTCGTAGTACAAATCCCCCGGAACCGCTGGAGCCTTCGGGTTTCGGCGGTTCCGCTTTTGTGGGGTCTCTCGTGTAGCCTCTCGCCGGAACCGATGGCGAACCCCGAGGATCCGACCCCGCCCGACCCGACTCCCGCCCCCCTCGCCGGTGTGAGGGTGATCGACCTCTCACGCATCCTGGCCGGACCGCTCTGCACCATGGTCCTGGCCGATCTGGGCGCCGACGTGATCAAGGTCGAGCGACCGGGCGAGGGCGACGACACCCGGCACTGGGGCCCTCCGTTCGCCGGGGACGACGCGGCGTACTTCCTCTCCATGAACCGGAACAAGCGGTCGGTCACGGCGGACCTGGGCAGCCCCGACGGCGTTGATCTGGTCCATCGCCTCGTGTCCACCGGCGACGTCCTGATCGAGAACTTCCGGCCGGGACTCATGACACGGTTCGGGCTGGGGCTCGACGACCTCCGCGAGATGTATCCCGGTCTGGTGACGTGTTCATTGACCGCGTTCTCGGCGGACGGACCCGAGACGGCGGAGCGCCCCGGCTACGACATCATCGTGCAGGCACTCTCGGGACTGATGAGCGTCACCGGCGAACGCGACGGAGAACCGACGAAGGCCGGTGTCGCGCTGCTGGACGTGATCACCGGCCTGTATGCGGCCGTGGGCGTCCTCGCGGCCCTCCGGGAGCGTGACGTCACCGGCCGCGGCCGCCACGTCGGCGTCGCGCTCTTCGACGCCAGCCTGGCCGCCATGGTGAACCAGGCAGCCAACTACTTGATCGGCGGGCTGGTCCCGGAACGCATGGGCACCGCCCACCCGAACATCGTGCCGTACCAGTCGTTCCACGCGAGCGACCGGCCGTTCATCCTGGCCGCCGGAAACGACCGGCTCTTCGCCCGGACGTGCGAGGTCGTGGGGCACCCGGACTGGGCGCGCGACCCGCGGTTCGAGACGAACGAGGCGCGCGTCGTGCATCGCGACGAGTTGATCCCGCTCCTGGAAGACGCGTTCGCCGGACGCGCGATGCGGGAGTGGCTCGGGCTCCTGGAAACCGCCGGTGTCCCGTGCGCGCCGATCATGGCGATGGACGAGGTCTTCGCGTCGCCGGATGGAGCCGCCCTCGTCGAGCAGGTCGCCGATCCGGTACGCGGGCTGCTGCGCCTGGTCGCCAGCCCGATCCGGTTCGACGGTCGGGCACCCCTCACGCGCACGCCACCGCCACGGTTGGGCGAGCACGATGTCGAGGTTCGTCGCGACCTGGACGGATCCAAACCGTGACGGCGCAGGAACGCTGGCGCGGGCGACTGGCCGAGTGGGCGATCCCCGACGAGATCGTGGCGAGAGCCCCGGAGTCGCCGTGGGGCTTCCCGGCTGAGTGCTTCCGACGACGGGGAGAGACGGCTCCCGACCCGGAACCGTCGCCCACGACCCGACGCGCGCTCGACGCGCTCCCGCGCGGGGGGACCGTCCTGGATATCGGCGTCGGCGGTGGCGGGACCTCTCTGCCGCTTGCGGGGAAGGCCGGGTCGATCGTCGGGATCGACCAGCAGCCCGACATGCTCGAGGGGTTCCTGGCCAACGCGGCCGCGGCGGATGTGGATGCGGTGGGTATCGCTGGAACCTGGCCCGACGCGGCCTCCGATGTCGACCCTGCCGACGTCGTCGTGGCGGGGCACGTTCTCTACAACGTCCCGGCGATCGGTCCGTTCGTGCGCGCGATGGGCGAACACGCCAGGCGGCGCGTGGTCACCGAGCTCACCCAGACGCACCCGCTCGAATGGATGCGCGACCTCTGGCTGCGGTTCCACGGGCTCGAACGCCCGGACGAGCCGACCGCGGACGACGCCGCCGCGGTGCTGGGCGAGTTGGGCCTGCCGGCGGAGCGGGAGGATCGGCTGGTGGTCGAGCGGAACGTCGGCGGCGGCTTCCGGCGTCGCGAGGATGCCGTCCACGTGGTGCGGAAACGCCTGTGCCTGCCCGCCGACCGTGATGCCGAGATCGCCGACGCCCTCGGGCACCCGGCTCCGCGAGGTGGACGGCCTGTGGGACGTCGGGCCCGAGGAACGGACAGTCGTCACGCTCTGGTGGGACACCGCCGGCGCGTAGGCGTGGACCGGCTCAACCGCCGACGGAGCGGAGGCGGAACATCGTGGACCAGGTGTAGTGCCCTTTGCCCTGCTCGTCGACGCGTCCGCGGTCGATACGGATGCCGACCACACCCTGTTCCGTCGGGAGCAGCATCCGGACCGGCAAGAACGCTCCGAACGCGCCGAAGTCCCGCCCGTTCGTCGGATCGATCGATGCCTGTGACAGCCTCAGGGCCATCCCGCCGTCCAGGATCCGTCCGTTGACCGTCAGCCCGAACTCCCGGATCTGCGTCTGGGCGATGGGGAAGTCACAGTCGAGCTTCCCGTCCAGGTGTGCGGCGCCCGTTCCGGAGAACCGGCCGTCGTCGTCCACCGTGAACCGCAGCGTGCCGCGCCAGCGCGTGGTGCATCGGCCGCCGACGTAGAGCTCATGGAACGTCATGCTCCGCAACGTTCCGGCCCAGACGACCGGTCCCGCCGACGGCGACGACGTCGGGGTCGAGGTCGGGCCCGACGAGGCACCCGGACGATCCACCCCGGGGGGGAACGGATCCGTGTTCGCGGCGATGTAGGCGCCCACCCCGGCGCAAGCCAGGAAGACGGCGACCCACCCCGGCACCTTGACCCATCGACCCATCAGTGGCGGCCGCGGCGCTTGACGTAATCGCGCACGACGAAGTCACCCAAGCGTTCATCATCCATCAGGAAGACCCGCCCGGACGTGATGCGCGCCAGCCGCTCCATGAAGCCGATCAGCCCCTCCGACTCCTCGAGCATGAAGACGTTCAGCGTGACGCCGGCCTTCGACAGCCGGACGGCCTCCGCCAGCGTCAGGTTGATCGTCTTCGACACCGGCGGCCACGAGAAGAACGCCTGATCACCCTCGAGGTGCGCCGTCGGTTCGCCGTCCGTCACCATGATGACCTGGCGCGCCGCCCGCGGGTGTTGCGCCAGCAGACGGCCGGCCAGCAGGAACGCGTGCTGCATGTTCGTGCCGTACACACGCTCGAACCCGGGCGCGGTGAGGTCCTCGGGATGCAGCTGCCGTGCGTAGTCGCTGAACCCGATCAGGTAGAGCGTGTCATGCGGGTAGCGGCCCTCGATCAAGGCATGCAAGGCCAGCGCCATCTTCTTGGCGTGCACGAAGTGACCGCGCAGCGGCATGCTGAACGAGAGATCCAGCAGGAGCGCGGTGGCGGCTTCGGTGCGCTGCTCAGCCTCCACCAACTCGAAGTCGTCGGGCTGCAGACGGATCGGCTGACCCGGCTCGGAGCGCACGACCGCGTTGAACACCGTCCGCTGTACGGCGATCTGACCGGTGTCCCCGAAGCGCCACGGACGGGTCGCACCGGTCGGCTCGGCCATGCCGCCCGCGTCCCTCGCCTCGTGCGTGCCCTCGCGATCGCGCTTGAGTTCTTCGAACACCTGAACCAGCGCGCGCTCTCCCAGCTTGCGCGCCCCGCGCGGGGTGATCTCCAGGCGGCCGTTCCTGCGGTTCACCAGCCCTGCCTGCTCCAACGCCCGCTCGACCTCCTTGAGGCGGCGGAGGTCGCGGACCGCCGGTTCACCCAAGATGCGCTGGAGCGCCTCCTCGTCCACGTCGTCGACGGTGGCACCGGGGTAGTCGCCGCGGAGCGCTCGGTCCAGGTCCTCGTAGTCGTGCAATCGTTCCATCGCGTCCACGGTCGCCGACAACGGCATCGGCTCGTCGCCCTCACCTGCTCCCATCGCCGGCTCGCCCCACGGCATGTCGGGGAACGCGCCCTGGAGATTGGAGCCGAGGCGGCTCATCTCGAACGCGAGATCCATGTCCTGCATGACCTGTTCCGCGAGCCCCTGCAGCTCGGCGCGCTGTTGGGGCGAGAGCGACGACATCAGGCGGCTCATGGCGGCCATGCGCCGGGCCATGTTCTCCAGGAGCTCGTCCAGGCTCCGCGGGTTGTCGGGGAACAGGTCGCCGTAGCGCTGCATGAACCCGTCGAAGTCGTACTCCTCGCCGCGCGCACGTTGTTCGATCATCTGGTTCAGCTCGGCCAACATGTCCCGGAGGCGAGCGAGTTGTTCGGGCGTGATGCTCTTCATGCCCTCGGCCAGGTTCTTGACGTAGGCACCCAGCACCTGTTCGCGCAGGTGCTCCATCAGCCGGTCGAACAGCCGCTGTGCCTCGGGATCGACGAACCGGTAGTCCTGCAGCTCTCGGAGCATCCCGGGCGCGTCTGGCGGCAGCGAATCCAGGAACATCTCGCGCATCCGCGCATCGTCCTCGGCCTTGAACGACAGCGTGCTGCGTTCGCGGTCGAGGATCTCGTCGAGCTGCTCCCGAACCTCCTCGAGCGGTCCGCTGAGGTCGAGCGCCTCCTCCTCCTGTTGACGCATGTGATGCAAGCGCCGGCGGAGCGCGTCCATTCCGGAGAACCGTCCCTGCATCCCCCGCCGCATCAATCGGCGCAGGGCGTTGTCGGCGCCCGTGCCCATCAGGACGTCGTCGGCGAGCTCCTCGAGGACGTCGGAGGCATCGACCTCAGGGCCGAACGGATCTTGAGAACCGTCCCAGCGCGAGTAGCGGTAGCGCACCCGTTCAGCCTACGCGGGGTCGCGCGTTTCCAGGGGCGGGTGTGTCGAGGACTTCGAGCCGAAGCCCTCACGGGGTCGCGCCCTTTCGGGCGCGACCCCTCAAGGCAACTAGCTCTGGAACGGATCGAAGCCGTACGTGGAGCCGATCGGCGAGACCAAACGCATCCGGCGCGCCCACTCCACGGCGACCAGGCCGAGCGAGAAGAGCAGCATGAACCAGGGCATCAGCTGACCCGCGGTGAACCCGGTGAACGCGGTTCCACCGCCGGTGCCTCCGGTGCCGCCACCACTACCGCCGGTGCCGCCACCGCTGCCGCTTCCGCCGGGGTTCCCCGACACTCCGCCGACCGTGATGTTCAGTGCGTCCGAGTTGTTGGCCCCAGTCGGATCGGCCTGGTCGGCCGAGACGACCCGTGCGGTGTTCTGGAGCGTGCCCTCGCTCGCTTGCACGATGACGTCCAGGACAACCGTGCCCGCGCTCTGAGCGGGGATCTCCGGCATGGAGAAGAGCTGCGAGGACTGCTTGAGGCCGGTCAGTTCACACGGTTCGGGCTGGCATGACACGTATTGCAGTCCGGTCGGCAGTACGTCCTTGATCACGACGTTGGTCGCGTCGGCCGGACCGGCGTTCGAGACCTGGATCGCGATCTGGATCGTGTCGCCTTGATCGGGCTTCGAGTTGTCGACGGCCGTGAGGATGTTCAGGTCGGCGACGTCCGCCGAGATCGACAGGTCCACCGACGCCGTGTTGTTCGTCGCCACGGGGTCGGTCGTCGTGGACGTCATGGTGACGGTGTTCGTGATCGTCGGCAACGTGGTGGTGGGGTCGACGACCGCCGTGAAGGTCGCGGCGATCGGCGTCGCGGTCGCGGGCGCCGCCGGCGCCTTGGTGACCGTCCCGATCGTCCACGTCCACGTGTTGTTCGCCACCGACACGGTCCCCACCGACGGGGTCGGCGGGGCCGCATCGGCCGTCAGGCCCGCAGGGAGCACGTCCGTCACGACCACACCGGTCGCGTCATCGGTGGTGCTCGGGTTCGTCACGCTGACCGTGTAGGTCACGGTGTCGCCCGGCGCCGCGGTAGCGGGATCGACGGCCAACGTGACACCGAGATCCACCGAGGCCGCACCAACGGTGAACGTCTCAGTATCGGTGTTGTTCGCGGGAACCTGATCGGTCGTCGCCGGGGTCGAGGCAGTGTTCGAAATCTGAGAGCCCACGGTCGCACCCGCAGCGATGGTTGCCGGAACGGTCAGCGTCACGGTCTGTCCGTTCTGGATGGTCGGGAAGACGCAGGCGATCGTCGTCGTCGAGGGGGCTGGGGTGCAGGCATTTACGCCCGTTGGAGTGGAGGCGACGGTGACGGTACCGAAGGTGATGGTCGCCGGCGCGGTGTCGTTAAGGGTCACGTTGGTCGCAGAGGAGGGGCCGTTGTTGTGCACCGTGATGGTGTAGGTTCCAGTCCCGCCAGGCGAAGTCGCGCCAGCATAGGACTTCGTCACGACGAGATCGGCGTCCTCGACCAGCGTCGAAGCCTGCGTCGCCGACACGAGCGCTGAGTTATCTGAATCTACCGTCGCGTCGTTCGTTCCGGTCGTACCTGCCACACCCGCGGTGACGTTCACGGTGATCGTCATCGTTTCTGCTGCGGCCATGGCTGGAGCCGTGCAGACGAAGGGAGCCGGCCCGACACAGGGGACCGGGACGCCGGGCGCGCTACTCAAGACGAAGGACGGCGTGCCCACGATGGTTGCGACCGCGACCGTGTCGGTCACGACGACATTGGTGTCTGCGGCTGGGCCATTGGTGACAACGACGGTGTACGCGTAGGCGGCGCCAGGAAGCACCTTCGCCGGGCCCGTGTTCGTGATACCCGTGACTGCAGCTTGTGCCGGGATCGCGAAGATGGTGGATATCAGGGTCGCCAACATGAACGCGGCGAGGATCCGCGTGTAGGGCAACCCGTTCGATGGCATGTGCCGACCGTTCGTCGCTCGCAACGTTCACTCCCTTCATCTTTGGCCCAGGTGCGTCCCGAAAGACGTCGTGCGCCAGCCAGACTCTCTGGACTTGCATCGGCACGGAGCGGCCAGAACTTTCGCCTTAGGGCCGGAGATTCCGGCTAGGCGAAATGCCGCTTGCGGTCACCGGCGATCTGCACGCCGAGCACTCCGGCCGCCCGTTCGACCCGTGAGTGCTCCAGGATCCGCGGTCGCGAGGCCAGGTCCTTGGTCAGGTCCCCCAACGCGACGACGTGGACACCCTTGACGTCTCGAGGCATCCCCGCGACGCCGTGCGTGAGACAGATGACCGGCTCCACGGTGGCGCTCACGGAGGCGGCGGACAGCTTGGCGGTCAGGCGTTTTGCGTCCGAACGCAACGCGCGCACGCCCGGGATGGGCTGCTCGTCGACCATCGGCACGTCCTCGCGACACGGAGAACGCACCCAGGTGCGGGCCATGCGGCCATCAGGAAGAGGCCGGTCGAACCGGCGACGATCAGGTCGCCCGCGCTCGACAGCGCGCCGGCGGGAACGACCCAGAAGCTATAGGGGTCGAGGCGGCCCAGTTCCTTCGACAGGCGCGCCAAGCCCTCGAGATGTGCGGGATCGTTGGTTTCGGGCATTCCCTACGGGGTTCGGCAACGAGCCGCTGGTGCTTGAGAGCGATACCCGTGGCTAGGTGCCTAAGCCGGTCATCACCGCGCGCAGCGTGAGCCCGAAGCAGATGAAGGCCACCCAGGCGAACGGAACCCACGGCCGATCCCGGAAGTCCTGACGTCGCGCGATCACGTGCGCAACCGCCAGCGCCACGATCGGGAAGACCCCGTACGCGTAGTGCAAGACCTCCAGCGCCCGGTAGCCGGACAGGAACACGATGGCGCCGATCAGCGCCTGGATGCCCGAGACGATCTGCACGACGGTCACCCACAGCCAGAACCGCTCGCCGGGGTCTCGCTTGGCGATCCACGCGATCAACCCCCACACCCAGCCCACGGCGAACAACGCCACCACGAAGTATCCGGCGTACTTGTGGACCTCGATCACGCGGCGGAGCTTACGGCCTACGCGGAGACGGGGCCTTCGTATCGCACGGTGCCCGCTGCGTCGCCGCCGTCCTTGTTCAGACGGCGGGAGAGGTAGAGCCCCTCCAACACGAACTCGAGCGCCGACGCCGCGACACCGGGGCTCTCCTCCTCGACCCCCAGCCGGTCGAGCAGCTTCGACAGACCCGGCAGGTCACCGAACTGCGACAGCAAGTCGCTCGCGGGTGTGAGGTCCGATGTCTCGGCGGTGAGTCCTTCGTCGAACCGGTGCAGCAAGGGTTGGAAGTCGAAGCCCGACAAGCGGCGCCGGAAGACCTCGAGCTCGGCCGTGCGCATCGCGCGCGACAGGATGTCGCCTTCGCGACCCTCCTCGATCGTGTCGAACTCCACCCGGCCTTCCGACGAGGCGAGCACAGCCGGCAGGTCGCACACCCGTGGCACGGCCTCGGGCTCGCCGGCACGAGCGGCGCGCCGCACCGCCGCGGCCGACAACGTCTCCACGTTGCCGATCGAGTAGCGAACGCTGACGCCGCTGCGGTGGTTGACGTGGGGCGAGCGGCGCAGCTCGGCGGTGAGCGCGGCGACGACCTCCTTCATGAAGGCCGGCACGCGGACCGGGATGTCGCCCGCGGGGTCGCGTGCCTCCTGGTCCATGATCACGATCTCGTCGCCCAGCTCTTCGGGATAGTGGGTCCGTACCTGCGTCCCGAACCGGTCCTTCAACGGCGACACGATCCGGCCGCGATGGGTGTAGTCGTCGGGGTTGGCGGTCGCGACCACCAGCAGGTCGAGCGGCAGCCGGATCCGGTAGCCGCGGATCTGGATGTCGCGCTCCTCGAGGATGTTGAACAGCGACACCTGGATGCGCTCGGGCAGGTCGGGGAGCTCGTTGATGGCCACGATGCCGCGGTTCGTGCGCGGGATCATCCCGTAGTGGATCGTCAGCTCGTCGGAGAGGTAGCGCCCCTCCGCCACCCGGATCGGGTCCACGTCTCCGATCAGGTCGGCCACCGACGTGTCGGGCGTCGCGAGCTTCTCGGCGTACCGATCGTCGCGCGAGACCCACGCGATCGGCGCGGTGTCGCCCTGCTCCTCGACGAGCGCCACGCAGCGCGCGCAGATCGGCCGGAACGGGTGATCGTGGATCTCGCAACCTTCGATCGCGGGAACCGACTCGTCAAGTAAGTTGACTATCGCTCGGACCAACCGCGTCTTGGCCTGACCACGTTCGCCCAACAGGATCAGGTCGTGTCCCGCCAGGATCCCTCGCTCCAACCCCGGCAGGACCGCCTCGTCGAACCCCACGATCCCGGGGAACAGCTGCTCGCCGCGTTCGAGCTTCGACAGGAGGTTGGCGCGCAGCTCGTCCTTCACCGTGCGGTCCTGATATCCGGCGTCGCGGAGCGCGCCGATCGTGGAGGGCTGCGTCATCCACGTCAGGGTATCGCGGCTCACCGGAAAGCCGGTCGGCAAGGAGGCGTCGGTCGTCACTGGTACGGTCCGAGGTATGGACGCTGAGCAGATCCTCGAGGGACTGAACGAGGAACAGCGGCAGGCGGCCCGAGCGAAGAGCGGACCGGTCGCCATCCTGGCCGGAGCCGGCACCGGCAAGACCACCACGATCACGCATCGCATCGCCTATCAGGTCGCGACCGACACCTTCCCCGCGTCGCAGATCCTGGCGGTCACGTTCACCGAGAAGGCCGCGGGCGAGCTCAAGGGCAAGCTCACCGGTCTCGGCGCCGACGGCGTCGACGCCCGCACGTTCCACTCGGCGGCCTTGTCGCAGCTCCACGGCCTCTGGGAACGGCACTCCGGTCAGCCCGTACCGGCCGTGCTCGACCACAAGGCGCCGCTGATCTCCTCGCTCGCGAACGCCCTGCCGGCACCCCACAAGTTCCTGCCGCGACGCGAGCTCGCCGGCGAGATCGAATGGGCCAAGAACCGCATGGTCACTCCCGGGGGGTACCTGGCGGAGCTCGAGCGATCGGGGCACGAGCCTCCTATCCCCGCGGATCTGATGCTGCGCATCTACGACGGCTATGAGCGGCGCCGACAGACCGGCGACAAGATCGACTTCGAGGACATGCTGGGGCTCGCCGTGCGGATGTTCGACGAGTACCCGGACGCCGCCGAAGCGGTCCGCGAGCGGTTCCACGCGTTCACGGTCGACGAGTACCAGGACGTGAACCCGTTGCAGGCCGCGTTGCTCGACCGGTGGCTCGGTGACCGCGACGACCTGTGCGTCGTGGGCGACGACTATCAGACGATCTACTCGTTCACCGGTGCCTCCCCCGATCATCTGCTCGGGTTCACCGACCGGTTCCCCTCCGCCACGGTCGTCCGCCTGGAGCGCAACTACCGCTCCACGCCCGAGATCCTGGGGTTCGCGAACGAGCTCGCCGCGCACCTGGGCGGCTTCCGCAAGACGCTCGAGGCGACCGTCGAGTCGGGTCCGCCGGTGCTCGCGCGGCCCATCCACGACGTGGAGGAAGAGGTGGCGTCGGTCGTGCAAGCCGTCGACAAGCTCCGCGCCGAAGGCGTCGCGCTTGAAGAGATGGCCGTCCTGTACCGGATCAACGCCCGCTCCGAGCCGTTCGAGGAGGCGTTCGCGGCCGCCGGCATCCCGTACCAGGTGCGCGACGGTGCGTTCCTGCGCCGGGCGGGACCCAAGGCGGTCCTCCAACAACTGAAGCGACCACCGAACGGATCGGTCACGGACGTCGTGCACGGCATCACGGATGCGTTGGGGTTCGATCCCTCGACCGAGCCGGATGCCGACGAGGAGGTCACGCGACAGGCGGACCTGGCCCGCCTCCGCGCCATGGCTGAGGAGTTCGATCGGGCCCACGATCACGGCACGGTGCCCGCGTTCGTCGACGAGCTGAGCCGACGGTTCTCCACGGAGCACAACGGCCGAGGAGTCAACCTGTTGACGTACCACCGCGCGAAAGGCCTGGAGTTCGACGCGGTGTTCCTCCCACGGCTGCTCGACGGAGAACTGCCCTTCCGTTCGGGTCGGGCCAAGGCCGAGCCCGACGAGGAGCGCCGGCTGCTCTACGTCGGTATCACGCGCGCGCGGACGTACCTCTTCCTCACCTGGGCGACCGACGCCAAGACCAAGCCCAGCCCCTTCCTGGACGAGCTCGGCGTACGAACGCCATCCGCCCCCCGGCGCACCGCCCCCGCGAAGATCCGCTTGCCCAAGGCTGGCGGGCCGGTGCTGGTGCGGTTGAAGGAGTGGCGGAAGGCGCGCGCCCGGGCGGACGGCGTTCCGGCGTACGTGATCTTCCATGACACGACGCTCGAAGAGATCGCCGAGCTGCTACCGAAGGACTGGGCAGATCTCGCATCCATCTCCGGCGTCGGCCCGACCAAGCTCGAGCGGTACGGAGACGAGGTGCTCGCGGTCGTCGCCACGGTCTAGGCTCCGTCCGTGCGCCTGACCCCGACCGAGGAAGACCGCATCCGCGTGTTCGCGGCCGCGGAGCTCGCACGGCGGAACCTGGCCCTCGGACTGACGCTCAACGCACCCGAGGCGATCGCCGTGGTCTGCGACGCCATGCATCTCGCGGCACGCGGCGGCGGCACCTACCAGGACGTCGTCGATGCGGGGAACGCGGCGCTCGCTCCCGTCCAGGTGATGGAAGGCGTCGCCGATATCGTGCCCGAGATCCGACTGGAGGTCCTGCTCGAGGAAGGATCGCGCCTCATCGTGCTCCGCGATCCGTTCGGTCCGGCCGCGATCGACGGACCGGGCGCGGTTCGGTTCGCCGACGGGGACGTCGAGCTCGTCCCCGAGCGCCGGCGCATCACGCTCTCGGTCACGAACACGTCGGAGCGGCCCGTGCGCGTCTCATCGCATTTCCCGTTCGCCGAGACGAACGCGAAGCTCTCGTTCGACCGGGAAGCGGCGCGGGGGTTCCGGTTGGATCTGCCGGCCGGGGATTCGACGCGCTGGGCACCGGGAGAGACGAAGGACGTCGATCTTGTGGCCTTCGGCGGAGCCGGTGAACCCGATGCCTGAACGCCTTTCGCGGGACGAGCACGCGTTGCGACACGGCCCCACCACCGGCGATCGCGTGCGCCTGGGTGACACGGATCTGTGGGTCCGCATCGAGCGCGACCTAACCGAGCCCGCCGATCAGGTGTTGTGGGGGTATGCGAAGAACTTCCGTTCGCGGATGGGCCAACACGACCGCGCGACTTCCGAGAGCGAGCTCGACGCTGTGATCGGCGGCGCGATCGTCATCGACCCGCTGATCGGCATCGTGAAAGCCGACGTTGGGATCAAGGACGGGCGCGTCGTCGGCGTCGGGCGGGCGGGCAACCCCGACGTCACGGACGGCGTGGACCTCACGATCGGACCCGGCACGTGGCCGATCCCCTGCCACGGGTTGATCGTGACCGCGGGCGCGATCGATTCGCACGTCCACCTGATCAGCCCGCGTTTGGTGCCCGTCGCGCTGTCCGCCGGCGTGACGACCCTGATCACCGCAGGGTTCGAGGAACCGGCATGGCGCATGCTCCGCACGTTCGAGGCGTTCGAGCGCCTCCCGGTCAACCTCGGCCTGCAGGCCTCGGCGCGAACCGACGTCTCCGGGTTCAACGAGGGTGTGATCGACGTCTGGCGCGATCGGGTTGAAGGTCCACGAGGACTGGGGCGCGTCGGCGCGGATCATCGACGGGGCGCTCAGGGCCGCCGAGGTGTTCGACGTGGCCGTGTGCCTGCACACCGACGGCCTGAACGAGTCGGGCGAGCTTGAGGAGACGGTCGCAGCCATCGACGGCCGGACGATCCACGCGTACCACGTCGAGGGCGTTGGGGGCGGACACATCCCGGATCTCATCGGCATCGTCCGTGAGCCGAACGTGATCTGCTCCTCGACCACACCGGGCCTCCCGTACGCGAACGCGACCGCGGCGGAGCACACCGACATGATCCTCATCGTCCACGAGGGCAACCCTGGCCTCCCGGAGGACGTCACCGCCGCCCGCGAGCGGATCCACCCGGCGACGATGGCCGCCGAGGGGCCGCTGCACGACCTGGGCGCGATCTCGATCATCAACAGCGACTCGCAGGGCATGGGCCGGATCGGGGAGACCGTGCGGCGGACCTGGCAACTCGCGCACGTGATGAAGTCGTGGCGGGGATCGACGGCAGGGTCAGGCTTGCCGAACGAACCCGCCGACGACAACGAACGGGTCCTGCGCTACCTGGCGAAGGTCACGGTCGAGCCGGCACGGGTTCACGGGCTGCAGGAGGAGGTCGGCTCGCTCACGCCTGGTCACCTGGCCGATCTGGTCCTCTGGGATCCGGCGTCCTTCGGTGCCAAGCCCGTCGCCGTGATGAAGGGCGGGGTCGTGGCGTGGGGACCGATGGGCGAGGGCAACGCATCGGTCCATGGCGCGGAGCCCACGCGGTTCGGCCCCGACTGGGGCGCCACCGGGGATGCGGTGGCGGCCTTGGCCACCACGTTCGTCTCCGGTGCTGCGTTGGACGCTGGCATCGCCGACACGCTCTCCACCCGGCGCCGGGTGGTCGCGGTCCGGGGAACGCGCGGTCTTCTCCGCGCCGACCTCGTGGCGAACACCACCGTGCCGGGCATCGAGGTGTCGCGCGTGGACGGCACCGTCACGCTCGGTGGACGGGTCCTGGCCGTCGAACCCGTCTCGGACGTCCCGCTCAACCGCCGGTACTTCCTTTCGTAACCAGGACGGTTACCAGCGGGAGCCGAACCGCCTTGCGCCGCACGTGCGGATTCGACCACACTCCCCGCAGATGAGCGACGAGGGGGGACTTGGCACCGTGAGCGCCGCCGAGGGGTCCGGCGACCGTCCGGTGGACGCCGGCAAGGGCTCCGTCGAGCTGATCGACGTGCTCAAGCGCTTCGGGGCGGTCACGGCCGTCGACGCGCTCAACCTGCAGGTCCATCCGGGCGAGTTCCTGTCGCTGCTCGGACCCTCGGGGTGCGGCAAGACCACCACCCTGCGGATGCTCGCCGGGTTCGAAGACCCGGACGAGGGCGTCATCCGCATCTCGGGGAACGCCGTCCAGGGCGTGCCGCCGCACAAGCGTGATGTGAACACCGTGTTCCAGAACTACGCGCTCTTCCCGCACATGTCCGTCTCGGAGAACGTCGCCTACGGCCTGCGGCAGAAGAAGGTGGATCGCAGTCGAGATCGGGCGCCGGGTCGGAGAGGCGCTCGAGATGGTGAAGATGAGCAAGCTGGCCAACCGCAAGCCGCGGGAGATGTCGGGTGGCCAGCAACAGCGCGTGGCACTGGCCAGGGCACTGGTCAACCGGCCCAGCCTGCTCCTGCTGGACGAGCCGCTGGGCGCGCTCGACCGCAAGCTCCGCGAAGAGATGCAGATCGAGCTGAAGCTCCTCCAGATCACAGGTCGGGATCACGTTCATCTTCGTGACGCACGACCAGGACGAGGCCCTGTCCATGAGCGACCGGATCGCCGTCATGCTGGATGGCCGGATCGAACAGCTCGCCGATCCCGACACGATCTACGACCATCCCGCCAGCGCGTTCGTCGCCGGGTTCATCGGCAAGCAGAACTTCTTCGAAGGGACCGCGCGAGACGCAGGCCGCACGGTCGAGGGCGATGGCTGGACGTTCCGCACGACGCTGGATCCGATCGGCATCATCGACGGCGGAGCTGCCCTGGCCGCGATCCGCCCCGAAGCGGTCCACGTGAGCGAAGAGCGCCCGTCCGAGGTACCGAACGCGATCTCGGGGACGCTGGCGAGCATCTCCCACCTGGGCGACGTGATCCAGTTCGTCGTGCTGACGCCGGGACGCAAGGAGGTCATCTCCCGGCTCCCGCGACCGCGGGCGCCGCGGCTGGATGTGGGCAGCACCGTGTGGTGTTCCTGGGATGCCGATCACACGCACATGTTCGGTGCAGATCAGGCGGAGATCGTCTTGGTCGACCCGGCCTCAGAGGCGGCGGCGCTAGCCGAATAGGCATCACGAGCAGAAAGGGGAAGCAGGCGATGGCACGACAGGATGAGTACCTGAACATCCTCGCTTCGAAAGCGACGGCGCAGCGGATGTCCCGCAGAGCGTTCGTGACCGGATCCGTGGTGGCGGCGTTCTCGGGCGGGTTCCTGCTCTCCGCGTGCGGGGGCGACGACGATGATCCCGGTGGAACGACGTCAGCGACCGGACCCACCGCCACCGGTGGGCCGGCCGAGCTCGAAGACGAGCTGAACTTCTTCCACTGGGCCGAGTACGACGACCCCGCGTTGTTCGAGCAGTTCACGAGCGAGTTCGGCCCGAGCACCAAGATCGACGTGTACGCGTCGAACGAGGAGGCGATCGCCAAGCTCGACCGCGGCGGCGGGCAGCAGCGGCTACGACATCGTCGTGCCGACCGGCGTCTTCATCCCGCTGATGGTCGAGAACGACCTGCTCGAGGAGATCGACCTCTCGAAGATCCCGAACTTCGCCAACATCGAGACCGTCTACACCGACCAGCCCTGGGACCCGGGCAACAAACACTCCGTGTGCAAGGACTGGGGCTCCACCGGATGGATCATCGACAAGGCGCAGATCGTCGACGCCGATCGCGACGTGGCAGGACTTCATCGACGTCGGCGATGGGCGAGGCGAGCGGGAACGTCTCGGTGCTGGACGCGCCGAACGAGCTGGCGGGCCTCTACTTCTGGGCGAACGGCATCGACTGGACGACCGAGGACCCCGCCGACCTGGACGCCTACGAGGCGTTCATGGTCAACGAGCTTCGCGCCGCACATCAAGGCGTTCGACTCGTACCCGGGCATCGCGCTCACCCAGGGCAACTACGCGCTGTCGCAGGTGTGGAACGGCGACGCCCGCCAGGGCCTGAACGCGGTGGACGATCCCGACCAGTACGAGTGGGGCCTCGGCGCGCCCGTGACCGAGCTGTGGATGGACAACTGGTGCATCGTGAAGGGCGCCACGCACCCCGAGGCCGCGCACGCCTGGATCAACTTCATCCTCGATCCGGTGAACTCGCTCAAGGACCTGGAGTTCCACGGCTACAACACCGGCATCACGGGCGTGCAGGAAGCGGCGGAAGAGGCGGGGCTGCCGTTCCTGGACCTGGTGTTCTTCACCGACGAGCAGGTCGCCACGTTCCGGGCCGGTGCGGTGAACTCAGCGCTCGACCGCCAGGTGGAGATCTACAACAAGGCCAAGGCCGCGGCCGGCGGCTAGGTCTCGCAGGATGGCGCAGCGCGTCGCGGAGTCGGAGCGGGGAGCCCGGAGGATCCGGGCGCCCCGCTTCGCGATGGCGCTGCCCGCGTGGATCTGGTTCGTGCTCTTCTTCGCGATCCCGGTGCTGTGGATCGTGTACTACTCGTTCGGGTACAAGCCGAACATCTTCAGCACGATCGCCACCGACAAGCTGTCGTTCGACCGCTACAGCGAAGCGCTCTCGCCCGAGTTCCTGCAGGTGTTCAAGCAGACGCTGCAGATCTCGCTGCTCGGCACGTTCCTCACGCTGCTGATCGGGTTCCCGTTCGCGTACTGGCTGGCGACGCGGGTGCCTCCCCGGTGGCGCGGGGTGCTTGCTCGGACTCGTCATCGTCCCGTTCTTCGTGAACTTCCTGGTGCGGACGGTGGGGTGGCTGATCCTGTTGTCGCCGGGAGGTCCGCTCTCGACGCTCCTGCAGGAATGGGGCATCCGCGACGAACCGCTCCATCTGCTGCAGACGCGTGGCGCCGTGCAGCTCGGCGTCGTCTACAACTACCTGGCCCTGATGATCTTCCCGTTGTTCGTGGCGCTCGACCGGCTGGATCCGGCGATGCGAGAGGCTTCGAAGGATCTCGGCGCCAGCCGTTGGAAGACGTTCCGCCAGGTGACGCTCCCGCTCGCCGCCCCCGGGATCGTGGCCGGGCTCCTGTTGGTGTTCATCCCGCTCACCGGCGACTACATCACCGCCGCCGTGCTCGGCGGCGCGAAGGGGAACATGGCCGGCGCGCTGGTCGCGAGCCAGTTCACGACCGCGCAGAACTGGGCGTTGGGTGCGGCGCAGGCCGTGATCCTGATCGTCACCATCCTCGGTACGGTCGCGGTGTTCGCGGTCGTGGGCCTGGCGATCCGATGGGTCGCGCGGCGGAGGCGTCGCATCACCCTGCCGGTCGTGCCGGAGGCGTCGGTCGCATGAGCGCGATCGCCGCACCAGCCGTCAAGCGCAGGCGCGACCTCACGAGCATCTTCCTGCGCGTCTGGGGCGTGCTGGTGTACGTGTTCCTCTTCCTCCCGATCCTCGTCATCGTCGTCTACTCGTTCAACAGTGGACGGGTCCTGCTCGCCTGGAACGGCTTCGGCTTCGACGGATACCGCACCGGGATCTCCGACGACGTCATCCTGAACGCGATCAAGACCTCGGTCGCCGCGGCGGCCGGCACCGCGGTGATCGCGACGATCCTCGGCTCGTTCGCGGGCATCGCGCTCGCCCGGCGCAAGGGCCGGTGGACGCCGATCTTCCTGCTCCTGATCTTCCTGATCCTGGTGACACCCGAGATCGTCGACGCGATCGCACTGCTGATCTGGTACGTGCGGCTCGGGGGGCCGTTCGGGCCCGACATCACGATCCCCGCGGTGAGCTACGGGATGCTCCGACTGTGGGTCGGCCACTCCTTGTTCGCGACCGCGGTCGTCGCGCTGATCGTCCGGGCTCGGCTCGAGGGACTCGAGGAATCGCTGGAGGAGGCGGCGGCGGATCTCTACGCCCCACCCGGCCGGCGGTTCCGGCAGATCACGCTCCCGCTGATGCTCCCCGCCGTGCTCGCGGGAGCACTGCTGTCCTTCAGCTTCAGCCTGGACGACACCATCATCTCGTCGTTCGTCAGCGCCGCCGGCGCCTCGCCGTGGCCGGTCGTCGTCTTCAGCTCGTTGCGGTCGGTCCTGCGTCCCGAGATCGCCTCCGTGTCGACGTTGCTGTTGCTGCTGACGTTGTTCGCGATCGCCTGCGTGGCGCTGGTGCTCCGGCGCAGCGGCCAGTCGGGCGAAGAGGTCGCCAAGACGATGACGGGCGTCTAGGGCGCGGTTCCCAGCAGCTCACGTCGGGAGCCGGCCGACCAGCAACGCGAGCGCCAGGAGCGGCATCGCCAGCGACATCCACCGCAGGGCGCGCTCCGGCGCGGATCGGAGTGTCGCCGCGTCGATCGCCTCGACCGCACCGTCGTGCAAGGTGATGCTTCCGTCCACGCTGGCGACCCGTCTCCGGAGCCGGCGGACCGGCGTGGAGAGCACGCGCTGCGCGGCGGAGATGACGGCGCACGCGCCCGCCAGAGCGACCGCTTCGGGCTCGATCCTCGCGGTCTGGGCGAACGACGCGGTCAGGACGGGGAACGCACCCCAGGCGAGCGCGAACCAGAGGTCGGAGTGGATCCGTCCGCCGAACAGCTCGAGGTTGTACGCGAGCACCAGGAACACCCCGGTGCCGATGAAGGCCCAGATCCACGGCGAGACGGTTCGAGCACCGTCGACGCCGAGCGCGACCGCACCCGCAAGCCCCACCACGGCGAGCGCCCACAACACGGCGTCGGGGATGCGCGTGCCGAGCGGACGTCCGTTCAGCTCGTCGAGCGCGTGCGCGGCGATCCCCATGGCGAGGAAGAACGCGAGCACCGTCTCGACGAGCCATCGGATGTCCACGGTGGACGCGATGCAGGCACCCATGACGACGTAGGACAGGTGCCAGAGCGTGTACGGCGGGTGCAGCAAGGTCCAGTAGTCGCGCCAGCCCCCCGGCGTGAGCGCGTAGAACGCCGGGCGTTCCCCTCCGCCGTCGTCCGCTCGATCGCCTTCAGAGGACACGAGGTCCGTCCTTCACCGCCCAGATGACGATGCCCACCCCCAACGACATCACGCGCGTCCGAACGTGCCGCAGTCCCGCCGCCTGCCACCACCGGACCTGCTCGGGGAGCGGGGCGCGGTCGTAGAACGCACTGATGCTCGGTCCCAGGAACCTGCCCGTGTGTCGCCAGGCGGGCGACACGACGGCGCCGAGGAGCGGCATGACCATCCGGGTGTAGACCCACCAGCCCGCGTGGAGCATCCGATCGTCGGGTCGATGGAACTCCAAGCTGGCCATCGTGCCCCCGGGCCGGAGGACCCGTGTGAGCTCGCGCATCGTGGCCTCGGGATCGTCGACGTAGCGCAGCAGATACGTGAACGTCACAGCGTCGAACGTGTCGTCGGCGAACGGGAGCCGCTCGGCACGGCCCAAGGTCTGGCGGATCTGCGGCTCGAGTCCGGCCGCGTCGCGTCACGGGGATCCCCGCGCGGAGCATCGCCTCGCTGGGGTCCAGTTGGATCACGCGGAGCCGCTTGCGCGCTGCCAGCTCGCGCGCCACCAAGCCGGTGCCGGATGCCACGTCGAGCACCATCGAACCGGGAAGCGCGTTGACCTTGGAGACCATGGTTCGACGCCACCGCGCGTCCTGGCCGAACGAGAGCACGGCGCCCATCCACTCGTACTCGGGCGCGATACCGGCGAACAGCTGTCGAGCATGACGAGCGCGGTCGGACATGCCGTCAGTTCGCTCGCAGCAACGTCGGTAGGACGGCGAACGCATCGATCACGTGATCCGGTGCGCCGTCGTCGCGATCCAGGTCCGCGTCGCGGAACTTGCCGGTACGGACGAGCACGCCGGTCATGCCGGTCCGCTGTGCGCCGAACACATCGTTCACGATGTCGTCACCGACCATCGCTGTCCTCGCCGCCGGCACTCCCAGCATGCCGAGCGCCGCCTCGAAGTAGGCCGGTGCGGGCTTCCCGCAGATCACGGCTGTGGTGCCGGCCGCCTCTTCGAGGCCCGCGATGAACGCGCCGCCGTCCAGCTCGAGGCCGTCGGTGGTCCGCCAGAACATGTTGCGGTGCATCCCGACCAAGACGGCACCGTCCATCAGCGATCGGAAGATACGGTTCAGTGTGGCATACGTGAAGTCATCGGACGCACCGCCGATGACGACGACGTCCGCGGGCTCGTTCGGCCCGACGAGATCGACGCCGTCGAGGTCGCCGCGCGCGTCACCGTCGGACAGGAGGAACACCCGAGCGCCCGGGTGATGCGATCGCAGGTACTCCGCGGTCGCGACGACCGCGGTGACGATCTCGCCGGCCTCGACCCGGAACCCGGCGTCGCGGAGCGTGGATGCGAGGGCATCGCGCGTGTGCGTCGTCGTGTTCGTGATCAGGCGGAACGGGAGGCCTTGCTCACGCAGCCACGAGAGGGTTTCGATGGACCCCTCGATGGGTTCCCACGACACGGACAACACACCGTCGATGTCGAGGAGCAGCCCGTCGACGTCCATGAGGTGCAGTCTCGCACAGCGACCTCCGGCGCCGCGGCTTCAGGGAACCAGCCGGATCCCCGCTCGCTTGCGCGCCTCTTCGACATCGTGCGAGGGCTCGATCCCCTTCTGCCGGAGTCGCCACTCCTGGTACGGCGCGATGTAACGGACCTTGGGCGGCAACAAGGGACGCGCCAGACGCGTGGCGGCGAACGTCGCCCTCATCGCGGCGCGCTTGCCCGGTCCCAGCCGGATCCCGAACTCATCGCGCAGGGGTGGAGGCAGCGTGGCGAACGCCAGTCGAGAGACGCCCTTGAGGACGGGACGCCACTCGGCCTCGGCCGGCGGGTGGTAGAAGAGCTCCGCGACCTTGCGCGCCGACTCGGTCACCAGCAGCTCACCGCGATCCATCACACCGGCCATGTAGGCGCGGAGCTCCGGCACGGTGGGTGGGATGATCTCGCGCGGGATCTTCACCAGCTCAGCGGCCAGCATCTGCTCCTCGTGGAATCGCTGCCGCCCGGCGTCGTCGAGCTTCCCGACCGTCAGTTGCTCGAACAACAACGCGGAGTCGACCAAGCAGGCGTGCACCCAAAGGAGCAGGTGCGGGTCCAGCGCGTCGTACGGCTGGCCGGTGATCTCGTCGACGCCCTGGATGCGCGTGTGGACATCGTTGATGCGATCGGCGGCCGCATGGGCTTCGGCCTTGGAGCCGAAGGTGATCGTGTAGGTCAGGATCAGCGTGCGCTGCAAGCGCTTCCACGGGTTCCGCTCGTAGAACCCCGTCTCGCGAGCGCCGGCGATCACCAACGGGTGCGCGGCCTGCATCAGGACCGCGCGAGCGCCCCCGAACAGCACCGTGACCTCGCGATGCACCTGCCAGCTGACGCTGTCCGGTCCGAAGTAGCCGAGATCGCGGTCTGTGCCCATGCGCGCAACTGTATCGGCCGTCGTCGGAACGACCCGTGCCTGGTTGGATCCCAACCCCGACCGCCATCCCTGGACATCGAGGAACGTTCCGCGCAAGAATCCCGCGCCCCACAGAAGCATCCGGCTCCCCACGAGAAGGAAGCCTCGCCATGGTCATCGTCCTCATCGTTCTCGGGCTCGCGGTGCTCGCGGGCATCCTCAGTGGGGGTTCGGTTCGGAACTTGGAACGGCTCCAGGTGCACTGGTGGGGACTCGCGCCGATCGCCCTGGGGCTCCAATCGGTCCCGATCCCCGAGGGGAGCGCGGAGCGGGCGGGACTCGCGGCGGCCTCGCTCGTCGTGAGCTATCTGCTCCTCCTCGCCGTGGTCGCGGTGAACCGACGCGTGCCGGGGGCGGTGGTCATGGCTGTGGGCTTGACGATGAACCTGGCGGTGGTCGCGTTGAACGGCGGGATGCCGGTCAGCGCGAACGCGTTGCGGGTGGCCGGCGCCGACGGCGCGATCATCATCCAGGACGGCGCCAAGCACCACGTGATGTCCGACGCCGACATCCTCCAGCCGCTGGCGGACGTGATCCCGGTGCCTCCGCCGTTCGGCATCGTGTTCTCGATCGGCGATGTCCTGCTCTACGGAGGGTTGGCGTGGTGGTGCTTCGCCGTCACACGTGGACGGTTCCGCGAGAACCTTCGGCCGCCGGCTCGCCGGTTCCTGCGGTACCGGGGGAAACATGCTCCGGTGTCGTACCGGCTCCCGGCTCGGTACCGGGGGGATCGAGGGAGGGCTCCTGCTGAAGCAGCGATGTCGGGAATCGGACCGTGATCGTCGTTCCCTGATCGGGAACGCTGAAGACCTCGAACGTCCCGCCACCGATCTTCGCGCGTTCGCGCATCATGGTCATGCCGAAGTGCCCTTCGGGCCCGGGCATCGACGTATCGAACCCGACACCGTTGTCCCGCAGCTGGAGCTCGAGGAACTCGACGTCCCCGCGGACGGTGATCCAGAAGTCGGTCGCCTGCGCGTGCTTCAACGCGTTCATCAGCCCCTCGCGGGCGATGTGATAGATGAGGAGCGCGATCGGGGCCGGCATGGCCACGTCGTGCACATCGAGATGGAAGCGCACATCGGCGTCGCGCCCGACCTCATCGGTGAACGACTCGAGCGCCTCGGCCAAGCCCTTGGCGCCGAGCGGCGAGCGGTGCAGGTCACGGATCAGCGCCCTGATTCGATCGGACGTGTCCTGCTTCGATTCTCGGATCTTCTCGAGCTGCTCGCCGGTCTCCACCAAGTCGCCTTTGTCCAAGAACTTGCGCGCGACGTCGACCTGGATCGAGAGACGGAACAACACCTGCGCAAGGTCGTCGTGGAGATACGCGGCGATCTTCTGCCGTTCGTCAGCCCGCTCTTCGGCCATGGCGTTGGAGAGCGTGCGGAGCACTTGTTCGCGGTCCTTGAGCTCCTTATGCGCCTCTTCCAGCGCCTGGCTTCTTAGGAACATCTGACGAGCAAACAGAAGCGGAGCGAGAACAGTTAGAACGGTCGGGAACCCAAAGCCATCCACGTTGTACAGACGAGCAAGGGACGCTCCGAGCAACCCGAGCCCCAGATAGCTGACCACGAACTCTTGGCCGCGGCCGAGAAGCTCTTTCACCACTCGGAGAGGACGAAAGCGATACAGAAGGCAAACACCTGTCGTGATGAGGCCGAGGTTGATGATGTAGTCCACGATGATTGCGAGAAGAGCTGCACCGAACATCTCGAGGACCGGGGCATCGACGGACGAGATCTGATGGAAGACCCAACTAGCGGCCAGAACTGCGAGGGCGATAGACGATCGATTGAATAGCGCCCTAAGAACAGTCACTTCACCCTTGAACTCCCTCGGGTCTGAAGCACTCACCAGTGCAACGAACGCCGCTATCCCCGGATCAAAGGTGAATGCCACGGCCATGATGAGCGGATAGCCGACGCTGACGGTCACGCCTCCCCATGTTGCTACTGGCAAGAGCTCGACAACGGCGATGAGCGCCAGCCATGGAAGAACGCGAACCGGGATGGGTTGGGAGCTGTTCAGCAAGAGAAGCGCGACCGCCCCGAAAGTCGGGAGGACGACAAGCAACCCGAACACGGATGCCCAATTTGGGTCGCGGAGAGACATCGTCCGCGGTGCCTTCGATTCGGTCACACCAGGCTCCAGACCTTGACCTGCTTGCTCACCTTCATCTTGGCCCTTGGACCCGCCCAGTTGAAGCAACCACTGGGACCGCTTCTTTGTCACCCGGGTACAGCATCCGTTGTAGGCGAGACAGCCGTCTTGTCCCCCTACCTGCCGTCGGCTGATAGTACCCGCAGTGTCCCCCGTTGGGGGAACGGCTACGAATGTAGGACCTAGGTGGTCCCTGACAGGAAGGAGAAGCGTATGCGTCTGCCCAAGCGCATCGCGATCGCCCTCGGCTCGCTGCTTGCAATCATGCTCGCCGGCGGGGCTCACTACCGCCTCTAGTAGATTCCCAAAGCGAACTGAAAAAAGGCTCGGCCATGCGTGGCCGAGCCTTTCTTGCGTGGAATCAGGGTTAACGGCGTTCCCGAGGACTCACTCGGAGCAGAATTGTTGTACCGGTGCCGCGCGAGGACCGGACGTCCAGCGAGCCTTGAATCATGGCGGCTCTTTCGCGCATGAGCTCAATGCCGAAATGCCGATCAGTGTCTCGTCGAGCCTCTCCACTCGCTTCAAATCCGCATCCATCATCCTCGATCGAGAGTTCAATCCAGCGATCCACATAACGAAGCGCAACCCAAACCGTACTTGCTCCGGAGTGTTTCACGATGTTTGTTAGCGCTTCACGAGCAACTTGATAGACCACGAGCTCTGTGCCTGGCTCAGCCTTGATGGTCGCGTCAAGCTCCGAGATGAACTGAATCCCGGACTCAGTTCTTAGGTGCTGGACGAGCAGAGTCAGCGTGTCGACAAGACCAGCATGGCCAATCGTCGATCGCCGAAGGTCGCCGATGATATCTCGAAGCTCTTCTACCGCTTCCTCGCTCGCCCTGAGGAGCGGCGGGACATCGTCGTCCAAGTCCAGGAGGCGGCCGTTTCGCAGGTCTTCCTTGATGATCTGCGTCCGGATGGTGACGTTGTAGAGGCACTGCAGGACATCGTCATGAAGGGCCGCCGCAATTCGAGCACGCTCATCACGACGCTCGTCCGCAATCCGTTCGTCCACCGACCTGAGGGCGTCGTTCTTCGCTTGGATTGACTCATGTGCTTCGTCAAGCCGTCGCCAATGCACAAACCCTTGGCGAGTCAGGATTATCGGGGCGACGAATCCAGCTACACCCACAATCCCCAGTCGGACGTATGTCTCAGCAAGCAGGACGCCAAGGAATCCAAAGCAAACGTAAGCCAGCATGAACATTCCTAGGTTCCCCAGACTCATCTCCATGAGGACGCTCTTTACCGAGCGCTTTGTTAGAAGGGAGGTTGCGACGGCAACAAGCGTGTAGTTGACGATGCAATCCGCAACTAGGGCCAGCAGACCTGCGAATGCTGCCCACGGCCAGACTCCGAGATCCCCATTCAAGAGGTCAAAGACGAGGGCGGCCACCATGACGCTCAGACTGATCTGTGCCCTGTTCAGCAGTGCCCTGAACACGGAGATCTCTCTCCGGAGTTCCCGGATGTCGATGCAACCGATCAGACCGACGAACCCCGCGAACAACGGACCAAACACAAATCCGGCTCCGAGCAGTATCGGCAGGTCCATACCGAGCGCAGGGCCGGCTCGAGAGGTTAGCGGTACCAGGCTTGCCGCGGCCACGAGGAGGATCCAAAGAAGCGATTCCCGCAGTGTCGTCGGTAGGTCACCCTTTCCACGAACGGACATCGCTCCGAGAAGAAGCAGTACCGCTGTGAAGAGGCCTAGGCCGAGAAGACGGAACCCGACCGATTCGGCTCCTATCGAACCCGAACCGCGGTTCCCCTGAGTGGTTGCGGTGACGGACATCGTCCCTCCCTCTCTGACCCGGCGGCGGGGAAGGACGGCGCCGAAAGTGTGCGTAGTTCTACCGGAGCCCACTGACAGAGGCAAGAGCGACAAGTTCGTGGGAATCGGCGGCGATACGATGCCCGGATGAAGCCCCGTGTGCTGGTCGTCGAGGATGAGCAGACGATCTCCGAGCCCCTCGTCGAACATCTCGGACGCGAGGGTTTCGAGGCCGAGGTGGCAGCCACGATCCGCGAGGCCACCGACGCCTGGCGCGCGACGCCTCCCGATCTGATCCTGCTCGACGTGATGCTTCCCGATGGCGACGGGCGTGACCTCTGCCGGCTCATCAGGACCGAGTCCGACGTGCCAATCATCATGCTGACCGCGCGTGGTGAAGAGATCGATCGCATCGTCGGCCTCGAGCTCGGCGCCGATGACTATGTGGTCAAGCCGTTCTCAGCAGGCGAGCTGGTCGCTCGCATGCGGGCGATCATGCGTCGCGGACGCGCCACCGCTCGCCGAGGTCCGATCGAGGTCGGACCGATCGTCCTCGAACCCTCGTCGCGCACGGTCACGAAAGGCGGAGCCGCGATCGAGCTCGCGGCGAAGGAGTTCGACCTGCTGCACATGCTCATGACGAACGCCGGGGACGTCGTTCGCCGCGAGGCGATCATGGACGAGGTCTGGGATCCACACTGGTTCGGCCCCACGAAGACGCTCGACGTCCACATCTCATGGCTCCGCAAGAAGATCGAGGACGATCCGTCGGAACCTCGGTTCATCACCACCGTTCGCGGTGTGGGCTTCCGGTTCGCGTCGGCTGCCGATCTCGCGACGAACGACGTCACATAGCGACGACCACGAGGGAGCAGCCACGAAGGTTCGCAGCCGGCTCATCCTGGCGTTCACCTACCTGATCGTCACGGTGTTGCTCGCGCTCGCCGTCCCGCTCGCCTTGAGCCTGCGCGATCGCGCCCGTGCCGAGCAGACGACGGCGGCGCTCACGAGCGCTCTGACCATCGCCGCGAGCTTGGACGGAGAGACCCTCGTCGCGGGGCGGCCGCTCGACCGGCTGATCGACCGGTACGCCGAGCAGGTGGAGGGCCGCGTGATCGCCACCGACGCCGGCGGAGAGGTCCTGGCGGACTCGGACGACGAGGCCGTCGGGCAGAACTTCGACACGCCCGGCAGGCCGGAGATGCGGTCGGCGCTCCGATCCGGCAGGCCGACCTCGTACGCAGATATCCGCGCCAGCCAGACGGAAGGAGAAGACATCTTGGTCGCGGCTGCCCCCGTCCTGGACCCCGGTCTGATCGGTGCGGTCCGTGTGACGCAAGACATCCTGAGCGTGAACAGCGCGGTCCGCCGCACGACCATCAGCCTCATCGCCGTCATCGGCGGTATCGGGCTGTTCATCGGGCTCGTCGTCGCCATCGTCATGTCGGGCTCGCTCGCTCGGCCGCTCACGCGACTCGCCGCGGCCGCGCGGCGCCTGGGTGCCGGCGACCTCTCCGCGCGAGCAACCGACGTCACGGGTGCGGACGAGATCGAGGATCTGGCTGGTTCGTTCGACGATATGGCCGACCGGGTCGAGCGGACCGTCCAGGCGCAGCGGGAGTTCGTCGCGAACGCTTCGCATCAGCTGCGTACACCGCTCACCGGTATGAAGCTCCGGCTGGAGTCGGCGATCGAGCGAGCGGATACCCCGGAGATGACCCACGACCTGGTCGCCGCCGACCGGGAGATCGATCGCCTGGCCGCCACGGTGGACCGCTTGCTGGTGATGGCCCGCACGCTGGAGGAGGGCGGATCGACGGAGATCGCGCTCGATGACGCGGTGGAGCGGGCGTCCGGCCGTTGGCGCGACCGCGCGTCGGCCGGCGGCTCCACACTTTCGGTCGACGGCGACGCGGTCACCGCCCAGGCGAACGCGACCGACGTCGACCAGATCCTGGACAACCTGATCGAGAACGCGATCACGTACGCGCCCGGGCCGATCGAGCTGCAAGCGGGCACGGCCGAGCGTCGGGCCTTCCTGGCTGTGCGCGATCACGGATCCGGGATCCCTGCGGAGGAACAACCGAAGGTCACCGAGCGGTTCTACCGCGGGAAGGCCGCTCCCCCCGGCGGCTCCGGCCTGGGTCTCGCGATCGCGCGGGATCTCGCGGAGCGATGGGGCGGCGCGCTGTCCGTCCAGAGCCCGGAGGGCAGCGGCACCCGGATCGAGGTCCGGTTCCGCCTCGCGCCGGCCCCCAGATCCACCGAGCAGGAGACGATATGAGACCGACACCGGTTCGCTTCTGGATCGATCCGAGCTGCCCATGGGCCTGGCAGGGCGCCGTATGGCTCGGGCGGCTCGCCGACGCGAGCGTCGTCCAACTCGACTGGCGCCTCTTCAGCCTGGAGCTCAACTCCTCGGACGTGGATACGCCGTTCTGGGAGGCATGCGCTCGTCACGGCGAGTCGCTCGTCGCACTTGCGCTGGCGCGCCGCGAAGAGGGCAACGGCGGCTTCGAACGCCTCTACCGGGAACTCGGCCGCTCCCTGCACGAGGAGAAGGTGGCGACATCTCCCGAGCTGGTCCGGGCTGCTGCCGAGGCGGCGGGCATGCCCGGCATCGTCGAGCGCGCCATCGCGATCCCGGAGCTGACGGAGGAGATTCGCCAGGAGTTCGTCGACGCACGGCGGGAGAGCGTCTTCGGCGTTCCGACGCTGGGGATCGAAGACCTGCCGGTCGTGTACGGGCCGGTCTTCGCCCTCGCCCCGGACGGTGAGGACGCCGAGCGACTCTGGGAGCACACATGGTGGCTGATGCAACGTCCGGACTTCTTCGAGATGAAGCGGTGGCCGCGCGACATCCGGCCGGGAGAGAGCGCTCCTCGAACCGTTGCTTCGGTCGTGGCCGATCCTTAACCCGTCGTTAGCACGGGGCCGTCTACGCTCGAACCCATGAAGCGCACGCTGACGATCGTCGGGCTTGGCCTTGCGGGCATGGCGCTCGCCGTCGCGGTCTCCGTCGCCGCGTTCGCGCTCGTGGGCGAACCACTCAGCGAACCCGCCACCGGCGAGATCCGCGTGCCCACGACATCGAAGAGCCCGTCCGGTGACACCACGGACGGTCCGACCCCGAGTGCCTCGCGTGCGACGCCGACCGCCTCCCCGAGCGACGATGACCATGACAACAGCGGGAGCGGGAGCGGCGGCGAGAGCGGATCCGGAGGCGACAACAGCGGCCACGGCTCGGACGACTAGGCACGGCGTTCCTGCTGGTCAGGACGAAAGGGGCGGTTTCAGCCGGAACGTGGCAGAGTACGGGCATGAGCGACCACCTCCACCGTCGGGACGTCTGGGGCGACGACCCCGAGGAGCGCGACGCCAGCGAGGTCGTTGCCGAGATCGCGGCGGTCGAACCCGAAGCCGCGCGACGCTGGCACGATCACCCCGCGGTCGTTCCGATCAAGGTCGTCGGTCGCTTCATCGCGCGGAACGGTCGTCGGATCGCCATCACCGTGGTCGGCGTCCTGGTGCTGCTTTCCGGGCTGGTCCTGTTGGTGCTCCCCGGGCCGGGTTGGCTCCTGATCTTCGTCGGTCTGTCGATCCTGGGGAGCGAGTACGTGTGGGCGCAGCGATTGCTCCGGATGGCCAAGCAACAGGCGAACAACGCGAAGGACAAGGTCCTGCGCAGGAAACAGGCGAAGGCCGACCGTCGCGACGGCGCGTCGTCCGACGGCTCCGACGTGTCCTGATCCGTCGATAGGCTTTCCGCTGTGAGCGGGCGTATCCTCATCGGCACCTCGTCCTGGACCGATCCGACGTTGGTCAAGGAGGGCAACTTCTATCCCCCCGGCACGGCCTCTGCCGAGGCGCGATTGAAGTTCTACGCCTCGCGGTTCCCGTTGGTCGAGGTGGACTCGACCTACTACTACCCGCCGTCGGAGAAGAACTCGGTGTTGTGGATCGAACGCACACCCGCCGACTTCACGTTCAACATCAAGGCGTACTCACTGCTGACGAACCACCCCACCAAGGTCGATTCGCTCTACAACGACATCAAGGCGGCGCTGCCGCCGGAGGCGCTCGAGAAACGCAACGTGTACCGCGACAAGCTGCCCGACGACGCCGTCGACGAGGTGTGGCAGCGCTTCCGGGACGCGCTGATGCCGCTGCATTCCGCCGGCAAGCTCGGGGCGGTGCTGTTCCAGTTCCCCCAGTGGTTCGTCATCGCGAAGAAGAACAAGGCCTACATCGAGGAGTGCGCCGCGCGTCTCCCCGATTACCGCGTCGCGGTCGAGTTCCGCCACGAGTCCTGGATGAACGAGCGCAACCGCGAGGAGAGCCTCTCGTTCTTGGAAGAGCGGAACCTGCCGTTCGTCTGTGTCGATATGCCGCAGGGGTTCGTCTCGAGCGTGCCTCCGATCGCGGCCACCACGGCCGACGACCTCGCCATGGTGCGGTTCCACGGGCGCGATCCCGAGGCGTGGAGCGCCAAGAGCGAGAGCGCATCCGTGCGGTTCCGATACGACTACACGCAGGAGGAGCTGGCCGAGTGGGTCCCGCGGATCCGCGAGCTCGAGGCGGGGACCCGCGAGACCCACGTGCTGATGAACAACTGCTACCGGGACTTCGCCGTCAGGAACGCGAGCGAGCTGGGCGGACTGCTCGGGATGGACGACCTCTCGTGGCGTTGATCCTCGGTGCGCTGAGGGATGAACTCGAACGTTGTTCGTAGGGGCGCACGGTAGGCTCGACGCATGCTGACGGGACACCGCTGGAAGGTCGCGACGGTCCGGGGGATCCCGCTCTACGTGAGCACGTCCTGGGTTTGGATCGCCGCGCTCTACGTGTGGTCCCAATACAACTACCTCACGATCCGCCACGGCGTCGCCGAAGGCTCCGCCGAAGCGGTGCTCCTGGCCGTGTTGGCCGCGGTGCTCTTCTTCTCGAGCATCCTCGCGCACGAGACGGCCCATGCCGTCATGGCGCGCGTGCTCGGGTTGCCGGTCCGTGGGGTGACGCTCGTGTTCTGGGGCGGTGCGACCGAGACGCGGGCGGACATCCGCGGCCCGCTCGGTGAGTTCCTGGTGGCGTTCGTGGGACCGGCAACCACGCTCGCGCTCTCCGGCGTGTTCTGGTTGGCCCGCGTCTTCACCGACGGGGTCATCTCGGACATCGTCGGATACCTCGCGTGGCTGTCCCTCGTCTTCGCCGTGCTGAATGCGGTGCCGGGATTCCCGTTGGATGGCGGCCGGATGCTGCTCGCCGCCGTGTGGGGACTGACGAAGGACCGGCGTACCGCGTTACGGGTGGCGGGCTGGTCGGGGGTGATCGTCGGCCTGGGGTTCGGCGCGGGAGCGGCGTGGTACCTCGCCGACGGCAACATCGGGATGGGCATCTTCGCCGGCTACATCGCCGCCATCCTCATCACGACCGGTCGCGGCATGGGGCAGCGGATCGCCTTCCGCGATCAACTGATGACGGGCAGGGTCGCCGACGCGATGCGCCCGCCTCCGCCGACGATCCCGGCGAACATGAGTCTGGCGGAGGCGCTGGACCACGCGCTGCGGGGCAAAGCGGACGAGGCGTTCCCCGTGGTCGATGCGACCGGTCACGTCATCGGCTCCGTGTCGATGCGGAGCGCCCGTCGTGTCGGCGGCCGCGATCCGCTCCGACCCGTGCGGGATGCGTTGATCCCCTTGAATCAGACGACGGTGCTCGACCCCGACGAGACCCTCGACGGCGCGTTCGAGTGGCTGGGAGGCGACACCGGTCTGGTGGTGCGTGACGGCATCCTGGTCGGCGCGCTCACCCCGCGCGACGTGGAGCACTGGTACCGCAGGGTCGTCGAAGGACGAGTGGCGCCGACGGGATTCGCCACGCTGCCGCCGCGTCCCGACCTGTGAGCCGACCCACCCGCTGACCTGCCGACCTGTCGGTATCGCGAAGTAGCATCCTGGTCGTGGTATCCCCCTTCTCACCCGATCCGCAGCAGGAACAGGTGCTGGCGCATGGAGCCGGCGCGTTGTTGGTGACGGGTGGCGCCGGGACCGGCAAGACCGCCGTGCTCCGCGAACGGTTCGCCACGCTGTTGGAAGGAGGTGCCGACCCCGAGCGCATCGCGTTCGTGGTGGGTTCCCGGCACGCGCGGGACGAAGCACGCGACGCGCTGCTCGCCCGGTTCCAAGGCTCGCTGCCCGAACTCCGCGTCGTGACGATCCACGGCCTGGCTCGGCACGTCTTGAACGCGCGGTTCCGACGGCTGGACTATCCGGAGCCGCCGGAGTTGCTCCCCGCCGGCGACCAGTTCGCCCTGGTCCAGGAGCTGCTGAGCGAGCAGGACCCGGCGGTGTGGCCCGCGTACGGACACATGCTCGGCATGCGGGCCTTCGCCGACGAGATCCGGCAGTTCCTGTCTCGCGCGCAGGAGGCGCTCCTGTCGCCCGAGGGCATCGAGGAACGCGCCGAGAACGCCGGTCTCACGGGTTGGAAGGAGCTCGCGCGCTTCTACCGCGAGTACCAGGACGTGATCGACGGACGGAACGTGGTGGATTTCGCTGCGCTCCTGCAGCGCGCGGCGCAGGTGAGCACCGACGGGGAGCCGCTGCTGGATCACCTGCTGGTCGACGACTTCCAGGACACGACGCTCGCGGCCGAAGCCATCGTGGCCGGGCTTGCGCCGTCCGACCTGATCGTCGCGGGCGATCCCCTGGCGCACGTGTTCTCGTTCCAGGGTGCCACCGACGTGCCGATCCGGCGGTTCGCGGAGCGGTTCGGGGGTGCCGAGACGATCGAGCTCCAGACGTCGCATCGCGCGGAGTCGGTCATGACCGTCGAGGCGTGGATCGCACCCCACACGTCGGAGGAGCATGCCGCGATCGCTCGGGAGCTTCGCCGGCTCCACGTGGAGGAAGGGGTGTCGTGGAACGAGCTCGCCGTCGTGGTCCGTCGCCAGGGTGCACATGTCGGATCGCTCCTGCGTGCGCTCGACGACGCCGGCGTTCCTCGCGCGCTCCCCGAGAGCGGCATGGCGCTCACGGCCGAACCGGCCACGTTCCCCTACGTCCTGGCGCTCCGCTGGCTGACCGCCGACGCCGAGCTGCGCGAGCAGCTGATCGAATCCGTCCTCACGTCCGACCTGGTGCGGCTCTCGCCGGCGTCGGCCCGCGGGTTGATGCGCGCGGCGCAGACGGCGGAAGGGTCGGTCGGCGCCGCACTCGAGCACACCGATGGGCTCACGCAACTCGAAGCAGGGGAGGTGGACACCGTTCGGGATGTGCTGGCCCGGGCGGCCACCGTCGCCGACCGATCGATACTGGACGCGTTCCGGATCCTCTGGCAGGAACTGCCCTACTCCTCACGGCTGGTGAGGAACGCCGAGGGTTCGCCTGCCGCGAGGCGCGAGATCGACGTGGTCGTCGGGCTCTCCGGTGTGGTCGCCGAGGCCGGCGAATCGCCGGACCCGTCCACGCAGGCGTTCGTGCACGCGCTCGATGCCGGCGAGCACGGCCCGGGCTATCGATCGACGGACCCCACGTCGTTCGACGCCGTGCGCGTGCTGACCGCGCACGGCGCCGTCGGCACCCAGCTCGACACCGTCATCGTCGCCGGCGCGGTCGAGGGTGATTTCCCGAGCCTGTCGCGACCCGAGCCGATGTTCGACCTGGCAGCGCTCGAACGCCCTATCTCGCAGTCCGATCGCAACCGCGCGCGGCTGGAGGACGAACGGCGGCTCTTCCGCATGATGCTCGGTCGCGCGCGGAACCGGGTCGTACTGACCGCGAGCGAGACGCACTCCGACGGATCGGTCGCCACGTCGCGCTTCGTCGATGAACGAGCGATCGCCTGGATGCCGATCCCGCTGGGGCCGTTCGAAGAGCCGGTCTCGGTGCGCGAAGCCGCCGCCACGTGGCGACGTGCGCTCGCGGACCTCGATGTGCCGGCCGCGAGGCGACTCGCGGCGCTCGAAGGCTTGGTCGCGCTCGGCGTCGATCCGGGGCGCTGGTGGTTCCAGCGCGGATGGACCGACACCGGCGCTCCGCTGCACGAGACCATCCGTGCCTCGTACTCCAAGCTCTCCACGCTCGAGAACTGCGAGCTGCAGTACGTCCTATCCGCGGAGCTCGGCCTGGGCGGCCTGGTCGGCTACCACGCGTGGGTAGGCAAGACGGTCCACAAGATCATCGAGGACTGCGAGAACGGCACCGTCGGACGATCGCTCGCCGAGATGATGGATGTGGTGGACGAGCGCTGGCGTCCGCAGGAGTTTCCTTCCACCGCCGTCTCCGAGACATGGAGGCGCCTGGCCAAGGAGACGATGCTGCCGAACTGGTTCGGCCGGTTCGGTGAGCATCCCGCGACCGGCACGGAGCGCGGGTTCGAGTTCGCGTACGACGGCGTGACGCTCAACGGCTACATCGACAGGATCGGGCCCGACCCGCTCGGGTTCGGCACGCGCATCACGGACTACAAGACCGGCGGCACGTATGCGGCGCCCAAGGCGAACGAGAGCCTGCAGCTGGGTATCTACTACCTCGCGGCGCAGGAGGCGGAGGACCTGAAGGAGGTCGGCGTCATCACGGGTGTGGAACTGGCTTACCTCAAGGGCGACTTCCGCACCGGCGAGATCGTGATGCGCGAGTGGGAGGTCGGCTCCGGGGATCGCGAGGCCGAGTACCAGGAGCGGATGCGTGCACGACTGTCGTGGTTGATCGCCGAGCTCAAGCGCTTGGATGCCGAAGAGCGATATCGGCCGAACTCGCAGGCGGATTGCTTCTTCTGCGACTTCAAGACGCTCTGCTCGCTCTATCCGCAAGGTGCGCCGTTGTTCCCGACGGAGCGCACCACATGACCGAGCCCTCGTACCCGCCGGAGATCATCGCCGTCATGGGCGGCCGAGCGCCCACCGAGGAACAGTGGAGAGCCATCTCGTGGCCGATGGAACCGTTCGTGCTCGTCGCCGGAGCGGGCTCGGGCAAGACATCCGTGATGGCCGCGCGCGTCGTGTACCTGGCGCTCGCCGCCTCCGGGAAGCTCGCTGCCGATGCGCCGGGCGTGTTGCCCGGCAACGTGCTCTGCTTGACGTTCACGAACAAGGCGACGGAGAACCTTCAGCAGCGGATCCGCCACGCGCTCGCCGGCTTGGATCTCGCGGAGGGCGAAGAGCCCGAGATCATGAACTACCACGGGTTCGCGGCGAAGCTGCTCTCGCGTTACGGCATGCTCGCCGGGATCGAACCCGGCCAGCGGGTGCTCTCCCCGGCGCAACGCACGGAGCTGTGCGCGCGGGTGATGGACCTCATGACGTTCGAGTACGTCAAGACCGAGAACCAGGGTGGCGTGATCGACAACATCCTGCTGCTCGACGATCAGGCATCGAACCACCGCCGCACGCCCGAGGAGATCATCGCGTTCAACGAGGAGCGTCTGAAACAGCTGCAGGAACACCGTTCGGATCGCGCGTACCGATCGTCGCTGGAACGGATCGAGCTGGCGCGCGGCGCCGCCATCTTCCGTCAGCTGAAACGGGACCTGGGCGCGATCGACTTCGGCGACCAGATCTCGTTGGCGTTGCAGGTCGTCGAGGAGCACCCGGACGTGGCGGCCGAGTACCAGCAGCGCTTCGGTGCCGTGCTGCTCGATGAGTATCAGGACACCGACGTCGCGCAGGCGAAGCTGATCGCCGGTGTCTTCGGGGGAGGTCACCCCGTGACCGCCGTCGGCGATCCGGACCAGAACATCTACGCCTGGCGCGGAGCCAGCCTCTTCAACCTGCTCGACTTCCCCGAGCAGTTCCCGCGCGCCGACGGTTCACCGTCGACCCAGCTCCCGCTCTACACGAACTTCCGCTCCGGTGCATGGATCCTCGAGGCGGCCGACGTGGTGATCTCGAAGCTCCCCGAACAGCAGCGTCCCGATCCCGACAAGCGCCTGGTTCCCTGGATCGAGAACGGCACGGGCGAGGTGCACGTCGCGAGGATCTCCGACGAGTGGCACGAGGCAGAGTGGATCGCCGAGCACATCCTGGCGCTCCACGAGGGCGGCGCGAGGTGGTCCGACGTGGCGGTGCTCTGCCGGTCGAGCCGGCTCTTCTTCTCGCTGCAGCAGGCGTTCGCGGAGCGCGAGATCCCGGCGGAGATCCTGGGTCTCGCTGGCCTCCTGCGGCTGCCCGAGATCGTCGAGGTCCTGGCGTACGCACGGGCGGTCAGCGATCCCCTCGCGAGCGTGGCGCTCGCCAAGATCCTGCTCGGGCCCCGGTACCGCGTCGGATACAAGGATCTCGCGCGCGTCGCGGCGCTCGCCAAGGTGAAGAGCTATGCGTTGCGACTGGAGGACGAGGAGGAAGGCGAAGCGACGCCGTTCCTGTTCGCGGAGGCGCTCGAGCATCTCGACCAGGTCGAGCGGCTCTCGGACGAGGCGCGCGAGCGGCTCGAGGAGTTCCGGCGCGAGCTCGCGGATCTGCGTGTCGAGGCTCGCAAGCCGGTCGGTGAGTTCCTGGGCGAGGTCGTCCGTCGGACCGGCATCCTCGCCGAGCTCGACGCACACACCGACCAGGCGGCGGCGGCGGCCGCCAAGCGGAACCTCGCGGCGTTCATGGATCAGGTGCACGCGTTCGAGCCGGTCGAGGGCGAGCTGACGCTCCGCGCGTTCCTGGACTACGTGGACATGGTGGAACGCATGGACAAGCAGGAGTGGTCGCCCGTGCAACCGTCGGCCGAGGACTCCGTCAAGGTGATGACGATCCACGGCGCGAAAGGGCTGGAGTTCGACAACGTGTTCGTTCCCGGCATGGCCAAGGGACTGCTCCCCAGCACCCGCATCCAGCACAACCCGGCCGAGCGCGCGAAGTCGATGGACTTCGAGCTCCGGGGCGACGCCAAGATGCTCCCGCGATACGACGGTGTCCTGAAGCACTTCAAGGAGGCGTTGCAAGCGCAGGAGGAGTACGAAGAGCGCCGGACCGCCTACGTCGCGTTGACGCGTGCCAGGAAGCGACTGTTCTGCACCGGTGCGCACTGGTACGGCGAGAACATCAACGCGAAGGAGGGCGGGAAGTTCCTGCGCGAGCTGGCCGAGTGGGTGCAGTCGGATCGACACGGGACGTTCGATCCCGGGGAGGACATCGACGAGGAGACGAACCCGATCCTCGGGTACCGCGAGCGGTTCGTGAGGGACTGGCCCGAACCGGCGCAGCCCGACGACAGCGACGACGTGTTCACCGAGGGGTGGCGCCGCGCGGCGATCGATGCCGTGGAGATCGGGGGCGTGCAGCCAACGCTCCTCGAACCGCTGCGGCCTGAAGAGCGAGAGCTGTTCGAGGAACTCGCGGCCGAGCGGCGACACCACGCGGGGTTCCTGCTGGAGCGCGAGGGCTCCGACGCGTCCATCGGCTCCGGCCTCGTGGCCCGGCGAACCGTTTCGGTCGGCGGCGTGATCGACTACGCGCGGTGCCCCAAGCGCTTCTACTGGACCGCCGTCCGTCCGCTCCCGCGGTTCAGCGGCCCCGCCGCCCGCATCGGCACCGAGGTACACCGGTGGATCGAGCGTCGCGCGAGCGGTCAAGCGGTGCTGCTCGAGGTGGACGAAGCGCCCGACCTCACGAGCGAGGAACTGGCCGGGGAGCCGGGCAAGGTCGAACGGCTCCGCGAGGCGTTCCTGGGGAGCCGGTTCGCGGACGTGACCCCGCTCCATGCGGAGCGGCCGTTCCTCCTGCGTCTCGAAGGCTTCACGGTCGGCGGGCGCATCGACGCGGTGTACGGCGATCCGGACGGCCCGTGGGAGGTCGTGGACTGGAAGACGGGTCGCCGGCCGGCCGACGACGATGCCCTCGCTGCGCTGCAGCTCGACCTGTACGGGTTGGCGTGCGTCGAGATCTGGGGCAAGCGGCCGGAGGACGTCACGCTCACGTACCTCTACCTCGCGAGCGGCGACGAGGTCTCGCACGCGATGGCGGACCCCGAGACCGTCAAGGGTCGCGTGATCGAGGCGTTGCGTTCGATCGACGCCGGCGCGTTCCAGCCCACACCGGGGCCGCAGTGCACCTACTGCGACTTCCGAGCGTTCTGCCCGGAGGGCAAGGCGTGGTTGGCGGAGCGCGATCGTGCGACGGCCGACGCCGCTACGTCGTGAGTCGTTCGATCTGCTCTTCGAACGTCCGGTAGCCGGCCGCCGGATCGTAGCCACCCTCGGTCACCCCGGGGACGAAGCGCGCGGCCAACCCCGTCTCGACCGGGATGCGTGCCTGCACCACGGCGCGGAACCACTCCAGGTCGCCGGGCTGGATCAGGACCTCGCCGGCCGTGCCCATGCGCCGGTAGGAGGCGTCGTCGATCACGACCGGCGTCCGGCGGAAGACCTTCTGCAGCGTTGCGCGGACGATGTCGTCGTCGGAGTCGATCGCCGGCTGACCATCGGTCCACGACACCGTGGCGACGACCGTGTCGGGGGCATCGGGGCGGTGCAGTTCGACCTTCACGCGGGAAAGGCTACCCGGCGAGCGAACGATCCAGCCGACGCACGGTGCGCGCCATGCCTTCCAGCAGGCAGATCGTGATCTCCGGGTCCTTCGACAGCATCGCGAGGAAGTCCTTCTGGGTGATGATCACGAGCGTCATCTCGGTCTCGGCCACGACCGATGCCGTGCGTGGGTCGCCGTCGAGCAGCGAGATCTCTCCGAAGTGGTCCCCCGGCAGCAGGTGGTTCAGCGTCCGTCCGTTGGAAACGACCTTCGCCTGACCGGTCAGCACCACGTAGAAACTGTCGCCGATCTCGCCTTGCTTCACGATCGTCGCGCTGGCCATGAAGCGTGCAACGTCGGTCAGGCCCGCAACCTTCTTCAGCTGCTTGGCGGAAAGATCCTCGAACAGCGGAACGGCGCCCAGCACCGTCGTGAGCTGCTTGAGCGTCGCCTTCCCGGTCGCCACGCCGCAAGCCTACCCCGAGGGCCAACCGAGCCGCCACGGCGGCGAACGATGTCGGTGGGTCGCGATACCGTCGGCGCCGCACGGCGGAAGGAGCGGCGTGTCGAGCCACGTGCGACGCGAGCCACAACCGCTCCCCCTCACGCTCGTCCTGCGGCAGCATGGAACGCTGATCCGCCAGGGCGCGCCCGGGGACGGCCTGTGGCGGGTCGAGTCGGGAGCGCTGCGGGTCTCATCCACCTCCGACACCGGCCACGAGCTGGTCATCGACGTCCTCGGGCACGGCCACGTGACTGGCGAGCCCGCAGGCTGGCCCTCTCCCGTGACGGTCCGCGCGCTCCGTCCGTGCCGCCTGACCCCGGTGGCCGCCCGGGCGGCGGCCGACCTCCTCACCACCCGCGCCCACCGCGCCGCCGCCCTCGCCGCGGATCTTGCGTGGCTCGACGTCCGGACGCGGATCACCCGGCGACTCCTCGACCTGGCGGAGCGCTTCGGACGCCCCGTGGAGGGCGGAGACCTGATCCTCCTGCCGCTCACCCAGGACGAGATCGCGGCGCTCGCCGGCACGACCCGGGAGTCGGCCAACCGCGCCCTGCGCCGGATGGTGGCCGACGGCGAGGTTCGCATCGCCGCACGCGGTCGCTACGTGATCCGCACACCGCTGCGCGGTATCGACGCGCGACGCGTCCCGGGCCGAACCACCGGCGGCCGGGATGTTGCGGGAACGCCCTAGCCGCCCCCGGCGTCCGCGGTGTCCTGAAGGACCGCCAGGCTGCACGACCCGCATAGTCGCGCGCGTCCCTTGACGGGCCGGCCGCAGCGCGCGCACGCCCGAGGCTCGCTGATGGCCCACGTCGCGGTCTCCGACGCGCCCTTGCGTTGCGCGCGACCTTCGCCCTCGAGCTTCAGGAGATGCGCCAGCACGGAGCGTTCCGCGAGCGCGTGCACGTCCGGTGGGTAGTCGGCATAGATCGACGCGACCAGATCCGCGGCCGTCGCCGGACCGTGTCCCAGGCGCTCGAGCACCTGCCGCTCGCGGTCCTCGCGATGCGCGACGTACTCGTCCAGCTTGGCGCCGGCGTCCACCACGATCGGTCCATGTCCCGGATAGATCACGCGCGGGTGCAGATCCTGCATGCGATGGAGCGAGCGCAGGTACTGCAACAGATCACCGTCGGGCGGGTCGATGAAGCTGGTACCGCGCCCGACGACGGCGTCGCCCGTGAACAGCGCGCCCTCAGACGGGATGAAGAACGCGACGTGGTCGGACGAGTGCCCGGGCGTGTACTCCGCCACGACGTCCACGCCCTCCGACGTGACGAACCGCTGGCCGTCGCGCAGATGTTCGGCGCCCGGCAGCCGGAACGCGTACAGCGGAGCACGGACGCGTTCCGCGAATGCCGGTGCGCCGGGCGCGTGATCCTCATGATCGTGCGTCACGAGTACCGCGGCGACGGGTCCGGCCGTTCGCGCGACCTCGTCCAGGTGCGCGGGGTCGTCGGGGCCGGGATCGACGACGATCGACGGCTCCTCGCCGACGATCCAGGTGTTCGTTCCTTCCAGCGTGTACACGCTGGGGTTCGGCGCGAGGACACGCGCGATCCGCAGCATCGTCAATCCTGCCAGAACGTCGCGCGCGGCATGCGCTCGACGTCCTCGTCCGTCGGTTCGCGCGTCTCGATCCGGAGCGCCATCAGGTCAGCCACCGACGCGCACTCGGCCAGGTGCGTGAGCGTGAGGAACGTGGGCCAGTAGAGCTTCCTGCGGCCGGCCTCGTGATCGTCCAGCAGGTCCCGTGCGGTCGTCCACCAGGCAGCCGCGGCTTCGGACCCATCGGGCGTCGGCTCCAGGCCGTCGATCGCCTCCACCGCGTAGTAGCGCGCGTCGAAGCGGACCGGCACCTCCTCCGGCGCGATCCAGTGGGCGATCTCCGGCAGCTGATCGGGCGCCGGCGGCGCCATCCCGACGGGGCTGAGCGGGTCCCATCCACCGATCGGTCCGAGGCCGTCCACGGTCAGCGCGAGCGCCGTCTCCTCGGACAGCTCACGGATCGCGCACGCCCGCGAGATCTCGTCCGCCGTCCCGAACCATTCGACCGCCAGGTCCGCGTCGCCGGGGTCCGTGGCGCCGCCGGGGAACGCGACGTAGCCCGGAAGGAACCGGCTCGAGCGGCTCCGCTCGATGACCAGGATCTCGAGGCCCGCGGAACCGTCCCTGCCCGCGATGACCGACGCCGCCAGTCGAAGTTCGTCAACCACGTCCGGATTCTCCCAGGCGGCGCGGCGGCGGCATACTCCTGCCCATGGGGGGGCGAGCCGAGGCCGGGATCCGTGAAGCCATCCGCGAGCATGGCCCGATCTCGTTCGCGGAGTTCATGGAACGGGCCCTCTATGGCCCCGGCGGGTACTACGACGATCCGCCGGTGGGGCCGGAGGGAGACTTCGTCACGAGCCCGCACGTTCACCCGGTGTTCGGCAGGATGCTCGGTCGTGCGATCCGCGAGCTCTCAGAGGCGCTGGAATCGCCGGTGCCGCTGAAGCTGACCGAGGTCGGTGCCGGAGACGGGACGCTCGCCACGCAACTGCTCGACGGTTTCGCGGACGCGGACGTCGAGTACCTGGCGGTCGACGTGAGTGCCGGCGCCCGCACCGCGCTGTCCGCGATCGATCGGCTGCACGTCGGCGCCGAGCTGACCGGCAGCCCGCATGTCGTCATCGCCAACGAACTCCTCGACAACCTGCCGTTCCGCAGGATCCGCGGCGACCGCGAGATCCGCGTGGGGATCCGGGACGATCGGATCGTCCAGGTCGAGACCCCGTGGCAGGGCGAGCCGGGTCCGCCGACCGGCGAGACGGTGGTGCCGGTCGGCGCGTTCGCGTTCATCGACCGGCTCGCGGCGACCCTCACGCGGGGCTACGCGGTGCTGATCGACTACGGAGCCGCGGGATCGACCGGCGGCGAGGTCCACGGCTACCGGGACCATCGCGTCGTCGAGGACGTGCTCGCCGACCCGGGCTCGACCGACATCACGGCCGGTGTCGACCTCGCGTCGATCGCCGCGCACGCGGAAGGGCGGGGGCTCGTCGCGTTCCCGTCCGTGACGCAGCATGACGCGCTGCTCGCGCTGGGGTTCGAGCGATGGCTCCGTGAGGAGCTCGAGCGTCAGACGGCGCTCCTGGATGCGCGCGATGGTTTGGAGGCGGTGCGCACCTGGGGTGGGAGGAGCCGGGCGACGTTGCTGGTCGACCCCGGCGCGCTCGGTCGCCTGCGGTGGCTCCTGCTCGCCACGCCCGGACTGCCGGAGCCGCCGTGGCTCGTCGCGGCACGAGGCGCAACGCCCGGCGCGGCGATCTAGTCCGGATCGGACGACTTCGCCGTCCGCTCCTGGTCGTTGAGGAACCGCTCGATCAGCCCGCGAGCCACCGCGGCCATCGAGAAGCCGTTGGTCGTCGACCAGCGCCGGAAACGATCATGCAGATCGGCGGGAAGGCGCACCAGGAGGGGCGCCGTCATCTGCTTGACCGAGTCGACGGGCGTCCCCGGCATCGCCGCGAAGTCGGCCGACGTCGCCAGCGACTCCAGCCCATGCAGCGGGGCGGTGCCCGTGCGGCGCGAAGGCCCGTCCGATGATCGACCTCAGCACCTCGTCCTGTTCCTCCTGCGGAAGGCCCCTGATGGCTTTCAGCAGCAGGTCCTCGGGACCGGACCCTTGCACACCTCACCTCCGATATCGGATGCGATATCGCGGACGATATCTCCCAGCGAGCATGCGCACAAGGGCATACGGGTCGGGGCACTCGCGGAGCGAGCGTTCGACGTTCAGCGATCGACGTCGCCGACGACGAAGAAGATCGATCCCAGGATGGCGATGAGGTCGGGGACGAGCGCGCCGGGCAGGATCGCCGGGATCACGCTGACGTTCGAGAAGGACGGCGTTCGCATCTTCAGCCGGTACGGCTCCACGTGTCCGTCGCCGACCACGTAATAGCCCATCATGCCGAGCGGGTTCTCGGTGCGGACGTACACCTCGCCGCTCAGCTTCAGCGTCTTCGGCAGCTTCTCGGCTCGGAACTGCCCCGCCGGGAGCTTGTCCATGCACTGCTCGATGATGTCGCACGACTCCTTCATCCGCTCGATCAGCACCCACAGGCGGTCGTAGCAGTCGCCGGTCTGTCCGACCGGAACGTTGAACTCGACCTCGGCGTACTTCTCGTACGGCTCGTCCTTGCGCGGATCCATCGGCACGCCGCTCGCGTGCAGGACCGGTCCCGAGCACCCGTACGCCACCGCGACGTCCGCCGGCAGCATGCCCACGTTCCGGGTGCGCGCGAAGATGATCTCGTTCCCCATGATCAGCGTCTCGTACTCCTTGATGCGCTTGCGCGTCTCGGCGAGCACCTCGCCCGAGCGCTTCAGGAACCCACGCGGGAGGTCGTCCTTCAGACCGCCGACCCGGCAATACGAGTGGTGCATGCGGGCGCCGGTGACCGACTCCAGCATGTCCTGGATCATCTCCCGCTCGCGGAACGCGTAGAAGATCGGCGTCATCGCCCCGAGCTCGAGCGGGAACGACCCGCTGAACATCAGGTGGTTCAGGATGCGGTTCCATTCGGCGAACATCGTGCGGATCCACTGCGCGCGCTCCGGGACCTCGATACCGGCCAGGCGCTCGACCGCGATCGTCCATCCCAGCTCATTGTTGAACGCGCTGATCCAGTCGTGCCGGTTCATCAGCACCAGGACCTGGCGCGCGTCGCGGTATTCGGCCAGCTTCTCGGCAGCGCGATGCATGTAGCCGATCACGGGTTCGGCACGCGTGATGACCTCGCCGTCCAGCTCGAGCACCACGCGGAGGACGCCGTGGGTCGAGGGATGCTGCGGACCGATGTTGAGGATCATCTCCTCGGTCTTGAACGTCCCCGAGGGCACGACGTCGATGTCGAGTCCGCCGCCGCGAACGAGCGACGCGACCTGCGAACTCTGGAACGCCGGACGCTCGGTGTCGACCATCGCCGGATATCCTACGCGAACCCTCGCGCAGCCCGGACCGCCAGGTGACACGCCGCGAGATGAGCCTCGGACAGTTCCTCGAGCGAGGGATCCTCCCCCGTGCACGCATCCCCGACGCCGGCCGCCACCGCTCGTCCATCGGCCAGCGCCGGGCACCGTGGATGGAAGCGACAGCCGGAGGGGATGCGCGTCGGGTCGGGCGGCTCGCCCGCCAGGAGCGGCCGTTCGATCGCGCCGGCATCCGGCACGACGTCCAGCAGCGCGCGTGTGTATGGATGCCGGGGTTCGGTCAGGACCTGCTTCGTCGGACCGACCTCGACGATGCGGCCCAGGTACATCACCGCGACGCGATCGGCGATCGTCCACGCCAGGCCGAGGTCGTGCGTGACGATCAGGATGCTGATCCTGGACTCGGCCCGGAGCTTGAGCAGGAGGCGGAGGATCTCCCCACGGACCGACGCATCCAGGTTCGACACGGGCTCGTCGGCCACGATCACCCGCGGCTCCAGCGCGAGCGCACCGGCGATCACCACGCGCTGACGTTGGCCGCCCGACAGCTCATGGGGGAACTGCAGGAAGAAGCGCTCGGGCGGACGCAGGCCCGCGCGGGAGAGCGCCTGCGCCACGAGCTCCTCCTCGTCGCCCGGCATCTTGTGGATCCGCAGCCCTTCCGCCACGGAGTCGTACACGGTCTGCCGCGGATTCAAGGCACCGGTCGGGTCCTGGTAGACCATCTGGACCTTCCGTCGATACGCGCGGAGGTTCTTCCCCAGCGGCGTCCCTTCGAACAGGATCTCGCCCTGATCCGGCTGGACGAATCCCATGATCGAGCGCGCGAGCGTCGTCTTGCCGCATCCCGACTCACCGGCGAGCGCGAGGATCTCGCCCTCCTCCAGCGTGAGGTCGACGCCGTCGACCGCGCGCGCGATCAACCGACCCTTCTGGCCACTCAGCGCACGGCCGCCGCCCGGCGAACCGGACGTGGAGATCGCGGACCTGGAGGAGCGCCGCCGAACCCGGGGGCGCCGCCGGCACCACCTCGTCGACCTGACTCACGCGTCACCCCCGGCGGCGCTCAACACCGGCTCGACGAGCAGGCACGCCGCCCGTCGTCCCGACCCCGACGGCATCAGCGGCGGATCCTCGACCGGGCATCGGTCGAAGGCCTTCGGGCACCGCGGGTGGAAGCTGCATCCGCTCGGCAACTCGCGCGGATCGGGCGGGTCGCCGTCCAAGCCCGTCGGCGCCTGGACGTAGCGCTCCTCGCCGATCTGGGGGAACGCGCCGGCCAGCGCCTCGGTGTACGGGTGCTTCGGGTGGCGGAAGACGCTCTCGGCGGGCCCTTCTTCCACGATCCGCCCCGCGTACATCACGACGAGCCGGTCGCTGACCTCGGTCAGGACCGAGAGATCGTGGGTGATGAACAACATCGAGAGTCCCAGCTCGTCCTGCAGACGCTTGAGGAGCCGCAGCACCTGAGCCTGCACCATCACGTCGAGCGCGGTCGTCGGCTCGTCGGCGATCACCAGGTCCGGCTGGCAGGCCAGTGCCATCGCGATCATCACGCGTTGCTTCTGCCCGCCCGAGAACTCGTGCGGGAAGTCCCGCGACCGTCGCGACGGCAAGCCGACGCGCTCCAACAGCTCACCGGCTCGCAGCAGCGCTTCGCGGCGCGTGGACGGTCCATGGGCCAGGATCGGTTCGGCGATCTGGTCGCCGACACGGATCACCGGATCGAGCGCGTGCTGCGCGCCCTGGAAGATGATCGACGTCTGCGTCCAACGGATGGCGCCCAGCCGGTTCGGCTCCATCTCCAGCACGTCCTCGCCGTTCAGTGCGATGCGACCCGTCATCCGCGTGCCGCGCGGCAGGAGCCGCATCATCCCGAGGCCGATCGTCGACTTCCCGCAGCCGGACTCGCCGGCCAGCCCCAACACCTGTCCTCGTTCGATCGTCAGATCGACACCGCGCACGGCCGGCACCGGTCCGGCCTGCGACTGGTACTCGATCCTCAGGTCGCGGACCTCGAGCACGCTCATCGTTGGCGCAACCTCGGGTTCACGATCTCCTCGATCGCGTTCCCGCAGAGCGTGAACGCGAGCACGACGAGGACGATGCACAGGCCCGGCGCGCCGATCCACCACCAGGCGCCGAGGGTCGGCGCGCCCGCTTCGAACGCGTTCTCGAGCACGGCCCCCCAGGACGCCCGGTTCGGATCGCCCAGACCGATGAACGACAGCGTCGACTCGGCGAGGATCATCAGCGCGACCGACAGGATCGTCTGCGCGAAGATCACCGGCAGGACGTTGGGCAGCACGTGCTTGCGGATCAGCTGAAGATCGCCTGCGCCCAGTCCTCTGGCTCGTTCGATGTACGGCCGTTCCCGGATCGACAGCGTCTGGCTGCGGACCAGGCGCGCCGTCCACGGCCACGACGTCAGCCCGATCACCATCACGATGATCAGCAGCGACTGCCCGTAGATGCCCGCCAGGATGACGGCGAGGGGCAGGAACGGGAGCACCAGGAACCAGTCGGTGAAGCGCATCAGGAACGCATCCCACGACCCGCCCCGATAGCCCGCGAAGATCCCCAACGCCGAACCCACGGTCATCGAGACGACCGCGGCCAGCAGGCCCACCAACAACGAGATCCGTGATCCCCAGATCACCAGCGTGAGCACGGAGCGACCCAGATCGTCGGTGCCGAGCGGATATTCCCACGACGGTGGCGCCAGGATCGGACCGTCGACCTGCGTGACGTCGAGCCCCGACCGGTCGGCAAGCAAGGGCGCGAAGATCGCCATCGCGATGAACAGGAGCAGGATCACCATGCCGGCGATCCCCGCCTTGCTGCGGCGGTACGTGGACCAGAACCGCGAGAAGGCCAGTCGCCGGCGCGCGCGGGCGAGCGACTTCGGATCCCGCGGGGCGGCGGGGACGACGGGTGGCGTGACGCTCGTGGAGGCCATCTACGCCTCCCTCACGCGCGGGTCGAACCAGCTATAGAGGAGGTCGGCCGCCAGGTTCGAGACCAGGATCGCCAGCGTGAAGAAGAGGAACAGCCCTTGGAGCATCAGGAAGTCCTGCGAGTCGAGCGCCTGGAACGTGAGCAGGCCGAGCCCCGGATACGAGAACACGACCTCCACCACGATGGCACCGCCGATCACGAACCCCAGAGAGAGCGCGATCACCGAGATCGTCGGGAGCATCGCGTTGCGGACCGCGTGGCGCCACAGCACCTTGCCCTCGCGGATCCCCTTCGCGCGGATCGTCGTGATGTAGTCCTCGCCCATCACGTCCAACAGCGACGAACGCATCACCAGGTAGTACTCGCCGACATAGGCGACCGTCAGGGTGATCACCGGTAAGAACAGATGGTTCGCCACGTCGACGATGTGCGCGATGCCGGTGAGGTCGGCATTGGGAGTCGAATACCCCCCGGACGGGAACCACCCCAGCGTCGTCGAGAAGACGATCAGCAACATCATCGCCAGCCAGAAGTCCGGCATCGAATAGAAGAGCAGCGACAACCCCATCGAGCCGTTGTCGAACGCACTACCCCGCGACCACCCCCCGCGGATCCCCATGTAGAGCCCGATCACCATCATCAGGATCGTGGCGGTCCCGACGAGCAAGAGGGTGGGCCAGAGGAACCGGAGGAACACGTCCATCACGGATTCGCCCTGGTAGATGAACGACAAGCCCAGCTCCCCGCGCGTGAGATCGCCGACGTAGTCCACGAACTGCGCGGGCAGCGCCTTGTCCAGGCCCAGATCTCGCCGGAGCTCCTGCTGGGCCTCGACCGAGAGCTCGATGCCGCGCTGACGGGTGAGCAGACGCACGGGGTCGCCAGGCATGATGCGGAAGAGGAAGAAGTTGAAGACCAGCACGAAGATCAGGGTGAAGAAGGCTTGCAGCACCTTCCGCCCGACGTAGCGCCACCCTCCCACGTTCGCTCCCCTCAGGCGTAGTACGCGTCGAGTCGCCGTCGCCGGGCCGCGGCAGCCAGGATCGCGAGGGCCACGACGCCGGAAGCCACCAGCCACACCCAGCCTTCGGGCCCGGCCTCGGGTTGCGCAACCGCGACGTCGGAGATCGGACGCACGAGCCGCGCGGAGTACATGTTCTCCCAGAACACCGTGCCGTCGGGCTCCGGCCATCGGACGAAGCCGGTCCACCGGTCCGCGCGCCACGCCTCGAAGGAGTTGGGGTACCAGAGGACGATCTCGGGGGTGTCGCGGAAGATGATCTGCTGCATCTGGGTCACGATCGCCTGGCGTTCGGTCTCGTCGATCGTGCTCTGCTGCTGCTTGTAGAGCCGGTCGTACTCGGGGTTGCTGTAGCACGTGTCGCTCCAGAACCCGCACTGACCGGTGGTGAAGCTCGACAGGATGAAGTCGGGGTCGGGACCGACACCCCACGCGTAGATGATCAGGTCCCAGTCGAGCGACTCGAGCCAGATGTCGTAGAGCTTCGCGTCGGTCATCGTCGTGACCGTGACGTCGATCCCGATGCTTTCCAGCCATCCCTCGATGAAGGGGGCGGACTTGAACAGGGCGGCATCGGTCGACGCGGTCAGGAGCTTCAGCTCGAGCGGCGGGCCTCCGTCGGGCGACTCACGGATCCCGTCCTGATCGGTGTCGAGGTAGCCGGCCTCATCGAGGAGCCGGCCCGCCTCCTCCAGGTCGAACCCGGTGGCGTCCTCCGGCGGCGGTTCCCAATGCCAGTAGTCGTACAGCGGGACGATCGGCGATGTTCCCGGTTCCGCGTACCCGCGGGCGACCCGATCGACCAGCGTCGCCTTGTCCATGGCGTGCGCGACCGCCCACCGGAACGCCGGATCCTCGCACCGCGGGGTGCGCCCCGCTCGACGGATCCTCCGACAGGTTGAACGCCACGTGGTAGTAGCCCGCAGCGCTGTCGATCGCCGTCCCGATGTCGGGCCTGTCCGCCACGGCTTCGTAGAGCGCCGGCGACGTGATCGAGGTGTAGTCGATCGCGCCCTTGATCAACGCCTGGACGACCGCTTCGTCCGAGTTGTAGATCCGGAAGATGATCTCGTCGATCACCGGAGCACCGGCCCAGTAGTCCGGGTTGGCCTCCATCCGGAAGTACTCGCCCTGTTTCCATTCGGCCAGGTTGAACGACCCGGAGATGACCGGATCGGGGAAGTTCTTGAAGCTCTTCAGCTCCTTCTCCGTGAAGCCGCCCCACACGTGCTCGGGCAGGATCAGGTTGTATCCGGGCAGGCCGGGGACCAGGGTGGGACGGGTGGTCTTCCACACGATCGTCTGATCGTCCACAGCCTCGATGCTCTCGGTGTACGTGTACCCGTCGCTCCACGAGCTGATGTCGTGCTCGATGATGAAGTTCCCCGTCCACACGAAGTCATGCGCGGTGATCGGTTCACCGTCGGACCACGTCGAGACCCGTCGCGGAGGTGGAACGTCCAGGTCAACTGGTCGTCGCTGACGTCCCAGCTCTCCGCCAGCTCGGGCTCCGGGGTGTAGTCCTTCTGCGAGAGGCGGAGCAAACCGTCGTACATCAGCCCGCCGACGAAGGCCTCCGTCGTGTCGAACTGGCGGAAGACGTTCGCGGAGTTCAGGTCTCCCGTCGTGCCCACCACGAACGTCGTCTTCGGTTCGGGCGACGGCGAGGCGGACGGCGAGTCCTGCGCGAATGCCGCGGAGCTCCCGATGGCCAGGACGAGCGTCGCCGCGAGCCACGAGGCTCCGGCACGCCTGGCATCAAGCCGCATCCGCGATCCCTCCACCGAACCTGATCGGGCGGTCAGGTTCAGGCATCCTAGGCGGTCTGGCGTCCCGAACGGAAGCCAACGGAGCCCGCCCTCGGCGGGCTCTAGACTCGGGGTCATGTCGGTCGACGTGCGAAGAAGGCTCCCCTCGGTCGACTCGCTCCTCCGCTCCGAACCCGGCCGCCGGGCCGTGGCGCACTTCGGACGCGCCATCGTGAAGCGCGCGCTGGTCCAGACGATCGAGGAGACACGCGCTGCAGCCCGAGGTGGCATCGATCCACCGACCGACGACGAGCTGCTGGCGCACGCGGTCGGGCTGGCGTCGAAGATCGCGACCGGACTCACGCCCGTGATCAACGCGACGGGCGTCGTGCTGCACACCAACCTGGGGAGGGCGCCGCTGCCGGAGGCAGCGGCGCTCGCCGCCGCCCGAGCCGCGCGGACCTACTCGGACCTGGAGATCGATCGCGAGACCGGTACGCGCGGGAAGCGTTCGACGCGCGCCGAAGCGATGCTGGTGGCGCTGACCGGAGCCGAGGACGCGCTCGTCGTGAACAACTGCGCCGCCGCGCTCCTGCTCGCCCTTGCGGCGCTCGCGCGCCGCAAGGAGGTCGTGGTCTCGCGCGGCGAGCTGATCGAGATCGGCGGTGAGTTCCGGATCCCGGACATCATGTCGGCGTCCGGCGCGAAGCTGGTCGAGGTCGGCACGACGAACCGCACACGGGCGAGCGACTACCGAGCCGCCGTCACCGAACGGACCGGCGCGATCCTGAAGGTCCACCCCAGCAATTACCGCGTGGTCGGCTTCACGGCGACGCCCCCCGTCAAAGACCTGGCCGCGATCGCCGGCAAGCGTGGCGTCCCGTTCGTCTTCGACGTCGGTTCGGGGCTGATCCGCCACGAACAGGGGATGCCGCCCGACGAGCCGTCCGTGGTCGACGCGCTGGCCGAGGGCGCCGACCTGGTGACGTGCTCGGGCGACAAGCTGCTCGGCGGGCCGCAGGCGGGGATCGTCGTCGGCCGCGCCGACCTGGTCGCGAAGCTGCGGAAGCACCCGATCGCGCGCGCCGTCCGTGTGGACAAGCTGCAGATCGCCGCGCTGGAAGCGGTCCTCGCGATCCACGCCGCCGGCCGGGTCGACGACCTGCCCGTGCATCGGATGCTCACGGAGTCGATGGACGACCTCTCCAAGCGTGCGCATCGGCTGGCCGAATCGCTCGACGGAGACCTGGAGGGTGCGCACGTCCGCAAGACGCAGTCCGTGGTGGGCGGCGGCTCGATGCCCGGCACCTCGATGCCGTCGTGGGGCGTGGCGGTGAAGACGGCCGACCCGGTCACCTTCGCGGCGCGGCTGCGTGCCGGCAGCCCATCGGTCTTCTGTCGGATCGAGCCCGACGCCGTCGTGTTCGACGTACGCACGGTGTTCCCGGAGCAGCTCCCCGATCTCACGCGCGCGATCCAGTACGCCCTCGAGGGCGACGACTTCCCCGAGGACTGACACCGCCTTGCCGGGCGAGCTCCGCGTGGTGGCGACGGCCGGCCACGTCGACCACGGCAAGTCGTCGCTGATCGTTCGACTCACCGGCATCGACCCCGATCGATGGGCCGAAGAGAAGCGCCGGGGTCTGACGATCGACCTCGGCTACGCGTGGTGCACGCTTCCGTCCGGCCGTGAGATCGGCTTCGTCGACGTCCCGGGCCACGAACGGTTCATCGGCAACATGCTCGCCGGCGTCGGGCCCGTGCGCCTGGTCCTGTTCGTCGTGGCCGCCGACGAAGGTTGGAAGCCACAGTCCGAAGAGCACCTGCAGATCCTCGACGTGCTCGGCGTCCGCGGCGGCGTGATCGCGCTCACGAAGCGCGACCTCGTCGACGACGACATGCTCGATCTCGCCGCGGAGGAGATCCGCGACCGCGTGTCCGGTACCACGCTCGCGGACGCGCCGATCGTGCCGGTGTCCTCCGAGACCGGCAACGGCATCGACGCGCTGGCCGCCGCCCTGGACACGATGCTCGACCACGCTGGGCCGGCCGAGGACGCGCGTGGTCGACTGCACCTCGATCGCGTGTTCACGATCAAGGGTGCCGGGACCGTCGTGACCGGGACCCTCGCTGGCGCCTGCTTGCACGTCGGGGACGACGTCGAGATCGTTCCGGCGGGCATCCGCAGCCGCGTGCGATCGCTCCAGACCCACAAGCAGTCGGAGGCCGAGGCGTGTCCGGTCTCTCGGGTCGCGGCGAACCTGGTCGGGGTCGACCGCGACCGGTTCGGGAGAGGCCAGGTGCTCGCGGTCCCCGGAGAGTGGCGTTCCACCACCGTGTTCGAAGCGCGCCTACGACCGGTACGGGGTCTCGGTCGTCCGGTCACGACCCGCGGAGCGTTCACGCTCCATGCCGGGACGGCGGAGGTCGATGCGCGCATGCGCCTCTACGGAACGACGAAGCTCGAGACCGGCGACGAGGCCTTCGTGCGCATCACCGTGACGACGCCGGTCGTGCTGGACGTGGGCGACCGATTCGTGCTCCGCGAGAGCGGACGCGGCGAGACGGTCGCCGGAGGTGACGTGCTGGACATCAGCCCTCCCACGAGAGCGGGGGCGGACCCGATCACCCGTCTGCGCGCGCGCGCCGCGGCTGCCCGCGACGACCTGCCCGCACTGCTGGTCGCGGAGCGCGGCGCGATCCGTACCGCGGACGTGTTCGCGCTCACCGGCTCACGTGCGAGCGGCGGCGTGCGGCGTCGGCGAGTGGCTCGTCGCGGATGGGCTCGCCGCCGCCGTCGAGGTCGCCGTCGTGGATGCGCTCGAGGCGTACCACGCCGAGCATCCACTGGAACCCGGCGCCGGCCTCACGATCGCGCGCCGGGCCATCGTCACGGTCCTCCGTTCCGCGCGCGCGCCCACCGACACGGCGCTCGTCGACGCGCTGCTCGCCGGCATGGCCGATCGAGGCGTCACCGCCATGGAGGCGACCACGGTCCGGCTGCCGTCGCACCGCGTCGAGCTCGACGAGCGTTCGGCCGACGTCGATCGGCTCCTCGAGGCGATCTCCGGCACGGCCGAAGCGACCCCGCCGACCGTCAAGGAGCTGGTCGCCGGTGGCGTCGCTCGCGATGTGATCGACGCCGCCGCCCGCGAAGGGTTGCTCGTCCGACTCACCCCCGACCTCGTGGTGACGACGGCGTTCGTGGCGCGCGCGGAAGCGGTGATCGGCGCTGCCGGCGAGGACGGCATCACCGTCAGCGCCCTGCGAGAGTCGTTGGGCACCAGCCGGAAGTACGCGGTCCCCCTCATGGAGTGGCTCGACCAACGTGGGGTGACGAAACGTGTCGGCGACGTTCGGTTCCTGCGCCGTCGCGACGACGCCTAGCTGGGGGTGACCTCGGCCGTCACCGTCACCTCGACGCATCCCCCGAGCGGCAGCGACGCCATCCCGATCGCGGCGCGCGCGTGCTTGCCCTCCTCGCCCAGCACGGCGACCAGCAGCTCGCTGGCCCCGTTGGCGACCTGAGGATGCTCTCCGAAGCCCGGGGTCGAGGCGATGTAGACGGTGACCTGGACGATCCTGCGGAGCCGATCGAACGAACCCAGCTCCTCGCGGAGCGCGGAGAGCGCCTGCAGCGCCGCACGCCGGCCGCCCGCGTACCCCTGATCCACCGAGACCTCGCCGCCGAGCAGCCCAGGATGCAGCACCTGGCCGTCCACGATCGGCACCTGCCCGGCGACGAAGGCGAGCGAGCCGGATACGACGACCGGCACGTAGGCGGCGACCGGCTTCGGAGGGGGTGGGAGTTCGAGCCCTTCGTCGGCGATGCGCTGCAGGACGTCGGCGTCGTTCACGCCGCGCATCCTCCCACGGAACATGGTCAGCGACGAGCCGAGGTGCACCGCACGTGCCTTCCTCGTGGTGATTCCGTGGCCTCTCCGTGGCGCCCGCGGCGTGCGGGCGGATGACCACATAGGTTGCCGCACATGGCCGACAGATCTCGAACGCACGTGGCAAGCCTCCGCACACGCCCTGAGCGCGGCCTGGCCGCTCAGAGGGCGTCGTGGCCGGCCGTGGCCGCACCGGCGATCGCGCTCGCCGGCGGCCTGCTCGCCGGGTGCCTCGTCCTGCTGGTGCATGAATCCGGGAGCGAGATCCGGGTCGCAGGTGAGCTGGGTGGCCCCTGGCTCGTCGCAGCGTTCGCCGTAGGCGCGCTCTCGAAGAACCGGTGGCTCGCCGCCCTGACCGGCTTCGTCGGGCTGCTCGCGATGCTGGTCGGCTACTACGGGCTCGCACACCTCGACGCCGGCTCCGAGGTCGCCCACACGTTCCGCTTCTGGCTCGCCGTCGCGGTGGTGGCGGGACCCGTCATGGGATGGGCCGGCTGGTCCTGGCTCGGTCCGGGCCCGATGGGGCGGGCGCTGTCGATCTCGGCGCTCGCCGGATGCCTCATCGCCGAGGGTCTCTTCTTCTGGTCCTCCGGTCACCGCACGGTCCCGATCGCTGAGATCGCGATCGGCGTCGCCCTGCTGCTCCTGCTTTCGGGGCCACGCGAACGACTCATCGCTCTTGGGGGCGCGGTGGTCGTCACGGGCGTCGCGAGCGTCGCGTTCGCGGTCCTGCAGACGACGTACAGCGGTCTGTTCTCCCCCGGCTTCTAGCGGTCAAACGGCCTGCGCGGCGCGTTGACGGAGCATGGCGCGGCGCTCCATCTCGTTCAGCCCACCCCAGATCCCGTGCCCTTCGCGAACCTCCAGGGAGTATTCGCGACATTCGTCGAGCACCGGACAGATCCGGCAGATCGCCTTCGCCACGGCCTCGCGGGCATCCTTCTCCCGGCGCTTCTCGAAGTAGCTGGGCGCGAAGAAGTAGGTCGAGTCCTCGCCGCGACACGCGGCGTGCAGTTGCCAGCCACTCGTCCAGTCGATCACGACATCTCGGCCGGAAGGCCGTCCCTCCCACCTCGGCGCCTGAGGCCCACACGGGCCGCTCACTTTGTCTTTCGTAAGTCGCGCCCGATGAGATTCCCGCCGAGGGGAGATGTCGGAAAGTCCCAGGTCAGCGGTCCCTCGTCGATGCCGAGACGTCCTCGCCGGGAGGAGCCCCCGGCTCCGGCTCGACCCGCAGGACCAGCCCGTCCACACCCCGCACGCGCACGGCGGTGCCCGTGGCGATCTCTTCGCCGGTCGTCCTACCACGCCACATGGCGCCTTTGACGAACACCGGGCCGTCGGGCGCCAGCTTCCCTCGGGCCTCGCCGACCAGCCCGATGAGGCCCCGTTGCGCGTTCACGATGCGGTCACGGGATTGGATCGCGACGGTCAGGGCGAACCCGTAGTACAGGGCGCTTGCGACCACGGCGCCGCCGATCAGCCACGGGGAGATGCGCATGGGAGCCGCCATCCCCCGCCAGGCCATGACGGACCCCACGGCGAACGCGACGAGACCCACGACAGATGCGGCCGCGAGCTTGCGCGCCCGGACGTCAAGCACCATCAGCCCGATCCCGCCGACGAGCAGCGCCAGTGCGACCCAGTCCACCGGTACCACCGTGAGTCCGTAGATCGCGAGACCGAGCATCCCGAGCCCCGCGAAGCCGGCGAAACCGAATCCGGGCTGGGTCAACTCGAACGCCAAGGCGGCGAGCGCCAGGACGAGCAGGAAATAGACCATCGACGGGGACGCGACCCCGTGCAGCACGCGATCGATCGGCCCCAGGTTCTCGAACCGGATGTCGACCGTGCCCTCGAGTGCCTCCTCCTCCGAGGTAGCGATCCGCGTCTCCAACACGACCGGACCACCGGGCGTCTGGACCGTGCGGCCATCGATCCGTCCCAGCAGATCGGGGATCGACGTCGCCGCCACCTGGGCGATGTCGCGGTGCCGCGCCTCCGCAGCGGTGAGCGGCCGGTCGTTCCAGTCGATGTCGGTCGCCTTGCCGCGTTCCTCGATCCACCCCTGGATCGTCTCGTGGAGTCCCGCCGGCCGGTCCTCGGGATGTGCCAGGTCGATGGGGTACAACGGGCCCGTCTGGCTGCCCGGCGAGACGCCGGCGAGCGACGACGCGTACATCAGCAGGAGCCCGGTGCCGCTGGCGCGGGCGGGCGCCGGTCCGACCCACGCGATCACCGGCACGGTCAGATCGGCCACGCGCTGAGCGAACGCCACCCCGTCCTCATCGAGGGTCCCCGCCGTGTCGATCTGGAGGACGACGATGGCTCCCGACGCTTCGGCGGCGTCGAGGCGATCGTTCAGGTAGCCCAGGAGCGGGCGGTCGATCGCCCCTTCGACCTTGAGCACCTCCAAGAGGGTCGGCGTGGCGGCGCCGGCCGCGCGCGGCCAGAGCACGAGCAACGAGACCGCGGCGAAGAGGAGGGAGAGTCGGCGCATGGCGCCTCATGCTACCGACCGGGGGACGAGGGGTATCCTTGGCCCTCTCATGGCCCGAACCGCGCAATCAGGGCGCCACGCGTCGGACCGCCCGTACAGCCCCTTGGCGCTGCTGCTGCTGGCGCCGGTCATCGCGATCTCGGCGGTCCTCATCGCCATCCTCATCGTGCCCCCGATCGCCGGTCTCGCGTTCGGAGCGAAGCGGATCGACGCGCGCCTGACCGCGCTCGGGGCCGACTTCACCCGGATCCCGCGCTTCCCGGAACGCTCGACGATCTTCGCCTCGGACGGGAAGACCGAGCTCGCCACGCTGTACCTCGACAACCGCGAGATCGTGGAGCTCGACGACATCAGCGAGATGGGCCGGAACGCCGTGCTCGCGGTCGAGGATGCGGAGTTCTATGAACACGGACCCCTCGACTGGAGTTCCCTCATCCGGGCGTTGCTCACGAACGCGGCGACGGGCGAGGTCGTCCAGGGCGGGTCCACGATCACGCAGCAGCTGGTGAAGAACGCGATCACCGGCGATACCTCGCAAACGTTCCAGCGGAAGTTCCAGGAGCTCGCCCTGGCGATCCGCGTGGAGCAGCGCTACACGAAGGACCAGATCCTGGCCCTCTATCTGAACGACGTGTACTTCGCGAACGGCATCTACGGGATCGGGACGGCGGCCGACTTCTATTTTCACGTACCGGCCTCGCGGTTGAAGCTGACCCAGAGCGCGTTGCTCGCGGGGCTGATCCGCTCGCCGAACTACTACGACCCGCTGGCGCATCCCGTGAAAGCGCGGATCCGCCGCAACGTCGTGCTCCAACGGCTCGGGGACCTGGGATGGGTGCCACAGGAGCGGATCGACAAGGCCAAGGGGTCGCCGCTCGGCCTGGCCGAGGACATCGGCACGTTGAAGCTCCGGCAACCGCCGTTCTTCGTCCGCTACATCACCGAGCGCATCGTCGCGAACACCGACGGCGAGTTCGACGTGTTCGGGAAGAGCGAGAACGCCCGGCGTCGGCGCCTGTACGAGGGGGGGCTTCGGATCTTCACCACGCTCGACCCCGACTGGCAGGCCGCGGCGCAGGCTGTGGCCAATCAACCGTACCGAGAGTCGGTTGCGAACCCGAACTACGAGCAGACGCCCGACACGTCGATCGTCTCCGTCGACAACGCGACGGGCGCGATCCGGACGATGCTCTCGGGCCGCAACTATCTGAAGGACCAGGTGAACCTGGCCGACGCCGGGCGCCAGTCCGGCTCGTCGTTCAAGCCGTTCACGCTGGTGGCGGCGTTCCGCGAGGGGATCCCGCCTGGGTCGGTCTACTCGACCCGGTCACCCCTCTACCTGCCCGAGTGGAGCGGGAACGACTGCTCGTGCGTGTCGAACGCCGAAGGTGCGGGTGACGGCGGGTACGTCAGCCTGTGGGGCGCCACGCAGAACTCCATCAACGTGGTGTTCGCGCAGTTGATCCTGGACGTTGGCCCAGAGAAGGTCGTCGAGGCCGCGCACGACATGGGGATCGAGTCGGAATTGCCGGCCGTGCCGTCGCTCACGCTGGGGACGGCGGACGTGACGCCGATCGAGATGGCCGCGGCGTACCAGACCATCGCGAACGACGGCAAACACTGCGAGTCCTTCGCCGTGGCCAAGGTGCTCGACTCCGGCGGGGTGTTCTATCGGCACAAACCGACGTGCAAGCAGGTCATCTCGCCCGAGATCGCGCATCTGGTGACGGCCATGATGCAGGGCGTCGTATCCGGCGGGACCGGGTCCTCGGCGGCGCTGGGCACGTGGCCCGTCGCCGGCAAGACCGGGACGACCCAGGACTACACGAACGCCTGGTTCGTCGGGTTCACGCGCCAGGTATCGACCGCCGTGTGGGTCGGGTTCCCCGGAACCCCGGACCCGCTCTCGCTCTACTTCGGGGACTCGGTGTTCGGCGGCACGCTCGCTGCCCCCATCTGGCACGACTACATGCTGCGCGTCATGGCGGGGATGCCGGCCCGGAGCTTCCCCGGCCCACCGGCTCCCGAGTACGGCACGATCCCCGACGTGTTGGGGCTGAAGTCCGAGCGAGCACAGAACGCGCTCGTGAAGGCGAACTTCACGCCGCTCGTGCAGGTGGTCGACTCCGCGGAACCGAAGGGGATCGTCATCACTCAGGTACCTGGAGGCGGCGCCTCGGCGGAGCTGGGCGCCCTGGTCACGATCGAAGTCAGCAGCGGCGTGCCTGCCAAGGTGAAGGTTCCCGACGTGATCGGGATGTCGCGGGCAGACGCCACGACAAAGCTCGAGGCTGCCGGGTTCGTGGTGGAGGTCGTCCAGAAGCACGTCAGCGACGCGGACAACGTCGGGATCATCCTGGACCAGGAACCCGAACCCGGTATCAAGCAGCTGCAGGGCACGACGGTCACCATCACGGTCGGCTCTGAAGAGGAGGACCCCGACCCCGGACCCGATCCGGATCCCAGTCCCAGTCCGGAACCGCGAACCGACCTCTGACGAGGAGACTTCAGCTCTGGGTCAGCCGGGAGAGCACCTTCTGCTGCACGACCGTGCCGTCGACCTGGCCCTTCGCCTTCCCCATCACGAAGCCCATGACCTTCCCCATCTCCTTGGGTGAGGTGGCGCCGGTGGCGGCGAGCGCCTCGTCGATCAGCGCATCGACCGTGTCGTCGGAGAGTTGGGCGGGCGCATAGACCGAGACGATGTCGCGCTCTTGCCGTTCCTTGTCCGCGAGCTCGGCTCGGCCGGCGGCATCGAACGCCTCGATCGACTCGGTGCGTTTCTTGACCTCCTTGCCGGCGATCTCGCGGACCTCGTCGTCGGTGAGCTCCTGACGCAGCTCGATCTCGCGGTTCTTGATCGCGGCCGTCAGTAGGCGGAGCGCCCCCAGACGCACCTTGTCGCCGCTCTTCATCGCCTGGTGCATCTGTGACTGGATCTCGTCCTTCAGCCCCGACTCGCTCACTACACTGCCTCCCGTGCTTCCCTGGATCGTGACCGCGCTGATAGCCGTCGGCGTCTGTTGCGTCCTGTGGGGGATCTTCGTCGAACGCCGCCGTTACCGGCTGGTGCGTCGCCGCCTGGACATCCTACCGGCGGGGACCGCGGCGCCCCTCACGGTGCTGCACCTGTCCGATCTGCACTTCGTGCGCAAAGACAGGAGGAAAGCGGCGTTCCTGGCGGGGCTCCCGCGGGCGGACGTCACCGTCGTGACGGGCGATTTCCTGGCCGAACCGGAGGCGATCGAGACGACCGTGGCGGCCGTACGCACCACGCGTGGGCACCTCGCGTCGTGGTTCGTCCTCGGCTCGAACGACTACTACACGCCGAAGCCCCTGAACTACCTGGCGTACTTCCGCGGGAAGCGGAAACCTCGCCGCGCCGCGTGGGGGCGCCCGGACGAGCTGGTCGCACAGCTGTGCGCCGACGGGTGGGACGACCTCACGAACGTTCGCCGTCACATCGATCTTGCCGGGCTACCGGTGGAGCTGCTCGGGCTGGACGATGCACATATCGCCTGGCACGACCTGCGGGTGGCGCCCCGTTCGGCACCCGAGCGATTCGGGTTCGCGGTCATGCACTCGCCCGACTCCGCCCCGGAAACGGCGGTCCTGGGCTATGAGCTGATGGTGGCCGGTCACACGCACGGCGGGCAGGTCTGCCTGCCGGGGATCGGAGCCTTGGTGACGAACTGCTCGCTGCCGTCCCGATTGGTGAGCGGACTGGCCAGCATGGGCGGCAGTGTCCTGCACGTCTCGCCGGGCCTCGGAACCAGCAAGTACGCCCCGTTCCGCTTCTTCTGCCGGCCCGAGGCCACGCTGTTGGAGCTCCATCCACGACCGCCGGGGACCGGTCCACCCGGCGAGCCGCTAGACTGACGAACCGCTCGGGACGTAGCGCAGCTTGGTAGCGCGCAGCGTTCGGGACGCTGAGGTCGCGGGTTCAAATCCCGCCGTCCCGACCAGAGCAGCGGGCACGAGGGCGGGCTCCGGCCCGCCCTTTCCCGTTCCCGCCGAAGAGCTCCGCTCGTTTGACGAAGGCCTCCCACCCCGATAGCCTCGTCTCAGCGGCTCCGGAAACGGAGCTTTTTGTATATCTGCACGAAATCCGACGACCCTGGGGGCAGATGACCGGCTCGCGTAAGACGATCCTGCGGCTCGTCGTGGCCGCGATGCTCGCCATCCCCAGCATCGCCGTCTCGGTATCGGTTTCGTCAGCGGCGCCCTCGAAAGCTGAGGTCGAGGCTGCGAAGGCCGAGCTGGACGCCCTCAACCGGCAGTTGAGCCAACTGGTCGAGGAGTACAACCAGGCGCAGGTAGCCCTAGAGCTGACGGAGGCGAAGCTCCTGGAGGCGAAGCAGGCCAAGCGGGCCGCGGATGCCATCGCCGCCCGTGCCACGGCCGAGCTGTCCAAGCGAGCGGTCGCCGCCTACACGGGCATGGGAACGCAGCTCGACGTCCTGCTGGGCGCCGAGAGCTTCACCGAGTTCTCGGACCGTCTGCAGTTCATGGGTGCGCTCGCGCAGGACGACGCCGACCTGGCCGCCGAAGCCCAGATCGCCGGCCAGAAGTCCCGCTGGGCGGCCGAGCAATACGGCGAGGCGCTCACCGAACGCCAGGCGACACTCGACCAGCTCGCGGAGCACAAGGCCCAGATCGAATCGGGGATCGCGGACCAGCAGGCGCTCTACTCGCAGCTGAACACCCGATACGAGAACGCCCTCGCCGCGCAGGCCGCAGCCGAAGCCGCCGCGGCCGCCGCCGCCACATCGGGCGGCTCGTCGGATCCGGGCGGCGGCTCCGTCTTCGTGCCGCCACCGAACGCGAGTGCCACCCAGATCGCCATCGCGGCCGCCCAATCCGTCATCGGCACCACGTACGTGTGGGGCTCGGCGGATCCGAACGTCGGCTTCGATTGCTCGGGGCTCGTCTCGTGGGCCTACGCCCAGGCGGGGATCTACCTGCCGCATTCATCGGAGATGATGTCGCAGATGCTCCCGCGCCTCTCGCAGAGCCAGCTGGTCCCCGGCGACCTGATGTTCTTCTACTCGCCCGTGAGCCACGTCTCGATCTACCTCGGGGGGAGTTCGATGATCGACGCCAGCCACCCGGGACCCGGCGGCGAGGTGCAGATCCGAACCGTCTACTGGGATCAGTTCGTCTGGGGCGGACGGATCGGCTGAGACCTGCCCCCGGCGCTACTCGCCGGGGTCTGCTCCGTTCGCCAACGCGTCGAGATCCGCGAGCCGTCGCTCCGCCTGCGCCACCAACGCTTCGTTGTCGATCTCATGTGCGGCATCCCTCGCCTGCTCCAGGAGTTGCCGTGCCTGTCCCGCCCTGACGTCACCCGTGCCGGGCTTCGCGTACTTGATCTTCTCGTCCGCCTTGATGATCAGCTCGAATATCTCGTTCGGCTCCATCGGTTGACCTCCTAACGGTGTCGGTGAGCCATCACGCGCGAGGTGAGGACGGATCCACCACCAGATCGGCGAACGCGGACGACGACTTGCCGAACTCCCACCAGCCTTGCACCCACGGCTTGACGAACGCCATGCTGCGCCCGTAGACGACGGGGATCAGGGCGACCCGGTCCGCCACCGCCATCCGGTCCGCCTCGTGGAAGAGCTCAAGACGTGAACGGTCGCTCCGCTCCCGGCGCGCGCGCTCGATCAGTTCGTCGAACGGTGCGTACGAGAACCCCCCCTCGTTCGTCCGGCTGTCCGATTGGAAGAGCAGCCGCAGGAAGTACTCGGGATCGGGGTAGCCGGGCAACCAGCCGGTGAACACGATCGGCGCGACCTCGCGGATGTTCTTCAGGGTCATCGCGCGCTCCAGGCTCCAGGAGTCGACCCGGACGTCGAGACCGAGGACCTCGTTCCACATGGCGGCCACGCCGTCGAGGAACGGCGCCACCCAGGTCTCGACGCCGGCGATCACCACGGTCCGCTCCGCGACCCCGCTCGCGTCCAGGTACGCACGCGCCTTGTCGGGATCGAACCGCAGGACGATGTCCGGCGTGTGCCCTTGGAGCGCCGGAGGCACGACGCCACCGGTCGCCACCACCACATTGTCGGGGACCCGCTGCGCCAGCAGGTCCCGGTCGATCGCATGCGCCAGCGCGCGGCGGAAATCCAGGTTCGACAGCACCGGATGCGCGTGGTCGAACCCCAGGTAGCCCGACCACGCTGCCGCGCCGAGCTGCGCGTCGTCTCGCACCGTCGGCACCAGGTCGGCGAGCTTCGGTGTATACCGCACCGTCACGAGGTCGAGCGACCCTCGCTCGTAGGGTTCGACCGCGTCCGCGACGGACGAGCGCACGAACTCCACGCGCCGGACGTTGCCGACGCGCGGACGCACGTCGTTGGGCTGCCGTTCGAGCGTGATCTGCTCGTCCGTCTCCTCGATCACGCGGAACGCGCCGCTCACGACCTGACGTCCGACATCGGTCCACGACGCGTTCTCTGCCTCGATCGAGTGTCGCGGCTGCGGTCCCCCGTCCGGCCGGTTCATGACGCTCATGAAGTACGGCGCGGGAGCGACCAACCGGAACTCGACGGTCCGGTCATCCAGCGCCTTGACGCCGACGCGGTCCGCATCGGCATTGCGCCCGAGGTAGTAGTCCTGCCCGTTCTCCAGCACGAAGTAGATCGCGACCGACGAGCCGGGGGTGACGGGATCGAGGACGCGCTTGATGCCGAACTCGATATCGCCGGCGGTGAGCGGGGTCCCGTCCGACCACTGGAGCCCATCTCGGAGATGGAAGACGTAGCGCAACCCGTCGTCGGCGATCTCCCATCGATCGGCGAGCGAGGGGACGATCGTACGTTCGGGCCACTGCTCGACCAGCCGATCGAACAACTGCATGCAGAGCTGGATGTCGGGCCACGAGATCGCCGAGCGCGGGTCGTGATCGCGAGGCCGATAGCTCGACGTGACCCGGAGCGTCGCGGTCGGTTCGCCGGGGAACGGCTCGGGCGGCGTCCAGAACGGGAACGCACGCTGGTAGGTCTCGTTCGCCTCCTTGAACCGCAGCGACATATGCAACGCCAGCGCAAGCTTGAAGAGCACGAGCGCGATCTCGCGGTCCTCGCCGCGGCGCTCCAAGATGGGGAGCAGCTCGCGGTAGTGGCCGATCGATTCGTCCAGGGCGTACTCCTGGCGCGCGCGGTCGCCGGCGATCGTCAGGTACGTGACCGCCTTGTCCTCATCGTCGGCCGCCAGCCAGTGATGAGCCAGCAACCCGGCCAGATCCTCCTCGCGAGCCTCGTACCGCGCTTCCAGCCATCCGGCGGCCTCGCGATGCAGGCGGTTCCGATCGGCCGTGACGAGCGTCCGGTACGCCGCCTCCTGGATGAGCGCATGCTTGAAGCGGTACTCGGGCTCGGGCCACCGCCGACCCTCGCGGACGAGGTCCAGGCGCATCAGGTCGAGCACCGATCGCCGCACGTCGCCTTCCTCGCCGCCGACGACCGCCCCCAGGAGCGGCAGGCCGAACTGCCGGCCGAGGACAGATGCCGCCACCAGCGCCTGACGTGACCCCCCGTCCAGCCGGTCGATGCGCGCGAGGATCACCTTCTCGACCGTCGGCGGGATCTCGAGCGGCGCGTCGTGGACGAACCGCCAGCCATCCACGTCGTGCGTCACGGCGCCGGCGTCCGCGAGCGAACGGATCAGTTCCTCCAGGAAGAACGGGTTGCCTTCCGCGGGCTCCAGGATTCGCCTCTCCACGTCCGGAGGCAGCGTGCCCTCGCCGACCAGCGCGTGAAGGAGTTCCCGCCCGGCGTCCCCCGACAGAGCCTCCAGCGTCAGGTCGGTGATCCGGTGAGGGAGCTCCCGCGACACCTCCTCCTTCGATCGCCACCACGGGTGGTCACGCTCCAAACGCGACGTCAGCACGAGCAGCAGCGCGGTCTCTTCGGTGTCGGCGAACACCCGGTCGAGGAGTTGCAGAGATGTTGCGTCGGACCAATGCATGTCCTCCAGGACAACAGCCACCGGCCCGTCCTCGGCGAGGCGCCGGATCAGCTCACGCACGACCTCGAACGTCCGGTACTGAAGCGCCTCGGGCGAGAGCTCCGCCAGGCGGCGAGCCGCATCCGGTTCGAGCGTCAGGCCGAGCAACGCCGCGAGGTACGGGGAGAGCTCCATGGCGCGCTCGCCGAAGAGCCGCTCGACCATCCGTCGCAGCGCCACGCGGACACGCAGCTCCGGCTCGTCCGCCGGCACGCCGATCCAGCTCCGCAGCAGGTCGCGGAACGGCCAGTACGGCATGGACTCGCCATAGGACACGCACCGTCCTTCCAGCCACAGCCCGCGGCCATGCTGGGGCGTCCCCATCTCGAACCGGTCGCGCAGCTCCGCCACCAAGCGGGTCTTGCCGATACCCGGCTCCCCCGTGATCAGGACGATCCCGCCGGTTCCCGCGAGCACGCCGTCGACGGCCGCGCCGGCGGCCTCGAGCTCGCGTTCGCGGCCGACCAATCGGGCCTGGACGCCCTCCAACCCACGCGTTTGAACGTGGCCGCCCGACGCCGCCTGCGCGACGCGCGCCACGACCGCGGCGGACTTCCCCTTGAGGTCGAGCTCGGCAGGTGTGCCCCATTCGAACATCGACTCGACCAGGAGGAACGTGTCCTCGCCGACCAGCACCTCTCCGGGGCCCGCGGCCGCCTGCAGCCGCGACGCGGTGTTCACCGCGTCCCCGAGAGCCGCGTACTCCACCCGGCTCCCGGCGCCGATCGCGCCGACGACGACGGGGCCGGACTGAACGCCGACGCGAACACCGAACCCCTGCACCCCCCAGGCGTCCTCGACCTCGCGGGCGTACTCGGCGATCTCCTCGATGATCCGCAGCGACGCGCGCACGGCGCGCTCGGGATCGTCCTCGTGGGCCGTCGGGGCACCGAAGAGCGCCAGGACGCCGTCGCCGGCGAGGTCCTTGATCGTCCCGCCGAACGCTTCCACGGCGCCGATCACGCGCGCCACGGCGTCGCCCACGATGACCTTGAGCTCTTCCGGGTCCACGTGTTCGCCGAGCGTGGTCGAACCGACCAGGTCGGCGAAGACCGCCGTGATCACCCGCCGTTCTTCACGCACCTCGCGGGGGTCGTCGTGCGTCGCCATGGGTCTATTCTGCCGGACCGCTCTCGCCTTGACGCTCGGCCAGTGCCGCGAGTGCGGCGGCTTCGTCCTCGATCGCCACCCGGTCTCGAAGGCGGTCGAGCCACGTCGCCGGCAGGCCGGCCCGACCGTGCAACGCACCGAGCAGTGCGCCGGCGACGGCTGCGTTCGTGTCCGTGTCGCCGCCGAGCCCGACCACGCGCCGCAACCCCTCCTCGACAGAGGATCGTTCGGCCACGACCTGGAGCGCCAGCCCGGCCGTGAAGAGCGTGAAGCCCATGTCGGGACCGTCGACGGGGCGCACGCGCCCGGCGGCCTCGACCAGGTACTCCAGCTCTTCGCCGCCCTCGCGCGCTCCGACCGCCGTCACCGCGTCGATCACCGCGCGCTCAGCGGCGACACCACGGACGAGCGACGCGACGGCGAGCGTGACCGCCAGGCACGCCGTTCGACACCGCTCGTCCCAGTGGGTGATGGCGGAGAGCGCGGGGGCCAGTTCGAGCAGATCGTCCGGTCGTGCCGCGTATGCGACGCCGAGCGGCGCGCAATACATGACCGATCCGTTGCCCGCGCTCACCTCCGGTCCGCGCTGCTCCACGTATTCACGCGCGGCGTCCGCCGCTCCTCGTCCGGCGCGCGACAGCACGACGCGCGTGAGGTTCCCGACGTCGGGAGGTCGCGTCGCCAGCCATGAGACGTGACGCGCCAGGACATCGCTCGTGTCCAGCGCGCCACGCTCGACGAGCGACCGGATGAGGTTGCGCGCCATAGCCGTGTCGTCCGTGGTCGTCCCCGGCGGGAGCCCCATCCACGCGAGCTCGAATGCGGGGAGCGGGTCGGGAACGTCAACCGCGCGCCGGAACTCGAAGGGGGCTCCCAGCGCGTCGCCGAGCGCCAGACCGAGCACGCTGCCGACGGCACGATCGCGTACGTCCATGGTGTGGCATCCTCGCAGCTCCGAAGCATCGTCGCAGGTCACGAACGCAGAACCTTTGGTACGCTTGGCGACCGCATGGACAAGATCGGACCCAAACACAAGATGTGCCGGCGCGTCGGCGAGCCGCTCTGCGGCCGTCCGAACTGCCCGTCCAACAAGCGACCCTACCCGCCTGGCCAACACGGTCGCGGGCGCAAGCGGATCTCCGAGTACCAGACCCGCCTGGTCGAGAAGCAGAAGTTGCGTGCCATCTACGGGGTCTCCGAAGCCCAGATGAAGCGCTACTACGAGAAGGCGTCCGGCAGCATGGACGTCACCGGCGAGGAGCTCATCCGCCAGCTCGAGACGCGTCTGGACACGGTCATCCTGCGGCTCGGATTCGCGCTCACGACCCGCCAGGCTCGCCAGCTGGTCTCCCACGGCCACGTGAAGCTGGACGGCAAGCGCATCAACGTCCCGAGTGCCCGGGTCAAGGCCGGTCAGACCGTCGAGCTGTCGGCGAAGGCCAAGAACTTCATCTCGGTTCGCGAGGCGATCGAGATCACGCCCGACCCTCCCGGCTACCTCTACCGCAACAAGGACGACGTGCAGGGTGTGCTCTCGCGCCTGCCCGATCGCGAAGAGATCCCGCTCCCGGCCAAGGTCGAAGAGCGGCTGATCGTCGAGTTCTACTCCGGACGCTAACCCGGACGCTCAGCCTTCGGAGCCCGGTGGCACCATCGCCGCCCGCACGAAGCTGACCACTTCGCGTTCACGTCGCTTCAACGAGGCGCGGCCTTTGTCGGCGCCGACCACCACGTTCAGGACGCTTGCTTCCGTGAGCGAACCGACGACCCCTGTATAGAGCGTGAAGAGGAGCATGGCAGGGTCCTGCTTGCGTATCTCGCCCGTGTCCATGCCCGACTGCAGGAAGTCGATCGCCCGACGGCGAAGGGGCTCCAGCACCTCGGCGAACCGCTCGAACGCCTGCGGGCCCAACCGTCCCGCCTCGCGGATGAACATCGGGAACTCCGGCCATTGTTCGGCGAGCGAGAACACGGAGTGGATCACGGCTTCGGCACGATCCCAATACGTCTCTTTGCCCTCGAGGGCCAAGGCGATCTCGAGCACGAGCCGTTCGCCGGCGGCCGCCAGACACGCTTCGAGCAGCGCCTCCTTCGTCGGGAAGTAGTACAGGAGCGTCTGCTTCCGAACGCCCACCGCCGTCGCGATCTGGTCCAGGCTTGCTCCGTTGTATCCCTCGCGACCGAACTGCCGGATCGCTTCCTCGACCAGCGTGCCCTTGCGCTTCTCGCCGCCGGTGCGGGGCACGGATGCCTACTCCCAGGTCCTGGTATCGCCGCGGCCCGGCAACGGCCGCGAACCTTCCCATCGCTTCAACCACTCGGGGCCGATGGGTCCGGCCAAGGGCGGTGTCTCGCCACGCTCAGCCCGCTGCAACGACTCCCACCACGTCGTGCGGTCCTCGTCGAAGAGCGACGCGACCGCCTGGGCCATGCGCCGCGAGAGATCCTGATGCGTTTCGCCCTCCGCCGGATACAGCGGCTTGCCGTAACGGACCGTGACGGTCGGCCGTCCGGACTTCGGCCAGAACCGGCCCTTGGGCATGGCCTGGTGTGCCCCGATGATGGCGATGGGAGCCGCGGCGACGCCGTGCTCCAGACAGAGACGCGCCGTGCCGTGGCGGAACCGCTGCACATGCCCGTCGGTCGAACGCGTGCCCTCTGGGAACACGACCAGGCTCCACCCGTCCTCGATCAGTTCGCGTGCCTTGTCCACGGCGCCGCGACCACCGCGGGAACGATCGATCGGGAAGGCGCCGTACACGAGCGCCGTGAACGCCTGACGCCACCACACGTCGAAGAAGTAGTCGCGCGCAGCGCCGACGGCGGTCTTCGACTGCCAGATGTCGGGGAGCGTGGTCAGGATCAGCGTGGCGTCCAGGTGACTCGAATGGTTGGAGAAGAACACCACCGGCGCGTCGACACCCTTGAGGTTGTCCAGGCCGAACACGCGCAGCGACAGCTCGTTCTTGAGCAGCGGATGCATCAACCCCTTCAGGATGGCTTGACGCGCAGCCACTCCCGCTTGTGTTCGCGCCCAGTCGGTGGGGAACCCGACGTCGTCCTTCTCGACGGTGTACGGCTCCGCGGATCGGGGCACCAGCGGGCGGCGGCCCCAACGGAACCCTCGGGACATCTCCTTCAGCTCATCGCGGAGCCCGCTCACGATCGCCTCCTCACCGCACGTCCGCGATCGACAGCGGGGGCGTGTGCATGTACGTGATCGAGGGGCTCGGTCCGACGGTGTCCTTCGCCATCTCGAGCGCGTCGCGGAACGTTCCGGCGGTTCGGTAGCCGAGACGGGCGACGGACTTCGGGTCGCCGCCGACGAAGATCACGTCGCCCGCATGGTCGCGACCATGCGCCCCCCAGTACCACATGTAGAACGGGTGCACGCCGTGGTACGCGTGGCTCGTCCGGTACAGGTGCGTGTACCACGGGTCGGTCGCGTAGCGCTCTTCGAACTTGGATTCGAGCGTCGCGGGATCGGTGGTCTCGCGGAGGACCTCCTCGAAGAAGTCGATGTAGCTGGGGTGGTGGATCTGGTGGAACTCCCAGGGGACCGGGTGGAACATGATCACGACACCGCCCTGCTTCACCAACGGTTGGTTCCGGTACATGTTGAACAGGTAGCCCAGCCCCAGACAGTGAACCAGGATGGGGTTGAGGATCGAGTTCACGTTGTACGGGCACACGTACGGCAACCCGAACACCAGGACATCGGACTGCCCTTCCACCTCCACCAACTGCTGTCGGTGCAGGTTCTCGAGCGTCCGTTCGTGGACGGCTTCGACCTCGCCTGCGTTGATGCCGGTCAGCTTGTAGGGCGCCTCGATGCGACGGTAGAACTCGCGACGGACGCGCGGCGGCGCCATGTCGTTCGCCTTCTTCGCCGTCATCATCAGCCCCTGGTCGTACGTGGACCATTCCCACTCGCGCTTGTTCAGGAAGCCGAGGTTCGACGGGAAGGTGTCGTTGTTGACCGTGGTCTCGATCTGGAAGATCTTGACGCCGCTCGCGGCCAGCAGCCGTCCCATCCTCGTGGCGGAATCGGCGATCGCGCTGTGCCCCGGTCGTGGGTCCATGTACGAGCGCGAATGCATCATCGTCTCGACGTTGTGGTGGTGCTTCAGGCTCTTGTAGCTCGCCAGTCCGACGGCGACCGACTTGTGGCCGCCGTCCATCGCCACCAGGTTGATGTTCACGTAGACGATCAGGTCGGAGTCGGCGGCGCGCTTCGAGATCTCGACCACCTCGTGGTGATCCGTGACGCCGATCTCCGTCAGCTCGTCACGATCCTCCGCGTCGAAGTTCGCCAGGTCGTCCGGCCAGAACGAGCGGAACACGCGTTCGCCCACCATCCGCTTGATCTCATCGGCGGTCATGCGCCGGTGCAGCGCGTTGGCGACGATGAGCTTCACGTCCTCGACGCCCTTGCGCGCGGCCAGCTCGATCACGTGCTCGATGATCCGCTGACGGATGTCGGGCGTGGTCATGGGTGGCAGCGGGAGCGAGATGTCGTCGATCGCGATCGTGAGCTTCATGCCGGGCGTCAGGAGCTCCGTGAGCGGCTCGGCGTCGACCGGGTTCATCAGTGCGTGACGGATGGCCGCGTTGACGTCCTTGATCCCCGGCAGCGAGTCCGGCGGATACACCACGCGCGCGCCGAGGGGGAACCGCTGCAGACGGAACCCCTCGCCTTGGTGCACCAACAGCGGCGGGGTCCGTTCGTCGACCTCCAACACGAATCCGGGTCTGGGCATCGGTCTCTCTCTCCTGGTTGTCGGTTGGCGGTCAGTTCTCCTGTGGTGCGAACGCGACCTTGAACGTGCCGAGCCGTCCGGCGCCGAGCGCGTGATCGATGGCCTCGCGCCATCGACCGAGCGGATAACGGGCACCGACCATGTCGGCCAGCATCGGGAGTCCGTTCGCCAGCTCGATCGCCAGCTCCATGGTGGGCCGATCGACGTCGCCGATGTGCTCGGTGCCGCTGGTGTATGCCCCGGCCAGCTCGAGCTCGCGGAACCACACCGGCGTCAGGTCGGCGCCCGGCCCCGGGATCCCGCTCAGCACGACGCGGCCACCGGCCTTGGTGGTGCGGAGCGCCAGATCCAGCGCGCTCTTGGAGCCCGTGGACTCGATCGCGACGTCCACGCCGCCGAGCAGGAAATCCATCCCCCGCTCAGGCGTGAGCTTCATCGCATGCTCCGAGCGGCGGACGGCCTTCACCGCGTGCTCGGGAACGACCACGACGTCGGCGCCCGCCAGCCGGGCGGCGACGCGCTGCGCCGGATGCTTGGCCGCCACGATCACGTGGTCCGCGCGTGTCAGCAGCTTCACGGCGAGGAGCGTGAGGATCCCGACGGTTCCCGCGCCGACCACGAACACCGAACCGCCGTCGGGCACGTTCGCGCGCAACGCAGCGTGGATCGCGCAGGCGAACGGCTCCAACAACACCGCGACGTCGTCGCCCATGGAGTCGGGAACCCGATGCAGCTGCGAACGGTGCGCCAGCATCATGCGGCTCCATCCGCCGCCGGTGTCCTTGCAGTACCCGGTCTGCAGACCGGCCTTCAGGTCGCCGGTCGTGACGGCGTCGCAGCGGTTGAACGCCCCGACCCGACAGTTCGAGCAGGGTTCCAATCCGCGGGTCGCGCAGTTGAGCACGCTCGTAAGCACGACGCGGTCACCCGCCGAGAGACCGTCGACGTCGTCCATGACCTCGCCCACGACCTCGTGGCCCGGGACGAACGGCAGCGAGACCAGCGGCGAGAAGTAGAACGACGACTTGCCGGCCAGGGTGGACAGGTCGCTACCGCAGATACCGGAGAGCATCGGCTTCACGCGCGCCCACTGGCCGTCGCGGGGCTCGGGATCCTGACGGGTCGTCAGCCGCAACGGCGCGAGTGGACCCGCGACCAGACCCGGAGCCTTCGCACCGACCGCGCGCGCCGCCAGGTACCGCGGCGCCGATCGGAAGAGCTCGAGCGCCAGCGCCATCAGGCCGTCACCGCCCGGTCGGTCGCGAGCATCATCGGATCGCCGGCTTCGGGAAACGGACGCGCGGCATGCCCTTCGACATGGCCCATGGCTCGATGGGCCAGCGACGGCGCCGCGCATACCGGTACAGCGCCGAGTCGGGCGAGACCGCGACCGGGTTGCCGACGGCTCGAAGCAGCGGGAGGTCGGAGTACGAATCCGCGTACGCGTACGACTGCTTCAGGTCGATGCCCTCCCGGAGGGCGTACCGGCGGAGCCACGCCGCGCGCGCCTCTCCCACGAGCGGCGGAGACGCCATGAACCCGGTGTAGCGACCGTCGCGCTCTTCCAGCTCGCACCCGATCACGATGTCGAACAGCGGAGCCAAAGGCCGCACGAAGATCTCGGCCGCTGCGGTGATGAGGATCGTCTGGTGTCCGGCGGCTCGATGCTCGCGGATCCGCCGGATCGCCGCCGAGCTTGCCTTCTGCAACATGAACTCGCCGACGTGGCGATCGATCAACCGCTCCACGCCCTCGACCGACGCGCCCTCGTACCGCCGGAAGAACGTCCGGAGGAAGTCCCCGCGGTCGCGCCGATCGATCTGCAGGTACGACGGGATCTTTCCGAACACGCTGACGAGCTCCTTCGGCCACTCATCGGGCGGAAGATCGGCCATCCGCGTCCACACGTAGGACTCCACGACGTTCGACGTGATGATGGTCCCCTCCATGTCGAACAACGCCACGACCGGATGCTCACGTTCGCGGATCGTGACGCTCGGCGTCTCGCGCTTGCGCCTGGACAGCTCGCGGAGGCTCTGCGTCACCGCGGGTGAGTGCACGTCCTGCAGGTAGTAGCGCCAGTCCATGATGGCCGAGTCGAACGGGAACCGTTCCCGGTCCTCCGCCGAGAGCGAGTTCGAGAGCGCGAGCATGCGGTCGTCGGTGTAGATGACCTCGGCTTCCGTGTAGGCGCCGTACAGGTCCGAGTACCGCTTCACGAAGTCGACGCGAGCCTTGTCGCGATCCACGCGGTTGATCAGGTCGCGCATCCGCTTGGACTTCGGCAGGTGCGTCACCACCTTCTCGGCGACGTCGGTGAACTTCTCGGCGCGGTCGATCATGCGCTCCACGCTCAGGCTGCCGGGGAACGACCATTCCGGCACCTTGTGCTCACCCCGACCTCGCTCCGGCAGGGGGTGCGCCTCGAAGTACGCCCGCACGTACCGGTACAGCTCGTGGTACTGGAGCGGGTTCCGGCTGCCCGAGCTGACGTGGTAGTAGGCAGGGTGCCGGCGGCTCGGGCGGCGTGCCGGCCACGGCCAGGATCGCGTTCACGACCATATCTACCGGGATGAGATCGACGATCCCCTCCGGGATGCCGGGGAACTCGGGGATCTGCCCCAGGCCGTACGCACGGATGATGGGGTCGGCCATCTTGAAACCGTCGATCCAGCCCGGTGCCGGATGCAGGAGCGCGCTCTCGATGATCGATGGACGGACGATCGACAGCGGCAGCCCTTCCAGGTCCGCGAGCTCCTCGACCGCTCGCTCGCCCATCGCTTTCGTGAACGTGTACACGTCGGGCCAGCCGAGCGAACGCGCGCGCGACCGGCCGTAGCGCGTCAGTCGTTTCGAGACCCAGTCCTTGCGCCGCTGCTCGGCCTCTTCGGCGACCGTCATCGGGCCGGCTCGCGAATGCTCCTTCGACGCCTTGTCCATGAAGTCGTCGAGCATCTCCGGCCGCCGGGACTGCGCCTCGACATCGCGCCGGGCCAGCAACGCGAGCTCGCCTTCGGTCCGCCAGTCCACGCGATGGTCCAGCGTGTCCTCGGGAACGACGCCCTTGGCGACACCGGCCACGTACGCCGTCGAGATGTGCACCAGGGACGGGCGCGAGCCGCTGTCGATCACACCGCGGTACAGGTTCATCGCGCCGAACAGGTTGGTCTGGAAACCCTCGTCGATCGGCGGGTCGAACGAGACCGTCGCCGCCGAGTGGATCGCGATGTCGATGTCGCCTGGCAGCTGCGGGATACTGCGGGAGAAGTCACCGTCGACGATCGTCACCCGATCGTCCAGGAGCGCGCGCAGGCCCTCTTCACCGATGCGCTCCCGCAGGACGTCGAACGCCGGCTTCCGGAACAGGTACTCCACGCGCGCGCGGGAGGTGGAGCCCGTCTGTGAGCGGACCAGCAGCACGATCCGTCCCTCGGGCACGTCTCCCAGCATCCGCTCGAAGATCACCTGCCCGAGGAAGCCCGTCACGCCGGTCAGCAGGATCGTCTTGCCTGCGAGCCGGTCGACGAGCGAGGCGGGTGTCTCCACTTCGTTCTCTACCATGCGGCAGATTATGGAGTATCTACCAGTTGGTAGACAACCCTCGTCAAGGCGAAGGCGAACGGAGCCGATGCCTGGAGGAACGAGGGAGATCCCCCATGTCGCTCCGCACCAAGATCCTGGCCGTCATGGCCATCCCGATGGTCGTGCTCGTCGCCGCCACGTTCGCACACGTCGTCTCCAAGGCACGGACGAACGAGTCGCTCCAGGCGGAGAGGTATGCCACCGCCCTGAACAACGGATACGAGCGCGTCGTCGCCGATCTGAACGAAGCAGAGGTCGGGATGCGCGGGTACCTCCTTACCGGCCAGGTGCGGTTCCTCACGCCGTATTCGGTCGCGTCGGAACGTCTTCCGGGCGACATGCAAACGTTGATCGACCTCACCCGGGATGACGTCGGGGAGTCAGCCGAGATCGCGAAGCTCCAGAACCTCGTCAGCCAGCGAACGATCGCGCTCCTCGCGCTGCGCGCGTTCGCGCCGATCACGGACCTCTCGCCCGCCTCAACGGTTGCCGTGATCGACGTGCTCGAAGACGGACAGGTCATCCTGGACCAGATCGGGGACATCGCGAATCAGGAGCGCCTCGAATCGACACGGCGATCGGTCGAGCGCCGGCGGGAGTTGGACGCGGCGCGGGACCTCGCGTTCGCCATCGGGGTCGTGGGGATGCCGCTGGGAGTGCTCGCATCGCTGCTCGTGGTCATGCTCTTCGTTCAGCGCCTGGCGGGGAGGATCGTTCGCACCGAAGAGATCGGCCGCATGATGCAGGAAGGGATGCCGCTCAGGGAACCGAGCACGTCCGACGACGAGCTCGGCCGGCTGGAGCGGGTTTTGGTTGAGAGCGGCACACGCGTCGGAGAGCTGCAGGACGAGCTCAGGCGCATGGGGACGTCCGACGCGTTGACACGGCTGATGAACCGGCGTGGTTTCCTCCCGTCCGCCGAACACCAGCTGGAAGTGGCGATCCGCTCGCATCAGCCGATGGCGCTGATGTTCTTGGATCTCGACGGTCTCAAGCAAGTGAACGACACGCTCGGTCATTCGGCGGGCGACGGCATGATCACCGAGGGGGCGTTCGTGCTGCGCGAGACGTTCCGGGCCTCTGACCTGATCGCCCGGATGGGCGGAGACGAGTTCTGCGTGCTCTTCGCGACCGATTCCTACAGCCATGCCAAGATCGCCTTGTCACGCCTCAAGAACGCCGTGGACGCCGCCAACGACTCTCAGGGCAGGTCATTCGTCCTTTCCCTCTCGGCCGGCGTCGCGATGTTCGACCCGGACGATCCGTGCACCCTGGATGAGCTGATCGCCGCCGCGGACGCCCGGATGTACGCGCGCAAGCGCGCGAAGAGCGCGGATCCCGAAGCGGCCGTCGGCGTGTCCTGAGCCCCTGCACGAGACGCCGACTAGACTCGTCGGCCCCATGGAGATCCGCGACCTGCAGGACGCGATGCGCGAGACGTACGTCGAGCGCGACGCCGCCCGCGGTCGGGATGCCACGTTCCGATGGCTCACCGAAGAGGTCGGCGAGCTCGCGAGAGCGCTTCGGACCGGCGACCGCGACAACCTGCTCCATGAGTTCGGCGACGTGCTGGCGTGGCTGGCGTCGCTCGCGAACCTGGAGGACATCGACCTGGAGGAGGCGGCCGTACGCTACGCCGACGGCTGCCCGCGGTGCGGACAGCGCCCGTGTGGATGCGAACCTCGATGACGACGGGCATCCCGGCCTGATGAGGGTGACGGTCCGCGCGGCGAGACCCCAGGACTGGAGCGCCGTCGCCGCATTGCTCGTAGAGCTCGGCCGTGGCGTGGCCGCGGGCACGGCCGAAGATCCGACGCACCGCATGCAGTTCGGAGGGCACCTGCGGCGGCTGGACAGCGTCACGTTGGTCGCTGAGCTCGACGGCGAGGTCGTGGGCGTGGTCGACATGGAGTACCACCAGCGGCTCGGCGACCATCGCCCGCAGGCGCGCGTCAACGACCTGGTCGTGACCGAGCGCGCCCGCCGCGCCGGTGTGGGCACCGAACTTCTCGGTGGAGCGGAGGCCCTCGCCCGCAAACGTGGCTGCTTCCGGATGGCCTTGGTGACCGCCGATTGGCGCGAAGCGACGATCTCCTTCTACGCGCGGGAGGGGTGGTCGGACTACGGAACGTGGTTCGTGAAGCCGCTCATCGAAGGCGTCGCGCCGGGAGGCGGGCCGACGGACGACAACTAGTCCGAAGCGGACCCTAGGAAGAGGTGCTCGGCGATCTGCACGGCGTCGAGCGCCGCACCCTTGCGCAGGTTGTCGGCGCAGCTGAACAGCGTGAGGGCGTCCGCACGGTCGGGCACCTGCCTGATGCGGCCGACCAACGCCACGTCGAGCCCGGCCGCCTCGAGCGGGCTGGGATAGATGCCGTTGGCCGGGTCGTCGCGGAGCTCGACGCCCGGAGCGGAGCGCAGCACCTCGCGCGCCTCATCGGGACCGATCGCCCGGTCGAATTCCGCCACCACCACGACCGCGTGACCCACAGGAACCGGGACCCGCACCGCCGTGGCGACGACGGGCAGATCCGGGAGACGCAGGATCTTGCGGGGTTCGGCCATGATCTTGGTCTCCTCGCCCGTGTAGCCGTCCTCGCCGAACTCCCCGATCTTGGCGACCACGTTGTAGGCGATCGTCTTCCCGAACACCTCACCCACGGGCAGCGCGGCTGCGTCGGGATGACCGAGATCCTCCTCCTGGCCGTGCAGCTTCTCGATCTGTTCGATCAACTCGCGGGTGCCCTTCCATCCGGCACCAGAGACCGATTGGTAGGACGACAGCATCAGCGACCGAAGGCCGGCCGCGCGATGCAGCGGCCCGATCGCGAGCAGCGCGGTGATCGTGGTGCAGTTCGGAACGGCGATCACCTTCGGATGTCCCTCCAGCGCCTCGGGGTTGACCTCCGGGATCGACAAGGGCACGTCCGCGTCCATGCGGAACGCGCTGGAGTTGTCGATGCAGGTCGTCCCCGCCGCCGCCGCCTCCCGGACGAACGTCCGAGAAACGTCCGCGCCGGCCGAAACCAGCGCCACGTCCACCCCGCGGAGCGCGTCGAGGGAGAGCTCGCGCACCTCGTGCTCCTGCCCGTTGAAGCGAACGCTCCGCCCCGCTGAGCGAGACGAAGCCAGCGGGAGGAACGCGTCGACGGGGAAGCGCCGCTCTTCGAGGACGCGGGTTATCTCTCGACCGACGGCACCGGTGGCTCCAACGACCGCAACCTTCATGGAAGTCATCGTACCGGGCGAGCAGCGGGACTCAGCGGAACTGCCAGGACCGCAACATCGCACCCAGATCATCCACGTGCTCGTCGAACGCGTCGGCCGAGTCGGCGAACTGGAGCCGCCACACGACGCCGTCGCGTTCGAACACCACGGTCCGCGCGCGTACGTTCCCGGACGATCCGAGGGTCGCGTCCCACCGCAACGCATCGACCCCAGCCACCGTGAACCGCTGCATCTCCGCGGTCTGCATGCCGTCGTCGGCCTGCAGTCGCCGGATGTCCTCGGCGAACGCCGTCAGTCCCCGCCCGGTCTCGATCGCCTGGATGAAGAGGGTGGAGTCGCCCTCCGGCCGGAAGAGCTGGTCGGCAGGTGGCTCCTCATCGACCGGTTCGGCCAGACGCCAACCGGCCGGCGCGGTGATGCAGTAGCCGAACCGCTCCGAGCTGACGTTCGCGTCGTCGCAACGCGTGGGACCGGCGGCCCACGACCACAGCAAGGCTCCCGTTCCCAGCAGGGCGACGATGACGACCACGCCCACGACGAGAGGTCCGCGGGGCGGCGCCTCGATGCCGCCGGCACCCGGCCCATGTTCAGGCTCGGGAGGAGGGGGGATCGTGGGTGGATCGGGTGCCGGCGGAGGCGGCGGCAGTCTCACGGCGTGTCGTCGAGCCGGGCTCCATCGCGATCCAGCTCGAACCGTGCGTGGATCGTCCGCACCGCGCGCTCGGCCTCGGCCCGACGGATCACGCACGAGATGCGGATCGGCGAGGTCGAGATCATCTCGATGTTGATCCCCTCCTCCGCCAGCGCGTCGAAGAGGTCGGCCGCGACCCCCGGATGCGCCTTCATGCCGGCTCCCACGAGCGACACCTTCGAGATCTGGTCGTCGATCGAGAACCGCGTCGCGTCGATCTCCTTCACGACGCGCTCCATCACCGACTGGAGCCGCGGGATGTCGGCGAGGGGTGCGGTGAACGACAGGTCCGTGGCGCCTTCGTGCGAGACGTTCTGCACGATCATGTCGACGCTGATGCCCTCGCCGGCGATCGCGCGGAACACGGACGCGGCGACTCCCGGTCGGTCGGGGACGCGGTCGAGCGTGACCTTCGCCTCGTCGTTGTCGAGCGCGACGCCCGAGATCAGCACGCCTTCCATCTGGTGCTCGTCCACCTCCTGCACCCACGTGCCTGGCACGTCCTCGAACGACGACCGCACGTGGATGGTGACGCCGTGACGACGAGCGTACTCCACCGACCGCGAGCTCAGGACCTTGGCGCCGGCGGCGGACAGCTCCAGCATCTCCTCGTACGAGATCGTCTCCACCTTCCGCGCGGAGGGTTCGATGCGCGGGTCGGCGGTGAACACCCCTTGCACGTCCGTATAGATCTCGCACACCTCCGCGCCGACGGCTGCGGCCATCGCGACGGCCGTCGTGTCGGTCCCGCCGCGGCCGAGCGTGGTGATGTCGTAGTTCGTGGACAGACCCTGGAAGCCGGCGACGATCACGACGTTGCCCTCGCCGAGCGACTCCAGGATGCGCTTGGGGCGGATCTCCACGATCCGCGCCGCGCCGTGCTGCGTGTCGGTGATGATGCCCGCCTGCGAGCCGGTGTAGGAGGCCGCCTTGCAACCGCGCGCGTTGATCGCGATCGAGAGCAGCGACATCGCGATGCGTTCGCCGGCCGTCAGGAGCATGTCCAGCTCGCGGGGCTCGGGGATGGCCGCGATCTGCTTCGCCATGGCCAGGAGATCGTCCGTGGTATCGCCCATCGCGGAGACGGCCACCACGACCTGGTATCCCGTCCTCCTTCGCGCGGACCACGCGGTCCGCCACGGCTTGGATCCGCTCGGTAGTCCCGACCGAGGTTCCGCCGTACTTCTGCACGATGATGGGCACGCTTCGGACGCCTCCGTTCGCGGTCACGGCCAGCGTAGCAGCGGGTTCAGGCCGGGTCGGGGAGCCCGAGCGCGTCGCGGAGGAACCGCACCTGGAGCAGGAGCAGGTTCTCGGCGACCTCGGGCCGGCTCGGCGCGTGGGTGATGCCCGAGAGCGGGATCACCGAGTGGAACCGGCCGGCTTCCATCAGTGCTTTGGACAGGCGCAACGTGTTCGCGACGTACACGTTGTCATCCGCGAGCCCGTGGATCAGCAGCAACGGGCGGCGGAGGTTGGGCGCGTCGTCGAGCAGGCGGTACCGCGCGTACGCCTCGACGTCGGTGTCGGGCATCCCCAGGTACCGCTCGGTGTAGTGCGTGTCGTACAGCTCGCCGTCCGTGACCGGCGCCCCGCTGACGGCCGCGTGGAACACGTCGGGCCTGCGCAGCACGGCCATCGCCGCCAGGAACCCGCCGAACGACCACCCGCGGATCGCGACGTGCTCCAGGTCGAGGAACGGATGCGCCTCGGCGGCCGCGAGCAGTCCATCGACCTGATCGTCGAGGACGGAGTCGGCCAGGTCCCGGTAGACCTCGCGCTCCCATCCGGGGCCACGACCGGGCGTCCCCCGGCCGTCGATCACGACCACGGCGAACCCCTGATCCGCGAACCACTGGGATTCGAGGAAGCTCATCCCGACCTTCATCACGCGACCGAAATGGGGCCCGCCGTACGGGTCGAGCAGCACCGGGAGGGGCTCGTCGGGCTCGGTCCCACCGGGCGTGAGGATCGCGGTACGCAGCTCGCGGGCGCCGCCGATCGAGAACCGCGGCCGCGCGACGAGCAACGGCTCCTCGGCGAACGAGCGGAGCGTCCCGACCTCCTCACCCCGACGCAGCACGCGAGCGAGCGGCGTGCCCTCGGCGGGAGCGGCCGAGACGACGAGCACGTCGCCCCCCGCCGTCGCGGTATGGAACCCCGCCTCCCGGGTGATCCGGGTCAGCGCGCCATCCGCGTCGACGCGCCACACGTGCAGCTCCATGGGATCGTCGGTCGCGCGGAACAGCACGTGATCGTCACCGACCTCGAGCACCTCCTCGACCTGGAGACCGACCGGCGTCACCGGTTGGTCGTCGAACGTCAGCCGGCGGGTGTCCTCGGAATCAAGGGTCCGCACCAATCGACCGTCCGCGAGATACCCCGGGAGTCCCGGAACGATGTGGAGCCAACGCTCGTCCCTGTCCTCGCGAACGAGCGTCGTCCGTCCGGTCGCGGGGTCGGCGCTCAGGATCTGCCAGGTCTTCTGATCGCGCGACTGCACGATGAGCGTCAGCGGACCGTTCGCGCTCCACACCACCGTGACGAGGTAGGGGAACGCGTCGACGTCCCAACCAACGTCGACGCGACCGCCTTGGGTGTCGAACACCGACAGCGTGACGATCGCGTTGTCGGTCCCCGCAGCCGGGTAGCGGACCGCGCGCGGCGGATCCATCGGATCGACCGGACCCGCGATGTGCCAGATGCGGACCGGCCGGTCGTCCACTCGCGCGGCGGCGACCATCTCGCCGTCGGGCGACCACCAGTACCCGCGACGACGGTCCATCTCCTCGGCGGCGACGAAGTCCGCCAGCCCCCACGAGACGTCGGGATCGTCGTCGCTCGCGAGCAGTCGATCCTCGCCGCTCGCGACGTCGAGCACGTGGAGCGCACCCTCCGCGACGTAGGCCACCTTCGTGCCCGTCGGATCGGGCCGAGGGTCGAACGGCGGTGCCGCGGCGGGCTGCAGCTCGCGAGCATCCCCGTCGACCAGGTCGACCAGGAAGAGTTGATCGCCCATGGCGACGGCCGCGACCTCGACGGCGCGATCCGGCGCGTACGCGGTCACTCCGGTGAGGGTCTCGCGGAGCCGCTCGCGGCGGTCCCGTTCCTCTGGGGAGATGTGCTCCTCGCCCTCGGCATCCGGCCCGAAGACCAGCCGCTCTTGCGAGGCGTCGACGTCGAACACCCACAGGCTGCCCGCCGGGTCGTCACCGGAGCGAGATCGCAGGAACGCGACACGCGATCCGTCCTCGGCCACCGCGATGGAGCGCGGGCGGCCCAGCGAGTACCGGCGCGTCCGGGCGTATTGGCGCGGGAACGAGTCGGTCGGGAACTGTGCGTCGGTCATGGCGCGTCTCCCCTGGGTCATCGTTGGTGTCACAACGGTTGATGCCTGCGGCATGGTACGGGCAGAACGGCCGGACCATCGCGCGGAGCCGGAGAGAGGGAGGCCGTGAGCACCGAGCGCACCGACAGCGAGCTGCTCCTAGCCTCCCGCGAGGACCCGGAGTCGTTCACCGAGCTCTATCGGCGGCACGCGGAAGACATCCTGCGGTACTTCGCGCGCCGGACGCTCGATCCCGAGGCCGCAGCTGAACTGACGGCCGAGACGTTCGCGCAAGCGTTCGCCTCGCGACAGAGCTACACGGATACGGGGGTGAACGGCGTGGCGTGGCTCTACGGCGTAGCGCGGCACCAGCTGGGGCGATTCTTCCGCGCCGGCCGCGTGGACACCGCCGCCCGCCGGCGCCTGGGGATGCCCGAGCGACCGCTGCCCCCCGAGGACTACGAACGCATCGAGGACCTGGTCGACTTCGCCCCCATCAAAGACGCGCTCGTCGAGGCCCTGGAGACGCTGTCGAACGATCAACGCGACGCGCTGAAGCTCCACGTGATCGGCGGCCTCGGGTACCCGGAGGTCGCTCGGCGACTCGCGTGCACCGAGGAGAACGCCCGCCAGCGCGTGAGCCGCGGCCTGCGGCGCTTGGCGATCGTGCTGCAGGAGCGCGGGCTCCGGCCCGCCGCGGAGGTGGAGCGCTCGTGAAGACGGAGATCGAATACCTCACGCTCCTGGAGACGGACCTGCGGCAGGCGGGGACGCGCGAGCGCTGGCGGAAGGAGTCTCCGCCCGCGCCACGTCGCTCGGGGTGGGCCGGGTTCGGAACGGTCGCGGCCGGCCTGATCGGGTTGCTGGTCGTCGCCGGACTGGTCGGCCTGATCGCGACGAACGGCGGACTGGGGAGGTCGTCGGACGAGAGCGGGAGCACCGCGAGCGGCGGTGCGACCGGGGCGACGGGTGCCGCAGGGGGCGATGCGTCGGCCACGTCGTCGCCGTCACTCGAGCAGGTGGTGCCCGATCCCTCCGCTCCCGGAGGCGACGTCTCCAAGATCATCCGAGACGGGTCGATGTCGATCCGCGTCGCGAAGGACGGCTTCTCCGACGGGTTCGCGGCCGTGACGCGGGTCGCGCAGAACAACGGCGGGTTCGTACTTTCCTCGCAGATCCAAGGTCAGCGCCGAGGCGAGCTCACGCTCCGCATCCCGGCGAAGCGGTTCGACGAGGCGATGCTCGCGCTCCGCGGGATCGGCGTCGTGCAGGCGCAATCCATCACCGGCAAGGACGTGACCGCGCAGTTCATCGACTTCCACGCTCGCCTGGAGAACCTGGTCGCCCAGCGAACGGTGCTGCGCGGGCTGATGGCAGAGGCCACCACGATCCCGGAGACGATCACCGTGCAGAACCGCCTGAGCCAGGTGGAGCTGCAGATCGAACAGATCCAGGGACAGCTCAACGTGATCGAGGACCGCGTCGCCGAAGCCACGGTCCGCGTGGAGATCCACGAGCAGGACGCGCCCGCGCTCCGACGGACGGACGTCGTGGAGAACCCGAGCCTCGGAAGCGCGTGGGACCGCGCGATCCAGGGGTTCCTGAACGTCGTGTCCGCCGTCGTGATCGGACTCGGCTACCTGCTGCCGCTGGCCGCCATCGGACTCGTCATGTGGTTCATCACGGTGACGGTGCGGCGGCGTCGCGGAGCCAGCTGAGCGCGCGGTACCGTTCGGCGGCTACCGATGCGATCGTCGCGTCGTCGTCCCCGCGGCCCTCCGTGGCGCCGAACCAGGCGTCGGCCTCCATCCACGCGCGATCGAGGTCGTCATCGTGGCGGAGCGTCCCCTCGGTGCGGAAGCCGGACACCGATCCGTACCGCATGATCGCATCGTCGAGCAGGGCCTGATCGAACTCCCGGTCGTACGGAGGCATCTCGGCGACGTGTTGGAGTGCCCAGAGCAGCGCACCCAGGGACTCCTTGCGCCACATGGCATCCGCCGTGGCCTCGGCAGGCCATGACCCCGACGGCGCGTCCAGCAGACCACGTTCGGTGTCGGTCACGGCGTCATGGAGCCCTTCTCGATCGAGCCATCGCTCGGTCTCGTGACGCGCGGCCTCCCCTTGACGGATGCGCAGCGGGTCGCCCTCGGCGTTCGCGATGATGTGTTCGATGTAGCCGCGCCGGACGAGCGCGTAGAGCACGAGCGCGCGGTCGGCGGCCTGGACGGCGGTCGGCCGTTCGCGGGCCATCACATCTCGCGACGGCCCTCGAGGGCCTGGGAGAGCGTTACCTCGTCCGCGTACTCGAGGTCGCCGCCCACGGGCAATCCGCTCGCCAGCCGTGTCACGCGGATGCCGAGGGGCTTCAACAGCGCCGCCACGTACATCGCCGTCGCGTTGCCCTCGAGGTTCGGGTTCGTGGCCAGGATGACCTCGATGACGTGGTCGCGTTCCACGCGGTCGAGCAACTCCTGGACGCGCAGATCGTCCGGTCCGATCCCATCGAGCGGGCTGATGGCACCGCCGAGGATGTGATACCGACCCTTGATCAACGACGCCTTCTCGATGGTCGCCGCGTCCTTCGGCTCCTCGACCACGCACAACACCGTGGCGTCGCGCGAGGCGTCGCCGCAGACCCGGCACAGATCACCTTCCGCCACGTTGCCGCACTCCCGACAGAACGCGATCCGATCCTTGGCCTGGACGATCGCGGCCGCCAGACGTTTCGCGTCCTCGGCGGGGGCCTTCACCAGCCAGAACGCCAGGCGCTGCGCGGACTTCGGTCCGACACCGGGGAGGCGGGCCAGTTCGTCGATCAGCTCCTGGATGGGGCCTTCGTACGCCACCGGCTAGTCCCCGGAGTCCGATGAGGGGGCGGCCACCTGCGCGCCGAACATCTCCTGCACGCGGCGAAGCGCCTCCTCGTCGGTGGGCGGGTCCTCGTCCTCGACGATCTCGAGCAGCGTCGGTCCGTCGGGCGCGTCGCGCGCCTCGCGGACCACACACACGATCACCGGCCGGATCCCGAACAGGTCCGTGAGCGCCTGCTGGAGCTCGTCGGTCTTGCCCATGACCTTCTCGACCGTGAACGTCTTCGCGGGCGGGAACGCCAGCTCCAGCGTCTCCCCGTCGTAGGTCGCGACCGTGGCGCTCTCGAGCGACGCTTTCAGGATCATCTGCCGCGTCGACTGCAGGTGCTCCATCAACGACGGCCATCCCCGCCGCAGCATCGCCACATCCACCGACCCGGCATCCGCCGCATGCACCTGCGTCTGCACACCCTCGGCGTCATCGGCGGCGACGGTCGGGGTCTCGATCGGGGCTCCGTCTGCGCTGCTCGCCGCTTCGCGGCTCCGCTGCTCAACGTCGCCCCTCTTCGATCCCCCTCCTTCCGCAGTCGCGAGCCGCGGGCGTGGCCTCCTCCGTGATGTTCACGGGGGGCGGTGCGTCGGTAAGCGGCGACCCTGAGGACCGGAGCTCCGAAGGAGCGAGGACCGGAATAGTCGCCGTGTCCGACGTATCGCCCGCCGCACCCACCGAACCGGAGGTCACGTCGAGGTTCGCGAGGCGCTCGAGGCGTTCGAGGCGGGCGACGACGCCGGCGGGGTTCGGGTCGGTCTCGGGGATCGTGGCGCGGACGAGAGCGAGCTCGAGGGAGAGGCGGGGGGAGGTGGTCCAGCGCATGTCGTTCTGGGCGGCCAGGAGCAGGGCGATGACCCGGGCGATCTCGCCGGGCGTGAACTTCTCGCACTGCACGCGGAGCTGTTCGTAGCCGTCGGCCTGGATGTCGAGGAGATCGTCCTGGCCGGGGGCGGTCTTGACGAGCAGCAGGTCGCGGAAGTGCGCGAGCGCTTCGGCCGTCACGTTGCGGATGTCCTGGCCGTCCTGGACCAGTCGGCTCACGATCTCGAACGTGGTGCGCGCGTCGCCGACCGCGACGGCGTCGGCCAGCTCGTGCTGGACCTCACCGCGCGGCGCGCCGAGGAGCGATCGGACCACCGCGTCGTCGATCGTCTCCCCGCCCATGACGCTGGCCTGGTCCAGGAGTGAGAGCGCGTCGCGCGACGAGCCCTCGGCCTGACGGGCGATCGCGAGCGCGGCCGAGTCGGTGATGCTGCCGCCCTCGGACGCCGTGATCGTCTGGAGCTGCGCCGCGAGCGTCTCCATGGTGAGCCGGCGGAAGTCGAACCGCTGACACCGCCCCACGATGGTCGCCGGCATCTTGTGCGGCTCGGTCGTCGCCAGGACGAACCGCACGCCGACCGGCGGCTCTTCGAAGACCTTCAGCAGCGCATCGAACGCCTCGCGAGACAGCCGCTGCGCCTCGTCGATGATGTAGACCTTCTCGCGGCCCATCGCCGGAGCGGTCGGGGCGCGCTCGCGGAGCTCACGGGCATCCTCCACGCCGCCGTGCGAGGCCGCATCGATCTCGACGACGTCCAGGTGCTGGCCCTCGCGGATGGCGACGCACTGCGTGCAGGTGCCGCACGGCTCGGCCGTCGGACCGTTCTCGCAGTTGACCATCTTCGCCAGGATGCGGGCGGTCGAGGTCTTGCCGGTGCCTCGGGGTCCGCAGAACAGGAACGCGTGGTGCAGCCGGTCCTCACGGATGGCGCCGGTCAGGGCGCGGACGACGTGATCCTGCCCCAGCACCTCGGCCGGCGTCTGCGGCCGGTACCGCCGGTACAGCGCCTGGTGTTGCTTGTCCTCCGCCACGTCGCTCCCACACTAGAGAAGTGACCGTGCACCCGTCGTCGACCACGGACGACTCGGACGCTTCCTGGACCGGTAGCTCCGGCCAGGCACCCCTACGGCACCCGCCAGCGCCCGCTTACGGCTGCTTCCTTCCGGATCTGACCGGGTTCGCAGGTTGGCGTCGCGTAGGACCCGAACCATCAACGCTCCGTGCCCAGAGCTGCCCCGGACCATCCGGGCCTCGGACGGGGATTCAGCCCCGCAGAAGCGGATTTCGGGTACAGGGCACCGCTGGCTCCCCGCCTAGCACGGTCACGCCGGCGAGTATACGTCCGGGACCGGACACGCCCAGAGGCGCCGCTCAGCCCGGTGCTCAGTCCCCCGGATGGGGCCGGATCCAGACGTCCCAGTCCGCGACCCGCCGGAAGCCGAGCGACTCGTACATCGAACGCGCCATCTCGGATGGATGGAGCCATGCGAGGTCCGCCGCCTCGCCGAACACGTGCGCGGCGGTGAGCGTCAGGGCGGCACCGACCCCGCGGCGGCGAGCCGTCTCGGCCACTCCGATCCCGAAGATCCCGACGGTCCCCTCGAGCAACCAGGCGGCGCCGGAGCCCACCACGGCGTCGCGGGTCCTCGCCAGGAACGACCGATTGTCCGGGTTCGCGATCAAGCCCGGCCCCAGGAATCGTTCGGTCACCGCGGCATCGCCTCCGAACGCCTCGAGGTCGAGGGCACGAAGCGCTACGAGGTCGTCATCATCGAGCACGCGGGTGATCTCGACGTCGACCGGGGGTATCGGCGGACCCAGTTCCGAGGGAAGGATGGCCAGCGCCGGGTGCGAGAAGAGCAGGGCGAGACCGGCACGCTCCACCGCTTCCTCCACAGCGGGGTAGCGGCCCCGTTCGAGCTCGATCCCGAAGAACGGATGACCGCGGCGGCAGAACTCGTCCTCGGCCGCGGCCAGCGCGCCGTCGGGGTCCGAGGGCTCGTTCGCGACCGCCGCGCCGTTGATGGACGGGTCGGGGAGGTTCGTGAACCCGATCACGAGTCCGTCGACCTCGACCACCTCGCCTCCATCGACAGCGAGCGCTCGGCGAGTGAGGCCCGCGACGACCGCCCCCGAGATCCGGTCCGCCCACAGCCCATCCGTCATGCGGCGCATCCTCCCAGGGTGGGATGATCGTCGTCTCACGAGCGCCCGCTACCCTTGGCCGATGCTTCCGGTCGGCGCCGTGCTCGTGGACTTCGACGGGACGGCGTGCTCGCGTGATGTTGCCGAGCTGCTGCTCTCGGAGTTCGGTGATCCATCGTGGCCCGAGTACGACGAGGCGGTCGACCGTCACGAGATCGGGCTCCGCGACGCGATCCAGATCCAAGACGGGCTGCTCCACGCGACCGGTGATGAACTGATCGCCTATGCCGTCGCGCACTGCCCCCTCGACGCCACGTTCCCACCGTTCGTGGAGTGGCTGACCGCGGCCGGCATCGCGCTGGCCGTGGTCTCGGACGGGTTCGGCTTCTACATCCGGCCGATCCTGGAAGCCGCGGGACTGGGCGCGCTGACCGTCTTCTCGAACGAGCAGGTATGGGGAGCGGATGGACGTCCGGCGGGCATGCGGTTCGTGAACGGGCACGAGGTATGCGTGGGATGCGGCACGTGCAAGATGAACGCGGTGCTCCGGTACCGCGATGCGCATGGACCCGTCGCGTTCATCGGCGACGGTCAGTCGGATCGCTACGGCGCGATCTACGCGGACATGACGTTCGCCAAGGGGGAGCTGGTCGATCACTGCCTGCGCGACGGCGTGCCGTTCCTGCCGTGGGACGACTTCGATCAGGTACGCCGCACTCTCGAAACGGCCCTCGCTGCCCCGGGTCCGGTGGCGCCGAACGTCTGCCCGGGATGGACGATGCCATGACGAACGAACCGGGATCGCCTGCCGACTTCACGACACGTCCACTCACGGCGGAGGATCTCGACGGGATCTTCGACCTCATCGCGGCGTGCGAGCGGAACGCGACCGGCGTGGCCGACATCGATCCCGAGGACATCCGCGCGGACTGGGCGCGGCCGGGATTCGACCTCGCGACGGACTCCGTGGCGATCTGCGACGGCGACGTGATCGTGGCGACCGCCGAGGTCTTCAAGAACCGTGCGGATGTGAACGTCCATCCCACGTTCGAAGGCCGAGGGCTGGGGGCCTGGCTCCTTCGATGGACCGAGGAACGCTCCCTCGCCATGCGCCGGCCCACGGTGGGGCAGACACTCGCGGACACCGAACGCGGCGCGGCGGCGCTGCTGCAACACCACGGCTACGGGTACGGCCATACGTCCTGGATGCTGGCGATCCAGATGGAGACGCGGCCCGCGGAACCCGAGCTCCCCGAGGGCATCACGGTGCGGACGTTCGTGCCCGGGCAGGACGACCATGCGACCTACCGAGTCGTCGAGGACGCGTTCAACGAGTGGCCGAACCGCGAGCCCGCCACGTTCGACGAGTGGGCGGCACTGACGATCCGACGGCAGGATTTCGAGCCCGAGCTGCTGCAACTCGCGATGGACGGTGAGCGCGTCGTGGGCGTCGTCTACTCGATCGACTACCCCGGCGACGACGGGTGGATCCAGCAGGTGGCCGTGGCGGCGACGCACCGACACCGCGGCATCGCGCGGGCGCTCCTCCAACGGGCGTTCGCGACGTCGTGGGACCGCGGCGATCACGTCTGCGGTCTCTCGACCGACTCGCGGACGGGAGCGCTCGGTCTCTACGAGAAGGTCGGCATGCAGGTGATCCGCTCGTACACGAACTTCGTGAAGGCGCTCCAGCCCGGAGGCTGAGGGCGGAGTGTTCTCAACCTGAACGTATCAGCGCCGAGCCGACAGCAGTTATTGCCAGGACTGGTCGTCCTCGAACGCCGTTCCGAGAGCGATCCCCTCCTCGCTGATCTCGAACTCCAAGATGCGCGGGTCATGTGCGCTGGCACGCGTCTTCAGCACGGTGAGCGCTCGTTTGATCCGCGACTCACCCCGGAGGAACTGCAGGAGGACCACATTGTCCGAGAGGTGCGAGATCCCGTATTCCGACAACTTGGTCACGCCGAAGAGCTCCGCGATCTCTTGCGTCATGAACAGACTCACGCCTGACCTGGCGGTCCGCTGCAACAGCGAGTAGACGTATTCCCTGAATCTCACCTCGTCCAACGACGACGCACGGAGGTCGCCGAGACTATCGATGAGCACCCGCTTGATCTGATGTCGTTCGATCTCCTCGAGCAGTTCGTAGACCCATTCGTCGATATACATGTCCACGGTGGAGCGGTACATGTGATGGATGCCCTCGTCGTTCAATGACCATCCGAACCCCTGAACGATCCGTTCGAGCTGGGTTGGGTTCTCCTGGAAGGCCGCGATCAATCCCGGTTGGCCCGCCTTCGCGCCTTCGAAGACGAAGTGCAGTCCGATGAGCGTCTTGCCGGACCCGGACGGTCCGGCAACGAGCGTCGATGTACCTGGCCAAAGACCTGACCCCAAAGCTTCATCCAGGAGCGCGACGCCTGAAGAGATCCGCTCGATCCCTTGGTCGTATCCGGACTCCTCGACAGGATCGGCCAACCTCGGAAAGACTTCCAGCCCGCGTGAGGAGAGCCGGTAGGCGTGCTTGCCCGAACGGAAGGCACTCCCCCTCAGCTTCAGTACTTGGATGACGCGCGCTTCGCGCTCTGCCTTCCGCTCGACGGTCAGAGCGACTACGGAATCCACGACGGCGAACTCTGGGGCCGAGCCGATGTCTTCCCAGGTGTATTCGCCGATCCACAGAGACGTGGCGGGATAGGCGGAAAGCCGACCAGAAAGATCATGCAGGAAACGCCGGAAGTCCTCAGCGTCTCGTGCGTATGGATGCAGCGCCTTGAAGCTGTCGATCACGATCATGCTCGGTGTGCGTTCGCGGAGGAGTTCGACGATCCGATCAAGGACTGAGTCGAGCGGTGACTGTTCGGCCAGGCTTGGCCCAAGGGTCTCGTAGAAGACACGGGAACCGACAGCTTGTGGGTCGAAGAAGTCGAGAGTTTGGCCGTAGCGAAGCACCTTCTCCAACGGTTCGGACACGGTGGTCAGGTAGAGGCCCGGAGACGTTGGCGTCGCGTTGGCGAAGAGGTACTGCTGAGCCAAGATCGTCTTGCCCGATCCGGGCAGTCCCATGATGAGATTGATGGCGTTGGGAGGAAGCCCACCGCCCAGGATCTCATCGAGCCGGGGCTCCCCAGCGAGGATGCGGTCGCTCACGATGTGGACGTGCTCTCCCGCAGGTACGCACTCTCCCCGAGCAAGTCTTTGATCGCCGATACGAGCTGAAGAGGTGCCAGCGGCTTCAGCAGGAACGCCGAGGCACCCGCTTCCATGGCTTCTTCGCGCGACTGCAAGCTTGAGATCGCCAGCACGAGGATCCCCGCCTGCCGGACCGAACGACAGAACTCGAGGCCTGCCCCACCCGACATCAACAGATCGATGATCGCGATCCGCGGGGGTTGCTGCTTCAGTGCGCGTTCAGCATCGGAGATGTCAAGAGCAAGCGTGACCTGGAACCCTTCGGTCTTCAGGAAGAACTCGGCGAACTCCGCAGCGTACGGGTCACGCTCTGCAAGCAGGATCAGGATCGATCCCTCGGGTTCGGATGTCGGCAAGACCGCGGGAAGACTCTCTGACACGGCCTGCAGCCTTTGGGCATCTCCGGGCGACATGCCTCCATGGACCCGCTCCGCAAACAGTCTCAGCGTCTCCACGTCCGAGCGTGAGTACAGCCGGTGGCCCCCTGGGCTGCGAGAAGGGTGCACGACGGCATAACGTTCCTCCCAGGTTCGGAGTGTCGCTGCCGGCACGTGGATCATGGACGCAACGGCGCCGATGCTGTAGATCGGTGGATCGGCCATCCGCGTAGGGTATGTCGCCCAGGGCAGCCAGTAAAGAGTAATGACTGAGGAAGTTTATGGCACTCCAATGCTCTAAACCCGCTCAAGACTTAGGCATTATCTCTTGACCCTTGCTCGGCTTGGGGCTATAAGTTCCTCATGGGCTACGTCTCCGATCCATCGCCGACCCGTTCCAAGGTGGCTCTGCGCCTCTGCGGCGAGATCGACGCGAGCAACGCTCATGATCTCCGACGCGCCCTGGAAGCAGGGATCGTAGAAGGAGGGCCGATCCTGATCGATGTGGGAGAACTCACATTCATCGATTCGGCAGGTGTCCACGTGCTGGTCCAGGCAGCCGAAGCATTGAATGACCACGGATGTCTGGTTGTCCATGGTGAACAAGGGCCGCTGAGCCGGCTATTCGATCTTCTCGGCGTGGACGACATGGTGAAGAACCTGCATCGAGTTCATCGGAGCCAGGAGCGAGCGCTCGTGGAGCAGGTAACCAGCTGCAGAGATGAGCCGGCTGGCAGAGCTCCTGGAGAGCCGTCGCCAGACCAGCCGAGGCCCGACGAGGGCGGTAACGGCGGCGGCGCTCCGATGCCCGGGGCACCGGGAACGGCAGCCTAGAGCACCGCCCTGGCAAGAACGTTCAAGAGCAACGAGCCAACCAGTCATCGGCTGGCTCTCTCGCTCCAAGTGGTGACGCAGAGAACAAGGGAGGGCACATGGACAAGGACAGGCTCAACGAGCTGTTGCTCCAAGCGCTGGAGACCGAGCGTGGCGGCATCCAGGTCTATGAAAACGCCGTGGCGTGCGCACAGAACGACGACCTCAAGAAGGAGTGGACGAAGTACTTGGAGCAGACGGCGAACCATGAGGTCGTCATGCTCCGCGTCCTCGATGCGTTCGGCTTGGACCCCGAGACCGAGACCCCTGGCCGTGGGATCGTTCGGCAGAAGGGTCAGATGCTCGTACGGAGCATGAAGGAAGCGCTGGCTGCCGATCCGAACGCCGCGCAGCTCGTCGCCGCCGAGTGCGTCGTGGAAGCCGAGACCAAGGACCACATGAACTGGGAGCTGATGGGCGAGGCGACGAAGAAGCTCACGGGCGAAGAAGCCAAGGTCCTGAAAGAGGCCTACGAAGAGGTCGAGGAGGAAGAAGACGAGCACCTCTACCACACCATGGGTTGGGCGAGGGAATTGTGGTTGGAGTTCCTCGGCCTGCCAGCCGTGCTTCCGCCCCCTGAGGAGGAGAAGCACGTGAAGACCGCGATCGGTGCAGACCGTGCACGACAGGCACGAGAGGAGATGCTCTGATGGGGACGACCGAGACGGATGAGCTTCCGGTCCTCGTGCAGGAGGTCGGCTCCACCGAGTAGACGGCCCGGAAGATCGCCAACGACGGCGCGTCAGCGGGGTGATGCACAGCGCCTGTAGATGTCGGGCGCTCTCGTATCGAGAACACCCGTGGCGGTGGCCGAGGGATTCGAACCCTCGGGAGAGTTACCCCCCCACGCGCTTTCCAGGCGCGTCCCTTCGGCCGCTCGGGCAGGCCACCGAGACGAGTCTAGCGGGCGACCTGGCGGCCTCCGGCCGAGATCCGTGCCTCCGCTCGCAACCACGAGCGGCCGTCGGACGCTTTGGTTGATCAGCCGAGCGTATTCGTGTTGCCCGACCGGCCGCAGGTGGTAGCCGTCGCTGTAGAACCATGACCGGTGGTATCGACTGAGGCCGTACCAATCGATCACCGAGGCGTTGTCGTGCCGGTGGGCGCACGCACGGAGCCGGGCGTTGTTCGGGTCGCGGTAGTCCCGAGGCACCTTCACCGTCACCAGGTACACGTGGCGGTCGCGGCCCGCGGCGCGCACCAGCGCATCGCAGTCGGCGCCGTCGATCATCCCGTTCGTGCCGAGATGCACGATCACGTTCGTGGGCAGGCGGCGCGTAGCGAGCTTCCGGATGAGCGGCGCCGCGTCATCGAACTGCCGGCTGACGTCGGCGTTCACCCGGATCCCGCGCGCGATCAACGCCTCGCGGGCGCCGAGCATGACCGAGTCCCCGATCGCGTATCGACCGGCGGGAACGCCAGCGTGCACCGGGGCGGCGGACAGGACGATCGATACGGCGACGAGCGTCGACGAGAGCGCACGCGTCAGCAGGGGGGAGCGCATGTACCACTCATCGTAGGCGCGGAGCCCGAAACGTCGGCCGAGCCGGGAGGGCGGGAGGCGCCCCACCAGGAAGGGCAGCATCCGACCGGTCGCCCCGACGGCTCGAAGCCCCCTTTGCCCCCGCTTCGGGCCGGCGGCGTGAGCGCCGGAACCGGGGGTTCGGCGCAGGACGGCGCCGGAACCCGACGATATCCCGACACGCACCGTGGAGGGCAACCGGGCATCCGTGGCGGGCGTGGACCTGGAAACGCGACGAGTGCGCACCGTTCGGTGCGCACTCGACCCGCGATGGCGGAGGCGGCGTGATTTGAACACGCGAGGGGCGGTTTAGACCCCTAACCGCTTTCGAGGCGGTCCCGTTCGTCCGCTCCGGCACGCCTCCGTCGCCGAGTCTAGCAAGTGCCCTGTAGGCGCCCGGTTCTCGGGTGGCGGGAGGCGGCCCGGCCGTGGCAGGATGCCCATTCACGAGAGGAGGGTCCGGTGGACGCCAAGCGCTTGGAATCGCTCCCCCTGTTCCGCGACCTGTCGCGCAAGGATCGTGAGCAGATCGCGCGCTGGTGCGACGAGGTCGACGTCCCCGCCGGATACCATCTGCTGGATCAAGGGCGCCTGCCGCACGAGTTCTTCGTGATCGAGAACGGGACGGTCGCCGTCGCCAAGGACGGCGAGCACCTGGCCGATCTCGGCCCGGGTGACTTCTTCGGCGAGATCGCCATCATGGAACACGACCGCCGGACGGCCACGGTGGTGGCGAACACTCCGGTCACCGCGATCGTGATGCTCGCCCGCGACTTCGAGACGATGGCCGGCGTCATGCCGCACGTGGCCGAGCAGATCCACGCCGCCATCCAGGAACGCATGCAGCGCTGACCCTCGTCGGCGTTCGTCGCTAGCGGCGAGCGCGGAAGAACGCGCGCAGGAGCTCGCCGCATTCGTCCTCGAGCAACCTGCCCGTCAACGCCACCCGGTGGTTCAAGCGCTCGTCCTGAAGCAGGTTGCCCAGCGAACCCGCGAACCCCGCCTTGGGATCGAGGGCACCGAACACGACGCGGTCGATCCGAGACAACACGACGGCGCCTGCACACATCGCGCACGGCTCCAGCGTGACGTACAGGGTGCACCCATCGAGCCGCCACGAGTCCGAGAGCTCGCTTGCCTCACGCAGCGCCAGCACCTCGGCGTGCGCCGTCGGGTCCTGCAAGCGTTCGCGGGAGTTCCCGGCCGACACCAATCGCTCGCCATCGCGGGACAGAACCGCGCCGACCGGCACGTCCCCGGAATCGAGGCACGCTTCGGCCTCCTCCAGCGCCAAGCGCATCATCCGTTCGTCGAAGTCTGACTGGTAGTCTGACACGGACTAGTACGCTCCGATCTCGCGCAGCCGATCGTCGCTGATCCCGAAATGATGGGCCACCTCGTGCGCCACCGTATGGGCGATGATCCGCCGCAACCGGTCGTCACTCCCCCGTGCCTCGCGCTCGATGGGCACCCGGTACAACGTGATGTGGTCGGGAAGGACTCCTGCGTAGTGGGTGCCTCGCTCCGACAACGGGATGCCGTGATACAGCCCGAGGAGCTCGGCCTCGCCCGGAGGCGGCAGCTCCTCCACGAACACCTCCACGTTGTCCATCGCATCGTGCACCCATCCGGGCAGTCCGTCGACCGCTTCGGCGGCGAGTTCCATGAATCGTTCATCGGGCGTGCGCTCCGGCATGCGTGTGTAGCCTACGCGCATGCCGGGAGCGCTCCTGACGGACCTGTACGAGCTCAATATGGCCGCGAGCTACCTCCGTCGCGACATGACCGGACAGGCGACGTTCAGCCTGTACGTCCGTAACCTGCCGCCGAACCGCGGGTTCCTGGTCGCGGCGGGGCTGGATGCGTGCCTCGAGGCGATCGGATCGTTCTCGTTCGACGACGACGACCTCACGTACCTGCGGACGATCGGGTTCGACGAACGGGACATCGACGCGTTCCGGAGCGTGCGCTTCGCCGGCGAGGTCTGGGCCGTCCCGGAGGGTCGCATCGTGCATGCGGGTGAGCCGATCATGGAAGTCACGGCCTCGCTCCCCGCGGCCCAGCTGATCGAAACGCTGCTCCTGAACCAGGTGACGCTGCACACGACGCTCGCGACGAAGGCCGCGCGCTACCGACTGGCCGCGCCCGGCAAGGACCTGGTGGACTTCGCGTTCCGACGCACGCACGGACGCGAGGCGGCCATGGCCGTCGCGCGCGCCAGCGCGATCGTCGGCTTCACGGCGACGTCGAACGTCGAGGCCGCGCGCGCGTACGGCCTGCGGGTCGCCGGCACGATGGCGCACTCGTTCATCGAGGCGTTCACCTCGGAGATCGAGGCCTTCCGGGCGTTCGCGGAGGACCATCCCGAGCGCACGACGTTCCTGGTCGACACGTACGACACCCTGAACGGGGTCCGCAACGCGATCCGGGTCGTGCAGGAGATGGGGCTGACCGGCCGCACCGGCGTGCGCCTGGACAGCGGCGACCTGGACGAGCTGTCGCGCGGGGCGCGGAAGCTCCTGGACGAGGCCGGGCTCACCGACGCGCGGGTGTTCGCGAGCGGAGGCCTGGACGAATACGAGGTGGAGACGCTCGTCACTGAGGGCGCTCCGGTCGATGCGTTCGGGATCGGGACGCAGATGGGGGTGTCGGCCGACGCGCCGTTCGTGGACTCGGTCTACAAGCTGACCGATATCGACGGTCGGCCGGTCGTGAAACTCTCGTCCGCCAAGGCGACCCAGCCGGGCCGCAAGCAAGCCTGGCGCGGGCCTGACGGTGACACGCTCGCGCTCCGCGACGAGCCGGGGCCGGCGGGCGCCGAGGCGCTGCTCGAGCCGGTGATGCGCGACGGCGTGCGCACCGTCTCCGCGCCGTCGATCGAGGACATGCAGGCGCGGTTCGCCGCCGATCTCGAGGCGCTTCCGGCCGACACGCGCCGTCTCCGGGACGCGACGCCCGTGACGGTTCATCCGTCCGAGACGCTCGAGGCGCTCACCGCGCAGGCTCGCGAGGATGCTGCCCTCCGCGCGGGGCTCCCCCCCTAGCCGGACCTCACGTCGTTCGTCCGGGGCACACCTCGAACTAGAGTTGCCCACGTGACATCGGCGGCGAAGGGCGATCGGGCCACACAGGCGGCCGGCGTGGTCCTCCTCACGCTCTCAGCCGGGCAGTTCCTGATGGCGCTCGACAGCTCCGTCATGAACGTCTCGATCGCCACCGTCGCGAAGGATCTCGACACCACGATCACCGGGATCCAGACCGCCATCGTGCTGTACACGCTGGTGATGGCGATGCTGATGGTCACCGGCGGCAAGATCGGCTCGATCATCGGGCGCAAGCGCGCGTTCGTGATCGGCCTCGTGATCTACTGCTCCGGTTCGCTGACGACGGCCCTCGCGCCGAACCTCGGAGTCCTCATCTTCGGATGGTCGTTCCTCGAGGGTGTCGGGGCAGCCTTGATCATGCCCGCGATCGTGGCGCTCGTCGCCTCGAACTTCCCGCCGGAGGGGCGGCCGCGTGCGTACGGGCTCGTCGGAGCTGCCGGCGCCATCGCGATCGCCGTGGGACCGCTGATCGGAGGGCTCGCGACCACGTACGCATCGTGGCGATGGGTGTTCGCCGGTGAGGTGATCGTCGGCGCAGGCATCTTCCTCTTCTCGCGGCGTGTCGCCGACGAGCCGGTCGGGGTCCGCCCGCACCTCGACGTGACGGGCTCGATCCTGTGGGCGCTGGGGATGGGGCTGGCGGTCTTCGCCGTCCTGCGCTCTTCCACGTGGGGATGGCTGATGCCGGCCGATGGCGCCCCGTCGTTGCTGGGCATGTCCCTCGTGGTCTGGTTCGTCCTGGGTGGACTCGTCTCGCTCCGCTTGTTCATGGGGCACGTCCGGCGCCTCGACGCGAGAGGCGGCGAACCGCTCGTCACCCCGTCGTTGTTCCGCAACGCGCAGATGACCGGTGGGCTCGTGATGTTCTTCTTCCAGTTCCTGGTGATGATGGGCGTGTTCTACGTGATCCCGCTCTACCTGTCGGTTGCGCTCGGACTGTCGGCGATCGACACGGGGATCAGGCTGACGCCGCTCTCCGTCATGATGCTCGTGGCCGCCGTGGGGATCCCGAAGCGGTTCCCGGCGGCGTCTCCCCGTCGGGTGGTCGAACTGGGGCTCGGCGTCGTGGTGCTCGGCATCGTGGTGCTGTTCGCCACGATGGACGCGGATGCGAGCGCGGCGATCGTCACCTGGCCGCTCCTCGCGATCGGGGTCGGCATGGGAGCGCTCGCGTCCCAGCTCGGGGCCGTCACGGTATCGGCGGTTCCCAACGAGCAGAGCGCCGAGGTCGGCGGGCTCCAGAACACGGCGACGCAGTTCGGGGCGTCCCTCGGCACCGCGCTCGCGGGCTCGATCCTCATCGCTTCACTGACCGCTTCGTTCCTGAGCGGGATCGCGCAGAACCCGGACGTGCCGAAGGACATCTCGTCGCAGGCTTCCGTGGAGCTCGACGCCGGTGTGCCGCTCGTCTCCGACGCGCAGTTGGAGACGGCGCTCCAAGAAGCCGACGTGCCTGCGAAGACCGCGCAAGCGATCCTCGATGAGAACCAGCAGGCACGGGTCGACGGCCTGCGCGCGGCCCTCGCGCTCCTGGCGATCATCGGCTTCCTCGGGTTGTTCTTCACCAAACGGATCCCGGAACGGCAGCCCGGGTCACCGGCCGGGGCACCGTCGACGAGCGGGGCCGGGTAGCCCGCTCACCGTCCCGGTTGATCGCCTACGCGGTTGGGAGCCAGGCGGCGCGGCCGCGCCTCGTGGGCCGCGATCTCGTCCAGGTGGCGCATCGTGAGGCCGATGTCGTCGAGCCCCTCGAGCAGCCGCCACGCCGTGAACTCCTCGATGTCGAACGTCTCGTCGAGTCCCGGTGCGATCACGGTGCGGCGTTCCAGGTCGACGACGATGCGCGTCGCGGGGTCGTCGAGGACCGCGTCCATCAGCGCGCGCACCGACTCCAGGCGGAGCTCGACGGGCAACAGGCCCACCTTCGTGCAGTTGTTCCGGAAGATGTCGGCGAAGCTCGGGGCGATGATCGCCCGGAAGCCGGCGTCCTCGATAGCCCACGGCGCGTGCTCGCGGCTGGAGCCGCATCCGAAGTTCGCGCCGGCCAGCAGGATCGACGCGCCGGCGTATCGGTGGTCGTTGATCACGAAGTCCGGATCCTTGCGCCACTCCGCGAACAGGAACGGCCCGAACCCCGTGCGTTCGATGCGCTTGAGGTACTCGGCGGGGATGATCTGGTCCGTATCGACATCCGAACGATCGACGGGGAGCGCGGTCCCTTCGATGACGCGGATCGGGTCCATCTAGAGGTCCTCCGGGGTGCAGAAGTGGCCGGCGATCGCGGTCGCGGCCGCCACGGCGGGGCTGACCAAGTGCGTCCGGCCGCCCTTGCCCTGCCGGCCCTCGAAGTTGCGGTTGCTGGTGCTGGCGCTCCGATCGCCCGGCGACAGGATGTCGGGGTTCATCCCCAGACACATGGAGCAGCCGGCGCCGCGCCACTCGAACCCCGCGTCGGAGAAGACCCGATCCAGCCCCTCGCGTTCCGCCTGTTCCTTCACGGCGAACGAACCGGGAACGACGAGAGCGCGGAGCCCCTGGGCGACCTTGCGGCCGCCGACCACGCCGGCCGCGATGCGGAGGTCCTCGATGCGCGAGTTCGTGCACGAGCCGATGAAGATGGTGTCGGGCCGGATCTCGCGGATGGGCGTGCCGGGCGCCAGCGCCATGTAGGCGAGCGCGCGGATCGCGGCCTCGCGCTTGCCCGCGTCGTCCATCGACTCGGGATCGGGCACGGCGCCGTCGATCATCACGCTCTGGCTCGGGTTCGTGCCCCAGGTGACGTACGGCCGCAACTCGGCAGCATCGATCGTGACCTCCGTGTCGAACGTGGCCCCGTCATCGGTCGGGAGCGAACGCCAATCCTCGAGCGCACGGTCCCAGTCCGCGCCCCGCGGCGCGTGCGGTCGTCCCTCGACGTAGGCGAACGTCGTGTCGTCAGGCGCGACCATGCCGGCGCGCGCACCGGCCTCGATCGACATGTTGCAGATCGTCATACGCCCTTCCATCGAGAGCGCGCGGATCGCCGACCCCCGGTACTCCACGATGTGGCCGACGCCGCCGTTCGTCCCGATCCGGGCGATGATCCCCAGGATCACGTCCTTCGCAGACACGCCGGCGGGCAGGTCGCCCTCGACCGTCACGGACATCGTGTCGGGCTTGCTTTGCGGAAGGGTCTGCGTGGCGAGCACATGCTCGACCTCGGACGTCCCGATGCCGATCGCCAGAGCGCCGAACGCGCCGTGCGTCGACGTGTGCGAGTCCCCGCACACGATCACGAGACCCGGCTGCGTGTATCCCTGCTCCGGTCCGATCACGTGGACGATGCCCTGGCCCGGTGACCCGATCGGGAAGAGCGTGATGCCGAACTCGGCGGCGTTCGAGGAGAGGGCGTCCATCTGTCGCTTCGAGATCAGGTCGGTGACCGGCCCGATCGTCGTCGGGACGTTGTGGTCCATGGTCGCGACCGTGAGGTCGGGCCGTCGGACGGGCCGACCGTGGAGGCGCAATCCGTCGAACGCCTGCGGGCTGGTGACCTCGTGGACCAGATGCAGGTCCACGTAGAGGAGATCGGGCTCGCCGTCGGCGCGATGAACGACGTGGCGTTCCCAGACCTTCTCCGCGAGCGTCTGCGGTGACATCGGCTCTCCCTATCCGTCCCGTATCCGGGTCCGCCGTGGGGGGACCTGGCGGGGTGGTCCCCCGGGGATGGCCTCCTGGCGGGATCCCTGAGTTCCACTATCTGGAACTGTGATACCGTCATGCGGAACATGACCGTACCAGACCCCAGCCGAACGCGCAGGGTCCTCGAGACGGACGTCGGCGTGCTCGATCGGGTGGTCGCGATCCTCGACGCCGTGGAGCACGGGGCGCGGACGCACGCCGCCGTGGTCCGCATGACCGGTCTCTCCCGCACGACCGCCCACCGGTTGCTCAAGTCCCTCGACGCCCACGGCCTGCTCGAGTTCGTCGGAGGACGCGGGTACCGGCTCGGTCCTCGGCTCCTCAAGCTGGCCGCGATGGCGCTGCAGGAACCATCGCTCCGCGACGCCGCGCACCCCGCCCTGGAACGCCTGGCCGCCGCGACCGGCGAGAGCGCACAGCTCTACGTCACTTCGATCGACGGTCGCATCTGCGTCGACGCCGTCGAATCGTCGAGCGAGCTGCGGACGTTCGTGCCGATCGGCGACGAGTTGCCGCTGTGGGCGGGCTCGGCGGGGAAGGTCTTCCTGGCGTCGATGCCGTCCGACCAGGCCGAGGCACACATCCAGCGTGCACGGATGCTGACCCGGGCGACCCCCACCGCCGACCGGCTCCGCCGGCAGGTCGCCACGGCCCGGCGCCTGGGGTGGTCGGCGAGCGCCGGGGAGCGCCAGGAGGGCGTGGGGTCGGTCAGCGCTCCCGTCTACGGGTCGCGCGGCGAGACGATCGCCGTGGTCTCCGTGTCAGGACCGACGTCGCGGATCCGCCGTGCCGACGCGAAGCGCTACGCGCCCGCGGTCGTCGCCGCCGCAACGGAGATCCAACTCGCGCTCGGCCTCCACGGACGAGGCGATGGTGCCTCGCCTCAGTAGTCGACCGGGGGCGGAGCGGGCGGGGGCGGAGCGGGCGGGGGCGGCGGGGCATCGCTCGGCGCGCTCATCCTGACCGCGGCGATCGCAGCGCCGAGGAGGCCGAGCCCGATCACGATGGCCGCGGCGGCCGCCCCTCCTGAATCGACGGCCACCCGTCCCACGCCGGCCCCGGTCGCGATCAGGATCCCGAGGATCCCGAGGCCGGCGACGGCTCGATCGTCCTTCCGATCGCCGACCGCGAGCAACAGGAGGGCGGTGAGAGAGACCAACGTCAACCCGAGCGCGTACGAAGAGCCGAACATCTGGAGCGTCGAGTAGAGCGCGACCACCGCGCCCAGGACGCGCGCCGTCCTCGGAGGATGGACGATCTCGGCCGTGCCCGCCGCGAACCATGCCAGCGCCGACACCCAGATGACGAGCAGTGGCCCGTTCAGCTCAGACGTGGATCCCAAGCTGCTCGGCACGACCAGCGTCGTGACCGTCCCGACCACGGTGACGAAGACCGCGATCTGCTGAAGCGAACGCCGCAGCATCACCCAGAACACCAGCGCAAGCGCGGCTGTCGTGATGCCTGTGAGCGTCACCGCGGTCTTGACGCTCAGATCGACGACGATGTTGAGCCAGACGATCCCCGCGGCGACCCCGAACGACCCCACCGCTCCGAACCACAGGATGCTGCGCATCCGTTGATAGGCGTCTGCGGAGCGATCCCCGATCGCGAGGCCGGCCACTCCGAGCACCGCCGCAACCGCGAGGGCGACCGCGAGGGACGCACCGTTCGACAGATCCGGGTGTCGCGAGAACACCGAGACCGTCCCCGCGACGGCCGCCGCTGTGCCTGCGTAGCCCACGATCTCGACCACCGTCTCCCGGCGGCCCGGAAGCGGCGATCGGGCTTGCCGTCCATCGTCCATGGTGCGCTACCAGGCGTAGGCCTCGGGGGCGGAGCCGCCCGGGCCCGGGAAGATCCGGTCGAGCTTGGCGAGCACGTCGTCGCCCAGCTCGATCTCGAGCGCGCGCATGGAGGCGTGGAGCTGCTCGGTGGTCCGGGGTCCGATGATCGGCGAGGTGACACCCGGCTGGGCGAGCAGCCACGCCAGGGCGACGTCGGAGGGCCGTTCACCGAGCTCGGCGCAGACCGCCTCCCACCGCTCGAGCTGGTCGCGGTGCTCCTCGATCTCGCCCTGGAGATACTCGCTGGACCGGCGCCCCTCCTCGACCTTCGAGAGCGCGCCCGCCAGCAACCCGCCCGACAGCGGGCTGTAGGGGATGAACCCCATGCCGTATTCGCGCACCGCCGGCAGGACCTCGAGCTCGACCGTGCGCGCGCTGAGGTTGTACAGGCTCTGCTCGGACGCCAGTCCCAAGAAGTTCCTGGCGCGGGCGATCTCGTTCGCGCGCGCGATGTGCCATCCCGCGAAGTTGCTGGAGCCGACGTAGAGGATCTTGCCCTGCTGCACCAGCAGCTCCATCGCCTGCCAGACCTCGTTCCACCACGCATCACGGTCGATGTGGTGCATCTGGTAGAGGTCGATGTGATCGGTACGGAGCCGCTTCAACGAGGCCTCGCACGCCTTGCGGATCGCGAGCACCGAGAGACGCCCTTCGTTCGGCCAGTCACCCATCTGTCCGTAGACCTTGCTGGCCAGCACGACCTTGTCGCGCCTGCCGCCGCCCTTCGCGAACCACCGGCCGATGATCTCCTCGGTCGCTCCGACACCCAAGTGCCGGCCGTAGACGTTCGCGGTATCGAAGAAGTTGACGCCGTGGGCCGCCGCCGCGTCCATGATCGCGTGGCTGTCGCCTTCCGACGCATGCGGACCGAAGTTCATGGTCCCCAGGCAGAGACGACTGACGACCAGACCGAGCCGTCCGAGGTGCGTGTACTCCATGACCCCGGAGTTTACCGGCGCTCGTCAGGAGGTTCGCCGGCCGGTTCCACGGATGCCTCGGATGCGAGCGACCCGTCGAGCTCCGGAGCGCGCGCGCCCGGGATGAACAAGAAGCCGATCACGACCGCGGCTCCCAGGATGCCGGCCCAGATCAAGGTGGCGCGCACCCCGATCGCACCCGCCAGCGGCCCGACGATCGCGAACGACACCGGCAGGCCCGCGGTCGAGACCATCCAGTCGAGGCTGGAGACACGGCCCAGGAGCTCGCGGGGCACCAGCCGCTGCAGCAGCGTGATCCACACCACCACCAACACGGTGATCGCGCCTTCGGCGAAGAACGCCACGACCATCGCCTGCCAGACCGACGACACCAGGCCGAAGCCGGTCGTCATGAGCATGCCGAACGCCCACGAGAGATAGAGGACGGTGATCGGCCTGCGCGGGAGGTCACCGCGTTGTCCGATGATCAACGCGGCAAGCACGGCGCCGAGGCCGCCGGCACCGAAGACCAGCCCGAGATCCGTCGCGGAGCCGTCGAGGGCGTTCTTGACGATGAACGGGACGAGCGTCTCCCATGGACCCCACGTGCAGAGCAGGCTGATGAGCGCACCCAGCAGCGCTGCCCAGAGCCACGGCCGTTCACGGACGTAGCGCATGCCCTCCTTCGTCTCGGCCCACATCGAGGATGTCTCGGTCGGGTCGCGTCGAACCGGTCGAGCGCGTATCAGGAAGATCATCAGCGCAGAGAACGCGAACGTGAGCCCGTCGACGATGAAGGCCCACCCCGTCCCGAACCTGCCGACGAGCAGACCGCCGAGCAACGGCCCCACCAGCGTCATCGCGAACGGCCGGACGAACAGCCCGAGCGCGTTCGCCTCGACGAGCATCGCCTCGGGCACGATGCTCGGCACGATCGAGGTGAACGCGGGGCCGAAGATCGCCTGCCCGACGCCGTACACCACCACCAAGCCGATCAGCCGCGGGATCGTCAGCTGGTCCGCCAGCGAAAGGAACCCGACCGCTCCGATCGCGAAGAATCGGATCGCGTCCCCGGCGATCATGAGCCGCCGACGATCCACGCGATCGGAGAGCGTGCCGCTCGCCAGCAACAGGAACACCTGGGGCAATGACCACGCGATCCCGACGGCGGCAAGCGCGGTCGGAGTGTTCGACAGTTCGATCACCTGCAAGGCGATCGCAACGATGTAGATGCCGTCGCCCACCATGGAGATCGATGTCCCCGTCCACAGGAACGCGAAGTCCCGGACGGCGAGCGGCCGGAGGATCCCGACCCGGTCGAGCCGACCCGGCGTGTCCTGCATCCGCCGAGCATACGGAGTGGCCCCTGACGGGCCATCCGTCCCACCTCACGTTCGCGGTCGCCCGTTGGTAGGGTCCGCGCATGAGCGAGATCGGCGAACAGGTCAGGTGGGGGATCCTCGGGACCGCGGACATCGCCGTGAGCGCGTTCCTCCCGGCGCTCCGCGAGATCGGGCGAAGGCGTCGCGATCTCGGTCGGGAGCCGCGACCTCGAGCGAGGACGGCGCTGGGCGGCGGAGCAGTTCGTCGAGAACGCGGCGGAGGGCTACGACGCCGTGATCGCCGATCCCGATGTCGAGGCCGTCTACGTTCCGCTCCCGAACGGGCTCCACGCCGAGTGGACGATCGCCGCCCTCGAGGCCGGGAAGACCGTGCTGTGCGAGAAGCCGCTCTGCGGGACGGTCGCCGACACCGAACGGGTGCTCGACGTCGCGCGCTCGGCCCCCGGTTCGCTGTGGGAAGCGTTCGTGTTCCCGTTCCACGACCAGATCGAGCGCGTGCGGGCGATGCTCGCTGACGGGACGATCGGCGACGTGCGCGAGGTGCAATCGCGGTTCCATTTCGTGCTGGACGATCCCGACAACATCCGGTTGTTCGCGGAACTGGCGGGCGGGTCGATCCAGGACGTCGGCTGTTATCCGATCCGCCTGGCCCGGCTCCTGTTCGATGCGGAGCCGGATCTGTCGCGCGCCATCGCCGACGCCGAATGGACGCCCGACGGCGCCGACACGGAGCTGTGGGGCGCCCTGGTCTTCCCCGGCGATCGCCGGCTGGTCTTCTCGTGCGGGTTCCGCAGCGCTGAGGACCCGTTCACCCGTGTCCTCGGGACCCGGGGCGAGATCCGGATGACCCATCCCTTCCACCCGGGCGAGGGAGATGAACTCGTCGTCGTCCGGGACGGACAGGTCGACCGCCAGCCCGGGATGATCTCCGGAGAGCTGTCGTTCACGCCGGCGCTCCGGCACGTCCATCGCGTGATCCGCGGGCTCGAGGAGCCGCGGCATCTGGCCGTGGACGAAGCGCTGGGGAACGCCCGGGCGATCGAAGCGCTGCTCGAGGCCGCCCGCGCGCGCCCCGCGGCGCACGTTTGAATCACGGAGCATCGGCATCCGACCTGGGCCAATCGGCGGTACCCGACGTCACCCTCTTGTTGTTAGGGTCACCGTCGTGCCCCAGACCGAACGGACCATGACGCGACGACGCCCGGCGACAGCGCTGCTCGTCGCGCTCCTCGCCCTGGTCCCGTCGGTGGTGCTGATCCCGGGTGCCCAGGCGGTCGACCAGCCGGTCGGCGACGCCCAGGCGACCGTCGAGACCACGCCGGTCGCGAACTCGGGCGACGCCGCCGACGACCCCGCGATCTGGCGCAACCCGATCGACCCGGCGCGGTCGATCGTCATCGGCAACGACAAGCTCGGCGCGCTCGAGGTCTACGACCTGTCCGGCGCCCGGATCCAGCGCATCGCCGAGTGGGTTCTTCGGCAACGTCGACGTGCGCAAGCGGGTTCGTCACCGGGACCGGAACGACCGATATCGTCGTCACGTACCGCCTCGGCATCCGCGTGTACGGCGATCGACCCGACGACCCGACATGCTCACCAACATCACCGATACCGCGTCGGGAAGCATCGACACGGGGATCGGCGGCGAGGGGATCTGCCTCTACCGGAGCCCGATCTCCGGCTCCGTGTCACGTCTTCGTCAACGCGCGGAACGGCCAGATCGCGCAGATGGCGCTCCGCGACAACGACGGCGACGGGTTCGATCGAGGGCGCCGTCGTCCGCCACTGGGACGTCGGGCACCGAGGTCGAGGGCTGCGTCGCCGACGACGAGCTCGGCGATCTCTACATCAGCGAAGAGGACGTCGCCATCTGGAAGTACGGGGCGGAGCCGACCGATCCGACGACACCGGCTCGCGGGTGGTGGTCGATCGCTCGATCGCGGCCGGCGGCCACCTCCGGACCGACGTCGAGGGCCTCACGATCGTGTACCAGCCCGGGCAGACCGGCTACCTGATCGCGTCGTCGCAGGCCGCCTCCGACACCCTCAACTCCTACGCCGTGTACGAACGCCAGGGGGCCAACACGTTCATCCGGGAATTCAAGGTCGTGAACGGCACCGTCGACGGCTGCGGTCGCACGGACGGCATCGATGCCCTCGCCGCGAACCTCGGTCCCGCCTTCCCCAACGGGATGTTCGTCTGCCAGGACAACAACAACACCGCGCCGGGCAACACCGGCAACCAGAACTTCAAGTTCGTCCCGCTCGAGCGGGTCGTGGGCCTGTCGAACGAGCCGCCGCCGAACCAGCCGCCGAACGCGGTCATGAGCGCGAGCTGCAGCGGCCTGGCGTTGCACCGTCTCGGCGGCCGGGTCGACGGACCCCGACGGGACGATCGACGTCGTACGCGTGGGACTTCGGCGACGGCGGCACCGGACAGGGAGTGGCGCGGCACACACGTACGCGGCGGCCGGCACCTACACGATCACCCTCACCGTGACCGACGACGACGACGCCACGGACCAGGCGACCCAGATCGTCTCGGTCACGACCGCCGCGGGCTCCATCCAATTCGTGGGCCAGGCGATGTCGAACGTCAACGCTCACGACCACACCGTTGGTCGTTCCGTCGTCGGTCGCGCCCGGAGACGGCCTGATCCTGTTCTTCGGTGTGAACGCGGTCCGCACGATCTCCGAACCGACCGGCGTGACCGGTTGGCAACCGCTCGACACGCTCTCGATGTCCGGGCGCGGTGACGCGCGTCTGGCGGAAGGTCGCCGGCCCCGCCGACGCCGGTACCACGCTCCGGATCAACGCTCTCCGCAGGGGCGAAGGCGAACCTCGTGCTCGTCGCCTACCGAGGAACGTCGGGCGCCGATCCGGTCGCGGCGTTCTCGCGGGCGATCGACGCCTCTGGGCGACCTCACACACCACACCGATCGCGACCGTGTCATCTCCGGTCAGCTGGGTGGTGTCGTACTGGACGCACAAGGACTCCACGACCACCGCGCTCACGCCTCCCGCGGGCGTGGTCGTCCGGGCGAGCGGCACCCAGAGCGGCAGCGGCACGGTCGCCGGGCTGGTCGTCGACAGCGGAGCGGCCGTTCCGGCCGGGCCCTACGGCGGCCTGATCGCCACCGCTGCCGCCACCGCGACGAACGCCACGATGTGGACCATCGTCCTGGCACCGGCCTAGCGCGGACGGAGCACCGGAAGACGCGCTCCCCGGAACCGCCTCACCCGGCCGCTCGGTAGAGCTGCCAGCGGTCGGGGACGCCCTTCAGCTCATGCTCGCCGGCATCCTCGAAGACGAGACCGACTGCCGGCGACGAGATCCTTGACCGTCCGCGACACCAGCACCTGTCCGGACGAGGCGCGAGTCCCGGCGATCCGGGCGCCGATGTGAACCGCCACACCGCGGATCGTGTCGCCGGCCAGTTCCACCTCGCCCGTGTGGACGCCGGCCCGGATCTCGAGGCCGAGGTCGCGCACCGCGTCGCCCGCGGCGATCGCACATCGCACGGCACGCGCGGGACCGTCGAAGCGCGCCAGGAAGCCGTCGCCGGCCGTATCGACCTCGCGACCCTGGAACCGGTCCAACTCCGCGCGGATCGCGGCATGGTGTCGATCGACCAGCGCCGCCCAATCGCGGTCGCCCATCGCGGCGGCGCGCTCGGTCGATCCGACGATGTCCGTGAACAAGACGGTCGTGAGGACCCGGTCGGGCGCGGGCCCTCGACGAACGCCCGTCAAGAACCCCTCGATCTCGTCGAGGATCGCATCGGCGATCCCTCGGTCCACATCAGGTGGTCCGCTCCGGGCAGCTCGACGAAGCGTGAGTCCGGGATCCGGGAGGCGATCCATCGGCCCTCGTCGACCTGCACGTCGACGTCACCGGTGCGGTAGAGCAAGAGCGACGGGACCCGGATGGCGGGCAGCACGTCTCGCGTGTCGATCTCCGTGTTCATCCGCAGAACGGCGGCGGCGGCCCGAGGGCTCGCGGAGAAGCGGAAGTACCGCGAGAACCAGATCGCGGAACGCCTGATCGCCGGCGAGCGACGGCGCGAGTGTCGGCGTCGGATCGACGCGTCCCCACGTGCGCTCGGTCTCTTCGATCTCGCGCTCGCGTTCCTCCGGATCGGGCGCCCAGGGGTAGTCATCGCTGCGGGAGCGCTTCGCGTAGCACCCGACGAGCACGAGGGCCGACGTTCGCTCAGGGAACGTCGCCGAGAACAGGATGCACATGTTCCCGCCCTCGGAGCTGCCGAGCAGCGCCGCTCGCTCGGAGCCGGCCGCGTCCATCACCGCGCGCACGTCGTCCATCCGGCGTTCGAGGCCGGGGAGCTCGGCGTCCGGGACGGGATCCGAGAGTCCCGTGCCCCGCTTGTCGAACACGATCAGTCGCGCGAACGACGCGAGCCGGCTCGAGGAACGCCGCCAAGCGCGGCTCCTCCCACATCATCTCCACGTTGGAGACCCATCCCGGGCACGTAGACGAGATCGAACGGCCCGTAGCCCACCACCTGATAGGCGATGTGCACGCCGTCGCTCACGGCGTAACGGGTCTCGGGGCGCTCCACGCGTGCATCCTTCACCCGCGAACGGCGAGACGACAACATCGCCGGATCCTCTGGCGCGCCGGGAGGGAGTCGAACCCCCAACCTTCTGATCCGTAGTCAGATGCTCTATCCATTGAGCTACCGGCGCAGGTGACCAAGGGTAGCACTGGGCACAGGAGCCTTCGGACGGACTCATCCGTCCGGAAGGACGCGTACTCGAGGATGGTCGAGCCGTAGTCGCGCTCAGGCGGTCTCGGAGCGAGGAACGTCGTCGCCCGTCGTGTGGGACGTGTCCGGCGCCGCCAGCTCGAGGATCGCCTCGGTTCCCCCACCGACGCGTGGCTCGAACCGGATCGTGCCGTCGAGGACGGCGGCGAGCCGTGACGCCGCGAAGAGTCCCAGGCCGAGCCCCTGCGTGGTACGCGTCATAGAGAGATCGCCCTGTGTGAACGGCAGCGGCGAGCGGAGCAAGGACCCATCGATGCCGGGCCCGCGATCGGCGACGTGGATCGTCAGCCGACCACGCTCCCGGTGGACGCGAACCTCGACCGGCTCCTCGACGGGTGAGAACTTGACGGCGTTCTCGATCACATGTCGCATCAACTGACTGAGCAACTCGCGATCCGAGATGAAGATCTCAGCGCTCGGGTCGAGGTGGACGGACACGCGGTTGCGAGGATCACGGACACCGAGATGATCGAGGACGTGATCCATGACGTCGCGGAGGACGACGGGCTCGAGCCGGACGAACTTCTGGTCGCCGGAACCGTCCATCACCGCCCCGATCGTGTTGACCAGGTCGGTCAGCCGGCGCGCGGAGTCCATCAAACCGACCAAGAGCGACGCGCCTTCGCCGGAGACCATGTGATGGACCTCCAGCGTCCGCGCGACGCCGGTGATCACGGTCAGCGGCGTACGGAACTCGTGCGAGACCGTGGCGATGACGGCGGCCTGCCGGATGGCGAAGTCGCGCTCGTGCTCGGCGAGCTGGAGCTCTCGCTCGCGGTCCGCCACGATCCGTTCGATCAGCGCTGCGGTGACGACACCGACCAACGCGAACACGAGCCCGCGCCCGATCCAGACCGGCGCCTGCTGCTCGGAAACGGTGTCGAGCGCCGGCCGCATCGGCCCCGAGAGCAGCATGGCGACCGTCGACGCGACCAGCGCCCCGGCGAACCGGAACCGTGCAGCCGCGACCAACACGAACAGCACGTACCAGGTCGCGGAGACGGCCTGCGATCCGAACACGGCCGTGGTGCCGTAGCACAACCCGAACCCGGCGCACACGGCGATGACGGCGAGCCAGCCGGCACGGGGACCCCGCTGCAGGACGACACGGTCGATCCAGCCCCGGATCTGGGCGGGAGGACGGGTGGTGCCGACCTGATGCTCCACCCTCGCGATATCGGCCCTCGAACGCGCTTGATTGAGTTCGGGCCTCTCGATGGCGACCGCGACGTGGGGGGCCGATCACCGGCTCAGACGAGCGGTCGGGTCGCCACCAGGAGCCACCGCTCGCCGGTCGGCCGGCTCAGCATGAACGTGATCGCGAACGGCGAAGCCGTTCGCGCGGTCTCGTTGCCCTCGGCGTCGTACGTGATCTCGTCCACCGTGCCACGTGCATCGAGCCCCAGGCTGAGGCCGCCTTGGCCTTCCGCTCGGATCACGGAGGAGATCCGGATGGAATCGAAGCGGTAGGCGTCCACCACGACCTCGCCGCTCGCGACCGCCTGATCGATCCGCGCCTGCATCTCGGTGAGTCGATCGGCGAAATCGACGGCCGGCAGGAGCGACCGGTCGGCCGCTCGGAGCGCCTGCGTCTCGGTCTCGAGGTTCTCGGCCAGGTCCACGGCGACCTCCTGCGCGCCGGAGCCCGTCAGGTCGCTGCGCATCTCCGTCACGTCGGCGTCGACCGTGACGGTCGGCAGCGTGGATGGATCGATCTGCGCGGTCATCACGGGGAACACCTCGGCCCGGGCGGCCGACGGGATCCCTCGCGATACCGCGCCCGCTGCCACGATCCCGGTCACCAGGAAGACCGCCGCCGAGCCGCCGATCGCGCCGCGGGTGAACGCGCGCCGAGGAACGAGGGTCGGACCGCCGGTCGACGCGAGTCGCGCGGCGAAGGTGCCGATCCGGTCCTGGTCCGAGTCGGCGGCGGGGCAGAGGCGCTCGAGCGGATATCGGGCCACGCACATCACGACCAGGCCGGCGAGCAAGCCCACCTTGGAACCGAACTCGGTCGTCTGCGGTGCGATCAGCAACGTGCTGACCACGGCGACACCCGCCGCGAAGACCAGCCGCGCCACCCGTCCTGCTGGCACCGTCTTCGGATCGGTGATCATGAAGAAGAGGAAGATCAAGACCTCCGGCGACGTCACGATCGTCCACCAGAAGCGGGAATCGCACACGGGCTCGAACGACCAGCTTGCGGTCATGCAGTGACCGGATGCCGCGACCACGCCGATGCCGACGGCCAGGGTGACCCAGAACGCCACCGACATCGGTAGCAGGTGCAGGCGGCGGGTGATGAGCACCCCTCCGACCGTGATGATCAGGTACGCGGCCACCATCGCGACACCGAGCGGTGCCCACCAGAAGTCGAGCGGCTCCACCCGGCTGCTGCCGAGGATGATGAACGCGGCGACGAGGCCGACGTTCGACGGGTTGAACACGTGCGAGCCGTGCCACTTGATCACGTACTTCGTGACGAGGGAGAGCCCGGCGACGATGGCGAACAGGTACCAGCCGTGCCAGCTCCAGTAGTCGCCGTTCTCCGTGCCGATCACCCGGAAGATCAGCGCCACGCCGCTCCCCGTCAGCATGGCGCTCGCCGGCCACACGAGGGTCTTCGTCTGGTGGAACGTCCACGTCACCTCGATCACGGCGCAGGTCAAGATCGCCACGAGGATCTGCACGATCGACACCTGGAAGCCGAGGGCGACCTGGCCGAGGATGTGGATCGAGATGATGACCGCCGCCAGGTGGAGTCGGGGGTCACGGATCGTCGGGAGGACGAGCGGGTAGTGGTGCTCACCCAGGCGAAGCGTGCGGAGAGGGACGGCGGCCGTGCGCATCAAGCAGGAAGGGTACGCGCGACGCCGAGGGAAGGGGAAGCCAGTGACCGGCGGAGACGCCGGGATTCGAACCCGGGAAGGAGTGTTACCCCCTTAACCGCTTAGCAGGCGGCTCCTTTCGGCCACTCAGGCACGTCTCCGCGACGGATTCTAGAAGATGGAGACGGACCGGGGCCGACGGGAGGTAGCGACGGGGGATCCGGGGACGAGCGGAGTGCCGTGTTCCGGGCCCGCCGCGAAGCGGCGGGCCCGGCAGGAACGGCGGACGAGCTTGACCTCTTACCAGTTACGCCAGCCGGCACCAGCAGCCATCAGGAAGACGGCGGCCGCACCCAGGGAGAGGAGAGCTCTACGAAGACGCTCCATGCCATCTCCTCCTTTCGTGTCGGTGTGTCGTATCCCCCGTTGTTTCGGCAGTTTCCGACGGCTCTTTAGGGGCGATCTCGTCACCCGTTCGGCCGACACACTCAAGAGAGCCCTGAGCAGCCCCGATATGGCTAGAAGAAAATCGGCCCCAGGAGCGGATATGCGTCTCATCGTGTTCACCGTCGTCGCCGCAACGGCCGCCGGCTTGCTCGCCGGAGGAACCCTGCGCGGCTTCCCCTCGGCGAAGATCCGGGCGGGGTGGCTCGCCCTCGTGGGCGTCGTCCTGCAGTTCGTCCCCGTAGGCGGGATGCCCGGCTCGGTCCTGCTCTACATGTCGTTCGCCGCGCTGATCGCCTTCGCCGTCCTCAATATCCGGACGCACGGGTTCGCGTTGATCCTGCTCGGCCTCGCGCTGAACGCCGTCGTGATCGTCGCCAACCAGGGGATGCCGGTGACGCGAGAGGCGCTCGCGGGATCGAACCAGGCCGAGACGCTGGCCGACCTGGTGGCGAACGGCGGCTCGAAGCACCATCTGGCCGGCGAGGACACCGTCTTGCTGCCCCTCGGCGACGTCATCAGTTTGGGGTTCCCCCTGGACCAGGCCATCTCGATCGGCGACGTGTGCGTGCAGTTGGGCGCCGCATGGTTCATCGTGTTCTCGATGCCGAAACGCCATCCCCGCATCGTCAGGACGAAGGCCACCGCTTGATGGAATCGCAGGAGTCCACCGCAGGCCCCGACGCCTCGGAGGCCCCGGCGCCGCGGAACCCTTCCGGAGGCGGCGCCGCCGTCACCGCGCTCGAAGCCGTCCTCATCATCCCGATCGCCTGCTGGCTCTGCTGGCAGGCCACGACCGTCGACTGGACGATGATCGGGTGGGGAGCGCTCTTCTTCGTCATCTGCATCATGGCGGTGGACCTCATCCCGATCCCCGCATGGGAGGACATCGAGCTATCGCTGTCGTTCCCGATCATGATCGGCGTCGCGATGCTGTACAGCCCGCCGGTCGCCGGGATGATCGCCATCATCGGGTCGTCGGACATCCACGAGCTCCGCCGCGATACGCCGTTCCTTCGAGCGATGTGGAACCGATCGCAGATGGCCTTGGCGATCGTGGCGGGAAGCTTGGTGTTCCACGAGCTCGCCACCGTGACCAGCCGCTGGTGGATCCTGGTCCCCGCGGCCCTCGTCGCCACGGTCGCCGCCTACACGATCAACGCGATCCTGGTGGCGCTCCACGCCTCGCTCCAACACGGGCTCACGGTTCCGCAGGTCCTGCGGAAGATGCACGGCTCGCGGCCGGTCGAGTTCCTGGCGTCATACATCGGCTTAGCGCTCTTCGGCGTGGTCATCGCGCGCTTCTTCATCGAGGAGGGAGCGTGGTCGGTCGTCGTGTTCCTTGCGCCGCTCGTCTTCGCCCGTCAGATGTACTTCCAGAGCCGGATGATGGCGGATCGCCTCGCGGAGCAGAACGAGCTGTTGACGGCGCAAGCACAACGGTTGGAGAACCTCCTCCGCAAGGAGAGCGCCACGGTCGACCAGCTCCGGGAGCTGAACCGGATGAAGGGCGAATTCGTCGCGGTCGTCTCGCACGAGCTGCGGACGCCCATCACGGCGATGACCGGGTACGCGAAGACGCTCCGGTTGCCCCAGTTCGCCGACGACGCCCTGCTGCGTGAGGAGTTCCTGGAACGGATGGAGCGCCAGGGCAACCGCCTGATCGGCCTGGTCGAGAACCTGCTGACCACGTCACGGCTCGAGAACGACCAGCTGTCCATCTCGATCGGCCGCGTCCTGTTCGAAGACGTGTGCCGAGAGTCGATCGAAGGGCTGGGCGCCGATGCCGATCGCGTCGTAACGAGCGTGCCCGAGGACATCCCGGTGATGCATACCGACCGACAGCTCCTGTCGCGCATCATCACCAACCTCTTGGACAACGCGCTGAAGTACTCGCCCGAGGGATCGCCATGCGAGATGGACGCCCGCACGGACGGCGGCGAGCTGGTGTTCAGCGTTCGCGATCACGGGATCGGTATCGAGCCCGATCAGCGCGAACGGATCTTCGAGCGCTTCTATCAGGTCGACTCATCGTCAACGCGGCGCTTCAGCGGGGCCGGTCTGGGCCTGTCCATGGTGCGCGACCTGGTCCGGCACCTGGGTGGAACCGTCACCGTCGAGAGCACCCCCGGCGAAGGCAGCACGTTCACCGTCCGGCTGCCGATCCACGCGCCGGACGAGGCTGCGGTCGCCGGGTAGCACCCGCTACGCTGCGGCCGTGCCGGATGTCGCGATCGTCGGAGGGGGGATCATCGGCGCCGCCTGCGCCTACGAGCTCGCGCGCGCGGGAGCGACCGTCACGCTGATCGAGCGGGACGAGCTTGCGGCCGGCGCGTCGGGACGGAACCAGGGCTGGTTCGTCCTCCCGGAAGACCCGATCCTCGAACCGATGGCACGCGCCACCCTCCCCACCTACTTCGACGTCGCAGCCTCGGGGGCGCTCCCGGTCTGGATCGACCCCCACCCGGTCGGTCACCTGCTCGTGGCGCTGGAGGATGACGACGTCGCCCGGGCAGAGCCCGCGCTGGCGGCGGCGCGCGCGAACGGCATCGAGATCGAGGAGCTCGACGCGGCCGCGCTCCGTGAGACCGAACCCGAGGTCACCGGCGATGCGGTGGCCGCGTGGCTGCTGGATCAGGGCCATCGGCTCGACCCGGCGGCACTCACCGTGGCCCTGGCGCTGGCTGCGAAGGGCGGCGGCGCCGACATCCGCCATCACCTCCGCGTGCGAGCGCTGCTCGACGACGGCGACGCCGTCCGCGGGCTCGTGACGGACGACGGTCCCGTCCACGCCGACGTCGTGGTGGTGGCCGCCGGTCCCTGGTCGGCGTCGTTGTTGAACCCGTTGGGCATCCGGATACCGGTGACCGGCGCGCGCGGGTGGATCGCGCAGCTGGAGCCGACGGATCACCCGATCCGCCATCTGATCGAGCACGTGGGGTGGCGGGACGCGCCCGACCGGATGACCGCCGTCGAACGACCCTCCGCGGCTCGTGTGGCCGCCGACGCCGCGGCGCGCGCCGAGGTCGGCGCCATCGTGCATCGGCACCCCGACGGCTCGGTGCTGGTGGGCTCGTCGCGTCAGGCCTGGATCACGCCGGAGCCCGAGGATCCGAGCGTGCCGCGACGCCAGCTCGCCGCCGCGATCGCCCTCGTCCCCTGCGTGGCGGAGGCGAAGGTCCGGTCGACATGGTGGGGACTCCGGCCGGTCTCCCCCGACGAACGCCCGCTCGTGGGCGCGATCCGCGACGGGCTGGTCGTCGCGACCGGCCACGGTTCAGAAGGCGTCATCCTGGGCGCCGGAACCGCCAAGCTGGTGGCGACAGCCATCCTCGGCGAGCCGCCGCCGTTCGATCCCGCGCCGTTCGATCCGTTCCGTTTCGAACAGCCCTCGAGCGACTGACTCAGCGCGGGGCGAGACGGCCCGCGCGCTCCATCAACGGAAGCACCCGGTCGACCGGCATCGCGAACAAGGTGTTCCCGTCACGCCCCACGACCGTTTCGGCGGCGACGAGCGCGTTCACCACGGCTTCATCCGTCGCCTCGATCGTGGCGGCGAACAGCGCTCCCAGCAGCCACGGCGGGCCCGGGCGCGCGTCCGTGACCGCACGGACATCCACGACCGGCCCGTCGCTGCGGACCGCGATCCGGTTGGCGGTCGAGAACGCGAGCATCTGCTCCCCCGACCCGTTGGAAGCCGTCGAGCCGGTCCGTGCCAGCCCCATGCCGGCGCGTTGCGCCACGCGCCGGAGCTGGTGCGGCAGCAACGGCGCGTCCGTGGCGACGATCACCACACACGACCCCTCGGTGTGTTCCACCGGCATCAGGTCGGTGATCTCCTCACCCACCCGCACCCCGTCGATCCGCAGGTCCGGGCGGCTCCCGAAGTTCGTCAGCACCAACACGCCCACGGTGAAGGAGCCTGCATCGGCAGACAGCACGCGTGAGGCGGATCCGATCCCGCCTTTGAAGTCGAAGCACTGCATCCCGGTGCCCGCACCGATACAGCCCTCGGCGCGGTCGCCGGCCACGGCGCCGTCCAGGGCTGCCGCGACGTCCTCGTCGGTGAGGGGGAACGACAGGATGTCGTTGAGGCTGGAGTCGTCGCACTCGGACACGACCGGCATGACCTCCTCCCCGGCCGAGGTGTCGCGTCCGGAGAGCCACTTCACGGTGGCGTCGAACGCCTTGCCGATCGCGAGGCTGGACGTCAAGACGATCGGCGACATCAGGACGCCCCACTCCGCGATCTGATTGATGCCGATCAGCTCGCCATACCCGTTGAGGATGTGCGTGCCGGCGTACACGGGCTCCCTCCACGGTTCCCCCTCGTGTGGGAAGACGGCGGTTACCCCGGTCCGGATCGCGTGCGGGTCCCCGTCGGCGCCCCGGACGATGGTTCGATGCCCCACGCGGACGCCCGGCACGTCGGTGATGGCGTTCAGCGAGCCGGGCTCCAAGCGCCCGATCTCGATCCCCAGTTCGCGTGCTCGCGGCTTCGTCATGGTTGGCTCCGAACGATTCCGGGCATGGTACCCGTCACACCGTCGCCGCCGGCCGGGTGGCGATGACCGCCAGGCCGTAGAATCCGTCGGACCTTCCGATGCCCATCCTCACCCTCGGGATCAGCTTCCGACGTGCACCGATCGAGCTGCTGGAGCGGCTCTCGTTCGACGACGACGACCTCGTCAAGGCCTACCGCCACGCGACGGACATGGACGCGGTCGACGAGGCGGTCATCCTCTCCACCTGCAACCGGGTCGAGATCTACGCGAACGTCCCCTCGTACCACGCCGGCTTCCTGGCGCTGAAGCGCGTCTTGACGGAGGTGCGCGGCGTGGCTCCGGAAGAGCTGGCCGAGCCGCTCTATTCGCACTGGGAGCAGGACGCGGCCGATCACCTGTTCGCGGTGGCAGCGGGCCTGGACTCCATGGTGATCGGCGAGACGCAGATCCACGCCCAGGTCCGTGAGGCCCTGCGGGCGGCCGAGGCCGCGTCCGCGTCGGGGCCGGCGATGCGATCGCTCTTCCACGCGGCAGCCCGGGCGGGGCGCCGCGCGCGGGCCGAGACGTCGTTGGGAGCCGCGCCGGACGCCTTCGTCGCGTTGGGGGCAGACCTCGCGACGCAGGAGCTCGGCGAGCTCGAAGGGCGCCGCCTCGTCGTGGTCGGGGCGGGCCGCATGGCCGCGCTCGCGGTCGAGCACCTTCGGAGACGAGGGGTGGGGAGCGTCCGCGTGCTGAACCGATCGGTCGAGCGCGCACGCGCCCTGGCGGATCGGACGGGCGACGCGTACGCGGGCCTCGACGGGTTGCCGGCCGCGATCGCGGACGCGGACCTGGTCGTCTCGGCGACCGGAGCCGCAGCGAACGTCATCGACGTCGAGACCGTGCGGGCGGCGCTCGCCGGCGGGCGGACCGCTCCGCTCGTCCTGCTGGATCTCGCCGTTCCGCGGGACGTCGACCCGAACGTCGCGGAGCTCGACGATGTTCGGCTGTTCGACATCCGTGCCATCCGCCGGCGACTGATGGAGCGAGACGACGACGCTTCGGATGATCTCGCCCGCGCCCACGAGATCGTCGGCGAGGAGGTCAGGCGATGGGTCGTCCGCCGTCGATCGGACGCGCTTGCCCCATTGATCCGCGCGGTCCAGGCCCGCGGCGACGAAGCCGTGCGCTCCGAGCTCGCTCGCCATGCCGGCCGGCTCGCGGAGCTCACGCCCCAGCAGCGCGACGCGGTCGAAGCCCTGGCACGCGGCGTCGCCGCGAAACTCCTGCACGATCCGATCGTCGAGCTCAAGGAACGTACCGAGCCCGGAGCCGACGACCTGCACGCGAAGCTCCTGATCGAGCTCCTGCGACTCGACCCCGACGCCGACGCCGAGTGACGCTCCGGATCGGCACCCGCCGTTCTCCGCTCGCCCTCGTCCAGGCGGCAGAGGTCCATCGCCGCCTCGCAGAACACGGCACCGACTCCGAGATCGTCCCGATGTCGACCTCGGGCGATGAGGGCGCTCCCTCCGCCGACGCGCCCGCGGGTCTGAAGGGGCTGTTCGTCGACACCATCCTCGACGCATTGGAACGCGACGAGATCGACGTGGCGGTCCATTCCGCGAAGGACCTCCCGGCCGAGGACGACGAAGGATTGGTCATCGCCGCCGTGCCGCCTCGCGCCGACCCGTCCGATGTCCTGGTGCTGCGCGAGGCGTCCCTGCGGACCGGAGCCGTGATCGGAACGTCGAGCATCCGTCGGCGAGCCCAGCTGTTGCGGGCGTTCCCGGGGATCTCCGTGAGCGACCTGAGAGGCAACGTCGACACGCGGCTCCGCAAGGTGACCGATGGCGTCGTCGATGCGGCCGTGCTCGCGCTCGCGGGGCTGATACGACTCGGCTCCACCCCGCCCCACTCCGCTCCGCTCAGCTTCGACGTGATGGTCCCCGCGCCGGGGCAGGGCGCGCTGGCACTCCAGGCTCGGGCGGACGACCTCCCCACGATGGCCGCGCTCGCGCCGCTGGACCACGCGGAGAGTCGCGCGGCGCTCGAGGCCGAACGGTCGTTGATGTGGCGCATCGGCGGCAGCTGCGCGCTGCCCCTCGGCGCCCTGGCCACCGTGAACCGTGGGCGGATCGAGATGCTCGCCGTGGTCATCGCGCCCGACGGTTCACGGGTCGCGCGGGTGGAGGTCGTCTCCGACACGCCGGAGGACGCGGCCGCTCTGGCGACCAAGGAGCTGATCGCCGACGGCGCCGAAGAGATCCTCGAGGCGCTGGACGACGAACGGTGAGGACGCTCGCCGGCCGGGCCGTCCTGGTGACGAGGCCGGCCGATCAATCGGCAGAGCTCGTCCGGCGCCTTCGCCGATTGGGAGCGGACACGATCGTCGCCCCGACGATCGAGATCGTGCCGGCGCGGTCGGCCGCGCTCACAGCGGCCCTGCGCGACCTGTCGGGTGGAGGGTTCGCATGGGTCGTCCTGACCAGTCGCGCCACCGTGGAGATGCTCGCGTCGCGGCTCGCCCGCCCGGGAGACGTGCGGGCCAACGTGGCGGCGATCGGGGACGGGACGGCCGCGGCGTTCCGCGCGTGGGCCGGACGGACGCCGGACCTCACGCCCTCGACGTTCACGACCACCGCCCTGGCCCGCGCCTTCCCCCGGGGGAAGGGCGTGTGCTGTGCGCCCGCGCCGACATCGCGCCGGCGGGACTCGAGGAGCGTCTCGCCTCGAAGGGCTGGTCCCCGATCCGTGTCGATGCCTATCGGACGAAGATGCCGCGCGCGCTCCCACCCGACGCCCGCGTCGCCCTCCGCGACGGGGCGGTCGACGCCATCACGTTCACCAGCGCGTCCACGGTCCGCGGATTCATCGGGGCGATGGGCGTGGTGCGCGGCAACCCGAAGGTCGTCGCGATCGGACCCGTCACGGCGGCGCAGGCCCGTGAGCACGGTCTCCGCGTCTCCGCCGTCGCACGGCCGCATTCGATCGAAGGCCTGGTCGAGGCCGTCGAACGGGTCCTCGGCCCGCGTCGGTAGAATCCGTCCATGAGCTTCCCCCAGCAGCGACCACGACGGATGCGCCGGACGCCGGCGCTCCGGGGGCTGATCCGCGAGACGGATCTGGCTCCTCGGCAACTGATCGCCCCGTTGTTCGTGAAGGAGGGGATCCCCGACGCCGTTCCCATCGGATCGATGCCGGGACAGTTCCAGCACACCCTCGAGTCGCTGCGCAAGGAGGCAACCGACATCGCATCGCGCGGGATCACGGCGTTCATGCTGTTCGGGGTTCCCGAGCGGAAGGACGCCGAGGGCTCCGAGGCGTGGAACCCCCATGGGATCGCCCAGCGCGCCCTCCGCACGCTCCGCGAAGAGCTGGGCGACGACCACGTTCTGATCGCCGATCTGTGTCTGGACGAGTACACGGACCACGGGCATTGCGGCGTGCTCGACGACGGCGGAAACGTGAACAACGACGCGACGCTGGAGCGTTACCGCAGGATCGCGCTCGCGCAGGCCGACGCGGGGGCCCACATGCTCGGGCCGAGCGGCATGATGGACGGACAGGTCGCCGCGATCCGGGACGCATTGGACACGTCGGGCCACGACGCGGTCGGCATCGTGGCGTATGCCGCCAAGTTCGCGAGCGCGCTCTATGGACCCTTCCGCGACGCGGCGGAGTGCGCGCCGAAGTTCGGGGATCGCACGGGCTACCAGCTGGATCCCGCGAACGCCGGCGAGGCCATCCGCGAGATCCTCACCGACATCGACGAGGGCGCAGACATCGTGATGGTGAAGCCCGCCGTCCCGTACCTCGACATCCTCCGCCGAGCGAAGGACGCGACCGCGTTCCCGATGGCGGCGTACCACGTGTCCGGCGAGTACGCGATGATCAAGGCCGCCGTGCAGAACGGATGGCTCGACGAGCGACGCACCGTGCTCGAGACCCTGACGTCGATCCGCCGTGCCGGCGCCGACCTCATCCTGACGTACCACGCGAAGGACGCCGCGGATTGGATCACCCGAGGATGAGCTTCGCGGTGCAGGTGACGTTCGACGCGGCCGACCCGGCGGAGCTCGCCGGGTTCTGGAAGCGTGTGCTGGGCTACATCGAGGAGCCGCCGCCCGAGGGATGGTCCTCGTGGGAGGACTGGGCCCGCGAGATGGGGATCCCCGAGGAGCGCTGGAACGACCAGAGCGCGATCGTCGACCCCGACGGCGACGGTCCGCGCGTCTTCTTCCAGAAGGTCCCTGAGGGCAAGTCGGCGAAGAACCGGGTGCATCTGGACGTCCGCGCCGCGCCCGGTCTCGAACCCGACGCACGACGGGCGCGGCTGACCGAGGAGGCCGAGCGGCTCATCGGACTGGGCGCGACGAAGCTCTACGAGTTCGAGGAGCGGGGCCAGTTCTGGATCACGATGCAGGATCCGGAAGGCAACGAGTTCTGCCTGGACTGACGCGGCACGTACCATCGTGCCCGTGACCACCTCCGACGAGCTCTTCGGCCGTGCCTCGAACGTCATCCCGGGCGGTGTCGACTCGCCGGTCCGCGCGTTCGGTGCGGTGGGTGGCAGCCCCCCGTTCGTCGAGCGAGGGGAAGGGGCCTACCTGTTCGACGTCGACGGCAACCGCTACGTGGACTACGTCCAGTCGTGGGGGGCGCTGCTCTTCGGGCACGCGCGGCCCGAGATCGTGCAGGCGGCGGTCACGGCGGCGGCGCACGGCACGTCGTTCGGAGCCCCGACGGTCTTCGAGGTCGAGCTCGCCGAGCGGATCGTGGACGCCGTGCCCGGCGTCGACATGGTGCGATTCGTCTCGTCGGGCACCGAGGCGACGATGAGCGCGATCCGGTTGGCGCGTGGCGTTACGGGACGCGACCTGCTGCTGAAGTTCGACGGCTGCTACCACGGCCACTCCGACGCCCTCCTGGCGAACGGGGCCGGATCCGGCGTGGCGACGTTCGGCATCCCCGGCTCACCCGGCGTGACGGAGGGGGCGGCGAAGGACACCTTCACCGCTCCGTTCAACGACCTGGATACGGTCGGAGAGATCTTCGCCGAACGCGGACAGGACATCGCGGTGGTCATCGTGGAGCCGATCGCCGCGAACATGGGCGTGGTGCCGCCCGAGCCCGGGTTCCTGGAGGGCCTGCGTGCTCTTTGCGATGCGCACGGCACCCTGTTGTTGTTCGACGAGGTGATCACCGGCTTCCGCGTCGCGTACGCCGGCGCGGGGGCATGGTTCGGCGTGACGCCGGACCTGATCACGCTGGGCAAGATCATGGGGGGCGGGTTCCCCTGCGCGGCGTTCGGCGGACGCCGCGACCTCATGGAAGGGCTGGCACCCCTCGGTCCGGTGTATCAAGCAGGGACGTTGAGCGGGAACCCCGTCGCGGTCGCGGCCGGCATCGCCGCCCTCGACCTCGCGCGGAGCGAACCGCCGTACGACGCGCTCGAGCGCCGGGCGATCGACCTCGTGGATGGGCTCTCCCAGCGCCTCGACGCGGCCGGCGTCCCCGCCACGATCAACCGCGCCGCCTCGATGTTCAGCGTGTTCTTCACGGACCGGGCCGTGCGGACCTTCGAGGACGCGAAGGCCGCCGACCACGACCGGTTCGCGCGCTTCTTCCATCACCTGCGGGAGCGCGGCGTCTACCTGCCACCGTCCGGCTACGAACTGTGGAGCCTCTCGGCAGCGCACGACGACGCCACGACCGAGCTGACGCTCGAGGCCGTGGCGTCGTTCGCGGGCTGACCCGTCAGGCGACGGCAGGACGCTCGGTGTCCTCGCGCACGTCCACGCCGTCGATCTGCATCGCGACGCAATACGTGCCCGCGGTCTTCCCGAGCCCGTCGGTGACGGGGCCGACGCGGCAGCGGACGCTGACCCGATCCCCTTTCAGCGCGAACATCGCGGCGTCTCCCCCGAGCGCCGCGATGTGCGCGTCCAGCAGCCTGGCGTTGGGTCCCTCCAGCCCGAAGATCTCCAACAGGTCGCGGCCGGTGCACGCGTCGGCGGAGCGCCCGATCACCTCGGCAGCCGCATCGCTCACGCTCTGCAACCGGAGCGCGCCGTCCGTGGTCCAGAAGAACACGGGCTCTTCCGGCGTCGGCTCCGTCCTCGTGAGCCGCGCCGGACGCGGAACGGGCTGGGTGACGAGCGGTACCTGGTCGGTGATGCCGATCAGCTCCCACTGACGCATGGACACCCCCTCGGGTTGGCCTCGATTCGGGTCGCGTCCGATTGTGGGTGGAGTCACCCACCAGGCGCATCGGGGCACCGACCCATTCCCGGCCCCGGTCCGAGGGACGGTTCATCGACGGACATGCCGGCCACCACGGGACTACATCGGATGATGGTGAACGCGACGCGGCGGCACCCGTTCCGCGATGCGAACCGTGGCCGAACGGCCGATGTCGCCGTGAAGCCGGGACGCGCTCGTCAAGGCCGGAGCAGGTACAGACGGAACGCGTCGTGCTCGACGGGCAGGATCTCGAACCCGCCGAACCCGGCCTCCGTCGCGTATCCCCGGAGCGTCTCCGGACGCATCACGGTGCCCGTCTGGGCGGAGGGCGTCTCGGCCATGCCGGCAGGGAGACACTCGAAGACGCTCCACCCGTAGAAGTAGGACTCGAGCGCGTCGGGCTCGCCGGTGAACGTCTCGCCGGCGCGCTCGTCGACGACGAGCATCGCGCCGTCGTCGTGGAGCACCGACCGGACGGCGCGGAGCACCTGCACGGGCTGCGCCATGTCGTGGATGCACTCGAACGCGGTGGCGAAGTCGACCGGGTGATCGACGGGAAGCGTGGACGCGTCCACGGTGTGGAACCGGACGCGTTCCGAGACCCCGGCGGCTTCGGCGTTCTGACGGGCTCGTCGGAGCGAGAGATCGTCGGGATCGACGCCGTCGACCAGGACCTGGGGATAGGCGGACGCGATCGCGATCGATGACCAGCCGACACCGCAGCCGACGTCGAGCACCCGCGCCGGCGGCTCGGAAGACAGTCGCTGATGCACGGAGGGGATCGCCGGCAACCACTCGTTCGGCAGGGTCGACGTGAGCACCGGGCGGTTCGCGCCACCCTGGCCGTCCACGTTGACCGCCCCGTAGACCTCGTACGGCACGCCGCCGCCGGTCCGGAACGCGTCCGCCACGAGGTCGAACGCGCCGGGGAGGCTCAGGAGTTGCTGGATGCTGGCACCCATGTACGACAGGGAGTCGTGGTCGAGCAGCACCTCGGCGTGCGCCGCGGGCAAGGAGAAGCGCGCGGGTGTCGCGCCGACGTCGGCGCGGAGGATACCGGCCGTCGCCTGCTGCTCGAGCCATTCGCGCGCGTAGCGTTCCGCGATCCCCGCCCGGGACGCGAGCTCCGCGGCGGTGACCGTCTCCCCGTCCGCGAGCACGTCGTACAGACCCAGGCGGAACCCGAGGTTCGTCGCGAGGACGCTGAAGAACCCCAACTCGGCCGAGAACTGCCGCTCGGCGAACGCCGCTCGGTCTGCGGATGGATCGCTCGATCCCATCGGGCTAGCCTAGAACGGGTCGGCGTTCAGCCGCTACCGCTTGCGCTTGCGAACGCCCTTGTCTTTCAGGATCTCGCGCACGCAGTGGTGGCCGGGCATGCCCGTCACACCGCCACCGGCGTGCGTGGCGCTCGACGCCTGGTACAGGCCGCGGATCGGCGAGCGGTAGTCCGCGTACCCCGGCGCCGGGCGCATGTGGAACAGCTGGTCCACCGTCAGCTCGCCGTGGAAGATGTTGCCGCCGATCAAGCCCCAGTCCTGCTGCATCTGCCGCGGTCCGATGATCTGCCGGTGCATGATCGAGCCCTTGAAGTTCGGCGCGACCGCGTTCATCCGGTCGATCAGCCGGTCGGCGTACTTCTCGAGGTCGTCCTCGTGTCCGTCCTCGTCCGCCCATCCGGCGGGCACCCATTGCGTGAACATCGACATCACGTGCACACCCTCGGGTGCCAGCGTCTTGTCGAACACCGTGGGGATCGCCGTGTCGCTGAACGGCAGCGTCGCCGCCTGCCCGAACCGCGCCTCCTGGAACGCCTTCTCCAGGTAGTCCAGGTCGTCGAGGACCTGGATCGCGCCGCCGTGGATGTCCGGGTCGAAGCCCGGGTCGGCGGTGAACTCCGGGAGCTCGGCGAGCGCCAGGTTGATCTTCACCGTGCCCGAGCGCGTGCGCCAGCTCTCGATGTCCTCGACGAACGTCGTCGGGAGCTGCGAGCGCTCGATCTGCTCGAGGAACGTGATCTTCGGGTGGATCGCCGTGACGACGAGCGGTGCCGACAGCTCCTCGCCGCCGTCCAGCGCCACGCCGATCGCGCGTCCGTTCGCGGATCAGGACCCGCTCGACCCGCGCGTTCGTGCGGATCTCGGCGCCGAACGACTGCGCGGCCGCTGCGCACGCGTCGCCGACGGCGCCCATGCCGCCCTCCGGATAGCCCCAGCTCGCGATCTCGCCGTCGCCGATGTCGCCGACGGAGTGGTGCATCATCACGTACGCCGTGCCGGGTGCGTCCGGTCCCGACCACGTGCCGATGATCCCGTTCACCGACTGCAGCCCGATGAACACCTCGTTCTCGAACCACCGCCGCAGCAGGTCGGTGGCGCTCATCGTGAACAGCCGCGTGATGTCGGCGACCGTCTGCTGATCGATCTCCTTGCGGAGCTGCCACGCGAGCTGCGCGACGTCCTTGATGTCGCCGGCCTTCTTCGATCCGACGTGCGGCGGCGTCTCCATCAACAGCGGCCCCATGATGTTCGCGATCCGGCCGATCCACGCCTCGAACTTCGGCCACTGATCGGCGTCGTGCTTGGAGAACTTCGCGATCGAGCGCGTGATCCCTGGCCTCGTCGCCCGACTGCAGGATCGAGCCGTCGGGGAGCGGCAGGTAGCCCGTGCCCCTGCGGGTAGACCTTGTAGCCGAACCGCTCCAGGCCCAGGTCGCGCTGGATCGACGGCGGCATCAGGCTCATCACGTAGCTGAGCGTGGTGACCTTGATGTCGGGCGCCTCGGGCCACGGAGCCATGGTGTCGGCGGCCCCGCCGGTCTTGTGGCGAGCCTCCAGGACCACCGTCCGTGCGCCGTACTTCGCCAGGTACGCGGCGGCGACCAGGCCGTTGTGGCCTCCGCCGATGACGATCGCGTCGTAGGTGTTCGCTGACAAGATTGAATCTCCATTCAAACCGGGATGGGCGAAGCCTAGCAGCGCTCCCGGCCGGGACGGGAACCGCCCGACCCGACGGTGCAACGTTCGGGGGGTTCCCTGACACCATGGGATGAGCGAAAGGAGGCCGATCATGACCACGGGGACCGTGACGTTCGGAGCCGGCTGCTTCTGGGGCGTGGAGTACGTGTTCCGGCGCGTGCCCGGCGTCACCGGGGTCCAGGTCGGCTACGCGGGCGGCATCACGCCGAGACCCCACGTACCAGGAGGTCTGCTCCCACACGACCGGCCACGCCGAGGTGCTGCAGGTCACGTTCGACGACGAGCAGGTCTCGTTCGATCAGCTGCTCGAGGTGTTCTGGGCGATGCACGACCCCACGCAGGTCGACCGCCAAGGGCCCGACCGTCGGCGACCAGTACCGGAGCGTGATCTTCACGTCGACGCCGGAGCAGCTGACCGCGGCGGAGGCATCGACGCGACCGCGCGCAGGACGCGATTCGACGCAGCCGATCGCGACGCAGATCCTGAGGCGCCGGAGTTCTACCCGGCCGAGGACTACCACCAGGCGTACTACGAGAAGAACGGCCACGAGCCGTACTGCCACGTGGTCCCGGTGAAGGTCCTCGAGGAACAGGGGCTGCTTCCGGCTCCCGGTTGACGACCGTCCGCAACCGCGTATCGACCAAGGTCAAGCGCCACGTGCGCGTGCCGCGCCACCGGGTGCGGGCCGCCCCGGTGACGCGGCACGCCGCCTGCTAGAACGTGCGGACGGCGACCTCCGCGGGTGCCTCCAGCAACGAGGTGAGCTCATCGTCCAGCTTGACGAGCGTGACCGAGCAACCCGCCATGTCGAGCGACGTGCAGTACTCGCCGACATAACTGCGTCCGACGGTGATCCCACGCGACGTCAGCTGGTCGTGTGCCCGGCCGTACAGCAGGTAGAGCTCGCTGATCGGCGTCCCACCCAGCCCGTTGATCATCAGCGCCACGCTGTCGCCCTTGCTGAACGGCAGGTCGGACGCGGTCGCCTCGACCAGCTCGTCGACGATCGCGTTCGCGTCGGCAAGCTTCTCGCGGCGGCGTCCCGGCTCCCCGTGGATGCCCACGCCCATCTCCATCTCGTCGTCGCCGAGGTCGAAGAGCGGCGAGCCCTTCGCCGGCGGCGTGCACGACGTGAGGGCCATGCCCATCGTGCGCGTGACCGAGTTGACGCGCTCGCCCAGCTTGACCAGGTCGGCGAGCTCGGCGCCCTTCTCCGACGCCGCGCCGATCGCCTTGATCACGAAGAAGTTCCCGGCCACGCCGCGGCGGCCGACCGTCCACGTGGAGTCCTTCACGGCCACGTCGTCGTCGACGATGACGGTCCCGATCGTGACCCCTTCCGCCTCGGCCATCTCGGCGCCCATGTCGAACGCCATCCGGTCACCGGTGTAGTTGTTGATCAGGTGGAGCACGCCCTTCTTCGAGTTGAGCAGCTTGGTCGTCTCCAGCACGTAGTCCATCGGCGGAGCCGCGAACACGTCGCCGGGACATGCGGCGTCGAGCATCCCCTTGCCGACGATCATCACGTGCGCAGGCTCATGCCCCGAGCCGGAGCCCTGGATGATCGAGACCTTGTCATCGCTCGGCGCGTCGGTCCGCATGATCAGGTTGTATTCCGGCACGTACTTGAGCGTGGTCGGGTTCGCGAGCGCGATGCCCTTGAGCATCTCGGGCACGAACTCCTTCGGGTCGTTGACGAACTTCTTCATGCTGCTTCCCCTCCTTACTCGGTGGCCACCCACGCATCGGCGACCTGTTCGAACATGACCGCGACGGCGATCGCCCCCGCGTCCAGCGTTCCGATGCTGCGCTCGCCCGTGTACGAGGCACGGCCCCGCTTGGCGAGCATCTCGCGCGTCGCCTCGGCCCGTTCCCGGGCCGTGGCCGCCGCCTTCCGGATGGCGACGCCGGCGTCGTCGCCGGCACCGAGCGACTTCTCCAACTCGTCGACGGCCGGTTCCAGGGCGTCAAGCAGGGTCTTGTCTCCGAGATCCGAGTTCCCCCGTTTCTTGATCCCTTCGATGGAGGCGCGGAGCATGGCGATCGCGTCATCCGACGTGAGCTCGGGCTTGTCGCCGGCGACGGCGCCGGCACGCAGGAGCGCGGTTCCCCAGATGGGACCGGACGTGCCACCGACACGGCTGGTGATCACGACCGCGATCTTCTTGAGGAAGGTCCCCATATCCGTGCGATCGAACGAATCCCAGTCGGACAGCACGATCTCGAAGCCGCGGGCCATCGAGTACCCGAAGTCGCCGTCGCCGACGACCGCGTCCAGGTCCCCGAAGTACTTCTCGTTGTCGACCGCGGTCTGCGCGATCGTTCGGACCACCAACTCGACCCGGTCAGCGCTTGGTTCTCCCATCCACACCTCCCACTCGGTCAGCTCCCATGTGCACTTCGAACCGTCAGACAGCTCTGGAGGTCGGCGAGGCTGACGAACCCGTCGGGATCTGCGTTCCCGCGGTTCGCGAGCACGGTGGTCCGCTCGCCGTCCGGATCGCCGAGCGACGACACCACGAGCACCGCCTCGGAGAAGTCCTCCCGCTCCGTGTAGCTGCTGACCGTGACCACGCACGCGAGTCCCGCGCCGACGGCCGCGAGCATCCCGTTGCGGGAATCCTCGATCACGATCGACTCGACGGATCCGACCCCGAGACGGGAGATGGCGAGCTCGTAGATGTCGGGGGCCGGCTTCTTCTTCGGTACGACGTCGCCGGCGAGAACGACGAACCGTGCCGCGTGATCGAGCCCCACCACGTGCTCCAGCACGGCGCGCACGGACGCCTCCGACGACGTCGACGCGACGGCCAGCGACCAACCGGCGTCGAGCGCCGCCCCGACGATCCGCGCCACGCCCGGTCGGCCGGGAAGGCGACCCGCCGCGACCATCTCCGTGTAGATCTCGGTCTTGCGGCGGTGCCAGACGGCGACCGTCGCTCGCTGGCCCTCGGGATCGGTCGTGAGGCCTGCCTCGCGGACGAACGCGTCCGTCAGCAGGCTGGACATCCGCTCCTTGCCGCCGGCGATCTTCAGCTTCTCGGCGTACTCATCTTCGGACCACTGCACGGGGAGCCCGAACTCCTCGAACATCTGGTTGAACGCGGGCAGGTGTCCATCGCGCTCCGTATCTGCCAGGACGCCGTCGCAGTCGAAGATGAGCGCGGTCATGCCTTGCCTTCGCTCCCGAAGCGGCGGATGTGATCCTTCGCCATCTCGAACACGTCCGATCGGACGCGGGTGAACAGCGACGGTGGATCCCACTTGTCGGCAACCTCGGCGTCCTTGAGGAACGCCAGGTTGGACTGCATGTACGTGCGCTTGAGCGCGGTGGAGATATTCACCTTCGCGCATCCACGGGCGATCAGATCGGCGAACTGCGCGTCGGTCATCCCGCTGCCGCCGTGCAGCGCGATCGGGACCGGTTCGGCCTCGACGATGTCGGAGACGCGCTGGGCATCGAGGGTCGGCGCGCTCGCGTACATGCCGTGCGCGTTGCCGATCGCCGGCGCGAAGCAATCGATCCCCGTCTCCCGGATGAACGTCAGCGCCACGTCGAGCGACTGCCGGGTGGACTCCTCATCCGAACCGACGCCGTCCTCGACTCCCTTGATGCCCTCGATCTCCCCTTCGACGTGCGCCCCGTACCGGCGGGCCTCGGCCACGACCTCCTTGGTCTGCCGCTGGTTCTCCTCGACGGGGAGGGACGAGGCGTCGAAGAGAACGGAGTTCCACCCACCCTCCAGGCACGCGCTGATCACCTCGCGTTCGGGACAGTGATCGAGGTGCAACGTGACGGGAACCTCGATACCGGCCGTCATGGAGCGCCACATCCCGTAGAGGACATCCCGGCCGATCGACTTCACGGTCTTGACGGAGGTCTGGACGATCACCGGAGCGCGCAGCTCGACGGCGGCACCCAGGACCGCCTCCAACGTGAGGTCGTTCACGATGTTGAACGCCGCGACGCCGTAGCGCTCCTTGAACGCGCGATCGAGCACGTCTTTCAACGGGACGACAGGCATGACACCCCTTCCGAGGCCGGCTGCGAGCAGGGCCCAAGGCTAGAGGTGCCACGGGGGCCGGTGCATCGGGGGAACCCCCCGTCTGCGCCCCGGGGGATGTCCCTACCCGGCGACACGCTCCCGCGCGAGGGACACGGCCTGCGTGCGGTTCTGCGCCCCCAGCTTGCGGAGGATCGAGCTCACGTGCTTCTCGACGGTCTTGACGGAGATCGTGAGCACCGCCGCGATCTCTCGGTCGGTCGACCCGCGTTCCATGTGGACGAGCACCTCCCGCTCTCGATCCGTGAACGCGATCGCGTCGGAGGTGCCGTTCAGGTGCGCGTAGAGGCGCTCGACCGCGATACCGGACACGACGAGCTCCCCACGCGAGGCCGCCCGGACCGCTCGGACCAGGTCGACGCCCGACGCCTCTTTCCCGATGTAGCCGCGGGCGCCCGCCCGGAACGCACCCGCCACCAACTCGTCGCTCGCGAACGCCGAAAAGGCGACGACGCTGGCGTTCGCATCCTCCGCGCGGATCCGGGTGATGGCGTCGATGCCATCGCCGTCGTTCATCTGGAGATCCATCAGCACCACATCGGGGCGCAGCGCCCGCCATTCGGTGACCGCCTCGGAGCCGGACCCGGCCTCGCCGACGACGTGCAGCGCCGGATCGGACCGGGACAGGAGGCGCGCGATGCCGGCCCTGGTCACCGCGTGATCATCGACCACGAGCACGCGGACGGGAAGGGCCGCATCCTCGAACACGTCTGCGGTCGCGGACGGTGACGGGATCCAGGCGCGGATCCTGGTGCCCCACCCCGGCGTCGAGTCGAGGTCGAGCGTGCCGCCCAGGAGCCGAGCGCGTTCGGCCATCCCGCCCAGGCCGAGAGCGTGGGAGGCTCCGTCCTCGTCGACCTGGCTGCGGTCGAATCCGGCACCGTCGTCCTGCACGAGCAGCGTCACGCCCGTCGGGGCGAACACGAGTCCGACGCGCACCGACGTGGCCTGCGCGTGCCGGATCGCGTTCGTGAGGGCCTCCTGCGCGATGCGGAACAGCGTGTGAGCGACATCGGGCGTCGGAACGGTGGGGGCGCCGGCCGTGACCAGCCTCGCTTCGATCACGCCCGTCCGGTTCGCCCACGCGATCTCGAGCTCGAGCGCCTCCTCGAGCGAGCGACCCTCCAACGGGGAGGGAGCGAGTCCGAGCACGCTGCGTCGGGTTTCCTCGAAGACGGCGTCGGCGGCGTTCCGCGCCTCGGCGAGCGCGTCCGTCGCCAGATCGGACCGCCCGGCGGCGATGCCCGCCTGCGCGGCACGCAGCTGCAGCATCACCGAGACCAGCCCCTGGGCCACCGTGTCGTGCACCTCCCGCGCCATCCGGTTGCGCTCCGCGGCCGCGGCCTCCGCGCGGGCGTTCGATTCCGCTGCCTCGTGGAGACGGGCGTTCGTGATCGCGATGGCCGCGTGCTTGGCGAACAGCTCCAGGAGCTCGGCGTCGTCCTGGTCGAACGCGCGGTTGGGGTCCCGGGTGAAGACCACGAGCGAGCCGACGATGTCGCCCCGCCACCAGATGGGGACCCCGATCACGCCCTTGAGCGCCTCGCGATCCTCCGGGCGGACGTGACCTCCGGGAACATCGGCGTAGTTCTCGAAGATCACCGGGCCTCGGGCCGCCACGAGCGCACCGGTCGTTCCCTCGGTCAGCGGGAATACCTTTCCCGACTGACACGCGATGCCGATGTCGGCTTCTTTGCGGTAGACGCCGGCCGCTTCGTCCACCAGGCAGATCGAGCCGGCGTCGCACCCCAGCAGGTCCGTCGAATGCTTGAGGATCCGTTCCAACAAGGGACGCAGCGACAGCTCACCCGCCAGGTCTTCCACGACGGCCGTGAGTGCGGCGACCGGCTCCAACCGGCCGGCGATGTCGACTCGTCGCGTCCCGCCGTTCGGTGTGGGATGTCCGTTGGCGACCATGATCAACGATGTCCGATCAGGGAAAGGGTCTCGCGGCCACCCTAGGGACTTTCGTCCGAACGGGCAATCGGGTGGGGTGCGGCCTACGTCGCCGGGTCGTCGCGGAAGCCGACCACCTTGTGGGTGCCGTCGCAGAACGGCTTGTTGTTCGAATGTCCGCACCGACAGAGCGTGACGCGGTTACGGACCTCGTACGTGGATCCGTCCGCCGACTCGACCGGGATACCGCCGCGGACCCAGAGCGGGCCGTCGCGGATCACGGCGATCGCCGGTTCGAAGGCGGGCTCGACGGGCTCGGCGTCCACGGACGGCGCGTGGCCCAGACGACCTGACGGGCAGAGTTCGACCATGCCTTGGAGACGCTCCCGCACGGCCGGGTCTGCGGTCGACCGGATCATGTCCCAGACGTCGGTGAAGCGATCGCCGCAGTGACCGGCATGCGTGCACAGCGATAGGTCGTCGGTCATCACCACATCCCGGCCCTTGATCACGCGTGCGCGTTCGGCCCGAGGCCGTCGATCGGCGACCTCGTCCCCGTCGAAACGCTCTCGCTCGTGCGTCGCGTCGCAGAACGGCTTGCGGCTCGACTTCCCGCACCGGCAGAGCTCGAACTCGGCGGGAGCCTCCATCGGGACGGGCTCCTCCCAGCCGATCGGCTCACCGAAGGCCGTCTCGATGGGCGCGGTACGGACGAGCGGTGGCGACCCGGTCACCTCATAGGGACCGTCCTCCTTGATCCTGACGCGGTATCCATGGTCGGGCACGACGGCGAGCTTATCGAGCATCCGCGCGTCCATGTCCTCGAACCCGTCGCTCGATGGTTGTAGGCTCCGAACACATGTTCGACGAGCTGAACCCAGAGCAGCGCGACGCCGTCCTGTTCGGGGACGGTCCGTTGCTGATCGTCGCCGGGGCCGGAACCGGCAAGACCACCACGCTCGCCTGTCGTGTCGGGCACCTGGTCGAACGCGGCGTGCGGCCCGAGCGGATCCTGCTGCTGACGTTCAGCCGTCGCGCCGCCCGCGAGATGCTGTCCCGCGCCGAACGCTCGACGGGCCACCGGGAGACGGGCCGGGTCTGGGGCGGCACGTTCCACGCGGTCGCGAACCGCTTGCTCCGCCTCCACGGGCGCCCGCTCGGTCTGCGTCCGGACTTCACGGTCCTCGATCAATCGGATGGCGCCGACGTGATGAACCTGCTTCGCGAAGAGCTGGGGTTCAGCTCGCGCGAGCGCCGGTTCCCCCGAAAGGACACGCTGGCATCGATCTACTCCCGGACCGTGAACGCGGGAGAGAAGCTCCCCGACGTCGTGAAGCGCCATTACCCGTGGTGCACGGACGAGATCGACGGCATCCGGCAGGTGTTCCAGGCGTACACGGCCCGCAAACGCGACCAGAACGTCCTGGACTATGACGACCTCCTGCTGTTCTGGAAGACGCTCGCGAACGCGCCGCAGACGCGTGACGCGCTCGCCGCCATGTTCGACCACGTGCTCGTCGACGAGTACCAGGACACGAACGCGCTGCAGGCCGACATCCTCGACGGCATGCGCCCGCCCGACGCGGCGCGCAACCTCACGGTGGTCGGCGACGACGCGCAGTCGATCTACGCGTTCCGCGCCGCGACCGTGCGCAACATCCTGGAGTTCCCGACGCGGTTCGCCGGCGCCACCGTGATCCGCCTGGAGCAGAACTACCGGTCGATCCCGCCGATCCTCGCGGCGTCGAACGCGGCCATCGCGCTCTCACCGCAGCGTCACGAGAAGACGTTGTGGTCGTCGCGCGACGGCTCGAGGCGGCCGGTGCTCCGCACGTGCCTGGACGAGGCCGAACAATGCGACGTCGTGTGCAGGACGGTGCTGCAGCACCGCGAGGAAGGCGTGCCGCTGAAGCAGCAAGCGGTGCTGTTCCGCGCGGCGCATCACTCGGACCTGCTCGAGGTGGAGCTGGCGCGGCGGAACATCCCGTTCGTGAAGTACGGCGGGCTGAAGTTCCTGGAGGCGGCCCACGTCAAGGACGCGCTGTCACTGCTCCGGGTCCTGGAGAACCCGTTCGACGAGGTCAGCTGGTTCCGCGTGCTCCAGCTGCCCGAAGGGGTCGGCCCCGCGACGGCACGGCGATTGATGGACGAGCTCGGCGTCCGCCGGATCGTCGACGACCAGCCCTCGCCGCTGGTGCGCTTCCTGGGGGAGGCGGTGGGAGTGCCGAAGGCCGCCGTCGACGGGGTGAAGGAGCTCCGCGCCGCGCTCGGCGATTGCCTGGCCGACGAGGCCGTCATGCCCCCGGCGGCGCAGCTCGACCGCATCCGCCGGTTCCTCGAGCCGGTGTTCGCGCGGCGCTACGACGCCGCGGGCGCACGAGCGCGGGATCTCGAACAGCTCGAGGTGCTCGCCGGCGCGTACGAGACCCGCGGACGGTTCGTGGCCGAGCTCACGCTCGATCCCCCGTCGTCCACCGGTGACCTGGCCGGTCCTCCGCTCCTGGACGAGGACTGGTTGGTGCTGTCCACGATCCACTCAGCCAAGGGCTTGGAATGGGATGTCGTGCACGTGATCCACGCCGCCGACGGCATGATCCCGTCCGACATGGCCACCGGCGACGACGACGAGATCGAGGAGGAGCGACGGCTGCTGTACGTCGCCATGACGCGTGCGCGAGACGCGCTGATCGTGTCGTTCCCGCAGCGCTACTACCGCCGGCCACGTGGCCTGGAGGATCCGCACAGCTACGCGCAGCTGACCCGGTTCCTGCCGGAGCAGGTGCGTGTGCACTTCGACGAGGTCGCGCCCGAGATCCTGCCGCTCCCCGACACCGAACCGATCGGCGGCACCGCCGACGTCGACGCGTTCCTCGCCGGGCTCTGGGCCGACTGACCGGTACGCTACGCCGCGTGCCGGAACCCTACGCCGCCGTGCTGCTCGATCTCTACGACACGATCGTATGGAGCGAATGGTTCCGTCTGCGCGACGCGATCGCCGAACGGATCGGCGACGGCATGGAGGCCGTCCGGCTCCAGAAGGCGTTCGAGCAGACGCGTCCGGCCCGGGGCGTCGGCGAGTTCGGCAGCGTGGATGGCGACATGGCAGCGGTCCTGCGCGCGGCCGGCGTCCCGTTCGACCAGGCGCTGGTCGACGAGCTGGTCGAGCTGGAGCGCGTCCACCTGGAGAACGGGGTCCACCTCTACGATGACGCGCTCCCCGTGCTGGCCGCGCTCCGCGAGCGGGGAGTGAAGACGGTCTTGGTCAGCAACTGCTCCCACTCCACGCGGCCGGTCGTCGAACGCCTGGGGCTCGATCGGGCGTTCGACCGGGTCATCTTGTCGTACGAGGTCTCGTCGATGAAGCCGGATCCCGCGATCTACCGTGCGGCACTCGACCGGCTCGGCGGCGTGGCGGCCGAACGCGCGGTCTTCGTGGACGACCAGCCTCCGTACTGCGAGGGCGGCGCTGCGGTCGGCCTGGACGTGCGCTTGATCCTGCGGTCGAACGAGGACACGCCGAGCGATCTGATGGGGCTTCCGGTCGTGACCGACCTGGGATGGCTCCTGTAACGTCGGACCTATGACCAAGGCGACCGAGCAACGCCCCGAGAAGCTCCCGAAGAAGCTCTATCAGAAGGAGCTGGAGCGGCTCCAGGTCGAGCTCGTGAAGATGGAGGAATGGGGCGCGTCCACCGGGATGCGGCTCGTCGTGGTCTTCGAAGGGCGAGACGCCGCCGGCAAGGGCGGGGCCATCAAGCGGATGACCGAGCACATGAACCCGCGCATCACGCGGCACGTCGCCCTGCCCAAACCCACGGATCGCCAGACCACCCAGTGGTACTTCCAGCGCTACGTGGAGCAGCTCCCCGCGGCCGGCGAGATCGTGCTGTTCGACCGCAGCTGGTACAACCGGGCCGGCATCGAGCACGTGCTGGGGTTCTGCACGGCCGCGGAGTACTACCGCTTCCTCCAGCAATGTCCGATCTTCGAGCGGCTCCTGGTCGACGACGGCGTCCTCCTCATCAAGTACTGGTTCTCGGTGAGCGACGAGGAACAGGAACTCCGGTTCGAGGCGCGGATCGACGACCCGATGCGCCGATGGAAGCTGTCGGAGACCGATCTGTACTCGCGGACGAAGTGGGTCGACTACTCACGCGCCAAGGACGAGATGTTCGTGCACACCGACATCCCCGAGGCTCCGTGGTACGTGGTGGACGCCGACGACAAGAAGCGGGCGCGGCTCAACTGCATCGCGCATCTGTTGTCGAAGATCCCCTACAAGGACCTGCCCGATCCGACGATCGAGCTCCCTCCCCGCCAACGCGACGACGGCTACGTGCGACCGCCACGTGAGCTGTATACCTACGTGCCCGACCACGCGGGCGAGCTGCTCGCGGCGTACCAGAAGCGCCACAGCTAGTCCGCCCTCGGACTCGCTGCCCTCCGTGACTCCGGTCAGGCGAGGTCGGCGAACGCGTCCGCGACGCTCTTGCGGATGCCGGTGATGAATGGGATCTCGACCTTGGTGTAGAGCCGAGCCTCCGTCTCGCGGAGCCGCCGGATGCAGTCCACGATCGACTCCACCCGATCGGCCTCGAACGCCAGGATCCACTCCCAGTCGCCCAGCCCGAACGCGCTGGTGGTGTTCGCGAGGACGTCCGGGAACTCGCGGCCCGCTCCGCCGTGGTCGGCGAGCAGCGCACCGCGCTCCTCGCGTGGCAGCAGGTACCACTCCGGTGTCCGCACGAACGGGTAGACGCAGACGAACGTCTTCGGTGGCACGCCCTTGACGAACGCCGGCTGATGGTCGGCGGTGAACTCCGCCGGCTTGACCACGCCCATGAACGTCCACGCGATGTCGGTGAGCCGTCCCGCCTGCGTCCGGCGGAACTCTGCCAGGAACGCCTGGACGTCCTCGGCGGATCTCCCCACCAGCCACAGCAGCAGGTCCGTGTCGTGACGGAACCCCACCGTCGAGTACGTGCCGCGAACCTCGACGCGCCCGTCGAACGACTTGTAGAGGTTCTCGACCTCTTGCACGACGTCCGCCAGCCCGTCGGCGGAGAGGTCGCGGAAGCCGTCTCGGGCGCGGAACGCCAGATACAGCGCGAAGGTCGAACCCGGGACGTCCGTCGTCTGATCGCTCTCGCTCATCGAGCGGTCTCCTTTTCGATCGTCGTGTGGTCGAGGTGCGTCAGGACCTGCTGGGCGGTGTCGTCCGCCGCTCGTACGCAATCGGGGATGCCCACGCCATCGTAGGCCGACCCCACGACGAAGACACCCTCCGGGAGGTGCTCCCGGATCGCCCGCACACGTTCGCCGTGTCCGACCTCGTACTGCGGCATGGCACGCATCCACCGAACGACCGCGGAGACCTGCGGCCGCGTCGGCAGGTCGACGACCGCGGCCAGATGCCGGGCGCACGCATCGACCAGGTCGTCGTCGGACGCCTCCAGCACGTCCTCGTCGCCCACGCCGCCGACGTAGCAGCGGACGACCGCGCGGGAGCCGAACGCCGGGTCGGGCCACTTGCTGCTGATCCATGTACACGCCGTCATGGGCGCTTTCCCGCGCGGAACGACGAACCCTGTGCCGTCCGGCATCGCCGCCTGGGTCCCGTCCGGGTACACCATGAACACGACACCCGTCGACGCGTACGGGATGGCGGTCAGCGCTCCGGCGGACGTCGGGGCCGTCGTGGAGAGCAGCCGAGCTGCCTCGAACGCCGGGACCGCCAGGACGGTCGCACCGGTCTCGCCCAACTCCGCCAGCGAGCCCACCGGTGAGCCGGTGATGACCCGATCACCGAGCGACGCCGCGAGCGCGTCCGTCAGCCGTCCCACGCCGCCGTGCGGTCGAACGAACATCGGCGTGGGGATGCCGCGACGCGCAGATCGCATGGCCGCTTGGGATCCGCGGATCAGGCTCCCCTGGGTCGACTCCCACGCCACCAGCTCGGGGAACGTGGCCTGGGCCGAGAGCCGGTCGACGTCGCCCGCGTACAAGCCCGCCAGCAAGGGGGCCACGGCCATCTCGGTCGCCTCGTCTCCCAAGCGCCGGCGAAGCAGGCTGCCGAGCGTTTCCTCGACCCCGTCCTTCCGCTTCCCTCGCAGGAGATCCATCGCTGCGCGGCGGCGGCCGGCCCGCGACAGCCCCGGCCATCGGGCGACGTCCCCGATGTCTCCGGGGATGCCGAACGGTGCGTCCTTCGGGAACGCCACCAACCCGCGATCGGTCCACAGGAACGCCCCTTTCGCACCGGGGGTGCCCAGCACACCCGCGAGACCGAGGTCGCGACACAGATCCACGGCCCACGGCTTGCGCGCGACGAACGAGTCGGCGCCCGTCTCCAGCCGCAGATCGCCCACCATCGTCGTCCCAAGCTTGCCGCCGGGACGATCGGCCGCTTCGCGGACCGTGACGTCGACACCGGCTTCCGCCAGCCGGTATGCCGTCGTCAACCCCGAGACACCGCCCCCGACGACCGCCACGCGGCGTGACCGGTTCATGCCGGCCCCTGGGCGACGGCGACCAGGTGGTCGCGGACGACCGCCGCGAGCACGTCCAAGAAGGCGGGTTCAGCGTTCGGCATGCGGGTCCGTTCGAAGTGTGCGCCGGCGTGCTCGGCGATGCCGCGTGCTTCGATGTCCAGGTCGTACAGGATCTCCAGATGGTCAGCCACGAAGCCGGCCGAACAGACGACGATCGCGTCCCGGCCGCTCGTCGCCAGCTCCTCGATCACCGCTTCGACCGGCGGTCCCCACCATGGGTCGCTGGTCCTTCCCGCGCTCTGCCACGCGATCAGGTAGTCGTCGAGGCCAAGTCCCTTCGCCACGAGGTCGGCCGTCTGCTGCAACCCGTCGCGGTATCGGCACGAGTCGTCGCAGTCGCACGACGTACACCGCTGCGTACCGTCGTCGAGCGTGCGCACCGGGAGCGAATGGGCCGAGAAGATCACCGAGGCGTTCGCCCGTTCCTCGTCGGTGAACCGGTCCATCGCGTCGGACACGCGCTCCGAGAGGAACCCGATGAGCGCCGGGTGGTCGTGGTACGAGCGGACGAACGTGAACGCGGGACCACCCCCGTCGTCCTCGGTCGCCTGGATCACCCGTTCGACATACGTCTCGACCGACATCCCGGACCAGTGCGGCGCCATCACGATCCCGACCGCCCGCTCCACACCATCGGCGCGCATCGTCGCGATCGCCTCCGGGATGAACGGCTCCGAATGCTTCATCCCGAGGTACGGACGGAAGGCCTCCGTGGAGCCGGCTTCGGCATTCAAACGCGCGACCAAGCCCTCCGCTTGTGCCCGGGTCGTGTCCAGCAAGGGGAACACGTTCCCGATCGCGGCGTACCGGTCCTTCAGCTCCGCGAGATGTTCGGGCGACGGCGCACGGCCACCGCGGATGTCCGTGTAGTACCGCTCGATGTCGTCCGGACCGTCCGCCGTGCCGTAGGCCATCACCAGCACGCCGATGGGCGCATCGCTCAACCCGGAGCCTCCCGTCGTTCGGTCCGCTCGTGGACCATGTCCACCAGCCGCCGGAGCGTATCGGGGTCGGTCGCCGGCGGCACACCGTGCCCCAGGTTGAAGATGTGCCCGTCACGCATCCCCGCGCGGTCGAGCACGCGAACGGTCTCGGCCTCGACGACGTCCCACGGAGCAGAGAGCACGGCCGGATCCAGGTTCCCCTGGATCGCCACGTCGGAGCCGGCGCGATCCCACGCGACGTCGAGCGGCGTGCGCCAGTCGACGCCGATCACGTCGACGAAGTCCCGTCGCATCAGCGTGAGCAGCTCGCCGGTCCCGACGCCGAAGTGGATGATCGGGACGCCGACGTCGGCGAGGCCGTCGAACAGTCGGTGCATATGTCCGAGCACATGGTGCACGTACCCGTCAGGACTCAGGGCGCCAACCCACGAGTCGAACACCTGCAGCGCCTGCGCTCCCGCCTCCGCCTGCGCCCGCAGGTGGGGCACGACGATCGCGACGAGGGCCTCCATCAGCGCGTTCCACACCACGGGCTCCCCGAGCATCAACGCTTTCGTGCGCTCATGCGTGCGCGAAGGCCCCCCTTCGATCAGGTAGCTCGCCAGCGTGAACGGCGCACCGGCGAACCCGATCAGCGGCACATCGAGCTCCTTGCGCAGGAGCCTGATCGCCTCGAGCACGTGGGGAACGTCCGCCTCCGGCTCGAGCGGCCGCAGCCGCGTTACGTCGTCGACGGTGCGGATCGGGGGGTCCACGACCGGCCCGATCCCCGGTTCGATCCTGACGGGAACGCCGACCGCGGAGAGCGGCACCATGATGTCGCTGAACAGGATCGCGGCGTCGACGGCCATCCGCCGGACCGGCTGCAGCGTGATCTCCGCGACCTGATCGGGATGCCGGCACGTGTCGAGGATGTCGCCGTCCCCGCGGACCTCGCGGTACTCCGGCAGATAGCGGCCCGCCTGTCGCATGAACCAGACCGGGGTACGGTCCACCGGCTGCCGGGCGCACGCGCGCAGGAACCGATCCGTGGGAGGGGAGGCGTTCACCCCCCCAGGATACGGACGGCGACCGGTTCGAACCGGCGCGGATCGGTCAGGGCACGCTGAACGCGAGCACGTCGATCCCGCTCCGCCGGAGCTCCAGGGAAAACTGGATCGCCCACGGATGCTCCTCGTACGAGAGCTCGTCGGGGTTCTCGATCGTGAACCGGCTCCGGCCGCCCGCGCGGCGCACGATGAAGCGGGCTCCGTGCCGACGCAGCATCGACGCCGCAACCGTTCGATCGTCGTCGGGAACGGTCAGGCGCAGGGCGCCCTCCCAGTGCGGCCGCGACAGGACGGCGTCGCGCGCGATCCACTCGGCGGCGGCCCTTCCGGGGGCGCGCGCCTCTAGCGCGGCGGAGCGGGGAGCGGGGTCGGGACCGAGCACGGCGTTCCACAGCACCCTCGACATGCCCTCGGAGTGGCCGCGCGCGTTGGGATCCGACGGCATCAGCACCACCCGACCTCCGCCGACGGACTCGTCGACGACGGCGGCCGTCCCGAACATCTGCGCTTCTCCGTACGAGAACCCCGAGACGAAGAAGTCGCCGCTCGCACCGGTCGGGAACCACAACGGGGCCGTGCCCGGCGCCGCGTGGACGACCACATCGTCGTCGTCGAACAACAGCCACACGAAGTCCCCGATGCCGTCCCCGAGCGGACTGGACCGGTCGACCGCCACCCGCACCACGCTCCCGGGGATGCTCGCCGACGGGTCGCGCATCACGGCCGTGGTCAGGCCGATCGCGGCGGCGAGCTTGGCGCCGCCACCGCGATACCCGACGTAGCGTCCGCCGGCGTTGACCCAGTCCACCAGCGCGTCCGCGCCGGCGTCGCCGAGCTTGCGGAGCGCGGTCGGGAAGTCCCCTCCAGGCGCGACCAGCACGTCGATGTCGTCGAGCGCGCCGGCGAGGATGCCGGCCGTCTCGATCTCGACGAACGGCAGGTGCCAACGGGTGTCGAAGAGCCAGCGCGTCGCGCCACACGACTCCACCGCGTAGGACCCGAACGACATCTGATACAGACCGACCCGCGGCAGCGTCGACGGCAACGTCGGCGGCGCCGGCTCGTCGACGAGATCCTCGAGCGTCGCGACGGGGTCCAGGACGGCGCCCGAGAACCCGCCGTCCAGGTTCATCAGCAACGGGTTGCTCCATCCACTCAGGCCGTACGTGTAGTTCGTGGGCATGTATGGGTCCTCGTTGAGCAGCGCCTGGATCCAGTGTTTCTGCGGTTGTGCCATCGGGACCCAGTGGGTCCCGGCCGGCAACACGTCATGCCGCGGGTCGCGCGTGTACGGGGTGAAGTCGCTCACCGTCAACGGCTCGTCCAGCCGGAAGACCCGGACGTCCATCCGCTGCAGCCGACGAACGAGACGCTGCACGTCGGCGTGCTTCGCCGGGTCTCGGTCGAGGATGAAGTACTGGCGTACCGGTGCACGGGGAACCGCCGTGCGGATCGGGCGGTCACGGAAGAAGTACCGCCGGTTCCGCTCCAGCTCGCCGCGGCGCCCTTCGTCGACCGCGGTCACGAACGACCGGTGCCATTGCCGCAGGATCTTCGGCTTGCGGATGGCCGCCTGCGCCAGGCAGACCCACGCGATCGTCGACTGCCGGTGGAACCGGCGGTCGAGCGGGGCGCCGTTGTACACCTCGAGCGTCAGTCCGGCGGCGCCCATCCCGAGCGTCGCTCCCGTGTCGTTGAACTGCGGCGCGAAGAAGTCGTAGACGCCCCCGTGGAAGAAGTCCTCGTCCTGGCGGACGAACTCCGCCGAGATCGCCGCCCCGTACACGTCCTCGATCCACGTGATCTGCTGCTCGCCGACGTCGTGGTAGATGGGGTCGCTGTTGGGCGGGAAGAACGATCGGTAGTAGCCGAACTCGTGGTGATCGAGCAACAGGACCGGCGGGTAGCGGCGCATCAACTCCACGCGGCCCTCGGTCTCGGGCTGCGTGCGGGCGAACACGTCGCGGTTCAGGTCGAAGCCGTACGCGTTGCGCCGGGTGTCGGCCTCGCGGCCGTCGGGGTTCTGGCACGGGACCAGCACCACGATCGCGTTCGCCAGGATCTGCTCGACGACGCAGTCGTCGCGATCCGCCAGTTCGTAGAGGAGCTGCAGCGCGGTGTCGCATCCGCTCTCCTCGTTCCCGTGGATGCTGCCCTCGACCCACAGGATCGCGGGCGTGGTCTGCGCGAGCTCTCCCACGTCGGCCGTGGGGGTCTGCGGATCCCGGATCCGTGCGATGTCGGCCTGGATCGCCGCCAGGCCTTGGTCGGTCACGTGCTCCGGCAGCCCGACGATCGCGTAACGGATATCGCGCCCCTGGACGGACACCGCGCACGTCCCCGATGTCACCCGGTCGCTCGCGGCGGCCACGGCGTCGACATAGGCGTTGGACTCAGCGGCGGTGACCTCCCGCTCCACCCCGAGCGCGAACCCGAGCACGTCGACCGGCGACGGCACGGACCCGGTGAAGTGCGGCTCGGTCCTGATGGGATCGCACGACGGCGTCGGCGCAGACGATCGTGAGGCTCGGAACGGGAGCCCGACCACGAACGCCGCCGCTGCCGAACCCTGCAGGAACCGCCGTCGCTTCATCGGCGAACCATCCGCACCCATCGAGACGCCTCCCCGCCCTATCAACGGAGCACTCTAGGCCTCGCGCGCATCGACACGACGAGCGGGTCCGGACGGTGGTGCGGAGAAGAAGGGTCGTGGATGCACGGCGCTCCGATGGGCGAGACTGGTGCCGATGGATGCGGCGATCAGACGAGGGACGGATGCCTTCACGCGGCTCAGGTGGGCGGAGGCGTATGAGGAGCTGTCGACCGCCGACCACGAGGCAACGACAGCGCTCGAACCCGAGTACCTTGAGCGGCTCGCGACGGCCGCGTACCTGATCGGCAGGACCGTCGAGGCCACGGCGACCTGGACCCGCGTGCATCATCGATGGCTTGATCACGGCGACGCCGAACGCGCCGTCAGAAGCGCGTTCTGGATCTCGCTGACATCGCTGCTGAACGGCGACGCTGCGCTGAGTAGTGGATGGCGAGCCAGGGTCCGGAGGCTGGTCGACGATCCTCGGCGTGACGGCCCGGAACAGGGATACCTCCTGCTGCTCCTCGGGCTCGAAGCCTTGGACGCGGGCGACGCCGAGGGAGCGCTCGCATCGTTCGAGCGGGCCACCGAGCTCGGCGAACGCTTCGGAGACATCGACCTCTCCACCCTTGCCCTCCTGAGCTGCGGCGAGGCGCTGGTCCAGACGGGGGATCACGCACACGGCGTGACGCGGCTGGACGAAGCCATGGTCGGGGTGATGACCGGCGAGGTGTCGCCGATCGCCGCTGGGATCGTCTACTGCGCCGTGATCGGCACCTGCCAGAGGATCTTCGACATCCGCCGGTCGCGAGAATGGACCGCGGCGCTGCACGATTGGTGCACGTCGCAGCCCGGTCTCGTCCCGTTCCGCGGGGAGTGCATGGTGCACCGCTCCGAGATCATGCAGCTCCGGGGAGCGTGGCCCGCGGCCGTCGAGGAGGCTCGAAGGGCGCACGAGCTGCTCTCTCAACCGCCGCGGCCGGCGGTCGGCGACGCGCTCTACCAGCTGGGCGAGCTCCATCGACTCCACGGCGAGTTCCGGCACGCCGAGGATGCGTACGTCGCGGCGAGCCACGCGGGACGCGAGCCGCAGCCGGGTCTCTCACTGCTTCGGCTGGCGCAGGATCGCGTCGACGCCGCGGCGGCGGCGATCCGTCGCGCGATCGCCGAGACGAACGACATCCAAGGACCGGGGGCCGGCGTTCCCCGGGCGAGACTGCTCGGCCCCTTCATCGAGATCATGCTCGCCGCTCACGATCGGGGAGCGGCGCGGGACGCCGCGAACGAGCTGTCGGCGATCGCCGAGCGATCGGGCACGCCATGGCTGGACGCCACGAGCGCCCAAGCGGTCGGCGCCGTTCTGCTCGGTGAGGGCGACCCTGGAGCCGCGCTCAAGACGCTCCGCGGCGGGGCCACGATCTGGCAGGAGCTCGATGTTCCGTACGAGCGGGCTCGCGTCGACGTGCTCATCGGCATCGCGTGCGGGGAGCTCGGGGACGACGAGACGTCGGAGATGCATCTGGATTCGGCGCGCACCATCTTCCGCCGCCTCGGCGCGGTTCCCGACCTCGCGCTCGTTGACGAGATCTCGAGGAAGCGGTCTCGAACGGTTGCCGGTGGGCTGACCGCTCGTGAGGTGGAGGTGCTGCGCCTCGTGGCTGCGGGCAGAACCAATCGCGAGGTCGCCGACGCGCTGGTCATCAGCGAGCGGACCGTGGCCCGTCATATGAGCAACATCATGACCAAGCTGGGCGTCTCCACTCGCACTGCGGCCGGGGCGTTCGCTTTCGAGCACGGTCTCGTCTGACGTGGCGGCATAGACAGGAATGACCACCCGTGCGGTGTCTCAGCTTGGTCAATCGCGCCGATGCGGGCGCACGTCTGCCTCTCCTACCGTGAGCGCACGAACGACAGAGCGGAGGCAAGATGGCCGAACGAGCGTACGACGCGATCGTGATCGGCGCCCGGTGCGCCGGGTCACCCACGGCCATGCTCCTGGCCCAGAAGGGGTACCACGTCCTCGTCGTCGACAAGGCCGTGTTCCCGAGCGACACCATCTCGACCCATCTCGTGCATCCGCCCGGCGTGGCGGCCCTCAGCCGGTGGGGGTTGCTCGACGAGGTGGTGGCCACCGGTTGCCCGCCCATCCACACCTATGCGTTCGACTTCGGCCCCTTCACGATCGCGGGAAACCCCGGGACAGAAGCCGCGCCGGTGGCGTACGCCCCTCGACGGACCGTGTTGGACGCGCTCCTGGTCAACGCCGCGTCCAAAGCGGGTGCGGAGGTACGCGAAGGCTTCGCCGTCGAGGAGGTACTGGTCCAGGACGGCCTCGTCACCGGCGTCCGGGGCCGCGGCGCGGAAGGCCGGAGCGTCGTCGAGCGTGCTCGAGTGGTCGTCGGCGCTGACGGCCGGCGATCGCTCGTAGCCAAGGCGCTGCGCCCGGAGCGGTATCACGAGAAGCCGAAGCTCCTGGCCGCGTACTACTCCTACTGGAGCGGGTTGCCCATGGACGGACGCTTCGAGACGTATGTCCGGCCGGACCGCGGATTCGCCGCTTGGCCGACGAACGACGACCTCACCCTCGTGATCACCGGGTGGCCGTACGCGGAGTTCGATGTGAACAAGAAGGACGTGGAGGGCAACATCATGAAGACGATCGCGCTCGCACCGACGTTCGCCGAGCGCATCAGCGCCGCGACGCGCGAAGAGCGTTTCGTCGGCGCGGCGGTGTCCAACTACTTCCGGAAGCCGTACGGGCCCGGCTGGGCGTTGGTGGGCGACGCCGGATACAACAAGGATTTCATCACGGCCCAAGGGATCCAGGATGCCTTCCTGGACGCCGAGCTTTGTGCCGGTGCGCTCGACGAGTGGCTCTCGGGCGCTCGCCACTTCGACGTCGCGATGAACGACTATCAGGCGAAGCGGGATGCCCGCGTCCTCGCGATGTACGAGTTCACCTGCGAGCTCGCGACGCTCGAGCCTCCGCCCCCCGAGCTCCAGCAACTCCTGGTCGCGATGCACGGCAACGAAGACGCGATGGACGGATTCGCCCGCATGGCTGGCGGCGTGACGTCACCCGCAGAGTTCTTCGCCGACGAGAACGTCGGGCGGATCCTCGCCCTCGCCGGATCCTGAGGATCCTCCGGAGACCGGCTGAGTCGCTGGCGGGAGGAGTGGGATTCGAACCCACGGATGAGTTGCCCCATCAACGGTTTTCAAGACCGTCGCCTTCGTCCGCTCGGCCATCCTCCCGAATCGAGTGTAGTGGTGGAGTCGAGGGGCAGAGGTCTACCCTGATGGGATGAGCACCGAGGGTTCCGGGGCACCCGAGGCGGCCTCGGAGAGCGCCGAGGATCTGTATCGGCAGGTGGTCGAATCGGTCCCTGCGGTCACGTACGTCTACGGACGATCCGAACAGCGCTTCCTCTACGTGAGCCCGCAGTGCGAGACGGTTCTGGGTCTGACCACCGCCGAGATGATGGTCGACGGGGCGGAACGGATCATGATGTTCCATCCCGACGATCGCAGCCGCGTTCTCCAAGCCATGGCACAGCTCGAAACGTCGGGGTCATGGGACACGCACTACCGGCTGCTCCTCGCCGATGGAACGACCCGAAGCGTCCATGACCAGGCTCGCTCGATCCCGGCGACCGACGACCGCCAGGCGATGTGGTTCGGTGTGATCACGGCCATCGATGACGAGGGAACGGCCGACGGCGCACTCGCGGATGCGGAGATGCGCTATCGCGTCTTGGTGGAACAGCTACCCGCCGTGATCTACATCGACACCTACGAGGAGCGACCCACCACGCTCTACGTGAGCCAGCAGGTCGAACGGATAACCGGATACGCACCGGACGCGTGGATCGTTGACCCCGACCTCTGGCTGCACGTGATCCATCCGGACGACCTGGGCAGGATGCACCGGGACTGGCCCCTCCACCTCGATGGTGCCGAGGAATGGGCCCAGGAGTACCGGATCATCCACAAGGAAGGGCACGTCCTGTGGGTCAGGGATGTGGTCAGGGTCGTTCACGCTGCGGACGGCACGCCCCTGTTCTGGCAGGGCGTGATGCTCGACGTCACCGAGCAGCACCGCGTCGATGACGAGCGCGTCCGATCGGAGGCGCGGTATCGCGCGCTGGTGGAACAGGTGCCTGGGGTCGTGTACATCGACACCAACGAGCCGGACCCCGCCCCCATGTACGTCAGCCCGCAGATCCTGGAGCTCACGGGCTACACGGTCGACGAATGGATGGGCGACAAAGCGCTCTGGCTGACGACGGTCCACCCGGAGGACCGCGAGCGGATGCACGCCGAGTGGCTCTCCGCGGTCGGACGGCGGGCGCCGTTCTCGGTCGAGTACCGATCGGTCCATCGCGACGGACGCGTGTCGTGGTTCCACGACACGGCGCGGTTGGTCTACGGGGAGGACGGCGCACCCCTCTTCTGGCAGGGACTGATCCAGGACATCACCGACGCCAAGCGGGCGGAGGTGATGGTGGAGGAGTCCGAGCTGCGACACCGCACGCTGGTCGAGCAGGTGCCCGCGATCGTGTTCATCGACTCGCACGAGGAAGCCCCCGTGTGCTTCTACGTCAGCCCACAATCGACCGCGATGCTCGGGTACACCCCCGCTGAGTTCCAGGACGACCCGACCCTCTTCCTCTCCATCGTCCACCCGGACGATCGAGAGCGCGTCGGGAACGGATGGGTGGACGCCGTGCGCAGTCGCGAGGCGTTCTTCTGCGATTTCCGGCTGATCCGCCGCGACGGCGAGGTGGTGAGCGTCCGGGAGGCAGCGGTCCTGATCCGCGACACCGACGGCAACCCCATCTACTGGCAGGGATTGATCCAGGACCTCACCGACCGCAAGCGTGTCGAGGACGGTCTGCGCGCCTCCGAGGCCCGCTATCGGATGCTCGTCGAACAGGTGCCGGCCGTCGTCTACGAGATGGACCCCGACGACGAGCGGCGGACGCTCTTCGTCAGCCCGCAGGTGGAGGCCCTGTTCGGCTACTCGCGCGAGGAGTGGCTGGACCAGCCGGACATCTGGATCGAGCTGCTGCACCCCGACGACCGCGAGGTGCAACTCGCCGCCCACGACCTGCACAACGAGACCGGTGATCCGTGGAGCCAGGAGTACCGGTTGATCGCGAGCGACGGCCGGGTGGTGTGGGTGCGCGACCAGGCACGACTGGTGCGTGACGATGCCGGGAACGCCTCCACCTGGCAGGGCATCATGCTCGACGTCACGGCGCAGAAGGACATGGAGGAACAGCTCCGGCGATCGAACGACGACCTCGAATTCCGCGTACTGCAGCGCACCGCCGAGCTGGAAGAGGCCAACGAGATGATGACGCTCGAGATCGGCGAGCGCAAACGGATCGAGTCCGAGCTTCGCGAGACGCGGGAACGCTACCGGCGGCTCGTCGAGGATCTGCCCGCCGTCGTCTACCTCTGGCAGATCCACGACCTCGGGAACACCACCCATCACTACACCAGCCCGCGCATCGAGAAGCTGCTCGGGTACTCCGCGGAGGAATGGAACACCACCGATGTCTGGATGGAGCGGCTCCATCCGCACGACCGCCAGCGCGTGCTCGCCGCCTCGGCTCGCAGCGAGACGACCGGAGAACCGTTCAACGAGGAGTACCGGGTGTTCGCCAAGGACGGCCGGCTCGTCGTGGTCCTCGACCACGCCACGCTGCTCTCGCGCGACGATCGTGGCAGGCCGCAGCTGTTCCAGGGCGTCTTGATGGACATGACCGAACGCCATCGGGCGCAGGAGCTGGCCGCTCAGACCGCGGCTCGCTACCGGGAACTGGCCGAAGACGGCCCGATCGTGTTCTCCGTCCTCGAGGTGGAGCACGACGTCGAACGGCGATATCGCCTGCGGTACATCAGCCCCCAGATCGAGGACCTCCTGGGGTACCCGGCCGCGCGGTTCTACGCGGACGTGTGGAACTGGCTCGACATCGTGCACCCCGACGATCTCGCTGCGGCCGAGGAGACCTCGCAGAGACTGATCGCGGGACATCCGTGGGACGTCGACTACCGGATGATCGCCGACGACGGACGCATCGTGTGGATGCATCTGGAAGGCAAGACCGTGGAGCGAGACGACGACGGCCGTCCGCGCCGGCTCCAGGGCATCATGATGGACGTCACGGAGCGCAAGGAGCAGGAGGATCGCGCGACCGCGGAGGCGGAGCAGCTCCGATCGCTCGTCGAGCAACTCCCCGGGGTCGCGTGGATCTACGGTGTCGAGGACCCGCTCGACTGGCGACCGATCTACGTCGCGCCGCAGGTCGATCAACTCCTGGGCTACACGGCGGCGGAACTCCTGACCGAGTCGCGGTTCTTCGAGCGGCTCGTCCATCCCGACGACCGGGAACGGACGCTGGCACGCGGCGCACGTTGCGCGCGGCAGGGGAAACCCTGGCAGGCCGAATACCGCGTCATCGCCCGCGACGGAAGCGTCGTGTGGCTCCTCAGCGTCGGGAACCCCGGCCGTGACGACCGCGGCCGCCCGTTGATCCACGGCATGTGGCTCGACGTCACGGAACAGCGAGAGGCTTCGGCGACGAAGGCTGAGCGATCAGCGCGAACGCGGGAGCGCTGACGGACGACCGGTCAGGACGCCGGCCGCATGACGCGGACGGACTCCGGCAGGTACGGGTGCAGCTTCGCGGGTAGGACCACGGATCCGTCGGCCTGCTGGTGGTTCTCCATGATCGCGATCAGCGTGCGTCCGATCGCCGTCGCCGTGCCGTTGAGCGTGTGGAGCACCTCGACCCCTCCGCCGGCCCTGCGCATGCGCGTCCTGGCCCGGCGTGCTCCGTAGTCCGTGTAGTTCGAGCACGAGGTCAACTCGCGATAGCGACCCTGTCCGGGGAGCCACCCCTCGATGTCGTATTTCTTCGCGGCCGAGCCCCCGAGATCGCCCGCGGCGACGTTGACGACCCGGTAGGGGAACTCGAGGTTGCCCAGGATCTCCTCTTCCACGGACACGAGCAGCTCGAGCTCATCCCAGCTCGACTCGGGCGTGCTGAACGAGAACATCTCCACCTTGTCGAACTGGTGAACGCGGAACATGCCGCCCAGATCCTTGCCGTAGGTCCCCGCCTCACGCCGGAAGCAGGTGGAGTACCCGGCGTACCGCCTCGGCAGGATCGCTTCTTCCAGGATCTCGTCCATGTGCAGCGCCGCGAGCGGCACTTCGGACGTTCCCACCAGATAGAGGTCGTCCTGCTCGGTCTTGTAGATGTTGACCGCCTCGTTCGGCAGGAAGCCCGTCCCGTACATCGCTTCCTCGCGCACCAGCACCGGAGGGATCACCGGGGTGAACCCCTTGGCCACCAGGATGTCGATCGCGTGCCGCACGAGCGCGAACTGCACCAGCACGATGTCGCCCGACAGGTAGACGAACCGCGACCCGGATGTCCTGACGGCTCGCTCGATGTCGAGCACGCCGAGCATCTCGCCCAGGGCCACATGGTCGCGCGGTTCGAAGTCGAACGTCGTGGGCTCACCGTGACGGCGCACCTCCAGCGCGTCCTCATCCGTGAAGCCGTCGGGCGCGCTCTCGTGCGGGATGTTCGGGGTCTTCGCGAGCAGCTCGGTGAGCGCAGCCTCCGCCGCCTCCAGCTCGGGCTCCACATCCTTGAGCTCGGCGGACACCTTGCTCACCGCGTCGATCAGGCGCTGCTTCTCGTCGCCCTGCGCGCCGCCGATCGCCTTCGACGCCTGGTTCTGCTCGGTGCGCAGCGCCTCGGCGCGGCCGATCAGCGAGCGACGGCGTTCGTCGGCAGCGAGCAACGCCTCGACGGCGTCGGCGAGGTTGCGACGGGCGAGGCCTTTGCGGAACGGTTCGGGGTCTTCTCGGATCGCCTTGATATCGAGCATCTACGGCACCTTCACTTGCTCCGTCTTCTCGGTCGTGGGCGTGCCGGCCGGGTTCGCGGGCTGCGCCTGCGAGCCGGCCTGACCGGACGACGACGACCCCGTTGCGGTCCCGTCCATGATGCTCTGCCCGTGGAAGATGCCGCCCTCTTCGACGACGAGCGTCTTCGACGTGATGTTGCCGTCGACGCGGCCGCCGCGCGCGAGATGCGCCTTGCCCTTCACGGCGATGTTGCCCTTGAAGCGGCCGGCGACCGAGACGTTCTGCGCGCGGATATCCGCCTCGACCTGGCTCTGCGGCGAGAGGGTGACGTCGCCGTCGGCGTTGATCTGGCCCTTCACCTGCCCGTCGATCCGCAGGCTCCCCGCGGAGACGACGTTCCCGTCCAAACGGGCACCCACACCGACGACCGTGACCTCACCGTTCTCCGCCATCTCCCGCTCCTTTCCGATCCTTGGCCCCTTCTGTGCGCGTTCCTCGGATCGCCCGCCCGCCGGCGCCGCGTCCTCCACGGCATCCGGGCGGGGCTCCTCGGCTTCGTCCTTCTTGAAGATCATCGGGCTTCCACCGCCTCCACCGGCGCGGCCAGTGCCTGCCGGATCGCCTCGTCCTCTTCGGTAGAGAGGTTGTACGTGCTGCGTCCGTCCGTGATCGGCTTGGCGTAGACACGCGTCTCCTGGCGGCCATTGATGGATGTGAGTACCACGCCGGTGCCACGGTCGTCGAGCATGGCGCACGAGAACGAGAGCCGTCCGCCCACGTCCTCGAACGCGTCGTAGCGCAGCAGAGCGACGTGTCGGACGCTCCCGTCGATCAGCACCTGCTGCTGCTTGTCGGTCTTGTTGAGCGTCCGGACCGCCTGTTCCAGACGCTCGATCTTGCGGGCCTGCCCGTCCAGCACGCCGCGGAGCGCGTCGTCCAGCCGGATGGGCCCGCCCGGCTCGCGATGCCGCGAGCGCCCCCCGGCGGCGAACGTCGCGAAGACGATGGCCAGCGCGCCGATGCCGAGCGCCACCAATACCAGGAGCGTGTTCGTATGGTCCGAGAAGGTCAACGCAGAACTCCCGTGTCGCCGAAACAGCCATCTACCTGCGGGTTCGGTGGGGCTTCCTGAGTATACGATGGGGCCCCTCGTGGACGAACGGACCCGGCCGCTGTGAAGCTGATCCTCATCACGATCATCGCCGCGCTGATCGTGGGGCTGCTGAGTGGCGGGAGCTTCCGCTACTTCCCGTCGATCCCGCTCGGGCTGGTGGTCGCTGGCGATCGCCGGCATCGTGCTCCAGTTCCTGCCGATCACCGGCGACGCGGGCTTCTGGGTGCTGGTGGCATCCTTCGCGTTGCTGCTGGCCTTCGCGCTGCTCAACCTCCGCGCACCCGGCTTCATCCTCATCTTCACCGGCCTGTTGTTGAACACGATCGTGATCGTCGCGAACCACGGCATGCCCGTGGCGCGCGAGGCGCTGGTGCGCTCCGGCCAGGAGTCGACGCTCTCCGACCTCCAGGAGAACGGCGGCTCCAAGCATCACCTGGCCGACGACGACACGGTCCTGCTGGTGCTCGGCGACTCGATCGTGGTGCCGCCACCGGTGGGCATCGCGATCAGCGTGGGCGACCTCTGCGTCTACCTGGGGGTGGCGTGGTGCTTCGCCGCGTCCCTCCGGCCGCGAGAACGGGTCCGGGTCCGGATCTGACGCGAGGTCCCACCGGCCGATCCGGGCGCTCACGTCGGTCGCGGATTCCGCCGATAGCTGAACCATGGCGGAGTCCGTCCAACTCCCCGAGGACATCCAGCGCCGGCTGAACACGTTCAAGGCCGCCGGCGCGCTCTTCGTATGCGCGATCTACGGGTGGTTCGCCATCGCGAAGAACGTCCAGGTGCCGTTGCTCGTCTTCCTGGACATCGCGGTGCACGAGGTGGGCCACGTGCTCTTCTCGCCGTTCGGCGACCTGGTCATGCTGATCATGGGGACCGGCTTCCAGATCCTGTTCCCGTTCGTGGCGGGCATCGTGTTCGCGGTCTGGGGACGGAACCTGATCGCGTGGGGCGTCTGCTGGGCGTGGGCGGCGAACGCCATGTGCGACGGCGCGCGCTACATCTACGACGCTCCGCGCGGCGAGCTGATGCTGATGGGTGCGGGCGACGGGTTGGGCGACTGGGCCAAGATCCTGGGCCCCGAGCACTTCGACAAGGTGTACCTGGCCGACCGGCTCTCGGCGCAGTTCCGCACGGTCGGCATCCTCACGTGGCTCGTGGCCGTGGGGGTCGTCGTGTTCGCGCTGGTGCGCAACGTGCAGGGGAGCCGTCGCGCCGCGGCGGCGGAGCAGGTGCGCACGACCGCGAAGCCGTCGGGCGAGCTGACCCCGGTCGGCGACGTCGACATGTGGCGTCGCTGACGGATCCTTTCGCATCCTTGCCATCCCGTTCCGGACGTCGGCGGCGGCGGCTACGTTGTGGTCATGGCCCGGCGACTTCGACCGTTCGTCGAACGCGAAGCGACCTGGGCGGTCGCCCTGGCCGCGCTGGGGTTCGTCTCCATGTGCGCCACGCTCCCCGCCGCCACCCTGCTGGGCGTGCGAGCCGTCCGGCGCCGCCGCGGAGGCGACGGGTCCGAGCCCGCCCTCGGGATGCTGGCGTTCGGCATCACGTGGCTCTCGTTCCTGCTGGCGTATCCAACGCTGCGGGTGATCGTGATCGCGGCGGGACAGCCGGACGGCTTGAAGCCCCGCACGTTCCTCGCGACGCTCGTCGTGATGGCGGTGGCGATCGTCGGGCTCTCGACCGCTCGCGGTCCGCATGCATCCGGAGCGGTGGATGGCGCGTCGGTTCCTGCTCGCGGGGATCGGCACGGCGATCGTGGTCGCGTTCAGTCAAGCGATGGTGCTGGTGCTGGGCGGTCTGCCGGCCTGGTCCTTCTCCTGAGACCCGACCCGACCCGGCCGGGCGAGGATCACCCGGCGTCGAGTCGCATCGTGACCTCGTCGATCTCGAGGTCCCCCTCGACGATCCGCTCCTGCCCGACCACCACGAACCCGTTCTTCTCCAGCACCCGGATCGACCCGATGTTGTGCCGCACGACGTGGGCGTGGAGGGGCCGGCGAGGCTCGACCTCGGTCAGGAACAGCGCCAGGGCGCGCGTGCCGATGCCCCGGCCCCACTGTTCCCGGCCGATCCAGTAGCCGACCAGGACCTCGCCGTCCTGCTCCCAGCTGACGATGTTCCCGACGACCTCGTCGTCGGACAGGATCGTTCGCGCGTTCCCCTCATCGTTGCCCAGGACGTTGGCGGTCCAGTGCGTCATGAACGCCTCGCGTTCCCGCGCAGGGAACGCGGCCATGTGGTTCGCGGCCGGATCGCGCTGATGCTCGAAGAAGACCGGCAGATCGTCCTCGGTCACGTCACGGAGCCGCACGGTGGTCATCGCCGGCATGCTAGCCGCCGGTATCGTGGTTCAGGCCGCTCAGTTCTGCGTGTAGCCCCCGGCCATGACCAGCTCGTCGACCGCCGTGGGCTCGCCGGGCATGGCCAGCAGGAAGCCCTGGGCCTGGTCGCAACCGAGCTCGGTCAGGTATTCGAGCTGTCTGACGGTCTCCACGCCTTCGGCGACCACCTCCAGACCGAACGCGTGCGCGAGGCCGACGATCGCGTTGACGATGGCGTCCTCGCCCGAACCCCGGTCCAAACCGTTGATGAACGAACGGTCGATCTTCACGAAGTCCAGCGGGAACTGCCGGAGGTATGCGAGCGAGGAGAAGCCCGTCCCGAAGTCGTCGAGCCCCACGCGGATCCCGCCTTCACGCAGCGCGCGCAGACCGGCGAGCGCCGAGTTCGACGCTTCCATCAAGACGCGCTCGGTCACCTCGACCTGCATGCTGCTGCGTGACAGGCCTCGGGAATCGAGTGCCCCCACGACCGCCTTGTAGAACGTCGCATCGGCGACACGGCGGGACGTGACGTTGAGGTTCAAGTTGGGGGAATCGCTGACCCCCAGCCGCTCGCACCATCCGGTGGCTTCGTCGAGCGCGTGGTCGAAGACCCACTCATCCATCGTCGCCAACAGCCCGGTCTCCTCGGCGACCGTGAGGAACGATTCCGGCTGGAGCACCCCGTGCTCCGGATCGAGGATCCGCACCAGGGCCTCGACGCTCACGACGCGGCCGGTGCGCAGGTCGATGATCGGTTGATACTCGACGCCGAGGCGCTCTTCCTCGATCGCGCGGCGCAACATCCGCTCCGTGCCCAACCGGCCAACGGCGGTCGTCCGCAGGTCCTCGTCGAAGACCTCCGCGCGATCACGGCCACGATCCTTCGCCCGGTACAGCGCCAGGTCCGCTTCCTGCAGGAGGCTCTCGGGCACGTGGTGCGGGTCGGTGGTCGTCGCGATGCCCACGCTGACCGTGCACACGAACTCCTCCGTACCGATCTTGAACGGCTTGCGGCCGGCCTCGGCGATCCGCTCTCCCAGCGACACCGCCTCGAGCTCGTCGGTGAGATCCTCGGCGACGATCACGAACTCGTCGCCGCCCAGTCGCGCGAGCGTGTCGGCGGGACGGATGAACTGCAGGAGGCGTTCGGCCATGGACATCAATACGCCGTCGCCGATCCGATGCCCCAGAGAGTCGTTGATGACCTTGAACCGGTCGAGGTCGAGGAACAGCACCGCCAGGATGCCGGGGGCTCGATCGAGCCGATACAGCGCGTGCTGGAGTCGGTCCATCAAGACGGAGCGATTGGCGACGCCCGTCAGCGGATCCGTCGAAGCTCGCTGCTGCAACAAGACGTCCTTCTCCTTCCGCTCCGCGATGTCGCGGACCGATCCGACGACGAACGTGTCCCCCGCGGACTCGACACGGTGATACGTCGCCTCGATCCATCGGTAGGTGTCGTCGCCGCACCGCAGCCGATAGGTCATCGTGTAGAAGCGGTCGCTGACCAGGCTCGACTCTTCGGACGAGCGCATCGACTGGACGTCGTCGGGGTGGGCGAACTGCTCCTGGTGGCGACCGATCATCTCGTCGGGGTCCCATCGGAACAGCCGGCGAGAGGCCGGCGAGATGTAGCGGTAGACGCCCTCGGCCGTGGCGACCGTGATCATGTCCGCGGTCGCAGCCGTCAGGGCCTCGACATCGTCGAACGTGTCCTCGTGAGCTTCACGCACGAGTTCCCCAGTCCTCGACCGATCGGCCAGATGCTGGGGCCGCCCACGATGCGGCCCAGGTGCTTGGGGTCGCACGTGTCTGGGCTCGATACCGAGCCGTTGCGTAAGGATACAACTAATGATGGACGCTGATGGTGAGCGAACTCAATATTCTTTGCTGTCCACCAGCTTCACGATCCGGGCGTGCGGGTCCGGATGACGGTGCCGACAACCTGTTCCCACATCAACTCGAGCGAACCGAGCATGGCTCCGGCTTCCGCAGCCGTGTCGAACTCGAGGTCGACCATCACGAGGTTCGGATCGTCCTCCGCGCGGAAGACGTGATACCGGCGTACCCCCGCTCGTTCCCGACCGACGGGATCCCCGTCGAACGCCCGCTTCCAGTCGTCGAAATCGAAGACCGGGTGCTCGATCCGCAGGACGGCCATCATGACCCCTTCCTTCCTTTGACTACAGTGGGTCTGTAGTCGATATGGCGCTACTGTAGCAGGGATGCCCGCCGAGCCGCACCAGCGCCGCAGGTATGTGTCCCCGCGACGCCAAGAGCAGGCGCTCGGCACCCGGCGGGCCGTGCTCGACGCGGCACGCGAGCTCTTCATCGAGCGGGGCTACGTCGCCACCACCGTGGGCGCGATCGCGGACCGCGCCACCGTCTCGCCGGAAACGGTCTACGCCACGTTCAAACACAAAGGCTACGATGCCACCGTGCCGCGTCCTCAGAGCAAGCTCTCGGCGGCCGAACGGACCGCGCTCGGTCGATGGGTGGCGCAACTCGAACACGCCGACCGACACCGGAAGGAGGTCCGCGCGGGGTTCGCAGCCTGGGTTCGGAGGGTCGGTCCGGCGGCGGTCGCGCACGAGATGGGGATCACACGCGGGGCGATCAACGAACGCCTCAAGTCGTACGAGGGCACCTATCGACGACGCGGCACGAAGCCGCAGCCCTAACGGGCCGCGTTCACGATCGCGTGCGCGTACCGCCGGACCGCCGTGGCCGAGAGCGCTCCGCCCGGCAGTTCCACGACGAACGCAGCCGACTCTGGGTGCCAATGGTTCTGCCAGCTCGACACGCTGCCCGGATACCGTCCGCTGAGCCTGACCAGCGGGAGTCCGACGCGTCGGGCGAATCGGCGTTGGATCGTGATCTCTCCGGCGGAGCGGACCACCAGAGCGAGCGGTTGATGGAACCAGATGCTCACATCGGGGTGCACGCGCGCGATCAAGCGCCTCGCGATCCGGCTCTCCGGCTCGGACAACGGACGGCGTCCCGGGTACTCCGTGTCCCACGGCTGGCCGTTCGGCTGCCAGCGGTACGGGAAGTTCCGGTTCAGGTCAACCCCGCGCCCGTTCTGGCGGGTGCCCGCGTGGAACCCGTCGGGGTTGAGGTTGCGGATCACCCAGAGGTCGACGTCGGCCGGCGGCGCGGCGATCAACGCCCGGGCGATCGCGGTCCCGGCGCACTCGTTCCCGTGGATGCATCCCACCACGAGGATCTTCGTCTCGCTCGTCGGGTCCCCGAGCTGGAACGCGACGACGGGTCGACCCAGCACGGAGTGCCCGAGCACCATCCGCCGGACGAGCGGTGGACCCTCGAGCGCCCGCTCCGGCGTGAAGGGGATGCCCCGCCTCCGCCGTCGCGACGTGGAGTCCCGCGACGAGCAACAGCGGAACGAGCGTGACGATGGACCCGAGCCGACGGCCGATCACTCCCGCATCACCTCCACCGTGTCGCGCGACCGCCGACGAGGTGGCATTTCGAGGGATACCTAGATCCAGGGGTTTGTTCGCGAACCGCTTCATCACCACCGCCTCGAGCGCCGATGACCAGCGCATGCACACACAACTAGCAGAACCAGCGATCGAACCCGGCGAGATCGGCGTCTTGCGAGTCGGGAAGCACTGGGTCGTCCGCGTGGGCGGTCACGACTACGAGACCCAAGGTGACCAGAAGGATGCCACCAGCCGCGCATTCGCCATCGCGCAGCTGGGCGGCGGACCGCAGGATGTCGTGATCTTCGGAACGGACGGCTCGCTCGCCGAGCGTCGCACGTTCCGCCCACGCATCTAGAACGTTCTCTGGCGCTTGTCCTCGACGCCCTTGTAGTTCGCGATCGCTTGGAGTTCGTGTTCGACCGCGACGAGGTCGGCCTGATCGCGCATCACCTGATCGATGGGCTTGTACGCCTCCGGGTGCTCATCGAGCAGCTCTCGGCCTTGCGCCGACTGCCACGAGGAGCCCTGCATCAGCTCGTTCAGCGATTCGAGTCGTGAGCCGCTTCCGCGCCTGGGTCCGCGACATGCGACGCCCCGCGCCGTGCGAGCACGATTCGTAGGCGGCTGGGTTGCCCAGTCCTCGGATCACGTAGGACTTCTGCCCCATCGAGCTGGGGATGAGGCCACGGTCCCCGACGCGCGCACGGATGGCACCCTTGCGTGTCACCCAGATGGAGCGGCCCCCGTGCATCTCCTGCTCGGTGAAGTTGTGGTGGCAGTTCACCTCGTCCCGGGTGGCGATGGCGTCCCGGCCCAGCGCGGACACCAGCTGGGCGTGCGTACCCTCCAAGAGCAGCCGGCGATTCTCGCGCGCGTAGGCCTGCGACCAACGGAGATCGCGGATGTAGGCGTCGAACTCCGGGGAGTGCTCGTTCAGCCACGCGAGTTCGGGATCCTCCAGCTCCGTCCCCAACCCCGCGTGCAGCGCCTTCGCCGTTCGAGTGTGGAGCGTCGCGAGCTTGTTCCCGCCGCCCCGCGAGCCGGAGTGCAGCAGGATCCACACCCGGTCCTGTTGGTCCGAGGCGAGCTCGATGAAGTGGTTCCCCGATCCCAGGGTTCCGAGTTGACTCGCGGCTCGTTCCGGATCGTCGAGCGTCTCGGGAGGCGGATGCTCGTTGAACCACGCTCGAGCAGCGTCCGACGACTCCGCGTGCCAATGACCGAGCCCCGCGGGAACGTTCGTGGCCATCGCCGAGACCCATCCATCGAGGGAATCAGGCAGGTCGGCCAACGACAGGTCGAGTTGACGCGCCGCCATGCCACAGCCGATGTCCACGCCAACCGCCGACGGGATCACGGCCGACTCGGTCGGGATGACGGAGCCGATGGTCGCCCCCATGCCCAGGTGCGCGTCGGGCATCAACGCGAGCGGACCGGCGAGGATGGGCAGTCGAGCGGTGCGAGCGGCTTGCTCGATGGTGAGCTCATCCAGTTCCGACGCCCATGACAGCAGGTTCGGCGCGATCTCTTGGGGCATCAGTCACTCCTGGGATGGCGATCCAGTCAGCTTCCGAGATATCGGCGCGAGCGTCCTTCTCGCGGGTGGCCGGTCGCACGACCCGGAGATCATCATCGCGGACCATGCGGTACGCGGCTCTCAGGGTGTCGAACGATGCCCTATCGGCGTAGGGTCGAGTCACCGACAGAATGGGGGAAGGCATGGCACGATTCGTCAGCCTGCTGAACTGGACCGACCAAGGGGCCAAGACCGCCGCCGACACGGCCGATCGCGCTGAAGCAGCGCAGAAGGTCGCGGCCGAGATGGGCGGCTCGTTGGAGATCTACTGGACGATGGGCCAGTACGACATGATCGCGATCACGGAGTTCGCCGACGACGAGACCGCGGTGGCGTTCCTGGCGAAGGTGCTCCTCGGTCGGGAACATCCGTTCGGAGACCATGCGCGCGTTCGACGCCAACGAGGTCAGAGGCATCCTCGGCAAGATGTAGCTTGACCTGCTGAGGATCGCACCACGACGACCGCCCCTCGGGGCGGTCGTCGGTCTACTCGAGGACCTCTGCGCCGAACCGCTCGGCGGCAGCCAGGATCAGATCGAAATCGACACCGTCAACCGGGACCGTATCGGGGGCGTCGGCCGGCTCACTCGTCTCGCGGATGAATCCCTCGAAGCCCGAGGGCGAGAAGACCATCAGCATCCTGGCGCTCGGCGTGCGGACCGTGTAGCGGTGAGGGATGTCTCTCGGTCCGAACGCGAACGCGCCGGGGCCGGCCTCGAAGACGTCGTCCCCGATCGAGAACGTCACCTCTCCGTCGAGCACGAAGAACGCCTCGTCCTCTCGGTGGTGCACGTGCAACGGCACCGATCCCTCGGGGGTCGCGAGGATCTCCGCCACGGTGTACAGCCCGCCGGTCTGCTCGCCGGTTGCCTTCAACAGGGTCGGCTCCCCCATCCACGACAATCGCTCACCGCCCTGTGCCTCAAGGCCGAAACCGGATACGAACCCTCCGTGCGCCGTCGTCTGCATCATTTCCTCCCTCTGCCCGGCTGGGCGTCGCGCTCGAGCACGCATGCGGCTGCCCGAGCCATGGTGGCCGCGGCGGTGCGGGCGTCGAACCCGCGGGACTCCAACGACCGGAACGTCGTGAGATCGAGGAACGCGCTGATCAGCTGCACGGTGCGCGGGCGGGGTCGCGTTCCTACGAGCGCGGCGCGGACGAAGGCCTCGACCGTGGCCCGCTGGTATGCCTCCCACTCGCGGATCGACGGTAGCTCTCGTTCTCCGGGGAACACGTCGAGGTGCGCGCCGCCACGTTCGTAGAAGGCGAACAACTCCCGGGCTGCCCGCTCGAGCCGTTCACCTACTGTTCCTGCGTCGCCGACGACGTCGGCGGCGTCTTCGGGAGCCGGTGGGCGAAGACGCTCCATCAGGAGGTCCCCGCAGGCGGGCACGAGTTCGTCGAGCGACGAGAAGTGGTTGTAGACCGTCGCGACGGCGACATCGGCCCGATCCGCGATGTCCTTCCAGCTCGTTCCGAGGATGCCCTTCTCGGTGTGGAGCTCGATCGTCGCCGACAGGATCCGCTGCCGAAGCTCTTCGCGGGCTCTCGCCCGCGTCGTCATGTCGTACTCGCGTGGTGTCATTCGTTAGATAGAGAATATATCTAATAATACTGCACGTCAAGAGCGCCGGTGACCGCAGCGAGCCCGGGTGCAGCCTCTGGAACGCGAGCCTGTCGGGGTTGGTCTTGGAGCCCTGATCCGACCTCTCGGTGATCCGATCCCCGCTCGTCACCGAACCCTGTGCGTGAAGCTGGCACTGGTCCCAGACCTGAAGGACGAGCCACCCGTCCCCACGCTGGGCCTCAGGATCTCTGGGGTATGGCTCCCACCCGACTGGCCCCGATCCTGGGGGTTGGGCCGCGCCGGCAGTCGGGTCACATCCCAGACATGGCCGTTGTCCCGCCACGTCCCGATGTCAGCCCAGCGCCAGCACCGCCTCTGGTGAGCTGCCCATCGTGCGAGCGAGGCGGACAGGCCAGTAGGGCTATCCTCCGACGGTGGCTCATGACGCGGCCAGAGACGCCATCGTTGGCCTCTGGCGGCTGGTCGCCTACGAGGACCGCGAGAACGAGGCGAAAGCGTGGGTGCCGACCGACGGTCGGCAGCTAAGCGGACTGGCCGTCTATCACTCCAGCGGGATGCTCTCGGTCCAACTCTTTGCCGGCCCGAGTGCAGACTCCATCGCGTACCACGTGGGCTACATCGGCACGTTCAGCGTGCGGGAAGCCGGCCCGGATGGGGACGGCTTCTCAGGTGAGGTGGAGCACAGGATGCAATCGGCATCCGACCCTGCGTTGCTCGCCCTGGACGTCGCTCGTCAGTTCTCGGTTTCAGGTGACCGATTGATGCTCAGCGATGGGCACACGTGGCGGCGGACGTTCGAACGCGTCCGCTAGGACCTCTCCAATAGTTGCCTTCATCGTTAGCGGTAGGGGTTCCCACACGTGAAGACATGTAGATCACTCACTCAGCGTCGGATAGCGCTTTCCGGTACCGAGTGGAGGGAGCTGGGAGGTAGCCGCCCAGGGTGAGTCCGAGCCGGATTGCGCACGAAGGACACCGCGGTCTAGCGTGCGGACATGCTCGGGTTCATCATCTCGCTGGTCATCCTGGTGCTCGCCGTCGCGTTGGTGCGGCGACTGCTCGGGATCGAGCACGGACGATGGAGCGTCATCCTGATCGCCGTCCTCATCGCCGAGGCCGGGGCGGTGTGGGTGATCAGGATCACCGTCGCTCCGATCGCAGACCTCCCACCCCGCGCGGCGTTCGGCGCGTTGGCCCTGGTAACCGTGCTCACGATGTTCATCGTCGTGCTCGTCGAGCTGGCCGCCGGACCGCATCCCCGTCGTCGCGTCCGGGGCATCCCCCACCCGATCGGTGGGGTGCGACGACTGATCGGACGAACCGTCCGCTATGCGCAGGTGAGCGCGATGGCGGTTCGGCACGGGCTCCTGCGCCCGAGCGGAGAGGATGTCGAGGTGCGCGGATCTCGCTTGGGACGGGCGCTGAGCGAGACCTTCGAGGACGCGGGTGGGTTGTTCGTCAAGCTCGGGCAGGCGATGGCAGCCCAACCGCATCTGGTCACGCGGTCGGTCGCGGCCGAGCTGGCGCGGCTCCAGGATCAGGCGACGCCGTCGGACCCGGCCGCGTCCCGCGCCGTGATCGAACGGGAGTGGGGGTCACCGGACGAGATCGTCGACGAGCTGTCCGTCGAGCCGATCGCGGCCGCCTCGATCGCGCAGACCTACGTCGCCCGGCTGAAGGGTGGGACCGACGTCGTGGTGAAGGTGCAGCGGCCCGGAGTCCGGGATTCGATCGAGCAGGACCTGGACATCCTGGCGCGGCTGACGGATCGCCTCGACCGACGCACCACCTGGGCTCGAGCGCTCGGCCTCAAGGAGCTCGTCGGCGGATTCTCGGAGCGCACTCGCGAGGAGCTCGACTTCCGTATCGAAGCCAGACACACAGAGCTGTTCCGCCAGTCCCTCCGCGATACCGATGCCGTCGTCCTCCCCCAGGTGATCGAAGACCTGTCGACGAGCCGCGTGCTGGTGGAGGAGCGCATCCAGGGGCAGAGCGTCGGAGCACCGGATGCGTTCGAGGGGGTGTCTCCGGAGGGTCGCCGGGCGCTGGCCGACGGGCTGCTGGGCCTCACGATCCGCCAGATGCTCGCCGGTGAGCTCTTCCATGCCGACCCGCACCCCGGCAACGTGTTCCTCCAGCCGGACGGGCGACTCGCGCTCATCGACTTCGGTGCGGTCGGGCGGCTCGATCGCTTCGAGCGGTCGGGTCTCATCGACATGATGCGCGCGCTCCAGACCGAGGATCCGTCGTTGCTCCGCGAGGCCGCGCTGCGGATCGGCACGCATACGAAGCGGATCGACAAGGAGGCGCTCGACCGCGAACTGGCGCATCTGCTCTCCCGGACGATGCAGCCCGGGGGCGCGGTGGAGCCGGCGCTCTTCGGCGACGTACTGTTCGTGTTCCGGGACTTCGGCATCGTGTTGCCTCGCTCGACAACGACGCTGTTCCGCACGCTCGTGACGTTGCTCGGGACGCTCCAGGTGATCGCGCCGGGATACGACCTCGCCGAGGGCGCGAAGCGTCTCGGAGGAGAGCTCGTCGCCGAGCAGGTCGCCCCGAAGAACATCGAAGAGCTCGTCCTGCAACACGCGATGAACGCGGGCCCGGTCTTGTCCCGCCTCCCGCGTCAGCTGGATGAGGTGTCGCGGGCCCTCCTCCGAGGTGAGCTCCGCACCCGGGTCAGCTTGCTCTCGGAGCCGGACGACGTTCGCGTCCTTCGCACCATGGTCAACCGTGGCGTCATCGCCGTGGTCGGCTCGGCCCTTGCGCTGTCGTCGGCCGTCTTGCTCACGGCCGACTCGACCCCGGGACCCGGAGGCGTGAGCCTGATGGAGGTGCTCGGCGGCATCGGCTTGTTCGTGTCGGTACTCCTCCTGCTCCGGCTCATCGTGCAGATCCTCCGTGAGCACGACTGACCCGGTGGCGAGGTCGCGTTGCAGGTGGTGACCGAGGACGACCTCCCCGTCACCACGCCGACACCCGAGGGTGTCAGATCGAACATCGCATCGATCGTGAGGACGAAGCCTCGCAGGTCAGAGGTGGTGGGCGAGGGGGGAGTTGAACCCCCACGTCCTTTCGGACACAGGAACCTGAATCCTGCGCGTCTGCCAATTCCGCCACTCGCCCGTGGGGAGCGTCATGGTAACAAGCTGGACTCACCCGGCCGGCCGCGATCGAGATGTGACTACCTAATCCGGGTGGTACGTCGTAGTCATATGGGGTGAGTCGTGGAAACCGGCTGGCCAGCCGATAGACCGCGACGAGCGGGCCGACGAGACTCCCGGGCATGGCGACGAGACAACGACCCGACCTCGACACCGTCCTCAACGATCTGACCCGAGCGGCGTTCGCGGTTCTGGCCGCCTGGTCGATCGTCGGCCTGTACGGCACGCTCGGTGGCTTGCTGGAGGTGAACCGTCAGGCGACGCTCCGGTTCCTGCTGGCGGTCCTGGTGCTGGTGTTCGCGCACCATGTCGTGATCCGCGTTCGCGAGCACCGCCTGCGGCGGCTCGACCCGGATGAGCGATACGGCTTCATCGGCAACGGTTCGGACGCCGCAACGGAGCCGCAACAGACCGACGGGTAGAATCGCCCGCGGGAAGCGCAGGGCCTGCCACCTGCGCGAACGTGACCCGTGGCGATCCTCCGCGAATTCGAACGACGGCTCGGTGGTCTGGTCGAAGGACTGTTCGCCAAGACCTTCCGCAGCGGCCTGCAGCCCGTCGAGCTCGCCAAGCGCGTCCTGAAGGAGATGGACGCCGGGCGCAGCGTAGGCGTCTCGGAGGTGTGGGCGCCGAACGCGTTCGTCTTCCGCCTCTCTCCGACCGACGCGGAGCATTTCCAGCAGGCGGAAGCCGCACTGATCACCGAGCTGAAGGAGGTCGTTCGTGAGAACGCCTCCGAACGCGGATGGGGACTGGTGGGTCCGCCCGAGATCACGCTCGAGGCCGATCCGCGGCTGAAGAAGGGCGAGTTCCGGTGCAAGGCCTCGCTGGTCGAGGGCGAGGAGAAGGTGGAGCCGGTTCCGGCTTCCGCCGCCTCCCTGCAGATCCACGAGGACGGCGAGGTCCGGTCCGTGGTGTTGGGCGCCGACGTCGTGACGATCGGACGTCTCCCCGAATGTCAGGTGACGATCGCCGACAAGGGTGCGTCCCGGCGTCACGCGCAGATCCGACACAAGGACGGTTCGTACGTCCTCACCGATCTCGGTTCCACGAACGGCACCCGCCTGAACGGACAGACCGTCCAGACCCGCGAGCTCGCGGACGGCGACCGCATCACGATCGGCTCGACGCTCCTGGAGTTCCGCGAGGGATCGGCATGACGCCGTTCGCGCTCTCCGCCTTGAAGTACGGCCTGTTCGCGCTGCTGTTCCTCTTCGTCTGGCGCTCGATGCGCTGGGCGGTCCGCGGACTGACCGTGGACCCGGCGCTCTCTCGCCGCAAGGCGCGCAAGAACGGTGGCGCCGTTCCCGCGCCGACGGGACCGTCGGCCGTCGTCGTGCATCCTCCGGAAGGGAAGGCGCGGACGATCGCGATCGGTCCGAGCATGACGATCGGACGAGCGCCCGAGTGCGAGCTGCTGATCGACGACACGTATGCGTCCTCGCAGCACGCGCGGATCTTCGGCAAGAACGGCACGTGGTACGTCGAGGATCTGGGCTCGACGAACGGTACGTACGTGAACGACCAGAAGCTCGCGGCGCCCGCCATGGTGCAGCCGGGCGACAAGATCCGCGTGGGCACGACCGTGCTGGAGCTCCGCCGATGAACGTCGTCGTCGGCGTCGCCACCGACATCGGCCGCGTCCGCGAGCGCAACGAAGACTCCTACCTGGTCGAACCGCCGCTCTACGCCGTCGCGGACGGCATGGGCGGCGCTCGCGGGGGCGACGTCGCGTCGAGCCTGGCGCTCGACACGATCGAGGGGCTGTTCCGCGGCGGGAAAGCGACGCTCCCGGAGATGATCCGTTCCGCGAACCGCGCCGTCTTCGAGCGCTCGATCTCCGACCGCAAGGTGTCCGGGATGGGCACCACCCTCACCGTCACCACGGTCGACGAGCAGGGCGCGCATGTGGGCCACGTCGGCGACAGCCGCGCGTACCTGCTCCGCGCCGGTGACTTCCGCCAGATCACCGACGACCACACGCTGGTCAACCGCATGGTCAAGGCCGGCGAGATCTCCCCACAGGAAGCCGGTACCCACCCCCACCGCAACGTCTTGACCCGCTCCATCGGCACCGAACCCGAAGTGGTCGTCGACGAGACCGACATCCCCCTCATCGACGGCGACCGCCTCGTCCTCTGCAGTGACGGCCTCACCGGCATGGTCACCGAACCCCAGATCCAAGCGATCCTCGAAACCACGCCCGATCCCCAAGAAGCCGCAGACCGCCTGGTGAAAGCCGCCAACCGAGCGGGCGGCGTCGACAACATCACGGTGGTGATCCTCGACATCCAGGAGGGAGAAGAGGACGCCACCGGCGACCCCGGGAAAGGGACGGCGGTGTCGGGGAGTGCCGACCCCGAGGAGCGGCGCCGCGCAGCGGCGAGCACCGCGATCGTCGGCACGCAGCGACGTCGCCGCCCCTCACCCGCGACCGTAAAGAAGTGGGCGATCAGGGCCGGCATCGTCATCCTGGCGGCGCTCGCCGTGCTCTTCGCCGTGCGCATCTACCTTGATCGCCAGTGGTATGTCGGCGAATCCAACGGAAACGTCGCGGTGTTCCAAGGGATCCCGGCGACCATCGGAGGCTTCGATCTCTCACACGTGGCGTTGGAGACCGATATCCCCGCAGAGGAAGTCGCGTTGTTGCCGCAGTATCCGTCGCTCGCGGATGGGATCACCGCCAATGACCGGGCAGAGGCGGAGGCGGTGGTCGAGCAGATCCGGAACGACCTGACGGCGGCGTCGGCGGCGGAAGGCCCATGAGCCGGACCGCTTCGGTCGATCGGGCGCCGCGCATCTCGAACGGCATCTGGCTGCTGCTCCTGGCGCTCGTCGCGGGGGTCGGCGCCTACGCGCTCGTCGGGCTCGGCCGGCGCGGACGCGTCCCGCCCAGCCTGGAGCTGTACGGCCCGCTGATGGCGGCCGCGTTCATCGGCGCCTGGCTGGTGGTGCGGAAGGTCGCGCGCCGGGCCGACCCCGTGCTGTTACCCGCCGCGGCGCTCCTGTCTTCGCTCGGGTTCGCGGTGATCTGGCGGCTGAAGCCGGACCTCGCGGTCGAGCAGCTGACGTGGCTCGGCGTGGGACTGATCGCGTTCCTGCTGACGCTGGTGCTGATCCGCGACGACCGGATGCTCGATGCCTACACGTACACGATCGGGCTCGCGGGGCTCGTGATGCTCCTGCTCCCGATCGTGCCGGGGCTCGGCCGGACGATCAACGGGGCGCGGCTGTGGGTCTCGGTCGGACCGCTGTCGTTCCAGCCGGCGGAGTTCGGCAAGGTGCTGATCGTGATCTTCCTGGCGTCGTACCTGGCGGACAAGCGCGAGATGCTCGCCGCCGGGTCCGGCCGGTTCTCGCTGCCGCGCGCCAAGGACCTGGGGCCGTTGCTGATCGCATGGGCGACGTCGCTCGCCGTGCTGTTCCTGGAGAAGGACATCGGCGCGTCGCTCCTGTACTTCGCGGTGTTCGTGGTGATGCTCTGGATCGCGAGCGGCCGCCCGATGTTCCTGCTCGTGGGGCTGGCGCTGTTCGTCGTGGGCGCGTGGGTCGGGTATCTGGCCCTCGACCACGTACAGCTCCGCGTGGACTACTGGCTGAACGCGCTCGACCCCAGCAAGGTCTACCAACTTGGCTACGGGCAACTCGCGCAGGGGTGGTTCGGGATGGCCTCGGGCGGCATCGTCGGCACCGGCTTGGGGCTCGGGTCACCGACGCTGATCCCGTACGCCTCCACCGACTTCATCTTCGCCGCGATCGGCGAGGAGCTCGGGCTGCTGGGAACCAGCGCCATCCTGCTGATCTACCTGGCGCTGATCGGCCGCAGCCTGCGCGTCGGCGTCGAACGCGACGACGCGTTCGGCAAGCTGCTCGCCACCGGCCTCACGACGATCGTCGCCGTCCAGACGTTCGTGATCGTGGGCGGCGTGACCCGGCTGATCCCGTTGACGGGCATCACCCTGCCGTTCGTGTCGTACGGGGGTTCGAGCCTGGTAGCGAACTTCGTGATCCTGGCGCTCCTGATCCGCGTGTCGGCCGGACCGTGGCCGCGGAAGGTCCCCACGTGAACCGGCGCATCCGCAGGCTCGGGATCGGGCTCGTCGCGTTGGTCGGCCTGCTGTTCATCCAGGTCTCGTACATCCAGGTGTTCGCGGCGAGCAGGATCGCCGCCCATCCGGCGAACGCCCGCCGCCAGATCATCGCCGAACAGAAGGTGGAGCGCGGACAGATCATCACCGCCGACGGAACGGTGATCGCGCTCAGCGAGCCGACGGGGGCGAACGCGACCCTGCGATACGTGCGCCGCTACCCCGAGGGACCGCTCTTCGCCGGACTCACCGGGTACTACTCGCAGGTCTACGGCCGGACCGAGCTGGAGCAGGCGATGAACACGTACCTGTCGGGCGACGCGCCGGAGCTGGCGGTCTCGACGCTCGCCGACCTGGTGCTCGGCCGGCCGAAGAAGGGTGGCCACGTCATCACGACGGTCGACGCGAGCCTGCAGCGGGTCGCGGCCGCTGCGCTCGGCACCCAGCCCGGCGCGGTCGTGGCGCTCGATCCCGGCACCGGCGACATCCTGGCCATGGTGTCCAACCCGACGTTCGATCCGAACGAGCTGTCGTCGCAGGACACCGACGAGATCCGCGCAGCGTGGGAGCGCCTGAACGACGACCCGAACACCCCGCTGCTCTCGCGGGCGAACGACGAGCTCTTCCCGCCCGGATCGACGTTCAAGATCATCACCGCGTCCGGCGGCGCTCGAGAACGGCTACGGACCGGACAGCGTGTGGCCCAACCCGCGCGAGCTGGACCTGCCGCTCACCGACGAGACGATCCAGAACTTCGGCGGCGGCTCGTGCCCGGGCGGCGCGACCACCACGCTCCTCACCGCGTTCACGAACTCCTGCAACGTGATCTTCGGCGAGGTCGGACTGGAGCTCGGCGCCGACCGGCTCTCCGAGCAAGCGCACGCGTACGGGTTCTGTCCGACCGATCCGCCCGACGAGACCGCGTGCCTCGAGCCGACGATCCCGTTCGTCATCCCGTTCGCGACGGGACGCTTCCCGGTCGCGAGCTACTTCGAGGGGAACGAGCCGCTCGTGGCGATCTCCGCGATCGGTCAGGACAACGTCCTGGCCAACCCGCTCCAGATGGCGCTCGTCGCCTCCGCGATCGCGAACGACGGCACGATGATGGCGCCGCGATTGGTCACGCAGATCCGAGATCCACAGGGGCGCATCATCCGGGAGTTCGACCCCGAGTCGTACGGGCAGCCGATCTCCACGTCCACCGCGGTCTCGATGCGGTCCATGATGGTGAGCGTCGTCGCGGGTGGGACCGGCACCGCGGCGCAGGTGCCCGGCTTCGTGGTCGCCGGCAAGACCGGCACGGCACAGCACGGGGGGCCGGACAGCGATCCGCACGCGTGGTTCGTGTGCTTCGCGCCGGCGGGACCCGACGACGTCCCCACGATCGCGGTCGCGGTTATCGTCTTGGACGGCGGCGACCTCGGGAGCGAGGCGACGGGCGGCCAGGTGGCCGCGCCGATCGCGAAGCAGGTGCTCGAGGCGTACCTGACGGGCTAGGCAAGGAGGGGGTTTGAGCGCATCGGTGCTGGGCGGCCGGTATCGGGTGGAGGCCCGGATCGGCTCCGGCGGCATGGGCGAGGTGTACCGGGGGGTCGACACCGTCCTCGACCGGACCGTCGCGATCAAGGTCCTGCTGCCGCAGTTCGCGCGTGATGTGAGCTTCGTCGACCGCTTCCGCCGCGAGGCGCAGGCGGCCGCCCGCTTGAACCACCCGAACATCGTCGGCATCTACGACTCCGGCGCCGACGGCGAGACCCAGTTCATCGTGATGGAGTTCATCCAGGGGCGGACGCTGGAGGACTTCATGAGCTCGGGCGGCAGCTTCACCACCACTACCCACGCCGTGGAGGTGGCGGAGAAGATCTGCGACGCGCTCGCGTACGCGCACGTCGCCGGTGTGATCCACCGGGACATCAAGCCCGCGAACGTCATGGTGACGCGCAAGGGCGAGGTCAAGGTCATGGACTTCGGTATCGCGCGGATCGTCGCGGGACCGCAGACGGCGCCGCAGACGTCGGCGGTGCTGGGGACCGCGGCGTACATCTCGCCGGAGCAGGCGCAGGGCCAGCCCGTCGACGGACGAAGCGACATCTACTCCCTCGGTGCCGTGCTCTACGAGATGTTGACGGGCAAGCCGCCGTTCACCGGCGACTCCCCGGTGGCGGTCGCGTACAAGCAGGTCAACGAGTCGCCCGTGCTTCCGTCCGTCGCCAACCGCGAGGTCTCGCCGCTGCTCGACGCCGTCCTGATGCGCGCGCTCGCGAAGAACCCGGCCAATCGCTACCAGACCGCCGACGATTTCCGTGCGGACCTGGAGCGCGCGCGGCTCGGCCAGGACGTGCTCGCCACGCCGCTGATGCCGGCCGGTGGCGACGCCACGCAGGTGATCAGCCGCCCGCAGGCCACGTCCGTGCTCCCACCGCAAGAACCGGCTCCCGGCAGCGGCCGCAAGGTCTGGCTGGGCGTCCTGATCGGCATCATCGTCGTGGGCGTGCTGGCGGGAGCCGGCTACCTGTTGGCCCAGGGATTGCTGTCCGACAACGGGGACAACACCACGCCGGTCCCGGTCCCGAGCGTGATCGGCCTCACCCAGGAGCGCGCGATCGAGGAGATCGAGGAAGCCACGCTGCAGGCCGAGGTGAAGTTCCGCGAGACCGACGCCGAGAGGCCGGGGCGGGTCGTCGACCAGAACCCGGTGTCCGGGACACAGCTGACGCCGGACAGCACCGTCACGATCTTCGTGGCGAAGGAGCCGCCCTTGATCCCGGTCCCCACGTTCACCGGCCTGACCCTCGAGGCGGCCCAGGAGCTGGCGAGCGAGAACAACCTCATCCTGGTGCCGACGGACGAGGTCAGCGACACCGTCCCGGTCGGCACGATCATCAGCCAGGATCCGCCGGCGGGCGAGGAGGTCCCGGACGGCAGCGAGGTGCAGGTGGTGGTGTCGGCACCGCCGGCTACCGTCACCGTCAACGATGTCACCTGCCTCTCGTTCGGCGCCGCGAAGGCCAACCTCCAGGGACAAGGGCTCGTCGCCGCCCTCGGAGGCACGGCGCCCCCACTGCCGCAATGTCCCAACCCGAACCGCGTCGCCCTGCAGGACCCGGCCGCGGGCTCCACGGTCGAGGTGGGGAGCACGGTGACGCTGTTCACCGGAGAAGCGACGTCGCCGACCGGACCGACGGGGCCGTCGGGGCCGTCGGGATGACGATCTGGTTCGCGCCCGAGACGTTCACGCCGGATGAGCGGCGCATCTTGGAACGTCATTTCACGAACGTCGACGGCCCGGTCTTCGCGCTGACGAACCTGCCCGAGGTCGTGAAGGGCGCGCTGTTCGCGCGGTACTCACGGACGAAGAAGTCGCTCCGACGGCTCTTCCTGGACGAGTTCGCCGAGGACGTCGGCGAGACGGGCGAACTGACACGTGCGGGCGAGGCGCGCGCGGCGCAGCTCTACGAGCGGGTCTTCGTGGAGTACGGCGACGACTCGGTGGCGCAGCTCGGCGGCGTGCACCTGGCGTGCGAGCAGGCGTCGCAGCTTCTGTGCAAGGCGCTGGAATGGGGCCGGCTGGCCGCGTATCTGGAGCAGTCGACCCGCTACATGCGCTACGACGACCGGCCGGGCGACGCGTGGCGCGCGACGGTGCCCCCCGAGATCGAGGGCACGCCGTTCGAGGCCCGCTTCCGTACGTTCCTCGACGGATCGTTCGGTGCGTACGGGCGCCTGTACGAACCGATGGAGTCCTATTACCGGGAGCGGTTCCCCAAGGACGACGCCGATCCCGACGTCGTCTACCGCTCGACGATCACGGCCAAGACGTGCGACACGCTCCGGCTGCTGCTGCCGGCAGCGACGCGGTCGAACCTGGGGATCTACGCGACGGGACAGTCCTACGAACAGCTCCTGATGCGGTTGGCCGCGCACCCGCTGGCCGAGATGCGGGAGTACGGCGCGCTCATGCTCATCGAGCTCAGGAAAGTGATCCCCGCGTTCCTCACGCGGGTCGACGTCGACGAGCGCGGGCTGGCGTGGACCGCGTACTGGCGGGAGACCCGCCAGGGAGTACAGGACATCACGGCCAAGGTGCTCACGGGCATCGAGCCCGATCCCGCGTCCCGAGGTGACGCTCACCGACTGGGATCCCGACGGCGAGATCAAGGTCGTGGCGGCGGCGCTGTACGCGCAGAGCGGGCTGCCCGACGATCAGCTCCTCTCGGTCGCGCGCGAGCTGACGCCCGAACAGCGGATCGAGGTCTTGGCCGCGGCGGTGGGCGAGCGGGGCAATCGCCGCCACAAGCCGGGGCGCGCGTGGGAGCGCACCGACTATCGGTTCGATGTGTGCTGCGACTACGGCGCGTTCCGCGACCTCCAGCGGCACCGGACGCTCACGATCGAATGGCAGCGCCTCACGACCGACCACGGGTTCGACGTCCCCGCCGCGATCGACGACGCGGGGCTGCGCGCCGGGTGGGACGCCGTGATGGACGCGAGTGCCGTGATGGAGCGCGAACTGCGGGAGGCAGGCTTGGATGAGACGGCGCCATACGCCGTGGCCATGGCCTACCGCATCCGGTTCGTCATGCAGATGAACGCCCGCGAGGCCCTGCACCTGACGGAGCTCCGCTCGCAGCCGCAGGGGCATCCGACGTACCGCCGCGTGGCGCAGGAGATGCATCGGCTGATCACCGGCGTGCACCCGACGTTAGGCGCGGCGTTCACGTACGTCAGCCACGAGGACGTGGACCTGGAGCGGCTCGAGGCCGAACGCCGAACCGAAGCCAAGCGCGCCGCCCTCGGTCAGGCCTGAGTCACCGGCGTTACCACCCCGACGTGCACTCCGCGGTGGTGTCGACGTTCGTGTACGTCGTGCTCCCGCCGCGAGTCGTCAGCGGGCTTCCCGGGACCTGTGCGATGCAGAAGTACATGCCGGTGGCGGATCGCTCGATCAACAGGACCGAGCTGCCGCTGGCGACCTCGATCGCGATCTCGGTCCCCGTCGGGACGGTGCCCTGTGGAACCCAGACCAGGCCGTTCTCGATCGACTGCGCGGCCGCGACGTTGAAGCCGGTGTACGACTGCGCGGTCGCGAAGTGCGTGGACGCGGCGAGGTAGCCGTTGCGGAGGTCGGCTTGCGCGGCACGGTCCTGAGAGCGGGTCCGGGCACCGAGAAAGGTGGGGAGTGCGATGGCGATCAAGATGCCGATGATGAGAACGACCACCATGAGCTCGATGAGCGTGAAGCCCGCTTCCTGGTCCCCGCGCCGCGGCGCGAGGTATGTGGACATCGTCGGTGGCACCCCTTCCGTGGGATGACGGACATGGTTCCTTGAGGGATGTGTCGGCACGCCCTGGTCCGACCTTGAAGATGTCCTGCACCACAACCCTGCAGGTCAGGTCGGTTGGGCCCTCGTGTACCCTGTCGGGTTCATGGACCGACAGACCACGCTCCTGCTGGCACTCGGCATGTTGATCGCGGCGGCGCTCGCGGTCGGCGTGAGCGGTTGGGTGCTCTTCGTGCGCGATCGAGCGCTGGTCCGCGTCGGTCACGCTCCCTCGGCGACGCCCGAGGACTCGCACCATCACGAGGGCCGCGAGGGGTCCTGAGTGCTCGGGCTCCTCGACCTGCGCGAGCGGGGGGAGCGGCTCGAGCCTTCGCGGTTCGAGAGCGACCCCACCGTTACCGACACCGTCCGCGGGATCCTTCAACGCGTCCGCGACGAGGGTGACTCCGTACTCGTCGAGCTTGCCCGGCGATTCGACGGCGCAGACCTGTCGCCGTCGGAGCTGGTGGTCACGGACGACGAGTTCGATCGAGCCGAGTCCGAGACGCCCGCGGACCTGCGCACGGCGCTGGAAGCGCTGATCGTCCGGCTCCGCGACCTCCATCGCCGACAGCTCCCCACGGAGTGGTGGGACGAGCGGGACGGCGCACGGTACGGCGAGGTCGTCCGTCCGCTCGCCGGGCGTCGGGTGCTACGTGCCCGGTGGTCGCGCGGTGTACCCGTCCTCCGTCTGTATGACCGTGGTGCCTGCGGTGGTCGCCGGCGTCGAGCGGATCGTGCTGTGCACGCCGCCGCAGCCCGACGGTTCCCTCCCCGCGGCCGTGCTGTACGCCGCGCGGCAGGCGGGGGCGACCGTGGTCGTGAAGTCGGGAGGCGCGCAGGCGATCGGCGCACTGACGTTCGGCACGGCGTCGGTCCCGGCGGTCGATCGGATCGTGGGACCGGGCAACGCGTTCGTCACCGAGGCCAAGCGGCAGGTCGCCGGCATCGTGGGGATCGACGGGCTGGCCGGGCCGAGCGAACTCGCGATCGTGGCCGACACCACCGCCGACCCGGCGCTCGCCGCGCTCGACCTGATCGCGCAGGCGGAGCACGACCCGGAGGCGCGCACGTTCCTCATCTCGGCGGAGGAGGACGTGATCGCGTCGGTCGGTGCGGCGTTGGAGGATGCGCTCGGGCGCGCCGGCCGGCGCGAGATCGTCGACGAGGCGCTCGGCCACGCGCGGATGGTGCTGGTCCGCGACCTCGCCCAAGCGGCCGTGGTCGTCGATGACCTGGCGCCCGAGCACCTGCAGCTCCTGGTGGCGGACCCCGACGCGTTCCTGGGGACGGTGCGCAGCTTCGGCGCCGCCTTCCTCGGCCCGTGGTCGGCGGTGCCGTTCGGTGACTACGGCGTCGCGTCGAATCACGTCCTGCCCACCGCGGGGACGGCGCACTTCGCCTCCGGCCTCCGTGCGGCCGACTTCGTGACGGTACGGTCGGTCCTGGAGATGACGTCGGAAGCCGCGGACCGACTGGCGCCCGAGACGTCCACGATCGCGCGCAGCGAAGGGTTGGTCGGGCATGCCGCCGCCATGGACGCACGCACCACGGGCGGTGCCGCATGACGTCCGGCCCCACGCCGCGTCCCGGGCTGCGCGACGTGTCCCCATACGTCTCGCCGCAGCTGTCGGTGACGGCGCGCCTGAACACGAACGAATGCCCGCTCCCCCTGCCCGAGGGCTTCGCCGAGGAGCTCGCAGACGAGGTCGCGTCCCTGCCGCTCAACCGGTATCCCGACGGACAGATGACCCGGCTGCGCGAGGAGCTCGCGGCTTCCGTGGGCCACCCGTTCGAAGGGACGTGGGCCGCCAACGGCTCGAACGAGATCCTCACCCAGCTGCTCCAGGCCTACGGCGGCTCCGGCCGCACGGCGGTCGTGTTCGAGCCGACGTACCTGCTCCACACGCGCATCGCGTGGCTGACGCAGACCGACGTCGTGTCTCTCACGCTGGACGACGGGTTCGCGCTTTCGGCCGCATGTGTCTCGGCCGCCGTCGACGCCGCCCCGGACGTGGTCTTCGTCTGCTCGCCGAACAACCCGACGGGCAACGCCCAGCCGGTCGAGGCGGTCGCGTCCCTCGCCGGCCTCATCGACGCCCTGGTCATCGTCGACGAGGCCTACGTCGAGTTCGGTGGAGCCACATGCCTGCCGCTGGTCGACGAGCTCCCGAACGTCGTCGTCACGCGCACGATGTCGAAGGCGTTCGCGCTCGCCGGCGCGCGGATCGGCTACGCGCTCGCGTCGCCGGACGTGGTCGACGACCTGCAACGCGTCCGCCTGCCGTACCACCTGTCCGCGATCACCCAGGCCACCGGCATCGCCGCGCTCCGCCACGCGAAGGACGCGATGGCCATCCTGGACGCGATCCGCGACGAGCGCGACCGGATCCGGGCCGCGCTGAGCGCGATGTCCGACGTCACGGTCTTCCCCTCCGACGCCAACTTCGTCCTGTTCGTGCCGCCGAAGCCCGCCGCCGAGGTCTGGCAAGGTCTCGTCGACCGCGGCGTGCTGATCCGCGACCTCTCCTCCGTGGTGCCGAACGCGCTCCGCGTGACGGCCGGCACCCCCGCCGAGGTCGACCTGTTCCTGTCCGCACTCGAGGAGGTTCTCGCCGCATGACCGACGCACGCACCGCCACGGTGGTCCGCACCACGAAGGAGACCGACGTCCGTGTGGAGCTCTCGCTCGACGGCGCGGGGACCGGGATCGCGGACACCGGCCTGCCGTTCTTCGACCACATGCTGCAGCAGCTGGGCACGCACTCGGGATGGGACCTGGAGGTCAGCGCGAAGGGCGACCTGCAGGTGGACGGCCACCACACGGTCGAGGACGTGGGCATCGCCGTGGGACAGGCGCTGTCGGATGCGCTCGGCGACAAGAAGGGCATCCGGCGGTTCGCGTCGATCGTCGTGCCGCTCGACGAAGCCGCGGTGGAGGTGTCGCTCGACCTGTCGGGACGGCCGTTCGTCGTGCACGAGGTCGAGATCCCCGCGGAGATGATCGGCACGTTCGATACCGGGTTGGTCGAGGACTTCGTGCGGGCGTTCGCGACGACGGCGCAGATGACGTTGCACGTGCGTCTGAAGTCGGGGCGCTCACCGCACCACGTGGTCGAGGCCGAGTTCAAGGCGATGGCGAAGGCGCTCGGCGACGCCTGCGGCCTGACCGGGCGCACCACGACCCCCAGCTCGAAGGGAACCCTGTGACGCGAACAGGCTCGATCGCCGTCCTGGACTACGGCATGGGCAACCTCCACTCCGTCTCGCGCGCGATCGCGACGGTCGGAGGCAACGCCGCGGTGACCCACGAGCCCGACGACGTGGCCGGTGCCGACGCATTGGTGATCCCGGGCGTCGGTGCGTTCGGCGCATGCGTCCGCGCCCTGACCGACCGCGGGCTCGATCGCGCGATCCACGACTTCGTCGGAACGGGACGGCCGGTGTTCGGCGTTTGCCTGGGCATGCAGGTGTTGTTCAAGGAGAGCGACGAGGACCCCGAAGAAGGACTGTCGATCGTTCCGGGTCGGTCGAGGAAGCTGCCACCCGAGGTCAAGGTGCCGCACATGGGATGGAACACGGTCGACTGGGCGAGCAGCCACCCCTACGTCGACGGCATCCCCACCGGAACCCGGTTCTACTTCGTCCACTCCTACGCGCCGGACGTGATCGAGGGCACGACCGTCGGGGTCACGGACTACGGACGCCCGTTCTCCGCCGTGGTCGCCAAGGACAACGTGTTCGCGACGCAGTTCCACCCGGAGAAGTCGGCCGACGCCGGACTGCAGATCTATTCGTCGTTCGTGAAGGCGGTGTCGGCCGCATGATCGTGATCCCCGCGATCGATCTCCGCGGCGGACGGGCGGTCCGCCTGGTGCGCGGCAACCCCGAACAGGAGACCGAGTACTCGGCCGATCCGGTCGAGGTGGCCGAGCGGTTCCAGGAGGAAGGTGCACGGCGGTTGCACGTCGTCGACCTGGACGCCGCCCTGGAGCAGGGCTCGAACACCGACGTGGTGAAGGCCATCTGCCACGCCGTCGCGATCCCGGTGCAGGTGGGCGGGGGTCTCCGTTCCCTGGAGTCGATCGGGGAGATGCTCGAACTGGGAGCGGCCCGCGCGATCCTCGGAACGGCGGCGGCGGCCACCGACGCCGCGTTCGTCGCTCGCGCGGTCGAGGAGTTCGCCGAGCACGTCGTCGTCGCCCTGGACGTCCGCGGCGGTCACCTCATGACGCGGGGTTGGACCGAGGAAGGGCCCGTGCTGGAGGATGTCGTGCCGGCCTTGAACGAGACGGGCGCCGCGCGCTACCTGGTCACGGCGATCGCTCGCGACGGCACGCTGGAAGGACCGGACCTGGCGTTGTACGGCCGCGTGCTGAAGCTCACCGACCGGCCGGTGATCGCGTCGGGTGGCGTGCGCGACGCCGACGACGTCTGGGCGTTGCGCGACCTGGGGTGCGAAGCGGCCGTCACCGGCAAAGCGTTGTACGAGCGCACGCTGAAGCTCTCGCAGGTGATCAGGGGCTAGCGATGTTGGCCAAGCGCGTGATCCCGTGCCTGGACGTCGATGCCGGTCGCGTCGTGAAGGGCACGAAGTTCGTCAACCTGCAGGACGCCGGCGACCCCGTGGACATGGCGGCGCATTACGACCGCGAAGGCGCCGACGAGCTCGTGTTCCTGGACATCACCGCCACGGTCGAGGGCAGGCAGGCCACGCTCGACGTGATCTCGCGCACCGCCGAGCAGGTCTTCATCCCGCTGACCGTCGGCGGAGGCGTGCACGACGAGGAAGGCGTGAACGCGCTCCTCCGCGCTGGCGCGGACAAGGTCTCGCTGAACAGTGCAGCCGTGCGCGATCCGGCGATGTTCGCGCGATGCGCCGACCGGTTCGGCACGCAGTGCATGGTCGTGGCGATCGACGCCCGGCGGCTGGGCGATAGCTGGGAGGTCGTGATCGACGCCGGTCGTACCGCGGTCGGCCGCGACGCCATCGAATGGGCGGTCGAGGTCACGGACGTGCACGGCGCCGGCGAGATCCTGGTGACGTCCATGGACCGGGACGGGACCGGCGAGGGATACGACGTGGAACTGCTCGGCGCCATCACGTCGGCCGTGAACGTGCCGGTCGTGGCGAGCGGAGGCGCCGGTGACCTGGAGCACTTCGCCACGGCGCTCGACCGAGGCGGAGCCGACGCCGTGCTCGCGGCGTCGCGGTTGCACTACGGCCAGCTCACCATCCGTCAGGTGAAGGAGTACCTCGCCTCGCGGCAGCTCCCGGTGAGGCTCTGATCGTGGACGCCGTTGCGATCGACGCGTTGACGTTCGACGACCGCGGGCTGATCCCCGCCGTGGTGCAGGACGCCGAGAACGGCGACGTGCTCATGATGGGGTGGATGAACCGCGAGTCCGTCGCCCTGACGATCGCCGAAGGGCGGACCGTGTTCTGGAGCCGTTCGCGACAGGAGCTCTGGCGCAAGGGTGAGACCAGCGGTCACGTGCAGCACGTGGAGGAGATCCGCGTCGACTGCGACGCCGACGTGCTCCTGATCCGCGCGCACCAGGTCGGCGCCGCCTGCCACACCGGCGAGCGGAGCTGCTTCTTCCGTACGCTGGGGGACTGATGTTGAAGGTCGTGATCCCGAAGGGCTCGCTCGAGGAGCAGACGTTGCGGCTCCTGGAGGCGGCCGACCTCACCGTGCGCCGTGGTTCGAACCGCGACTACCACGGCTCGATCGACGACGACCGGATCGAGCGCGTCTCACTGCTGCGGCCGCAGGAGATCCCGACGTACGTGCAGGACGGGCTGTTCGACATCGGGATCACCGGACAGGATTGGATCGCCGAGACCGGCGCCGACGTCGAGGTGCTGGCGTCGCTGTCGTACGCGAAGAGCGGGACCGGGCACGGCACGCGCGTCGTCCTGGCCGTGCCGAACGAACACCTGGCCAACAGCGCCCGCGAGATCCCGCCCGGCACGCGCATCTCCACCGAATTCATGCACCTGACCGAGCGCTACTTCGCCGAGCTGGGGATCGACGTGAAGGTCGTCTGGTCGTTCGGCGCGACCGAGGCGAAGGTTCCCGAGATCGTCGACGCCATCGTGGACATCACCGAGACGGGGAGCACGCTCCGCGCGCACGGCATGAAGATCATCGAGACCCTGCTGGAGTCGCAGCCGGTCCTGGTCGCCAACCGTGCGGCCGCCGCCGACCCGTCGAAGCGCGCCGCGATGGACGACGTGACCACGCTGCTGCTCGGTGCCCTCCGCGCGGAGGGCCGGGTGCTCATCAAGCTGAACGTCACGGAGGGCGAACTGGCCAAGGTCCTTGAGGTCGTCCCGTCGATGAAGGCGCCGACGGTGTCGCCACTGTCCGAGGGCGGATACGCGATCGAGACGGTGGCCGAGAAGCGACTCGTCAACACGCTGATCCCGCAGCTGAAGGCGGCCGGTGCCACGGACATCCTGGAGATCCCGATCTCCAAGATCGTCCCGTAGCATCCCGCGAACGGAGGCGACCCACATGCGACGGATCACGCTCATCGCGTTCACCCTCGTCGTGGTCCTCCTGCCCGCGGTCGCGCGCGCGGACCCGGGCCGGCTGGACGCGTTCTTCAGCCACGACGGGATCCAGACCGCGTTCCCCAACGGCGCCGTCGCCTACGCGGTCGCCATCGACCATCACGACCGGATCGTCGTGGCGGGCTCCACGCTCGGAGCGCACCCGGACATCGCGCTCGCTCGGATCACACCGGGTGGCCGCCTGGATACCGCGTTCGGCCACGGCGGCAAGGTGACCACCGACCTCGGCGCGAGCGAGTACGCGTTCGACGTCGCGATCCAGGACGACGGCGGCATCGTGGTCGTCGGCGAACGGGACGCCCCCGCATCCGACCGGTTCGTCGTGCAGCGCTACCGTCCGAACGGCACGCTCGATCCGGGCTTCGCGAACGGCGGTACCGCACTCACCGGGTTCGGACGCCGTTTCCAGGGTGCGACCGCCGTGGCGATCGCACCGTCGGGACGCATCGTCGTCGTCGGGTCGACGTCGAACGGCATCACGAGTCGCTCCGTCGTGGCCAGGTACCGGGTGGACGGACGGCTCGATCGTGGGTTCGGCGGCGACGGGCGGGTGACGACCGACGTCAGCCCCAGCGGCGAGCAGCTCACCGCCCTGGCCATCCAGCCCGACGGCTCCATCGTCGCGGCCGGATGGGCCGAGGTCTCGCTCGTGCCCGTCTTCAGCGCGGTTCGCTACACGAGAGATGGCCGCCTCGATCCGACGTTCGACGGCGACGGCATCTCGCGCGTGGACGTGTCGCCGGGAGGCGACCGCGCGAACGCCGTCGTCCTCGCGGAAGGAGGGAGCGTCGTCCTCGCCGGCGGCGCCGCAGGTGGCGGACGAGACGAGTGGGCTCTCATCCGGCTGGGACCGCGCGGGCACCTCGATCCCGCGTTCGGCAACAACGGTCGGGTCGTGACCGACTTCGGTCCGGCGTTCGACGAGGCACAGGCGATGGCCCTGCAGGCCAACGGCAAGCTGCTGGTCGCGGGGAGGGTCCGCGAGGGCAACAAGGACGACATCGGGGTGCTGCGGTTCAAGCCGGGTGGCGGCCGCGACCTGTCGTTCGGGGCGGGGGGCCGAGCGTTGACGGACGTGGCGGGTGGAACCGATGCCGCCCGCGACGTGATCGTCGCGCCGAACGGCAAGATCGTGGCCATCGGTGAAGCCACGGTGGATCGGGTCCGTCGGTTCGTGGTCCTGCGCTACCTCGCCACCTGATGCAGCAGCGACGGACGTGCCGGCCGCTCGTTCTGGCGCCGATTGACACGGCCGGCCCGGCCGTGGAAGGATTGGTCCACGATGATTGAACGACTGTTCAAACTCGCTCGCACCCCCTCCACGCCGCCCGTCGGCGTATCCGGTACGTAGGGCACGCCTGGGCTCGACGAGCCCGGACGTGCCCACCGACCCTTCGCTCGCGCGAAGGGTTCTTCATTTCCCGGACCGGCACCAGCACCCCGACCCACCAGGAGGCTTCCGATGATCGATACGACGACCAAGGCAAGGATCCGCCGCGAGGCCGACGAGCTGGAACGCCGATGGGCGACCGATCCGCGGTGGCGAGGCATCGAACGTCCGTACTCCGGCGAGGACGTCGTGCGGCTCCGAGGCTCGATCCGCGTCGAGCACTCGGTGGCCCGGCTCGGCGCGGAGCGACTCTGGGAGCTGCTCGGCAAACGCGACTACATCGCGGCGCTGGGTGCCATGACCGGTGGCCAGGCCGTCGAGATGCTGAAGGCCGGTCTCGAGGCGATCTATCTTTCGGGCTGGCAGGTGGCGGCGGACGCCAACCTCTCTGGACAGACGTACCCGGACCAGTCGCTCTACCCGGCGAACTCTGTCCCGGCGGTCGTCCGCCGGTTGAACAATGCGCTGATGCGCGCCGACCAGATCGCGTGGTCCGAGGGCCACGACATCCGGCTGCTCCCGCCGATCGTCGCGGATGCCGAGGCCGGGTTCGGCGGGGCGTTGAACGCGTTCGAGCTGATGCGATCGATGATCGAGGCCGGTGCCGCCGGCGTGCACTTCGAGGACCAGCTCGCCAGCGAGAAGAAGTGCGGGCACCTGGGCGGCAAGGTGCTGGTCCCGACGGAGCAGTTCGAGCGCACGCTGATCGCCGCCCGTCTGGCGGCCGACGTGCTGGGCGTGCCCTCACTCGTCGTGGCGCGGACCGACGCGCTCGCGGCCACGCTCCTCACGTCCGATGTCGATGAACGCGACGCCCGCTTCACCACCGGGACCCGCACGCGCGAAGGCTTCTACCGGGTGGAGGCGGGGATGGACGCCGCGATCGCCCGCGGATTGGCCTACGCGCCGTACGCCGACATGTTGTGGTGCGAGACGTCCACACCCGACCTGGATCAGGCGCGAGCGTTCGCGGACGCGATCAGGTCCGAGTTCCCCGGCAAGCTCTTGGCGTACAACTGCTCGCCGTCGTTCAACTGGAAGCAGCACCTGGACGACACGGAGATCGCGCGGTTCCAGAAAGAGCTGGGGTCGATGGGCTACCGGTTCCAGTTCATCACGCTGGCAGGGTTCCACGCGCTGAACGCCAGCATGTTCGAGCTGGCGCACGGTTACGCGGAGGAGGGGATGACCGCGTACGTCCGGCTGCAGGAGCGCGAGTTCGCCATGGAGGACGACGGCTACACGGCCACGCGTCATCAGGCCGAGGTCGGAACGGGCTACTTCGACCGCGTTTCGGAGATCATCTCGGGGGGCACCGCGTCAACGCTCGCGCTCACGGGCTCGACGGAGGAGGCGCAGTTCCGTTCCGCGTAGCGGCGCTAGCATGACCGCATGTCCGGACGACTGGACGGCCGGAGGGTCGTCGTGCTGCTGGCCGAAGGGTTCGAGGATCTCGAGTTCTGGGTGACCGTGATGCGCCTCCGAGAAGAAGGCGCCGACGTCACGATCGCCGGACCTTCGAACGAGCCCGTCCGCGGGAAGAACGGCCTGGAAGCCAAGGCCGACGTGCTCGTCGCCGATGTGTCGGGTGAGGGTCTCGACGCGGTCGTCGTCCCGGGAGGATGGGCTCCCGACAAGCTCCGGCGCGACGAGGCCGTGACGCGACTGGTCCGCGGTGCGCATGACGACGGGAAGATCGTCGGCCTGATCTGTCACGCGGGGCTCGTCGGCATCTCAGCCGAGATCGTGAAGGGCTCCCGCGCCACGGGCAGCCTGGGCATCAAGGACGACCTGGTGAACGCCGGCGCCACGTGGGTGGACGAACCCGCGTTCCGCGACGGCAACATCGTCTGGGGTCGCGTGGTCGAGGACATCCCGGACTTCTGCCGCGAGCTGGTGACCGCGATCGCCGGCGTTCCCCGCTGAGCGATCCCGTGGTGTGAGGTCGGGCTACGAGGTCCTGACAGATCGGAGCGAACGAGGGGCGACGACGCCAGCCTGAGCGGTGGCGACCCTCGTACCCTCCTGGACGCCGACGATCGACGCGAGGTCGAGCCGCGGTTCGATGTGGAGCATCTCCGGCGCGCGGGCGTCCCACGTGTCGAGGAGCCACGCCGCGCGGGCCGACCCGGTGAGCGCGAGATGCCGCTCCACCAGACCGCGGAGGCGCTGGATCGCATGGGCAGACGCCGCCTTGGCCTCGACCAGCTCGTGATTGAGCCGGATCGGCACGCCGCCGTCGGGGTCGTGCACGAACAGCTCTCCCCCGGTCATGCCCGCAGCGACGTTCTTGCCCACCGGACCGAGCACGACGACGGTGCCGGCGGTCATGTACTCGCACGCGTGATCGCCCACCCCCTCGACGACCGCGAGCGCTCCCGAGTTCCGGACCGCGAACCGCTCACCCGCCCGGCCCGCGATGAAGAGCTCACCGCCCGTCGCTCCGTACAGCACGGTGTTCCCGGCGAGCCACGGGTCGCCCGCGTCGTCGGTCGGTGGGGAGATCACGATGCGTCCACCCCCCATGCCCTTGCCGACGTAGTCGTTGGCCTCGCCGGTCAGGGACAGCTCCACGCCCTCGGCCAAGAACGCGCCGAACGATTGCCCGGCGGCGCCGCGGAATCGCGCGCGCGCGACCCCCGGAGGCGCGGCACTGCCGAACGCCCTGCCGATCGCCCCTCCGAGCCGCGCGCCGACGGCGCGGTCGCCGTTCGTGATGGCGAGATCGAGCTCAGCGACGTGGCCGTCTCGGATCGCCGGCCACGCCTCTCGGAACACGTGATCGCCGAGCGTCGACGACGGCCGCTCGATCGCGTCGGTCGCCACGGACCGGCGCTCTCCGCGAGGACGACGGAGGAGCGACGACACATCCAGATGACCGGCGGCGGCATCCAGCGCACGCACGCGGAGCAGATCGGCGCGGCCGATCACCTCGTCGAGGCTCCGGAACCCCAGACAGGCCAGCAGCGCTCGGACCTCCTCGGCCACCGCGGTCATGAACGCGGCCACCATCTCGGGCGTCCCGGCGAACTTCGCCCGGAGCTCGGGCCGTTGTGTCGCGATGCCGACCGGGCAGGTGTCCAGGTGACAGGTCCGCACCATGAGACATCCCTCGGCCAGGAGGGCGGCCGTACCGAACGAGTACTCGTCGGCCCCGAGTAGCGCGGCGACCATCACGTCCCTGCCGGTCTTCAGCCCGCCGTCCACGCGGAGCCGGACGCGCGAGCGGAGCCCGCTCTCCGCCATCTCGCGTTGCGCCTCGACCAGTCCCAGCTCCCACGGCAGCCCGGCGTTCTTGATCGAGGACAGGGGCGAGGCTCCCGTGCCACCGTCGGCGCCGGCGATGTGGACCACATCGGCGAGCGCCTTCACGACGCCCAGGGCCACCGCGCCGACCCCTTCCTCAGCGACGAGCTTCACCGAGATCGCCGCGTCGGGGTTCACCTGCTTCAGATCGAACACCAGCTGGGCAAGATCCTCGATCGAGTAGATGTCGTGGTGCGGGGCGGGGCTGATCAGCGCGACGGCCGGCTGGGTGTGTCGGAGCCGCGCGATCTCGTCCGTCACCTTGTGCCCCGGCAGCTGGCCCCCTTCGCCGGGTTTGGAGCCTTGGGCGATCTTGATCTGCAGCTCCTCGGCGAACGCGCAGTACTCCGGCGTCACGCCGAAGCGCGCCGACGCGATCTGTTTGATCTTCGAGTTCTTCGCGGTGCGATACCTGGCGGGATCCTCGCCGCCCTCTCCGGTGTTGGAGCGGCCGCCGATCGCGTTCATGGCCAGCGCGAGCGTCTCGTGCGCCTCGGCGGAGATCGAGCCATGCGAGATCGCGCCGGTGGAGAACCGGGTGAGGATCGCCTCGACCGGCTCGACCTCGTCGAGCGGAACGGACGTGTCTCCGGGGACCAGCTCCAGCAGGTCCCGCACCGATGTCGGGGGGCGGGCGTGCACGATCGATGCGTACGTCGCATACAGCTCGGGGCGTTCCGGATGCGCGACCGCTCTGCCCAGCGCGTGCGCGGCGCGCATGTCCTCGTCCTCGGCGCCACCCTTCGCTCCCGAGGCATTCGTCCGGAGCCGCTCCAACAGCGGATCGGCCACCCGATGGGCGGCGCGAACCACCGGCGGAGCGGTCGCATGATGCTCTCCACCGTTGCGGAACTTCACGTACCCCGGATTCGCGAGCGCGGGCGCCGCCGCATAGGCGTTCGCGTGGCGCTCGAGGACCGCTGCGCCCACCTCGTCCATGCCGAGCCCGCCGAGCGCGGTGGGAGTGGACACGAAGCACGTCCGGGCGATCTCGTCGTCGAGTCCGAGCATGTCGACGACCTCGGCACCGCGATAGCTGTCCACGCACGAGATCCCGAGCTTGGCGAGCGTCTTGCGGATGCCGTCCTCGATCGCTTCGCGGTACCGCGTCAGGGCCGACGAGATCGCTTCCTCGTCACCGCCGCCGGATCGAGCCTGGGCGGCGACCGTCGCGGCGGCGAGCGGAAGGCGGATCGCCTCCGCGCCGACCGCCAGCAAGCAGGCCACGTGATGGGACTCGCGGGCGTCGTCCACCTCGGCGACGACCGAGCACCGGGTCCGCATGCCCGCCAGGGTGAGCGCGACGTTCACCGCGCCCACGGCGAGGACCGATGGGATCGGGGCTCGGTCGGGTCCGGCCGCCTGATCGCTCACCACGAGGACGGGCTCTCCGTCGGCCGCGGCGGCCACGGCCTCGGACCCGAGGCGCCGGAGCGCAGTGCGCAGCCCGGTGGGGCCGCGACGTGCACGCCAGGTGGCATCCAGCCGCCGGCCCGACGGCCGCTCCCACTGGAAGAAGCTCTCGAGCTCTTCGAGCGCGGCCGCGCCCGGCGCGTCGCTCAGGAGGGGTGCCCGCGGCCCCAGCAACACGGCGAGGGACATCACCGAGCGCTCCCGGAGATGGTCCATCGCGGGGTTCGTCACCTGCGCGAACCGCTGACGAAAGTGGTTGAAGATCGATCGCTCGTGCCGGCTGAGGGCAGCGATCGGCGTGTCGTCGCCCATCGAGAACGTGGGCTCTTTCCCGTGCGCGGCGGATGGGCGGAGCATCATCGTCAGGTCCTCGCGGGTGTAACCGTGCAGGATCTGACGCGATACGAGCTCGTCCTCACGCGAGCACTCGGACCGAGGCATCTCCGGCAGCCTCGCGATCCGATGGTCCTCCGCCCACGCTCCCCAGGGGTGAGCATCCGCCAGGCTCCGCACCGCGTCGTCGTCCAGCCCGCCGTTCCGCGGGTCGACGACGATCATCTGCCCCGGACCGATCTTCCCCCGGCGGATCGGTCCCGGCAGATCGACGATGCCCGCCTCCGAGGCGCATACCACCAACCCGGTTCCGCTCGCCCAATACCGGAGAGGGCGGAGTCCGTTGCGATCGAGCGAGGCACCGACGGCCACGCCGTCGGTGAAGATCAGCGCCGCCGGGCCGTCCCATGGCTCCATCAACGATGCGTGCCACCGGTAGAACGCACGCCGTTCCGGCGTCATCTCCGGCGCGTCTTCCCACGCAGCTGGGACCAGCATGGCGATCGCACGGCGGATGTCGCGGCCGACCAAACGGTCGCCTCCCTCCTTGGTGAGGATCTCGACCGTCTCATCGAGGATCGCCGAGTCGGACCCGCGATCGTCGATCGCGGGGGAGAAGAGTGCTTCCTCCGCGAGCGTGGCGAAGCCCAGGCTTCCCTCCCGCGCATGCATCCGGTTGGCGTTCCCGGCGATCGTGTTGATCTCGCCGTTGTGACAGAGCATCCGGAACGGTTGGGCTCGCTCCCAGGTCGGCGCCGTGTTCGTGGAATAGCGCTGATGGAAGACGATGAACGGCGCCTCGACATCGGGGTCGCGCAGGTCCGGGTAGAACGAGGCGAGCCGGTCGGCCGCCGCGAGCGCCTTGTAGGTCACGGTGGTGAAGCTGCACGACGCCACGTAGACGTCGCGGTCGGCAGCTCTCGCGAACGCGTCGATCCTTCGGCGGGCTCGGTGGGCACGTTGTTCGGACCTCGCGGGTTGGTCGGTACGCGGGGCGCGAAGCACGGCTTGCAGGATGCGGGGCCGCGTGGCCCGTGCGTGCTCGCCCAGCGCCGATGGCTCGACGGGGACGTCTCTCCAGCGCAGGATCTGGAGCCGTTCACGCTCGCACGCATCTTCGACGGCGGCGCACACCTCGCCCGTCGAACGCCGGTCGGAGATGAACAGCATGAGCAGGCCCAGTTCCGCCACGTCGGGGAGCGCGGAGCCGAACCCCCGGCTGAGCATCCGGCGAGGGATCGGGAAGAGCACGCCGGCGCCATCACCGGTCTGCTCGTCGGACGCGAACGCACCACGATGGCGGAGCTTCGATAGACCCTGCAGCCCGAGCTCCACCACTCGGCGGTCGGTTCGACCCGTGACGTCTGCCACGAATCCGATCCCGCACGCGTCCCGCTCGAGTGCCCTGTCGGGCCGGGGACCTCCGCGCGGAGCGAGCCGTCGGTCGGACGACGTCACGGTTCACCCCCTCGGTTGGGTCGGAACGGTCACCGTATGCCTTGGGGATTTCTCCATCGTTTCGCGTAGATGAACGTTGCGTTACGAAGGGAGCTGTGCCGGTCGAGGCTCGATGCGTCACGCAGCCGTTACGTGCAGGTCATCGACACGAAACCACGTCTCCCTACGCTGGGTGGGACTCGGTCGGCTGCGCGATCGACCGTTGTAGGGTGACTGACCGATCAGGACCGCTGCCGAGGCCGGGAGGATCCGATGGACGACGACGTTCGTGCATTCGTCATCCGGACAGCCGAGGAACGCGAGATCCGGTTCATCCGGTTGTGGTTCACCGACATCCTCGGGTTCCTGAAGTCCTTCGCGATCCCCGCGGAAGAACTGCCGGAGGCGCTCACCGAAGGCGTCGGGTTCGACGGCTCGTCGATCGACGGGTTCGCCCGCGTGCAGGAAGCGGACATGGTCGCGCACCCCGACCCGTCGACGTTCCAGACCCTCCCGTGGCGCCCGGGCATGGCAGGGGTCGCCCGGATGTTCTGCGACATCCGCACGCCGGAGGGGACGGTGTTCGACGGCGATCCGCGCGCGGTCCTGCGACGGGCGATGTCGAAGGCGAACGACATGGGGTTGTCGTTCTACGTGGGTCCCGAGATCGAGTTCTTCCTGTTCGGCGACGCCACGACCCCCGCGCCGCTCGACGTGGGCACGTATTTCGATCTCACCCCGTTGGATGTGGGCACCGATTTCCGGCGAAGGGTCATCGACTACCTCGAGCAGCTGGGCGTCCCGGTGAAGGACTCGCACCATGCGATCGCGGCGTCACAGCACGAGGTCGACCTGCGCCACACGGACGCGCTCACCATGGCGGATTCCGTGATGACGTTCCGCCTGGCCGTCAAGGAGGTCGCGCAGGAACTGGGCGTGTACGCGACGTTCATGCCCAAGCCCATCCAGGGCGTCGACGGATCCAGCCTGCACACGCACATGTCGTTGTTCGAAGGCGATCGGAACGCGTTCTTCGATCCGACCGACCGCTACTTCCTGTCCAAGACGGCGCGCTCATTCGTCGCGGGACTCCTCCGTCACGCTCGCGAGATCAGCGCCGTGACCAACCAATGGGTCAATTCCTACAAGCGCCTGGTGCCGGGGTTCGAAGCGCCCATGTACGTGTGCTGGGGCGTGAGCAACCGGTCGGCGCTCGTGCGCATCCCACTCACGAAGCCGGGTAAGGAGTCCGCTGCCAGGATCGAATACCGAGCGCCGGACCCGGCGTGCAACCCCTATCTGGCGTTCGCGCTGATCCTGACGGCGGGCCTGCGCGGCATCGAGCAGGAGTACGAACTGCCGCCCGAAGCCACGAACGACATCTACTCCATGTCGGATGCCGAACGAGCGTCCGCCGGCATCGTCCCCCTCCCGGAGAGCCTGCCGGAGGCGTTGGCGGAGATGCAGCGAAGCGATCTGGTCCACGAGGCGCTGGGTGAGCACCTCTTCGAATGGTTCATCGCGAACAAGAGGGCCGAATGGAACGAGCACAGGAGCTACGTGACCGGGCTGGAGCTCGAACGGAACCTGCCGAGGCTCTGACCCGCTCGGCGGAACGGCGACGCACCAGCCGGATCCGATCAGCGGCGCGACCGAACATGTCGTGCTGGTCCTGGCCGACCCCAGCCCGACATGCGAACGGCTGGTCACCGATCTCGTGGTCCTCGGTTACCGCCCGCTCCTGCACGCGTTGGGCGTGGCATCGCCGCCCCCGCCGGGGTCCGGCGTCGCCCTGATCTTGTCCGACGATGTGGACAACCACGCCGTGCCGCACGCCGAGGCGCTCCGTCGGACCGAGACCGGCCGCTCGATCCCGTTGGTGTGGCTCCTCGAGGAATCGGAGCTGGGACAACTCCGGGGGAACGAGCACCTGGTGGACGAGTTCCTCACGGTGCCGTACCCGCCGGCGGAGCTCGCCGCGCGGCTCGCGCTCCTGCTCCACCGCTCGGCGGGCGAGCTCGAAGAGGTCGTGCGTCGGGGACCGCTCACGCTCAACCCGCTCAGCTACCAGGTGCGGCTGGACGGGCAGGTGATCGACCTGACCTTCATGGAATACGAGTTGCTCAAGCTGCTGATGGGGTTCCCCGGCCGGGTGTACACGCGCGAAGAGATCCTCTCCCTCGTGTGGGGGTACGACTACTTCGGCGGGATGCGGACCGTCGATGTCCACGTGCGCCGCGTCCGCGCGAAGCTCGGTCAGGACCATGCCTGGCTGATCGAGACCGTTCGCGGGGTCGGGTACCGACTCGCCGAGGTCCGCGCGTGACGTGAGCCCACGGGCGGCGGGACCGGTAGGCTCCTCGCACCATGGATCCGTTGCGTGGAACGCTGCTCTGGGCATCGGGGAACGCAACGCTGCGCACGCATCTGCCGCGCTTCCGCGCCGTCCGCAGGACCGTCGAGCGGTTCATGCCCGGTGAGACCGCGGAGGAGGGCCTGGAGGCGGCGCAGCGACTGGCCGGCGACGGACTCGCTGCGACGTTCACGGTGCTGGGCGAGAACGTGGACGACTTGGCGCAAGCGACCGCGGCGGCCGGCGAGTACCTGCGTCTCCTCGATCGGATCGATGCGCTCGGCGTGGACGCCGAGGTGTCGGTGAAGCTCACGCAGCTGGGTTTCGACCTGGACCCGGACGCCACCATGAACCACATGGAGCGGCTGGCCGACCGCTCGGCCGAGATGGAACGGACGGTCTGGATCGACATGGAATCCTCGGCGTACGTCGACGGGACGATCGATCTCTACGCGGCGCTGCTCGCGCGTTCGCCGAACAGCGGCCTCTGCATCCAGGCGTACCTCCGCCGGACGTGGGACGACGTGCAGCGGCTGGCGCCCCTGGGCCCGTCGATCCGGCTGGTGAAGGGCGCGTACCGGGAACCGAAAGACCTCGCGTTCCAGGACAAGGCGCTGATCGACGAGAGCTTCTTCCGGCTGGCGAGTCATCTGGCCGCAGACGCGCGCCGGCTGGCGCTGGGGACGCACGACACCGACCTGATCGAACGGATCGAATCCGCGGTCCCCGGCGGGCGGCGGGCGTTCGAGGTCGCCATGCTCTACGGCATCCGCTCGGACGAGCAGCGGCGGCTGGCGCGAGAGGGGTTCACGGTACGAACGCTGATCGCGTACGGACCGTATTGGTATCCGTGGTTCATGCGCCGCATCGCCGAGAAACCGGTGGCCAACACGCTGCTCGCGCTGCGGAACGTGTTCTGAACCACCACGAGTAGACTCCGCCGCCATGGAGCTTCGAGGCGCGATCGCCGCCTCCGTGACGCCCTTGCGCGACGGGGGCCGATATGTCGACTGGGACGCGTTCGCGCCGCTCGTGGGCTCGCTCGTGGCGGGGGGTGTCGACGGGCTGCTCGCGTGCGGCACGACCGGCGAAGGCGTGCTGCTGACCATCGACGAGCGGCGCCGGATCGCCGAGTCGTTCCTGACGGCCAGGCCGGACGGGTTCCAGGTGGCCGTCCACGCCGGCGCACAGACGACGGCCGACACGGTGGCGCTCGCCGCGCACGCGCTCGAGATCGGGGCCGACGCGGTCGCGGTGATCGGCCCGCCGTACTTCCCGCTGGACACCGAGGAGCTCACGCGGCACTTCGTGCAGGTAGCCAACGCCTGTGATCCGCTGCCGTTCTACCTGTACGAGTTCGCGGGACGCAGCGGTTACGCGATCCCCATCGACGTCATCGTGCACGTCCGCGAGCGTTCGTCCAACCTGCGAGGGTTGAAGGTGTCCGACACGCCGTTCTCCGCCGTCCGGCCGTACCTGGCGATCGACGGCTTGGACGTCTTCATCGGTTCGGAGCCGCTGGTGCTCGAGGGGATGGACGCGGGTGCGGTCGGCGCCGTCAGCGGCCTGGCGTCCGCGTTCCCCGAGATCACGGCGGCGTTGGTGCACGAACGGAGCGAGCGCGCCGGCGAGCAGGCCGTCTCGCTCCGCTCGGGGCTCCAGGGGATACCGTTCCACGCGGCGATGAAGGAACTGCTGGTCAAGAGGGGCGTGCTGACGTCGACCGACGTCCGCGCGCCGTTGCGAGGTCTCACGGACGGCGAGCGGGCCACCGTGCTCGCCCTCGCCCGAGACGTCGCCGGCGCCTGAGGTCGCTCGCTTGACACTCCGCGCGCGCGAGTCCTAGGGTTTGCACCTGCAATTCCTACTTGAGCGATAGGGAACTCATGATCCGCACCCGCACCGCCGGTCTCGTTGCCGCCATGATCCCGAGCCGACTGTGCTGTCGGCCGGCGCCGCACGGTGCCCCGGCAGCCGGCACCCTCGCGTTGCGGCGATAGTCGAACCGTTCTCCCCTCTCATCCCGGCCGCCGAGAGGCGGCTTTTTCCATTTCCCCAGCGAACGAGGCCTGATGAGCGACAGGATCACCCCTCCAGCGAGGACCCCCCGCAAACGCGGCGAGGGGCAATGGGGGCTGGGCTACCACGAGCCGCTCAACACGGCCGAGCAGATCAAGAAGGACGACGATGGCCTGAACGTGCGCGAGCGCATCGATCGGATCTTCGCTCCGGGCGGGTTCCGATCGATCGGCAAGCAGGACCTCCGCTCGCGGATGCGATGGTACGGCCTCTACACGCAGCGCAAGCAGGGCGTCCCCGGTGAGCGGACGGGCTCTGCGGAACCCGAGGAGCTCGAGGACGAGTTCTTCATGATGCGGATCCGCATCGACGGCGGCCGGCTGACGAGCGACCAGCTCCGCGCGATCGCCTGGGCGAGCGAGCGGTTCGGACGCGACGTCGCCGACGTCACCGACCGGCAGAACGTGCAGCTGCACTGGATCCGCATCGAAGACGTGCCCGCGATCTTCGAACGGATCGAGGAGGTCGGGCTCACGACGCAGGAGGCGTGCGGCGACACGCCTCGCGTGTTCCTCGGATGCCCGCTCGCCGGGGTCACGGCCGACGAGGTCCTCGACGCCACGCAGGACATCCGTGCGGTCGCTTCCCGGTACGTCGGTGACCCCGCGTTCTCGAACCTGCCGCGCAAGTACAAGACGTCGATCAGCGGCTGCCGTGTGCATTGCACGAACCCCGAAGTCAACGACATCTCGTTCGTGGGCGTCGATCATCCGACGCTCGGGCCTGGGTACGACCTCCAGGTGGGCGGCGGCCTGTCCACGAACCCGATGTTCGCGCAGCGGCTCGGCGCGTTCGTCGAACCGGCGCGGGTGCCCGAGGTGTGGGCCGGCGTGACGGGACTCTTCCGCGAGTACGGCTACCGCCGCTCCCGGAACCACGCGCGTCTGAAGTTCCTGGTGAAGGACTGGGGAGCCGAACGCGTCCGCGATGTGCTCCAGTCGGAGTTCCTGGAAGCGGGTGCGCTGCCGGACGGGCCCGCCCCCGCGCCGCGACCACTGGCCGATCGCGACCACGTCGGCGTGCACGAGCAGCGCGACGGCCGGGTGTTCGTGGGCTTCGCGCCGCGCGCGGGACGGGTCGCTGGCCATCAGCTCCGCATCGTCGCCGGCCTTGCCGACGAGTTCGGCGACGGACAGCTCGCCGCGACCGCGCAACAGAAGCTGGTGATCCGCGGGCGTGGATCCGCCGCGCGCCGACGAGCTGGTGGCGCGTCTGGACGCACTGGACCTGCGCGCACGACCCAACGCGTTCCGCAAGGGCACGATGGCGTGCACGGGCATCGAGTTCTGCAAGCTCGCGATCGGCGAGACCAAGGGCCGGGCGATGTGGCTGACCGAGGAGCTCGCGGCGCGGCTGCCGGGATTCGACGAAGAGATCCGGATCCACGTGAACGGCTGCCCCAACTCGTGCGCGCGGTTCCAGGTGGCAGACATCGGGTTGATGTCGGCGCTGCAGCCGCGCATGGACGGTACGCGCTCCGACGCGTTCCTGGTGCACCTGGGCGGCGGTATGGGCGAGGGCGCGGCGCTCGGCCGCAAGGTGAAGGGCGTGAAGGTCTTCGCGGAGGATTCGGCCGACTACGTGGAGCTCCTGTTGAAGCGGTACCTGCTGCAGCGCGGGGAGCGCACGTCGTTCGGCGAGTTCGTGAACGCGCTGGACGACGAGCAGCTCGCCCGGTTCGCCGCGCCGGTCGGAGGCTCGCGATGAGCACGCCGCGCGCCGTCCCGTTCTACTGCCCGTTCTGCGGCGAACAGGACCTGCGCCCCGACGACGGGGGCGGATGGCGATGTCTGGTCTGCGACCGGCGATTCGAGCTGACCGTGACCGGAGTGGGAGACCCGACATGAGCGAACGAGAACCGATCCACGAACCGGCGCTTCCGTACGTCGACGAGGAGGTCGAGGCGATCCATGCCGCCGCCGACCGGTTCGAGCACGCGACGGCGCCGGAGCTGCTGGAGTGGGCCCTCGAGCGGTTCCATCCGCGGATGGCGATCAGCGCTGCGGGCGGGGTCGACGGGATGGCCTTGATCGACATGGCATGGCGCATCAACCCCGAGGTCCGGGTGTTCACGCTGGACACCGGGCGCCTGCCCCCCGAGACGTACACCCTGTTCGAGGAGATCCGCGATCGCTACGGCATCGCGGTGGAGTTCGAGTACCCGGAGCGCGACGCCGTGACGCAGCTGGTGTCGACCGAAGGCCCGAACCTGATGTACCGCAGCGTCGATCTGCGGGTCGCGTGCTGCGAGATCCGCAAGGTCGAGCCGTTGAAGCGCAAGCTCGCCACGCTCGATGCGTGGGTCGCCGGACTGCGTCGCGAACAGTGGAAGACGCGGAAGAACATCGCGAAGGTCGAGGTCGACCGCGACCACGGCGGCATCGTGAAGCTGAACCCTATGGCCGACTGGAAGCTCGACGAGGTCTGGGACTACGTCCGCAAGCACGAGGTCCCGTACCACGAGCTGTTCGACCACGGCTACACGTCGATCGGCTGCGCCCCGTGCACGCGTCCGGTGCTGCCCGGCCAATCCGAGCGCGCCGGCCGGTGGTGGTGGGAGGAAGAGACAGACAAGGAATGCGGTCTCCACTGCTCCGTCGGCCTCTTGGGCTCGAAGTCGGACAGCGAGCGCGCCTCGGCGAGTGAGCCTCAGACGACCGAGGCGGCGTCGTAGCGATGCCGTTCGGCTACCCGGTGTTCCTGGAGCTCGCCGGACGACACGCCGTCGTGATCGGTGAGGGTGCGGTCCGCGAGGGCAAGGTCGAGGGATTGCTCGCCGCCGACGTCGGTCGGGTGTCGGTCATCGCCGAAGGGCCCGCGGGACGACTGGAGTCGCTGGCGGCGCTGGACGAGCGCGTGACCGTCGAGCGCCGGGCGTGGCGTCCCGAGGACCTCGACGGCGCGTTCGTGTGCGTGGCCTGGTCGGACGATCCCGCGGATCGGTCGGCGATCGCGCGCGAAGCGCGCGATCGCGGGGTCCTGGTGAACGTCATGGACGACATCCCCAACTGTGACTGGGCGGCGCCGTCGATCGTCCGCCGCGGCGAGCTGGTCCTGGCCATCTCGACCGGCGGGGCATCCCCGGCGCTGGCGCGACGGCTCCGGCTGCAGCTGTCGGCCACGTTCGGCGAGGAATGGGCCGAGGTCTTGACCGTCCTGCGGCAGGTTCGGGCATCGACGATGCCGTTCCTGCCCGATATCGGCGTCCGCGCCTCCCGGTGGGCGGCCGCCCTCGATACGGCGGAAGCCGCCGCGTTGGTCCGCGAGGGCCGCGGCGACGAGCTGCGAGAACGGCTGGTGCAGCGACTGCTCGGGGAGGTGGGGGACGAGGCGCCCGACGGACGGGGCATCGTCTACCTGGTGGGAGCGGGACCGGGCGACCCGAAGCTGATCACGGTCCGCGGCGCCGACGTGCTCGGGCTGGCCGACGTCGTCGTGTACGACCGACTCGCCTCGCCGGCGCTGGTCGACCTGGCCCCGCAGGAGGCCGAGCGGGTCTACGTCGGCAAGGAGCCCGGACGCTCCGCGACGCCGCAGCCGGACATCGATGCCCTGCTGGTGGATCGCGCTCGTTCGGGCGCGACGGTGGTGCGCCTGAAGGGCGGCGATCCGTTCGTGTTCGGCCGCGGCGGCGAGGAGATGCTCGCGTGCATCGAGGCCGGGATCCCGTTCGAGGTGGTGCCCGGGATCACCAGCGCCGTCGCCGCGCCGGCGCTGGCGGGGATCCCGATCACGCATCGAGGCCTGGCGCAGAGCTTCGCGGTCGTCACGGGCAGCACCGCGCACGGCGACCAGGTCGACCTCACGCGCGTGGCGACCGCGACCGACACGCTCGTCGTGCTGATGGCGGCCGGGAAGCTCGCCGGAACGTGCGCGGAGCTGATCGCGTCCGGGCGTCCGGCCACCGAACCCGCGGCGATCGTCCAATGGGCGGCCACCCCGGAACAACGCATCGTCGTGGGCACGCTCGACGACCTGCCCGCCCTGGCCGCGGCGGCGCGCATCGGTCCGCCCGCCACCCTCGTCGTCGGCGCGGTCGTCGCGTTGGCCGATGTGGCGGCCACGGCGGACGCGCCTGCCGCTCGCGCCACACGTCCGTAGGGTTCCGTCTCACCGGGATACGCTCTCGGGGATGGATCCGGTCGCCCCTCCCGCTCCGCCCCCTTCGACGCCGACGCGCACGCCGTCCGATACGTCGTTCCGGCGGCGCGTCATCATCCGCGCGGTCTTCCTGCTGGTCGCCCTCATCTCGCTGTACGTGCTGTGGCCGTCGCTGCTGAAGGTGTTGTCGGCGTGGCCCGACCTGCTGACGATCGAGCCGTGGTGGTTCGTCGTCATGTTCGCCGCCGAGATCGCGAGCTTCGGGTGCGCGTGGGCGCTCCAACGGTTGGCGCTGCGCACCGGGAAGTGGTTCGCCATCGCCACCGCGCAGATCGCCGGGAACGCGTTCAGCCGGATCGTGCCGGGCGGGGCGGCCGCCGGCGCCGCGATCCAGTACCGGCTCCTCGTCGGATCGGGGCTGGACGCGACCAGGATCGGGACCGGCCTGACCGCGACCACGTTCATCAGCTCCGCCACGCTCTTCGCGCTCCCGGTGCTGGCGTTGCCCGCGATCGTGTTCGGGGCGCCCGCGCCGGCCGGCCTGGTCCAATCGGCGTGGCTCGGCGCGGCATTGTTCGTGCTGGCCGTCGGGGTCGGCGCCCTCCTGCTCTCCGCCGACCGCCCGTTGCGATGGGTGGGCGCCACGATCGAGCGGATCCAGAACCGGATGCGACGGGGGCGTCCACCGAAGACCGGCGGGCCCGACAGGCTCGTCCGCGAACGCAACGAGATCCGCCGGACCCTGGGTTCGCGGTGGTGGCTGGCGCTCTTCACGGCGTGGGGGAACTGGCTGCTCGACTACCTGGCGCTGCTCGCCGCCGTGGCAGCGGTGGGCGCGAAGCCGAGGCCGGCGCTCGTCCTGCTGGCCTACGTCGCCGCGGCCGTCCTCGGCATGATCCCGATCACGCCCGGTGGTCTGGGATTCGTCGAGGCGGGGCTCACCGCGACGCTCACGCTCGCAGGCGTCTCGGCCCCGGACGCCGTGCTCGCGACCCTTGCATACCGGCTGGTCTCGTACTGGCTCCCGCTGGTCGCCGGGCCGTTCGCGTATGTGGCGCACCGGCGTCGGTACCTGGGACGTCCGGTGGAGCCGGCGACGAGCGACGCCTAGCCGGGTCCCGGGAGGAACGCGAGGAGCTCGCGCAGGTCGGCCACCCGAGCGCCGCTCCACTCCTCGCGTTCGGGCGTGAGCGAATCGTCGATGTCCACGGCCGGATCCGCGATGAGGTACGCCGTCATACCCACCGCCTGGGCCCCGGAGAGCTCGCCATACGCTCCGTCGCCGCAATACAGGCACGCGTGCGGCGCCACCCCCATCCGGTCGGTCGCAGCGCGGTAGATCGCGGCGTCCGGCTTGCGGAGTCCCACCTCGCTCGAGAAGACCTCGACGTCGACGAACGGCGCGAGCGCCGACGCACGCCACATGGCGGGGGCGTCGGGTGCGCACATGCTCACCAACCCGACCGGATAGCCGCGCGCCTTCAGCTCCGTCAAGGTCTCGAGCGCGCCACGCCGCGGATGGAACCACGTGCGGTAGAGCTCCATCCGCGCGTCCAGGGCCGTCGTGACCACGTCGTCGGATGGCGCGATGCCGAGCGACGCGCAGATGTCACGGACGTTGTCCTCGACGCTCGCGAATCCGCCGGTCTGACGTGCGTGCGCGCTCGCGGTCCATCCCGACTCGAACGCGTCGGGCTCCGCACCGAGCACCTCCGCCATCCGGCGGACGGCGCCGAAGAAGTCGCGTTTGGAGAACTCCGGCACCAGCGTGCCGAACAGATCGAAGACGACCGCGTCGATGCTCACGAGGAAGGCCATCTCATGCTCGAGGAGGCCGTAGCTCACGAGGTCGCCATAGGTGCCGTCATCACGGCGATGCGCTTCGCGAAACGTCGCCTCATGGGTGAACCCCAGCCGTTCGGCGACGGCACGGCTCCGAAGGTTGTCTCGGATCAGGGTCTGCTCATCGATCGGCCAGGAGATGGAGCTCACGAGGTGGGAGGTGGTGTACCCGCACCCGCCGCTGCCGACTTCACGCGCTCCTCCTCTTGCAAGACGCGTCGCAAGACCTTGCCGATCATCGTCTCGGGGAGCGAGTCCCGGAACTCGATCTCGCGAGGGACGCGGTAGCCGGTGAGGCCTTGCGCCGGATCGCGGCACCACGCCACGATCTCCTCCGCCGTGATCTGCTCGCCGGGCTTCAAGACGACGAACGCCTTGACCCGTTCGCCGCTCTCGTCGTCGGGGATGCCGATCACGGCGCACTTCAAGATCTTCGGGTGGTGGAACAGCACGTCCTCCACCTCGGTGGGATACACGTTGAACCCGCTCACGAGGATCATGTCCTTCATCCGGTCGACGATGAAGAAGTAGCCGTCCTCATCCATCACCGCGATGTCGCCGGAGTGCAGCCAGCCGTTGCGGATCATCTCGGCCGTGGCCTCCGGCTTGTTCCAGTACCCCACCATCACCTGTGGCCCGCGGATGCACAGCTCTCCGCGTTCACCGACCGCTACCTCACGGTCGGGGTTCTCGATGTCGACGATCTTGCACTCCGTGTCCGGCGCCGGGAGACCGATCGAGCCTTTCCGCCGCTCGCCCTTCAACGGATTGACATGGGTCATCGGCGAGCACTCGGTCAACCCGTACCCCTCGACCAGGCCGCCGCCCGTGAGTCGCTCGAACTTCTCCGCGACCGACAGCGGCAATGGCGCGGCGCCCGAGATGCACGCCTTGATCGAGCCCAGGTCGTACTTCCGCGCTTCCTCGGACTCGTTCAACGTCAGGTACAGCCGCGGCACACCGGGGAAGAACGTCGGACGCTCGCGCTGGATCTCCTTCAGGCACTGCTTCAGCTCGAACCGCGGCAGCATCGCCAGCTTCGCTGCGCGCAGGATGCCCACGTTCATCGCGACGGTGCCGAAGGAATGGAAGAACGGCAGGATGCACATGATGCAGTCCTCGCCCGGCCGGATGTCCGAGATGCACCCGGCCGCCTGCATCGCGTTCGTCACGAGGTTGAAGTGGGTGAGGGTCGCGCCCTTCGAGAGTCCGGTCGTGCCGCCCGTGTAGATCAGGGCCGCCGGATCGGTGCGCGGAGCGACCTCGGCGACCGGTGGCAGCGCGCCGATCGACGCCATCGCGTCCTTCCACCAACGGACACGGTGTCCGGTCGGGATCGGCGGCCACGGATGGCCCTCCTTCTTCGCGTCCTTGCGGAACTTGATCGGCGCCAGCTTGTTGAGCGGGAACTTCATGTAGTCGGTGAGCTTGGTCGCCACGACCTCGCGGACGCCGGCGGTCTCGCGGATCTTGCCGAAGTTCAGGTACACGTTCTCGAGCACGACCATCACCTGGATACCGGCGTCCTTCAACTGGTGCTCGAGCTCGCGTTGCGTATAGAGCGGGTTGTTGCCCACAGCGATCGCACCCAGCCGCTGGCACGCGTACCACGCGATGACGTACTGCGGGCAGTTCGGCAGCAGCAGCCCGACCCGATCGCCCTTCTTCACGCCTAAGCCGGCCAGGACCGCGGAGAACCGTTCGACGTCGGCCAGCAGCTCGCGATACGTCAGGTGCTTGCCGAAGAACGCGATGGCGGCATGGTCGGGGAACCCGGTCGCCGCGTCCTGGAGCATCCGGAACAGCGACTTCTCCGAGATCGGCTCGAGGGTTCGAGGGACATCGGCGGGCCACCTGTTGAACCACGGCCGGTGCTGGGTCATGGGCCGCATCATTCCAGTACCGGCCGCCGTCCTCAACTCGGGGCCGTCGCCACGGCTCGTAGGATGCCTGGTCGGAACGGAGGAGGGACGCCCTGCAGGCCTACGTCGAAACACCCGAGATGGCCGAACGCGGCCTGTTCCTTCGCGGCCTGCGTCTGGTCACGTCGTACGTGCGCACCCACCCGGCGCCGTTCCTGATCGCCGTGGCGGGCTCGCTGGTGTACGCCGGCGCCTCGATCGCCCTGACGGTCGCGCTCGGTCGCGCCACCGACGAGGTCCTGCGCCCGGCGTTCGCGGGCGGGGTCGACGGCTCGGAGATCTGGTTCGCGATCGCGGCCATCATGGCTGCCGGCACGGCCCGTGCGCTCGGCATCATGGTCCGCCGCTACTACAGCGGCGTCGCCGGGGCGCGCGTCATGGCCACCCTCCGCACGCGGATCGCCGACCGGTACCGGGACCTGTCGCTCCAGTTCCACAAGGAGACCCCGACCGGCGAGCTGATCGCGCACATGGAGGCCGATGTCGAAGCGGCGGTGGATGTGCTTGCACCCCATCCCGTTCGCCACCGGAGTCGTCTTCCTGGTCCTGTTCGCGATCATCTCGTTGTTCGCGACGGACCCGTTCCTCGCGGTGATCGGCGTGGTGCTGTTCCCCACGCTCGCGTTGATGAACCGCAGCTTCGCCCGCCGGATGGAGGGACCGGCGCGGCGCGCCCAGGAGCGGATCGGCGAGGTCTCGTCCGTCGCCCACGAGAGCATCGACGGTGCCATGATCGTGAAGACGCTCGGGCGGGAGGCCGAGGAGACGGAGCGGCTGGCGGTGAAGGCCCGCGCATTGCAGCACGAGCGGGTCGACGCCGGTTTCATCCGCGCGGGGTTCGAGCCGGCGCTGGAGGCGCTGCCGGCGATCGGCTCGGTGGCGTTGTTGGCCGTGGGTTCGTGGCGCGTCTCGTCCGGCGCGGTGACGCTCGGAGACCTGGTCCAGTTCATCGCGCTGTTCGGACTGCTGGCGTGGCCGATGCGGTTCATCGGCTGGATCCTGTCGGAGCTGCCCCGAGCCGTGGTCAGCTACGCCCGCCTCGAGCAGATCTTCGCGGAGCCCGTCACCGTCATCCCCGCCGCGAAGCCCGTGCGGTTGCCCGATGGACCGCTCGACGCACGGCTCTCGGCCGTCACCTACGCGTACGCCGGAACACGCGTCCTGGACGAGGTCAGCCTGCGGATCGACGCGAACGAATCGGTGGCGATCGTGGGTCCGACCGGCGTCGGCAAGAGCACGCTGGCACAGCTGCTGGTCCGGCTGGACGACCCCGACGACGGCGAGGTGCTGATCGGCGGCGTGAACCTCCGCCACGCCGACGCGGCCTCCATGCGCGACGCGACCGCGATCGTGTTCCAGGAGAGCTTCCTGTTCGCGGCCCCGGTGCGCGACAACATCGCGCTGGACACCGGGGCGTCTCCGGAGGACGTCGAACACGCCGCGCGGATGGCGCAGGCGGACGCGTTCATCCGCCGGCTTCCCGACGGCTACGACACCGTGGTGGGCGAACGAGGTCACACGCTGTCCGGCGGGCAGCGGCAGCGCGTGGCGCTGGCGCGGGCGTTGGTCCGCCGGCCGCGGCTGATGATCCTGGACGACGCGACGTCGGCGGTCGACCCGACGATCGAGGCGCAGATCCTCGCGGCGCTGAGGCGCGAGCTCCGTACGACCCTCGTGGTCGTGGCCTATCGCCTCTCGACCATCCGTCTCGCCGACCGTGTCCTGTACCTCGAAGACGGCCGGCTGCGCGCGACGGGAGGCCACGACGAACTCCTCGTGTCCATGCCCGGCTACGCCGCGATGATCCACGCGTACGAACGGACGGCGTCGTGAGCACGATCGTGCAAGTGCCCACCGCCGACCAGGACCTCGAGGTCCCCGTCCACCTGCAGAGCGCGCGGGCGGTGCTGCGACGCGGATTGCACGAGTCGCCCGAGCTGCGCAAGGGACTCGGCGTGACCGTCGTCATCTCGCTCGGCATGACCGTCGCGACGCTCCTCACGCCGGTGCTCGTCCAGCAGATCTTCGACCACGGCTTCGACGGCGGCTTCCGTCCGACGTACGTGTACACGTTGTGCGGGGCCTCGCTCGCGTTGGTCATCCTGACGTACATCGCCACCCGGGCGGCGTCCCGCCGGCTGGTCACCGCGTCCGAGCAGGCGTTGATGGCGCTGCGTGTCCGGACGTTCGAGCACATCCACCGGCTGTCGATCGCGGAGCAGACCGAGGAGAAGCGCGGCGTGTTCGTCGCGCGGGTGACCGCCGACGTCGACACGCTGTCGGAGTTCACGGAGTGGGGCGGCATCGACTGGATCATCTCGTTCGCGTTGGCGTTCGGCGCACTCGGCCTCATGCTCGTGTACTCCTGGCAGCTGGCGATCGTGGTCGTGCTCCTCGTGCTTCCGCTGCTGTTGGTGGTGTCCTCGCTCCAGGGCCGGTTGACGCAGGCGTTCGACCTGGTGCGGACGCGGGTCGGACAGCTGATGTCCGAGGTGTCCGAGACCGTCATGGGCGCCGCCGTGGTGCGCGCCTACGGCCTGGAGGACCAGACCGACCGCCGCGTCAAGCGCGCGATCGACGAGCGGTACCGCGCCACGATCGTGGCGCACTGGCGCGCGGCCGCGCTCTTCCCGATCGCCACGTTCTTCTACGCGATCGCCGTGTCGATCATCGTCTGGCTGGGCGCGACCTTCGGCCCGGAGTGGGGTCTCACGTTCGGACGCGTCTCGGCGTTCATCTTCCTGGCGGACATCTTCCTGCACGTGTTCACGGACCTGCCGGAGGTCTACAGCGAGACCCAGACGGCGATCGCCGGCTGGCGGAAGATCCTGACCGTCCTCGACCTGCCGGTCGAGATCGTCGAGCCCGATCCCGGCGTGGAGCTTCCGTCGGGACCGATCGCCGTGCGGGCGACGGAGGTCGACTACGCGTACCGCGAGGGCGGGCCGGTGCTGCGCGGCGTCTCGGTCGAGGTCGAGCGCGGCGCCAACGTCGCGATCGTCGGTCAGACCGGAGGCGGGAAGACCACGTTCGCCAAGCTGCTCGCCCGGCTCGCCGATCCCGCCGCAGGGCGCGTGGAGGTCGACGGCGTCGACCTGCGTGACGTGGCGCCCGACTCTCGGCGTCACGCGATCCGGATGGTGCCGCAGGACGGTTTCCTGTTCGACACGACGGTGCGCGAGAACGTGCGCTACGGGCGGCCGGCCGCGAGCGACCGCGACGTCGAGACCGCGTTCGACGAGCTGGGCCTGGCCGACTGGATCGAGTCGCTCCCGCAAGGCATGGACACGCCGGTCGGTGAGCGGGGCGAGGCGCTGTCGGTCGGCGAACGCCAGCTGGTCTCGCTCGCGCGTGCGCAGATCGACCAGCCGGGGCTCCTCATCCTGGACGAGGCGACGAGCGCGGTGGATCCGGCGACGGAACGGCGGACGACCGAGGCGCTGCGCCGGCTCTCGGCGGGCCGGACCGTGATCACGATCGCCCACCGGCTGTCGACGGCCGAGCACGCCGATCGGGTGCTGGTGCTCGACGCCGGCCGCCTGGTCGAACAGGGCACGCACGCCGAGCTGTTGGCCCGCGGCGGCGTCTACGCCGGCCTGCACGAGAGCTGGCTGGGCAACACGCGCCGGGGACCGGACGACCGGTAGGCTTCCGCGTCCATGAGCGACTTCGTCGAACAGCTCCGCGAGGTCGCCCGCGCATCGTTGATGCCCGAGGACGGCGAGCTCGCGGCGCCCGGTCTCTCCGAGCCCGTCGAGGTGCTCCGGGACCGGTGGGGAGTGCCCTACATCAGCGCCGCGTCGCTCGACGATCTCTGGTTCGCGCAAGGGTTCGTGACGGCCGGGGAACGCTTGTTCCAGATGGACCTGCTGCTCCGCGCCGCGGGCGGACGACTGTCTGAGGTCTTCGCCGAGCGAACGTTGGCCGACGACCGGTTCGCGCGCACGATCGGCTTCCACCGAACGGGAGCCCGGCTGGCTGCGGGATGGGATGACGCGTCACAACAGATGCACGGCCGGTTCCGGGCGGGGTGCGCCGCCTGGATAGCACGGATGCCTGCGCCTCCGGTCGAGTACTCGTTGCTCGACACCGGCCCGAGCCTGCCGACCGACGACGCCGGCGCGTGGGCGGCGGCGTTCGTCTACCTGGCCTGGGGCCTCTCCGGCAACTGGGACAAGGAACTGCTCCGGGTGGCGATCGCCGACCGCCTGGGACCCGACGCGGTCCGCGATCTGCTCCCGCCGCTTCCGCCCGACCCGCCGCACATGCCCGCCGGGACGTTGGGCGGCAGGTTGCTCGACGACCTCCCGCGCCCGCGCGGAGCCGGGTCGAACGACTGGGTGGTCGCGGGTTCGCGGACCACCAGCGGCAAACCGCTCTTGGCGAACGACCCGCATCTGTTGGCGGTGCAGCCGGGGGCGTGGATCGAGATGCACCTGCGGGCGCCGGGCTACGAGGCGCGTGGCGTGGCACTCACGTTCTCGCCCGGCATCCTGCTCGGCGCGACGGCGCATCACGCGTGGGGTGTCACGAACGTGACCGGCGACGTCCAGGACCTCTACATCGAGCACCTGAACGACGACGGAACGTCCGCCGAGGTCGACGGTGGATGGGAACCGCTCACGCGGCACCGCGAGGAGATCGTCGTCCGCGGAGGCGAACCGGTCGTCGTCGATGTGCGCGAGACCCGTCACGGTCCGATCGTCGACACCGCCGTGGTGGGCAACATGCATACCGAGTACATCCCGCTCGACCCCGCCGAGACGTATGCCCTGCGGTGGACGGGCTTCGACTGCGGCATCCGTCCGTCGCTCGTCCTCGACGCCGCCAACGCCACCAGCTTCGAAGCGTTCCGCCGTGCGGTCTGGGGCGTGGAGTGTCCCGGCCAGAACTTCGTCTACGCCGACGTGAACGGCACGATCGGCTACCAGTGCACGGGACGGTACCCGCTGCGCGGCGGCGGAGACGGGACGGCTCCCGTCCCCGGATGGACCGGCGGCTACGAGTGGGAGGGATGGATCGCGGACGAGGAGTTGCCCTGGGCGGTCGATCCCGCGCGCGGCTACCTGGTCACCGCGAACAACCGCATCCACGATGAGTCCTACCCGCACCTGATCGGCCACGATTTCCACGCGCCCGACCGTGCCCGGCGGGTCGTGGAGCGGCTGGAGGCGGATGCCACGCACGACATCTCGTCGATGGCGCGGATCCAGTTCGACACGGTCTCGCTCGCCGCGCGGGCGGCGCTCCCGCGGCTGATCGCGCTCGAGGCCCGGACCGACGACGCCCGCGACGCCGTCGCACGACTGGCGAGCTGGGACGGCGATATGGCGGCGGATTCGGTCGCGGCCGGGATATTCAACGTGTGGTCTCGGCATATCGCACGTCGCAGCCTCGAGCCACGGCTCGGGGACGAACTCTTCCGCCGCTACCACACGGACCGTGAGGTCTTCCAATGCCAGGTCCTGCCGGCGTGGCTCGCCGATCCGGCCGGCCCGCTCGACGACGATCTCCTTCACGCGGCACTGACCGATGCGATCACGGAGCTGCGTGAACGCCTCGGTCCGGATCCCGCCGGATGGCGGTGGGGCGCGCTCCACCGCCTCGCCTTGGTGCACCCGCTCGGCGCGATCCCCGGCCTCGGGGAGCTCTTCACGGCCGCGGATGCGGAGCTCGGGGGCGACGAGCAGACCGTGATGCAGGGTGGGTTCGACGGACACGATGGGTACGTCGTGGACGTGATCCCGTCGTGGCGGGCGGTATACGACCTGGGGGACCTCGATCGTTCGATCGGCGTCCTCCCCGCCGGCGTATCGGGCAATCCGGCCTCGCCACACTGGGACGACCAGTTCCCGCTCTGGATCGCCGGCGAGCACCACGACCTGCCGTTCACACGGCCGGCGGTGGAAGCCGCCGCGGTTGCCACGCTCCTCCTGCTCCCCGGGTAACATCGGGTCATGCCGAAGTCACGCTCGCGCAACCGTGCCACCGAGAAGCGCCGCTACCAGCTGGAGCCCACCAAGAAGGCCGAGCGTCAGAAGCCGAGCCCGCGCTGGTACGCCCCGGTCGTGTTGGGCCTGATGGGGATCGGTGTCCTGGTGATCGTGCTGAACTACATCTGGCCGTCGGTGCTTCCGTTCACGAACGACCAGACCAGCCCGGTCGTGTTGCTGGTCGGTCTGGCCATGATCGGCGTGGGGTTCCTCGGGACCACCAGGATCCGCTAGCCGGCAGTTCCCTGAATCACATCCGTGTGATCCTTCCACAGGCTTTCCCCACCGGGGGAAACGTCGGCCCCGAGGGTGTGGATAACCGGTGGACACCCGGTGCGACGGCGGTGGATAACCGGGTACACGGGCCCGCCTTGGCGGACGGTGCCGGCATCACCCGGGCATGGAGATCAGCCGACGGCGGGGCGCCGGACCACCTGCATCGGCTCGCCGCAGTGACGCGGGATCTGCAGCTCGCCCAGGCGCGTGACGTGCAGTTCCGTGCCACATTCGTGGCAAACGAGGAACACCTCGAGCTCCTCGACATCCTCGACCTCGGGCTTGGTCCGGTCGATGCCGCTCCCGGAGACCGACCGGAGCATGCCGGTACCCACGCGCCAGATCACGAACCCGAGCAACAGCGCCGAGGCGACGAGGAAGACCTGAGACAGCGTGGGCATGCGGCCAACGTAGCACCGGCCTCCGGCGGCCGGCTCGACCCGCCCGCTCGGCTCGGCTCGGTGTGTCCATCTGACCCGGACTAGCTGGTGGGCACCCGGACGCCGGGGACGTGCTCGGCCACGAACTCCAGGATGGTACGGACCTGGCGGATCTCCTCGTCCGTGTCGAACGATCCGTGCCCCGTACCGAAGACATAGACCTCGTGGGGATGCCCGCGCGCGGCGAGCTTGTCCACGTACGCCATCGCCTGCGCGTACGGACAGCGACTGTCGTTCTCGCCGATGATGAACAACACCGGCGCGCGCACGTCGTCCGCGAAATGGATCGGATTGCGGTCGAGCATGAGCGCGGGCACCTCGTCGGGCCGTCCGCCCAAGAGCGCACGGTCGTACGCCTGCAGGTCCGGCGACAGGTCGTCGTAGCAGAGCTCGTAGTCGCCGACCGGGATGCCCGCGACGCCGCAGAGCCACATCCCGGGATGCTTCCCCAGCTCCATCAACGTGAGGTACCCGCCCCACGACCAGCCGCCGATCACGGCGCGGCCCGGGTCGGCGATGCCCCGGTCCGCCAACCAGCCGAGCCCGGCGTTCAGGTCCTCCAGCTCCGGGCCCCCGATGTCGCCGAACAAGGCGTCGCGCCACTCCGCGCCGTACCCGGTCGAGCCGCGGAAGTTGATCATGGCCACCGCGAACCCGGCGTCGACGTATGCCTGCACCTCGGGGCTCCATCGGTCCTCGTCCAGCCACGTCGGCCCTCCGTGCGGCCGGACGAACACGGGGAACGGCCCGTCGCCTTCCGGGGTCACGTAGAAGCCGTGGACCGACTGTCCGCGCGGGTTGTCGAACCGGAACGACACGTATGGCCGGCCCTCGACCGCGCGATCGCCCTCGGCGCGCAACACCTCGTCGCCGCGGTCGTTCAGGATGCGCGGCGCGTTCGCGCCGTTGGCCCACCGGAACCACACCGTGCCGTCGGGACGAACCAGGGCACCGGAGATCTGGCCCTCCGGATGCTCGATCGGCGAGACGGCGCCCGTCGCCACGTCGTATCGGTACAGGCGATGTCGGCCCTCGACCAGGTTCGCCAGGAGCAGCGCCGAACCGTCGGGCCACCAATCCAACGCCGCCACCTCGCCTTGCAGGCCCGTCTGCAGGTCGGTCCACGTTCCGGTCGTGGGTTCCCAGATCGCGGTCGCATCCTCCCCGCGCCGCTCGTGGATCACCGCGAGTCGTCCATCACCCACCACGGGGGACCAGGCGGCGGCCGACAGGCTCCGGTCCTCATCGCGGAGGTCGGCGATCACGGCCGCGGTTCGCGGGTCGATGACCCGGAGCGCCGGGTGCAGCATGGTGCTGTCCTCGGAGTGTTGGACTGCGAGCAGCGTCCCGTCGGCGGAGAGTCCGCCGCGGTTGAATCCCGCCTCGTCGGGACCGGCGACACGGATCCAGTCGGTGCTGCGGACGGTCTCCTTCGCCGGGCCTCCGTCGATCGACACATACACCGCGAACCCGTCGCGATCGCTGACCGACGCGGCCACGATCCCGGCGGCCTGCGCGAACCCCTCGTTCCAGCCCACCGGGATGCCGTCGAGGAACGGATGGGCGTCGCCGCCCGCGAACGGTGCGGCGAACCAGCGCCCGGACTCGTCGCCCGTCTCGTCCTGCCACCACAGGACCTCGCCTCCATCGGCGGTGATCGAGCCCGCTACCACGCCCACGGGATGGCTCGTGACCTGCCGTCGCTCGCCCGTGGAGAGGTCGACGGTGTGAACCTGCCAGACGCCGCTCTCGGTGCTCTCGTACGCGACGTGGTCGGGAGCACGCGGCGACCAGTCCGGCATGGACAGGCTGGGGGCGCGATGGCGCTGTTCCCACCGAGGCATCGAACCGTGCATCGGAGAAGGGTACCCACCGTGGTGGCCGTCGGCATCCGGTCGGGAGACCGCGTGTAAGGATTGGTGATCTCGCGACATCTCCCGCCGAGAGGAGGTTCCGACGGACGAGGGACGACGCGCCAGGTTCGAAGCGCTCTATGCGGATCTGATGCCGCGTGTCCTGGGCTATGCCCTCCGTCGGACCGATGCGGAGGAGGCGCGAGACGTGGTGTCCGAGACGTTCACGGTGGCCTGGCGGAAGTTCGAGGATGTGCCCGAAGGAGAGGCGGCCATGCCCTGGCTCCTCACGACCGCGCGCAAGGTGCTCGCGAACCACCGGCGCGCGGCCGAGAGCCGGACGCGCGCATCGCTCGTCGGGCCGCGCGCCGGGTCCCCCGATCACCCGGAGGACGTGATCGGCACCGCGTCGCTCGTCCAGGCGTTCAACGCCCTGGAGGAGCGGGACCGCGAAGCGCTCGCGCTGGTCGCGTGGGACGGCCTCGCGCCCCGAGAGGCCGCGATCGTCGTCGGATGTTCAGCCGCGACGTTCTCCGTTCGATTGCACCGCGCGCGCAAGCGGCTGACCGCGCTGCTGGGCGAGGCCGACGAGCCGCTTCACCTGACGACGGAGGAACCCGCATGAAGGACGACCTGTTCGAACGCCTGCGCGCCGTGGATCCCGTCACCGACGAGCAGATCGCGCAGGAGACCCGCGCCCTCGGCAACGCACCGGGACGGATCACGGAGAACGAACCCACCAACGTGCGCCGGTTCCCGGCGGCGGCTCGTCGCAAGGCGACGCTCGTCGCGGTGGCCGCCGTCGTGGTGGTCGCGATCGCGCTCCCGCTCACGTTGCTGCGGTCGCTCGGTGACGGCGGGAACGCTCCGGCGGATGAGCCAGGGAACTGGGTCGCCGTGGGAACGCTCGCCGAGATCACGCCTCTCGGGGTCGTGTATCGCGCCGAGATCGGCGCGTTCCTCGTGGCCAGGATCGGGGGAGAGCCCCTCGCCCTGTCGGCGACGGACCCAGACGCGGCCGGCCGGGGGCAGCGAGCGATCTATTGCGGACCCTCCGATCGATTCGTGTTCCCGGCGGGCGACGTGTTCGATGCCGACGGCGTCCATGTCTCCGGTCCCGGTACGCGGGGATTGGACCGGTTCGCCGTGCAGGTGCGGGACGGGATGGTGGAGGTGGATCCCTCGGCGGTCACCCCGGCACCGCGTCGATGGACGTGGTGACGCCGGCCCGCAGGCGCTCGGATGCCAGACGGCCGACGGGGTCCCGCTCGAAGGCGACCCCGGATTCGCGATCCCCGACGGGACGGAGCTTCCCCCGATCGCCGTCGCGCTCCCCCAGCGTGGATCGGCCGTGCAGAGCCCCATCGTGATCACGGGCAACGCCAACGTGTTCGAGGCGACGGTCAGCGTCCGGGTCCTCGACGCCGGCGGGAACGTGATCGCCCAGACGTTTACCACGGCCGCGTGCGGCACGGGCTGCCGGGGCGACTTCCGCTCGGAGGTCGAGGTCGCGATCGACACGGAACAGCCGGGAACCATCCAGGTCTTCGAGTCGAGCGCGAGGGACGGCTCCATGACGAACACGGTGGAGATCCCCGTGACGCTCCTGCCCGGCCTCGCCGCCGGCACGTCGAACGTCGAAGGGATCTGGTACGACCCCGACGGCGCTCCGGCGCCCGATGGATCTCCCGGCGCGGAGGGGACCGTCCTCGTGGTGTTCCCCGGTGCCGATCATTGCCAGTGGGGGTCGGCGTCCTTCATGCACGTCGGCTGGCCGATCGGCACGATCTCCAACGACCTCGGTGGATGGCGCCAGTACGTCAGGGACCCCGACGGCCTGTTCGACGACGGTGCGTTGCACGCGGGATACCTGAGCGACGCGGAGCTTCCTGCCGATGCGGCGGATACGGGCTACCACCGCGGCCCGTGGCAGCTCTGGGTCAGCCCGAGCGAGGCGGAGGACGTGATCTACGTCGTCAACGACGAGACCGGGGTCGTCGAGCGATGGGGTCGATCGACGCAACCCATCCTCTGCGACTGACCGGAGCGGCGGCGCCGATCATGGAGGTCGAGGCGCTCCTGGGCGTCACGGCATCGCGTCGCGGATCGCGCGCCATACCCGTTCCGGCGTGAGCGGCAGGTCGATGTGCCGCACCCCCAGGTGTGAGAGCGCATCGACCACCGCGCTCTGCACGGCCGGGGTCGACCCGATCGCCGCCGATTCGCCGATCCCCTTGGCGCCCAGCGGGTTCAACGGTGTGGGGGTCTCCGTGTGCGCGATCTCGAACCACGGCAACTCCGAGGCAGCCGGCATGCCGTACGTCGCCAGCGTGCCGCTGACCGGGTTCCCGCTCTCGTCGTAGACGAACTCCTCGTAGAGCGCCTGCGCGATGCCCTGACCCAAGCCGCCGTGCACCTGGCCGTCCACGAGCAGGGGGTTGAGGATCCGGCCGCAGTCGTCGACGGCGATGTGACGCAGCAACCGCGCGTCACCCGTCTCCGTGTCGACCTCCACGACGGCGACGTGCGCCCCGAACGGGAACGTCGATTCCAGCCCGCGGAACGTCCCCGACGACACCAGCCCGGGCTCCATCCCCTCGGCCAGTCGCGACGGATCGTCGGCGGCGGCGGCCAGTTCCGTCCACGTGATCGCGCGCTCGGGCGCGCCGGCCACCTCGAAGCGGCCACCGGCGTAGAGGAGGTCGGCCTCGTCCACCTCGAGCAGGTGCGACGCGATCGCGCGCGCCTTGGCCACGACCGCCTCGCTCTGTTCGGCCACGGCCGACCCGCCCACCTGCAGCGACCGCGACCCCCACGTGCCCGCTCCCCGCGGCACCACGGAGCTGTCCGAGTGCAGCACGCGAACCACCTCGAACGGCACGTCGAGGATCGCCGACGCGATCTGGGCCATCGCCGTCTCGTGGCCCTGCCCTTGTGGTGACACCCCCGTCAGCACGGTCACCGTCCCGTCCGCATGCACCCGGACGGAGCCGAACTCCTTCGACGCGAACGCGGTGATCTCCACGTACGTGGAGACGCCGACGCCGAGCTGCAGGTGGTCTCGGCGCTCGCGCCGCGCGACCTGTTCGGCGCGCAGGGCCGGCACGCCGGCGAGCTGCAGGGCCTCGTCGAGCGCGCGTTCGTAGTCGCCGATGTCGTACGTCGTTCCGGAGGCGGTCCGGTACGGGAACGCATCGGCCGGGATCAGGTTCTTCCGCCGGACGTCGACCGGATCCATCCCGAGCTCCCCCGCGATCAGGTCCATCGCGCGCTCCACCAAGGCCGTCGCCTCCGGACGGCCGGCGCCGCGGTAGGCCGCGATCGGCGTGGTGTTCGTGACCACGCTCCACCCTCGCGATGCGATCCGCGGGATCGTGTAGACGCCCGACAGCATCTCCTGCGTGGTGGTCGGCAGGAACGCTCCGACCGGGTACGCCCCCATGTCGGCCAGGATCTCCACGCGCATCCCGACGACGGTGCCGTCGCGCTTCGCGCCGATCTCCAGGCGCTGCACCTGCGCGCGCCCGTGGTTGAGGTTCAGCATGCTCTCGGATCGCGTCTCTGCCCAACGGACGGGGCGTCCGAGCGCCTTCGCCGCCGCCGCCACGATCGCGAACTCCGGATAGACGAGCAGCTTCGCGCCGAAGCCGCCGCCGACATCGGGCGCCACCACGCGCACCAGCTTCTTGTCGACCTGGAGGAGCTCGGCCAGGTCGCTCCGGATGTCGAACGGCACCTGCGTCGAGCACCAGATCGTGTACCCGCCGCCGTCCTCAGGGATCACGGCGATCGCGTTGGTCTCCATCGGCACGGGAGCCAGGCGCTGCTGCACGATCCGCGCGCGGGCGACGACGTCCGCTCCCTCGAGCGCGTCCACGTCCCAGTGCTGCTCGAACGCATGCGCGATGTTCGACCCGTTGGCGGGGAACAACACCGGCGCGTCGTCCGCGGCAGCGGTCTCCACGTCCGTCACCACGTCGAACGGGTCGACCGAGGGCCAGACCACCTCCGCGGCGTCCTGCCCGATCGCGAGCGTGTCCGCGATCACGACCGCGACCGCCTCGCCGACGTAGCGGACCACATCGCGCGCGGGCACGGGCCGGCCGAACGGCCCCTCCAACGTGCCGCTCGCGCCCTCCACGTTGCCGCTCGGCGTCTGCGGCGCGATCCGCAGGTCGTCGGCGGTGTAGACGGCCACGACCCCCGGCATCGAACGCGCCGCATCCATGCCCTCGATGCCGGTTATCCGCCCGTGCGGGATGATGGAACGCACGAACACCGCACGCAAGCGCGCCGGGGATCGAGATGTTCTCCAGGTATCTGCCCTCACCACGGAGGAACCTCGGGTCTTCGGACCGGAGCGCGGGAACGCCGAACATCGACGGGGGCAGGGGCACGCACCCATGCTAGCCACCAACCGCATCCATCGAGGGAGGAACCCGATGCGCCGCAACCGTTCGCTGGTCCACCTGCTGCTCGTGCTCGCTCTCGCGGGCTCGACCGTCGCCGCGACCGGCGGCACGACCGCAACCGCGGGCACGGGCATCGTCGCCCGGCGCGTGGTCGGTGGGCTGCGGGGACCGGCCGCGTTCACGTTCCTCGGCGACGGCCGGATCGTGTACCTGGAACGCGGCTCGGGCCAGATCCGCATCTACAACCCGGAGACCGAGACGAACAGCCGGTTCTTCACGGTTCCCGGCGTCAACGGCGACGGGGAGCGCGGCGCCTTGGGGGTCGCGGTCAGCCCGGACTGGCCCAGCCCGCGCGCGCTCTACGTCTACGCGACGCGCTCCACGCCGAGCGGCCTGAAGAACCAGGTGGTGAAGGTCACTCGCTCCGACGGGCGCGCCCGGATGCGCGTGATCGTCTCGCAGCCGGCCAGCTCCAGCCCGTACCACAACGGCGGGCGCATCCTCTTCGGACCCGACGGCATGCTCTACGCGATCGTCGGGGACGGCCACGACAGTTCGAACTCCCAGGAGCTCGGCGGCAACCTTCGCGGGAAGATCCTGCGGATGACGCCATCAGGGGGCGTGCCATCCGGTAACCCGGTCGCGGGCAGCCGGATCTTCGCGTTCGGCATCCGCAACTCCTTCGGGTTCGCGTTCGACCCGCAGACCGGGAGGCTGTGGGAGACCGAGAACGGTCCCGAGTGCAACGACGAGATCAACCTGATCGTGCCCGGCGGGAACTTCGGCTGGGGGCCCAACGAAACCTGCAGCGGGGACTCGCCCGCGAACACCAACGGCAGCGGCCCGACCCCACGGCGCCTGCCGAGGTTGTGGTTCGTGGACCCGATCGGCATCACCGGCAACGCGTTCTGCGACGGATGCGGCCTGGGAGCGCAGGTCGAGGGACAGTTGTTCTTCGGCGACGTCAACACCGGCGTGCTGCGCCGCGTCGCGTTGAACGGCGCGCGTGACGACATCGTGGGCGACGCGACCGGCGTCGTGGACGCCCCGGGTGGGGCGATCTTCTCCATGGAGGCCGCTCCGAACGGCCACATCTACTTCAGCGACGGGGAGGCGATCTACCGGCTCGCGCCCGCATGAGCCCGGGCGCTCGGGCAACGAACCGCAACCGCGACTGGCGGGACGTCGGCGTCCGGGCGTACCCTGGACGAATCGACGCGGCGGTGACCGCCCGATCAGGAGCCGTGCATGGACATCGGTCAGCCCAAGCGCATCATCGAGGTCGAACCGGTCTCACTCCCGCTCCCCGAGGCGATCCCGGCGCCGGGACCCACATCGGAACCTGCGCCGGCCGAGACCCCGGAGCCCTCCGAGCCGGTTCCGTAACGGCATGACCCGGTCGACGCTCGATCGGCTGCCGCTCGACACCGCCACCGAACCGCTCTTGGCGTGGCGCGCCTGGGCGCTCACCGGCCGGCGCGACGGGTCACATCTGGTGTTGCGCCCCGTGGTCGGCCGCGGCCGTCCGTGGGTACCGAGGCGACGGGCCGAGGCGACCTGTCGGATGCGAGGACCCTTCCACGAGGCCCCCCAGCTCGACTGCACGTGCGGTCTCCACGGTGCGCACGCCCTCGCCGTGCTCCGTCGCACGCGCTGTCCCGCCGTGCTTGGACGCGTCGCGCTCTGGGGTCGGGTGGTCGAGCACGAGCTGGGGTTCCGGGCGCAGTACGGGTATCCGCAACGGCTCCGGCTGATCTGTCAGTTCTGCTTCTGGCAGTGGGGGGCGAACAGCACCGGTCCCGACGTGGTGGGCTGGTTCCCGCGGGGAGCGCTCCTCCCGCTGTGTGACGATCATGCCACCTTGGCGTGGCGGTACGGGATGCGTCCGCAGGCATGGCTCCTGTCGGAAACGATCGATCAGGAGCTGCGGGAGACGTACGCGGTCGATCCGCTGGCGATCTAGCGGCGCCGCGTCGGACCGGGGGTCGGGACCGGCGTGGGGGTGGAGATCCCGCGCCGGCGCGCGTCGGTGCTCCGCACCAGGCGGCTGCGGAGCTCGCTCCCGTCGACCGGCTCCTTCTCCGGGACGTCGGGTGCCTCGACCTCCGCTGCGAGCTCCGAGGTGGGTTCCGCCGGCACGACCTCGCCGTTCCCACCGGGTGTGTCGTTCGGATCGGCTTCACGGTTCGCGCTTGCGTCCCCGTTCGACGACTTGGCGCTGCTCCGCGACCGCGACCGGCGAGGCTTCACGTCGTCCAAGCGCCGCTCCGCCTCACGAGCGCGCTCCTCGGCGGCCGCGATCCGCGCCTCCATGGAGGCGATCACGCCTGGATCCACCGCACCCTTGGACGACGTGCCGACCGGAGCTCCCCCGACCGCCGCGAGCTGATCGCGGAGCATCGCGAGGTCATCCTCCAGCTGGCGGTTCCGCGCCTCGTAGACGGTCTCGGGACGGCCCGCGCGAAGCATGGCGCGCTCGGCTTCGGATCGTTCGAGCTGCTGGGTGAGCTCCTTGATGCGCGCCTCGGCATCCACGGAGATCTCGACCTGCGCGGTCGGGCTCTTCGCGGCTTCGGCGAGGATCTGCTGTCGCTCTTCCTCGGCCAACCGCGCCTGTACGCGGACCTCGTCCAACTGGCTCTGCTGGGTGCGGGTTTCCTCCACGTGCGCGCGCACGAGCGCCTCGCGCTCCTGCTCGATCCGTTGGATCTCGAAGCGCGCAGCCTCCACCTCGGCACGCAACAGCTGTTCCGTCTCCGCGGCGCCGTCGAGCTGCGCCTGGATCGGCGCGGGCACGACCCCGGAGCTCGTTGGCGCCTCGTCAGCTCGCTGCTGAGCGAGCCGCATCTGATCGGTCGTCACACGGAGTTGACCTTCCATCTCCGAGACGCGCGAGCGCAGCTGCTCGACCCTCGACTCCGCGCTGCGCGCCTGTTCCTCCAGCTGCGCCGCATGCGCCTTGAGTTGCGCGACCTCCGCCGGGTCCGGGGCGTCCGCATGAGCGGCACCCTGCTCGAACTCGGCGACACGGCCGCGGAGCCTCTCCAATTCCAACTGTTGCTCGGTGAGCGACTTGGTCTTGCCCTCCAGCTCCTTCACGCGATCGCGGAGCGTGGCGGCCTCGGCCTGCGCCGCCGTCGCCTTCTTCTCGTCCTTGACGGCCGCACGCGTCTCACGCCGGCTGGGGGCGAACCCCGCGGGCTCGTCAAGCACGGCCGGCTCCTTGCGATGCGACCATGCGAGCGACACGAGCCCCATCACCAGGCACAGGATCGCCACGATCGCGAATGCGATCTGCATCTGACTCCATGGATGCGACGCGGCCTCCACCATCAAGGCGTAGTCGTTGTCGATCTGCACGACGCCGAACACGTCGGCCTTGTCGGTCGCCCGGAGCGGGATCAGCGTCGAGTACAACGTGGTCGGCTCGGGAGTCGTCTGTTCGTCCGGCGCGAACGACTCGGTTACGACCGTGCTCACCAGCTCGCCGTTGAACGCGCTGCTGAGGCTCGGATCGTCCGACGTGAGGACACCGATCCGGGAGCGGTCGTCCGTCGTGAAGATGAGCAGCGACCCATCCTCCCGCCACACCCGGACCCGCACGACGCGCTGATCGTTGAAGAGACCGTGCTTCAGGTCCGACACGAGCGCGTCGTAGCCAGAGCGGTCGATGGGCTTGGCGACGCGCTTGGCGTCCAGTTGGTCGGCGAGGACGTTCTCCGTGAAGCGGATCGCTCGTTCTTGCGCCGCATCCGCTTTGCGCTGCAGCCCCTGCGCCTGCTGTTGGCGAGCGACCAGGACCGCAACCAGACAGACGATCGTCAGGACCGCCCAGAAGAACAGGCGGACCCGGTCACGGGTGCGTCGATCGGTCTGCAACGTGTCCCCCACGTTCCCCTCGGTACGACATCGTCGGCCCGCGATACGAGCCTTCCAATCCCATCGGCGTCTGCGCCGCGTGGCTGAACCCTGCTCCCCGACATCGACATTCAAGAAATCGTGCCCTCGCTGCCGATACCCGGGTTGGTCAACCAGGGGAGGTAGAGGTTCTTGGATCGCACCAAGCTCATCACGCGCGGCGCTTCGCTCGCCGTCTGCGCCACGCTCGTCATCGGCGGGCTGGTCGTCTCGGCGAACGCTGACAACGCCCTGAGCCGCGCGCTGCGCGAGCGCAAGGTCACGGTCAAGAAGCTCGAGATCCTTCACGACTTCCGTCGAGTCGGACGCCAGAACCTGCACCACCAGATCCGCGGCATCCAGGCACGGATCCATCGCGTCAAAGGCAAGGGACCGGAGCTCGCGTCCGACCGCATGCGGTTCGCCCGAAATGAACGCCACCTGACGAAGCTCCGTGCCGAGCTCCGCCAGCGACTCCGCAAGCTGGAGCGCAACGTCCGCCACCGCACCCTCGTACTGCGCAGCCAGCGGATGGATCTCTCCGCCTGGATCGGAACGTTCGGCGTCTTCCGCTACTGCCCGGTCCGCGGTCCGGTCGAGGTCACGGACGGCTTCGGCTACTCGGTGGCGAAGCGACCGGGTACCCCGGCGCACATCCACCAGGGCAACGACATGATGGCCGCAGAAGGTCAGCCGATCGTGGCTCCGTTCGACGGGGTCGCCGAGGCCGGACGCAACTGGCTGGGCGGGAACGCGGTCTACGTCCGCGGCGAGGCCGGGTTCGTCTACAACGCGCACCTGTCCGCCTTCGGCAAGCTCGGCAAGGTCAAGGCCGGCGACGTGATCGGCTACGTGGGCTCCACCGGGAACGCCGGCGGACCGCACGACCACTTCGAGTGGCACCCGGGCAACGGCAGCGCGGTGGACCCGTACCCCTACCTGATGGCGGTCTGCTAGACCGTCATCGGCAGTCGCGAGGCATCATCGACCGTTCGCACTGAAGTGCTGATAGTCGATGGTGCCTTGCCATTGACCTCCCCACTCCCAGCCGATCGCGTGGAACGCCCACCAGACCGCGTCACGCAGGTGGATCATGCCCGGCAGGTCCTGGCTGCGGTCTACGTAGGCCTTCCCTGCGGGTGGCGAGACGTGGGTGGGCGTGACGAACGGGTTCTCGACGGTGTTGACGTCGATGGCACGGCCGTACGCGTGCTGGGACCACTCGGTGGACGAGCCGGCGCGAAGCCGGCAGTTGAACGCCGATGTGTTGTCCGCGGCCATCGACAGGCTGTCGTCGGCGCCGTAGTGGTCCACCAGGCGCATGCGCCGGATCGGGAACCGCTCCTCGTACAACCGCTCGAACACGTGCACGAACCGCGTGGCGTACCAGCGATGGACGACCAACTGCCCCCGATGCGCCCGGCCGTCGAAGCCGAAGTACGTGAGCCGCAAGAGACGCAGGTCGCGGAGCGGCACCGGGCAGCCGGGATGCCAGGAGTTCCCGATCATCAGGTCGCGGGTCGCTCCGCCGATCACCGACACCGTTCCGTGGAACGGCGGCAACCCTCCGATCCGGTCCTCGGCCCGCGACGCGACCGTCGTCGTCAGCGATGAGACCAGCGCAAGGAGGACGAACGACCGGCGCACCATCGTCCGATCAGCCGCCGCACTCCGTCTCGAACCAGGCGCTGACGCGTGCCGATGCCTCGGTGAAGTCACTCCCCTGCAGGGCCTGACCGGCTGCGGTCAGCGCAGCGATGACCTCGGGCGGCGGGGCCACGCCGCTGGCCGGATCGTACCCCGACTCGGCCATCGCCTCGGTGTAGGCCGCATAGCCCTGCGCGACGGTCACGAGGTCATCGCGGATCTCCTCGGGCGCCGCCTCGGCGAACGCCTCCATCTGCTCGACGGACGTTCCCAGGTCGCCGATCTCGCCGGACATCGCCTGCGGAACCGCCGCGGCCGCCACGGCCATCGCCGTGATGACCTCAGCGCACTGCGCCGCGTCGAACGGGTTGTCCACGCCGTCGCCGCCGTCAGCAGCAGCGCCGTCGCCCCCACCGTCGTCTCCGCCGCCGCATCCCGCGAGGACGAACGCACCGACCACGAACAACGCCACCAACAACCGGGACCGCTTCATCGCAACCTCCATCGAGACCGGATCCGGACGGATCCACCCGGGAAGTGTAGGCTGCGGCCTTCCCGGTTCCGAGCAGCCCGGACGAAGTGTGGAGACGAGCGGACTCGAACCGCCGACCCCCTGCTTGCAAAGCAGGTGCTCTACCAACTGAGCTACGTCCCCCGGATGTGCCGCCGTCCTTCGAGTCTAGCGAGATGCCCCCGGCCCAAGCCGGAACCTATCCGCCGACGACGGCGAGCGCGTCGATCTCGAGCAGGTACTCGGGCCGGAACAACGCGCCCACCTGCACGGCGGTGCTCGCCGGCGGGCGCTCGACATCGACGTGTTCGTTGCGAACCTCGCGCACCATCGGCAGGTACGCCATGTCGGTCACGAACACCGTCAGCTTGATCACGTCGGCGAACGTGGCATCGGCCGCCGCGAGCGCGAGGCGGAGGTTGTGGAACACCTGCTCGGCCTGTGCGCGCGGGTCGCCGACGCCGACGGGCTCGCCGTGCTCGTCCATGGCGACCTGCCCGGCGATCGCGATCACGCGGCCCCCGGTCGCCACCACCGCGTGGCTGTAGCCGGTGCCCGGCGCCATCCCGTTGGGGTGTTGGTGGTGCTCGATCACGTCGCTCCTTCCTCGACGCTCACGGCGCCACGCTCGGTGAGACCGTCGGTGTGGGTGTCAGCGTCGGTGTGGGTGTCAGCGTCGGTGTGGGTGTCAGCGTCGGTGTCGGCGATCCGATCGGCTGCTCGAAGGTGCCTTGATCGGGAACCCGGTCGATGCACGTCGCGCGACACACGCGGCCGGTGAATGTCGTGACGACCGACCACCGATACACGGTACGGAACGGACCGATCTCCAGCGGCCCGAGCGGGATCCGGACCGCGATGCTGATGTCGTTCTCCCGCCGCACATCGAGGGCCATGAGCCGGACATCGGCTCCACGCCGAGGATCACGCCAGAGCGACCCGGTGAACCGCCGGCCGTTCGACGCGATGAGCGCGTAGTAGTCGAACCGCTCGTCGTCCCGGGTGTCCAGGAAGACGAAGACGTATCCCCGATCCCGCATCAGGTCCTCCGTGAACGGCGAGTACGTGACGATCGTCCACCGTTGCGGGTCGGCCTCCGGCTCGAACCACACCCGTCGCACGTCCAGCGTGCCGCGGGTGTCGTTCAGGTCCTGCACCTGCGCACGCGTCACCGGACTGACGGCGAGCGCCACCACGGTCACGCCGATCGCGGTCGCCAGCGCCACGGCGAACGGGAGCGCGCGCCGGACCAACAGGTCGCTCCCGGTCATGCCCGGCTCCCTCTCGCCAGCCACACCGACGCGCGCCACGCGACGAGCACCGTCGTCACGAAGGCCCCGGCCGCGAGCGACAACGGCAGCAGATCGGCCGCTCCCGGCACGTCCGGCCACGCGATCCGCGGCGCGTCGGCCGCTCGCGCGAACACGAACACCGTTGCCACGATCAGCGAGAGGTTCCTCGCCAGCACCGTGCGAACGTCGACGGCGTCGCGGCCCCGAAGCATCCGCACGGCACGCTCGTCGTTCCACCCCGCCGCACACCGATGAGCGCGAAGGAGAACCCGGCCAGCAGCACCGCTGAGATCGCCGCCGCCGCCCGTGGCATCCCCACCACGACCAAGAGCGGCACGAACGCCTCGCCCAGCGGGACCGCCCAGCCGGCAGCGCGTTCCACCGATGACGGCAACCCGTACGCGGCGAGCGCACCGCGCCACCTCCGCCAACGCACGACCTTGGAGATGGCCGCCCACGTGAACACGGCCGCCAGCATCGCGGCGACCAGCGTCCACCAGGAGCCGGTCGCAGCCCGCACGGCGCCCACGATCGCCAACGATGCGATCACGAGGAGCGCGACGGCGTTCGCCCATCCCCGGGCCGAACCCGAGCTCGCGACCAGCCGGTCGACGAGCGCCCGGCTCGCTTCCTGGTTGACCGATCGCCACGCCACGATCGCCGACAGGCCACGCACCAGCCCGAACGGCGCCATGAACGCGGCGCCGACCGCCGGTCGTCCGCTCGCGACCGCAGCCAACGCCACCACGACGAGCGTGCCGCTCGACAGGTAGGTCAGGAACCCGATCCCCAGGCCGGCCCCGTACAGGACCGCGGCGAGCGACCGCCCGAAGAACGTCCGCCACCAGTCCGGGACCTGCCGGCGGAGCTGCGGCACGGGCACGCGGAGCGCACCCAGCGCGCCGAGAGCGTAGAGGGCCGCCGCCGACGCGAGCACGAGGAGCCCGGGCCGACCCCACGGCGCGCCCAACGCCTGACCGGTGACGCCCAAGAGCGCGCCGAACACCGCTGCGGTGACGGTCGCGCCGAGCGTGTGCAGGGCGAGCGTCCCCAGCCAGCGAGCGCGGCCCCCGTGGACCACGGGGGAGATGGTCTCGACCATCGACAGTCCTCAGGGACCGTGGAGCGCGGCCCACCCGGCGATCGCCGACGCGGCCACGAGTGCCGGCATCAGCGCGCCGTCTAGCACGACGCTTCCAGTTCCCGGTAGGTGATGCAGAACACACGGAGATTCGTCGGGCAGTAGCCGGTCACCGATCCGTCCCCGTTGATCCGGATCCGCGACGTGGAGCAGCAGTCCTGGATGTGTCGGAGTCGGCCGTTGCAACAGCGGGTCCACCCGCCCCCGTAGTGCGGGTGCCGAACGAAGCGGAACCGCTCCGGCACGATCTGTTCGCAGATCTTCCGCCGTTCCTGCGTGGATGGATCGGTGTAGATCTCGCCGTCGTCGTCGACCGGGTACCCGTACTTCGGATGCACCGGGAAGCCGAAGCTGTCGGTCCGCGCCAGTTTGCCCAACGGATGTGGGCACGAGTCCGTGGATGCGATGTGTCCGCAGATGTGGTGGGCGGACGCCCGCTCGGGGGCGAGCGCGGTCGCGATCAGCCCACCACCGGCCAGCGCGACGACGCCGCGGCCGAGCTTGCCGAGGAATCCACGCCGGCTGGTCCGCGACGCGATGCGTCGCTCGGCGCGTTCGAACGTCGTCAGCTCGCCCGTCGCTCCGGCACCTCCTCGATCCGTCGGAGCGCCAGGTCGACCAATCCTTCAACCTGCTCGAGGTTGTTCACGGTGCCCTTGGCTCGCACGACACCCGCGTCGTCCATCACGAGCACGAACGGCGTCCCCGGCACGTCGTAGACGCGCTCCAGGTCGGGGTCGTGCAGGATCATCGGGATCAGTCCGGCGGCCGATGCGGCGGCGCCGATGCCCGGCGCGACCTCGCGACAGATCGCACACGTCGGCGACGAGAACAGGACCAGCCGCGCGGGCCCGGGCCCGCCGACCAGGACGCGAGCTCCGTCGTCGTCGACGGCCGGCATCGGGGGCGGCGCCTCACCGAGCACCGGTCCCTCGGAGTCCACCTCCAGCGCTCCACGCGGGCCGAGCCGCAGGTGCAGCGTTCCCACCTGCCGGGCGAGCGCCACGACCACCGCCGCCATCACCAGGACCAGGAGCCACTGCGCCACGAACGCCGCCGCCCACCAACCGCTCAACGCATCGTCCAGGTCGGGGCCTTCTGCTCGTCCATGAACTGGATGAATGGGCTGCCGTCGCCGGCCAGACCCACGACGGCGCGGAGCTCGCCGTCTTGGTCCAGCAACCGGAGCACCGGCGACCCTTCGGCCGCCAGCCCCAGCCGCACTCGCACCTTGCCGGACCGGTCGTACAGACCCATCGTCGGCGAGCCCTGGTCGGCCAGGCTGTAGACCTGGTGGAGCTCCCCGCTACGGACCTGCATGCCGAGCGTCGGCGAGGCCTCGGGCGCCAGGCCGAACTTCGCCCGGATCCGCCCGTTCTTGTCCCCGAACGCCAGGCTCGCCGATCCGTCGGACGACAGACCGAGCGTGGCACGCACCTTGCCGTTCTCGTCGCCGATCGCGAGGCCGGCCGAGCCGTCGGACGACAGACCGAACCGGGCGCGCACCTGGCCCTCCGGATCGAGCATCGAGAAGAACGGAGAGTCGTCGTTGGACAGACCGATGCGCAGGCGGACGTTTCCGGCCGCGTCAACGACCTCGAACTCCTCGGCACGTACCACACGTTTCTTCATGAGTGAGTTCGCCGCGCCGGACTCGCGGCGTTGCGCCTATCGTCGCCTGCCCGGGGGCCCGGCTCAAGCAGCGCGCCGATATGAACGGCGCCTACGCCGTCAGTGATCCGACGCGCGTCGTGGTGCGTTCGAGCCGATCCGGGCGCGGCGTCACACCGATGCCCGGTCCGCGAGGAACCTCCATCGTGCCGTCACTCCCGAGCTCGAACGGCGAGGTCAGGTCCTCCACGAAGTATCGCGTCGACGCGCTGGTGTCGCCCGGCAGCGTGAACCCCGGGAGCGCCGCGAGGGCCAGGTTGGTCGCCCTGCCGATCCCGGTCTCGAGCATGCCGCCGCACCAGACGGGCACACCGGCCGCACGCGCGACGTCGTGGATCCGGACGGCCTCGTGCACGCCGCCGACGCGGCCCTGCTTGATGTTCACGATCCGGCAGGCACCCAGCTCGATCGCCGCCACGGCGTCCGCGGTGGAACGGATCGACTCGTCAAGGCAGATGTCGGTGCGGATCTTCGCCTGGAGCTTCGCGTGTTCGACCAGGTCATCCTGGTGCAACGGCTGCTCGATCATCAGGAGGTCGAACTCGTCGAGCGCACGGAACACGTCCAGGTCCTCCAGGCGGTAGGCGGCGTTCGCGTCCACCGAGAGCATGATGTCGGGATACGCGGCACGCACCGCGGCGACACGCTCCACGTCCACGCCCGGCGCGATCTTGAGCTTGATGCGCCGGTACCCCTCGGCCAGGTAGCCGTCGACATCCTCCAGCAGTCGGTCGGTCGTCGGCGCGATCCCGATCGACACGCCGCACGCCACACGATCCTTGTCAGCTCCCAGATGCTCTGCGAGCGAGCGGCCCTCTGCGCGGAGCTCGGCGTCGACGAACGCGTCGATCACCGTGGCCTTCGCCATCGGGTTGCCGCGGACCCCCGCCAGCACGCGGTCGAGCTGATCCGACGTGACGTCACCGGCCGAGAGCAACGCCGGACCCAGGAACTCACTGATGGCCAGCCACGCTCCGTCGTTGAACTCCTCCGAGTAGCCCGGATCGGGGCTCGCCACGCACTCCCCCCATCCCTCCGCGTCGTCGGTCACGACCCGGAGCAGCACGCACGACTTGTGGGTCTCTTCGCCGAAGCTGGTGCGGAAGGGACGGACCAGCGGGATACCGACCATCCGCAGCTCCAAGGCACGGACGATCGTCATCGGTCCTCCGTCATCACGTACGTGGAGTCTGCCGTGAATCCCGAGGCGATCAGACCGGCGTCGAAGCACGCCGTGAAGGCCGCCTCGGTCGCGGCGCGCCAGGCATCGGCCAGCGCGCGGTCGCGGATGCCGCAGCTCGTGGTATTCGCGCGGGATACGGATCAGCGCGGGAGCGTCCAGCGGGGGCCGGACCTCCGTGGGCGCGGGCATCGAGGGATCATCGCCCCGACGGCCCAGCACCTCGGAGCCACGATCGTCCGCCGGGCCTGCCGTCGCATGCTCCAGGTCCCATCGGACCTTCAATCGGTCGCTCCGCTCGCCCCGGTTCAGCGCGTCGGCCATGTCTCCATAGAAGTTGGGCAGGAACGCATCCGCCGATGCACCGAGCTTGGTCAGGTTGAAGTGCGCGTTCCGCGACAGCAGCGGATCGAACGTCCAGCGGACCAGCGAGATGCCTTGCTCCAGGCACTGCGCGCGCTGCGCGAGCTTGAGCGCATGCCCCACCCCGTGGTGCCGGCGATCGCGGGTTGGTCGCCAGCATGTGGGAGTGCATGTGCAATCCTTCGACCGGATCGACGCCGGACCACCCGAGGACGAAGCCGATCAGCTCGTCGCCGTCGAACGCTCCCCACGGCATGTTCCCACTGTCGCCCAGCGCTCGGATCGTCTCGCGCGGGAGCAGTTGGGCGTCGCCCCACGTGCCGCTCATGACCTGCAAGACGCGGTCGGCGTCGCCGATCGAGCTGATCGGCCGAAGCTCGACGCCGGCCGAGCGCGCGACCTCGTGCGCCGCTCCCCAGGCGTCCATCGCGCGAGTCTATCGCCGGGTCCGCGAACGACGAGAGCCCGTGCATCGCACGGGCTCTCGGGGTTCTCGCGGCCGAGGTCTCGGCCCGTGGAGGGTCAGCCGCCCGCGGGGGGTGGGAGCTCCTGCCACTCGACATCGTCCACGTCGCTGCCGCGGCGGCGCTTGAAGATCGCCGCGACGCCGGCCACGATCGCGGCGATGAACGCCAGCTTGAACAGCTTCCTGAAGAAGCCGCCTTTCTTCTCCTCGGTCGTTTCGGAGTCGTCTGCCATGGGTGCCCTCCTTCCGGGAGTGGGCTGATGGACTCGAACGCGTAGGTGGACCGCTCGTGTTCTGAGGATGTTAGCCCCTCACCTGTGAACTGCATCCTCCCAGGCGGGAGCCTTGGTCGTCGCGTGGGAGCGATAGCGGGCCGGTCGGGGGTGGGCCCGGATGGATTTGAACCATCGACCTCTGCCTTATCAGGGCAGCGCTCTAACCGAGCTGAGCTACGGGCCCCGCGTGGCGGGCTCGGCAGCGTAGCCATGGCCCGGAGACGGTGTCAAACGTGTGGCGTGACGGGTGCTACGCGGCTCAGCGCTTCTGGGCGAGCGTGACCTCGACCCCACCCACGACATCGCTGATCAGGTTGTAGAGGAACGCGACGAAGACGTTCACGAGCGACCAGACGATCACGTTGCCCAGGCCCACCAGGAGGAGCCATCCGAACACGGACCGAACCGGATCACGACGACTTCGCTCTCCCCTGCATCGCCGGTCGCGAACACGTAGCCCAGCAGGCGACCCGCCGAGTCGATCGCACCCACCGCGCTGAGCAGCCAGTAGATGATCATCAGGGCGAAGTACACGATCAGCATCACGCACAGGTAGAAGAGCAGCGAGAACTTCAGCACCGACCACGGTCCGACCTTGCGAACGACGACCCGCGTCCGGCGGCCGACGGGTTGCACGCTGTCCGACGACGTGGCGCCGGCGTCGGTGAAGGCGCGGGGGGCGGGGTGGGGTTCTCTGCCGTTTGGGACATCTCCTCGAAGGGTTCTACGGGTCGGGACGCTTCGGGGCAAGCACCCTCGACGGCCTCACGTGCGGAACGGCCCGTCGCCGGCGAACAACGCGCGTACGTGCAACGGGGCGACGATCGCGAGGACGAGCGGCGCCGCGATCCACGATGCCGTCCCCACGTCGTCGAGCAACAGCAGCCCGCCGATACCGAGACCGGCACCCGCGAGCGCCATCAAGGCATCCACCGCGGGACGGGGAAGCGTGCGGCGCAGTCGTCCACCGACCGTGAGCGGCGACCACGCTCGAAACGACGATGACGACGACGCCGGTCGCGGGATGCATGGGGGGATTATCGCCTACGCAACGGGGCGGCGAGCCCCGGACTACGCCTCGTCCTCGTCCATCTGGATGATCACGGGGGCGAGCGCCACGACCGTCGCGCCTTCCTCGACGCGCATCGTGCGAACGCCCTGGCTGGCCCGTCCCACGCGGCGGATATCGCCGGCGGGCACGCGGACGACCTGCCCGCTCGACGAGATCACGAACATGTCGATGTCCTTCGTGCCGATGTAGGCGCCGGCGAGGAGCCCGGTCTTCGTCGTGAGCTGGTGGCCGATGACGCCCTTGCCGCCGCGTCCCTTGAGCGGGTAGTCGGCCAACCTCGACCGTTTGCCGTATCCCTGCTCGGTCACGCTGATGATCTCCTCGCCGTCGCAGGCGAGGCCGACGGCCAGCACCCGGTCGTCCTCGCCCAGGCGCATCCCGATCACCCCGCCGGTCGCACGCCCCATCGGGCGGGCGAGCGACTCCTTGAACCGGATGGCCTGGCCCTTCCGCGACACGAGGAACACCTCGTCGGTGCCATCCGTGAGCTTCACGTCGATCAGCTCGTCGTCGCCACGGAGATTGACCGCGATCAGGCCCGTGCGCGGCGAGTCGTACTCCGGCAGCTTGGTCTTCTTCACGATGCCCTTCCGGGTCGCGAACAGGAGGTTCTTGCCCTCCTCGTATTCCTTGAGGTCGATCACGGCGCTGATGCGCTCGTCACCGTCGAGGGCGCACGCCCGGCAGGTTGGCGGCGTAGAGCCCGCGCGCCGTCCGTCCCGACTCGGGGATGCTGTGCGCCTTCACGCGGTACACGCGGCCCTTCGTGGTGAAGAACAGCATCCAGTGGTGCGTCGTCGTCGTGAACACGTGCTTCACGACGTCCTCTTCCTTCAGGTTCTGACCCTTGACGCCCTTGCCGCCTCGGAGCTGCCGCTTGAACGCGTCGACGGGCAGCCGCTTCACGTAGCCGGCACGGCTGACCGTGATGATCATCGTCCTCTTCGGCGATCAGGTCCTCGACGTCGAAGTCGCCCTCTTCGGCCATGATCTTCGTACGTCGCGCATCCCCGTGCTTCTTGCGGATCTCGAGAGAGCTCGTCCTTGATCACGCCGCGGAGCTTCGCCGGGCTCTTCAGCAACGAATCCAGGTACTTGATCCGAGCGACCAGCTCGCTCTTCTCGTCATCGAGCTCCGTCCGAGCCAGTCGGGTCAAGCGGCGCAGAGGCATGTCGAGGATGTGGTTCGCCTGGATCTCGGACAGCTTGAAGGACCGCATCAACTTCGTTCGCGCTTCATCCGCGTCCTGGGAACCACGGATGATGCTGATGACCTTGTCGAGGTTGTCCAGGGCGATCAACAGGCCTTCGACGATGTGCAGCCGTTCTTCGCGCCTGCGCTTCTCGTATCGCGTCCGGCGAGTGACGACATCCACCTGGTGGTCGACGTAGTAGCCGACCATCTCGGCCAGGTTCAGCGTGCGAGGGATGCCGTCGACCAGGGCGAGCATGTTGACGCCGAAGTTGTCCTGGAGCTGCGTGTGCTTGTAGAGCTGGTTCAGCACCACGTGTGGGTTGGCGGCTCGCTTCAGGACGATGACGAGTCGCATCCCTTCGCGCCCGCTGGAGCGATCCTGGACATCCGCGATGTCCTTCAGTCGGCCGAGGCGGACGAGATCCGCCATCTTCTCCGCCAGTCGTGCCTTGTTGACCTGGTAGGGAAGCTGGGTGACGACGATGGTGGCCCGTCCACCCGAGCCCTCCTCGATCGAGCACACCCCGCGAACCTTCACCGACCCGCGGCCGGTCTCGAGTGCATCCCTGATGCCGTCTCGTCCCATGATCATCGCGCCGGTCGGGAAGTCCGGTCCCTTGACGAACTTCATGAGGTCCGCGGACGTCGACTCCGGGTGGTCGATGTAGTGGACGACGGCGTCGATCACCTCGCCGAGGTTGTGCGGTGGGATGTTCGTCGCCATGCCGACCGCGATCCCTCCCGCGCCGTTCACCAGGAGGTTCGGGAACCGGCTGGGAAGCACCACCGGCTGCTGCTCGTATCCGTCGTAGTTCGGTACGAAGTCGACCGTCTCGGCTTCGATGTCCCGGAGCATCTCCATGGCGAACGGACCGAGCCTGGCCTCCGTGTACCTGGAGGCGCCTGCGGGGTCGCCGTCGACGGAGCCGAAGTTCCCGTGAGGATCGATGAGCGGATACCGCAAGGAGAAGTCTTGAGCCATCCTGACCAGGGCGTCGTAGATCGCCGAGTCGCCGTGGGGGTGGTACTTGCTCATGACTCCACCCACGACGTTCGCCGACTTGCGATACGGGCGATCGGGGCGGAGCCCCTGTTCGAACATCGACCAGAGGATCCGGCGGTGAACGGGCTTCAAGCCGTCCTTCACATCCGGCAGCGCGCGCGACACGATGACGGACATCGCGTAGTCGAGGTAGGAGCGCTGGATCTCCTCCTCCAATTGCACGGGCTCGATCCGCCCGGCGAACAGATCCTGCGCCACCCGAACCTACCTCTCAGACGTCCAGGTTCTGGACGTACTTCGCATTCGCTTCGATGAACTCGCGGCGCGACGGAACGTCTTCTCCATCAGCACAGAGAACAGCTTGTCCGCCGTCGCCGCATCCTCAAGTGTCACTTGGAGGAGCGTGCGCTTGTCCGGGTCCATCGTGGTGTCCCACAGTTGGGAAGCGTCCATCTCAGCCAGGCCCTTGAACCGCTGAGGATCGAGCTTCTTGTTGCCGTTCCCGTCCTGCTTGCGGAACACGTCCCACTCCCGCTCGGTATAGAAGTACCGGTCCTGCTTGCCTTGCTTGATGAGATACAGCGGGGGTTGTGCCAGGTACATGAACCCTGCATCGATCAGCTCGCGCATGTTGCGGAAGAAGAACGTGAGGAGCAACGTGCGGATGTGGGCGCCATCGACATCGGCGTCGGCCATGATCACGATCCGGTGATAGCGGGCTTTCTCGATGTCGAATTCCTCGCCGATCCCCGTACCGATCGCGGTGATGAGCGCCTGGATCTCGATGTTCTCGAGCGTCTTGTGCAGTCGAGCCTTCTCGACGTTCAGGATCTTTCCACGGATCGGCAGGATAGCCTGCGTCGCTGGGTTCCTCGCCCCCTTCGCGGACCCACCCGCGGAGTCACCCTCGACGATGTAGATCTCGCACGAGGCGGGATCGTTCAACTGACAATCGGCGAGCTTGCCGGGTAGCGATCCTGATTCCAGGAACGACTTCCGGCGCGTGAGGATCCCGAGCGTTCTTCGCCGCCATCCTCGCCTTCGCGGCGGCGATGGCCTTCGCCACGATGCGCTTCGTGTCGCCCGGATGCTCCTCGAGCCACGTCGCGAG
>CAVZQM010000014.1:0-14554 GCA_963777495.1 uncultured Actinomycetes bacterium | reverse complement strand
GTCGTGCGAGGGAGCAGCGGCGGCGGCGTCGGATCGAGGAGCCAGCGGGGTTGCGTCACCGGCGAGCGCGCCTACCATCCCGACGACCAGGAGCGATGTCCACAACCACGCACGCTGTAGTGACAGGGTCTTCCAACCTTCGCCGCGGGCTCGAACCGTTCGGGTTCGAGTGAAGATGTTGCGTTCGACAAGGGTAACAAGGATGCCGACCCATGCCTCGGAGGTCTCGGAAACGCGCATCGCGTCGCTCTCGGATACGCGCGCCGCCGGTGAGGTTTGTCGGGGGACGTTCGCGGGCACCGATAGGGGATGGACAACCACCATACTCAGCTCACCCGCCGGGAGCGAGAGTACTCTCCCACGTCGCCCACGGGAAGAGCAACCTGGACATCGCGGACGCGCTCGAGATCGCGCTGTCCACGGTGCGGGGGTCATCTGAGTGCGATCTACCGCAAGCTCGGCGGTTTCCACCCGCACCCAGGCGGTGGTCGCGACGCCTCGATACGAACGCCGACACCGGATCAGCGGTGCTGTCGGGATCGCAGACGCCAGAGGCAGCGGCACGGACGTCGGGAGACACCGACCGGTGACGCGCGACCGGGTCCTATTAGCGACAGCTAACCCGATAGCGCCGCGTGAGATGGAGGTCCTCGTGCTGTTGACGGTCGGCAAGACGAATCGCTAGATCGCACGCGCGATGGGTATCAGCGAGGGGACGGTGAAGTACGACCTGAGCGCGATCTATCGCAAGCTCGACGTGCGAACCGGACCGAGGCGGCCGTCGCCGGGCTACGGATCGCGAAGACCCTCGAAGACAGTACGCGAGGGAGGATCGATGACCGAACGTGACGAACAGGGCGGCGACGCTGAGGTCGGGGTATGCCACGTGTGTGGCAAGGAGTTCGACACGCAGCTGGCACTCTCGAAGCATCTGATGGACGTGCACGACGAGAATCTGCTCCCGGCCGACTAGGCGCGGCAAGGCCGTCAGGCTCACACGTCGACAGAGCCTCGCCCTCGAGGCAGGTGTCGACGCCGTTGCCGCCGGTGAGCGTGTCGTTCCCCGTGCCGCCGTCGAGGTGGTCGTCGCCGTCGTGCGGCGTCGGGAGCCCGACATCGCCGAAGAGCTCGTCATCGCCGTCCTCACCGAACAGCCGATCATTCCCGCTGTTGCCGAAGATGACGTCTGCACCGTCGCCGCCGCGGAGCTCGTCTCGCCCATCGTTCGTGGACGCGTAGATCACGGAGCCGTACAGGTGGTCCTTCCCCGTACCGCCGACGACCGAGTCGGCGCCGGACCCTCCCGAAGATCGTCGTCCCCGTCGCCACCGCTCAAGCGGTCGCGACCCTCGTCGCCGTTCATGTCGGCGCGGCTCCCGAGCTGCCGATCAATCGATCGGCGCCCGGTCCGCCTTCGAGCGTGTCGCCGCCGCCCGACCCGGTCGGGCCGGTTCCGGCGTGAAGCGTGTCGTCCCCGCCGTCGCCGTCCAGGTGGTCCGCGCCCTCGCGACCGTACACCGCGTCGTTTCCGGGACCGCCGGAGAGGACGTCGCTGTCACCGCCGCCGTCGATCTGGTCGTCGCCGGCGTCGCCCTCGATCCGGTCCGTGCCGCTGCCGCCGCAGATCCGATCGGCGCCGCCACCACCGGAGATCAGGTCCTGGTTCCCGAGGCTGACGATCACGTCGGCTCCGCCCGTGCCGGTAATCGGTGTCGACCCCGTCGGTTCCGACGATCGTGGCGCGCCTCCCCAGGCACGTCGGTGCTGCCAGAGCCGGGACGGACGCGATCGAGACACCGAGCGAGACCAGGAGCATCACCGGTGCGAGCCGGAACGGCTTCATACGACGGTGTTCGACAGATGAGGGTCGAAGCCTTGAGCCGGCGCCTAGTGGCAGGGGACCGGGCCGCCTTGGTCCAGGATGGCGCCGGTGGTGGACACGAACTGCCAGGAGTAGCTCGACTCGCCGAGCGTCAGTACCGTGGCGCCGAGGCCCGTGTAGTGGAATTCGGACTGCGGCAGGATGGCTCCGAACGGGAGCTTGCCCGCGCCGCCTGTCCCGATCACGAACTGCCGCGTTCCCAGTGGCCACGGGTTGCCGTTGCCGTCCATCGCGGGGAACCGCTCGTAGTCGGCATCGTGTCCCGAGAAGTACAGGTCGACGCCTGAGGCGACCATCTGCCTCCATGCCGGGACCATCCACTGGATCGACCCGTGACGACCCCCCGCCGGGACGACGATCCCCGGCGAGGAGAATGCGGGATGGTGGCCGTAGGCGATGTCACAGGTGTGCGAGTCGTTCGTGAGGTCCTGGACCATCCATCGGAACTGCGTGTCGGTCGTCTGATCGATCGTCGGGCAGTTCTCACCCGCCTGGCATTTGTCGGTGTCGAGACCGACGAAGTGCCAGTTGCCCGCGTTGAAGCTGTAGTAGAGCGGCCCCGTCGCAGGGGCGCGAGCGTCCGGGAAATACGCGCGGTACCCCTCGGCGCCCGGACCGTTGACGGGGTCGTTGTACTCGTGGTTGCCGGGGACCGGATACATGAGCGGCACGAGCGGTCCCCACGCCGGATGGAAGATGTTCCAGTAGTCGGCGATCGTCGCGTTCGGGGAGTTCTCCGTGTCGCCCGGGGCGATGATGAAGTCCGGGTCCAGGCTCTGGACGAGCGCGGCCGTCTGCCGGCAGTTCGCGTTGACGTTGCCGCAGATGTCGGAGATGGCGACCACCCGCAGTGGTTCGGGAACGGGGGTCGGAGATGGTGACGGTGTCGGGCTGGGCGGAGGCTCGGGGCTCGGCGAAGGGTCAGGGCTGGGCGATGGATCGGGCGTCGGCGATGGATCGGGCGTCGGAGACGGATCGGGCGTGGGGCTCGGATCACGGCGTCGGGCTGGGGTCCGGTGTGGGAGAGGGCTCGGGGGACGGAGACGGATCCGGCGAGGGAGAAGGTGCCGGCGCTGGGTGACGGTGATGGGCTGGGTGACGGTGATGGGCTCGGTGAGGGAGATGGGGTCGATCCGTCCCACATGGCGAAGTTGTCGTAGACGGACTTGCCGTCGTCCTCGTCCGGTGCGAGGTGTCCCCGGAACCCCACCTTCGTGGACGAACCGAACGCGGCGATGTCCGACGACGTGAGCGTGTACGAGATCGATCGCGTACCGACCGTCATGGTGATGACGTTCCCCTGGCGGCCGCACACGACGTGGTACGTCCCGCCGCTCACGAAGCCGGCACTCTTGACAGCCACGAGTTGCGACGTGATGACGTTGTTGAGCCGCCGGCCGATCGCCATCAGGCCGTTGGTGTTGACGTTCGTGACTTCGATCTTGCAGAAGAGGTTGTTCTTGTAGTCCTTGGCGGCCAGCGCCAGTCCGGCGTTGGACCGCCGTGGAGTCGGAGACAACGTGATGTCGGCCGAGATCGAAACCTGCGTGGTCCCGGCGTCTACGACGGCGAGGCCGGTGGTGCTCGTGTACTGGCCGGTCAGGAACCGGGCGCCGTTGGACCGGATGCCCCAGGTCGAGGCGACGTAGGTCCACGGGGATCCCAGGCTGGAGCTATCGGAACGGTCGAACGGGTCGGCGAAGGAAGCGGCAGACGCGGGGAAGGTCAGCAGCATCGTCACCATGACGAGCGCCAAGACCGCGGTGAAGCTTGTGATCCCAGACCGTCGTTGCTTGATCCCGGGAGACTACATGCAGAACCGGGCCGGGCGACTTCGGAACGAGAATCTCCTCGATGAGGTAGCGCTCGAGCGAGGCGAGTGTTCGCCTCCGCTCCGCGACTTCCTCTTCCAGCCGCTCCTTGTGCAGCTCGAGGAATCGGCGAACGATCTCGGGGTCATCGGCCGCCAGGACCGCTCGCACCTCGTCCGGAGGCATGTCGCACCGCCGCAGCGTCCCGGCCGCCCAGGCTCGCGACGGACGCGGACCCATCCTCACGTCTCTCGCTTCCTCGGGGTGAGCATCAGTCCGAGTCCGGCGGCGAACAGCAGGATGCCGAGCGGGATCCCGATCACGGTGAACAGGAGCATGCCTCCCGTCACGAACAGGCCGGAGCCGATCAGGACCGCACTGAGGCTCGGCAGGTCCGGGCCGACCCAACGCTCGCCGGCTCCGCCTGCCGACCCCGGACCGGTGAACGATGGTGCGTGCTGGTTGTCGCTCTGCATGAGCCGTTCCTCCTCGCGTCGTGCATCGGTTGACTCGATGCAGGTAAGACGAGAAAGCCCGGATGGCTGTGACACCCACGCGTCGCGGAGATCGCGTTGTCACAGCCGGACGTGCTATCTCGTCTAGGGACGAGGATGGTGGAGACTCGAGCTACTCCGGAGGAACCCGTGAGCGACGTGTACGAAGAGTTCCGGCCGCTGATGTTCGCGATCGCCTACCGGATGCTCGGGAGCGCGACCGAAGCGGAAGACATCGTCCAAGAGGCGTTCCTCCGCTTCCACCGTGAGTCGCTTCGCGGCGTCGAGATCGGATCGCCGAAGGCCTACCTGTCGGCCGTCACGACGCGGCTCAGCATCGACCACCTCCGTTCGGCGCGCGTCCGGCGAGAGAGCTACGTCGGAACGTGGCTTCCGGAGCCGCTGCTCACCGACACCCAGTCCGACGCCTCGCAGCACGCCGAGACCGCCGACTCGCTGTCCCTCGGCTTCCTCGTGCTCCTCGAGAGCCTCACGCCCGTCGAGCGGGCGGTCTTCCTGCTTCGGGAGGTCTTCGACTACGGCTACGACGAGATCGCAACCGTCGTCGGGAAGAACGAGGAGAACTGCCGACAGATCGCGGTCCGTGCTCGGCGGCAGGTCCAGTCGGGCAAGCCGCGCTTCGAGGCTTCGCGCGAACGGAAAGAGGATCTGGCCCGAAGGTTCTTCGAAGCCACCGCGATGGGGAACACCGAAGCCCTCATCAGCTTGCTCGCCGCAGATGTCGTCGCGTACGGCGACGGAGGGGGCAGGGCTCCAGCGTTCCCGCGTCCGGTCAACGGGCGAGATCGGGTCGCGAGGTTGTTGCTCGGTCGGGCGGCACGAGGGGAGAGTCTCGGTGTGAGCGGCATGCGGCTCGTCGAGATCAACGGGCAGCCCGGGGCCGTGTTCCTGGACACGGAAGGACAACCGGTCGTCGCCGTATCGCTCGATATCGCCGACGATCTCGTCCAGACGGTGCGCGCCGTCACCAATCCGGAGAAGTTGGGTCACCTCGGCTCGCTCAGTTCTTGATGACCCGACGCAGAGGCGCTTGACGCGCAACCCGGTCATTGCGTATCTTAGACGCAACCGACGTGTTGCGCGTTGCGGAACACCGCCCACCTGACACGATCCGAGAGGAGACCCGCCGATGAGCACCAACGAACCGGTCCCCGACGAGATCCGCAAGGAGCTCACGATCCACGCGACACGCCAGCAAGTGTGGGCGGCACTCACGGAGCCCGAACAGCTCAAACGCTGGTTCCCCACGAAGGACGCCGTCGTCGACCTGCGACCCGGTGGCCAGATCTACCTCGAATGGGACGACGCGAACGCCACCGGCATCTTCGACGAGATCGATCCCCCGAACCGACTCGTGTACCGATGGCATCCAGCCGGCGACGACCACCCCTCCACGAGCGTCGAGTTCACGCTGGCCGACGAGGACGGCGGGCGCCGCGACGCTGCTCACCGTCGTCGAGCGTGGGTTCGCGCAGCTGCCGCCCGAGTCCCGCGACGGCAACGTCGAGGGCTGGACGAGCGAGCTCCAAGAGCTCGTCGACTACCTCGCGACGACGCTGAAGCCGCGGCACTAAGGGTCATCGATGGCCAGGACGGCCGACCCGATGGTGGACGATGCGGGGCGCGTGTTCGCCGCGCTCGCCGACCCCACCCGTCGGCGGATCGTCTACGAGCTCTCCGCCGACGGCCCGCTCACGGCAACGCAACTCGCTCCTCGCGTCGGGATCAGCCGGCAGGCCGCAGCCAAGCACCTGCTGGCGCTGGCCGAGGCGGAGCTCGCGATCGGCGAGCGCGTCGGACGCGAGACCCGCTTCGAGCTCGACACGCGCCCGTTCGCGGAAGCCGAGTCGTGGATGCGCGCGATCGGCGCGCTGTGGGACCGTCGTCTCCGCACGCTCAAGGAGCTTCTCGAACGCGGCGCCTGAGCCTGCTCACGGCCCGCCACGTCGCCGCTCGAGTGGCTCGCTGTCCTCCGGAAGGCATGCCAGCAGCGGGTCGAGATCTGCCCACGCATAGCGGAAACTCGGAATGGCCGCGCCGGCGAACTCCCAGACGCTGGTTTCAACCGCCTCCCCATCAAGAGCTCCGTAGAGATGCCGAGCCCGCTCGTTCGCTTCGAGAGCCCATAGATAGACGCGCTGCCGACCCCGCTGGCGCAGAACGGCCGCCGTCTCACCGATCAATCGGCGTGCGATCCCACGTCCCTGAACGTCATGACGCACATGGAGGTTGTCGAGCAGGGTTCCCCACGTGGGGTCGTCATCGATGACGGAATGAACGAATCCCACCAGTTCGCCGTCTTGCTCCGCAACGATCGTGACGGTGCCCACCTCGCGAGCCGGGTCGGCGAATCGCCGGCGCCATGCTTCGGCGCGTTCCGCCGTGATGTCCTCGTCGAGGTAGCGATCAGGCAACAGACCACGGAAGGTGCGACGCCAACTGTCGGCATGAAGAGCAGCGATCGCCCCCTCGTCACGCGGTCCCGCAAAGCGGAACCCGATCGAGCCGGCATCGTTCATCTCACCCAACGTGATCTCCTCACCGAGTGGAGGAGCGAGCCTCCGTCCGCGATCCGACCGGCCCGGATCAGGTCGTGGTGCCCTCGGCAGGAATCGGACCTGCGACACCCGGTTTAGGAAACCGGTGCTCTATCCACTGAGCTACGAGGGCGATCGAGTCGCGATTCTAGCTTCGAGTCGCCTCGGTACGGCCCGAACTCGAAGGAGTCCCGCAACCCGCGGAACCTCCAAGCCCGGGAACCTCCGGGGCCACCCTTCCCGTCATTGAGGGACGTCGCGGCCCACCGAGATGGCCGCGACGGCGGCTTAAGGTGCAGTCCCGGTGGGTGGATGGAGGAGCGATGGGTAGAGACGCCGGCATACGGGTGCGGGGCTTGATCGCGTTGCTCGTCGTCGCGTTCGCTCGTGTCTGCCTGCTCGGGCGGTGATGCCGGGGATGGCGGGAGCGCCGCGCCGCCGACCTCACCGGCGCCCACTCCTTCGACCACATCCACTCCTTCGGCCACCGCCACTCCCGAACCGAGCACGACCTCGTTCCAGGTGTGGTTCGGCTACGGAGAATGGCTGTTCGTGACGGAGCGGACGGAACCTACGACGCCGCGCATCGCGGCGGCCGCCGTCAACGCGCTGCTGTCCGGGCCGTCGGCCGAGGAGCAGGCAGCGGGGGTCGGCACGTCGATCCCCACGGGGACCGAGCTGCTCGACGTATCGATCGACGGCGGGATCGCAACGGTGAACCTGTCGCGCGCGTTCGCATCGGGAGGCGGTTCGTTGTCGATGTTCGGGCGCCTGGCGCAACTGACGTACACGCTCACCCAGTTCCCGACGGTCCGGGGGGTGATTTTGGAGCTCGCCGGCGAGGAGGTCACGGTCTTCAGCGGTGAGGGGATCATCCTCGACCAGCCGATGACCCGACGGTCGTTCACCGACCGGCTGCCGGCGATCCTGGTGGAGCGGCCGCTGATCGGCACGGAGGCCTCCAGCCCCATCACGATCTCGGGAAGCGCGGACGTCTTCGAAGCGACGGTGAGCATCGCCATCCTCGACGCCGAGGGGACCGAGATCGCGAGCGGTTTCGCCACGGCCACGTGCGGCACGGGATGCCGGGGGACCTACTCGACGACGGTCGCGTTCACGGTCGATCAGGCCCAGGCCGGGACCGTGCGTGTGTACGAAGCCAGCGCCGATGACGGCCGGCCGATCAACATGGTCGACATCCCGGTCATGCTGGTGCCGTGATCCGGTGGTGACGGCTCGGGCCGCCTAGCCAGGAACGCGCGCCCAACCTCATCGCGAGTGCTCTGGATCTCGGCTGGAGGTCCTGGTCGCGGCGATGGCCACCGAAGATCGGCGGGAACGTGCGCGGTCGGCTGCGATACGCATCGGGGCGGAGCACGGTCGTCGGGCGGGGAACGAGGCTCGTCGGGCGGCGGGCGGACGGTCGTCAGCTGGATCGAAGGCGTCGGCGTTCGAGACCCTCTCGCGCTTCGGCTATGAGCCGGTCGAACGCAACGATGGCACCGTCGTCCTTCGGAGCTGCCCCTTCGAGCGACTGGCGAAGACGGCACCGGAGATCGTGTGCGGGATCAACCACGCGTTCGTCGACGGCGTGCTCCAAGGCTCGGGCGCGAGCTCCATCGAAGCCCTGCTCGAACCGAGCGATGACGGATGCTGTGTGCGGGTGCGAGCCCGGTAGCCTCGCTCACCCATACCCGAGCAGTGGAGTGACCACTTCATCCTCTACGCCTCAACATGCATGATGAATGCCTGCCCGCGTCGACCGAACCGTATCCACTTCTCGGGTGTGAGCCAGGGTCTCGGTTCGAGGAACTCCCGGAACGCGCGTCGCTCGCCCATGTGGTCTTGACCTCCGAAACAGTCCCAGTCATCGAAGAGCAGGATGGACCCCTCTTGCAGGAGGTCCTCCAAGAACGCAAGGACGGAGAGGGTCGATCGATAGAGGTCACAGTCGATCAGTGTCACTGCGACCGGTGCCGGCCTCAGGCGGTCCTTCAGCTCTTGAGTGAGGGAGTCTTCGAACCAACCTTCGACGAGATGTACGCGCGACCAGTCGACCTTGCCATCCAACTTCGCTCGAACGTCGTCGAGCGCGCACGCGAACTGGCCCTGGCTGAACTCGCCGGTGGTCTTGTCGACCCCGGTGAGTGGCGGGAGGCCTTGGAAGGAGTCGAAGCCGAAGAAACGCATGGGGCTGGCCGGGAGATGCCGCCTGGCCACGCGAACGGCGTGGGCGAATGCGGATCCACGGTACAGGCCGAACTCGAAGTAGTCCCCCTCGACGGTTGCGGCCCGCGCACGTTGGAAGCTCTTCTCCAGGGCACCCCGACGATGAAGAGCGTTCGGCAGGACCGTTCGGATCGATTCCATTCCCGCGCTGGCCTCCGGGTCAAACGTTCCCGGTCGTGTAGGAGCGTGCTCGACTCCCTTGAGGAGTCGTGCACGTGCTGGATGAGTGTATTGCCGCGCCGAGCATCTCAACGCTTCCCGGCTCGTCGCTCGCCAGAGCACAGCCAGCTCTTTGGGACTTCCGGGGGATGATTCCTCGTCGTTGACACGACAGAGTTGCCTTGCGGGCCTGGGGCTACCGGGGGTCATAAGTATCGGCTTCTCTCGGGAGTTCCAGGCCCGCTCCAACCCTTCCGCATGAAGAAGGGTACGCCCCCGGATCCTCTCCGAGGGCGCGTCCCTGCAATTGAAGGTTCTTAGGGGAGGACGAACAGCCCGTTCGACCCTGCGGTACCCATCGGTCCGATGGTGCTGTCGGTACCGACGACGGGAGCGCCCGAGAAGTCGATCTCGTGCATCACGCCGTTACTCGTCTGCCAGTACACGTGTCCGCTGGCGTACGTCAGGCCCTTCACGCCCGACCAGTCAAGGCCATCGATCCCCGGACCGCTGACGGTGTACTCCTGGCTCCCGTACAGCTCGCTCTCGATCGAGAAGAACCGGAAATGCAGGTTCGGGTCACCCGTGCGGGTGTAGTAGAGCCGTCCGTTGTTCCAGAACATGCCCGACACGTCGGAGAAGCTGAGCCATGTCGGACCAAGGACGTAGTTGCCTGCCACGGACACGTCCACGCGGGTACCGAGGCTGCTCCCGGTGAAGTTCCACCGATACAGGTGCCCGTCCGCGTTGCCAGCGTAGAGCCTGCCGTTGACGTGGAACGTTCCACGGTACTGTGACCAGTCCGTACCGGGTGTGTTGAGGTTGTCGCTCGCGCCCAACACGGTCCCATCGAACGACCTGCGAGTCAGGAACGTCGCGGCGATGGGCTGCGGACCCGGCAGCAACGCCGGGTTTACGATCTCGATGGCGTTGATCAGTGGGTTCTCGACCACGTGGGTGAAGTCGATGTCCACCGTCCCATCGCTCGTGACGTTGAACGACTTCATCACGCCGATCCTGTGACCGACATCCGCGACGATGTCGTAGTTCGTGAGCGCGGGCGCACCATCGATGGTGACGTTGAACACCCGCGTTCCGGGACTCGCCGTGCCTTCGTACTGGTTCGTGAAGTACAGCCGGACCTGAACCTCGGTGCCTGCCGCGACGGGGAACGACCACAGCATCGTCGGGCTGTCGGAAGGGGACCACCGTTCGGTAGCGAACACGCCGGCTGGGGTCGAGGCCGGGACCGAAGCGTTGGTGGGAACCGATGCTCCCCAATCCGCCGCGTTGCTGCCGCTCGTGCGGAGCGGGTTGTCGGCGTCGGCGTCGGCCGTCCAGACGGGACCGCAGTCGTTCGGAGCGATCGCAGGGCCACCCGCATTGACGCGGTACAGGTAGGGGGTGACGCCTACCGAGCAGCTCGTCCCGGGAGCGTTGTAGAGGGTGCCGGGGAGCGTGGCGTTGGTGCCGACAGGTGGCGTGGTGCCCCCTGCGATCGGGAACATCCCGATGCGGTTGTGCGTTTCGCCGCCGAGTCGCGTGGTGTCGTGACCCACCCACAGACCGACAGGTGTCGCGAGGAATGCGAACACGCCGACGCCACGGTCACGCGTGGGGTTCCACCGGAACGGGACACCGGTCAGCGGATCATGTGCCGACAATCCTTGACGGGAGACTGCGCCTTCCGCAGCTACGTCACCGACGATGCCGTTGTTCATCCAACGCTGGTGACCACCGACGTAGATCGCGGTGCCGGTGACGGCGACCTGCGTGAGCGTGTCCCCACCGGAGAAGTTGGCCCAGGTCGGATGGAGGTCGGATCCCGCAGCGTTGGACTCCCATCGTGCTGCGGTGTCGCACAGCGTCTCCGGGAAGTAGCCGGCGCCGGTCGTCACGACGACGAAGTACCCCCCGTCGGGGGAGAACTCGACATCACGCATGTACGTGTTGAACGCCTCAGAGCATGCACCGGAGTAGTCGTTCGTATGCCAGTTCGCGAGGACGGCCGGACCGGTCGACAAGGTGAGCATCGCGATCTGGACACGCGGCTGCCCGGCAACGGCCGTGAAGTTGCCGATCACGAGCAGTTTCGTACCGTTTGGAGAGACGTCGAGTTCTTGGACGTTGGTCGTGCCGCCGTGGAACAGCCCGGTGACGGACACGTTCACGAGTGAGTCGGTGGCTCCCGTCACAGAGTCGACCGCTGCGATCTTGGTGCGGGTGATGTTGTTGACCTTCACGAATGACCCACCGAGGACGACCTTGTTCCCCCACAGCGCCATGTCGTTGATCGCACCACCAGCGGAGGCGTTGAAGGCCGCGATGCGTGCACCCGTCGTCGGGTTCAGCTTCGCGATGCGGGTCGCGGCGGTGCCTGCGACCGACGTGAACGTCCCGGCGATGATGATGTTGCCGTCTGGGGCGACGAGCATCGAGGTGATGGTGCCGTTGGCGTTCGGGTTGAAGGCCGTGTCCACCACACCGGTCGTGGCGTTGAACGCCAGGATGCGGTTGCGCGTGATGTTCGTGCCGCTGCCTTGGTTCCGTACCGTCGTGAAGGTGCCGGCAGCGATCATCCGGTTGCCGACCTGCACGATGGCGTTGACCTGACCGTTCTGGATCTGCGGCGTGAAGTTCACAGGGTTGGGGTTGACGATCTGCGCCTGGGCCTGTTGGAACGCTTCACCGACACCGCTCGTTGCGACGAGCAGCGTTGCCGCGAGCGTGAACACCGCGAACAACGAGTATCGATGGCGACGCGGAACCGTTACGGGGGTCACGGACCAGTCCTTTCGAACGGAGGGCTGGATTATCCATCCCGGGCACGACGAGTCATACCCCTCACCAATGGACTAGTCCCCGTGACCCGTCGGCGGTTCTCCGTGCCGCAAGACCGACGCGACGTCTACCCCGAAGCACCGACGGCCTGGGCGACCCGCGCCATCATGTCGCGTTCGCCCTGGCTCACCAGCTCGGCCCCGAACCCCATGAACCCACCCTCCTTGGCGGCGTCGGCCGCGGCCTGCGCTGCGGCGACCAACCACGCTCGGAACGCTTGCGCCTCCTCAGGCGTGGCCTTCGCGCTGACGACACCATCGACGGCGCGGAGCTCGTCGAGGATCTGGATGCCTGCTTGCGCCCCCTTCTCGATCTTGTAGTTGCCCATGGGGTTCTTCTTGCGTTGTGCCATCTCCATGATGTCGTGCGAGACGGCGGTCAAGAGCTCCTCGGTCGAAGGAGGCGACGAGGCGGCCCTCAAGGATGCCATGGTCTCTTTCGTCAACTCGATCGGGCCACCCGGGTCAGCGAGCGAGATGGCAAAGCCCGCGATCATCGGAGCGCGAAGGAGCTGCGCCCACTCCTCCTCGGTGAAGTCGTCCTTGTTCGTCATGATCTCTCCTCGTTCGTCGTAGACACAGCCTAGACATGATCAACCGCGGTCGCTCGAGGCTCGGCTACGCCCGCCTCTTCAGGCCCATGTAGTGGGCCTGTTGGGCTTCGTCGAGGTGCTCGACGGCGTAGCGCAACGCCGTGCGCGGCATGGTGGCGGCGAACCGATCGAGGAAGTCCAGCAGTCCGTCGGGGTCTCGCTTGCCGGCCTCGCGCACCCACCCACCAACGGCCTTGTGGATCAAGTCGTGGTCGTCGTCGACGAGTACCTCAGCGACCTTGAAGGTCTCCGCCGTGTCGTTCTGCCGGATGAAGTAGTACGTGGAGACGATGGCGGTGCGGCGCTCGCACATCTCCGTGGATCGGGCCAGCTCGTACAGGATGTCGCGCGGCTTGTCGAACAGGTAGCCGCCGACCACGTACGGCGCACTCCGATCGACCAGATCCCAGGTGTTGATCCGGTCGTGACGACGGATGTAAAGGTCGAACAGCTCCTTGCGACGCTCCGGCGTCGTGCGCTTCTTGCGTGCCTGGAAGTCCATGATGCTGACCGCGCCGACCCGCACCTCGTGCACCGGACTGTCTAGCAGAACCTCCACCTGATCCAGCGGCATGTCGATGAACGCCTTCGCTAGCGTGAAGACATCGCCCATCCGCGCGCCGATCGAGACGTCGATGTCGCCCTGGTCCTTCACCCCGGGTTCCAGGTAGCGTCGTGCCGCCTTGACGTCTTCCGACGAACCGAGTGGCGTCAGCCGCTCGATGAACCGGCTCGCGTTCAGTTCTCCCGCGGCGATGCCCGCACCTCGCTTCGCTTGTCTTCCGTTCACTCGAACCGGAAGCGCGTGGCGTTCTTGGTGAAGTTCGTCCACGCCAGGACGCGACGTGGCCGCAGGACGGACACGCCTCCCATGTACATCCCCGGCCCCATGCGCCCGTACTGGGGATATTTGGCGAACGACGCATCGGACAGGCGCGTGGCCTTCTCCTCCGTAGGCTTCTCGATCTCGACCGCGCCTTCGACGATGATCGCCTCCTGCCCGTCGCCAACGTGCACCACGACGTGCGGATTGCGAGTGATGTTGCGGTAGTGCACGGTCTCTGGACTGCCGCCGTAGTACAGCCCGCCGTCGAGCCAGGTGCCGTCGCGCGGGACGACGTGGGGCCGCCCGTCGGGCCGGGTGCTCGCGATCCAGTACACGCTCGCGCTCACGAGCCGCTGCTCCACGTCCGCCCACTCGAGGCGCTGCGCCGGATCCCCGTACTCCGCAGGGATGTCGGGCTTCTCGACGATGGGTTCCGTCACGTCGTCAGCCCTTCCTGCTCGGGGCACCGCCGCCGTCCATCATCGAGACCAGCTTCGTCGTCGTGTTCCAGTTCCGGATCGTCATGGTCCGATAGATCGGCGACGTCACGAACGTGTTGATCCGGCTCTGCGTGACCTTGGCGATGAGTCTGGAGAAGTAGAGCACCCCGGCCCCGGCGTACGCCTCGTCGACGCCGGGCTTCGTGGACACGCTCTTCATCGCGACCTTCGCGGTCAGCGGCTCCTTCAGGAAGATGACGTCGTACCGGTACTTCGCCGGCTCGGCTCCGAAGCCCTTCGGCGCGCGCTCGACGACCGCGCGCATCTGTCTGCGGCTGCGCACCACGACGGTCGCCTCGTAGCCGAACGTCTCGGCGAGCATCGCCTCGATCCGCGCGGCGAGCCCGGCGGCTCGGGTCTCGGGTGAGGCGAACAACACGTTGCCGCTCTGGATGTAGGTGGCGACGTCCTCGAACCCGTTCGTCTCGAAGCACGCCTTCAGCGCCGGCATCTTGATCAGGTTCTTGCCGCCGACGTTGATCCCGCGCAGCAGCGCGACGTAGCCGGGCATCAGGGATGTATACCAGCGCCGTTCCCGCCGACCTGACATCGTTCCCATCTCCGGGCGTGATGCGGACCGAGAGGTCGGGGAACACCGTCGAGCGGGACGCCCACGTGGGCGTGATCGCGCCCGCGGAGTCGTGGCAGGATGCCCAGCATGC
>CAVZQM010000013.1:0-65594 GCA_963777495.1 uncultured Actinomycetes bacterium | reverse complement strand
AACGGGACATCGTGTCCGATACTCCTCATCCTTCATCCCGCTCGCTCCTGCCCCACTTCACCTTGTCCCTATGCGGGCTTCGCTCACATCCTTCTCCAGCAGTCATTCTTCTCAGGTCAGGACATCGGTGAATCGCGAACAAAGTCTCTTGAGTTCTACCGTATTGAACTGCCTGCAGCGGCGAGCGCCTCCCTCGTCAGCTTGGATCGCGGCGTGTGACTCGCTCGCAGCCGTTGCAGAACGAATCCTGTAGCTCGCCCATGCTCTCCGCTCGTGCCGGATCGGAGGCAATACGCCGGATCGCCCGATAGGTGGGGCCGTTCCAGACTGACCACACACTTGACTCCAGCACGTTGCCGAGCAAGTGCCGCGGGCGTTGGGCTGTGTACTGCTCGCCAATGCGGTGCAAGCAGCATGGGATGGCGTTGCCGTCATACTTGATCGTCATCGACGACCAGGGCAAGTAGCAGCGTGGTATCAGCTCCTCCTGTCGCCCACTGAAGTGACCTTCCTCGGGGAGTGGCCGATCCGCCCAGTTTCGCGGAGCCCCATGCTTGACGGCGAAGCGCTTTATCCCGTAGCCCGCCACCATCTGGCGCACCTCCTCGCGCTGCGAGCGGTTGTGGGCGGTACTGGACGAACTGCACTTCCAGCCGGGGATACCTCAGGCCTTCGCGTCGTTTGTACGCCGCGAGACGCTCCAGGTTGCTGAGGACCCAGGGGAGGCGACCGCCCACTCGATTGCGCTCGTAGACATCCTGAGTGGCGCCGTCGACGCAGGCCGTGAGATGCGTGACGCCACTGTGGGCGACTTCGGCTATGCGCCGGTCGCTCCACCGAAAGCTCAGGTTGGAACTCACGTGGACATTTAGACCCGCGTCAAAGGCGACACGGCAAAACTCGTCCGCCTGCGGATGCGCGTAGGGGTCGCCCAGGTAGTACAGGGAGACTGCCAAGGAATGACCCGCGACCTCATCGATGATGCGGCGGTAGTCAGTGAGGGACATCCGCTGAGGAGGACCCGAGAAGAGCTGCAAGTCCAAGCGGCCGCCGTCGCCTCGCGGTGCTGCGTGCACACAAACTGGACACGCCAACTGGCAGGCGGGCGAGATGTCGATCTTCAGAGCTAGTGGATAGGCGCGAACATTCTCCCGTCTTTCCAGGAAGTCAATGCCAGCGATGGTCATCTCGCGCAGCTTCCGCGGCGTCAGGCGCTCATTGAGCCAGCCCTGGCGGCGACCGTAGAATCGAGCCCACTCTCGCGATCTGGCGAAGCGTCTTCGCCGGCGGAAGTTGCTCGAGTGTGCCGTCCGATCGATGGAACGTGCATTCATCCGTCAGCTCTTTCTCGGATGAGCGCGTCGGAGGACATCAACTGATGCCCGATAGAAGATGGGAGGGAGGTATCGCTCGACACGGAGGCATGTCCCCTCTGACCGATCGCGTGCCGGTCAACCTAGCTTGGCGGACCGAGCCCTAGCCTCATTCTGGGGCCGTAGGTTTCCTACGATCTCCAGTTTCCCCGACCGTTGTTATAGGTGCCTGCCCCTGCGTGATTGAGAGGAGGCATCCGTTTCCACGGGCGGACACTCGCCAGCGCCGAATTGCAGGCTTGGCTGGGGAACTAGAGAGATCAAGCTCAATGCCGACATGAACCCCGCGAGGTCCGAGACCGTGGTGATGCCCGAAAGCGCTCCAGCAGAGCCGGCAGGCACCCGCCCGACGGACGGACGGACGGACGGACGGAACATCCCGCCGCCCCCATTGTCTCTCTAGGCGGACACACAAGTCCCTTCATGGATGGCAGCGACCCGCAGGAGCTCGCGGGTCGCTGCCATCGTGACGGGTTGTCCATTGGGAGCGCCGAGGGAGGATCCACTCACAAGATGAGTCCGGCTATCGAACCACTCGATCAGTCTGCTATCGCACCCAGACTAATGCGCCGTTCGCATGATCGTGGACCTCGAGGATGCCTTCCTCGTCGTGCGATCGGGCCGGGACCGAATCGCAGCTCGATCGTCCGATGCACGACGAACCGCTCCGTGTCGCGGTACCGCTGCGGCACGCCGCGGAAGTAGTCATCGGGTCGGAACGTTGCAACGGACGGGTCCCCCGGTAGAGCCTTCCCGCCCAACGTGACGATGACCGGGACCTCGATCGCATCAGGAGCTCGCGCCGCATCGATCCGCTGGTGCAGAGCCTCCCGCCACCCGCTCAGCGCCCTCGCGGACGTCTCGAAGTCGCCGGCGTTGCGGTAGGCGGCCTCGGCCGCGGCGATATTGGCGTCGAGGAGGGCGCGGGCTTCGCGATCGGGGTCCTTGTCGCCGCGGAGCTTCAACCTGGTCGCGGAGCGCACCTGCTCGAGGGCCCGGAGGCGCTCCCTCGGGGTTCGGGCCCTCTCGGCGAGCAGGAACGCCTCGGCGAGTGGGTCGGGTGGCCCACCTGGGCCGTCGCCGCCGCGGATCACGCCGAAAGGTCCGCTGGTGGGTGCGACGTGGCGGGCATGCCGGGCCATCGTGGACCGCGCTAGACCGTGCAGCCGGGCCACGGCACGGATTGGGGTGCCGCTCGCGAGCAGGATGTCGACCTGGCCGACCAGCGGATTTGAGCAGATCGTGCACCTCATGCTGCCTCCCGTCCCGTCACCTCGCGCCGCTGTGCACTCGCTGGATAGGCCCCGGAGATACTTGCCTTCGTCGCGAGGTTCGGACCCCCCTACCCCTGGACCTCTCCGCCGGGGGATCGGGCCAGGTCTCCCTGGACATATGCCTATCTCGCGAGATTGAACGCCCTTCCCCACGACGGCCACCCCTCCGCTCCATCGGACTCGCGATGAGAGGTATGGTGGTTTCTCCTGGTCTGTCCTTGTTGCTGTAGCCGTTGACGAGCGAGTGCCGAGAGGGGAGTTCCCATGAAACGTCTCTTCATCGCGACAATACTGGCGGGTCTGTTCCTGGCATCCGTTGGCATCGGGACCGGTCAGGCGGTACCACCTTCGGCAGTGGTACTGCCGAAGAAGGCGACCCTGCTGGCCGACGGGTCGGTGCAGATCACGATGAAGGTTCGCTGCAACGACCAGCAGCAGGCGTTCGAGTGGAGCGTCGATATTCGTCAGGGCACCATCTTCGGTAACGACTTCGCCGGCCCGTTGGCCGGGCTGATTCCCTGCGACGGGCGCTTCCACACCGTCGACGCGCTCGTTCCCGGGGCGAACGGCCCCTTCGTGGCCGGTCCCGCCAACGTGCAGGCTCTGGTCCAACTGGGCGATGCCGGTGGCGGGGCGGATGTTGAACTCGAAGACCGGGAAGTGGTCCGGCTTCGACCATGACGCCCCACCCCCATCCCCCCTACCCCCCCGGGTTGCCGTGATCCGCTGCGCCGTCCGCTGCCTGATCATGTAGCGCAGGACCCTCGCGGTCGTCGCGGAGCGCGTCGTAACGTTCATGGATGCAGCAGACCTACGTCGTGCGCTTCGCTCGCGACGACCCGGAGACGCCGCCGACGATGGACGAGCAGATCGCGCTCGCACGCAAGGCCGCCCAGAAGCTGGGCGATCCCGAACGCCGAGAGCAAGCCGCTATACCGGGTCGGCAGGAACTCGCACACCGGCGAGGCATGGGCTTACGTCGAGTGGACCTGGGAGGGACTTCGGTAGCGATCGATCGGTTGACTAGTGCCTAGTGACCACCGGCGAACCGGCCTTCGCGTGAGAGGAATAGCCGATAGCCAGGTGCGGTGGAAGGGCGGCACGGTCGATGGGTTCGGCATGAGCGAAGCAACCGTTGATGAGGTCGATGAGGTCGACGAGACGGATACCGCGATCGGAAGAGCCTCGAAGCCGAACTCCAAGAGATCGTGAGGGCGAAGACACCTGAGCCTTCATCCTCATCTGGCTTCTGGGCGAAGCGCCGCCGCAAGGTCTGACCGGCCTGGGATCGCGGCCCCGCATCGTGCGTAAATCCGGACTGTGACTCAGGTGATGCGCCTGGTCGGCCAGTGGCCAGACCGCCTCCGGCAGTCTCACCGGGGGGTAGAGGCTCCAAGGAGCCTAGGTTTGCTGAATACAGAGCTATCGCCCTGGGTAGTACTGCAAGCGTGTCGGCGAACAACCCAACAGATAATCCTCTTCCTCCCGATCCCTCGGAGTCGTTGGTAGTGGAGGAGCGTCCCGCCTCGGCGGAGCCGGCCGGCCGGCCGCTCGAGCACACACGCCTCAGTGGGACCTGGGTGGGCATCGCCGCCTTGTTGATCGCGCTGGTGCTACTCCTGGTCTTCATCCTTCTGAACCTCCAGCGGGTCGAGGTCAACTTCTATGGTGCGCACAAGGATGTACCGCTTGCGGTCGCCCTCCTGTTCGCCCTCGTGTTGGGCGCGGTCCTGGTCTTTGCGATCGGGACGGCTCGCATCTTGCAGGTTCGATCGCGGGTCAAGCGAGCCAACAGGTCGAGACAGCCCTAGCTCGGGTTCCCACCCTCGGAACGCCCCAATCGCCGTGTCGGGGTCGATGCCGTCGACCACGGCTTGGACAGCGATCGTCTTGCAATCGGCGCAGCAAATCCCATCCTCGTAGGGGTTCAGGTTGTGCCCCTTCGAGTAGCACTCCTCACCAACGGGGACGACCACGGCGAAGTACTGGGTTTCCTCTGGTTCACTCATGCGGATCTACTCCGTCCTGTCGTTGGAACCACTGTCCCTCATGTCCCTCTGTCCCTTGAGAGGTCTCAGTTGGGGACAAAGGGACACCGGGGACGGGAGTTCTGTAGAAGCCTCGATCCCCGCGCAGCTGCCCGTCGTCGGCCATCCGTCGCATGGTCTTCTTGACGAGTTCGTAGTTGACGCTCGTCAGCTCAGAGGTCTGCTTCGGGGTGAGCTTGCCATGCTCCCGCACGGCATCGAGGATCTCCTTCCTCGTCTCGCCAAGTGCGTACTCCGCGGCGTCGCCGAGGAGCGCCCAGGTGCCGGCCTCGGGAGCGAACCGCAGAGCGAGCTCCCGCTCCTCGATGTCGCGGCCTGTCACGTGCAGCACTGCATCGGCCTGGCCTCGGTGCGCTTCACCACGACGATCGTGTCCGCAGCTGCGGCTGTACCGAACGTGCCCGTCACGGTCTCGACGAAGTCGCTGCTCTCGGCTTTGCGCGTGTGATACAGCGCGACGATCGCGATGCCGCGAGCGATCGCAAGGCCCTGGAGCATCGCCGCGCCGTCGTAGTCGAGTGTGTATTGGTCGGATGAGCGGTTGGCGACTCGTGGCCGGATCCGGGGCCAGACGTCGACTATCACAAGCCGCGCCGACCTGTGGGCATCGAGCCACTCGTCAAGCTTGTCGGAGCCGCCCTCGTCCAGGCGCGGCCATTCCGTCTCGAGCTGCGGGCCGGCCGGTGCCTCCTCGTCCCGCAGCAGCATCCGAAGGCGGGTCTGCAGCCGCCTCGGACTGTCTTCGAGCGCGAGGTACAGCGCCTCACCCCGTTCGACCGGAATACTTCCGAGCGCAACGCCACCGGAGGCCACCGCTATCGAGAGCCCGAGCGCGAGCCAGGACTTGCCGAGCTTCGGGGCGCCGCACATGAACGTCAAGCCTTCAGGGATCAGGCCGTCGACGGCGAACCGTGGCGCATCGAAGGTCGCTCTCACCAGGTCGGAAGCTGTCCAGCTGGTCCGACGATGCCCATTGATGTCCGCGGTTGTGGTCACAGCTCCAGCGTCCAGATCGACCCAGCCTTTTGGTGTCACCTCGTAGTGCTTGCCACCTGTTTCGATGACGTCGTTCATGACTCGACTCGAGTCCATGCCGTTCGGTGCGACCCGACGCGTGTCAGGACGAACATCTCGCTCTCACCACAGATCGGGCACTTGCCTCCGCGTGATCGACCCCACGCGTCACAACCACGCCGGCGAAGTTCTTTCTTGCGCCTCCGCTCGATGTCCGCATCGCCGACGGGCCACTGTTCATTTGGCCGCATGGTGGCCCCCCGCCGACCCAATCCACGCAAGCACCTCGACACCGGGGATCAACCATCGGTTCCCTCTGCGGAGTCCGCGAAGCTCCCCGCTTCGGAGTGCCTCGTATACGAGTTGACGAGGAGCGTGGGAGCCGCGCCAGACTTCGGAAGCGGAGTAGAACCGTGCAGGGTCAAACACCAGCGAGCTCCTCGAGCAAAGCCAGATACCGGAGGGCGGCGTCACCATGGGGACGGCGCTGTCCCGTTTCCCAGCGGTGGATGGTGATCCGGTTAACGTCGGCGCTTGATGCGGCCTCGGTGAAGATAGGCCAGCTGACTCGCGGATCACCCGAGCCGTCCCACTCCCGGCCAGCTTCCGCATCCTCGTTAGCTTCACGGCGGCGTAGTCCATGCACCAAACGATACGCAGGTCGTAATCAGTTCAGGTGCGGTTTGTGAAGAAAGGTGCGGTTGGCGCCAAACGCACCCCCAATGGATTTAGGTTGCCGAGTTGTACGCCACACGTCTACGCTCCGACCGTGAAACGCGCCGATCGGACCTGGGCAAGGAGGTTCTTCAAGGACTCCCGCGCAGTCGGCTCTTGGGACTTCGAACGCTGGCTCGCCTACGTCACCCAGATCGACGTGGACCTTCGGCCCAATGGCCGGGCGATCCTGACCCATCCCGACCTCGAGCTCCCGGTGGAGATTCGCTGGGACGCGGCGGGCGTCAGATCATTCCACGTCTATGCGCGGCCAGAGGATTCATTCCCACGGGTCGAAGTCCTCGCGAGTCCGTTCTTGGCGGCGCTTGAGCTGAGGCGGCGGGAGGCGGCGCTCGATCCGGCAGCGGTCTCAGGCTCGGTCACATCGACGGCGCCTTCGTTTGCGCAAGCCATGAAGGTGGATGTTGTGTCGCCGCCTGCGGCGGGCAAGCCGCCCTCGTTGGCGTTCTATCGGAAGATCCTCGCCGAATACGACGCGCTGATCGCCGACCACGAGAAGGCCCCTGTGGCTGAGCTGGCGCGTCGCTATGGGCGGCCACCCGACACCGTGAAGTCGTGGCGCTTCCGGGGCCTCAAGTTGAAGAGAGAGGGGAGACTATGACGACGAACAAGCACGAGGGCATCACGCCGCGCGGTCCCGGAGCGTGGCAGATCACGGTAGCGACCGGCCGTGACCCGATCACCGGACGGTACGGACGCATCCGCGAGACGTTCCACGGCACCAAGACGGACGCACGCAAGCGGCGGGACGAGCTCCGCGTCCAGGTTGCCCACGGAACGGCGGTACGCGCCGATCGCGAGAACGTCGCCACCTACCTCGAGCGGTGGGTCGTGCACCGAGAGCAACTCGGCAAGGTCCGTCCGAAGACGGCATCCACCTATCGCGGCTACATCGCACGCGAGATCACGCCGCGCATCGGCTCGATGCGGTTGGCTGATGTGCGGCCCGTCCATGCGCAACGCGTTCTGGGCGAGTCCCTCAGGTCGGGCCTGTCAGCGCGGACCGTGATGCAGCTTCACCGGATCATGCACGCCGCGTTCCGTCAGGGCGTGCGGTGGCAGGTGCTCGCGTCCAACCCATCGGCCGGCGTGACGCCGCCGAAGCTCGAAGCGCCGAAGCTCACGCTTCCCGCACCTGAAGACGTCGCACGGTTGCTCGCGCAAGTGGGGGAGGACTACCGGGTGCCGCTCGCGCTCTCCGCCGGGAGCGGGCTCCGACGCGGCGAAGTGCTGGCGCTCCGGTGGGGAGCCGTAGAGATCGACGGAGACCGGCCGAAGCTCCGAGTGGATGGGACCTTGCAGCGCGTGAACGGAGAGCTCGTGGTACTCCCGCCAAAGACAGAACGGTCGCGCCGCACGATCCCGCTGTCGGGAAGCTTGGTCGTCGCGCTCCGAGGTGTCCGCGCGGACCAGCGCGAGCGACGAATGCTCGCTGGCCCTGCGTCGTAGGCGGGGAGTACGTGTTCGACAGAGGAGACGGCCGGCCAGTCGATCCGGACGCGTTCGGCAAGGCGTTCCGTGCTGCTCGCCGAGCGACGGGGTTGGACGGCGTGAGGTTGCACGATCTGCGGCACAGCTTCGCGTCCTTCTTGGTCGCGAACGGGACGAACATCCGCACGGTCGCGGATCTGATGGGGCACTCAACGCCGGGGTTCACACTAGCGGTATACGCTCACGGCTCCCGATGAGGCTGCCCATCGCAGCGATCGACACGGTCGAGCGTTGCCTGGAGAAGGAGCCGGTGATGTCTCTCCTCGTACTCAGCTGTGATGCAGGAGAATCAGATGGGGAGTACTCGATCGGGGTGGTTGTCCGCCAGAACCCCCCGAAAGGCAACAAGCCCCTCCAGGTCGTCGCCTACCTCTCGAAGAAGATCGACCCGGAGAAATCATTCGGCGCTGAGTACCGGCGGTGATCGAAGGTGTGAAACTCTCGCGGCTCACTACAAGCCGACGACGCTTCACGTCTTCACCGACAACCGCTCTGTCGCCGCCGAAATCAACAAGCCGGAGTCCAAGGTCAAGACCGTCCGGAAGGCCATCTGGAAGGAGACTTGGGACGCCATCACCGGCACCGGAGCAACAGACGTTTTGGTCAGCTGGTTGCCGAGAGAGCTGAACGAGGAAGCGCACCAGAGGGCAGCCGACGCTTTCCTGACTCCGCTCGGCGATGCCAGGGCGAGACCCCTCCATACGTGACCGACGTCGCGTAGCGAATCGGTGGCGAATTCGTTCCCGCATGTCAAGGATTCGGGGTTCAACGACTGGAACGTTTCCGCAGGTCATGGCACATGTCGGAACACGCTGGGAGGCTTATCCTCGGGACTGTTAATCCGTAGGTTGCGAGTTCAAGTCTCGCCCCCGGAGCCACGATCACCGCAGGTCACGCACTAGATGGACGCGCTCGGACCCGGACGTTCGCGCAACTTCTGATCGACTTGGAGGAGTCGCCTCAGGCTCGAGCCGTCGTGCTGGGCGAGTTGCGGGAGCGGGAGCTACGCGGGGAGTCCTGAAGGTAGTCGTGCCTTAAGCCATTTGGGGGATGCGGGCACCAGTCCCGGTGTCTACGCTTCGCGATGCCCGGGACCTTCCCTACGAATCGCCCGGGCGATCTGTGACTCGGCGGCCGCTCCTTTGGACGGGGCGGTCGCTGCGTTTAGCGGCACCGGGGCGAAGTTCCTCGATCGATCCCTCGGACCCAGATCCTATGGACTAGCGATTCGACTCGACCGGTGGCGTGGTCGAGAATGAGAGCGACCTGACGATCCCGCCTCGAATAGCATCCCGGCCCGAGGACCAGACTGACCCGCCGATCGAACATCGATAGGAATCAGTGGCATCGACGGAAGGGAGAAGGTATCCAAGGACTCGACGGCCCGCGCGATCGCTACCGGATCGTGGTTCCCGGTGAGTTCGGGGCCTTGCTCACCACGGCGTTCGACGACGTATCGATGACGACCGGCGGAGGCAAGACAGTGCTCGTGGCCGCCGTCCAAGACCGCAAGAGCTGTTCGGGCTCATGGATCGACTCCGTGACAACGGCGTCCAGATCGAGAAAGTGAGCAAGATCGATGACGCGCACTGACGCATCGAGCGACGTCAACCAAGCGGGTCGGATGCTGCATCCGACGGGATCTCGGCCGACCATCCCCCGTGGCACGCCCTCGAAGCGGGCGCGGTCGCTGAGCGACTGAAGGTAGAGGTCGAGAACGGCCTCACCGCCGACGAGGCGCGGCGGCGGCTCGAGGACCACGGACCGAACCAGCTCGCGGCGGCGAAGAAGGAGTCCGGGTTCCGCGCATTCGTCCGGCAGTACCAGGACTTCATGCAGATCATCCTGCTTGCCGCGGCGGTCATCAACGCCATCGTCACGGACGACGTGGGCACGACCGTCCTGCTCGCGGGCCTCACCGTCCTGAACGCGGTCATCGGGCTGCGTCAGGAGGCGAAGGCGGAGGAGAGCGTCGAGGCCCTCTCCCAGATGATGAAGACGATCGCGCGGGTCCGGCGGGACGGCCAGGCCATCGAGATCGACGCCTCGGAGCTCGTGCCCGGCGACGTCGTGCTCGTGGAGGCGGGCAACCGCATCCCCGCCGACGGGAGGGTCTGCGTCGCGGCGACGCTCGAGATCGAGGAGGCCGCGCTCACCGGCGAGAGCCTCCCGGTGGGCAAGGCAGGTCGATCCCGTTCCCGGCGAGGACGTGCCGCTCGGCGACCGGATCTGCATGGCCTACATGAACACGTCGGTCACCCGCGGTCGGGGCGAGTTCGTGGTCACCGAGACCGGCATGGGCACCGAGATCGGCCACATCGCCGACATGCTCGCGAACACGGAGTCCGAGAAGACGCCGCTGCAGAGGCAGCTCGACGGCCTGTCCAAGGTCATCGCGGTCGATCGCCGGCGTCGCGCTCGTGCTCGTCGTCGCGCTCGGCCTGATCCGGGGCGAGATCGTTCGACACGCTGTTCGTCACCGGCGTCACGCTCGCCGTCGCCGCGATCCCGACGGGCCTGCCCGCGGTCGTGACGGCCCTGCTGTCGATCGGAACCCGGGAGATCGCCCGGCGGAACGCGATCGTGAAGCGGCTCCCCGCCGTCGAGACGCTGGGTTCGACGTCCGCGATCTGCTCCGACAAGACCGGCACGCTCACGCTCAACAAGATGACCGCCCGGGAGATGGCGATCCCCGGCCAGAACCGGTTCACGGTCTCGGGCGAAGGCTACGGCACCGAGGGTGAGATCAAGCACGTCGGCGGGTCCCGGATCGACCTCGATGCCTACCTGCTCCCGATGGTCCTGTGCGCGGACGCCGTGCTCGACGGCGACAGCCTGATCGGCGACCCGACCGAGGGTGCCCTGATCGTGCTCGGCGCGAAGGGCGGGCTCGACGTCGAGGAGACGCGTGCAGCGTACCCGCGGATCGCGGAGGTCCCGTTCGACTCCGAGTACAAGTTCATGGCGACGTTCCACGAGATGACCGGCTCCGACGGCGCGCCGGTCGTTCGCTGCTACGTGAAGGGCGCGCCCGACGTGCTTGATCTCGCGCGGAGCGATCCTACCGGGACCCGGACGGGACGGCTCGTGCCCGTGACGGACGAGAACCGCCACCTGGCGCTCGAGGCGAACGACCGGATGGCGGAGGGCGGCGAGCGCGTCATGGTGGTCGCCCAGCGCGACTTCGATCCGGCGACGTTCGACCCGAGCGGCGACCTGCTCGGCCTGGTCGAGGACCTGACGCTGCTCGCGATGGTCGGGATCGTCGACCCGCCCAGGCCGGAGGCGAAGGTCGCGATCGCCGAGTGCAAGAGCGCCGGTATCCGGGTGCGGATGATCACCGGCGACCACGCGACCACCGCCGGCGCGATCGGCGCGGGAGCTCGGGATCGAAGGCCGCGCGATCACCGGGCGCCGAGTTCGCGGCGATGAGCGACGAAGAGCTGCTCCGGCGAGCTGCCCGAGATCGGAGTCATCGCGCGCGTCGCCCCCGAGGACAAGGTGCGACTGGTCCGGCTGCTCCAGCGGAGCGACAACATCGTCGCGATGACCGGCGACGGGGTGAACGACGCCCCCGCACTGAAGTCGGCCAACATCGGCGTCGCGATGGGGATCACCGGTACCGAGGTCTCGAAGGAGGCCGCCGTGATGATCCTCACGGACGACAACTTCGCCACGATCGTCGGAGCGGTCGAATACGGGCGAGCCCTCTACGACAACCTGCTGAAGTACCTGCGGTTCCAGATGTCGACCCTGGTCGCCTACATCGCGATCTTCATCGGCGCCGGCATCTTCGGCATCGCGGGGGGCATCCCGCTCAACCCGCTGCAGATCCTGTGGCTGAACATGGTCGTCGACATCCCGATCGCGGTCGCGCTCGGGTTCGACGAGCCGACCGAGGGACTGATGGCGCGGACCCCGCGGCCCGTCGGTGCGCCGGTCCTGTCGACGCCGAACTGGGTCCGGCTGTGCGCGCAAGGCCTCGTGATGACGATCGGCTCGCTCGTCGCGTACCAGATCGGGGAGGCCAACTACGGCACGGCGATCGCTTCCACGATGTTGCTGACCACACTGTCGCTCTTCCACCTGGTGGCCGGCTTGCTCGCTCGCGACCAGGTCCACACGGTCTTCAACGTTCACACGCTTCCGGGGACGGTCCAGCTGCGTCGCTACGGGCTCGCCCTGGCCGCGATCGTCTTCGTGACGGAGATCGGCTTCCTCCAGCGGATCTTCTCGCTCACGGGGCTCAGCTTCTCGCAGTGGTGGATCTGCATCGGCATCGCATCCAGCCTCGTGGTCGTCGACGAGCTCACCAAGCTCGTCATCCGTCGCCGGAACCGGGGGGACGACCGCGTGGTCCTCGTGCCCGCCGTCGCCGCGACCGCGTCGGCCTGACGGAAGGAGCGGATCGTTGGCGTACAACCTCCGGAACCGGAGCTTCCTCAAAGAGCTGGACTTCACTACCGACGAGCTCCGGTTCCTCCTGAGCTTGCCGCCGACCTCAAGGCGGCCGAGTACGGCGGCTACCAACAGCAGCTACCGGGTCATCGTTCGATTTGGTGACGTCGATCCACAGATCGAAGCAGTAGCAGAGAGGAGAGACTGGGCATGGCGGCACCCACGGAGCGGCGGGAACGGATCAAGAAGCGGCTGCTGGTCGAACCCGGCACGCCCGCGGGGCTCGAGAGACGTGACCCCGCGTGGGTTGGGGGCAAGGAGTTCCAAGAGCTGTCGGATCGCAAGCTGAAGACGACGGCCAAGGAGATCTTGGCGAAGGGGGTCAAGGAGCTCTCGGATGCGCAGGAGCTCTTATGGGCGAGCGATATGTACTCGCTGCTCGTGGTCTTCCAGGCGCTCGATGCAGCCGGCAAGGATTCAACGATCGAGCACGTGATGTCCGGCGTGAACCCGCAGGGGGTCCAGGTCGTCTCCTTCAAGCAGCCGTCCAGCGAGGACCTCGAGCACAACTTCCTGTGGCGCATCAGCAAGGCGCTGCCGGAACGCGGCCGGATCGGCATCTTCAACCGCTCCCACTACGAAGAGGTTGTCGCGCTGCGGGTCCACCCGGAATGGCTCGATGCGCAGAGACTCCCTGCCGGCTCGCGCGGCAAGCCGTTCTGGAAGGCACGATACGACGACATCAACGCGTTCGAGCGACACCTGGACCGGAGCGGCACGAAGATCGTGAAGTTCTTCCTCCACGTGTCCAAGGAGGAGCAGAAGCGGCGGTTCATGGCGCGGCTCGACACGCCCGGCAAGGAGTGGAAGTTCAGCGCGTCCGACGTCGCGGAGCGTGCCCACTGGGACGAGTACATGCAGGCGTTCGAGGATGCGATCACGGCCACCTCGACCGCCTGGGCGCCCTGGTACGTCATCCCGGCCGACCACAAGCACGTCATGCAGGCCATGGTGGCGAGCATCCTCGTCGACACGGTGGCCTCCCTCGACCTGTCGTGGCCGACGGTCTCCGAGAAGGATCGGAAGGCGCACGCGGAGGCGCGAGCGAAGCTGGCTGCCGAGGATGGGACGGACGCTTCGTGACCGATGGTCCCGAGTCCTCGGTGGAGCCGGCGGCCGCCGGTCCCAGTCCGAACATCGAGAGGAATCAGTGGCATCGACGGAAGGGGGAAGGCCATGGGGAAGGTATCGAAGGGCTCGACGGCCGCGCCGATCGAGGGACCGGGTTTCGAGGGTCGGTACGGGGAGACCGAGGGGTACACGATCGGGTTCGAGCAGTACACCGAGCACGCGGACATGACTCCGTTGTTCGTGGGTCTGCCGGACGACAAGTGCCAATCCCCGCACTGGGGTTACGTGTTCAAGGGGAAGCTCGTGTACCACACCGCTGACGGCGACATCGAGATCACCGACGGCGAGGCCTACTACGTCGGACCCGGCCACACGCCAGAGATCTTCCCGAACACCGAGATCGTGGAATTCAGCCCGACCGCCGAGCTGAACGAGACGATGGAGGTCGTCACGAAGAACTTGGAGGCAATGGGCTCGTAGCTGCCAGCGGTCTCCAAGACGGCTTTGTCGGTGCGCCGAACGACGGCGCCCGATGCACCCATCGGCACGGACATGGCCGGCGTGGTACGTAGGATTCGAGCGTGGACATCCCCGAGACCCGCTACGCCCCGACACCAGATGGGGGCTTCATCGCGTACAAGGCGATCGGAGAGGGACCTGTCGACGTGGCATACGTCGGCCCTCAGGCTAGTCAGATCGAGGTGCAATTCGAGTACGAACCGATGGCGCGGTTCTTACTCGACCTCGCGTCGTCCACTCGGTTGATCATGCACGACCGGCGGGGCACCGGTCTGTCCGACGCAGGCCGCGGGCTCCCGAACCTCGAGACCCGCGCAGCCGATCTGCGAGCCGTCCTCGATACCGTGGGATCGTCCCGACCGTTCCTGTTCGGCTATGGCGACGGCGGAGAGGTATGCGCACTCCAGGCGGCTACCCATCCGGACAGGGTCGCTGGGTTTCTATGGTTCGCCCCCGCGGCGCGCAGTGTGCAGGCACCCGACTGGCCGTACGGGTATCTGCCGGAGGCATTGGAGAAGTGGATCGACGGCATCCCGGCGGGGTGGGGAAATCTCGACTTCATCCGCCGGGAGTACTTCGAGGCATTCGACGTCCCGTTCGATGAGCCGTTCGCGAAATGGTTGGCGAAGATGCAGCGGGTGTTCTGCGGACCTGAGACCGCCCAGCAGTACTACCGACTCGCCTACGAGGAGGACGTGCGAGCGGTTCTTCCTGCGCTCCGTGTTCCCACGCTCCTCATGGACGTCGTGCTCCCGGACGAGAGCTGGGCGGGCATCGGAGAAGCGACGGCGGCGCTGATCCCGGGTGTGGAGTACCGACGTCTCCCAGGTCCGCTCTTCCTGTGGAGTGAGGCCGAGTATCGGCTGGCGATCATCCGAAGATTCCTCGGCGTTGAACGACCCCACCCCGTGTTCGACCGGGTGCTCGCCACCGTGATGTTCACCGACATCGTCGATTCCACGGCGGCGGCGGCCCGACTCGGTGACTCGGCATGGCACCGCGTGCTGGACGCGCACGACCAGATCGCCATCGAGTCAGTCGCGCGCTACCGAGGTCGATTGATCAGGTCGACAGGTGATGGGGTCCTTGCAACGTTCGATGGGCCTGCCCGAGCGGTGTTCGCCGCTCGCGAGATTTCGGAACGGATGCGTTCACTGGATCTTCAGGTGCGTGCGGGTGCCCATGCCGGTGAGATCGAACTTGGTGACCAAGGCGTGCATGGGATCGCGGTGCATGTGGCAGCGAGGGTCGCTGCCATGGCTGGCAACTCCGAGATACTCGTCAGCTCTACCGTGAAGGACCTGGTCGTGGGCTCCGGGCTTGCCTTCGAGGACGCCGGCGAGCATGAGCTAAAGGGCGTTCCAGATCAATGGCATCTGTACCGACTGGTTGAGTAGACGCCACGGCGCCACATCCTGCTCCAACGACGGTTGCATCGGCCCGCATCCTCCGTGACAGCCAACCGGGTGGATCGCCACGGACGATCGCGGACGATCCTGGAACTCACCTGATATCTACCAGGCATCTGTGGACGTACATGGACTGCCCTGGACGGCGTATCCGTACTCGTCTCGGCAGCTTTGGCCGTGTCCCTCCCACGGCTTGGTGCCGTTCTTCAAGGCGGGTCGGGTTCCACAGGAACGACAGAGTTGACGACTCACATGAGGAGTCTAGGACTGCGGTATGTTCGGACGATGCGTCAGACCGTCAGCACTTGCCCGACATGCGGCTCCGATCGCGTCGTGCCAATCGTGTACGGGATGCCGAGCATGGAGGCGGTCGAGGACTACGACGCTGGGAAGGTCCAACTCGGCGGATGCGTCATCACCGACAACGATCCGCACTGGTCGTGTCGGTCATGCGACGCGCACTGGGGCTAGAGGGATAGATGGTGCGCACCGACCCTCGTAGCTGCGCCGCTCGCGCCGACCATCCAACGAGAAGGGAACCGCGACCATGAAGCTGACGACCACCACGAACGTCTCAGTCGACGGAGTGATGCAGGGTCTCGGCGGTCCGGACGAGGACCGCAGGGGCGGATTCGAGCGCGGCGGATGGGCTCTGCCGCTGTTCGACGGCGATACCGAGGCCGGGACGTTCCTGAACCAGGTCTACCAGCGGGCCGACGCGTTCCTGTTCGGCCGGCGGACCTACGAGATCTTCGCGGGCTCGTGGGGAACGTGGCCAGATCCGGGCGACAGCCCGATCTGGGAGGCCTTGAACACCCGACCCGAAGTACGTCGCAGCGACCGCACCCTTCGACCCGAAGTGGGCGAACACGACCGTCCTGTCCGGAGACGTCGAGGAGGCCATCGGCGAGCTGAAAGCCGGCTCGGCAGGTGAGCTACAGGTGCACGGCAGCGGCACCCTGGTCCGCTGGCTGCTCGACAACCATCTGGTCGACGAGATCACCCTGCTCACGTATCCCGTGGTCATCGGCCAGGGCACGCGGCTATTCCCCGACACCGGCCCGGACATCGCACTTGACCTGGTCGACTCGCGCGCCACGCCGAAAGGCCTAACGATCCAGGTCTACCGGCCCACCGGGCGCCCGCAGTACGCCACGGTCGACACGTAGATCCCTCATTCGGCCGCGACCACGCTCATCGCACCCTCCTTGTCGTAACCGCGTTGGGCGCCCGCGGCTGGGTACACAGTCCTAGACATACCGGAGGAAGGAGCGACCGTGAGAGACGACCCTGCGGAGGAGCGCGCTCGTGTCGCCGAGGAGGCGAGGCGGACGGCCGATGAACAGGCGAAGGCGGAGCAGGAACGGGCGATCGCCGCATCGGAGCGGATGGAGGCGGAGCTACTGGCAACGACCGGGCCGGTGACGCAGGAGGTGCTCGGGCAGCTCGGTTTGATCTATGGCGGCCTGATCCTCGTCGGCCTGTACATGGTGCAGCCGTTCCTCACGGCGCCATCGCTCGACGTGTCCGCGAAGATCAGCATCGTCGCGTTCGCGGTGGCGATCCCGCTCCTCGCGGCGCTCGTGATGGTCAATCGGCAGGAGATCTTCCGAGGCCGCCGAACGACGTCGGTCACGGTCTCCATCGCTCAGGTTGTCGCCCAGCTGGCGGCCTTCGTCGGCGTCGTCGCCGGCTTCTGGCACATCACGTGGATCGCCGGGGTGACGTTCCTCGTGGCCGGGTTCGTCGCGATGCTGATCCACTCGGCTGGCTTCTGGCGCGTCGAACAGCCGGCCGAGCCGACGTTCTAAAGGAGCCCCCGGAGCGATCGACGACGGCACCCAGCCGCGAACTCAGCCACCGGAAGGTGATGGCCTCACCGTGATGCTTGGTCGCGGACGTCGATCACGCTGCCGATGATCGCGCCGGTCCCTGCCGCTGTCGCGGCAGGCAGCAGGCGACCCCGACCATGATGATCGCCAACCACACCGCCGGTCCGGTGCCCGCTGCCAGGAGCAAGTGGATCAGCGTCCACCGATCGTCGAGGAGCTGTTTCATCCGGCGTCAGCGTGCGGGTCGTTCGTCTGCATAGGCTCGCGCTCCCCTCAGCGTCCTCTCGCACCCCCGAGCGTCCCCGGACCTGAGGGAGCTCCGAGCCACTGCGGCGGCTGAGTCCTCAGCGTTCCTCGAAGCGAACGAGTCTCCATGAGGCACTCGTAAGGCGAGGGTGAGAGTTCTCTCACGCTCCTCCGGGGGGGAATGGCACCAGAATGATGCCACCGTGGGTTGACGATGGCACCATATGGTGCCATCATGGCGCCATGGAACTAGGACCGTACGTCGAGAGCATCCACCGCCAACTGGAAGTCGCGGCCGCCGCGGGGGGTGATGAGGCTCGTGCGCTGGCCGAGCGTCTCACCGCGCCCCTGGACGCGGCGATCCGGCTGGCGTTGCAGGACGCCCTGGCGGCGGCCACGGAGGAGATCACCACCGAGCTCGCACCCGGCTCGGTCGAGCTGCGACTGCGAGGTCGTGACCCCGAGTTCGTGGTGACGCTGCCGCCGGCGCGATCCCTCGGGAGAGGAGTCGCTCGAGGGCGAGGAAAGCAGGCCGGAGGCGTGGCCCACCGGTGGTGTCGGTGGCTCCGACCGAGGGCGACGAGGGCACGATGTCCCGGATCAACCTCCGGATGCCCGATCGTCTGAAGGCACGGGTCGAGCAGGCGGCCGTCGGCGACGGGCTGTCGGTCAACGCCTGGCTCGTGCGAGCTGCCGCCGCGGGGCTCGACCGAACCGACGCGGCCCGTCGAGCCGAACGACGCGCGCCGAAAGGCGCTCAGCGCTACTCGGGCTGGGCGCGCTAGTCAGGAGGATGTGTCGATGCCGACGTTCGATACGCCCGAACCGATCTCCGTCACCCTGGACGTTGGCGTGGGTGACATCCAGGTCGTGGCGAGCGACCGCACCGACACCGTCGTCGATGTGCGCCCGAGCGACCCGGCCAAGAAGTCCGACGTGACCGCCGCCGAGCAGACCCACGTGGAGTACGCGAGCGGCAGGTTGATCGTCAGGGCGCAGAAGGGGTGGCGGTGGTCCTTCCGCGCGGGTCGGGACTCGATCGACGTGCAGATCGAGCTTCCGATCGGATCACAGGTGAGCGGTGAGACGGGGGTGGCCGCCTTGCACTGCACCGGTCGCCTCGGTGGATGCCGCTTCAAGACCGGCGTCGGCGACATCCAGCTCGACCAAGCGGGCCCGCTCGAGCTCAAGAGCCGGTGCCGGTGACATCACGGTGGGACAGCGTCGTCGGCGATGCCGAGGTCTCGACGGCCGGAGCCGTGGGGATCGGCAGCGTCGACGGCGCGGCGGTGGTCAAGAACTCCAACGGCGACACGTGGATCGGCGACGTCACGGGCGACGTGCGGGTGAAAGCGGCCAACGGCCGGATCACCATCGACCGGGCGCTGGCCGCGGCGACCGTGAAGACCGCCAACGGCGACCTGCGTCTGGGCGAGGTCGCACGTGGTGCTGTCCTCGCCGAGAGCGCGAACGGCAAGATCGACGTCGGGATCCGCGACGGCGTGGCGGCCTGGCTGGACCTCAAGACGCGCGTTCGGCAACGTCCACAACGACCTGGAGGCTTCCGACCGTCCTGCCTCGGACGAAGAGGCGGTCGACGTGCGCGCCCGGACCGCGTACGGCGACATCACCATCCATCGCTGCCATCCGAACGACACCGGAAAGGACGAGGCATGACCACCACGACATCCCGATACGCGATCGCGACCACCGGGCTGCGCAAGTCCTTCGGAGACAAGGTCGTGCTCGACGGCATCGACCTGGCCGTCGCCGAAGGAACGATCTTCGCACTGCTCGGTCCCAACGGCGCCGGGAAGACCACCGCCGTCCAGATCCTGTCCACCCTGATCGGGTTCGACGGCGGCGCAGGTGCGGGTCGCGGGCCACGACCTCTCGCGCGACCCCGACGCGGTGCGCGCCGTGATCGGTGTCACCGGGCAGTTCTCCGCGGTCGACAACCTCCTCACCGGCGAGGAGAACCTGAACCTCATGGCGGACCTGCGCCACCTGAGTAGAGCGGAGGGCAGGCGGCGGACAGCCCAGCTGCTCGAGCAGTTCGACCTGGTGGAGGCGGGGGAGAAGCCGGCATCCACGTACTCGGGCGGCATGCGTCGTCGGCTCGACCTCGCGATGACCCTGGTGGGCGACCCGCGCATCATCTTCCTCGACGAGCCGACCACGGGTCTCGACCCTCGCAGCCGCCTCACCATGTGGCAGATCATCCGCGACCTCGTGGCCGATGGCGTCACGATCTTCCTCACGACCCAGAACCTGGACGAGGCCGATCAGCTCGCCGGCCGGATCGCCGTCCTCGACGACGGGAGGCTGATCGCGGAGGGAAGCCCGGGAGAGCTCAAGCGTCGCATCCCGGGCGGCCACATCCTGCTGCAGTTCACCGATCTCGAGGGACTCGAGGCGGCCGCCGACGCCCTCGGCGGGTCCGCTCGTGACGATGAAGCGCCTCGCCCTGCAGATCCCGGGTGGGGGAGACGTCCGATCGCTCCGAGCGCTGCTCGACCAGCTCGATCGTGCGTCGATCGAGGTCGACAGCCTCTCGCTCCACACACCCGATCTCGACGACGTCTTCCTCACCCTGACCGGCCAACCCGAGATGCACCCGAGGATGAAAGGGAAGCGGTATGAGCACCCTGGACTTCGCCCTGACCGATTCGATGACCATGCTGCGGCGCCAGCTGCGGCACATGCAACGCTACGTGGGCTTGACCGTGATGCTCATCGGTATGCCGGTCGTCTTCCTGCTGCTGTTCGCCTACGTCTTCGGCGGCACGCTGGGCGCGGGCCTCGGCGATGCGTCGGGCGGCCGTGCCGACTACATCAACTACGTCGTTCCCGGGATCATCATCATGGCCGTCGCCAGCGTCGCCCAGGGAACGTCGATCTCGGTCGCCATGGACATGACCGAAGGCATCATCGCCCGATTCCGAACCATGGCCATCTTCCGGCCCTCGGTGCTGACCGGTCACGTCCTCGGCGGCATGATCCAGACGGCGCTCAGCCTCGTGGTCGTCATCGGCGTCGCCCTGGCCATCGGGTTCCGACCCACGGCCGGGCTCCTCGAGTGGATCGCCGTCGTCGGGGTCCTCGCGATGGTCACCCTGGCGCTGACGTGGCTGTGCGTCGCCCTCGGCCTGCGGGCGAAGAGCGTTGAGACGGCGAGCAATATCCCCATGCCGTTGCTCATCCTGCCGTTCCTCAGCAGCGGATTCGTCCCGACGGAGTCGATGCCGGCAGCGCTCGCCTGGTTCGCCGAGTACCAGCCCTTCACGCCGATCATCGAGACCCTGCGGGGACTGCTGATGGGCACGCCGATCGGCAGCAGCGGTGTCATCGCCGTCGCGTGGTGCGTTGGCGATCACCGTCGTGTGCTTCCAGTGGGCGCGCCGGGCGTACAACCGCGACCCCGTTCGCATCTAGAGCGGAGCGACGCCCCGACGAGGCTCGGAGAGACTGATCATCGCATCCCCGCGTCGATGTCCCGGGCGACTCCGGGTCATGGCCATCGCGGCCGCCGAGTCCCGGGTTGCAAGCTCGCTTCGTCCCCCAAGAGCTGGTGTTTCCGCAGCTCAGGGCGTTGAGCCGCGGTGCACGCGCCCTTCATGACTCAGACGAAGGTCGGTAGACCCGGGGCGTCGGACAGCCACTACGATTCGAGCCATGGTGCACTCCCCTTCCTCGCGCCAGCGTCTGCGGAGCTGGCGGTACTACGAGCGAGAGCGCTGGCATCTGTCGAACTTCCCATCGCGCCGGGTCCGTCAGCGCATCCGCGTCTGGCGCGCGAGCCGCGCCAAAGCCATTTCCGGTCGGCTGACGCACGAGTGACTCACATGACGACCCGATAGTCGAGGTTTCGGCTGGAAGCTCGGGAGGATCAGGCGTCCGGGAGCTTCAGCTCGAACCAGACGCAACTCGGGTTGTCGTTGACGACCCCCCAACGGTCGGCGATCTTGTCCACGAGGAACAGCCCCCAACCACCGACGCCCTCGGCGGACGGGGCTTCGAGCGCGCGAAGGTCGAATCCGGGCCCGTGATCCACCACCTCGACCCGCACACGATCGGCCGAGATCTCGACGGCGACCAAGAGCGATTCCCCGGGCCGCATGCCGGAGTGCCGTAGCGCGTTCGTCACGACCTCGCTCGTGAGGAGCCGCAGGTCCTCGAGCACGCGTTCATCGGCCCGACGTTCAGACACGACGCGGGAGACGGTGTCGCGGGCCATCGCCGCAGCCTCGGGCTGTACCGGGATCTTCACCGATATCTGCATCTACCTATCCCGCCGTGGCCAGGCACCGAACCGCTCCTCGCGCCCCTTGCATGCACGCCGTACCCAAACCGACGCAGTTGGAACGTCCTATCGGTCGATGATCCGTGGACGGCGTAGGGGATGGCGTCATCGATCGGTTCCCCGTTCGGCTCGGATCACCATCACGGCGACGTCGTCCGTCCGGCGATCGTCGATGGTGGAGATCGCCGTCTCGATCCGATCAGCGATCTCTCCCGAGGTCATCCCGCGACTCGCGGCGAGGAGCTCGGGGAAGGTGTGATCGACCCACGTCGGGTCGTCGCTCGCTTCCAACACGCCGTCCGTGACCATCACCAGGACGTCCTCATGGCTGAGATCCACCACCTGGTCGGACACGTCCACCTCCTCGAAGACGCCGAGGAGGGTGCCGGGGACGCCGGCCTGCTCCACCTCGCCGTTCGCTCGGACGATGTACGGGAGCGGATGGCCGGCGATCGCGACGGTGAGCCGCGCGCCGCCGTCGCTGGGACGGATGCGCACGACCGCGGCGGTGCAGAACTCGCCTCGTCCGTCACCTTCAAGCTCTTCCCGGAGCGCCCGGTTGAGCTTCACCAGCGCCTCACTCGGTTTCGTGTCCTGGCGACTCACGGCCCTCGTGGTGAATCGGACGAACCCCATGAGGGCCGCCGCCTCCGGGCCTTTGCCGCAGACATCGCCGATCACGGCCTTCCAGCTCCCGTCATCCAGCTCGAACAGGTCGTAGAAGTCTCCTCCAGCTTGCAGGACATCGTTCGCCGGGACGTAGCGGGCGGCGACGTCCATGCCGGGCATGCGAGGGAGCGACTTGGGCAGGAGCCGGGCCTGCAGCGTGCGCGCGACATGATCCCGTTCCTCGTACAGTCGGGCATTGTCGATCGCGAACGCGGCACGGCCGGCCAGATCCTCTGCCAACCGAAGATCCTCTTCGTCGTAGTGCTTCCCGGATTCGGCCCACACCATGGTGAGCGCGCCCACGACCTTCCTTCGTGCGACGAGCGGGATCGTCATGACGGAGCTCAGCTGCAGCCGTTCCAGAACGTCGAGGAGCTCGGGGTCTTCGATATCGGCCGCGTCGATCATCTCCTGGGTGATCTCGGGGATGAGCTCGGACACTCCTGTCCTGACCACGTTGGCCACTCCCGAGGGGTCGTCGGGAGCGATCGGGAACCGGCGTCGAAGCTCGTACGCCCATTCGACCTTCTCCGGGTCCACATGAGCGATCGCGATCAACGACAGCGAGCCATCGGGCTCCAAGACATCGACCGAGCACCAATCCGCCAGCTTGGGAACGGCGAGCTGCGCGACCTTGCGTAGCGTCGCACCCCAGTCAAGCGAAGAATGCCAGAGCGCCCGCGATGCGTCGGTCAGGAACGATTGACCCAATCGTCGTTTCTGGTCGCCCGTGATGTCGATGAAGACATTGACGACGTTGCGGACCCTCCCGAGATCGTCGAACAGCGGGGTCGCCCGGACGAGCGCCCACCGCTCCTCACCGCTCGCCAGGTCGCGGAACCCGACGACCGCCTCCGGCTCCGGCTCGCCGGCCATCGCTCGACGTCCCGGCAGGCGTTCCAGCGCGAGCGGTGTCCCCTCCTCGTCGAGCATCTGGAACCGACCCAGGATCAGCTCGATGGGAGCTTGCTGCATCTCCTTCCCGGACGCGAAGCCACACATCCGGCCCGCGGCATCGTTCGCGTAGACCAACCGTCCGGTCACGTCTTGGATCGTGATGCCGTCAGCGCTGCTGCTGGTGATGATGTCCAGCACGTCCAACGCGGGTTCGATCCGCGCCAGGCTGGAACCGCGGGGGGATGGGGCATCGGCCATGGATGCATTCAAGGTCACGGAAGCGCTGGTGACAAGGCTGGATCGCCCGATCCCGCGAACAGGGGTGTTTGGGCTCCCCGACCATCGGGAAATCACACCCCGAAGGGGTGATGGTCATGACGACGGCAGTGCGAGACCGAAGTGTGAAGATGGCGAGAGCGGCGGAGGTCGCTTTCGGTCGCGACATGGTGGCTCAGCGGCCCGTCTCCCGCCCGACGCATCCGCAGGACACGGATCCCCAGGTTCGAACGTGCACCATCTGCGGCGAGCACGTGCCGTTCCGCTTCGATCCGCTGGGATCGTGGGCGGAGTGCACGGCCTGCGGCCGCTTGAACTGAGCGAGGGCCGACCGGCGCCCCAACGTTGACCCAGCGTCTCGAGACACGCTAGTGGCCGACGAAATGCAAGTTGTCGCTGCGGTTCCCGATCCCCGTCAGGTCGATGACCCGTCGTACGGTTTCGTTGGCCCCGTGCACGATGAGGCATCCTCGGCCTTGGAGCCTTTGGGCCGCGTGGATCAGGAGTCGAACCCCTGTGCTGTCCATGAACGTCAATCCGCTGGCATCAAGCGTGACGGCCCCGCCGTGATCGATCGCCGGACGGAGTGCCTGTTCGAACGCCTTGATCGCGCTGAGGTCGAGGTCCCCTCGCATCACGATCGGCGCCGGTCACCGGCTCGGTACCGATCCAGAACGTCCTCTCAACCAACCTCGACCTCCGGGGGTTCGGGAGGATCGCGATGCGGAAAACGCTTAGGGACTCTTCACCGGCGCGCAGTCTGTCAGCAGGGGCAGGCGGCGTCAATCCCGCCATCTTGTCGGTCGGAACCGCCCGCGATCGCGCGGTGCGGCGATGGCGATGACGACGGCATCCGATGACGACGATCACGAACGATGGGTTGGCCGAACTGTTGTGGCTCGCCGGCGAGGAGGAAGCGGGCCACCGGCGGCAAGCGCTGGAGCGCGCCGCTCGAGCCGCTCGGTTCTGGCCGGAAGAGGCCGGGACCGTCGCCGACGATGGACGACCGCTGACGGAGCTCCACGGTGTTGGTCCGTGGGTGGGCGCGATGATCCATCGATGGTTGGAGGAACCGCCCTCGGTACCGGAGCCGCCCGGAGACCCGTCGCGGATACCTGACGTTCGCGCAGGTGCGCGCCGCGCTCGAGCGATCGCCCGAGTGGACAACGACTCCCCACGCCGACCTCCAGATGCACACGACGGACAGCGACGGCTCCGTCCCGCTCCGGGAGATGGTGTCCGCGGCCCGAGACCTCGGCCGGACGTTCGTCGCGGTGACGGATCACTCCCAGAGCCTCCGGATCGCGCGGGGGATGGACGCGGAGCGCCTGGCGGCGCAGGGTCGTGCGATCGACCGACTCAACGCGGAGTTGGCCGAGCAAGGGGACCCGTTCCGTGTGCTGCGGTCGATGGAGATGGATGTGTTCGCGGATGGCGCGAGCGACATGGAGTCCGCGGCGCTGGAGCATCTCGACCTGGTCCTCGGCGCGTTCCATTCGCGCCTCCGCGTCGCCGACGACCAGACCGACCGCTACATCGCGACCCTGCGGAACCCGGACGTGCAGGTGATCGCCCATCCCCGCGCACGGATGTTCGGACGGCGTGTGGGATTGCGTGCCGATTGGTCACGCGTGTTCGACGAAGCGTCCCGGACCGGGAAGGCGCTGGAGCTCGATGCGACGCCGGCGCGACAGGATCTGGACGTCGACCTCGCGCGGGCCGCGATCCGGGCGGGGGTGCGGTGGTTCTCGATCGGCAGTGACGCCCACAGCGTGTCAGAGCTCGCCACGCTCCCCTTCGGCCTGGCGACAGCGGCGATCGCCGGCATCCCCCGGGACAGGATCCTCAACTACCGTCCGGCCGAGTTCATCGCGGAGTGGACGGCCCGGCTCCGCGAGGGCGAGCCGACCGACGGCGAGTTCAGCTCGTCGTCAGCGTGACCGCTTGGCTTAGCTCGCGCCCTCCTGCCACGGGCCCTGACCATAGATCTTCTCGATCTGGACATGGATGACGACGCCGGGAGGGACATCACGCATCGGGAACTCGGCGCCGGGCGCGATGTAGGCACCGGCGAGGCGATCCATGACTTCGAGCGCACCGCCCTCGGTGATCGTCGCGCGACCTCGGATGACGACGTAGGGGTGGAGTCCCTCGCCGGTGTGTTCTTTCGCCTCGAACGACAGGCTCACCCGTGGGTCGCGCCGGAGGTTGCGCAGCTTGTGTTGGTCCGTGTCGTAGAACGTGGCGAACACGATCTCGTCCCCGTCGAACCCGGCCCACGCCATGGAGACGTGTGGCGTGCCGTCGGGCGCCAACGTCACCACGTGGGCCAACCGCCCGCTCGCCAGGAGCTCGCGGATGCTGTCGGGGATCGCCACCACGAGGAGATTGTAGAGGGGCGTGGCGGCGTGGGTCGAGCGCAACGACTAGCTCGGTGGTGCGCCGAGCGCGCGGAACGGCTCAGGCTCGTACGCGTGGAGGAACGCGACCCAGTCGGGAAGCGCGGCGCGCACGGCATCGTCGTCCTTCACCAGCCACGATAGGTGACGGAAGGCGTGTTCGAGCACCTGCGACAGGCCGATCTCGAGGGGCGGCGCCATCGCGTCTCCGCGCGCCAGGTTCGCCCGCACCACGGGCTCGTCCGTCAGGTTCTCGTTCAGATCCTGCGGATGCTCGACGACCGCGATGTAGGTCAGCACCAGGCGACCGGCGTCGAGCCGCCATGACGTGGAGTGGACGAGCAGCGGCGTCAGGCCGTACCGCCGGACGGCGAGCGCGACCATGTCCCCGGGCTGATGCTCCGGTGGCCATCCCAGCCGCAGGGTGGACGCGTGGATCGGCCGCAGGCGGTGCGCACCCTCGTCATCGAGTGAGGCGATCAGCACTTCCAGCGATTGCGATACGAACTCCGTCGACCACGCGACGTTCGTCAGGGCTGGAGCGAGCTCGATGATCGGCGGTCGATCAGGGTCCGGCGGCATCGGCGGGCCCGATCGGCACGGCGTTGGCCAGGATCTCCTCGCGGGTCTTGCGGACACCGTGGTCGTCCCAGGCGTGGAGCGTGAGCTGTTCGACGACCTCGTCGTCGGTGCCGCGCGCTACCCATCCGCAGAGACACGTGACTTCTTTCAGCATCCGCACCTCCGTTCCCGTCGGAACCCGCGGGAACGTAACACGTGCCATCCGGCCTAGGCGTTCTCGGGCGTTCGGTCACCGGAAATGGCCGATAGGGGTCTGTCCGCCCGAGGCTTCCGAGCCTAGATTCAGAGGATGAGCGATCACCGGAAGCCGGAGGTGGCCGCCGCCGGGGATTCCTACGACCTCGCGTTGGGCTTGCGACGGCGGCTCGCCGACGCCATCCGGCCGGAAACCGGCTCGGTCGCATCGCAGCTCCACTCCGCCGCACGTGAGCGGCTGCGCTCGGATGAGCGGATCCAGAAGGGTCGCGGACGGTCTTCGCGGCGCCGTCGGGGTCTCACCGCCTGACCCACGCCTCGGGCATCGGTCGACGGGACGTTCGACCTAGGAAGCCGAGACCTTCGCGTTCCGGAATGGCCGACCGGTCGATGTGTCGCCGACCCGCATCGGGCTACGGTGAGCTCCGCGAACGACGAGAGGATCCGACCTGTGGACACGATGACCGAACAGACGAACGAGATCTCCTCCGCCCTCAGATGCCGGCTCAGCCAGGCTGCCGCGGAGCCGGTCGACCCCGAGATCGCGCACCGGCACCTGCTGCTGGTCGACATCGCGCAGAACGCCGTCCTCGAGACGGAGCCGGCGACCCGTCGCGGGTTGCTTCGCCGCTCCCGCTAGCTCCCGTCGTTCGCCAACACCCGGTCGTTCCGCCGCATCCGGCATGGAACCTTGTGCTTCCCCACGCGGTCTGCTCTGTACGAGCGACCGAGAGGGGTTCCGATGTGTCGTCGCATGCTGGCCGTGTCGATCCTCGCAACGATCATCGTCGGTCTGTCCGGCGACGCCGCATCGGCGGGCGGATGGGACAGCCTGAACTTCCCTCGCGATCACTACCTCACCGGCGACGTGGCGGAGGTGCGCGGCCGATTCTTCGCGGGTGAACTGAAGGGCACGGGGGAGCTCACAGCGGGCCCGTACTACGCCTACCTGCTCCCCGGTCGGGGGTGGGGTTCGTGGGAGATGATCCAACCACCCGCCATCCCTAAGGGATCGATCCAGCTCGGCACGTTGCAGATCGACGGCCCGACCGTCCGCGACGGGTATCGGTACGGCGTCGCCTCGCTGACGTTCGCCGTGCCCGACGTGCCGTCCGGACGATACGCGATCGGCTTCTGCGACGATCCATGCGTCCACGCGAGCGTCGGTTGGCTCGGGATGGGGTGGATCACGATCGTCCACACGCCGTTCGAGGCCGCGCTCCTCGACCGCCTCGATCGGCATCGCACGGAGCGATGGCGGCTCCGGAACCAGGCGCGGAGAGCGGTCCGCATGTCCACCGAGCTCCGCGAAGGGCTGATCCGAACGCGGTCCGCGCTACGCGAAGCCCAGCTTGCCCCTGTGCCGATCCCGGCATCCGTCCCGGTACCGAGGGCCGCCTCTCCCGATCCGACCCGGTCGCTGTCGTGGTGGTGGCCCGCGATCCTGACGCTGGCCATCGGTGCGCTGGTCGGTCGATGGTTGGGACGCCGGTCGCGCCGGGTGGTCGCGCCGGCGCCCGAGCACGACGAACCGGAGGTCGAGATCGTTCGTGAACGCGAGCCGGCCGAGGTCTAGACCCCCGAGCTGACCAGCCGTACTACGCTTCGCGGGATGGCGATCTCCGAACTGCCGCTGCGCGTGTCGCGAGGTGCCTGCCCTCACGACTGTCCCGACACCTGCGCGTGGACCGTCACGGTTCGCGACGGCCGCGCGGTCGAGCTGCACGGCGACCGCGATCATCCCTTCACCCGCGGTGGCCTGTGCGCCAAGGTGAACCACTTCCTCGAGGACCGGACGTACAACGCCGATCGACTGCTGCACCCGATGCGCCGAACGGGCCCGAAGGGAAGCGGGATCGTTCGAGACGGTCTCGTGGGACGAAGCGCTTGACGACATCGCGTCGCGACTCCGGCGGATCGTCGACGAGAGCGGCGCCCATGCGGTGATGCCCTACTCCTACCTGGGGACGCAGGGACTCCTGCAGGGGGAAGCCATGAGCGACGCCTTCTTCGCGCGCCTCGGCGCGACCCACCTGGTGCGCTCCGTCTGCGGGAGCGCCGGTGGCACGGGCATCGCGATGACGATCGGGGACGGTCCGGGGTTCCTCCCCGAAGACCTCGTCCACAGCCGCTACATCATCCTGTGGGGGACGAACACCATCTCGACCAACCTGCACCTGTGGCCGTTCATCCGCCAGGCCAAGGAGCAAGGTGCCACCATCGTCGTGATCGATCCGGCCAAGACGCGCACCGCCGCCGCAGCCGACCATCCACGTCCGCCCGATGCCGGGGACGGATGCGGCGCTGGCGCTCGGCATGATGCACGTGATCGTCGCCGGAGGGCCTGCACGACGAGCGCTACGTCGTCCGAACACACCGTGGGGTTCGAGCAGGTTGCGCGGACGGTTGCCGGACTACGCGCCCGAGCGCGTCGCCGCGATCACCGGGATCGACGCCGACGCAGATCCGTGACCTCGCGCGCGCGTACGCCACCACGCGCCCCGCCGCGATCCGCCTGCTCGTCGGCATGGAGCACCACGCGTACGGTGCGTCGGCGTTCCGCGCCATCAGCTGCCTGCCCGCCGTCGTCGGAGCGTGGCGCGACCGCGGCGGCGGTCTCTGTCACATGACGTTCCAGCTCTTCGGCGACATCGATTGGTCGTGCGGCATCTCGGTTCCCGAGGATCGATCCGTCGCGTACGGTCAACATGGTCCAGGTCGGCCGTGCGCTGACCGACCCGTCGATGGATCCGCCGATCGGTGCGCTGGTCGTCTACAACTCGAACCCGGCCGCGATCGCACCCGAACCAGAACCTGGTGCTGGACGGGCTTCGCCGCGACGACCTCTTCACGGTGGTGCTCGAGCACGTGCTGACCGACACCGCGCGCCACGCCGACTACGTCCTGCCGGCGACGACGCAGGTCGAGCATCACGACGTGCATTGGTCGTGGGGACAGACGTACCTGACGATCAACGAGCCGGCGATCCCGCCCGTCGGCGACGCGCTGCCGAACACCGAGATCTTCCGGCGGCTGGCGGCGCGGATGGGGTTCGACGATGACGGCGTTCCGCGACGTCCGACGAAGAGCTGGTCGCGGCGGCGCTCGCCCCGCTCGGCGAGGACCGCGCGCGCGACGCTCCGCGAGCGCGGGTGGATCCGCGTCGACACCGACGAGCAGGTCCTGCCGTACGCCGAACGGCGGGTTCTCGACCCCGTCGGGCAAGTGCGAGCTCTACTCCGAGCGTCTGGCCGGCCTCGGGCATGGATCCGCTGCCGGGGTTCACGCCGGCGCCCGAGAGTCCGGCCGGCGATCCCGCGCTGGCCGCCCGCTACCCGCTGGCGCTCCTGACCGCCAAGGGTGCTCACCACTTCCTGAACTCGAGCTATGCCAACGTCGATCGCGCGCTCAAGGCCGAGAAGACGCCGATGCTCGACCTGCATCCCGACGACGCCGTGACCCGAGGCATCGCCGACGGCGACAGCGTGCGCGTGTTCAACGAGCGCGGCTCGATCACGCTTCCCGCGCGGGTGGGGGACAAGGTCCGATCCGGGCGTCGTGTCGATGCCGTCGGGATGGTGGGCGTCGAAGTCGCCGTCCGGTTCATCGGCGAACGCGCTCACGCCCGACGGGCTCTCCGACCTGGGCGGCGGAGGCGACTTCCACAGTGCGCTGGTGCAGGTGGAACGCGCTCCGTAGGCCGCACCGCAGCATCACGCAACTACCGGGCAATCGATCGACAACCCTTGGCAAGGAACCGAAGTCCTGCGCATGGTGCACCTCGCTCCGTACGCGTCGGTAGGGATCGACGCATCCGACGCGATCCTCGGAGGAGGACGAGATGTCGAGGAGATGGATCCTCATCGCGCTCGCGACGGTCACGGCCGTGCTGGGCGTCGCGTGCGGAGGCGGGGACTCCGGAGGCTCCCCACGGAGTCGTCCGCGGCCAGCGCCGAGCCGGAGGCGGGCGGCACGCTGAACATCGCGCTCATCAGCGACGTGCAGGATGCGTTCGATCCGCAGAAGGAGTACTCGTCGGTGACGTGGGAGTACTTCCGGTGCTGTCTGCTCCGCACGCTGCTCTCGTACAACGGGCAGACGACCGACGAAGGCGGGAGCGAGCTCCGGCCGGACCTGGCGGCCGAGATGCCCGACCGTGTCCGATGACGGCCTGACGTGGACCTTCACGCTGAAGCCCGGCATCAAGTACGGCCCGCCGCTGCAGGACGTGACCGTGACGTCGCAGGACTTCGTGCGCGCGATGGAGCGCGAGGCCTGCGGCGCGTGCAACGTCGGCGGCTACTCGTTCTACTACTCGGCGATCGAGGGGTTCGACGAGTTCGCGGCCGGCGAGGCCGACACCATCTCGGGTCTCGACGCGCCGGACGACTCGACGTTCGTCGTCACGCTTGAACGAGCCCACCGGCGACCTCGGGTACCGGCTCGCGATGCCGGCCTCGGCGCCGATCCCGCCGCTGCCCGGTGACCCGAAGGCGCGGCTCGGCGCGGCGACGGGCCACGACGCGGACTGGGGCCAGTTCCTGGTCGCGACCGGCCCGTACATGTTCGAGGGCTCCGAGGCGCTGGACTTCTCGAAGCCGGCCAAGGAGCAGGACGCCGGTGGCCGGCTACTCGCCCGGCCGCTCGATCGTGCTCGTTCGCAACCCGTCGTGGGACGCCTCGACCGACGAGCTGCGGCCGGCGTATCGCCGATCGCATCGAGACCACGATCGGCGGCACGGCGGAGGACATCGCGCTGAAGATCGACGCCGGGCGACATGGACCTCGGTCTGGACGCGGTGCCGCCGGCCAACCAGGTGCAGCAGTACACGACCGATCCCGAGCTGCAGGATCGGATCCACGCCGATCCGTCGGACGCCGTCCGGTTCCTGGAGATGAACCTGGCGAACCCGCCGTTCGACGACATCCACGTCCGCAAGGCGCTGAACTGGGCGCTCGACAAGCAGGGGTTCCTCCAGCTCCGCGGCGGTCCGATCTTCGGCGAGATCGCCGGCCACATCATGGTGAACAGCCTGGAGAACAACCTGCTGCAGACGTACGACCCGTACGCGACGCCGGACGGCGCCGGCGACATCGCACAAGGCGCAGGAGGAGATCACGCAGTCGAAGTACGACGCGGACGGCGACGGCGTGTGCGACGCGCCCGAGTGCAAGGACGTGCTGACCATCAGCGACAGCGCGGATCCGTACCCGAAGCAGCTCGCGCTCCTGCAGCAGGTCCTCGAGCCGTTGGGGATCACGTTGAACCCGAAGCCGCTCGAGCGTTCGACGATGTACGCGCGCTGCGAGGACCCCAACTACGCATTGGGCGCTGTGCACGGCCACCGGCTGGGGCAAGGACTACCCGGACGGGTTCACGTTCGCACCGCCGCTGTTCTCGCGGAGCCGCGATCGGTCCGGAGTCGTGCTGCAACGACACGATGGTCGGCGTGACGGCGGAGATGCTCACCGAGCGCGGGTACGACGTCGTCGACGTGCCGAGCGCCGAGGAGCAGATCGACCGGTGCATCCCCCTCACGGGCGACGAGCGGGTGCAGTGCTGGGCGGACCTCGACACGTACCTGATGGAAGAGGTCGTGCCGTGGGTGCCGTACCTGTTCGACAACAACGTCGTCGTGCTGTCGGAGAACGTCACGAACTACTCGTTCGACCAGTTCGCGGGTCTGCCGGCGCTCGACCGCATCGCGGTCGAGGCCGGCGTAACGTCGGCACGGGATCGGGGTCGCCCCGCTCCGCGGGGCGACCCCGATGCCCGCGACCGCCTGCCTCGCAGGAAGTCGCAAGCTCTCGGCAAGGAGCCGATAGGCAGCGAGGGGAGCGGCGGGCGTACGAATAGGTGGGCGCGGTCGTCGCACTCGAGTCGGTACCCCCCGGCAGGGACTCCGGTCCCAGCTGCGGCGACCGGAAGGCCCGGGATGCCACCGGCCAAGAGCCACACCTCTCTCGGCGGAATCCCGGGCCTTTCGTCCTGTTCGAGGCGCGGTCTTACAGGCTCATCCGCTTGTTCGGCTGGTGGATCAGGCCGATCCGTGATCGAGCCGAACCGGAACGCCTCCTGCTCCCAGTCCTTGCGGCGCCGGTAGGCGGAAGGGCTGAAGCCGGTGTGCTGTCGGAACGTCGTCGTGAAATGGCTGAGCGAGTTGAACCCCACGCGATGACAGATCTGCGTGACGGTCAGCTCGGACTCGCGCAGCAGATCCTTCGCGCGGTCGATCCGCAGGCCGATCAGGTAGCGATACGGCGGCACGCCGACGTAGGCCGTGAACTGTCGGGTGAAGTAGTAGGGGCTGAGGGACGCCTCGCGGGCGATCGTCCGGAGATCCACGTCGCGATCGAGGTTCTCCTCGAGGAAGACCTGCACCTCGCGGATGCGCCGCTGCAGGTGCGGGCTCGGTGAGACACCGTCGGACAGGGTCATGCCACCCCCCTCTCTCTCCATCAAGGGTACGCGCCTTGAGGAGCGGCTGGTTTTCGGAATCCTGCGCGATTCCCCTCCGGCGCTGAACGGCGGTTCAAGGACACGTTCGGCAGCGCGGTCGTGCCTAGACCATGTCCTCGGGCCGGACGGCCTCGTCGTACTCCTGCTCGGTGAGCAATCCGAGCGCGAGCGCCGCCTCCTTGAGCGTCGTCCCCTCGTGGTGCGCCTTCTTCGCGATGGCGGCCGCGTTGTCGTAGCCGATGCGTCGGGCTGAGCGCCGTCACGAGCATCAGCGATCCGTGCACCAGTTCGTCGATCCGCTCGCGGTTCGGTTGCAGCCCCTCCACGCAGAACTCGCGGAACGTCCCGCACGCGTCGGCCAGGATCCGCGCCGAATGCAGCAGGTTGCGGATCATCACCGGCTTGAACACGTTCAGCTCGAGGTTGCCCTGCGACCCGGCGAACGTGACGGCGGCGTCGTTGCCGAACACCTGGCACGCGACCATGGTCATCGCCTCCGACTGCGTCGGGTTGACCTTGCCGGGCATGATCGACGAACCGGGCTCGTTCTCGGGCAGGATCAGCTCGCCGAGCCCGCTCCGGGGCCCGGAGCCGAGCCAACCGGATGTCGTTCGCGATCTTCATCAGCGAAGCCGCCAGCGTCGAGAGCGCGCCGGACGTGAACACGATGCGCGTCGTGGGCGGCGAGCGCCGCGAACTTGTTGGGCGCCGAGACGAACGGGAGTCCGGTCAGCTCGGCGATCGTCGCGGCGGTCGCCTCGCCGAACCCCGGCGGCGCGTTCAACCCGGTGCCCACGGCGGTGCCGCCGATCGCGAGCTCAAGCAGACCGGGCAGCGTCAGCTCGATCCGCACGATGTCGGCGTCGAGCTGCGCCACGTACCCGCCGAACTCCTGTCCGAGCGTGAGCGGGACGGCGTCCTGTAGGTGCGTGCGTCCGATCTTCACGATGTCGGCGAACTCCTTCGGCCGCGCCGCCAAGCGCGTCGCGCAGCCGTCCGGACGCTCGGGAGCAGATCGCTGCACGATCGTCTCGGCCGCCGCGACGTGCATCGCGGTCGGGAACGTGTCGTTCGACGACTGCGACATGTTCACGTGGTCGTTCGGGTGGACGGGCGACTTCGAGCCCATCGTCGCCGCCGGCCATCTCGATCGCGCGGTTGGAGACGACCTCGTTGACGTTCATGTTCGTCTGCGTGCCCGAGCCGGTCTGCCAGACGAACAGCGGGAAGTGCTCATCGAGCGTCGCCGTCGATCACCTCGTCGGCCGCGGCGACGATGAGGCCGCGCGCAGCTCGGCGTCGAGGTGACCGTCGGCCCGGTTGACCATGGCCGCCGCCTTCTTCAGCACGCCCATCGCGTGCACGACCTCGAGCGGCATGCGCTCGGACGCGGGGTCGCCGATCGAGAAGTGGTGGAGCGATCGTTCGGTCTGCGCGCCCCAGTAACGCGATGCGTCGACCTGGATATCGCCCATGCTGTCCGACTCCGTGCGGAACCCGGTCACGGCTGCTGTCCAAGCGCGCTGCACGGCGGCATCCTCCCAAATCGCGACGCGGTGCGCGGCAGCGCGTGCCGGGTAGGCTGCTGCGCATGGACGCCACGCTCGTCGCGAAGCTCCGTGCCATCCCGATCTTCGCCGACCTCGACGACGACGCGCTCGCGCGCGTCGGCGCCGTCGTCACCGAGTTCGAGGCGCCCGCCGGCCACGTCCTCACGCAACCGGGCCAGGAGGGCTCCGGGCATGTTCATCCTGGAGGAGGGCACCGTCACGGTCGAACTGCCGCGTGGCGCGACCGTCACGCTCGAGCCGGGGGAGTTCTTCGGCGAGCTGGCGATCCTCGCCCCGGGCGTGACGCGGACCGCGCGCGTCCAGGCGGCGACGGCCGTCCGCTGCCTCGCGGTGGCGCGGCGCGACTTCGCCGCGATCCTCGAGGCCGAACCCGACATCGCGGTCGCGATGCTCCCGGTGCTCGCCCGCAGGATCGCGGACCTCGAGAGCCCCGCTGAGCGGCATGGAGACGTTCGACGTCGGGATCGTCGGAGCGGGCGTCCACGGCGCCTCGGCCGCGTTCCACCTGGCGTCGCGCGGACTCGAGCGTGGTCGATCTTCGAACGATGGACGCCCGGCGGCGGTCCGACCGGTCGGTCGAGCGCGGTGTGTCGCGCGTACTACACGAACACGTTCCTCGCGGCGGCGGCGCGCGACAGCATCGCGATGATGGAGCGGTTCCGGGAGATCACCGGCGTCGATGCCGGGTTCCGCCGCACCGGCATGTTGTTCCTGCATCCCCCCGAAGACGTGGACGACGTGCGAGTCGTCGGCGGAACGCCTGAACCAGCTCGGGATCGAGACCGCCCTGTTCGAGCCCGATCGGTTCGTCGACGGAGTACCCGTCGTTCTCGCGTCGACGGGATCGGCGTCGCGGCGCTCGAGCGAGGCGCCGGATATGCCGATCCGCATGCCACGACCGAGGGCCTCTTCCGCCGGGCGGTCGAGCTCGGTGCGGTCGGTCGACTGGGAGCTCGGGTCGTGCGCCTCGAGCCGTCGGAGCGAGGAGTCGTCGGTGACGACCGACGACGGCGACGTCGACGTCGTGCGGCCGCGTCCTGATCGCGGCCGGACCGTGGACCGGACAGCTCCTCGAGCACAGATCGGCGTGCAGCTCCCGATCACGGTCGAACGGCACGTCGTCGCGACGTTCCGGTGGGCGGGCGCGGATCCGACGCCGGCGCACGGGGATCTGGTCGGTGGCTACTACTTCCGTCCGGAGGGAGAGGACCTCTACCTCGTCGGGTCCGGTGCATCCGGCGCCGCAGGTCGATCCCGACGACTTCGATCAGGAGATCCGCGAGGACGAGGTCCGCCGGCTCGCCGAGGCCGTCGTTCGGCGTGTGCCGCAGCTCGAACGTTCGGAGATCCACGGCGGCTGGGCGAGCCTGTACGACGTCAGTCCCGACTGGCAGCCGGTCATCGGCGAGGTGGCGCCCAACGTCTTCGTCGACGCGGGCACGAGCGGGCACGGATTCAAGCTGGCGCCTGCGCTCGGCAAGCACGTCGCCGACATGGTCGTCGGCTCGTCGGAGCTCGATCCGCGACTCGCGGAGTTCGACCCGTACCGGTTCACGCGGGGAAGCGCGCTTCGGCGTCCGGATATCGGGACGCCCGGATCCTCGGCTGATCAGGATCCAGCCGCAGCGGCACGTCGGAGCCCAGCATGCCCGGACGAACGGAGCGACGTGATCGAGTCGTTCGAGACCGGCCGTCGGACCGGCGCCGGATCTCCGAGAGCGGCACGTCGAGCCGTTCGGCGATCTGACGGCGGGAAAGACCGCGGAAGTACATCAGCTCGATCGTGGTGTCGCTCCTCGGCCGGGAGGCGCCATCAACGCTCGGAGCACGACGGCTTGGCGAGCGAGCGTGAACGCATCCGCCTTGGGCCGCGGCAGCGCGCCGGCGTCGACGATGGTGCGCAAGCGCCTCCGGCGGTCGGCGGGCGCGGGGGGACCTTCCCCTCCCTGATCAGTTCGAGCGCGCGGCTGTGCGCCGTCCCGAGGACCCAGGTCTGGACGGACCCGTCGTCCGGCTGGTGCAACCGCCGGTCCCACAGCAGAAGGAACGTCTCCTGCACGATGTCCTGCGCCTGCGACCGGCCGACCAGATGGGCGATGATCGCGACCGTCAGCGGCGCGTGGCGGCTGAACAGCCGTCTGAGGCTGGCCGCGTCGCCGGCGGCGATCCGCGCGAAGACGCGCTCATCGTCGGTGGGGGTCACACCCGGACCGCTCACCCGCTCTCGGATGGGGAGCTCCATCGGGGCCGCCTTCCCGGATGTCATGCCAACCGAGTGCTTGGGGTCGACTCGGACCTGGAGGGCCGGGATCTACGACCGGAGGACCAAGTGCTGGAGTCCCCTCTTCGGGGAAGGTAGCGAGGGATGCGCTGAAAGTCAAGGGCGAGCGACGGTGCCCGCTCGTGAAAGGTCGTCAGGTTCGCGACATGCGGTTTCCGGTACTACAATCCCCTCGATCGATGGGTACGGACACGACTCAACAATTGTTGAGTCGTCGATCGCCCATGAGCGGGCGGATAGGCTCGCGCAGGTCACCGCGGTCGTGGTCGCGAACTCGGGCACGACGTCATCGCCGGACCATCGAGATCGCCAGAGGTGGGGCAGGCGACCGCGCAGGCTCGGCCCGACGTCGCCATCGTGATCGTCGGTTCGGACGCCGAGCCGGAGGCGTTGCGCGAGATCGACGCGATCGTGAAGCAAGCGACATGTCCCGTGATCGCCCTCCTCGACGTGCAGGACGGCGCGTTCATCAACGAGGCGGCGAAACGGGGGATCTTCGCCTACATCGCCGACGGCAACGACCCGGACGAGCTGCAGAGCTCGATCGACATCGTGCTCCGACGGTTCGCCGAGTATCACGACCTGGAGGGCGCGTTCGGGCGTCGCGCCGTCACCGAGCGAGCGAAGGGCATCCTGATGGAGCGTCATCGGCATCGACGAGCAGGCGGCGTTCAACATGCTGCGCGATCACGCGCGCCGGCACGAACCGGAAGATGGTCGACGTCGCGGAGGAGATCACGTCGACCCACCAACTGCTGCCCGGCGCGACACGTCCGGCGCCGACGCGCTCAGACGACGCCGAGTAGTCAGTTCCTCCGCGGGTCGGAGCTCAGCGCGATCTGGCCGGCTGCCGGGGAGCTTCGCGACGATCGAGTAGCGCTCGTGCTCGACGACGAGCAGGTCGAGCTCCGGGTTCTCGTGGTGTTCGGCGATGAAGAACCGGAGGCCATCGGCGCGCACGGCCTCGTACTCGGCGCGCGTGAGGCTGACCACGGCGGCGCACACGGCCGTCGCTGCATTCACACCGATACTCGTCCATCGGATTCTCGGCGCCGAAACGGTCGTTCGCCTCTTCGATCCATTCGTTCGTCTGACGCGAACGCGTCTCGTTCATCGTTTCCTCGCGACGGTAGTCGCTCATGGGGAGGGAATCGGGCCACGGGATGTTCGCAGATGCGCATGGCGCTCCGATCATGCTTCGTGTGTCGCGGCGGTCGCCGCACGGAGGCCGAGGGGTTCGGGCCGGATCCGGAGCACCGCCAGCAGCTCGGGTACTCCTTCAGACAGAGTACGTCTATCGGACACTCGCTACAAAACGGTCCGCGACGGCGGGGACGATGTAGTCAATTCGGACGCCATCCGGAGCCGCCGAGGGACGGAGTAGCATGAGCTGTCCCCGGGGCGGTAGCTCAGTCGGTCAGAGCAGCGGACTCATAATCCGTCGGTCGGTGGTTCGAGCCCTCCCCGCCCCACAACACAACGCACGCGCCGACACTCGAGCCGGTCATCATGGGCGGCATGCTCGGATACGGTCCGTTCCACTACCGCTATGCGAGCGGCCGCGAGGGCGATGCCTGCAAGCTCTCGATCGCCAGCAACGCCTCGTACGTCTCGCTGTACTGCTCGCCACCGACGCGAAGGGCTACGTCGCCGAACGGTACGTCGACCGCCGGCGCCCGAAGGCCGACATCGGCAAGGCTGCCTGCGTGCGGATCAAGAAGCTCGCGGACCTCGACGAGAAGGCGCTCGTGGCGCTCATCAAGGAGACCGCGAAGATGGACTCCTAATCCGTCGGTTCGTGGTTCGAGCCCGCCCCGCCCCACTCCGGAACCTGAGAACCGACGACCATCCCGGCGGTCAGAAGGACCAGGTTCTTCACGACGAACTCGCCCTCGACGGTGAGCTTGAACAGGTTGCCGTCGCGGAAGGCGACGTCGGGGAGTACGACGAAGACGAGGAACGTTCCGATCATCTGGGCAGCGAACAACCCCAGTGCCAGTCGAAGGAACCTGTTGGCCAGGAGCAACGCGCCCACCACGATCTCGACGGAACCGAGCGCAGGCACGACGACGTCGGGGTCGAACCAGTACACGGTCCGTGCCACCAGGTCGGCTACGGGTGAGTCACCCGCGACCTTCAGCGCTCCGAACCAGATGAACACGACGCCGAGCGAGATCCGAAGGGCGTGGATGCTGCTGCGCCGGAGCACGTTGCGGACGCGGTCATCGGTCTTGAGGGCCTCGTCCCGGACGCGGTTGAGCTGTCGGCCGATCGTCGTCACGACACCAGCCTAGCTCCGGGGTCAACGAACGTCCGGCTGTTCCTCCCGCCTCAGGATTCCACGCCCGGATCGCTCCCTCGGAGCTCGCCCAGCACGACGGCACGGGCGTGGGGTGACTCCTCGAGGTCGACCAGGAGCTGCGCGAAGGAACGGGTCCGGGGATCGCCGAAGAACTCGCCGATGCTGCGGCGGCGCTCGAGGTCGGGCAGCTTGAGGACGTGTAAGAGAACGGCTCGCGCTTCGGGCCCGATCGCGTTCAGGCGATCGCGAAGCTCGCTATCGATGTCTTCCGGATCGTCCATCGGCTGACCCAACCCTAACCCTCGACGGCGACCGGCGTAGCCATCGACGCGGAACGCCTGTGCCTCTCGGGCCGGTCTTCCGGCTCCACGCGCCGTCTCATCCCGCGCCGGCCTATCGACTTCTCTCGAAGATGGGCATAGCTTGGGGTGGTGAACTGCACATTCACGACGATCGAGTCCGGCACCTGCGGTGCTTCCGGAGCCTCGTCGATCTGGCTGCGGTCCAAGGTCGTCAAGTCGACGTCCGGTGGTCACGCGGGCTGGGCCACGACCATGCGGCACAAGGTCCTTTGCCCCGAGCATCGTGCCAAGGGGATCGCCGAGGGTTGGATCACCCACCACATCTAGATCTCCCGTCGCTGCACGTCCCCTGATGGAGCGCGTTCTCCATCGGTAGGCTGCGGCGACGCGACGGATGACGGGGGGAACGCATGGAGATCTCGGAAGCGAGCGAAGGCACGTTCGAGCGCGGAGACGACGGGCGCTTCGCCGGCGAGGTGTGGCTCCGGGCGACGCTCACGGCGGACGACGGAACGAACATCGGCGTCGTGCATTTCTCCCCGGGCTCGCGAACCCATTGGCATCAGCATCCCGCAGGACAGTTCCTCTACGGCGTCGCCGGACGGGGCCGTGTTCGTTCGCGAGGGGAGCCGGGGCGCATCCTCGAGCCCGGCGACGTGATCCATGTGGGCGCGGGGGAGTGGCACTTCCACGGCGCGACCTCGGACACGCCGATGGTGCATGTCGCCGTCAACGGTGGCGGCGCTCCCGAGTGGGGCGAGCCGGTGACCGACGACGACTACGATGAGAGCTTCGTCTGACCCGTGAGTCGGAGCGGAGAGCCGTGAGCGATCCCGAGATCAGCGCGTTGTACCGCGTCGCCCCCGAGGGGTTCATCGAGGCGCGCGACGCGCTCGCGAAACGTTTGCGAGAGGACGGACGGGGCGACGATGCGTCCACCGTGAAGAAGCTCCGCCGCCCGACGGTTGCGGCGTGGGCGCTCGATCAACTCGCGGAGGACGTGCCGGACGCGATCGGCGAGCTGCTGGACGCGGGTGCGGACCTCGCCGGCGCCCAGCGCGCCACCCTGTCGGGCCGCGATCCGTCTGCGCTCCGCGACGCGACCGCCAGGCGGCGCGAGTCGATCGCGGGATTGACGGATCGTGCTGTCGCGGCGCTGCGTGCCGCCGGACGGTCCCCGGACCCGCACGTGGAGGACATCCGTGGCACGCTCGAGGCGGCATCGGTGGACGACGAGGTGGGTGAGCGCCTGCGCGCGGGCACGCTCGAAAAGACGGTCCGTCCGACGGCCGGGTTCGGCGACGTGTCGGGGTTGCAGCTGGTGTCGCGTCGCGACGAGGATCCCGAGGCGGAGGAGCCCGTTCGGTCGCGCAAGGATGCGGCGATGACGGGCGACGAGCGAGCGAGCGAGCTCGAGGCCGAGATCCGTCGGCTCCGCCGGGATCGCGACGCTTCGGAGCGGAAGGCGTCCGCCGCGGACGACGCGCGCGCGCGCATGGCGAAGCAGGTGTCGTCGATGGAGGGCCGCCTCGACGCGGCACGGGCCAAGCTCCGCGACGCGGAGTCGACGGCGACGGAGTTGCGGATGCTGGCGAAGCGCGCCGCCAAGGCGTTCGACGCGGCGGAGCGGAAGCGCGAGGGGCGTCGTCGCTAGCCCTGCACGGTGACGGGGTCGCCCAGACGGACGCGGCCGGCCTGCTCGACCTCCGCGTACATGCCGAACGGGATGCCCTTCTCGTCGTGCATCAGCGGCCGGTAGGACACGATCGTCTTCAGCGTGTCGAAGTCCTTCAGGCCGGTCTCGGGACTCCGCGTGGTGACGACGCAACGCGGCACCTGCCCGTAGACCCGCAACAGCGCCTTGCCCATCCGGACCCGCCGCCCGGCCCACGCGTCCTCCTCGTGCGGCTGGGTGCCGTCCAGCTCGAACATCATGCGGAACCGTGCGGCGTCGAGCGCTCCCTCGTGGCCACCTCGCGCGGCGAGCTCGGCGACCGAGGCGTTCGAGACGAGGGTCACGTGGTAGACGTCGTTGCCGTCGCCCGGCTGGTCGCATCTGGCCAGCCGGACCGGTGTCCCGACGAAGGTCGACAACATCTCCGTCCATGGTCCGGGAACGACGTGCGCGCGGACCGGGCGGCCGTAGAAATCGGTGATCAGGCCCTCGGTGAACACCGCGGCGTCGCCGTCGGCGACGCCGCCGTCCGGGAAGGTCAGCGTCAGCCGTTCGTCGGCGACGTCGTAGCTGGGCCGGATGGTCTGCAGCGGACCGAATCTGTCGCCGCCGAACCGCCGTCCCCTGGTCGTCCACCAGGTAGAACAGCCGGTTCTCCGCGACGCCCACGTCTGCTCAGCGCCACCTCTTCGGGGTGGGTGAGGGCCATCGACTTGACCGGAGTGACATTAATCCGAACGACGGATGGCATCACGTGAGCCTAACGGACCATGATGCGACGGCCGCTGGCTGCAGGGTTGCCTCGAGCGACCGACGTGCGTACCATCCGCCGCGGCGGGCCGGGGCCGTCTCGAGGACATCCGAGGGGGAGTGGATGAACGGAGATCGAGCCCACGACGAAGTCGTGAGCGACCTGACCGCATTGCAAGGCCGGCTCCGGGGCGTGGCACCGCTCGAGCCGGAGCTCGACACCGTGACCGTCACCGAGGGCGACGTCTCGGTGCGCATGAGCGCCATCGGTGAGCGCATCACCCGTCTTGAGCAGGATCTGGCCCGCGTGGATGCGCGGATCGATCAAGAGGCGCCAGAGCGCTTCGCCGTGGTCGAGTGGCGGCACTTCCCCGAGTTCAACTTCGCGCCGCAGGTGTTCCAGCTGACGCTTGACGACCAGATCGCGCTCCTGCAAGGCACCATCGCCGAGCGACTCGAGCGCGAGGGCTAGTCCTCCGCTGCGGCTCGCGTCCCCACGAGGATCCCCAGAGGGCCGGTGGTAGCGTCGGTCTCATGGGACCGGCCGTGCAGGACGAGGCGTGAGGGAGCCGGCGGCGCTCCCGCTCCACGAGAGCCTGTCCCCGCTGGCGTTCCTCCTGGGCACGTGGCGAGGCGAAGGCGCGGGCGAGTACCCCACGATCGATCCGTTCCTCTATGAGGAGGAGCTGGGCTTCGACCACGTGGGGGACACGTTCCTGCTGTATCAACAGGCGAGCTGGTCGCCGGCGGACGGCGCACCGATCCACTTCGAACGCGGGTTCCTGCGGCCGGGCGCGCCTGGAAGGCTCGAGCTCACGCTGGCGCACCCCATCGGCTTGACCGAGATCGCCGAGGGGTCGCTGGACGGGACGAACTTCGAGCTGACCTCGACCGACGTGGGCAGGACCACCACCGGCCTGACCACCACGGCGGTGATCCGGAGGTACGCCGTGGATGGCGACGTGATGCGGTACCGGACCGACATGTCGACGGACGGGACGGCCATGACCCTGCACCTGGAAGCCGAGCTTCGACGGGTCGACCGATGAGCGACGAGATCACGCCGAGCACGCGACCTCACGTACGTGTGGCTCGCGGTGTCCGTGGTCGGCATCGCCGCGGGAGGGATCGCGTGGGGTGCCGGATCCCGCGACACGGCGCACGTCATCTGGGCGGTGACCACGGCGATCGGGCTGGTGCCGCTCGCCTGGGAGACCGTGACCGGGCTGATCCACCGCGAGGCCGGTGTCGATCTGATCGCCCTGCTGGCCATGGCCGGTTCGCTCGCCCTGGAGGAGTTCCTGGCCGGCGCCGTGATCGCGCTGATGCTGGCATCGGGCCACGCGCTGGAGACGTATGCCGATCGTCGCGCGCACCGGGAGCTCAGCGCGTTGCTCGATCGCGCGCCACAGATGGTGACCCGGTACGAGGACGGCGAGCTGGTGGTGCGTCCGATCGACCAGGTGCGTTCCGGCGACCTCTTGTTCGTGAAGACCGGGGAGGTCGTGCCCGTCGACGGCGTGCTGATGGCTCCCAGCGTGTTCGACGAGTCGGCCCTGACCGGGGAGTCCCGTCCGACCGAGCGACCGGAGGGCGATCAGATCCGATCGGGCGCGGTCAACGCCGGGTCCGCCGTCGACATCCGCGCGGTGGCGACCGCGGCGGAGAGCACCTACGCGGGGATCGTGCGTCTGGTGCAGGAAGCCGAGAAGCAGAAGGCGCCGTTCGTGCGCGTGGCCGACCGGTACGCGGTCATCTTCATCCCCGTGACGCTCGCGATCGCCGGCGCCGCCTGGCTGTTCTCCGGCGACCCCGTCCGTGCGCTGGCCGTGCTGGTCGTGGCGACGCCGTGTCCGCTGATCCTCGCGGTGCCCATCGCGGTCGTCGCGGGCATCTCGCGCGCCGCGCGGCGCGGGATCATCGTCAAGGGTGGCGGCGCGCTCGAGACGCTGGCACACGGCAAGGTCCTGCTGTTCGACAAGACCGGCACGCTGACCGTCCGGCGATCCCGCAGGTCGCCGACGTCGAGGTGTTCGGCGACCTGGAGGCCGAAGCGGTGCTCGGGTTCGCGGCCTCGCTCGACCAGGTGTCGCCGCACGTGCTGGCGACGGCCATCGTGCGCGCCGCCCGCGAGCGCGGCCTGGCGCTCACGTTCCCGACCGAGGTGGTCGAGCAGCACGGGTCCGGGATCGAGGGAACGGTGAACGGACGGCGCGTCACGCTCGGCAAGGCGTCGTTCGTCTCCGAGGGAGCGCCGCTGCCGCGCCGCGCCCGGGACATCCGCCGGCGGACGGCGTTCGACGGCTCGTCGTGCGTGTTCGTCGCGATCGACGGCGCGGTGGCCGGCGCGCTGATCATCGACGACCCGATCCGCCCGGACTCGCCTCGCGTGATCCGGACGCTCCGGCGTGCCGGCATCAACCGGGTGGTCATGGTGACCGGCGACCACCCCGACGTTGCCGAATCGGTCGGCGCGGCCCTCGGGGTCGACCGCGTCCTGTCGGAACGCGATCCGGCCGAGAAGGTCGACGCGATCGAGGCCGAGCGCGCGGAGGGGATCACGATCTTCGTCGGCGACGGCTTGAACGACGCACCGGCGCTCGCCGCGGCCGACGTCGGTGTGGCGATGGGCGCTCGAGGTGCCACCGCGTCGTCGGAGGCGGCCGACGTGGTGCTGATCGTCGACCGGCTGGACCGGATCGCGGAGGCCATCTCCATCGCGCGCCGGTCCCGACGGATCGCGGAGCAGAGCGTGGTGATCGGCATGGGGCTGGCGCTGGGGGCGATGTTCCTGGGAGCGTTCGGCCTGCTCGTGCCGGTCGCTGGAGCCGTGGTGCAGGAATGCATCGACGTCTTCGCCATCCTCAACGCGCTGAGGGCGCTCCGCGGCGACAAGCAGATCCGGCGCGTGTCGCCGTCGAACGACGTCGCCGACCGGTTCCGGTTCGAGCACAAGGAGTTCGCGCCCGAGGTTCTGCGCATCCGGACGGTGGCCGACCGGCTCGGGCAGATGACGCCCGAAGAGACCCGGCAGGAGCTCGAGGCCGTCCGCATGTTCATCCTCGAGCGCCTCCCCGAGCATGAGGAAGAGGAGGAGGCGATCGTGTACCCGGTCGTCGCCGAGGCCATGGGAGGCGAAGATCCGCTCTCGAGCATGGCGCGCGCCCACCTGGAGATCTCGCACCTGGGCAGGATCTTCCGGCAACTCGTCGACGAACTGCCGGAGGAAGGGCCCACCCCCGAGGACCTGATGGACCTGCGACGCGTGCTGTACGGCCTGTACGCGATCCTGCGCCTGCACTTCGCGCAGGAGGAGGAGGCCTACGCGTGGTTGGCGTCGGCCGACGACGATCCCTCGGCGTCGGTGGCGGTGTCCGTCCCCGGCTGAGGCGTCGTGGGCGGTTCGCCTTCCGCTCCCAAGCCCGGTTCGGTCTCGACCTCGTTCAGCTCGATCACCCGTTCCGGCTGATAGCCGGCGGGCTGCGTGGGCAGGAAGACGCGGAAGGACGCGCCGCCCCCGGGACGCTCCTCGACCCACGCGGCACCGTCGTGGAGCTCGGCGAAGCGAGCCACGAGCGCCAGGCCCACGCCGACCCCCGACAGATGGGGCGTCGGCGTCTCGCCCTGGAGGAACGCCTCGAAGATCTTCTCGCGCTCCTCGGGCGGCACACCCGGGCCGTCGTCCTCGACGACGATCAGGGCCCCGCCCTCCCATGGCTCCACACGCACCCAGACCCGAGAGGTCGGCGGCGTGTGCCTGGCCGCGTTCCCCAGCAGGTTCTCCACGATCCGCTCGACCTTCGCCTTGTCGCACGCGATCACGATCGAGGCCGTGTCGATCTCGACGGTCCGATCGGCGAGCACTTCGGAATCGGTCACGAGCTCCCAGACCAGACCGCCGATGTCGGTCGGTCGGAACAGCGGCTCGACGATGCCTCGCGACAAGCGATCCAGGTCGAGCAGGTCCGTCACCAAGCGATCGAGCCTCCGCGCGTTCTGGGCGATCCGCCGTGCCAGGTCGCGCATCTCGTCGTGTTCCAGGTGCAGGTCCTCCCGCGCCATGGTGACCGCGAGCCCCAGGATCCCGGCCAGTGGCGTCCGGAGGTCATGGGAGACGGCCTGGAGGAACGTGTTCTTCATCTCGTCGACCACCCGGAGCCGTTGCGCGGTCTCGCGTTCCAACCCGAGGTCGCGTTCCAGCTCCTGCGCACGCATGTGCTCGGTGATGTCGACCAGCACGCCCTGCCAGAACTTCGCCTGGCCATCGTCGTCCAGGATGAGTCGCGCCTGGTCGTGGATCCACACGACGGATCCGTCCTTCGTGATCAACCGGTACGTGGCGTCGTGCACCCCCACGGACTCGGGAGCATGCGTCGCGCGTTCGACGTCCTCGGGATGCACCAGCTTGTCGAAGAGATCGTCGTCGTCGTACCACTCCTGTGGCGTGTAGCCCAGGATCGCCTCGGACTGCGGGCTCATGTACATCGTGTACGGAGGGCCCCCGGCCGAATCGAGGTACGTGATCGTCGGCGTCTGCTCGACCAAGGCCCGGTAGCGCGCCTCGGCCTCCGCCAAGCTCAGCTCCGCCTCCCGCCGGGCCGTGATGTCGGTCATGACGCCCTGCCAGTACCTCGCCTCGCCCTGCTCGTCGCGCACCAGGACGGCCTCGTCGCGGATCCAGACCTGGCGATCGTCGGCCGTGAACATCCGGTACTCGGTCGCGAACGGCTCGCCGGTCAGGTCGGCGTGGCGGTTCGCTTCTTCCACCGCCTCGCGGTCGTCCGGGTGGATGCGACCGAGCCACGTGGCTGCGGGATCGGCCAGCCACTCGGCGGGGGTGACGCCCAGGATCTCGGCGACCCGCGAGTTGATGTACGTGAGGGCGAGTGGATCGCCCACGGCGGACTCGGAGTAGACGATGACCGGGAGCTGCTCGACCAGCGCGCGGTACCGGGTCTCGGTCTCGCGAGCGAGCGCCTCGCTCTCCTTCTGCCGGGTGATGTCGTACATGATCCCTTGCCAGAACACCGGATGGTCGTCCTCGTCTCGGACCAGGACGGCCTCGTCGCGGAACCACACGGTCCGGCCGTCGCGCGCGAGCATCCGGTACTCGGCGCTGAACGGCTCGCCGGCCGCCTCCACGCGCCGGCGCTCCTGCTGGACCCGCTCGAGATCGTCGGCGGCGAAGCGGTCGGAGCGAGCCGCGGGGTTGGTCAGCCATTCCCGGGTGGTGAATCCCAGGATCGACTCGAGCTGCGGGCTCACGTACAGGAGGGGGCGGGGTGCGCCCGCGAACTCCTCGATGGCCTCCAGGTAGACGATGGCGGGCAGTCGTTCGACGACCGTTCGGAAGCGTTCCTCGGCGCTCCGCCGCTCATCCTCCACCCGCTTCTGCTTCGTGATGTCGACCATCAGGCCGCGCAGGAGCGTCGGACGGCCGTCCACGTCGCGGACGACGTGCCCGAGGTCGCGGAGCCAGACCGCCGAGCCGTCCCTGGCCATCAGGCGATACTCCGCGTCGAAGCTCCACCCGGCCGTGGCCGCCCGGACGAACTGCGCGATCATCCGCTCACGATCGTCGGGGTGGATGTGGTCGGCCCAGAACGTCGGGTCGCCCAGCCATTCGTGTGGCGAGTAGCCCAGGATCGAGCGCGGAGCCACCGCTCACGAACGTGAACACCATCGTCCGCGCATCGGCCTCCCAGACGATCCCGTCCAGGTCGGAGATGAGGCTGCGCACCCGGCGAAGTTCGCCGCCGGGGTTCGACATCGGGGGGTGATGAGCCATGTTGCCCGGAGTGTGGCGGTTCGGTCGTCAGAGCGCCAATGCGCCGCCGTCCGCGCGCGGGTCGCTCCCGACGTCGAACGTCCCGTCGCGGCTGCGCCACGATGAGATGCGCGTGCGCCGACCGCCTCATCGAGGTCGTCCACAGCGTTGACCCGGAAGCCAACGCGTCCGGAGCGCCGCCCTCGCGGTGTCCGGCACCGACGCCTCGGCCTGCACCGCGCCCTCGCCCGGCTCACCCCAGACGGTCCAGCGGGGCGCCGCGATCGTCTCGCCGGCGTTCATCCCCAGGTCGAACGCCCGGATCAGGTTCTGGGCGTTGATCTGGGGCTGCGACGTCACCGCCCATCGACCCGGCGACGGCGGCCAGCCGGCCCTCGCGGTGGGCGAGCACCGGCATCAGGGTGTGGAACGGGCGTTTCCGCGGCGCGATCTCGTTCGGGTGGCCTTGCTCCGAGCGTGAAACACCCGGCGCGATCGTGCGCGACGATCCCGGTCTCGGGCTCGAGGATGCCGGAGCCGAAGCTGTCCCACAGGCTCTGGATCAACGAGACGGCCCACCCCTCGGCGTCGGCCGTCACCAGGGCGATGGTGTCGCCGCGAGCCGGCGTCCGGCGAGTGATGGTGACCCGGGAGGGTCGACGCCGGAGCAGCGTCGCGGATCCGGTCGGCCAGGCCGGCCAGGTGGCCGTCGTCGAGCAGCGTCGACGGGTGCACGCGCATCGCGTCGGGATCTGCCAGGTGATGGTCGCGGTCGCGGTTCGCGGCCGCGAACGCCAGCGCCAGCACGCCGGCGTCGGCCCCGAGGGGATCCGGGTCGATCCCCAGACGCTCCGTGAGCGCGAGCATCTCCAACAATGCGAACCCCTGGCTGTTGGGCGGTACGACACGGACGTCCAGGTCCCGGTATCGACCGCTCAGCGGCGGCCCGACGTCCGCGCGATGCGTCGGCGAGATCCTCGAAGCGTCATCGGCGAGCCCATCGCCTCGCAGTCCCGGCGGCGTATCGTTCGCCGACCGCGCCGCCGTAGAGCGCGCCCGGCCCTTCGGCCGCGATCCGTTGCAGCGTCGCGCCGAGCGCCGGCTGGCGGAAGAGCGCGCCTCGGGGAAGCGGCGCGCCGTCGCGGAAGAAGACGTCGGCCAGACCCGGGATCGGCGGCGAGGAGCGCCTTCCGTTCCTCCAACGCTCGCGCGACGGACCGCGACACGGAGACGCCGCCGAACGCGAGCGCGATACGCCGCGCCGAACGCGTCGGCCCACGGCAGGCGCGCCCTTCGTCGTGCAGGGCGCTCCAGCCGCTCACCGCACCGGGGACCGTGATGGAGTCCGGTCCCTGCTCGGGCATCGCCGAGCCGTACCGGGCGCGGAGCGCGTCGGGGTCGACGCCGGACGGCGCGCGGCCGCTGGCGTTGATCGCGATCGTGGCGCCGTCCGGCCGCTGCACCAGCGCGAAGAGGTCGCCGCCCACACCGCAGTTGTGCGGGTAGCAGACGGCGAGCGTCACGGCCGCGGCGATCGCGGCGTCGAGGGCGTTGCCGCCGCGCTCGAACGCGACCGCGCCGGCCTCGGTGGCCAGGGTGTGCGGGGTCGCGATCGCCCACTGGGAGCCGGCGGCGTGGAGGTCCACGCCGGGAGTGTCGCAGGTCCGGCAGCGCCGGCAGCGCCGGTGGACGGCCGGTTCAGTCCTCGGTGAGGAACCGTTCGACGGCGTCGGCGAGCGCATCGGGTGCCAGGAGGTGCGCCTGGTGCGCCTGGCCGAGGAGCTCCTCGGATCGAGCGTCGGGGAGCGCGTCGGCGATGGCCTCGGAGGGCTTCCGCATGCGCGGCGGGCTCTGGCTCCCGACCAGCATCAACGTACGCGTCCGCACCTGCGCGAGACGGCGGAGATCTCGGTCGAACCCCGCCACGATCCGCGTGTCGCGAGGGACCGACGGTGCCATGGCGACCATCTGCGCCCATGCCCGACGACCACGCAGGTCGTCGAGCTCCACGTCCGTGCTGCGCGGTCCCTCGCGCAGGAACGTCCGCACCGCTCCGTCGTCGTCGCCGGCGGCCAGGAGCACGTCGAGCCTCTCGGGCAGGTCCGCCGGCATCCGGTCTGCCGGGGCGATGAACAGCGGTGGCTCGTACAGCACCATCCGACGGAGCGCGGACCGATCCCGCTCCGCGGCCTGCAGCGCGAGGACGGCACCCGATGAATGGCCGAGCACGTCGACCTGTCCGCCGATCCCCCGGAGGACCGCCAGGACGTCCTCGACCTCGCGGAGCGGCGCGTAGGACGGCGCATCTCCGCTCGCTCCTCGACCCCGCCGGTCGATCACGTGTACGCCCCGATGGCGCGCGAGCAGGGTGACGCACGCCGTCCAACCGGTGACGTTGGACAGCGCGCCGGGCACGACGACCAACGGCGGTCCGTCCCCCCATCGGTGCACGGCGATCGTCGTGCCGTCGGCGGACAGGACCGTCATGGGCGTCATCGGCGCGCGCTACCGGGCATCGGACGGCGCATCCGGGCGCGTCCGCGGTTGGCACGTCGGACACCACCACGTGGGACGCGCGGCCTCGCCCTGACGCCGGACCGCGATCGCGGTCCCGCATCGCGGCACGGACGCCCGGCGCGGTCGTAGACCGCGAGCCCTTGCGCTCACCGTCCGTCTTGGCGCCGGGCCCGAGGTTGCGCCGCAGCAGCTCGCCCGCGGTTCGCCAGAGCTCGAGCCGGACGTCGCGGTCCAGCTCGGCGAGCGGCATGAACGGGTCCACGCGAACAGGCGAACGCGACCTCGGACTTGTAGACGTTGCCGATGCCGGCGGCGACGCGCTGGTCCAGGAGCGCCACCCCGACCTGCGTGGAAGGGTCCAGCCTGGTCGAGGCGCCCCATCACCCGATCCAGGTCGGGATCGGGCAGGCAGAGATCCGGACCGAGCGTCGAGAGCACGGGATGCCGTCGCAGCGCATGATCGTCCAGCAGCTCCACCACCGGCGCCGAGACGCACTCGGCCGATCGCGCGCGCCGTCCGGACCGTGGCGACGGTCGACCGCCCGCCGCGCCCGCCGCGGCTCGGCGACAGGGTGGACCCGCCACGAGCCCGTCATGCGCATGTGGGTGTGCAGCGTGGTTCCGGCCTCGAACCGGATCAGCAGGTGCTTCCCGCGCGCTTCGACCGCTCAGGACCCGCTCACCCGGCCCGGGCGCCGGAGCCCCACCGAGGGCGCGCGGCGCCTCGAACCCGGTGACGACCTCCCTCGCGCAGCGCCGCGGAAGGACGGCGGCGGTCCGATGGATCGTGTCGCCCTCGGGCACGCAGTCAGCTCCGGAGCGTGAGGCCGCGATAGCCGTCGGTGAACCCGGCGGCGCGGAGCCGGTCGGCGATCGGCGAGTCGTCGGCAGGCGCGCCGTCGATCCGGGTGAGCTCGACCTTCCGCAGGCGCCCGTCCTTCGTGAGCGACGCCAGCGCATCGGCCCATTCGGCCGGCGTCGACGTCGAACGTCAGCAGGCTGCGGGCGCCACGCTCCAGGAACGCCGCCAGCACGCCCGTCGACCAGGACGACGAACGCGCCCGCCTGCCGCGCGGGACGCCCGGGCCCCGTCGGGCCACGACAGCGCGGCGCCGTACGGCTGGGCGGGGTCGGTGGCGGCGAGCAGCACGGCCGTCCGCTCATCGCCGCGGGTCGGCCTCCCGCAGCGCGCGGATCCGATCGACCGCGCCCGGGCACGGCGAACTGCGCCGCACCGAGCCCGTCGACGAAGTAGCCGCGGCGGACCTTGCCGGACATCTCGAGCGCCTTGCAGCACGCCGTAGACGCCGGCGAAGCCGCCGGGCACGCCCTCGGACAGCACCGCCTCGCGGGTCAGCACGCCGTGGCGATCGAGCAGCTGCAGCGCGCGGGCGTGCGCCACCTCGGTCGGGCTCGGCGCGGGCTCGAGTCAGCGGAGCGACGAGCGACCAGCGTCCGGCGCCCGCGGGCGGTCCGGTCCGGCGGAGCGCTCCGGGTCGCGGCCGCGAGCCCGGCTCGTGGCGGTCGCGCGCGCCCGCTTCGCGGTGAGCGCGCGGAGCGGCGCCAGCGTGTCGTTCGTGACCTCGCCGGCCCAGACCAGGTCCCAGAGCGCGGCGAGCACGACGCGCTCGTCGGCGGTGCCCGCGGCCTGGACCAGGTCCGGCCAGAACGACGCGCCCCGGTCCGGCGAGGTGCGTCGCGGATCGCGGCGTGCAGCTCGCCCGCCGGCGGGTCCTCCGGCGGCGGCGGCGCGAGCAGCCGCACCTGGTCCCGGATGTACAGCGAGACGCGGCCGTCGTCGGCGCCGAGCGGACCGGCGCCCATCCACACCAGGTCGCCGCTCGCGCACAGCGCGTCCAGATCGGCCGGGCGGAAGCCGCGGACACGCGAGCGGCAGCACGTCGTGCTCCAGGATCGACGCCGGGATCGCGGCGCCCTGCAGATGCGCGATCGCGTCCATGAGCGCGTCGGGGCCGCTCGCCGGCGGCGTGACGCCCTGCCACGCCGGCAGGAACCGCCCGAGCGTCGACGGCGTCGACCGGCTCGACCTCCTTGCGCAGCGCGGCGAGCGAACGGCGACGGAGCCGGCGGAGCACGTCGACGTCGCACCACTCGCGCTCGATGCCGCCGGGGCGGAACTCGCCGTGCGCGACGCGGCCGGCCGCCTCCAGCGCGTTCGAGCGCCGCGCGCACCCGATCCACGCCGGCGCCCAGCCGAGCGGCACGCCTGCGCTGGCCAGGAACGGACGCGTGGGTCCGCGCGTAGCGAGCGACCAGCGTCTCCAGCGGCCGGTCGGTCGGCTCGGTGAAGACGGCGGGGAGGCCCATCGGGCAGGGACACGCCGAGCGCGTCGCGGAGCGCCGCCGCGTCCTCGACCGCGGCCAGACGCTGCCTCGCCCGCCACGCGGACGGGCATCGCGCGGCCCTCGGCGAGCACCTGTTCGATCCACGACGGCGGGATCCTGCTCGGTCCGCGCCGACGATCTCCGTCTCGGTCAGGTCGCCGACGCTCACCAACAGGTCGTGCACGTCGTCGGGGTTCCGCGCGCGGCGTCCCTCCGCGAGCCCCTGCAGCTCCAGCTCGAGCTCGTCGAGCGCGGCCGGGTCGAGCAGGTCGCGGAGCTCCTCTTCGCCGAGCAGCTCGCGCAGCAGGTCGCGGTCGAGCGCGAGCGCCGCCGCCCGCCGCTCCGCGAGCGGCGCGTCGCCCTCGTACATGTAGATGGCGACCCACCGGAACAGCAGCGACTGCGCGAACGGCGACGCCCGCTCGGTGTCGACGGCCACGAGCTTCGTCTTCCGGGACCGGAGGTCGCGCCATGACCTCGCGGAGCGCCGGCACGTCGAACACGTCGCGCAGGCACTCGCGCGTGGTCTCGAGCAGCATCGGGAACGTCGGGTGCTTCGCGGCCGCGACCAGCAGGTCGGCCGACCGCTGCCGCTGCTGCCAGAGCGCGCGTCCGCTGTCCCGGGCCGTCGGCGGGGGAGCAGCAGCGCGCGCGCCGACGCCTCGCGGAACGCGCTCGCGAACAGCGCGGTCGCCGGGAGGACGCGGACGACCTCCTCCTCGATCTCGTCCGGATCGAAGAGCAGGTCGTCGAGCGGGATACGGTCCTCGGCCTCCGGGAGCCGGATCACGATGCCGTCGTCGCTCCACAGCACCTGCGCGCCGGGACCGACGCGCTCGGCGAGGCGCGCCTCGATCGCCAGTCCCCACGGCGCGTGCACCCGCTGGCCGAACGGCGACAGGATGCAGACGCGCCAGTCGCCGAGCTCGTCGCGGAAGCGTTCGACGACGATCGTGCGGTCGTCGGGGACGGCGCCGGTCGCCTCGCGCTGATCGTCGACGTACTTGACCAAGTTCTCCGCTGCGAGCTCGTCGAGCCCGACGTCGTCCCGCAACCGCTTCAGGGAATCGCGCGCGATCGATCCGTGGCGAGCTCACGCGTGAACGCGCCGAGCGCCCGGCCGAGCTCGAGCGGACGTCCGGGCTTGTCGCCCTTCCAGAACGGCATCTTGCCGGGCTCGCCCGGCGCGGGCACGACCACGACGCGGTCGCGCGTGATGTCCTCGATCCGCCACGAGCTCGCGCCGAGGACGAACACCTCTCCGCGCCGGCTCTCGTAGACCATCTCCTCGTCGAGCTCCCCGACGCGGGTCCCGTCGGGGAGGAACACGCCGAACAGGCCGCGATCCGGGATCGTGCCGCCGTTCGTGATGGCGAGCCGCCCGGCGCCCTCGCGCGCGCGCACGACCCCGCCCTTCCGATCCCACACGAGGCGCGGTCGCAGCTCCGCGAAGTCGTCGCTCGGGTACCGCCCGACAGCAGGTCGAGCACGGCGGCGAACACGTCGTCGGTCAGCTCCGCGAAGTTCGCCGACCCGACGGACGACCGCTCGCGAGGTCGTCGACCTTCCACTCGTCGACCGCGCACATCGCGACGATCTGCTGGGCGAGCACGTCGAGCGGGTTGCGCGGGTAGTGCGTCTCCTCGATCAGCCCGGCGCGCATCCGCTGCGTCACGACGGCCGCCTCCAGCAGGTCGCCCCGGTACTTCGGGAAGATCTTGCCGCGGCTCGGCTCGCCGACCTGGTGACCGGCCCGGCCGATCCGCTGGAGGCCGCTCGCGACGGAGCCGGGCGACTCCACCTGGATCACGAGGTCGACGGCGCCCATGTCGATGCCGAGCTCGAGCGAGGACGTCGCGACGATCGCCCGCAGGCGTCCCTCCTTCAGCGCGTCCTCGACCTCGGTCCGCTGCTCGCGCGCGAGCGAGCCGTGGTGCGCGCGCGACCAGGTCCTCGTCCGCCAGCTCGTTGAGCCGCGCGGCGAGGCGTTCGGCCATCCGGCGCGCGTTCACGAAGACGATCGTCGAGCGATGCGACCGGATCAGCTCGAGCAGCTTCGGATGGATCGCCGGCCAGATGGAGGCCGTCGAGGGCGATCGGCCGTCGGTCGAGGGACCCAGCAGGTCGGTGCCGGTCCGGGCACGTCGGCGACACCGCCGAGCTCGGCCATGTCCTCGACCGGGACGATCACCTCGATCTCCATCGGCTTGCGATGGCCGGCGTCGACGATCGTCACCGGACGCGGGCCCGTCGGCGGTCTGGCCGCCGAGGAACCGCGCGATCTCCTCGAGCGGCCGCTGCGTCGCCGACAGCCCGATCCGCTGCGGCGGCGTCTCGCGTCAGCTGCTCCAGCCGTTCGAGCGAGAGCGCGAGGTGCGCGCCGCGCTTCGTCGCGGCCATCGCGTGGATCTCGTCGACGATCACCCAGCGGACGCTGCGGAGCGTCTCGCGCGCCTGCGACGTCAGCATCAGGTAGAGCGACTCCGGCGTCGTGATGAGGATGTCGGGCGGGCGCTTCAGCATCTGGCGCCGCTCGTTCGGCCGGCGTGTCGCCGGTGCGGATCGCCGACCGACGGCTCGTGCGCCAACGACGGCGCCCAGCGCGGTCGGCGGCGTGCTCGATGCCCGCGAGCGGCGCGCGCAGGTTCTTCTCGACGTCGACGGCGAGCGCGCGGAGCGGCGAGATGTACAGGACACGGCGTCCGCTCGTGCGCGGCGGCGGCGGCTCGGCGGCCAGCCGGTCGATCGCCCACAGGAACGCGGCCAGCGTCTTGCCCGATCCGGTCGGCGCCAGGATCAGCGTGTGGTCGCCGCGCGCGATCGACGGCCAGCCCTGGCGCTGGGCCGGCGTGGGCTCGTCGAACGTGGCGTCGAACCACGCGCGGACGGCGGGGGAGAAGACGTCGAGCGTCACCGGGACACCGTACTCGCACTCCCGGACATCGAGGGAGGCCCCGCTAGGATGCGGCCATGCGCCGCACTTCCCGCACGCACGGCACACGCCGCGCGCTCGCATCCGCCGCGATCCTCGTGACGGTCGCCGGCATGGCCGCCGCGCCCGCGCTCGCCCAGTCCTCGCCGACGCCGTCCCCGTCCGAGGCGTCGCCGGGGCCGGCCGAGGACACGTTCGGCGACCAGGTGGTGCTGCTCGGCCGGGTCATCGTCCCGAGAGGACAGTCGGTGGGAGAGGTGATCGTCTTCTCCGGCCGGGTCGTGGTGGAGGGGATCGTCCGTGGCGACGTCGTGGTCGTCGACGGGCCCATCTCCGTGTCGGGACAGGTGAGCGGCAGCGTGGTCGCGCTGGACGGGTCGGTCCGCCTGCTGGCGACGGCGCAGGTGGCCGGCGACGTCCTGGCGCACGACCGGGTGATCGTCGCGCAGGGCGCGGCCGTGCAGGGCCGGATGACCGAGGGTGCCTCGTTCAACCTGAGCCGTCCCTTGCGCGCCGTGGCGCCGTTCGTGTCGTGGATCGCCGTGGCCGTGTCCACGCTGTTGCTCGGCCTGCTGCTCGCGCTCCTGGCTCCCCGCGCGTTGGACCGGACGGCCGAGGCAGGACGCGGCGCGCCCTGGGCCTCGGCCGGGTGGGGCGTCGCGCTGGCCGTCGGGCTGTCCGATCCTGGCCGTGTTCGCCGTCGCCTCGGTGCTGGGCATCCCGCTCGGGATCGGACTGGTGTTGTCGTTCCTTCCTGCTGGCGTTGTTCGGCGTCGTGGTGACGGCGCAGACGCTCGGACGCGCGATGATCGATCCGGATCGGCGCCGGGTGACCGCGTTCCTCGCCGGATGGTTGCTCCAGACGGTGATCGGCGTCATCCCGTACGTGAGCGGCGCGGCGTTCACGCTGGCGGCGATCTTCGGCCTGGGCGCGACGGCGGTCGCCGTCTGGCGGGCGCGTGGCCCACGTCGTGAGGTCCGGCCGGCCGGGAAGCACCGCGCGGGCGCGGTCCGTCGGCCCGACGGAGAGCGTCACACCGCGATCGCCGCCGCCCCGACCGAGAGCGTCACGCCGGGACCGCCCGAGGAGCGTGAAGCTCCCGGCCTCTAGTGCGTCCGGCGCCGATGCGGTATCCGGGCGCGGCCTACCGGCCGCGCCCGAACGTTCCACCGCTCGTGAACTTCACCACGGTCCTGAGGTCGGCGAACGAGACGGGTTCCACCACGTGAACAACCGGCCGATCGATGAGACGCACGGCGGCCCGGTGCCCTTCCATCCTCCGCACGAGGGGAGGACCGTGGGCCGGCCGTCGAACCGTCCGGCTGGAACGAGACCTTGAACGGGTCCCAGCCCGATCCCAGGACGGACCAGTTGTCGAGGAAGTACCCCGTGATCGGGTTAGACGCTCCGTAGCCGTCCGGCACGCTGACGTGGATCAGGTTGCCGAACGTGGCGGGCGGTGCGGAACGAAGCGGCCGTGCGAGCGGCGCAGCGTCGTGCAGGCGAACGGCGCCCCGCACGCGGACTCGGTGACGGTCACCGGACCGCCGGGTCCGCCGCCCGGGATGCCCACGAACGCCACGGTCGGATCGGCGACCGTGGCCACCGCGTTCCCGTGGCTCCACTGCGTCGCGTCGTTCAGCCACGTCGTCGAACCGCGACGGCACGACGTATCCGGCCACGAAGTCGGCGCGGCGCGCGCGCACCTCGGTCGCCACGTCCAGCGAGTCGTTCGCCGGCGTGTCGTCCTCGGGCGCCGTCACGGCGAACAGGTCGTGGATCGTCGTGTCGGTGCTCACCTGCGGCGTCTTGGTCACGATCAGGACCGACGCGGTCTCGCCGCTCGCGCATGTCGCCGAGACCGCACGTCACCACGCCGGCGATCGCCGTGCAGGACGGGTCCGAACCGCTCGCGACGAACGATGTGCCGGGAGCGAGCGTGTCGGTGAGCGTGACGCCCGTCGCGTCGCCGGGACCCAGGTTGGTCACCGTCGCCGTCGAACCCAGGTTGTAGCCGCCCGTCACCGGGTTGGGGACGTTGGCCACCGAGGTGACCTCAAGATCCGCGGAGTCGGGGGTCGCGACGGGCAGCACGGTCGTCGTCGCCGCCGAGACGTCGTTCGACGGGTCGAGGTCGATGCGGTCCGAGCCGACCGTCGCCGTGTTGGTCAGGACGACCGGGCCGGTGCCGGTGACCTCATCGGCCACCACCTGCAGGTCGATCGACGCACTCGCGCCGGCCGCCAGCGCTCCCAGGTCGCACGTGACCGTCCCGAGATCCTCGGTGCAAGCGCCGACGCTCGGCGTGGCCCCGACGAACGAGATGCCCGCCGGCAGCGCGTCCGTGACCGTGACGTCGTCCGCGTTGCTCGGGACCGGCGTTGGCGACGTCGATCCCGTACGAGAACGCGTCGCCTGCCGCGACCTCTGCCGGTCCGGACTTGTGGATCGACAGATCGGAGCGGCTCCCGGGAACGAGCACGGTGCTGGTGAGCGTGAGCTCGTTGTTCGCGCTCTCCGGATCCGTCGGTCGACGACTGCACGCTGACGGGGTGTTCGAGCTCCATGTCCGCGCCGAAGTCCGCGGCCACGACGCCGATCGTCACGTGGACGTCGTTGGCGGGGCCCGGGTCGATCGTTCCGAGCTCGACAGGTCACCGTCGAAGACGTCGGCGACGCACGATCCGCCGCTCGACGCCATCGAGTCCAGGTTCAAGCCCGCCGGCAACTCACTCACGAACGTCGCGTCCTCGGCCGGGTCGGGGCCATCGTTGTGCACGGTGAACGCGTACGTGATCGTGCTCGAGTCGGGGATGCGGGCTCGGGAGAGGCGGTGCCCGTCACCGAGAGATCGGCGGACGTGCCCGCCGGTGTCCGCGAGCGACCTGCGTGCAGGCGGAGAACTCCGACGTGTTGCCCGCGCCGAAGCCGTCGGTCGCCGTGGCGGTGACGGAGTTGCCCGACGTTCACGTTCGGCCGAGTCCGCCGCCACGAACGGCACGCTGCCGGTCCGGGCGACGCGGGCAGGGCGATCGAGCCGATCGGCCTGGCGCCCTCGCCGAAGCCGCCGGTGCCGTCCGTGTCGCACCGCGCACCGAGAAGAACTCCAGGACGAACTCGCCGTCCTGCGCGGACGGCACGGTCAGCGAACCCGTCACGGTGGTCACGTTGCCGGACAGGAGGCGCTCGTCAGGAACCGGGGTGTCGGCTGGAGGTCGTTGCCGCCGGTGCCGTGCCTCCCCGTTCGGAGTGACCCCGTCGCCGTTCGCGCCGCCGCCGGCTGCGACCAGGTCGATGCCGACGCCGACGTTCGCGTCGATGCGGTTGCCCCGGATCGAGACGAGACCGCGCGCCGGCGCCGACCAGCACGCCCGCGCCGCCGTTGTTCATGATGATGTTCCCGGAGACCGTCGTCGGCGACGTCGCCGCGGGATCCGTGCTCCGGACCGCGATCCCGGCACCGCCGTTGCCGAGGTCCGTGCGATCGCGTCGGGTGGCGTGCCGATCGCGTTGCACGTCACGTGGTGCCGGACGCCGGCGAGGACAGCGAGACGCCGTCACCGTCGAAGCGACGGAAGATGAAGCCCTTGATCACGGTGCCGATGCCGCCGGAGACGGTCAGGCCGGAAGTGGCCGACCCCGCCCCGAACCCTTCGAGCCGGACGAGGAGCGTCGGCGGCCCGAGTCGCTGCAGGATGCGCCGTCCGGTTGCGTCGTCGCGTCGATCGACACCTGCTCGGTGATCGCCGGCAGCGGAGATGCGGGCGAGATGGTCTGCGCGCCGAGCCCGTCGATCTCGAACGTGATCTCGTCCGGCTCCCGGGTTGGCGTTCGCGTCGAGGATGGCCTGGCGGAGCGAGCCCGGGCCGCCGTCGTCGATGTTCGTGACGACGAAGCTCGCGGCGTTCGCGGAGGTGGCGGGCACGAACAGCAGCCCGGCGATCAGGGACAGACAGAGCACGACGCTCCACGCGTGTGACGCGAGAGCGCCCGTCCGTCGGTGAGACGGCCGGCAGCGGACATCGATCTCCTCACTCCTTCCGTTCCCCCCGTGGCTGTATCGGCCGGAGGTGGGGGATTTCTGGAGTGCCTCCGTAGGGTTTCCGCCCGAACGTCTCGCCCCATGTAGGCTGCGCGCCAGCATGCGTGGGGCACCCGACCTGATCATCACGGATACGCGCCCTCTATCCGGATGGGTCCGGTGGGCCGCCGCGGCGAGATCGCGGTGACCGACGGGCATGATCGCGGCGGTCGGCGCCCCCGGTGAGCTGCGCGAACTCGCCGGGACCGCGACCGACGTCCGATCGCTGCCCGGGCGGCTCGTCGTCCCCGGGTTCCAGGACGCGCACGTGCATCCCGCGTTCGGCGGGCGGAACCTGCTGCGGGTGAACCTCGACCACGTCGGCACCGTCGAGGGCTACCTGGAGACGATCGCCACGTACGCGGCCGCCAACCCCGACGAGTCGTGGATCACGGGCGGTGGATGGGCGATGTACCTGTTCCCCGGCGGCGCGCCCCACAAAGAGGAGTTGGACCGCATCGTTCCCGACCGTCCCGTCTTCCTGATGAACCGGGACGTGCACGGCGCGTGGGTGAACAGCCGCGCGCTCGAGATCGCCGGGATCACGAAGGACACGCCCGATCCGTGGGACGGTCGCATCGAACGCGATCCCGTCGACGGGGGAGCCGACCGGCAGCGCTGCACGAGGGCGCTGCGTACACGTTCCGCGACCGGTTCGTCCCGCCGACCGACCAGGCGGAGTGGCGTCGCGCGTTGCTCGTGGCGCAGCAGCGCCTGCACTCGCTCGGGATCACCGGCTGGCAGGACGCGTGGGTGACGCCCGACATCCTCGAGGCGTACGGCGCGCTGGATGACGCCGGCGAGCTCACGATGCGCGTCAGCGCCAGCCTGTGGTGGGACCGTCATCGAGGTCGCGGAGCAGATCGACGAGCTGGTCGAACGGGGGCGCGCCGCGACCCACGGTTCCGTCCGCGCGACGACCGTGAAGATCATGACCGACGGCGTCGTCGAGAACTGCTCGTGCGCGCTGCTGGAGCCGTACGACGACGCCGGGCCCGTACCCGCCAGATCATCGCGGCCTGTCCTACGTCGGTGACGACGGCCTGCGGTCGGCGGTCGTCGTCGCTCGACGCGCAGGGGTTCCAGGTGCACATGCACGCGATCGGCGACCGCGCGACGCGCGACGCGCTGGATGCGATCGAGGCGGCGCGAACCGCGAACGGTCCGCAACGACCACCGTCACCACGTGGCGCACCTGCAGATCGTGCATCCCGACGACGTGCCGCGGTTCGGCGCGCTGGGCGTCGATCGCGAACATCCAGCCGCTCTGGGCGTGCAAGACCCGCAGATGAGCGAGCTCACGCTGCCGCGGGTGGGGGAGGAGCGGATGGGGTGGCAGTACCCGTTCGGCGACCTGGCGCGCACGGGCGCGACGCTCGCCGGCCGGGAGCGACTGGCCGGTGTCCACGCCGAACCCGCTGCTCGAGATGGAGGTCGCGGTGACGCGCGTCGATCCCGGGGACCGCGACGCGGAGCCGTTCCTCCCGGATCAGCGCCTGACGGTGGCGCAGGCGTTCGACGCGTTCACGATGGGGTCGGCGATCGTGAACCACGACGAACGCGCGTCCGGGTCGATCGAGGTGGGCAAGCGGGCCGACCTGGCCGTGCTCGACCGCGACGTGTTCGCCCGGGATGCCGGGCCGCTCGGTGAGGCGCGCGTCGTGATGACGTCGCCGCCGGACGGGTGGTGCACGAGGCCGAGTGACCACTGGGTTCCCCCGCCGGGACGTCCGGCGTAGTGTCGCCAGGTATGCGGCGTCTAACGGAGGGATGAAGGGGCGGCGGTATCCTTGGACGCGGTGAGGCCGAGTGCCGGTCCCGGATGCGCTCTCTGCGGCCGACCCACCTACGATCCCGACAAGCGCGAGCGACCGTGGGTGCGGGCGGTCTCGGGTGGCCGTCAGGTGCTGATCTGCCCGGCCTGCCAAGCGGACCGACCGGATTGGGCAGCGAGCCTGGACCGATGCGAGGCGTGCGGGGAGACGCGTCTGTCGGCGATGCTCGGTGAGGTCGTGTGCCGCGCGTGCGGCCACGCGCAACCCGCGAACGCGGGCGCTTAGCTCAGTTGGAAGAGCGTCGCCCTTACAAGGCGAAGGTCGGGGGTTCGAGACCCTCAGCGCCCACCGTAAAACCGCAGGTCAGGGGCGGTGCGGCAGATCCGTCACCGATGCGATGCCCGAGGGGGCGCGCAGGGGGCGCGCATTCCGCGCGCGACTTCGGCTCTCGGCGGCCTCGCGGGCGAGGCGATCGACGGCCTCGGCGATCTCGGCGTCGCGCTCGTCGAACAGGTGCGCGTATCGGTTCGTCGTGACCACCGAGCGGTGCCCGACGCGCCGGTCGGCCTCTGCAGCGACGCGCCGAGGCGGCCATGATCGACCGCCGAATGCCGCAGCGCGTACGGCGTCGTCGGGTCGATGCCGGCGGCGGCCACGGCCGGCTGAATCCGCGCGCCACGACGACCACCGGATCGCTGCCTCGGTCGGTGAAAGGCTCACCGGCGCATCATCGCCCGAAACAGGCCTCTGTGCGCGACGCTGAGGCCCGCTGCCGCCGGCGTTGACGGCTCCCCGAAATCCGCGCAGGATTTGCGTCCATGGGCGAGTCGCACGAGGAAATGCTTCGTCACTACGAGCCGGGCGGACTTCTGCCGCGAATCGTGGCGGGGTTGCAAGCTCTCGGCAAGGACCTGGACTCGGTCACGCACGAAGATCTCGCGCCGGCCGACGAGTTTCACTCCGCGGGACGTTCGGCCACGCGCGCATTGGTGGAGCTTGCAAAGATTCCGCCAGGATCGCGAGTGCTCGACGTGGGCAGCGGGTTGGGCGGCCCGGCGCGTTACCTCGCCGCAACTTTGGGTTGCGACGTGACAGGCATCGATCTCTCGCCTGAATTCTGCGGGGTGGCCAACGCCCTTTCTCGGATGACGCGGTTGTCCGATCGCACCCGCTTTCAGGCGGGTGATGCCCTGGAGCTTCCGTTCGCCGCGTCCAGCTTCGACGTGGTGTGGACGATACAAATGCAGATGAACATCCGGGACAAGCGCCGCCTGTATTCCGGAATCGCCCGGGTACTCAGGCCGGGCGGGCTGTTCGTCTGCCAGGAAATCTGCGCGGGGAACGGCGAGCCGATCGAGCTTCCGGTCCCATGGGCGAGCCGCCCCAACCAGAGCCATCTGGCCGATGCGGAATCCCTCCGCGGGTTGATCCGCGGTGCAGGTCTCCTGGAGCGCACCTGGCGCGACATTACCGCCGACATCGTGGCGGCGCGCAAGGCACAGCAGGCGAAGGCGCAAGCGTCGGGTGCGAGCGGCTCCAGCGCCCCTCCTCCGCTTGGAATGCATCTCGTGCTGGGAGAACAGGCAGCCGTCAAGATGAGTAACTCCGGGCGCAACACCGACGCCGGGCGCACGGTGTTCATCCAGGGCGTATTCGACAAGCCTGGCTAGTGGTCCGATCCGCTGATCCCGCTGGAAAACTCGGCCGAAAATCAAAGGCCCCGCGCGACGCTGAAACGGGAGGCAAATCGATCGCTTGTCGTCCGTTGTTCACAGGGAGTGATCTCGGCGATCGCGCGTTCGGACGCAAAGGAGTTGCTCGGCGATCAACGCGGTGATCTTGTGAGAGCGCCAGCAGCACGAGTGCGCCGACGAGCGCCACGGCGAGCCCCAGCCAGATCGCGCCGTCGTTGAGCCGGGCGGGGAACTCGACGCCGGGGAGCTGCTCACCGTTGAACCGTCCGGCGAGCTTGGCGAGCCCGAGACCCAGCAGCAGTCCGAGCGGGAACGCGACCGCCGCGTAGAGCAGCGCCTGCGCGCCCTGCGCCGCGAGCAGGGTGCGGCGGGAGAAGCCGCGGCTGTGCAGCACCGCGAGCTCGAACGTCTGGCGCGTGAGCGTGAGCGAGCCCACCCCAGCGAGCACGGCGAGCGTCACCGCCCCGATCTGGAACACGACGAGCAGGATCGGCACCCGCAGGTTCTTCACGCGCAGGTCGACGAGGTCGAACAACGTGTCGAGGCCGCTCACCATGCGAGTCGACGAGAGACCGGGCTGGGCCTGCATCGCGTCCTCGATCTCGGCGAGCTGCGCCGGCACGCGCGACGCCTCCTCGAACGGAACTCCGTCCAGGGCGAGGAAGGCGTCCCACGTGAACTCCGTCGTGAGGCCGAGCGCGCCGGCGGCATCGAGGTACGTCGCCCGGTCGACGAAGGTCGGCACGCCGCAGGGCCGCGTGATCGCGAGCGCGATTTCGAGCGCGCGTTCGGCCTCGGCTCTCGTCGCTCGGGCACCGCCGGGCACGTCACGAGCTCGGCCGTGCTCGATCGTGCGCGGCAGGTATCGCGTGCCGCTCGGATGGCGAACCGTCACGACGCGGCCACGAGCACCTGCCCGGCACCTCGGGCGCGCCGGCCTGCCGGGGTTCGCGTCGTGGTCGAGCACGACGATCGAATAGCTGCACGATCCCACGAGCTCGATGCTAGGGGGCGCGCAGGGGGCGCGCATTCCGCGCGCGACTTCGGGATCAGGCCGGATGACGCCGGACGGGCCCGGACGACAAACGTGCAGGTCAGGGGCCTGTTCGGCGAATCACGCCGCATCGCCGCAGGTCAGCGGATAGCCTCGATTCGCTCTTACAAGGCGAAGGTCGGGGGTTCGAGACCCTCAGCGCCCACCGAGCACCCCACGCCAGCCAGGCCCTTGGGCAGTCCCCAGAGAGCGTTCTCTGTCCGTTGGCAAGACCGTTGGATTCCGACCCTTCCCACAGCGTTGCGCTCGGCCTAAGGTTGGGAGAGCCAAGAGCGGAAGGGGTGAGGCCATATGTCGGGAGGGACCGTCGAGATCAACCGGACACGATCGTCATGATCCATCGGCTCTCGATGACGCCTCGGAGCTGGGAGCTCTCGAAGGAGCGCTACAAGGCGCGGGACACCGTTCACGCGCCGGCCTGGCCGGGATTCGATGTAGAGGTCGAGCGCTGAACGCCGACCCGTCGCGATGGCGGTCTGAGGGCCGGACCATCATCGACTCCTATGAAGCCTTCGTCAAGACGCTCCCCTCAGCCCGATCGTCACGGTCAGCTGGCGGAGCGATGAAGCGCAGGTGCTCCTCAATCGTCGTCCGGCTGCGTCGATCTCGGCGTCTCGTCGCGACGAGTCAAGGCGTCCGGACCTGCCCTTCTCGACGTTGAAAGCAGCAGGAAGATCCTCGGCCCATTCAAGCGTGACAAGCCGGTGCCGATCGCCAAGGAGTTCCACTACGCCTTCGCGAACACGATGACCGAGGAAGAGTCCCTACCGATTACTACGAGCGCCTCGCCGTACCAGCGCGTCCGGTACTCGCCGACATCGCGCTCGCCAACCCGCGCCGAATCCTCCGACATCGACTTCGCGAAGGAGGGCGGATACCGATGCTCTTCATCGGCTTCGGCGAGGATAACGTCGTGCCCCCCAAGGCCACGATGCGCGACGAACGCAAGTACGACGATTCCGTCTCGATCACCGAGTACAAGGAGTTCGATGGCCGCCCGCATTCCCACGGCGCCCGGGTGAAATCCGTCGACTTCGCCAATGAAACGGCGGCGCCGCCGGGCCTGACTGTTGCCGAGCACGCTGCCGCGGACGCCGCCGCCGGTGGGGGCTCAGGCCCAGGACTGATCGATCGAACACCGTGCCGCCACGCCGCCCGACGCGGAGCGTGGGTCGGGCCGATTGGACGCTGTAGGCCGACTAGCCATCGAGAACGAGTTCCGTGGTGGCTCCTCACAGGTGGATTCTGCATAACACTTGCGTAACAACTCAGAAGCACGCCAAGGTAGACCAACG
>CAVZQM010000012.1:0-16673 GCA_963777495.1 uncultured Actinomycetes bacterium | reverse complement strand
GAGGTGAGTTCCATCTGGCTCTTCACGGAAGAAGGCTTTTACAGCGTGGTCACGTACGACCGAACCCGCGACCACGGCAGGCTGCACGAGTCTCGCCCGGAGCTGGCGGACGACCCGATCATGGAGGGACGTATCCTGCTAGTGCGGACCCGTGACGAGGACGACATGAAGCGCCTCGTCGCGAAGTTCGCCGTACCGGTCGAGTACCGGGCGACGCCGAGGGCGGACTACCCGTTCAAGACGCTGCTGGCCCGAGAGGAGTGGGCGCGGTACCTGTCGGAGGCTGCGCGGGATATGGACTACCCGAGCTTCAAGGATCGGGTCACGAAAACGATCGGGCGCGACCGCCACGACGTGTACATGTCGGTGTGGAGCATCATGCACCGCCTCCGCGATACGGCTGGCAGCGCCCCGTAGCGGGCCACGGCAGTGACCGCGATGGGGGTGTCAAGCGATGTCGACGAGCGCCTTGATGTCCAACGCGAATCCTCCGACCAAGACTGAGGCGAAGACGAGAGCGCCCCGTCGTCTGGGGGGCTGGGTCACCGGATGTGTGAATCGGTCGATGAGCCAGGCCGTGAAGAGCCCGTAGACGAAGAGCAGTAGGCCGAACAAGGCGACGCTCAAGGCCCGCGGGAGGATATCGAAGTCTCGGATGTTGAACTCGATAATGAGGCCTGTCGCGACGACGGTGAGGACTATCCCGTAGGCGGGTGCCCGAAGACGCCCGACCGGGAGGAACCGGCGAATGCCCAGGTACGCGAACCCGCCGAGACCGCCGACGATAAGGCCGATCTGAATCAGGATGTCCAGCGTGCCAGCGATCGTGATGATGCCGATGGTGGCCTCACTCGATGTTTGCTTGCCGAAGCTGGACGGGTCCGCGTCGGCGATGAGGCGCATGACTATTCGTCCGCCGATCCCTCCGACCACGAAGCCAACTGCGGAACCTAGGCCGAAGGCCGTCACCCGGCGACGAAGCGTCGCACCTGGGTGTCCGAGTTCGCTGGCGGTGGAATCACCGGTCACGTTGGCGGGAGTATGCGTCGGCGGGTCCCCGAAGGCAACGCTCGGCCCCGGAGGGTCGCGATCGCCCACGCTTCTATGACTCCGGACACCGAGGAGGGCGTCAAGGTGAGTGTTGCGGAGGCTTTCGGGCGAGCGGGCTCCTCGTGATCCCGACGGACCCCGCATGTAGCGTGGACCCGTCCACACGCCCCAGGAGGTCGCCGGATGGAACGGAGCGATCCGTCATACAAGGGTCAGGCCGCGTACAACCCCCTGCTCCTCGCGATCTACGACGTGTGGGTCCTTAAGTTCATGGCCCGCATTGTTTGGAAGACCCCGATCCCACCGGGGGTTGAGCGCTACCGCCGCCATCTGGGCTCTCGGCACCTCGACGTGGGACCCGGCACCGGGTACTTCATCGAGAAGGCGGCGCCGCCCGCGGGGACCGAGATCACCCTCCTCGACCCGAACCCCCACGTCCTGAAGCACGTGTCGCGACGGCTCGCGTCAATGGCACCGGCGACCGTCGAGGCCGACGTGATGAAGCCTCTGCCGGTCGACGGCCCGTTCGACTCCGCGGCGCTCAGCTTCGTCCTGCACTGCCTGCGCGGACCCATGACGAACAAGGCGACCGCGGTCCGCAACATCGCCGACGTCCTCACGCCCGACGGCGTGCTTTTCGGAGGGACGGTTCTCGGCAACGAGGCGTCGCACACGCGTCCGGCCCGCGCCTTCCTGTGGGCATTCAACAAGAGGGGCGACTTCGACAACCTCGAAGACACGGTCGACGGCCTTCGCGGGATTCTCGATGCGTCGTTCCGAGACGTGGAGATCGAGGTCGCGGGCTCAGCCGCCTTGTTCTCCGCGACCGCCCCTCGGGCCTGAGGCCACCGTTCCGAAGCCCGCCGCATGCGCCGGGGCGCGCACCGCCGCCGTCGATCCCATCCCAAAGTGAGCACGGCCGGATTCCGCGAGCCTTCCGAGTGGGCGGTCGCCGGGGCGACGCCGTAGACACCCTCCGTCGCACCTGGGGCGCTCTGGGCGCTCGACCCCGCCAGGGGTGAGGGTCAAGGATGCCGAGCACGCTTCGGTCCCTGGTACCCGGGCTGTGTGCTACCCGGGTTCGCCCCGACGTAGACGCTTGAGCCGAGCCGAGGTCGAGGTTCCTGGCGGCGAGACCGAGCGGCTGGACTACCGGAACTTCAAGTCCGGGTGCAGCCCGGTCTCAGGCTCCCACCGACACGACGTGAACATGCGGGTCTGGTCAGCGATGCGCACCCTCGGCGATCTCGGCTTCCAGCGCCCAGTGGCTGGGGTGACGGGACCATCGACCTCGTGTGCCGCTCCGACGAAGCTCGTGCCGTGATCTGCGTCGCGAAGCCACGCCTGCGGAGAGCGGCATGGTCGCGCCAGGGCATAATGTTCGAAGCAAGCGATAGAGGAAGTCATGGTCGGCACGTGGCCGTTGATGTGGAACGGCTCCGGGAGGAGATCGAGGCAAGCGATGACTCCGGACTTCGATCGGGTTGTTGAGCAGCACCACGCGGCTGTCGACGAGTTCGTGCGGGGTAACAGCAAGCCGCTAGAGCAGCTCTACTCGCGGCGCGACGACGTGACTCTTGGCAACCCCTTCGGCCCGTTCGTTCGGGGTTTCGACGAGGTTGCCGCGACCATGGAGCGTGCCGCCACGTACTACCGAGACGGGAAGGCGATCGGCTTCGACCTCGTTGTCAAGGAGGTCACGCAGGACCTCGCGTTCGTGGTCGAGGTGGAGCGAGTCAGCTCCAAGATTGGCGGGAGCGAAGACGAGACCCCGGTCTCACTGAGGGTGACGAGCATCTTCCGCAACGAGGACAGTGAGTGGAAGCTGCTCCACCGTCACGCCGACCCGATCACCTCACCCCGCCCGGCCAAGTCCGTAGTCCAGACCTGACCAAATGAGTGCCTGGGCGCGTGCCTTTGGCGATCCGATCGTGACAAAGACTCGGGACCCCGTTCTCCACGGTGGGCCCAGGTGGTGGTGGGTCTTCTCCCTGGTCGTTCCTGGGACCCGGGGTGCTTACGGCGCGGCAACGGTGACCTCAGAACTCGAGGGACTTGCCCGTCCCCGTCGCGGGGTGCCCGCGCCGGGGCGCGCACCGCCGCCGTCGAGCCCAGCACCACAAAGTCGCCGTCAAGCTATCGCCAAGGGAGCGTGTCCGAGCCGCGCACTCGTTGTGACCGCGAGGCGGTCGCCGTAGCCGATCCCTCTGTCAGGGCACCCTCCGTCGCACCTGGGGCGCCGTGGGGCTCGTTGACGACTTGGTGAGGGTAAGGGATGCCGAACACGGTTCGGACCCTGGTACCCGAGCTGTGTGCTACCCCGGCTCGCGTTGACGAAGCCACGGCCTCGCGGTTGAACTCGGGGGATGTGCGAACACTGGGGGCCGGACTTCCCGGCCAGCATCCTCCCCCTTCGTCGTGTCCGAGGACTCACTCAGACCGAACTGGCCCATCGCTCCGGCGTGTCAAGACAGGAGATCGACTCCTTCGAGCGGGGGCGGAGGAGGACCTCACGAACCTGTTGGAGGCGCTCGAGCTGCCGGCGTCGAGGGCCGCGGCCACGCCTACGGCCGACTACCCGTGGCGCGCTGTACTGAGCCGAGGCGAGTGGTCGAGGTTCCTCAAGTTGGAGACGGAGAGGCTCGACTACACGAACTTCAAGTCCCGGGTGCAGCGACTCGCGGGCTCGCACCGACACGACGCGTACCTGAGGGTGTGGTCGGCCATGCACGGTCTCCGCGGTCCTGCCAACAGCGAGCGCTGCTGACCCAACCTGGTCTCTAGGATGTCCGAAGGCATATCTTCGCGCCTCGCGCTTCCATTCCGCAAGGGCGCACGGGAAGTTCGCGGCGCGGTTGCGGCCCGCGACCGCTGAAGTTCAGTATGCGTTCATGGAGATTCCTGAGACCCGGTATGCGAAGACCGCCGACGGCGTGCACATCGGATACCAGGCGATCGGCGAGGGCCCGGTCGACCTCGTCTGGGTGATGGGTTGGACGTCGAACATCGAGGCGATATGGGAGGAGCCGAACCTGGCTCGGTTCCTGGCGAAGCTCGCGTCCTTCTCGCGCCTGATCCTGTTCGACAAGCGCGGCATGGGCATGTCCGACCGGGTGCCGGACGCTCAGCTTCCGTCGCTCGAGACCCGGATGGACGATGTTCGCGCGGTGATGGATGCGGCGGGCTCGGAGCGGGCGGTCGTGTACGGGGTCTCGGAAGGTGGCCCGATGGCCATGCTGTTCGCGGCGACGTACCGGAGCGGAGCGATCGCGCTCATCCTGTACGGGACCGACGCCGACTACACATGGCGGGAGGCGACCGACCCGTTCGTCGGTGTAGGAGATGAGTACCTCGAGTACATCGATGAGAACTGGGGAACGATCGAGCATGCACGCGAGGAGATGCCGAGCGTGGGGAGCGCCGAGCCACGCCGTCGATGACCGGCTGGCGGGATGGCTCGCGTCGTACCTCCGGCGCGCCGCGAGCCCCGGTGCCGCGGTCTCGATCGCGCGGATGAACCGTGAGATCAACGTGAGCCATGTATTACCGGCCATCCACGTGCCGACGCTCCTGCTCGCCAAGGTCGGCGACGTCCTGTTCCCGATCGCCCGGATGCGGTGGAACGCGACGCAGATCACCGGCGCCCGGCTCCTCGAGTTCCCCGGCGATGCGCACTTCTTCTGGGTGGAGGAGTTCGATTCGATGCTGCAGGAGATCGAGCGCTTCGTCGGAGAGTTCCGCGAGCAGGAGGCGGAGCTCGAACGGTTCCTCGCAACCGTGCTGTTCACCGACATCGTCGACTCGACGACGACGGTGGCGGCGCTCGGGGATCGTCGATGGAAGGAGATGGTCGAGGCGCACCACGCGAGGGTTCGGGGTCAGCTCGCACGCTACCGTGGCACGGAGATCGACACGGCGGGCGACGGGTTCCTCGCGACATTCGATGGTCCCGCCCGGGCGATCCGCTGCGCGATCGCCACGGTTGCGGCCGTCCGTGACCTGGGTATCCAGATCCGGGCGGGACTGCACACTGGCGAGGTCGAGCAGATCGGCGGGAAGGTCAGCGGGATCGCCGTCCATATCGGCTCCCGGGTAGCGGCTCTGGCCGGCGCTTCGGAGGTCCTCACCTCGCAGACCGTGAAGGACCTAGTGGCCGGCTCCGGCATCGAGTTCGAGGACGCCGGCGAGCACGAGCTGAAGGGCGTCCCCGACCGGTGGCACCTGTACCAAGTGGTGGGGTAGGTCGCTTTGCCCCAGGTGACCTCAGAGATGGGAGGACCGCCCGGCCGCCCTCGAGCCCATCCAGCCCGACGGAGCGGCGCGGTGGTGACGGCGGAATTCAGCGAGGTGATGGGCAGGTCCGAAGCCCTGTACATGCTGGGACGGTGGGAAGAGATGCTGGACGTGAGCGCGGCCTACCTCGGCGACGATCGCCAGGATGCCGCGCAGATCCGAATAGGATGCCAGACGCTGGTTTGCAGCGTCGCGACGTGGCGGGGTGACCTCGCGCGCGCGACTGGGCTTAGCCATGTCTTGCATCACGCTGCGACGGAGTTCGATGCCCCGTGGCCCGTCGTCGAGTTGGGTGTCGTCGCCGAGCTCGCCCTGGCCTCTGGGGACATCGATCGTTCCGTGAAGGTACTCCACGAACTCGAGGCGCATACCAACATGCGGGAGGACTGGACGAACGTGGCATTCCTTCCTGCGATCGCGCGCGTGGCGCTCGGCGCGATCGGTGTCGAGTTCGCACATCAGCTCGTGTCCGACATCCCCGATTCACCGATGGCGCTCCGACGCATCTCGCGCGAGATGGTCGAGGCAGAGCTCGCGGAAGCGCGCGGCGACCTCGATCGCGCGGTGGAGCTCTACGGATCCGCGGAGAAGGGCTGGAAGACGTTCTCGATTCCTGAGCAAGCCCAATCGCTGCTAGGCAGGGGCAGATGCCTCCTCGCGACCGGCAACACTGAGTGCGAGGCCGCACTGAGAGAAGCGCGTGGGGTCTTCTCTTCGCTCAAGGCTGAACTGTTTCTCCCCGAGGTCGACTTGCTCCTGGTACAGGCCGCAGCTCGATCCTCTTGAAGAAGCTCACGGTCGTCTTCCCGGCCGCTCAGATAGCAACTGCATAGAAGGCCGGAGGCACTCCAAGGTACTCAGCGGTACCAACGACACAGCGTTTCCGCAGCCCAACGGCCTGACCAGCACGTTCGCCTCGCCTTTACAAGGCGAGGGTCGGGGGAGTCCGAATCTCGTGTGACCTGAGGAGCGCCCCGAAGGCTCAGTCGTCGACGGCGCCTTCGAAGATCGAGAAGACCGCGCCTTGGGGGTCGCGGATCGCTGCGAACCTGCCGGCCGGGATCTTCGTGGCAGGCATGACCGTGCTGCCGCCGAGCTCGTCCGCCCGTGCCAACGTGTCGCCGACCGACAGGGTGGTGAAGTACGGCATCCAGTTGGGTGGCACGCCTTCCTCCGCGCGGCCCAGCTCGCGCATGCCCCCGTTGCGGCCCTCGGCGGCGCCGTCGTGGTGGATCAGCCAGTAGCGCGGTCCGCCGCCGGTGTCGACTTCCTCGATCGCCCAGCCGAACAGCTCGCGGTAGAACGTCGAGGCCGCGTCAACGTCGTCGGTGGCGAGCTCGTTGGAGGTCAGACATCCGGGGTCGTTCACGCGTTCCGCGCCGATCGAGCTCCGAGCTTCCCAGAGTCCGAACATCGCCCCGGTCGGATCGGCGACGACCGCCATCCGCCCCGCGTCCATGACGTCGAACGGGCCGGCGTGCACCGTGCCGCCGAGCTCGCCGGCACGCGCCGCGGACTCGTCCGCGCCGGCGACGGTCACGTAGTTGAACCAGTTCGGCGGTACTCCGGCCGCCCGCTGGGGCTCAGGCTGCTCGGTGATCCCGGCGACGGTCTCGCCGTCGAGGCGCGCCATCGTGTAGACGCCACCGCCGGGGATCTCGTCGTCTTCGCTCTGCCAGCCGAACAACTCGCCGTAGAAGCGCTTCGCATCGTCGGGGTCGGTGGTGGCGAGCTCCACCCAGGAGAACGTCCCCGGCTCGTATGAGGTCCTCGTTCCCATCGTCGATCCTTTCGGGTTGAGCGTGCGGAGATCCGGGCTCGATCGAACGCGTCTTCGGCTTCCTCAGATGCCGCAGTTCCCGTGGTCGAGCCCCGGACGCCGCCTCGCCTCTCGAAGCCTAGCAACCACCGTGTCGCGACATTCGTCGGCATTCACGCTGCGGGGCTTCGTCTGACCCCCCGGACCCGGGCCTCGCCGGCGCCGACTAAGCTCGCGGCTGCTGATGACGAACGTTCACGCCCTCCCGGCGGGTTACACCCTGCGCCCCGCGATCGACGCCGATCTGGACGACGTCGTTCGCCTCATCGATGACGCCGATCGGGCCCTTGGGTTGGACCCCGATCCGATCAGGGAGTATCTGACCTGGATCTGGCACATTCCGTCGACGGATCTCGGGCGAGACACGCGGCTCGTGCTGAAGGGCTCAGAGGTCGCGGGCTACGCGCACGGGATGTGGACCCCTGAGGAAGGTGGTCCCCTCGACTGCCGGATCCGCGTGCATCCGAATCACCTGGGTCGCGGGATCGGGTCCTGGGCCCTGGCTTGGGGGGAAGCCCTCGCAGCGGAGCGCGGATCGGAAGGGGTGCGCGCCCAGGCAGCCGACCGAGACGTCGGGGGCCGCGCGCTGCTGACGTCGCGCGGCTACGTCCGGGTGCGATCGTTTTTCACGATGGGCAGGAACCTCAGCCCCGAGGAAGAGCCCGGATCGGCACCGGCCGGCGTGACCATCCGGGCCTTCGAGACCGGCAGGGACGAGCGCGCGCTTCACGAGGTGAACGAGGCGTCGTTCGCGGATCACTGGGGGTTCCGTTCGATCCCGTATGCGACGTTCGAGGCAGGGATGTATGGGGCCGAGGGCTGGGACCCGTCCCTGGCACACCTCGCACAGGTCGACGAAGAGGTCGTCGGGCACGTGGTGGCCTTGTCGTTCGCGGGGGACGGAGAGGTCATCCTCCTCGGCGTGGTTCCCGGATGGCGCGGCCGCGGCATCGCGAAGGCGCTCCTGCGCCGTGCCTTCGCCGAGCTGGCGAAGCGAGGTCACCACGAGGTGAGGCTCGGGGTCGATGCGCGGAATCCCACCGGCGCCGTCGCCCTCTACGAGAGCGTCGGAATGACCCCCTATCGGTCCTACGACATGTTCGACCTCGGAACGCCCGAGGGTTTGGCAGCACGCGATCCGAGGGCCTGATCAGGTCCGCTCGACGTCGGACTGCAGCCGCGTCTCCTCCAGGTCGAGCTCACGTCCGACCCTGTGCATCACGTCGCTGCTGATGCTTCCCTCGTTGCGGAGCTTGACGACCACTGACCGCTGCGCGGCGATCAGCTCGCGCACGAGTCGCTCATACGCCTGTGAGTGGTCCTCGTATCCGTCATCCGGCGCGCCGTTCGCTCGCGCCTCGAAGCGACCGCGCTGGAACGCGTAGTGGCTGCGGAGGCGCTCGATCTTCCCTGCTGGGATCCACTCCTCCTCAGCGAGCTCCTCCAGGCGCCCGAGCGCTGCCTCCGCCGCACCGATCCGGGCCGTGAGCTCCTCGCGTTCCTCAGCGCCGTCGTCACGGACCCCGAGGGTTCGGATCACCGCCGGCAGGCTGAGCCCCGGCACCACGATCGTGAAGAGCACGACGACGTAGGCGAGGAAGATGATCAGCGGACGCTGGGGGAAGGGATCGCCGGCGTCGGTCGCCAACGGGAGCGAGAGCGCGGCTGCGAGCGTCACGCCGCCACGCATGCCTGCCCACGCTCCGATCAAGCGCGTCCGCGCATCGGCCCTGCGCGCCACCTGACTCGGGCGACGGTCGAGGGCCCGAACCAGGTACGGCGTCGTGAACATCCAGGCGAACCGCGCGGCAACGACCGTCACGACGACGGCGACGCCTGATGCCACGACCGTCGATGCAGGCACGTCTGCGAGATCCTCGACGATCGCGCGGAGCTGGAAGCCGATCAGCACGAACAGTACGGAGTTCACGAGGTAGACCCCGAACTCCCAGACCGCGTACCCGCTGACACGCATCGAAGCCGAGGAGATGCGGGGTCCGCGCCATCCCACATACAGCCCCGCGGCCACGGTCGCGAGCACCCCGGAGACGCCGACCTCCTCGGCGGTGAGGTAGGCCGCGTATCCGGTCAGGAGGGAGATCGTGATCTCGACCGGCGGATCCTCGATGCGGCGACGCACCTCGCTGATGACCCACCCGATCGCGAGCCCGATCGCGATCCCGCCGGCGACGCCGACGAGGAAGCTCGTCGTCGCCCCGAGGAGCGAGAAGCTCCCTCCCACCGCGGCGGCGACCGCGACTCGGAACAGGATCAGGGCCGAGCTGTCGTTCACCAGTGACTCGCCCTCGGTGATGGCGACGAGTCGACGCGGGGCACCGAGGCGCCGGAAGATCGCCGTGGCTGCGACCGGATCCGTCGGGGAGACGATCGCACCGAGCGTGAACGCCGCCGCCCACGGCAAGCCGTCGACGATCCAGTGGACGACGAAAGCCACTGCCGCCGTCGTGAACAGGACCAAGGGAAACGCCAACAGCGAGATCGCCCGGGCATCCGCCCTGAGCTCTCGAACGTTCGCGAAGAAGGCGGCCGCGTAGAGCAGCGGCGGCAGGAAGATGACGAGCACGAGATCGGGATCGAGCTGGAGCTCTGGCATGCCGGGGATGAACGCCAGCGGCAGCCCTCCGAGCACCAGCACGATCGGATACGGGATCCGTATGGCACGAGCAAGGAGGCTCAGGGCTGGGACGACCACGAGGATCCCGATCAGAAGCCACGATGAATCGTGCATCGCCCCGACGATGCCACATATGTGACTTTCACACTGTGGGCCGAGCCGCGGTTCGATTCCTCAGCGCCCACCAGCCATAGCTAAGATGAGCGGTCCGCGACATGGGAGCGCCATGGGGAACGAGCCTGTCGAGCACGATGTTCAAGAGCCGACTGGGGCTTCACGCCTCGAGCTCCCGCCCGAGACGAATGGCGTGCTCTCGAGTCAGCTGCTCCGCAGGGCCGTCGATCTCGGCATGATCGACGCCGGCGAGTACAAGATCCCCTCGTCGAACATCCAGCCCGCGAGCCTGGACCTGCGGTTGGGAGAGGTCGCCTATCGGGTCCGGTCCAGCTTCCTGCCCGACGACCGACCCGTCGAGGTGAAGCTGAAGGACTTCCTCGTGGACGAGATCGATCTCCGCCGCGACGGGGCCGTCCTGGAGACGAACCGCCCCTACGTCGTTCCGCTGATCGAACAGCTCGATCTTCCCCCCGACATCAGAGGCAAGGCCAACCCGAAGAGCTCGACCGGGCGCCTCGACGTGTTCACTCGCGTGATCACGGATCAGAGCTACCGATTCGACGAGGTCAACCCCGGGTACCGGGGGAGGCTCTACCTCGAGATCGTCCCGCTTGTCGTTCACGGTTCGGGTCAAAGAAGGCCTCGCATTGAATCAGCTCCGACTGTCGATCGGCCGCTCGCGGCTGGGTGACGAGGAGATCCACGCGCTGCACGCTGAGCAACAGCTCCTCTACCGTGACGGGCATCCGATCCCGGACGTGGACCTCGCGGTGTCCGACGGCTTGTTCCTCAGCCTCGATCTGCGCGGCGACGGGACCGGCCGCGTTGGGTACCGAGCGCGGGACTTCGCGCCTCCGCTCGAGATGGCGCGCGTGGGCGACTACGCATGGGAAGACTATTGGGATCCCGTCATCAGGGAGGAAGGGGATCGCATCATCCTCGCGCCCGAGCGCTTCTACCTGTTGCTGTCGGAAGAGGCCGTGCGCATCCCGCCCGAGTACGCGGCCGAGATGACTGCGTACGATCCCACGAGCGGCGAGCTCCGCACCCACTACGCGGGCTTCTTCGACCCGGGATTCGGGTTCGACCCAGAGCAGAGGTTCCTCGGATCTCGCGCGGCGCTCGAGGTCCGCGCTCACGATGTTCCCTTCGCCATCGAACATCGCCAGCGTGTGTGTCGTCTCTCATTCGAGCGCATGATCGAGCCGCCCGACGTGCTCTACGGTCAATCGATCGGTTCGGCGTACCAGGGCCAGGTCGACACCCTGAGCAAGCACTTCAAACAACCGCCCCGTTAGATCGGGGACGTGTCCCCCGCCCGACCCAGCGCTGGCCTATGCGGGAGAAGGAAGTCGGGAGCTCACCGAGGGTGTCTGTTCGGGCACCTCGGTCTGCTCCGGTCGCGAGGGTCTGCTCAAGAAGGATGAGATCCGTGTCTCTCTATCTCAAGGTCGGTCGATCGCAGCCGAAGTTGTAAGATACATACGTTCGTATATACAAACTGAGAGGAGCAGGCACGGTGACTTCGGTCGGGATCCGAGAGCTGCAGAGAGACGCAAGCAGCGTGGTGGGACGAGTAGCCAGTACGCGCCGCCCCACGATCATCACGAATCGTGGCGAGGCTGTGGCGGTCGTCGTGCCGGTCGATCGAGACGCACTCGAGGACTTCGTGCTCTCCAGCGCGCCGAGGTTCGTTGGCGCGATGCGGGCAGCCGATCGCGACCTGACCGCGGGCCGCACTCGTGGCTCCGATGAGGTCTTCGACGAGCTTGAGGCTACTCCAGCTCCCCGGAGCACTCGGGCACATCGGGCTTCGTCGCCTGGGCTGACTGATCGGGAGCGCGCGGTGCTTCGGCTGCTGGCTGATGGTCGGACGAATCGACAGATCGCCGAGCAGCTCAGGATCAAGCCGCCGACGGTGAAGCGGCACATCGAGAACATCCTCGCCAAGCTCCCCGCTCGGGCCGACAACTAGTCTTACGGATGACGCACGTCGAGTTCGGCACCAAGGTCAAGGCAGACTTGCGTGGGGCGCAGCGGGCCGGCGAGTTGGCGCGCGTCCGTGAAGCGATCGAAGACCTCAAAGCTGAGGCTCCCGGCCTCGACATCGTGGCGCTGCAGGGCCGGGCGCCGTGGCGCCGACTCCGAAGTGGCGACTGGAGGATCCTCCTGCGCCCGCTGACAGCGGACGAGATGCGCGATCTCGGCCACCGCGGTCGGGGCTACCTTGTCGCTCGAGTCGTGAATCGCCGCGACCTCGATCGTGCCGTGCGTTCACTTTGAACTTTCCCGGCGCGGCGATGGGCGAGCGTGTTGCTCCCTTGACTCGCCATGCGCGCGATGGCGTCGCCAGCGTCGCAGGTACGGCCTGCAGGAACCATCGCGACGAAGGAGCGGTCTGCTCGTCATGAGGATCCTGGCTCTGATGATGCTGGGGTGTGCGCTCGCATGCGTACCCACCGCCGTTGCCGAGGCGGAAGGGCCTTGGTGCCCGGGCCCTGAGCCCGGCGACATCGTGGGCACGTCAGCCGGTGAGCGGCTGCGCGGCACCAGCGGACCGGACGCCATCTACGGCGCTGGTGGCGACGACGTGATCAAGGGGCTTGGTGGCACGACTTGCTGTGCGGTGGGGGAGGCGACGATCGCATCCGCACGGGAACGAGTGAGTCCTTCAACATCGCATCGGGAGGCGGCGGCGAGGACCTGATCGTCGGAGGCGGTGGGTTCGACCGGCTGTTCGGAGGGTCCGGCAACGACGCGCTGCGTGACGGCGTCGGGCGATCCCAGCTCACGGGCGGACCGGGTCACGACAAACTGATCGGCGGTCTGGGAGGCGACGTCCTCGCACCGGGAAGCGGCGATGACCTGCTCTTCGGTGGTCCGGGGCCCCGATACCGCCTGATACTACTACGCGCGTGATCCGCTCCATGCGAATCTCGCGACCGGGCAGGCCACGGGCAAGGGCACCGACGAGCTGCACTCGATCATGCGGGTCGTTGGGGGAGATGGCGACGACGTGCTGATCGGGAGCGATCGCTACGAGAAATTCGTCGGCCAGTGGGGCGCCGACGTGATCCGCGGTCGAGGTGGCAACGACCGCATCCAGGGTCATCATGGGGAGGATCGGCTATTCGGCGGGCGAGGCGACGACCGTCTCGAGGGTCTCTACCACCGGGACGTGCTCGACGGCGGGCAGGGTAACGACCTGCTCGACGGTGGACCAAGGTGGGACCACTGTCGCAACGGCGAGACGCTGGAACGTTGCGAGGGCTCGTGAGAGCCGAACGTGGGCGCCCCTTGGCCTAGACGTCGGGGTGGCTCACCCAGATGCGAACGATGTTGCTGCGGTCGTGCCCGGGCAGCCTGTACTGGAACCGCCACGGATGCCAGAGGCGAGCGTCACCTCGGCGGGGTGTCCACTCCGACCCCCCGACGAGGTATGGATGGCCGGACGTCCGCGGTTCACCTCGCGTGAAGGTCTGCGCTCGAGCATGACGAGCTTCCCGGTGAGACCTACGCCCCACCCTCCGCTTGGGCGAAGGAGAATGCAGCGACCACCGAGCCGCCCCTTACCACCAGGACGGGGGCCTGTTCTTGCTCCGGATACCCGCCGTAGACGGGCTGGTCGTCTGGTCGAAGGCCCCGAGCCCCTCTCTCTGCTTCGTCCAAGGGGATCCTCATCGATGGATCGGGACCCGGTGCGATGAAGTCGGAGATCGTGCTCCCGATCATGTCGCCAGCCGGGCACTCGAGTTCCGGATCGGTGTACAACGATCGCGGGTCCAGGACCTCAAGCCGTGTCGTCGGTGGCTCGTCCAGGGAATCGTGATCGGAGAAGGCCCAACAGGCGACTTTCGCTTCGCCGGGGGCCAACGCGATCGTCCGCTCGGTCTGGCCAGGTTCCACGTCGAAACCCAGCCCGTTCACGCTCTCGCTGGTTCGTCCAGATGGCTGCGAACGACCACCCGGACGCCGGCCGGCTTCGCCTCGACCGTAGGGGCACCATCTGAACATCATGACCCGGAAGGCAACGGTGCGGGGACCTGTGCTGGACAGTCGGCGGGCGGAAGAGATCTCACCGCATGCTTGATCGGTTCTGGTATCAAGAGAGTCCACCGAGACAGATGAGGCACCCATGTCCCAGACGGACCTAGGCATCCTGGCCGACGCGGTCACGTTCGCGATCCTCGCCTCCCTAGGGGGCGCTGTGGCCTACGCGGTCGTGCGCGTGGCGTGGCGGCACCTCGCGGGAAGCCAAGGCGCTGAAGCTCGCGATGTCGGCTGCCGCACTCGTCGCGATCTTGCTCGCCGGTGTGGCCATGTGGCCCCTGGCGCGCGAAGTGACAACACCGCTGCCCCGGCTCACCGACCCCCAGCATCTCCGTGTCCGAGTCGAGCGGGGTAGAGCCCAGCCCAGTGCCCGGTCCGTCTATCGAGGAATCGCAGCTGATCGAGGCCGCCCGAGCTCTCGGCGACAAGGTCGCCGGCGCCGCTGGTCAGATCGAGCCCGCGTCCGGTGGCTCGGGTAGCCCCGATGGGGCGCCCGGAAACGGCGGTGGCGGTGGCGGCGGTGGCGGCGGTGGCGGTGGCGGTGGCGGAGATCCGTCACCGTCTCCTTCTCCTTCCCCGTCGCCTTCTCCCGACCCCGAGCCGTCACCGTCCCCGGACCCTTCGCCTCTCCCTCACCTACTCCTGACCCCGAGCCGTCACCGTCACCTTCCTCCCTTCGCCTTCTCCCGACCCCGAGCCGGAGCCTAGCCTTCCCCCTGAACCCGGTCAGGCGGATCCTGGTCAGGGCTGGCAGGTGTCGGAGCCGGAGTCACGAACGGCTCCGGCGATGTCGATGAACTCCCAGGAGTAGTCCGCGGCGTTCAGCGTGAGCTTCGCGACGCCGAAGGCCTTGATGCCCACGTCGGCCCCGTTGGCGGGGGCGCCGAGCGACTTGCCGCCTGTGCCGACGACGAGCATGCGCAGGTTCAAGCCGAACCGCTTGTTCCATCGCTCATAGGCGTGCCGGTGACCCGCGAGTGCGAGATCGACCCCGTAGTTGGCGGCGATCTGCGCGAATCCCTTCTGACCTGCGTGATGGAAGTAGACGACCTCGCACAGATGATCGTCGGCTGCGAGATCGGCTTTCAGCCACGTTCGTTGGGCGGTGCAGCTCACGACGGCGACCCCGCAGTTCGAGTTGAGCGCCACGACGTGCCAGTCGCCGAGGTCGAAGCTGTAGTAGCCCTTCGCCGGGTCGGTGGCGCTCGGTCCGTACGGAGCGAGGGAGGCGTCGAAGTATTCGAAGTACCCTGCAGCGCTTGGTGTTTCGTATTCATGGTTGCCCGGCACCGGCGCGGCGATCGCGTCGAACGCGCCCCAGGTCGGTCCGTAGGAACGCAGGAAGTTCGCGTACTCGCCATGCTCGTACTGCGCATCGCCCAGCACCAGGAGCTTGGCCGGGTCCATGCTCTCGATGAGCGCCGCGGTGCGCACCTGCGGGTCGCCGATGGAGATCCTGGCGACGTCGCCGGCGGTCGCGACGGTCACCGTCGCCGGCCTGCGCCAGGGGCATGCCCGGCCATCAACAACATCACGGTGCCGGTGACGACTGCGGCAACCCTGTTCCGACCTGAGGCGTGTGACCGACAGACTCCTTCATAGGTGGTGCCTCGCAGTCCAGCGGGGCCATATGGACCGGGCTGAGGCGCAGGTAGTGGTCCGGACGGATGTCGGGGAAGAACTTTGTCTGGAGTGCGAGGCTGAACGTCGTAAGCCTTCGGTCGATCAGGCACGCGCTTCGGCTTCCGACCTCACGACACCGATCGATGGACGGGGTTCTACGACCTGCGTCAGGGGATGAAACGGCTAACGAGAGGGGAGGCCCCATGGGCGAGCGTGAGCAGAACGAAGAGGGCTGGTCGCCGAAAGCGGTGGGCGCAGCGATGCAGTGAAGGAGGGCAACGAGAAGGCGTGGACGCGAACGAGACCGAAGATGCCTCGAGCGGCTCCTTCGCTGATCCGGGGGCACCGGCGACTGACCCTGACACAGCCCCCCGACGATGTGGGGGAGAAGCGTCACGCGCCGGGGCGAGGATGCCTCGCGGACAAGAGCAGGAGGCCGGACGCCAAGACACGGGCACCAAGGGCCGAAGCGACCGGCCGACGATGCTCGACCGGACGCGATCGACATCGTCAAGCCGACGGGAGCAGAAGGCTAACTCACCGGACTCGCTGCGCGACAGTCACGGGAGCTAAGCTTCGGCCACCGAGTCCTGTCCTCGGGCTCGATCGCGTCATCCGGGGTGGGCCCGCAGGCTTGCAGGAAGTCCAGCGACGCGCGTGGCGTCTTCCTCATCGATGGGCGATAGCGCGAACCCGAGGTGGATGAGCACCCAGTCGGCAGCGGCAGCCTCGGCCTGGCTGACGGAGTCCGACGTTAGATCGGCGCACCGATGCCGTTGACGTTCACCATCGCGAGGTCGGGCTGGCCGGGCACCAGCTCGACCACCACCCGCGATGCCGACACATCGAACCCTTCCCGATGTCTCAGGGCTGCCACGTGATCGATCGAGGAGAAGCTCGTCGCCGACGATGTCGATATCGGTGCGGCACACACCGAGCAACGACCGACGCGTCATGAGCTTGGCTCCGAGCGCAAGAACACGAACACGGCTGGACCGGCACGGGACACGACATCGATCGTCCTCAGCAACCGGTCCAGCTGCGACGAGCGCAATGCCGTGCGAGCGCTGGCTCAGCAATTGGTCG
>CAVZQM010000011.1:0-120326 GCA_963777495.1 uncultured Actinomycetes bacterium | reverse complement strand
TCAAGCAGGCCGTCCCCGTCGAGACGGAAGGTGATCAGGCGGTCCCTTCGGAGGCGATCACCCAGCCCGCCAAGCTCCTGCGCATCGCGAGTATGGTGCGGGAGCTCCTCGAGGAGACCCGGCACGCCTCGCTCGACGAATCGGGACGCAAGCGTCTGGCCGAGGTGTATCAGCGGTCCGTCGAGGAGCTCGGCGAGTCGATCTCCGAAGACCTGAAGGAGGAGTTGGCCGCGCTGGCGCCTCCGGTGGACAAGGTGCCGACCGAGTCCGAGATCCGCATCGCTCAGGCACAGCTGGTGGGATGGCTCGAGGGGCTGTTCCACGGCATCCAGGCTGCGATGTTCGCCCAGCAGGCGGCCGCGCGCGCGCAGTTCGAGGAGCTCCGACGCCGCGGCCTCCCCGGCGGGCAGGAGCAGGAGCCGGCGCCGTCCGACGGTCCTCCCCGCGGCGGGCAGTACCTCTAGGGTTCCGCGCCCTCCAGCGGCTCGACCCGTGTCTCGGTCCCGCCCGCCCCCGTCGCGGCCACACCGTCGGCACCGCCGGCCAGTCGCTGGGCGATGTACACGGGGATCAGCATCACCAGCACGACGACGACCGCGACGACGTTCACCACCGGGCGGTTCCGCGGCTGGCGGAGGTTGTTGAAGATGAACTTGGGGATCGTCAGCTCGCTGCCGGCCAGGAAGTTCGTGACGACGATCTCGTCGAAGGACAGCGCGAACGCCAGCAGCGCGCCGGCGATCACGGCGTTGCGGATCGAGGGGAACGTGACGTAGCGGAACGTCTGCCAGCCGTCGGCGCCCAGGTCCATCGACGCCTCCACCAACGAGGTCGGCGTGCGCCGCAGCCGGGCGATCACGTTGTTGAACACGACCACGATGCAGAACGTGGCGTGGCCGATGATGATCGTGAGCAGCCCGAACGAGATCCCCGCCGCGTTGACGGACGAGTTCAACGCGATCGCCGTCACGATCCCCGGGAGGGCGATCGGGAGCACCAAGAGGAACGACACGGAGTTGCGCCCGAAGAACCGGAACCGGTGGACGGCGAAGGCCGCGGCGCTCCCCAGCACGAGCGCCATCAGCGTCACGACCGTCGCGACCTCCAAGGAGTTGCCCAGCGCCTCCCGGACGTCCGAGCTGCGCCACGCGATGCCGAACCACTTCGTGGTGAAGTGCTCGATCGGCCACGCCTGCCCGACGCTGTCGCTGAACGCGTAGATCACGACGACGGCGAGCGGGATGTACAGGAACGCCAGCGTGAACCAGGTGCCGGCCTTGATCATGACACGCGCGAACCGGGACTCCATCAGAGCGCCTCGAACGCGCCGGTCCGCTTGGCGAGGAGCAGGTAGATGGCCATCACCGCGAGCGGCACCATCGCGTAGGCGGCCGCCAGCGGGATGTTCCCCGCCACGCCCACGTTGTCGTAGATCACGTTCCCGATGAACTGCGTGTTGCCGACGAGCTCCGGCGCGATGTAGTCGCCGAGCGTGAGCGAGAACGCGAAGACCGAGCCCGCCACGATGCCCGGGAGGATCAGCGGGAACATGACCTTCCTGAACGTGGTCCAGCCGTGTGCTCCGAGGTCACCGGAGGCCTCGAGGAACGAGTTCGGGACCCGCTCGATCGCGGCGTAGATCGGCAGCAGCGTGAACGGGAGCCACAGGTAGACGAACGTCAGCCACACCGACCAGTTCGATCGCCCCAGCTGGAGCGAGCCGACACCGGTCAACTCGACGAACCAGTTCAGCAGCCCCGAGGGCGTGAGGATGATCTTCCACGCGAACACACGGACCAAGTAGTTGGCCCAGAGCGGAAGGACGACCGCGATCATCAGCGCGCGGCGCGCGCGGGGCGTGGCCATCCGTGCCGCGTAGTACGCGAGCGGGAACGACAGGACGATGTCCGTCACGGTGACGGCGGCCGCGATCCCCACCGTCCGGAGCGTGATCGTGCGATAGACGTCGTTCTCCAGGAGCGTGCGGAAGTTGACGAGGCTCCAGTCGCGGACGATCTCGGACGAGAAGACGTCCAGTCGCCAGAACGCCGACGCCAGCAGCAGGACGAGGGACCCGAGGTAGACCACCACCATCCAGGTGAGTGGTGCCCCCAACGAGAGGCCGAGCTTGGCCCGCGGGTGGCGGAAGAGGAAGGCGCTCGCTCGCCGGGGCCATGAGCCGGCAGACGTCGTTCGAGCGATCTCGGAAGCCACATCCCTCCCGTCTCGAAGGTGAACGGGGCCGCCCGAAGGCGGCCCCGTTCACCCGCAACGGTCGTTACGCGCCGCGGATCTCGGTCCAGGCCTGGGTCCACTCCGAGTAGTCGATGCAGACCTCGCCCCGGTCATCGCCGCAGTCGACCTGCGGCGTCTTCCACAGGAACAACGAGTCCAGGAACTCCGCGTCCCCGCAGTTGCTCTGCTTCAGCGTGTCCACGGCTGCATCGGCGCCCTCGCCGTAGTACTCGACCATGAGCGTCCGCAGCTCGTCACAGGAGTTCTCGTTGCTTCCGGCAGCCCCGTAGAACTCCGCCACCACCGCCTGCACATCGGGTCGCAGGGTGTAGTCCATCCACATGAGCATGCAGTTCGGGTGCGGTGCGTTGGCCGAGATCATCCACGTGTCGGCCCAGCCGGTCATGCCCTCGGCAGGTTCGACGGCGTCCACCGGCGCGTCGACCTCCGCGTACGTGAAGTTCACCGGCCAGGCAGTGCCGGCCACCATCGACCCGTTCACGAACCCGTCGATCTCGTCCGTGTACAGCGCCCAGTAGCTGCCGATCATCGGGGCCTGCTGCTTCAGCAGGTCCACCGCCGCATCGAACTGTGTTCGATCGAGCTCGTACGGGTCGGTGATCCCGAGGTCCGGGTTCGTCGCCATCAGGTACATCGCCGCGTCGGCGATGAAGATGGGCGAGTCGTAGGCGGTCAGGGACCCGGCGTAGGGCGAGTCCGCCTCGAACGTGATGTCCCAGCTCGTCGGGGCGGGCGTCACGACCTCGGTGTTGTACATGAGGAAGTTCGGCCCGTACATGTACGGCACGCCGTACGTGCTGCCGTCGACGATGTAGTGATCGGTGTTCGTTCCGCCGTCGGGATTGAGCGGCGCGATGACGTTCGCCATCTCGGGGAACAGCGTCGGGTCCACCGCTCCCACGTCCCCGCCGACGATCAGCCGGTTCGAGGCGTCTCCGGAGGCGGAGACACCGTCGTACACGGCTCCCTCGCCCTGCCGCATCAAGGTGACCATCTCGTCCGAGCTGTCCGCGTACGTCACGTTGATGTCACATCCGCTCTCTTCCTCGAACGGCGTGACCCAGTCGATGCTCTCGAACCCTTCGGTCGTCCCGTCCTCGGTGTACCCGTGCCAGGCGATGAGCTCGAGCGCCCCTTCGCCTTCTCCGATCGCGTCGAAGGTGACCGTCGGGGTGATCGTCTCCCCACCACCGTCGCCTCCGCCACCGCCTCCGTCGCCGTCATCGTCGCCACACGCCGCCGCGACGAGCGCGAGCACGCCCATGACGGCCAACCATCGCAACTGCTTCCTCATCGAGCCCCCTCCTCATGGTCCATGGACCCCTCGAGCGCCCCCCCGGCCTCCTCGACCGAGCGGTTGTTCCTGCGTTCCCACACCAGGAGCACGGCCTTGCCGCGCACCTGCAGCGCCTCCATCGACGACGTCGTGAGGTTCTGCTGCATCACGACCAGCTCGCCCCCCACGTCGAGCTGCACGATGTACCGCGTGATGGCACCCAGGTATACGACCTCGCGGACGTGGCCGGATGCCGAACAATCGGTCGGGACCCACCGGCGCGCCCGGCTCCTCCATCACGATCTTCTCGGGCCGGATCGTGAAGGCCTGGTCGTGGCCCGTGATGGCCCGGGCCGCCTGGCCGTCCAGGACGTTCGACACCCCCACGAAGCCCGCCACGAACCCCGTCGCCGGACGTTCGTAGACCTCCGCGGGCGTGCCGACCTGCTCGACCTGCCCGTGGTTGAAGACCGCCAGGCGGTCGCTCATGGTGAGCGCCTCCTCTTGGTCGTGCGTCACGTAGACGAACGTGAGGCCGACCGACTGCTGGATCTCCTTCAGCTCGATCTGCATCGCCTGGCGGAGCTTGAGGTCGAGGGCGCCCAGCGGCTCGTCGAGCAACAGCACTTTCGGCCGGTTCACCAGTGCCCGGGCGAGCGCCACCCGTTGCCGCTGCCCTCCCGAGAGCTGCGCGGGCTTGCGGTCGCCGAACGCTGACAGCTGCACCATGGCGAGGGCCTCGTTCACCCGGTCCCGGCGCTCGTCCCTGGCGACGCGCTTGACCTTGAGCCCGTACTCGACGTTCTCCGCGACCGTCATGTGCGGGAAGAGGGCGTAGTCCTGGAACACCGTGTTGACGTCGCGCTCGTAGGGAGCCAGCCGCGACACGTCTCGGCCCTCGAGCAGGATCTTGCCGGACGTCGGGGTCTCGAAGCCCGCGATCATGCGCAAGCACGTGGTCTTGCCCGACCCCGAGGGGCCGAGCATGGAGAAGAACTCGCCCCGGTAGACATCGAGGTCGACCCCATCGACGGCCGCAACGTCGCCGAACCGCTTGACCACGGCCTCGAGCCGGACGGCGTTCTCCCCGCCATGCGGTGCGCTCGCGTCATCGACGCTCACGGCGACGTCAGCCAAAGCGGGTCCCTCCCAAGGACGACCGGGGTCGGCACATCTTGAACGGGAACGTTCGCGGGAGCAACACGGTCCGGAACGGTGCTACGTGAGGCCGGCTCGGAGCGCGTCGATGAACAGGCCCGCCATCACCAGGACGGCGGCGGCAGCGGCGGCGGTCACCGCCAGTCGTCGGCCGCTCCATCGCTGGATCGAGACCGGGGCACGCTCGGGAGCGAGCTCCAGGAACCGAGCTCGCAGCGGCCGGCCGTCGGCCTTGAGCTTCGTGGAGAGCTCCGTCGGCACCGCGAGGCCGACGTCCGATGCGAACGCCTCGGCGATCTCGTCGGGCGAGAAGAACGCAAGCGCCCGCTGATACACGCGGTCGGCGTCCGTCCGCAACGCCAGCGTGAGCATCATGTTCGCAAGGTCCACAGCCTGACGCCACGACGACGGCCTGATCTCCAGACCCGAGCAGTCGACGAGCTGCAGGTGCCCGTCCTTGACGAGCATGTTCGCCGGCTTCAGATCCCGGTGCGCGGCGCCGACGTCCCACAGCGTCCGGACGAGCTGGAGCCCTTCGTCGATCACCACGTCGTCGATCTCCGAGTCGCCGAGGTTCTTCGAGTCTTCGAAGAACTCCGTGACCAGCATGTACTCGAGGTTCGGCGTGAGCTCGACGATGCCGTACGTGACGGCGACGCGGATACCGGCGTCCCGGAGGAACCGGAGCGAGAAGTCCTCGATGATCGCCAGACGGCGAACCGACCCGATCGGGGTCTCGTCCTCCAATTGCCCGTAGAGGATCGTCCGTCCGATGCGGTACCAACGGTCCGCCCGCACGTGGGAGATCGAGTAGATCTTCCCGAACACGCGCGTGCCATCGGCCAGGGTCATGCGCAGCGGTGACGATCCCCCCGACCCTTCGAGTCCGAAGGGCTCGACGACGGTCACGTCGAGCCCGAGCTGGTCGGCCATCGCCTTCGTGATCGCGGTCTCGCGCTCTCCGCCGAGGTCGAGGTGTGCGGCCTTCCCGCCGCGCGCGTACGTCACCGGGAAGACGTCCTCGGGCACGAAGCAGCGGAACACCAGCGGAGGAACGACGCTCGCCAGCAACCAGGCGTACAGCATCGCCGACGGCACGTCGGTCGCCAGGACGAGCTGCGCCACGACCTCGGCAGCGATCATGGCGTGCGCGACGATCAGCACCGCACGACGCGCCGACCCGCGCGGCACCAGCACGTACGCCGCCAAGAGCAGCGTGATGGCGATCGCGGCGATCGGCCTGGACGGGAACATGAACGTTCCGGGATCCACGACCGGCGCGACGTCGGGTGCCTCGAGCGGCACGGAGAGCAACCGGATAACGAGCCAGTCCACGACGACGAACGTGGCCAGGAACGCCAAGAGGTGACGGGAGCGCTTGAAGATGAGCAGGACGACGGCGAGAGCGACGCGCGTCAGCAGGATCACCGGGAGACCCTCGGCTCCCGCCAGCGCTTCGGCGACGTCGGTCAGCCCTGTCGTTCGACGTTCGGCGAACCATCGAAGCACCGCGTCGTCGAACGCGGCGTTGGCGTCGGTTGCCGCGAGGATCGCGGCGAGGATCGCGCCCAGCAGAAGGACGCCGGCGACGATCCACGCCCAACGGGGCCAATCTTGGTCCCGCCGCAGGGGCGGCGGCTCCCCCGATGGACGTCGACGGATCCTGCGGGTGCCCTGCACGTCGTCCATCGGGGCATCATCCACGCCGCGACGCTCACGCGCCACTCTCGCGTGGCGGCCAAGCCGGGAACGGTGTCAGGCAGCCGGCTCGGAGGCCTCTGACAGTTCGCGGACGGACGAGCGGCGCTCGTGGAGCGCGGCAGCCAGCCCGCTCGTAAGGGCGCCGACGACGCCGGGCCCTTGGAAGATCAACGCGGAGTAGATCTGCACGGTGGCGGCCCCCGCTTCGAGGCATGTGAGGACCTCGTCCACCGTGGCGATGCCACCGCAGGCATTGACCGGCAGCACACCACCGGTCGCGGCCCGCACGTCGGCGAGGATCACGGGCGTCCGTTCCCACAGCGCACGCCCGGAGAGCCCGCCGCCGCCCACGGACAGGCGCGCCTCATGCACGGGTCGTGTGTTCGAACACGTGAGCCCCGACGCCCCCGCTTCCTGCGCGATCGTCGCGAGGGCGAGGACCACATCGCGCTCGACGCCCGTGGTGAACGGCGGGAGCTTGACGAACAGCGGCGTCTCGGACCGAGCACGCATGGCCGTCACCAACGCCCGAAGGTGCGTCTCGTTGTCCCGATCGCGACCCCACGAGACGTTGGGGCAGCTCGCGTTCAACTCCACGGCGTCGGCATGCGGCTCGACCGTCGCGAACGCGTCGAGCGCGTTGTCGAACGCCTCATCGGCCACGCTGACGAACCGCGGACCGGGACGGTTCCGCGCCTGTGCGAGGTGAGCGGCCGCGGCCCGTGCCCCCGGGTTCGGCAACCCCATCGCGTTCGCCATCGAGGCCCGGGGCGGGTAGCGAACGATACGTGGCTTCGCGTTGCCCGGCCGGAGGTGGCGCGTGACGGTGCCTCCGACCACGTAGCCGAACCCCAGTGTGCCGAGCGCGTCGAGATGGGCGCACGTCTTGTCGAACCCGGCCGCCAGACCGATCGGGTTGCGCAGCGGAAGACCCGCGAGGCTCGTCCGGAGGGACGGATCGTCAACGGCGCCCCCGATGCGCGACCACGGCAACGGGAGTCCCAACATGGCACCGGCGAGGCGATGAGCGGACTCGGGTGGAAGGGCGAAGAACAGCGGGCGGCCGACGGCCGAGTACCAACCCATCGACCGCCTATGCTACCGGGCCCATGACGGCCCCCGGGAACGATCTGGTGCGCCGGCTGGTCGAGGCGTCTGAGCTCCACGGCGACTTCGTCCTGTCGAGCGGCAAGCGCTCCACCGTCTACTTCGACAAGTTCCTGTTCCTGACCGAGCCGGCGTTGCTGCGTGAGCTGGCCCGCGAGGTCATGTCGCTCCTGCCTTCCGACACCGACCATCTGGCGGCACCCGAAGGCGCGGCGACCCTGTTGGTCGCGGCGGTTTCGCTGGAGACCGGGCTGCCGGTCGCGGTCGTCCGCAAGGAGCCGAAGGCGTACGGCACCATGGAGCAGGTGGAGGGCCACGCCCCCGCCGGCGCCCGCACGGTCCTCCTGGAAGACGTCAGCACGACCGGTCACCAGGTGGCGGCGGCCGCCGCCGTTCTGACGGCCGCGGGCGTCGACGTTATCCGGATCGTGCTGGCGATCGACCGCGGCGGCGCCGACCACCTGCGCGAGGCGGGCTACGACGTCGCGGCCGTCGCCGTGCTCCGGCCGCCGAGCTGAGCGCTACGCGGGGGCCGCAGCCAGCTTGCGGACGCTGAACGACGCCACGATCTCCATCGTCCCGTACACGATCAGCCAGATCCCCAGCACCCACGCGAGCGTCACGAGCGAGATCGCGGGCTGGAGCAGCACGATCATCCCCGCGACGAACCCCAGCACGCCCTGGAAGATCACCCAACCCCGACGCGGCATGTCCTTGACGAAGACGCCGCTGAAGAAGTCCATGATCCCGCTGATCACCCAGAAGATGCCCAGGATCAACGCGAGCGCCGCAACCGTCTGGAAGAGGTTCCGCAGGCAGAGGATGCCGACCAGGATCGAGAAGATCCCGATCAAGGTGTAGGCGACGCGATGCCCGGCCGCGATGTCGGTGAACGCCGCGACGAGCCGGAAGATCCCGCCGACGAAGAGCTGCACGCCGAAGAGCACCGCGACCACCAGGACCGTACGCCCCGGCCACGCGACGGTCAGGATCCCGGCGAGCAACGTCATGATCCCGAAGAACAGGATCCATCCCCACGACCGGCCGAGCACGGTCAACATGTCGACCGGATCGGACTCTGCTGTTCCGTGGTCCCTACCATCGGCTCCTCCTCGTCGGGCGTGTCAGACCGGTTGCAACGTAGAAGGGGTTGGTCCGGGAGTCAACCCTGGTCGGGAGTCGTGTCGATCGAGCTCGGGTCGGGAGTCATGCGCGGCCGACCGATCGCCCACGCCGAGCGCCAGATGCACGGCCGATCCCACCGCGACGCCCAAGCTCGCGCCGCCGATCACGTCGAGCGGCAGGTGCGCGCCGACGTGGACGCGCGCGAACGACACGAAGCCGGCGAGCAGTGAGGCGAGCAGCGCGACTCCCGGCGGCACGAACGGAGCCGCCACCGTCGTCAACGCCGCCGACACGGCCGCATGGCCCGAAGGGAACCCCAGGTCGCCCGCTTCCTTGCCGCGGATCGCGACATCCTCGAGCTCGCTCGCCGGACGACCGCGACCCACCGATCGCTTCGCTGCCTTCGCCAGGACGTAGGCGGTGGTGCCGCCCGCCAAGAGCTCCACGGCGATGCGCCGGCGCTTGCGCACGAACGCGAGGCCGGCCAAGGCGGGAACCGTCGCGAACGTCCCGTACTGCATGGGAACCCACACCGCGCGATAGTCCAGACCCGTGACGTCGTTCGCTGCACGGAACGCGGCACGCTCACGGTCCTCGACCCCGCCGCGGGCCGCCGCGACCGCCGTCACCGCGAATCCGGAGACGCCGACGAGCAGCCCGAGCACATCGCGACGACGACGCGGAGACAACGGATCGGTCAGGTGCGGACGCAGCGCCAGATCTGCAGGCGCCAGAGCCATCGACTGCCTCTGCGATGGAGGTTGAGGAGACCCTCTTTCATCATGCGCGCGACCGCGACGGACTTGCCGACGATGTCGGGGAGCGGGAACTCACGCTCGATCACCGGCACCATGTTGTCCCCGAAGACCAGGTGCGCAGCCGCGATGATCGACTTCTCGTCCTGGATCGTGCCGGTCGGAAGGTAGAGCCGCCCGCCGTGGGCAAGGGTCTCGCCGATGCTCTGGAGCATCAGCCGGGGGAGCTCGGCGCCGGTTGGGCCGCCGGCGCGACCGTCAGGGAACCAACCGGTCACCTGTGCGATCTCGTCCGGGATCCCGGAAACGTCACCGATCAGCACAGTGGCGCGGACATCGCGGACCGGGTCCAGCAGGCTGCCGGCACGGAACTCGACACGATCGTCCAGCCCCAAGCGCTTCGCATTCTTCGTGGCCGCTTCGACCGCTTCCTCGGAGATGTCGCACCCGATCACCCGCTTGGCGCCCATCCTCGCCGCGACGAACGACAGCACGCCACTCCCGCACCCGACGTCGATCACCGTGTCGTCCGGACCGATCTCCAACGCATCGGCGATCGTGCGGCTGGTGTGTGTGGGGCTGAAGACGCCGGGGTTCAGCAGGATGGTGAACGGACCCGTACGGCCCTTCCACTCCATCTCCGTGGACGAGACCTGGCTCATCGGCACAGGTTACACGTCGGGGGGATCGAACGCTGCGTCGGGTCCGGGCACCAGCGCCCCGCGCTCGCACACGAGCGGCGTCGGCCTCGAGCTTGTCCCGGAGCGCGAGCGTGTGGATGCCGCGATGCCCATCCGGGTAGCGTCCGATCCTGCCTGATGCCCGACGCAGCAACGTCTTGGTGCCGTGCGCGTTCCCGCGCATCAGGTGGACGTAGCCGGCTCCCATCTGGGAAAGACCCTTGAAGAACTCGGCATCGTCGGTGTCCCGCGCCTGCTTCCAGGCAGTCTCCCAGGCCTCATGGGCCGGGAAGAAGTTGCGCTCCCGAGCGTAATGACGCCCCAGCTCGTGGTTCTGTTCGAGCGTCAGCCCGTCGAAGTTGGGCATCTCGAGCTGGTTCTCCGCCTCCCACGCCTGGGGACGCCCCAGCGCATCGCGCGGGCGCTCGGGCTTCAGTCGTTTCTCGCTGGGGAGACCGGTCTTGCCGACGGCTTCTTCGGGCATGACGTCATGCTACTGCGGCTCGGCGTCATGCCGACCCGGGTGGTCAGGCCACCCAGATGGGCGATCCCATGCACGTGGGAGACTCCCGCGTCATGGGCCGACGGAGCCAGCGGTGAGGTCACGCGCGTGAGCACGACCTTCGACGCGATCGTCGTCGGCGGCGGCGTGATGGGGACGGCCACCGCCCGCGAACTGGCGACGCGCGGGCACGACACGTTGCTGCTCGAGCGCTTCACGTTCGGCCACGCCCGCGGCTCCTCCGGCGGGCCGACCCGGATCTTCCGGTTCACGTACGAGCACCCGGACTACGTGCGGATGGCCGGGCCCGCGCTCGACGCCTGGCGCGAGCTCGAGGATGCCTCCGGCGAACGCCTGCTGCACACGACCGGGGGCATCGATATCGGCGATGGGTCCCGCCGGTCCGCCGAGGCGCTCGAGGCCGCCGGCGCCCCCTTCGACTGGATCTCCGCGGAAGAGACGATCGAGCGGTGGCCCGGGCTGGTGATCGCACGGGGCACCCCGGTGCTGGTGCAGGACCTCGGCGGCGTCTGCATGGCCGAGCGCACCGTCCACGCGCAGGCGCGCCTGGCCGGCGCGGCCGGGGCCACCGTGATGGAGGAGACGTCGGTCGAGGCGATCCTGCCGTCCCGCCGCGGCGACGGCGTCGAGGTACGCACGACGACCGGCGACACGTTCCAGGCCCCCGTCGCGGTGGTGACCGCGGGACCGTGGGCCGGGCCACTCCTGCGGACTGCGGGCATCGACCTGCCGCTGGTTCCCTCGTTCGAACAGGTGACCTACTGCCGGCTGGCCGGCGAGGCGCACGACTTCCCGACGATCGTCGACTGGACCGGGGTCTCGACCCGCTCGCTCCCGAGCGACGGCGACGGGTCGTCGAACGCGCCGTACGCGCTGCCCAACCCCGAGGAGCCGGGTTCCATCAAGATGGCGCTCGACCGGTCCGGGCCCGACGTCGACGCCGACGCCCGCGACTTCGATCCGGACCCTGAGCGACTCACCAGACTCGCCGGATGGGCGGCCAAGCGGTTCCTCCCGCTGGAGGAGGCCCGGCCCCCGGAGACGTGCCTCTACACGAACACGCCGGACGGGGAGTTCCTGCTGGACCGGCTGGGGCCGATCGTCGTCGGGTCGCCGTGCAGCGGCCACGGGTTCAAGTTCGCCCCGCTGATCGGCAAGATCCTGGCCGACATGGCGACCGGGACCCCGATCGCCCTGCGGTTGGAGGCGTTCGGTGCCGGGCGCGGATGGACACGGCACCACATGGTCGAACGCGCCTTCGACGCCTGAGTCGGCGATCGCGCTCCGGAGGGACCGCCGCGCTCCGGCTAGACGGGATGCTCTCCGGCCGCCACGATCTCGTCGAGCCCCTCTCGCAACGCTTCGTACCGCCGGACACCCAGCGAGCGCCGCGTGCGCGTCTCCAGCGCTTGCACGACGCGACGGCACTCCGCCACCGCGCGGCGGCCGTGCGCGGTGAGCTTCACGACCTTGGCGCGTGCGTCTTCGGGATCGGGGACACGCCGCACGTACCCTCGCGACTCGAGATCGTCCACCACGAGCATCATCCCCTGCTTCGTGACGCGGGCGCGACGCGCGAGCTCGGTGAGGCGCGTCCCCGACCGGCGATCGATGTACAGGAACACGGCCGCGTGCCCCGGCCGCAGGTCCGGGTATCCGCGCTCCTCGAGCGACGCGGCCAGCTCGGCGGCCAACACGCGGTGGGATTCGAGGAGCAGCCGGGCCAGATCGATATCGCTCATGCGCAACCATCCTCCTGCTCCGGGCGCGGATGGTCAATCAACCTGACCATCGACCCTGGGAGTAGCCTTCCACGATGACCGTGGAGATCCGCGAGGCGCGACCCGAGGAGTACGCGGAGGCCGGCCTGGTCACGGCAGAGGCCTATCGGGAGTTCTTCACCGAGGCCGAGTTCGAGTTCCCGTCGTACCTGGACGAGATCGCGGACGTGGCGGGACGCGCGCCACGGACCACCATCCTGGTCGCCGTGGACGACGGCCGGATCGTCGGCTCGGCCACGCTGGAGCTCGACGGGAGGACCGACGACGAGGACGGTCCGTTGGCCGCGGATGAGGCGCACATCCGCATGCTGGGCGTGCATCCCGACGCACGCGGCGCGGGCATCGGCAAGCGCTTGATGGCCGCATGCGAGGATCGCGCCCGCGAGGCGGGACGAGAGCGGATGTCGCTGAAGACCACGACCCTGATGCGTGCGGCCCGCGAGATGTATTCCGGCCTGGGGTACGAGCGGACGGAGGATCGCGTCTACCCGGATGGCCTCGTGCTGCTCGGCTACGAGAAGCGGCTCTGACGCCGGACCCGGGGCGTCGGATCACGCGTCGGGAAGGCCACCGGTCGGCACCACCTGACCGTCGGCCAGGATCACCCCGTCCTCGCACTCCGCCTGCACCAGCCCGCCCTTGAACTGCTGCTGGTACAGCTGGGCGTAGAGGCCGCCCTCCGCCAGCAGCTCCTCGTGGGAGCCGCGCTCGGCGACGCTGCCCCGGTCGATCACGAAGATCACGTCGGCCTTGAGGATCGTGGAGAGACGGTGAGCGATCGCGATCGTCGTGCGGCCCTCCATCAAGGGCTCCAATGCCGCCTGCACCAACCGCTCGGAGTTGGTGTCCAGGCTGGACGTCGCCTCATCCAGGATCAGGATGCGCGGGTCCTTCAGGATCACGCGGGCGATCGCGAGGCGTTGCTTCTCGCCGCCGGAGAGCTTGTAGCCGCGCTCTCCCACCACGGTGTCGTATCCCTCGGCCAGCTCGACGATCCGGTCATGGATGTTGGCGGCCCGCGCCGCAGCCTCCAGCTCGTCCTGGGTCGCGTCGGGCTTTCCGTAGAGCAGGTTGCGCCGGATCGTCGTGTGGAACAGGTACGTCTCCTGCGTGACCACGCCGATCATGTCGCCGAGTGACTCCAGGGCGATCGTGCGCACGTCGATGCCGTCGATCTCGACGGCGCCCTCCTGAACGTCGTAGAGCCGCGGCACCAGGTACGTGATCGTGGTCTTGCCGGCGCCGCTCGGACCGACGAGCGCGGCGAGCTGGCCGGGCAGGATCTCGAGGTCCACGTCGTCGAGCGTCCACGGTCGCGGCGTTCCCTCGTCGACGGTCAGTGCCGCTGCTTCGTCCAACGGCGATACCGGGATCTCGTCGGGCGGCGGCGTGTCGTAGCGGAACTTGACATCCCGCATCCGGACCTGTCCGCGCACCTGCTCCGGATCGATCGTCACCGCCTCCGGGTCGTCCCTGATGTCTTGCGGCATGTCCAGGTACTCGAAGATCCGGTCGAAGAGGGCGAACGATGTCTGCACGTCGTTCGAGATCTGCAGCATCGAGCCGATCGGGAAGAAGATCCGCGACTGCAACGTGGTGAACGCCACCAAGGAGCCCGCGGTGAGGGTGTTGGGGTTCCTGGCGTTCACGTAGCCGGCAACCAGGTACACGATGGCGGGCGTGATGGAGAAGAACGTCCCGACCACGGCGAAGAACGACTGCCCGATCATCGTCTGGCGGATCGTGAGATCGGTGAGCCGCTGGTTCTCGTCCCGGTACCGCGAGATCTCGTGGCGCTGACGTCCGAACGACTTGGCCAGCAAGATGCCCGAGACCGAGAGCGTCTCCTCGGTGATGGCCGTGAGATCCGCAAGGGTCTTCTGGGTGCTGCTCGCCACCTTGCGACGGGCCCGGCCGACCTTGACGGTGAGCCAGACGAACAGCGGCGTGATGCAGAGCGAGAGGACGGTGAGCTGGACCGAGATCAATCAGCATCGCGATCAACGAGCTGACGATGATGACGATGTTCGACAGCAAGCTGGCGGCGGTCGTCGTCACGACGCTCTGCACGCCGCCCACATCGTTCGCCAGACGCGATTGGATCTCGCCGGTGCGGGTCGTCGTGAAGAAGCGCAACGGCATGTATTGCAGGTGCTTGTAGAGCGAGTTCCGCAGATCCTGCATGACCTGGAGTCCCACCAGGTTCGAGAGATACGTCTGGCCGACGCCGATCGCGCCGGTGACGATCGGGATCAGGACCATGATCCCGACGAAGACCAGGAGCGCATCCATGTTCGGACATGCCTGACCCGAGCACACGTCTGCGTTCGGACCCGAGGCCGGACCGAACAGCGCGTCGTCGAAGATCTTCTTGATCATCAACGGGTTGACCACGCCCAGCCCGGATGAGAGGACGATCGCGATCCCCACCACCGCCACCTGCCGCCGGTAGGGTCGGAAGATCGCCACCACCCGGCGGATCGTCGTGCGGGTGATGGGCCGCTTGTCCTCGTCGGACAAGGGAGCGCCGAAGTACCGACCGTGCCGACCCATGCGTTCAAGGATACGGGTGACCACCGATACGACCGCTGCGGCCTCGGGTCGCGCTCCGGCGTCAGGACGCGGGGATCGGGAGGTCCGCCAGGACCCGAGCCCGAGTGAACACGTCGTCGAGCATGGAGGGGGTGAGTTTGCCGGTGAACGTGTTCTGCTGGCTCGGATGGAAGCAGCCCACCAGCGTGAAGGGACCCACGGCCGCCTCGGCGAGGTGCCCGAAGCGAGGTTTCGGCCGCACCGCATGACCGAGGGCGCCGAGCGCGCGCAGACCACCGTCCCACGCGAACGACCCCAGCGCGACGATCACCCGCAGGTCGTCCAGCGCCCCGAGCTCGCGTTCGACGTACGGCAGGCAGGTGTCGCGCTCCTGCGGTGTCGGCTTGTTGTCCGGGGGCGCGCAACGGTTCACGGCGGAGATGAAGACATCCGCTCAGCCGCAGGCCGTCGTCGCGCGACACCGACGTGGGCTGGTTCGCGAAGCCGCAGCGATGAAGCGACGCGAACAGGAAGTCACCCGACCGGTCGCCCGTGAAGACGCGGCCGGTCCGGTTGCCGCCGTGCGCCGCGGGTGCCAGGCCGAGGACCATCACGCGGGCAGCGGGATCGCCGAAGCCCGGCACCGGTTTCCCCCAGTACTCCTGGTCGGCGAATCGAGCCACCTTGGCCCGGGCGACATCCTCGCGCCAGGCCACCAACCGCGGGCAGGCCCGGCAGCCGACGATCTCGGCCTCGATCAGGTCGAGCGCGCTCCTCGTCGGGGTCATCCCAGGAGCGGGAAGGCGCCGGCACGCTCGCCGAGCACCGAGCGTTCGCCCTCGGTCAGCGGACGCCTCCCGGTCCCGGTCTCGATGAACGTGAGGTCGGACCAGCCGAGCGCCGGCGACGGGTCCTCGCCGAGCAGCCCGGCGAGGATCGACAGGACGACGGAGGCGGCGCCGGACGTCAGCCACGGAGGCCGTCCGAGCGCCGCCGCCAGGTCCAGGCCGTGGACCCCGATCTCGAGGATGCGCGTGGTCACGAACCCGTCGAGTCGGATCGTGGTCAGCCGGGTGCGGAGCACGCGCGCGGGATCCTCGGCGCCGGCCCGCTCCAGGCAGCGACGAAGCGTGTCGTCGAACCCGGCGACGAGGAGGGCCGGGGTTGGGTAGCGATCCGCGGCCTCGACGGCGCTCTCCGTGATCCGCGGGCCTTCGGCCCGCGGATCGTACGTCCGCCAATACCCCACCGCGTCGGTGGTCGCGGCGTCCGGCGCGGGTTCAGCGAGGTACTCCAGCACCCGATCCAGGTCGCGCACCATGTGCCCGACCAACACCCGCACGTCCCACGGCGGGCACCGGGTCGGCACCGAGAATGCGGCGTCGGGCAGGTGACGGACCGCGTCGATGCTGCGGCGCGCTTCCTCGTCGAGCGTCTCGAGCAACGCGCCGAAGCCCATCGGGCCAGCCTAGCCGACGCGGGCTGCGGCCCAATCGTCGTATCCACCCACGTGGCTGCTCACGAGTCCGTCGCGGACCTCGACGATGCGGTCGGGGATCCGGTCGAGCAGGTACCGATCGTGCGAGATGACGATGGCCGTCCCGTCGAACCGTTCCAGCGCCGACTCCAGGACCTCCATGCTCTCGATGTCGAGGTGGTTCGTGGGCTCGTCGAGCAGCAGGCAGTTCGCGCCGCCCAGCATCAACAGGCAGAGTTGTAAGCGTGTTCGCTCCCCGCCCGACAACGTGCCGACCGGTTGCCGCATCTGCTCGTAGCGGAACAGGAACCGGCCGAGCAGCGAGACCGCGTCCTCCTCGTACATCGGCTTCGCGTTGCGCACGAACTCGATCGGCGTGAGGTGGGGCGGCTCGGTCTCGTGACCCTGTGCCAGGTAACCGAACACCACCGAAGGTCCCGCCCAGCGCACACCCGAGGTGGGCGCCAACTGCCCCTCGAGGACCTTCCCCAGCACGCTCTTGCCGGCACCGTTCGCGCCGATGATGCCGACGCGCTCACCGCGCGTGATCGTCAGATCCACGTCCAGCAGGACCGGGTCGTCGTCGAACGCCACCGTGACGTCGCGAAGCTCGACGATCTTCTGCCCGCCGCGCTGCGCGGCATCGCATCTCCAATGCGATCTTCCGCCGCTCGAACACGGGCCGGTCGACCTTGTCCATCCGGTCGATCTGGCGTTGCTTGTTGCGTGCCTGCTTGATGTGCCGCTCGTCGACCACGATGCTCGCCCACAGCTTGAAACGCGCGATCGCCTCCTCCAGCCGCGCGATCTCCTTCTGCTGGGTGACGTAGAGCTGCTGCTGGCGGTGAAGCGCGATCTCCTTCGCGACCGCGAACGCCGAGTAGTTGCCCGGCCACATCGTGATCTTCCCGTTGTCCAGCTCGGCGATGTGATCGACCGTCTCGTCGAGCAGGTAGCGATCGTGCGAGACAGCGACGACGCCACCGGGGAAGCCGGCGATCAGATCCTCGAGCTGCCCGCGTCGGTCGGCGTCCAAGTGCGTCTCGGGCTCGTCCAACAGCAGCAGGTCCGGCTGCGTGATGAGGCACGCGGCCAGCGCGACGAGCTTGCGCTGTCCCCCCGAGAGCAGGCTCGTGGGCAGGGCCAGGTCCTCCTCGGGGATGTCGAGCGACAGGAGCTGGCTCCGCACCTGCCCCGCGAGACCGGGTCCGCCGATCTGGACCCATCGATCCAGCAACCCCTGCTGGCGCTCGAGGACGCGACCCATCCGCGCCAGGTCGGCGATCACCTCGGGTCGCGCGAGCTCCGCCTCCACGGCGCGGAGCTGTGCGTCGAGCTCCGCGACGTCCGGGCGCGCGGCCATGACCGTCGCCTCGGCGGTGCGCTCATCGCCGTCAGGGTTCTGGTCGAGGTACGCCGCTACCAACCCCCGGCGGCGCACCACCTCACCGGCCGATCGGTGGCTCCAGGTCGGCCAGGATGCGCAGCAGCGTGGACTTGCCGGCGCCGTTCGGGCCGACGATGCCGACCCGTGCCCCGTCGACGACCTCGAAGTCCAGGTCACGGAAGACGGTCCACGAACCGAACGACTTCTCGACGCGGACGAGCGCGGCCAGCGTGGTCACCGTCGGAGCGCGGCGTTCAGCTCGTGAAGCGACGGCGGGGGATCCTCGTCCAGCCACCGCTCGAAGTTGGCGCGGAGGGCCGTCCATTCGTGATCGAGCATGGCGTACCAGGCGGTGTCTCGGTTGCGACCCTTGATGATCATGTGCTGGCGGAACACCCCTTCGAACGTGAAGCCGAGTCGTTCCGCCGCCTCGCGCGACCGGGCGTTCAGCGCGTCGCACTTCCACTCGACCCGGCGGTTCCCCAGGTCGAACGCGTGCCGCAGCATCAGGTACACCGACTCGGTGTTGGCGCGCGTCCGCTGCGCACGCGGCGCGTACCAGATGTTGCCCAGTTCCAGGTGCCGCATGACCGGGTCCACGCTCATGAACGTCACGATGCCGACGGGTTCCTCGCTCGGACGGTCGATCACCGTGAGGAACAGCGGGTCCTCGGATGCGGGCAGGGGGTCGAGCCATCCGCGCATCGACGCCTCGTCCGGCCACGGCCCATATGCGAGGTAGGTCCACATCCGCGTGGCCTCGTCGCTCCCGTCGTGCGCGTTCGCGAAGAGGCCGGGACCGTGCACCTCCGGATCAACGGGGACGAGCGAGACGTACCGGCCCTCGATCGGCGCGCGTGCGGGTCGTCGCGCGGGCGTGGTCTCGACGGCGTCGCCCGCGGGTCGCTCGTCCGCGCACACCGTCAGGTCGCCCGAGCTGCCAGCGCGGAATCCGCCAGCACATCCAACGATTCGTCCAGTTGCGCGTCGGTGATGACGAGCGGCGGCAGGTGCCGGAGGACGTTGTGATAGATGCCGCACGACACCGTGATCAGGCCGCGACGCTGCGTCTCCCCCATCAGGCGCCCGACGTAGTCGCCGTCGGGTTCCTTCGTCTGCCGGTCCACGACCATCTCGACACCGACCATGGAACCGAGGCCGCGCACGTCGCCGACCTCGGGGACATCCAGCGCGATCTGCTCCCAACGCGTGCGGATCGCCTTGCCCACGACCTCGGCGCGCTCGATCAGCCCCTCCTCCTCGATCACGTCGAGCACCGCGTTCGCCGCGGCACACGCGACCGGGTTCCCCACGTACGTGCCGCCGATCGCCGACGGACCGGGAGCGTCCATGATCGCGGTCCGGCCGACCACCGCCGATAGTGGGTACCCCGCCGCCAGCGCCTTCGCCAGGATCACGATGTCGGGGTCCAGCCCGAGATGCTCGCTCGCCAAGAACCTCCCCGTTCGCCCGAACCCGGACTGGATCTCATCGGCGATCGTGAGGATGCCGTGCCTGCGACACAAGGCCTCGACGCCAGGCAGGAACGCGGGTCCCGGCACGATGTAGCCGCCCTCGCCCAGCTCCGGCTCGAAGATCACGGCCGCGACCGACGCCGGGTCGACGAGCGTCGTGAACGCCCGCTCGACGTCCGCGAGCGCCGCTCGGCCATCGGGGTCGTCGTCGCGGTACGGATAGCTGAAGGGAACCCGGTAGACCTCGGAGGCGAACGGACCGAACCCCCGCTTGTAGGGCGTGTGGCGGCTGGTCAGGCTCATCGTGAGCAGCGTCCGACCGTGGAACGCTCCCTCGAAGCACACCACGGCGGGACGGCCCGTCGCGGCCTTCGCGAACTTCACCGCGTTCTCCACGGCCTCTGCGCCGGAGTTGAACAGCGCCACCTTGCGGTCGGGACCGACCCGCTCGATCAGCCGCTCCGCCAGCTCGACATAGACCTCGTACGGGAGCACCGAGAAGTCCGTGTGGGAGAACTTCGCCGCCTGGTGTTGCACGGCCTCGACCACTCGCGGATGCGAGTGCCCCACCAACAGGCAGCCGAGCCCACTCGACAGGTCCAGCATCACGTTGCCATCGATGTCGGTCACCGCGGCGCCCGATCCGTGATCGATGATCGCGTTCACGTGGAGGTCGAGCGGGTCGCACACGACCTGCTCCTTGCGGGCGATGATCGCGCGGGATCTCGGCCCGGGCAGGTCGGTCTTCATCTCGATCGTGGGCACGGCGTTCCTCCTGCATCACTGAACGGTCGGGAGACGGTCGGCGAGGAAGGCTATCGCGCGGGTGGCCGCGCGGCAGCCGGGGTCGCCCGGGCGCCGAGCCGATGGAAGCGTTCCGCGGCCGAGGCGAACGCGTCCAAAGGCGTCATCAGCTCCTCGACCGCCCAGATCAGCCCCTCGAACCCACCCAGCTCCGGCGCCTCCTCTCGGAACCGGCGTGCCCGCTGACGCGATGCGGCCAGCCCTCGCACGCACGCCTCCCATTCGGGTTCGAGCTCCGGCGTCCTCCATCGGGGCATCACGGCGTCGGCGCGCGCCAGGCCGTCCTCGAACTCGGCCAGGGCGTCCGGCAGGGGTCGACCGGGCATCCGCGTGCTGGGCATGACGTCGGCCAACGCGGCCTTCGCCGGCTCCAGGTGCGCCAGCACGTCGTGGAACGCCTCGAAGGACGCCCGGACCTCCGGGGAGGCACGCCTTCGACGGAGGATCACCCGCCGAACGCCTCGGTTCGCGCCGCGACGACCGCGGAGGGATCGTTCGTCGCCACCGCGTCCACGCCCGTCCGCATCAGCTCCACGGCGAGCACCGGATCGTCGGTGATCCACGTGCCCAGTCGCATGCCCAGCCCGTGGACCTCCCCGGCGAGCGTCGGTCCGGCCGCCAGGACCGCCGCCGTGAACGGAAGGATCCAACCGTGTCCCTGGCCGTGGGCGAACGCGAGCGCGACGCGCGCATCCACGTCCTCGGTGGTGAGGAGGCCCGTCGGGACGTCCGGCGCGAGCTCGAGGGAACGCGCGATGGACAGCGGGTTGAAGCTCGAGAGCAGCGCGAACCCGGCGAACGCCACCGCGTCCAAAGCGCCCAGCGTCGCTTCGACAGCCAGCTCTCGGGATCCGTCGAAGTCCGGTTCACCGGGGATGTTCTTGATCTCGACGTCGGCAGCCGCTCGACCCGACAGGCACCGCAGCGCTTCGTCCAGGGTGGGGACATCGGTCAGCCCCCCGTCGGACGTGGCGATCCGCAACCGCTTGATCTCTGACAGATGCAGGTCCCGGACCAGGCCGGCCCCGTCCGTGGTCCGGGAGACATCGGGGTCGTGCATGACCACCGCCACGTCATCGGCCGTCATCCGTACGTCGAACTCGACCACGTCGGCTCCCGCCGCGATGGCCGATTCGAACGCCGGGATCGTGTTCTCGGCCTCGTGAGCGGAGTCCCCGCGGTGGGCCACGACCAGCCGCCCACCCTCTTGACTGAATCTTCGTTCAGACACTACGCTCGACTCGGTTCGTGCCCGCATCTCGCTCGGCGTCCCTTCCGGCGACCGCCGACGGATCGAACGGTGTCACATGATTGAACGTAGATTCAGACATGACCCGGACCAAACGACGTGGATCGCCGACGCGGCCTGCATCGGCGAGGATCCCGAACTCTTCTTCCCGATGGGTCCGCCCTCCCTGGTGATCGCGCAGACCGCCAGGGCGAAGGCGGTGTGCGACGGCTGCCGGGTGCGCGAGGACTGCCTCGAGTGGTCGTTGGTGACCGCCCAGGACGCGGGCGTGTGGGGCGGGGTCGATGAGGACGAGCGCCGCGAGCTCCGCCGCCGGCGCCGGCGCGCGCTCATCTCCGTCGGCTCCGTGTAGACGGCCGTCACACCAGGCTCGACGGGCACAGATCGTTCACGGGGCACTCCCCGCACCGCGGCTTGCGCGCCACGCAGATCCCGCGACCGTGATCGATGATCACGTACGTGAAGCCGAACCATCGCTCCTCGGGGATCACGCGCATCAGGTCCTGCTCGATCTTGTTCGGATCCGTCTGTTCCGTGAAGCCCAAGCGCTCGCCGACGCGCCGGACGTGGGTGTCGACGGCGATGCCGACGACGACCCCGTACGAGTTGCCGAGCACGATGTTCGCCGTCTTCCTGGCCACGCCGGGCAGCGTGATCAGCTCCTCCATCGTGTCCGGGACCTTGCCGTCGTACACCTCCACGATCCGCGCGCACGCGCCACGGATCGACTTGGTCTTCTGGTTGAAGAACCCGGTCGGTTTGATGTCAGCGGCGAGCTCCGACTCGGGGACCGCGACGTAGTCCGCGGCAACCCGGTACTTCGTGAACAACGTCTTCGTGACCATGTTCACGCGCTCATCGGTGCACTGCGCCGACAGGATCGTCGCGATCAAGCACTCGAGCGGGTTGGTGAAGTCGAGAGCGACGTGGGCATCGGGGTACGCCGTGGTCAGTCGCTCGATGATCACGGGAGCGCGTTGCTCGATCGGGCTCTCCCGCGTGAGGGCGGCTTTCGACGTCACGGCGCACACCCTAGCCGACGCGGGTCGCTCAACGTCGGACGCCGGGCTCGTCTTCAGGACCGGCCGTGTACCCCTCCAGGATGTCTGCCAGTTCCCGTGGATGACTCAGTGCGACACAGTGCCCGCTCGAGATCTCGTCGGGGGCGATGTGCAGCCGCTCGGCGACCAGCCGACGAAAGAAGTCTGCCGGGAAGAAGCGATCTTCACTGCACAGCACGAACTTCGTCGGGACGTCCGGCCACGAGTCGAGCGGCCACGGCGAGACCATCGATGCCTGCGACGGGTGTGCGCGCTCCTTGCTCAGCGCCTCCTCGGCCAACCTGCGCGGCACGTCGTGGTAGAAGCTCACGTACGGGTCTTCGTTGCCGGTCACGCCGCCATCACGCTCGGCTTGTTCCCGCACCGCGCTTCCGTAGCCGGTGTTCTCCCACCAATCCCCCGGCGGCTCGCCAGGGGAAGGGATCATCCCCGCCACCAGGACCAGCACATCGACGGGGAGCCGATCGGCGACCAGGGGCGCGGTGAACGCGCCGAACGACTGGCCCACGACGACCAGATCCTTCCGGCCGCCGACGGCCTCAACGACGGTGTCGGTGTACTCCTTCAGCCCCGCCGACTCGTCATCGGCCGGAAGGTCGGGGGCCACGACGTCATGTCCACGTTGGCGCAGCTCGGCCTCCAGCAGGTGCCAGTACCAACCGACGTCTCCCGCGCCGTGGATCAACACGAACGTGCTCATCACCGGATCACCGCTCGCGCGGCAGCTCGTGGGTGAACTCCGAACCCGAGGAGTGATGCGCCCACTCGCCGTCGCGGTAGATGTGCACGCCTGCGTGTCCCACCACTGACCAGTGAGAGCCGTCGCCAACCGCGCCGGTGTTCTCGTCGATCGCGAACAGCGTGTCCCCCGTTGGCACGGACGACACGATGAAGTTCGAGAGCCCGGGGACGTAGTCGTCGACGACATCCCAGTGCGGCCCGAACCAGACGCCGTGGAACACGCCGAGCCCCGGTTGCCAGAAGCCGTCGCCGAACCGCAGGGCATCGCTGTCGGGAGCCGTGTCACCCAGGCACGCCACGCCCGCGCTGCACCCGATGTAGGCGAGGCCTCGATCCATCTCTTCCTGGAGCGTCATCCAGAACGCGGTGTCGACCAGCACGGAGGCCAGGAACGCCGGATTGCCGCCCGAGAAGTACACGGCGGACGCTTCAGACAGCTTCGAGACGAACTCGTCGCGACCGGCGTCCTCACGCGTCTTCAGCCGAACGACCTCCGCAGGCACGCCCAGCGACGCGAAGTGCGCGAGCCCTTTCGATCCCCATCCGTCGAAGATCTCGTCGCCCTCCTTCGCGGAAGCGGTCGGCAGGATCAGGACGCGGCCGTCGCCGGTGGCCCGCTCCAGCAGTCCGCTGTCGATCTCCACGGACCACGGCTCGAACTCACCCGAGCCGAGGAGCCCGTAGCTGCTCACGCCGTCCCTCCGAGCGCCGCCGGGCGCAACCCGGCATCGAGCGACGCACCCAACTCGGCGACGACGTCGAGCACGGCATCGACATCGTCGGCCTCGGTCCGGAAGTTCACGATGCATGCCCGGAGCACGAACCGATCGTGCAGGATGGCGTTGGAGATGTAGACGCGACCGTCGAGCTGGATCTCGGTCATGAGCCGGTGGTTGAGGTCGTTCAGGTACTCCTCTCGAGCGTCACCCTCGGGAAGCCCCGGAGGCACGAAGCGGAAGCAGCAGATCGAGAGGCCGACCGGCGCCGCGAGCTCGAGCTCCGGCCGCTCCTCCACGCGCGCGCCCATGTACCGGGCGAGCGCGGCGTCGTGCGAGATCCGCCGGCCATACGCCTGCCGTCCGTGCGCCAAGAGCGATACCCACACCTTCAGGGCCCAGAAACCGCGGGAGAACTGCGGCCCGTGCCTGCCCAGGTCCAGCCCGTGTTGCGTGTACTCCTTGTCCTGCACGATGTAGCTCGCATCGGCGTCGAACGACTCCGCGAGGTCGGCCATCCTTCGCACCACGAGGCACCCGCCGGCCAGCGGTGTGTAGAGCCACTTGTGGGGATCGAACGCGATGGAGTCGGCGCGCTCGATCCCGGCGAACGATGGACGCAGATCGTCCGCGAACACGGCCGGGCCGCCGTACGCAGCGTCCACGTGGAACCACAGACCCTCGTCCCGGCAGATGTCGGCGATCTCCGTCAGCGGATCGACCACGCCGGTGGCGACCGTGCCCGCGGTCGCCACCACCGCCAACGGGACGAAGCCGAGCGCTCGATCGTCGGCGATCGCGGCACGCAGGGCGTCGGTCCGTATCCGATAGTCGTCGTCGACCGGGATCTTCCGCACGCCTTCGGTCCCGATACCCAGCATGTCGGCGCCGCGTGAGCTCACGACGTGCGTCTCTGTGGACATGTACATCGTGACCCGAGGATGCCCCGCCAACCCTTCGAGCCGCACGTTCCATCCCGCGCGATGGTCGCGAGCCGTCTTCAGTCCGACGAAGTTCGCCATGGCGCCGCCGGAGAGGACGAGGCCGCCGGAGCCCTCGGGCAACCCGAACAGCTCGGTCGCGAACCACCGCATCAGATGGAGCTCGATCTCGGTCGCGGCCGGGGAGAGCTGCCACCCGCCGACGTTGGCATTCAGGCCGGCAGCGAGCAGGTCGGCGACCGAGCCCGGCACGGTGCCCGCCCCGGAGATGTAGGCCATGAACCGCGGGTGTCCCGAGAGCTCGGAGCGTTCGAAGACCACGTCGTGCAGGTACGCGAAGAGCGCCTCGTCGGCCATCGGTTCGTCCGGCACGTCAAGCGCGACGGCGTCATGGATCTCCTTCGCCGTCCACCTGCGCGAGACCGGCAGATCGGGCATCCGCGTCAGGAGCTCCGCCCAGAGGTCAACGGCGCGGTCCGCGAACGCCCGTGCGCGCTGGGGATCCCAGTCGAGGTCGTCCATCGGCGCCGGCCGTTCGACGCTCATCGGTCCTTCACCGCTCCCAAGCGGAACCACTCCGCCTTCATCGCGCGACGGAAGATGTCCTCGCCGAACGCATCGACCATGCCCCCAACCTGACTCACGTGTTCCTCGATCGCCCGGAGCTTCAACTCCAGAAGATCCGGAGGCAGCTCGAAGTCGATCGAGAGCTCGTCGCGGGGCGTGATGGGAGGCGTGCCGGGCCGGAACACGTCGAACCGGTTGTAGATCGGCACGAACTCGTCGGCCCACTCCTGCGTGTTCGTGGCGTAGTGGACCTTCGCACCCGGCACACCCACGTCGTCCAGGGCCCTGGTCGCCCAGTCGCTCACCGACATGTGGGCGACGTGCCCCGTCATGCCGTCAGGACCGAACGTGAGCACCGTGTCGGGACGGACATCCGCCATGATGTCGACGACCTTCGCGTAACCCGCCTCGGACAGGCCGGTGTCCATGTCGACGTCCAACTCGTCGAGCCATCGGTGTTCGGTGACGCCCAGGATCTCGAAGCAGCGCATCAGCTCGGCCTCGCGCACCTCGCCCATCGTGGCCGGCGGCCAGCGCTCTTCGTCCAACGAGCCCCCCTCGCCACGGGTCGCGGTCACGCACACGACGCGACGTCCCTCACGGACGGCCTGCGCCATGAGTCCCGCGGTCAGGTACGTCTCGTCGTCGGGATGGGCCCAGATGCCGAGGATCGTTCCCAGGTCGTCCATCCCATCAGCCTTCCATCAGCCGGACGGGACGGAATCCTAGGGCATCAGGGCATGCGTGCATCGCGAACGGCTCAGGGCGAGGAGACGTCTCGTTCCTCGATGATGGCGCGGACGCGGATGAAGAGTTCGGGCGAAGGTTCGTCCCCGCTGCACTTGGACGCGATCATGTCCTTCAGGTGTCGGCGGAACTCGGCGCGGTCCATGCAGGGACTGCAGCCGCTCAGGTGCTTCTCCACCTTGATCCGGAGTTCGCCCTGCAGCTCGCCGTCCAGGAGTCGCTCGACTTCCTTGAGCGCTTCCATGCACTCGGGCCCGCAATCAATCATCGATCAGTCCTCGCTCCTTCGCCGTGTCCCACAACGCCTTCTGGAGCGCTTTCCTTCCCCGATGGAGGCGGGACATGACGGTTCCGATGGGCGTATCCATGATCTCGGCGATCTCCTTGTAGCTGAACCCTTCCACGTCGGCAAGCAGCACGGGCAGGCGGAAGTTCTCGGGCAACGACTCCAGGGCCGACTTCACGGCCTCGTCCGGGATCTTGTCGAGCACCTCGGTCTCGGCTGAGAGCTCCACGTTGCGACCTCCCAGCTTGTCGAACAGGTACCACTCGTCCAGGTCGTCGGGACCCTCGACGGTCTGCGGCTGCCGCTGCTTCTTGCGGTACGTGTTGATGAAGCTGTTGGTGAGGATCCGATAGAGCCACGCCTTGAGGTTCGTGCCCTCCTTGAAGCCCGAGAACCCACGGAACGCCCGGAGGTACGTGTCCTGGACCAGATCCTCGGCGTCGGCAGGGTTCCGGGTCATGCGGAGCGCCGCCCCGTAGAGGCTCGGGAGCAAGGGAAGGACGTCGCGCTCGAACCGCCCACGCAGCGCGGCGTCGTCCGTCGGCGTCTCGGTCCCTCCGGTCACGGTCATGCGCGTCAGTATCCCCGATGCGACCACCGGCGACCCCGAGACGCCCCCGTGGCGATCGCCTGTCATATCTCCAGGGTGGGTGGGAAGATGAGCTTGTGGCCGACGATGACAAGACGCCGAAGCGGAACCGCTGGACGCCCGAGAGCGGCTCGGGCGGCGGCTCCGGCGTGCCCCGGCCCCGGTTCACGCCGTGGCTCGTCCTGCCGCTGCTGCTGCTGGCCTTCCTGATCTTCAACAGCTGGGTCGGCAACGCCGGCACGGTGGCGATGGATTACTCCGAGTTCGTGAAGCACGTCGAGGCCGGCGACATCACCGGGACGCTCTCGATCGGCTCCTCGGACATCTCCGGCACCTTCAACGGCGAGGACGGCTCGGACACGCGCTTCTCGACGTCGCTGTCCACCAACTTCCAGTCCGACACCGAGTTCCGGGAGTTCCTGGACGAGAACGACGTCGCGTACAAGTTCACGTCACCCAGCGTCTTCGCGTCGCTGCTGATCAACATCCTGCCGTTCGCGCTCGTCATGATCCTCATCTACTACTTCGTGTTCAAGCGGATGGGCGGGGGCGCGAACGCGGCCCTCAACCTGGGCCGGAACAAGGTCAAGATCTACGACCGCAAGGAGATGAAGACCAGCTTCAACGACGTCGCCGGCGTGGACGAGGCGAAGGAAGAGCTCCGCGAGGTCGTCGACTTCCTGAAGAACCCGAAGAAGTACCAGCGGCTCGGCGGCCGCATCCCCAAGGGCGTGCTGCTGCTCGGGCCTCCCGGATGCGGCAAGACGCTGCTCGCGCGCGCCGTTGCCGGCGAGGCCAACGTCCCGTTCTTCTTCATGTCGGGCTCGGAGTTCGTCGAGATGTTCGTCGGGCCTGGGCGCCGCGCGGGTCCGCGAGCTGTTCCAGCAAGCGAAGGAGAAGGCGCCCGCGCTGGTGTTCCTGGACGAGATCGACACGATCGGGAAGGGCCGCGCCGGCGCGATGGGCGCGGGCTTCGGCGCGCACGACGAACGCGAGCAGACGCTGAACCAACTCCTGGTCGAGATGGATGGCTTCGACTCGTCGAAGGGCGTCATCATCATGGCCGCCACGAACCGCCCCGACGTCCTCGATGCCGCATTGGTCCGGCCGGGCCGGTTCGACCGGCAGGTGGTCGTCGACCGCCCCGACCTCCGCGGCCGCGAGGAGATCCTGCGGGTCCACGCGCGCGGCGTGGCGCTCGATCCCGACGTGCAACTGCGCACGATCGCGTCGCGCACCCCCGGCTTCACGGGTGCGGACCTGGAGAACGTGGTGAACGAGGCGGCGCTGCTCGCCGCGCGCCGCGAGAAGAACTCGGTCACGGAGGAAGAGCTGGAGGAGGCGATCGACCGCGCCAGCATGGGCCTGGAGCGACGTTCCCGCGTGATGAGCGAGAAGGAGAAGATCCGCGTCGCGAGCCACGAGATGGGGCACGCCCTCGTCGCCCACTACAGCGAGAACCTGGACCCGGTCCACCGCATCACGATCATCCCGCGCGGCACGGCGGCGCTCGGCCTCACCATGGTGCGCCCGCTGGAGGATCGCTACCTCGCCACCGAACCCGAGCTGAAGGACATGCTCGCGTTCGCGATGGGGGGCCGCGTCGCGGAGGAGCTCTGCTTCGACGAGGTCTCGACCGGCGCGCAGAACGACCTGGAGCGCGCGACCCAGGTGGCGCGCGCGATGGTTGCGGAGTACGGCATGAGCGAGAAGGTCGGCCCACTGTCGCTCGGCCAGGAAGACGCGAACTCCATGTTCAACGCGCCGAAGATCTCCGGCCACACGGCCGAGCTGATCGATCAGGAGGTCAACCGCCTGCTGAATCAGGCGCACGACCGCGCCGAGCGCATCCTGGTGGAACGGCGCGATCTGCTGGACAAGCTCTCGGCCCTGCTGTTGGTCACGGAGACGATCGACGGCACGGACCTGGAGGCGTACGCCACCGGGACCAAGCCGATCCCGGACCCCGCGTCGGTGCAACCGAACGGACGCGCCGCACGCGCCGGCCGAGCACGAGGAGGCCGTGGTCTCCACGCATGACGCCGCAACGCCGCCGACGCCCCCCATGCCCGGCCGCTAGTCCGGCGTCGACGAGCCCGGTCCCGGCGCACCGGCCTCACGGTCCGTGATCGTGGTCGTCGTGCGCGTGCGATGCGTGGTCGTGCGCGGGCGGCCCTCCCGACACGGTCAGGTCGTAGCGATCCCGCCAGCGATCCAGGAACCGGTAGAAGTTCCGTTTCGACCATTTCGCGCGCTCGGCCGGCGGCGTCTCGAACCACATCCGATGCTCGTGCCGCTCGACCGGCACCGGCACGACGACGGCTCGCAGCCCCCGGTCCTTGATCCGGAACGAGTACTCGATATCGGCGGTGCGGTACCACCGGAACTTCTCGTCGAAGAGACCGGCCGTCGTCAGGATCTCGCGCCGGAACGCCATGCAGTAACCCTCGATCGCATCGGCTTCCGGCCCGTCGGTCGCCTCGAACTCGCGGAGGTCGGGCGTCACGATGCCGAACGGACCGCACACCCCGATCGCGTCGTCCTGGAGGACGGTCAGCAGTGGCCCCAGCACATCGCCCGTCGCCTCGATCGATCCGTCCAGGGCCACCACCACGCGGCCGCGTGATCGCTTCAGCCCCGCGTTGCGCGCTGCGGCCCAGCCGGTGCCGGTCTCCAGCCGGAGGACCTCGACGTCGTCGCCCCAATCGTGGCGCTCTCCGGTGACGTCCGCGACGACGTACTGCACGTCGCGGCCGGCCGCGTGTACGTGGAACGAGTCGATCGCCCGGCGCACGTCGTCCGGCCACCCCTCGACGACCCAATGCATCGACACGTCGGCCGTCGCGGGCTGGTCCAGGATCGAGACGATGTCGCCGGTCCGCTGCGGACCCTCGGCCTCCCGCGTGGCCTCGATCGGCTCCAGCCGCCAGCCGCTCGGCTCGTCGACGACCGTCCATCCTGCGGCTGCGATCCGGTCGCGGAGTTCGTCGGCCCCCTGGAAGTCCTTCGTCGCGCGTCGATCAGCGCGCTCGGCGGCCAGGGCCTGTACGTCTCTCGGCGCCTCACCCACACGCCCCGCCTCCGGGGGAAGGTCGCGCGACCGGTGCGGTCAGGCGGTCGCGGCTTTGGTGGCGCTCCGCAGCCGCGCCGCCATCTGTTGGAGCGTCTTCAAGGCGATCGACGGATGCTCGGCCATCAGCCCGCGGAAGACCCACTCGGTCAGCCCCAAGAGGTTCACATCGGTCGTCGCACTGACGGTCGCGGTGCGCGGCCCGCCGTCCAGGAGCGCGATCTCGCCGAAGAAGTCGCCCGGGCCGAGCGTGGCCTTCTTCCGGCCACCGATCGAGACCTCGGCCGTCCCGTCCAGGATGACGAAGAGGCCGACGCCGGGCTCGCCCTCGCGCGCGATCACGGTCCCGGCGCGGTGGGGAATCTCGCGGACGACGCGGGCGATCGTTTGGAGATCGCGTTGCGAGCAATCGGAGAACAGCGGCACCTTCGCGAGCCGGTTGACCGTGTCCTTCGTCGTCGTCACGGAACTCTCCCCTCGGCACGGCCCCGTTTCGGCAGGGCCTTGGTTCCTCGGGGCGAATCCTAACCCGGACGACCGTGGCTCAGTCCACCCGCCACGTCGCCCAGTACGTCGCCGGGTCGAAGGCCAACCCGTCGGCGATCGCGGCGGCTTCGATGGCCGCCGTGAAGTCCTCGGTGCGCGTCACGCCCAGCCAATGATCCTGGGCGTAGTCGTGCAGGATCTCGACGAGCCGCTCGATGCCGAACAGGTCGGTCAGGTTGGCGAGCAGGCAGCCGCCTCCCCCGTAGATCGTGTCGTACTCGAACGGATGCGACACCCAGTAGTCCATGCCGTTCGTGATCCGGGCCTCGGTCGAGGGCCAGCGATAGTTCCCGCACTTCTTCCATCCTCCGAACGGCAGATAGGACGTCCAGGTCGCGAACGACTCGTCGAGCCACGGAGCCGAGTACTGGTCGTCCCCGACGATCCCGTACCAGTACTGATGGGCCAGCTCATGCGCGATCGTGATCTTGGACGGGTTGGTGAAGATGATCGTCGGATACTCCATGCCGCCGAACGCCGCGAAGCTGGTCAGCACGACGTCCATCTCCGGGTACGGGAAGGTGCCGAACGACTCGGAGAACGTGTCGAGCGAGCGGATCGCATGCCCGAGGGCCGTCTCCGCGGCTCGGCGGCTGAGGTCGTCGGGGCGGTACGAGACGACGACGTCCGTCCCGCCGGAGGTCCCGCGGATCGCCTTCAACCTGGCCGCCGCCCACTCGAAGTCGCGGACGTCCTGGGCCGCATAGGTGGTGATCCGCCGGGCGCCCGCGATCCGCGACGCGACCGCGACACCGGTGGCCGGCGTCCGCAGCCCCTTCGGGACGTTGAGCGTCACCTCGTAGGCACCGACGACCGAGTAGAAGCTCTCGCCCAGGTCGGCGTAGGGGTCCAGGTGCCAGCCCAGGTCGTCATGCACCGCGAGCGTCGGCAGCGCCGTGCCCACCAGCGCGAGCCCGCCGTGATACCCGAAGCGGTCGTTCCGTTTGGGCAGATCGATCGTCACCCGCATCGAGATGGTCGCCTGATCGCCTTGCGCCAACGGTGCGTCCAGGTCGACGGGGAGCGCGGTGCACCGCCGGGAGAGATCGCCGGCGACGCCGCCTTCCACGGCCGTGACCGTGATCGAGTGCGCGCCGCAACCACGAACACCGTTGGACCACAGCCGGAGCCAGATCGTGGTCAGCGGCTCGGCTTCGAGATTGGTGAACGTGACGGACTCCGTGCCGCGCCACCGATGCCCGAGCGCGTCGCCGCGGAGGGACACGACGTAGGACGGCGACCCAGGATTGCGGATCACGGTGGCGGACCCGAGCCGCCGACTCGGCGGCCGAGACCGGCGACGGGATCAGGAGCGCCATCGCCAGGGCCGTTGTCGCGAGAGGACGCACGCGCTTCATGACGGTCGAGTCTACTCACGGCCGCTCGAACGCCTGTGCTAGCGTCCGCGGGCCAACCGTCCGAGGAGGTTCACCGCCCGTGACCACACGCCGACAATTCCTTCGCCGAAGCGGCGCCCTGGCGGCCGCCGGGATGGTGAGCCCCACCGCGATCCACCGAGCGCTCGCGGCCGCCTCTGACGCCACGTTCGTGTTCCGCAACGGCGCCGTCCTGACGTTCGACGGCCGCAAGGAACCGGCGACCTGCATCGCCACCAAGGACGACCTCATCGTCTACGTCGGCTCGGACGCGGGGGCGACGGACCTGATCGGTCCGGACACCGAGGTCATCAACCTCAAGGGCCGCACCGTGATGCCGGGCATCCAGGACGGTCACACGCACCCACTCTCGGCGGGCCAGTCGCTCCGGCAATGCAGCCTGGACTACGCGCAGCTGACGCTCGATGAGATGCGGGACCGCATCACGGTCTGTCTGGAGGAGACGAGCGAAGAGGAACCCGACGGCTGGCTGCGGGTTCGGTTCTGGGACTACCAGGACATCCAGCCACCCGGAACCGTGCCCACCAAAGAGGACCTGGACGCGCTGGACACGGCCCGTCCGATCCTGGTCCATTCGCTCGACGGGCACACGGCGCTCGCGAACTCGCGCGCGCTGGAGATGGCAGGCGTGACCGCGGCGACGCCGGACCCCGACGGTGGGACGATCGTCCGCGACGCCGCGGGCGAGCCGACCGGCCTCCTGCAGGACAACGCCGTCGGTCTGGTCTCCGGCGTGATCCCCGCGCCGTCGATCGAGCAGAACGCCCGCGCGTTGCGGGCGGCGCTCCGCCGGATGAACCGGCTGGGCATCACGTCGTTCATGAACGCGAGCTCGGGCGAGGAGTCGCTCGCGTCGGCGGCCGTGCTCAGGGACAACGGCCGGCTCACGGCGCGGGCGCAGTTCGCGCTGACGGTCGACGCCGAGGAGCTCGAGGCTCCCGCGGGGTTGATCGAGTCGCTCGAAGCCGTGCGAGCACCGTACGTGGGCGGGATGCTCTCCGCCCCCACCGTGAAGATGTTCTTCGACGGCGTGATCGAGTACCCGACGCACACGGCGGCGCTCTTGAAGCCGTACCGGGAGAACACGGGGACCGAAGACAACCCCCACTGGGAACCGAGCGACTCACGGGGCCCCACCTACTTCGAACCGGACGTGGCCAACCCCGGGATCGCCGCCCTGGACGCGGCCGGGTGGCAGGTGCACGCGCACGCGATCGGCGACCGTGCGGTGCGCACGCTGCTGGACGCGGTCGACTTCGCGGCGCAGGCCAACGGGAGCATGGACAACCGCCACACCGTGGCGCACGTGGAGCTCGTGCACCCGGACGACTTCCCCCGGTTCGCGGAGCTCGGGGTCCTGGCGTGCATGCAGATGCAGTGGGCGGAGCTCGACACCTACACGGTGGACTACGTGAAGCCGTACATCGGGAAGCAGCGGTGGCGCTACCTGTACCCGTCAGGGAGCATCTCCAAGGCGGGAGGCACGGTGACGGGCGGCAGCGACTGGCCTGTGGACCCGCTCTTGCCGTTCCGGCAGATCGAGATGGCCGTGAACCGCGAAGGGGACGAGGTCTACCCCTACTACCCCGGGCCGCTCGAGGCGCAGGAGCGGCTCCGCCGGCGTGCGTCGCTGAGGATGCACACCGCGAATTCCGCCTTCCAGATGCACCAGTTGGCCGAGACCGGCTCGATCGAAGTGGGCAAGAAGGCCGACGTGATCGTCCTGGACCGGGACGTGGAACGCGTTCCGCTCACGGAGGTCTCGCACACCCAGGTCCTGCTCACGCTCCTGGACGGCGTCGAGGTGCATCGCTCGAAGCATCTCTGATCCGGGCGACTCCGGAGGTCGACCTGGACGGTTACGTCCACCGCCTGAGGTTCGTGTTCGCGACGGTGAGTGCGGATGTGCCCGTGCAACTGGCCGTACTCTGGCCGTACCACGTCCCGACAGTGGTGAGGATCGGAGGCGTGCCCGTCGGGGTCATCACATCCCGGATCCGGTAACACGTCCCGGTCCTCGACATCCGAGCAGCCGCCCAGGTCACGGCGGTGGGGACCGCGACACTCACCAGTCTCGTCGTGACGTTCGAAGCGGTCCCGGCAGGGGCATACGAGAGCGCCCGCTCAACGGACGGCATGCCGATCCCGACGCATGGTGCTGCGACGCCGTTGGTGGCCCCCGCACAGATGTAGGAGCCGCTGCCGGAGAAGATCGCCTTCGCGCCGACGAGCGCCGTGCGGAGATCCGACTGTGCCGCGCGGTTGTTCGCCCGGTTCCGGGCGCCCAGGAACGTGGGAACGGCGATCGCGAGCAACAGGCCGATCACCAGCACGACGACCATCAGCTCCACGATGGTGAAGCCGTCGATTTCGTCTCGGCGGTGCACGTGCCCTCCCATGGCGAAACGGAGACGCCTCGCCTCTTTGCCTTCGGGATGCCCGTGCTACACCTTGAATACGGCCCGATCCGGGCGAGAGGAGATCCTCTGGTCACACCGTTGGGCAGGGATCCGGGACGAGCCTCCCGTCGGCCTCCAGCAGGTAGTCGATGTCGGCGATCGCCGTGTAGACGCACGGTGTGGTCGCCCCAGGGATGTCGGTCCCCTGACCCACGAACACCCCCGGCTCGCGGAACACGCCGAACCGGGTGAGCTCGAGCGGTCCCCAGATCGCCGAGGCGCCCGGAGCGACGACGATGTGCACCTCGGAGTCGACGGTCACCAACGTGTACGTCGTCGCGCACTGGCTCTCGACCTGCACCTGATCCAACAGCTCACCCGGGAGCATCCAGACCCAGGTCGAGATGAACGTCGAAAGGCTCTCCTCCATGCAGTTCGTCGAGGAGTTCGCGAACGGGGTGTCGACCATGGCCGTGTCCTGCGCCTGGTGGACGGGGTCGAAGCTGATGGGGTCGAGCACGTCGAAGAACGCGTGCGCGACGATGTCACCAAGGAACGGGCCGGGCGATGGCTCGATCGGAACCTCGACCCGGTGCCAACGTCCGTCACAGACCAGACCGAAGTCTCCCGACGCGGAGCCGCCGGAGCCCGATTCCTGCGACACGTCGACGCTCAGACCGGCGACGACCCAGGGACGCTGGCACCGTGTCCAGACCGGCAGGAGGAGGGTGCCGTCCGCCTCGACCCGCGCGTGGCGGGCGATCTTGACGTCGGCCGCGGCGTTCACCCACACGGTCACGAGATCCGTCCCTGTCTCCACCGGATCGAAATCGATCGGGTCCAGCACATCCAGCGCAGCGTCCACGGTCGTCCGGCCTCGGTGGAACCGTTCCCCGGACGAGAACACCGCCACATCGACGTCGTGCCAACGATCGTCGCAGACGATCCCGAACTCCCCGGACGTCGAGCCGAAGATGAAGCCGTCGTCCTGCGACACGCCGACCGTCAACGGCTGCGGAACCCACGGACGCTCGCACCGGACGAACACCGTGACCAGGATCGCGTCGCCTTGCCCGAGCCGCACGTCGCGGGAGACCCTGACCTCGGCCTGGGCGTGAACGAAGTCGGTGATGGAGTCCCGTCCTTGCGCCGTATCACCGGTCGCCGGATCGACCACGGTCAGGCGCGCGCTCACCCGCGTGAGACCTCGCGCGAACGGCCCGCCGCCCGGTGTGGTCACGCTCACGACGAGGCGGTGCCAATCTCCGTCACAGACGATCCCGAAATCATCCGCCGAGGACCCGCTGTCGCCGCCGAACTGGGTGACGTCGACGACGAGCTCCTGGACCACGAACGGCGCCTTGCAGCGCGTCCACAGGGTCACGATCGCATCGCTGAACTGGCCGAGCCGGACCTCGCGAGCGAGCTTCACCTGCGCAGAACGCCCCGGATGGCGGTCCGACACGGACCCTCCAGCGCTCGCGGCAGCGGGCGTTGCGAGCATCACCACGGCGATCGTTACCAGGAACGGAACCAGACCCCTGCGGGCACCACGAACCAATGACCTCACCTCCGGTGGCCCATCCTATGGAGTCCGCCGACCGCCAGCTATCCCACCTTCGTCTATGCGTCGAGACGACCGGCGGTCGAAGCGCCAAGATCGCGATCCGTCGTCCGGATCCGGGAACGAGAAAGGGCGCCGGTCTCCCGACGCCCTTCCGAACTGCCGATCTCTCGTCGCGGGGACAGGATTTGAACCTGTGACCTCTGGGTTATGAGCCCAGCGAGCTACCGGACTGCTCCACCCCGCAGGACGATGCTATCGGCCGCCCGCAGGACCGACAAGCGACGGCCCGAGCAGCATTGGAGCAGTGGCGGTGGGATGCGGACCAGGCGCTCGGGGCATACGCTTGGTGCCCGCGCGTGAGGTCGATTCACGGAGCAGCGGACGTGGAAGGACTGGATCGGGACGCGGTGACGCGGATCCTCGTCGAGGCCGGCTGCATCGCGGCCCCCGAGGAAGCCGACGAGCTCATCCTGGCAGCGAACGGCGACCCCGGGTCGCTCGCCGAGCTGGTCGCGCGTCGCACCACCGGAGAACCGATCGCGTGGCTCACGGGTTCGATCACGTTCTGCGGGATCGAGCTGTTCGTCGCCCCGGGCGTCTACGTGCCACGAGCGACAGACCGAGCCGTTGGCTCGACGCGCGGCGGACCTCCTGCCCGACGCGGGGGTGGGGCTGGACCTCTGTACGGGGGTCGGAGCCATCGCGGCCGTGATGGCTTCGGCCGTACCGACGGCGCGCGTCCTGGCGACCGAGCTCGACGCCGACGCGGCGCGCTGTGCCCGACGGAACGGCGTCGAGGTCTTCGAGGGCTCCCTGGACGATCCGCTCCCGCTGACGTTCGAGGGTCGGATCGACGTGATCACGGCCGTCGTCCCATACGTCCCCTCGGGCGCGATCCGCTTGCTCCCGCGCGACGTTCAGGCGTTCGAACCGCGGCTCGCGCTGGACGGCGGAGCCGACGGCACCGACCTGCTGGGCGAGGTCGCACGGAGGAGCACGCGGTGGCTGGGCCCCCAGGGCTGGCTCCTGTTGGAACTTGGCGGCAACCAGGCGGGGCCGATCGGGACGATCCTCCGCGAAGGCGGCTTCCGGGACCCCGACGTCATGGCCGACGAGGACGGAGACATCCGGGGCATCTGCGCCCAGTTGGGCTGACGTCCACCGCGGCCGTGTCCCGCGTTCAGGCGAAGTGTGCGAGGGTGCGGGCCGGATGTGTTTCTCTGCGGAGGCCGATCTCGCGGCGGGCGTCATCGTCACCGTGGTCGGCATCGACGCAGTCAGGCGAGCCAAAGCTCCAAAGGAATTGCCATTGGCTGCCCTCCCATTGCTGTTCGGCGTGCATCAACTGGTCGAAGCGTTCGTCTGGTGGGGTCTGGCAGGCAAGGTCCCGGCGATGGTCGGTGATGCGGCGACGTGGCTCTACCTCGCGGTGGCGTTCGCCCTGCCGCTCTGGGTGCCGCTCGCCGTCCGCGGCGTGGAGACGTCCCCTCGCCGACGAACGGCCATCACGCTCCTGGCGGCGGCCGGGCTCGTCGCGACGCTGATCCTGTTCGGCGCCCTCGTGGTCGGACCGATCGACGCCGCCGTCCAGGAACACCACATCGTGTACATGGTCTACATCCCCGGAGGCGCCGCGATCAGCGCGCTGTACGTCGTGGCGACGTGCGGAGCGCTGCTCGTGGCGAGCGATCGCCGGCTCCGGGACTTCGGCATGGCCAACCTTGCGGCCGTGTTCGTGTTGGTGTGGCTGACCGTCGGCGGTCTCACCTCGCTGTGGTGCGTGTGGGCGGCGATCACCAGCATGGCGATCGACCTCTACCTCCGCGACGGCGAGCGCCGAACGCGCGTCGCGATGGCCTGACGCGACGCCACGCGACGCGCCGTCCGAGCTCCGGCCGTTCAGGTAGCCTCCCGTCTCCCAGACGTCAGTGAGGTGACTTCGATGACGGATGTGAGCGAATCCCGTCTCCCGGGCGTGGGGGTGCGCTACGAGTTCCTCACGCGATCCGGAGATCGCGTGGCGGTTGTGGCCCACCGATCGGGACGACGCGATGTCTACCTGGGTGATCGCCGGGACGAGGACGAGTACCACGAGGTCGTCGAGCTGAGCGACGACGAGAGTCGAACGCTCGCCGAGCTCCTGGGCGGCTCTCGCGTCACGCGCGAGCTGTCCCGTCTCCGCCAGTCGGTGCAGGGTCTCGCGATCGATTGGGTCCCCGTCGACCCGGATTCCCCGTACGCGGCGAAGACGATCGGCGACACGGGCACGCGGACGCGGACCGGCGTCTCGATCGTGGCGGTGATGCGTGGCGATCAGGCGATCCCCGCCCCCGGCCCGGACTTCGGCTTGGACGCCGGCGACACCTTGGTCGTGGTCGGCGAACCTCGAGGGATCGAGGGCCTGGTCGCGCTGCTGCACGAAGGCTGACATGCACGCCGCGTCGCTCATCGAGCTCGGGGCCGTGATCCTGGGGCTCGCGGTCCTGGCGCGCGTGGCGAACCGGTTCGGCATCCCGTCGATCCCGCTCTACCTGCTCGCCGGTCTCGCGTTCGGCGAGGGCGGCTTCATCCCGCTCGGCGCCACGTCCGAGTTCGTCGAGACCGGGAGCGAGATCGGCCTGATCCTGCTCCTCTTCCTCGTGGGACTCGAGTACTCGGCGTCGGAGCTGATCGGCGCCCTCCGCGGCTCGATCCGCGCCGGACTGCTCAACCTCGTCCTCACGTTCCCGCCGGGCGCCATCGCGGCGCTGCTCCTGGGCTGGGGCGCGATCCCCGCGCTGTTCCTGGGAGGCATCACGTTCGTGACGTCGTCGGGCGTGATGGCGAAGATCCTGAACGACCAGGCGCTGGATCGGGAACCGCGAGACGCCGCTGGTCCTGTCGATCACGATCCTGGAGGACCTGGCGATGGCCGTGTACCTCCCGATCCTGAGCGCGTCGCTGATCGGTGGCTCCGGGCTGTCGGGGATCGGCACGGCCGCGCTCGCGATCGGCGTGGTCGCGGTGATCCTGGCGATCGCGGTCAGGATCGAGGAGCCGTTGAGCAGCATGATCTTCAACCGGTCGGACGAAGCGCTGTTGCTGACGATCCTCGGCGTCGCGGTCCTGGCGGCGGGACTGGCCGAAGGACTGCAGATCTCGGCGGCCGTTGGGGCGCTCCTCGCCGGCATCGTGATCTCCGGTCCGGCAGCGGAGAGCGCCCGAGGATTGCTCGCGCCGTTGCGCGACCTGTTCGCCGCGATCTTCTTCGCGTTCGTGGGGCTCTCGGTGGATCCCGGGTCCATCCCGCCGACGATCGGCGTCGCCGTGCTGCTGGCGCTCGCCACGATCGTCACGCAGTTCGTCGCCGGGTGGCTGTCGGCCTCCTGGGCGGGGATCGGGCCGAACGGGCGGACCCGAGCGGGCGCGCTCCTCCTCGCTCGTGGTGAGTTCTCGCTCGCCATCGCCGAGCTCGCGATCGCCGGCGGCCTGGTCGCCGACCTGGCTCCGCTGACCGTCAGCTACGTGATGATCATGGCGATCGTCGGCCCGGTCGCGAGCCGCGTGGTGGAGCTGCCCGCGGTGGAGCGGCTCTCGGCGCGCGTCGGCAAACCCGCGCGCCGCGCTAGTCCTCGGAGCGCTTCTTGAAGCGCAGCGCGCGCTCGCCCCGGTTGACCTCGGTGAGGAACGCGTCCACGTTCGCGAGCTTCCCCAGGATGCGGTCGATCCGGCCGTTCGGCTCCGGATCGGCATCGACGGGCAGGATCAGCTCCTCGCGCGTCACCTGCGGCGCGCCGACCAGCGCGTGCAGACGGACGGCACCCTCCAGGTCCGGCGACGTCCGCTTCAGCCTGGCCAGGTCCTCGAGCGATGCCACGCGCGCCGTGACGCCGTTGCCCACCTCCAGCTCCGATGCGTTGGCGTTGAGCGCCGCGAACTCCGACGGCAGCTCCATGCAATCGAGCCGGCCGTACGACGTGTCGTAGGACACGCGGTCGTCGGTGGCCGACGCCGGAGCGTCGAGCTGCGCGCCGAGCTGTTGGAGGGAGAGCGCCAACCGCGGAAGGTTCTGCGGGTCGTCCGGAAGGACGATGTCGACGTCGTCTGTCTCGACCGGGCCACCGCGAACCGCGGCGCCCAGCCCGCCGACCAGCACGTATGAGACGCCGTGCGACCGCAAGCCGGCCAAGATCCTCAATGGTTCGAACCCCGCAACGAGCATGCCTGCTCCTCCCCTCGCTCGTTCATCGGCGCGGGAGGCCGCAAGTCTGAAGTCGGCAAGCGAAACACGTCCCGGGAGCCGGCTCGGTAGCATCGGGGTCATGACGCGAACCGTGGCCTCGATCATCGCCGGGACGTCGCAGGGCGAAGCCCCGGGGGGACGGACGACGGTCCGGAACCCATCGAACCTCTCGCAGACCGTGGCCGAGGCGCTCCTCGGCGACGCGTCGGCGTTCGTGGACGCCTGCCGAGCCGCTCGGGAGGCACAACCGGGCTGGGCGGCGGTGCCCCCACCGGTCCGCGGCCGCGCGATCCAACAACTGGGACGACTGGTCGAAGAGAACCTGGAGCCACTGTCGCAGCTGCTGACCCGCGAGATCGGAAAGCCCATCGCCGAGTCTCGCGGGGAGGTGCAGGAGGTGATCGACACCTGCAACTTCTTCCTGGGTGAAGGGCGCCGGTTGTACGGACAGACGGTGCCGTCGGAGATGCCCGACAAGCAGCTCTTCACGTTCCGGACCCCCGTCGGCGTCGCGGCCATCATCACCGCGGGGAACTTCCCGGTCGCCGTGCCGTCGTGGTACCTGGTCCCCGCGCTGCTGTGTGGCAACGCCGTCGTCTGGAAGCCGGCGGAATACACACCGGCCACCGCCGAGGCGTTCTCCCAGCTGTTCCTGCACGCGGGACTCCCCGCGGGGGCGTTCAACATGGTGCTGGCGGACGGCGCGCAGACGTTCGCGGGGTTGGAGCGGGCGCTCGACGAGCACCTGGTCGACAAGGTCGGCTTCACCGGCTCGACCGACGTCGGCCGGAGGATCGGCGAACTCTGCGGCAGGCACCTGCAGTCGCCGTGCCTCGAACTCGGCGGGAAGAACCCGCTCGTCGTGATGCCCGACGCCGACCTGGACCTCGCGGTCGAGGGAGCGCTGTTCAGCGGGTTCGGGACGGCGGGGCAGCGGTGCACGTCGCTCGGCATCGCGGTCGTGCATGCCGACGTCCACGACGACTTCATCGCGCGCTACGACAAGGCCGTGAGCGAGGCGGCGATCGGCGACCCGACGAGCGACGTCCTGTACGGCCCCATGATCAGTGAGCGCTTCATGGACCGGTTCCTCACCTGGCTCGAGTTGATCCGTCCGCACCATCGCGTGGGGGGTTCGACCGGTTCCGGGCGCATCACCGCGGCCAATCCGCGCGAGGGGTTCGTCGGCGATCCCGACGCGGGTCTCTTCTGCCACCCGACCGTCGTCGACGGCGTCACCATGGACGACGACCTCTACTCCACGGAGACGTTCGGCCCGATCGTGGCCGTCGCGTCGTTCGAGACGTTCGACGAGGCGATGGCACTGGCGAACGGTCACGGGTACGGACTGTCGAGCTCGATCTACACGCGCGACCCCTTGCACGCATTCCGGTTCCGCGAGCGGGTCACCGCGGGCATGGTGAGCGTGAACAACTCGACGTCGGGCGCCGAGGCGCACCTGCCGTTCGGCGGGAACGGCAAGAGCGGCAACGGGTCACGGCAATCCGGCATCTGGGTGCTCGACCAATTCACGCGCTGGCAGGCGATGAACTGGGACTACTCGGGCCATCTGCAGAAGGCGCAGATGGACGTCGCCGACGTCGATGCGGACCTGGGGTTCCGTCTCGACCCGTAGCGCGGGAAGGCTACGGTGACGGGCTGGCCGACGGCGACGGACTGGCCGACGGTGACGGCGTCGGCGAGGCGGTCCCGCCGGTGCCCGCCTGCTCGGCCGCCAGATCGTTCGCCTGTTGTACGAGTGCCTGCGCCTGCGCCAGCTCAGACTGGTACGTGCCCAGATCCCCGGTGGTCAACGCTTGGTCGGCGGCCGCGAAATGTTGCAAAGCCTGCGCCAACAGGTCGGTGATCTGCTCGTCGATGGTCCCTTCCGGCGGGGTCTCGCCGTCCCCTTCGTCGACCTGACCCGTCGTCGAGTCCAGCAGCGCCTCCGTGAGGCTCGTTCCGAGGCCCACCCGGTCGCCGTTCACGACGAGCACACGCTTCAGTTCGGGGATGGCGCTCTCCTGTGCGGAACGCACGTAGACCGGTTGCACGTAGAGCAACGAGTCGTTGATCGGGATCACCAGGAAATCGCCGAACACGATCGTGGAGCCACCTGAGCCGAGCAGCGTCCGTTGAGCGGAGAACACCGGGTCTTGGTTGATCTGCGCGAACACCTGCGTGGGACCGTCGATGTTGCGACCGCTCGGGAACGTGTAGACGACGGTTTCTCCGTACGACTCCGGGTCCGAGTTCGCGGCCATCCACGACACCATGTTCTGGCGTCCGACCGGCGTGAACGGCAGGATCAGCATGAAGTGCTCATCCGTCTCGCCGGGCAGTCGCATCAGCGAGTAGTAGGGACGCATCGGCGCGGTCGACGCGTCGGGGACCGCCCCCGCGGGATCGTTGGCCGCGATCGTCGGGTCGGTCAGGATCTGCCACACATCCTGCTTCTGGAAGAACACCGCGGGATCGGTCACGTGATACGTCGCGTACTGCGACGCCTGGATCTGGAAGAGGTTCTCCGGGAACCGGATGTGCGCCTGCAGGTCCTCCGATGCCTCGCTCTTGGGCGAGAACATGTCCGGGAACGCCCGCGCCCATGCCTGGATGATGGGGTCGTCCTCGTCCCAGATGTAGTACTTCATCTCGCCGTTGTACGCGTCGACCGTGACCTTCACGGAGTTGCGGATGTAGTTCGCGTCCCCCGTGACACCCCCCAACGTCGCATCGGCCAGGTCCATCGATTGCGAGTACGGGAACTCGTTCGTCGTGGTGTACGCATCCCAGATCCACGTGAGTCGGCCGTCCGCGACGGCCAGGTACGGATCCGCGTCGAGCTTCAGGAACGGCGCCGGCTTGGGGACACGCTGCTGGAGATCGCGGTAGATCATGATGCGGCTGTCCGCGTCGATCAGTCCGGAGATGAGCAGGTTGATGTCCTTGTAGCGCCACGCGAAGAGCGCGCGCTGGAAGATGTTCCCGACGGGGATTCCACCGGAGCCCGTGTAGGTGGTCTCTTGCTGCTGCGAGGCGCCCTCGTAGTCCAGCTCTTTCGTCCCGGTGTTGGTGACGACGAACGGAACGTCGTTGACCTCGCCGAAGTAGATCCGCGGTTCGTCGATCTCCGGGCGTCCCGACAGGAGGGATGTCGCGCAGCGTCAGGAGCGGCGCGCCCTCGGTCGTCGCGGTGTTCACTTGGGCCGCGACGGCACCGTACCCGTGCGTGTACACCAGGTGCGTGTTCTGCCACGTCTGGCCGCCCGTGGGGATGCCGTCCTGGCTGATCTCGCGACCCGACACCATCAGCACGCGCGGTTCGCCGGAGACCTCGTAGCGATCGACGTCCACGTCCTCGAACTCGTAGTACTGGCGGATCCTCTGCAGCGACTCGAAGTTCTCCAACAGCACCGACGGACGCCAGAGCCGGATGTTGGACACGGTGGTGTCGTTCTCACGGAGGGCATCCGCCGACACGACCGAACCGGCCGGCCGCTCGGACGTCTCGATCGAGTCCAGCTGGAACGCTCGTCGCGTGCCTTCGATGTTGTAGCCGATGTAGGTCGACTCGCGCTGCTGTTCCTGCGGCTTCACGCTGAACTGCTGTACGAACGCCGGGTAGGCCGTGCCCAACAGCACCGACACCAAGGCCAGCAGCCCGACCGCGATCACGGGCAAGCTCCACAGGCGCACGCGGATGTTCACCAGGAACAGCACGGCACAGATCACCGCCACGATCGCCAGGAAGTTCAGCGCGGGCAACTGCGCCTTCACATCCGTGTACGAGGCGCCCTCCACCGACACCGCGCGGAGAGGTCAACAGGTCGAACCGCCCCAGGTAATAGCCCCACGCCTTCGTCAGCATGATGAGGCCGAGCAGCACGGACAGGTGCGCGCGAACCGCCGGATCCACCTTGTCCGCGAACGCGGGCGCCTGCGGCTGGATGCCGCCCCAGACGAAGTGCGCGATGCCCACGATCAAGGTGACGCCGACGAGCGAGGAGAACAGCCATCCCTGCACGAACCGGAGCCAGGGGAGCGAGAAGACGTAGAACGCGGGATCGCGGTTGAAGATCGGTTCCGTGGAACCGAACGACAAGCCGGAGCCGTTCCGCCACAGCAGGAACACTTCCCATTGGCGCGAGACGCCGAGCCCGACGACGAGCGCGAGCGCGGCGACCGCGAGCGGGATCAACCACCGCAGGTACGGCTCCAGGCTCTGGCGGACGCGGTCGACCGCTTCCTGCTCGGGGGTGAGGATCCTGGTCGTGGGTGTGAGCCACCGCACGATCAGCAGGTTGACGTACAGCAGCGCGAAGAAGAGCAACCCGAAGATGATGCCGAGCACCGCCTTCGTGCGGAGCACGGACCAGAAGACGCTGGAGAGCTCGACCTCCCGGAACCAGAGGAGGTCGACGTAGAACCCCGACATCACCGTGAATCCGATGAAGAGGAGGATCAAGATGCCGATCACGATGATCGGCCACCGGCGGGTTCCCGCCGGGATGCTCACGTTCCGCATCATCCGGTGCTCGTTCCCTCCCCACGCAGCGCAGCTGCTGCGAGCAGCCAAGCCTAACGCATGCGGTGGGGAACGCCGCCGACGCTACGTCACCGTCGATCCGGACCCGATGCCCGTGCCGCCGAGCTCCTCCAACGCGTCGAGCGCGTCCTGGAACCTGGCGATGGAGATCAACCGCATGTCGCCCGTCTCGACGTCGGATAGCTCTCGCATGTTGTCCGCAGGCACCAAGAAGACCGCGGCTCCCGCGCGCTCCGCCCCGATCACCTTGTCCTCGATCCCGCCGATCGGCCCTACCCGCCCGCGCGTGTCGATCGTCCCGGTACCCGCGATGGTCTCGCCCGCCGTCATGTCTCCCGGCGTGAGCAGGTCGTAGAGACCGAGCGCCCACATCAGGCCGGCGGACGGACCGCCGACGTCCCCGCTCGAGATCTGGACGTCGAACGGGAACGTGTCGATCAAGTTGATGCCCAAACGCGCCTCATCGACGCCGGGCAGGCACGGCGCGCGCGTGAGCGTGATGCGGTGCGTTTCCCCGCCCGCCCGGACCTGGAACGTGATCGGGTCGTCGAGCGGTACGGCATCGAGTGCTTCCGATGCCTCCTCGGCCGAGCGCACCGGCGTGCCGTCGATCGACTCGACGATGTCCCCGGTGAACAGCTCGCCCTCGGCGGGACATTCGGGGTAGACGAACTCGAGGAGCGCACCGTCCCCGTGATCCCTCGGATAGTCGGTCAACCGCCGGAGCACCACGTTCGTGGCGTCGATCTTGCTCTGGTCCATCTGGGAGAGCGCCCGCTGGGTCTCTTCCTCCGCCGTCTGGCCCGGGGGGAACAGCGTCTCCCTGGAGACCACGGCCTGGTCGGGATCGAGCCACGCGACCAACAGACCGACCGCGCTGAGGCTCCGGAAGCTGATCGTCGTCATGATCAACTCGCCCTCCGAGGGGAACTCCTGCGCGCCGCTCACACGGATGAGCGGTTGCACCTCGCTCGCCGGCCCGGGAGCGAGCGAGTAGTACGGCAGCTGCACCCAACCGAGGAAGAACGCCAGCCCCAGGCCGAAGACGAACAGGACTACCGAGAGGACGCGTTTCGTTCGTGACATGGGCGAACGCCAATCGTACGGGAGCCCGGACCGAGCGCCGGTTGCGAACATCTCGATGCGTTCGCGGTACGCTCGGACCGATCGACTCCATGGCCTATGTGATCGTCTTCGCCGCGGCGCTCTCCACGGGCGCGCTCGTCTACTGGCTGACCCTCCGGGGTGGCCGGGGCGAGCCGGTCGACCCTGCGCTCGAGGGCGGAGGTGGGTTCCTCCCCGAACCGCCCGAGACCCCGGGCGGATACAGCTACGCCTCGTCGTACGCCGGCACCGGTGCACGACGGCAGGACCTATGTGCCGATCGGCATGGACCGTCGCTCCTGGCAGACCCGCACGGTCGGTGTGCTCGGGCTGCTGATCGCGGTGACCCTCGCGGCCGCCCTCTTGGCGTTCTCGCTCTACCAGGGCGGCTCGCTCGTGGCGAACCTGATCAACGACTACGCGTCGTAGCGCGCCGTCAGGCGTCGAGCTGGGGCGTCACGTCGCGGATCTCGCGTACCAGCAGGTTGGATACGAGATCGTCGTCACGGAGCCGGCCCTCCAGGTTGTACTCCCCCGCCCACCCGTCGAGCGCCGCGCGGGTGGCTGTGTCGTAGATGCCATGAGCCTCACCGTCGTACCGACCGAGGGCCGCGAGCCGCCGCTGCAGATCGGTGACGAGCTCCGGCGTCGACTCCAGCAGCGGATCGTTCCGCACGAGCATCGCGTCGTCCCAGACCGCGAAGATCCGCACCAGCTCGTTGATGGGATCGGCATGGTCGTCGACGCGGAGGTCGATGTACCGGTCGTTCCGCCCCTCGTAGCCTCCGCCGTCGCGGACCACGAGCAGCGCCGACGACTGCCGGCCGCGCTTGTCGCCGCCGGCGGCGTCACCCGCCTGCAGCGCGGCCAGCAACCGGTCGCACAGGTCGCCTTCAGCCTGCGTGAACGCACGCGCGAGCTCGGACACCACCGCCTCGCCGGTCAGGATGTTGCCCTGGGCGGCGAAGCCGTCCCCGGTGACGCCCCCGGCCCACTCCATGCACTTGGATCCGGTGAACGTCCCCGCACGACCCGCGCGATCGACGAACCCGACCTGCCGGTCCTCGCGCCCCTCGTCCTCGGCCAGCAGGCGCTCCAACGCGGCCGACGCCTCGACGCCATCGCCCATCAGCTCAAGGCCATCCGGTCCGAACGACGTGTTGGCCCACGACTGCGTCGCCACCGCACCCACGCCGGCCCGTGCCCAGGGCACCACGGTGCCCACACACGGGAACTTCGAGGCGACCGCGATGCCCCAGTCCCCGTTCTCCACGTCCGCGGCCACGATCGAGAAGGTCATGGTTGCGTCACCTCCGTCGCACCAGCTGGAACGCCGTCTGGTAGTCGGCCAGGTGCTCCAGCATGCGGCCGGCGCCGATCACCACCGTTTCGAGCGGCCGTTCGGTCGAGTGGACCGCCACCTCGCATTCCTGTGCCAACAACATGTCGAGCCCGCGCAGCATGCTCCCACCGCCCGTCAGGAACATCCCGGTCTCCAAGATGTCGTGCGTCAACTCGGGAGGGGCTTCCGCCAGGCACAAGCGAGCGGTGTCGGCGATCGCGCGCACCGTGGACGACATCGCCTGACGGATCTCGTCCTCGGTCACCCTCACCTCGACGGTGTTGCCGCCCGTGAGCTCGCGCCCGGTAACGACCGCGGCCGTCCCCGTGGAGCTGGGGAACGCCGAGCCGATCGCGATCTTGATCTCCTCGGCCGCGGTCTCGCCGATCGCGACGCCGTACCGCTCGCGGATGTGCTCCTGGATCGCCGCGTCCAGGTCGAACCCGCCGAGTGCGACCGAACGTCCGCTCACCACACCGCCCATCGAGACGACGGCCATCTCGGAGCGCCCGCCGCCGATGTCGACGATCAGGTTGCCGATCGGCTCGTGGATGGGCAGGCCGGCCCCGATCGCGGCGGCGAGCGGCTCCTCGACGAGCGTCACGTTGCGTCCCCCGCCGGCGAAGCGCACCGCCTCCTCGATCGCGCGCTTCTCCACTTCCGAGCTCATCGACGGGACCGCGACCAGCACGCGCGGCCTGGGGAAGCGTGTGGAGATGGAGCGCTTCACCACGACCTCGAGCATGCGCTGGGTGATGTCGAACTCGGTCATGGCCCCGGCGCGGAGCGGACGCACCGCGACCACGCTCCCCGAGTCGCCGCCGATCAGGTCCCAGGCCTCATCGCCCATCGCCAGCACGTTCCCGGTGCCGCCGTGCAGCGCGACGACCGTCGGCTGGTCGAACACGATGCCGTCCCCCTGCCGATAGACCAACGTATTGGCGGTGCCGAGGTCGATCGCGAGGTCCCTGCCCATCAGCTCCCCATCACCCAGTGAGCGTCGCCTGAGACGAGCGCCTCCTTCTTCCAGATGGGGACGTCTTCCTTCAGGCGCTCGATCCCGTGGCGGCAGGCCTCGAACGCGTCGCCCCGGTGCGGCGCGGAGCACGCGATGACGACGCTCGCCTCACCGACCGCCAGATCGCCGGTCCGATGCAGGATGGCCACCCTGCGGATCGGCCACCCGTCGAAGAGCTCCGCGGCGATCTCGTGGAGGCGCGCCACCGCCAGCTCGTCCCACGCCTCGTATCGCAGCCCGCGCACGTCCCCGGCCTCCGAGTGGTCACGGACGGTGCCGATGAACACGCAGGTGCCGCCCGCGCCGTCGTCGGCGACCGACGCCAGCGCCTCGTCCACGGAGAGCGGATCGGATGTCACGCGAACAACGACAGGATCGGACACGCGCCTCATCCTATCGGTGCCCGGTCGTACCCTGGATAGATGGACTTCCCGTTCGGACTCCGGCGATCCCGATGCGTTCGCCGACGCACCGCTGTTCCGAGAGCTCCAGCGGGTCATGTCGTCGTCGTCGGGTCCGGTCAACTGGGAGATGGCCAGACAGATCGGCATCGCGAACGCTCAGGAGGGACGCGACGACCCCGCACCGACCGACGAGGACCACCGGCTCTTCGAGGAGGTCGTGCGCGTGGCCGAGCTCCACGTGGCCCGCTTCACCGGGCTGGAGCAGCCCACCGACATGGTCGAGATCAGCCCGGTGCGGCGCGCCGACTGGGTGAACGCCAACACGCAGGGACTGCGCGAGCTCTTGGAGCCGGCGGCCGAGAAGATCGCCGCCGCGATGGGCGAGGCGACCCGCGAGGCGATGGGTCCCGAGGTCCCCGCGGAGATGCGGGCGATGGGCGGCATGTTCGAACAGCTCTCGCCGCTGCTCCTCGGCGCGCAGGTGGGGACGGTCCTCGGGTTCCTGGGCCAGCGAGTCCTGGGGCAATACGACATCGCGATCCCGCGGTCCGGGCCCCGGTTCGCTGCTGTTCGTGGTGTCGAACATCGCGGCGTTCGAGCGGGACTGGTCGCTCGATCCGACGGACTTCCGGACCTCCGTCGCCCTCCACGAGGTGACGCACCGGTTCGAGTTCGCGCGCCCGTGGGCGCGCGAACGGTTCGCCGAGCTGCTGCGGGACTTCCTGTCGACCTTGAAGATCGACGCGGCGACGATGCAGGAGCGCCTGTCCACGCTCGATGCCTCCGATCCCGAAGCGGTCCAGGCGCTGATGGAATCCGAGGAGGGCCTGTTCGGCGCCGTGCTCGATGACGAGCAGCGGATCAAGCTCGGCCGGATCCAGGCGTTCATGGCCGCGGCCGAGGGCTACGGCGATCACGTCATGGTGTCGCTCGGCCGCGAGCTCCTTCCCTCGTTCGGGCGGATCCAGGAGGCCATGCGTCGCTTCCGAGAGGGCGAGGCCGGTGACCCGGTGTTCGAACGGCTGCTCGGGATCGAGATGAAGCGCGAGCAGTACGTCCAGGGCGCCGCGTTCTGCGACACCGTCGTCGAGCTGACGGACGAGGCCACGCTCGCCTCGATGTGGGATTCGGCCGACGCCATGCCATCGCTCCCCGAGATCGAAGAGCCGCGCCTGTGGCTCGCCCGAAGCGCCTGACGCCCGGAACCTGAGCCACGCCGTCCGGTCGTATATCCTGGCCCGCGCATGAGCAACATCGGGGAACTGGTCGCCGCCGCCGTTATGGACACGCGCGTCTGGGATGCGTACGGCGCCAACGCCAACGACGGCATCTACCTGGTCGGTCAGCCCGGGCCGGCGCTCCCGTTCGTGCTGTTCCGGGCGTGGAAGGTACCGACCGGGTTCGTGAACGAAGAGATCCGGCTGATCGGACCCTCGGGCCGCACGATCTTCCGGTGGGGACCCGAGCCGCGCCGGATGGTCGGCGCCATGGATCTCACCACCGAGGTCGACACCGTCGACGGCGCCGTGTTCGACGAGACCGGGACGTTCGTCGCCTCGTTCATGCTGAACGGAGAGATCGTGGGCGAGATCGAGGTCCCGGTCTTCGTGCAGTCCGCACCGATCAAGCTGTCGAAGGACACCGAGGACGGCCTGAAGAAGTCCGACGTGATCTGGGTGGGCACCGAGGCACCGAACGGCCACCGGCGAACGGTGCCCGCGTGGTTCGCCTACAAGAACGGGAAGATCTACGTGTTGTCGCAGAAGGAGCCCGGGCCGGACGAGCAGAGCATCCCGGGCGTGCCCGACGCCAACCAGCTCCTGGTCATCACGCGGCGGAAGCTGCGCGACACGGAGCTCGAGGAGTTCTACGCGGCGCAGCGCCGGCTGGAAGGCCCGGAGTGGGAAGAGGCGGCGAAGCTGCTGGTCGACAAGCGCAAGAGCCGTGCGGGCGCTCCGGCCGAGGCGCTGAGCCGATGGCGGAAGACGGTGGACATCGTCGAGCTCACGCCCGACGTCGCCGTCTAACGCCCGTCAGCGATTGACCGGGCGGCCGATCGCCGTCGCCACCGCCTCGAGCGCGTGTCCCAACAGGACCATCTCGTCGGGTGTGAGGGCCTGTGGCCCGTCGCAGAGCGCCTGATCCGGATCGGGATGCACGTCGATCATCACGCCGTCGGCCCCGGCCGCGACCGCGGCGAGCGCCATCGGCGCCACCAGGTCGTGCTTGCCCACGGCGTGGGACGGATCGACGATCACCGGCAGGTGGGTCTCGCGTTGCGCGACCGCCATCCCCGCGAGGTCGAGCGTGTTGCGCGTGGACGGCTCGAACGTCCGGATGCCGCGTTCGCACAGGATGATCTCGGAGTTGCCCCGCTGGGCGATGTACTCGGCCGCCTGGAGCCATTCGTCGATCGTCATGGCCAGCCCGCGCTTGAGCATGACCGGCTTGTGGGTCTAGACCGACCTCCTTCAACAGCTCGAAGTTCTGGGCGTTGCGCGTCCCGACGCGGATGCAGTCCGCGACCTCGGCCACGTGCTCGACCTGCGAGACGTCGACGACCTCCACGATGATCGGCAAGCCGGTATCGCGACGACACTCCCCCAGGATCTCCAGGCCGCGTTCACCCAGCCCCTGGAACGAGTAGGGCGAGGTCCGCGGCTTGAAGATGTCGCCGCGCAGGATCGTCGCGCCTGCCGCCTTCGCCGCCCGCGTCGCCGAGAACGCCTGCTCCTCGGACTCCACCGCGCACGGGCCGGCGATGATCGTGAACGAGTCCCGGCCGACCGGCGTGGTCCCGACCTTCACGGTCGTCGTCTCGGGGTGCAGGTCGAGCGCGACCATCTTGTACGGCTTGCCGACCTGGATCACGTGGTCGACGCCGGGCATCTGCTTGAACGGGATCGTTTGGAACCGCGCCGTGTCGCCGACCAGCCCGATGATCGTGTGCACCGTCCCGCGCGAGACGAAGGCCTCGCCGTCGGCGGCGCGCACCCGTTCGGCGACGGCCTCGATGTCCGCGTCCGTTGCGTCTGCCTTCATCACGACGACCATGTCGTCCTCCGTTCCCTGGGACCGCGGGCCACCCAGGGATGAGAAAACCCCGGGTCCGGCCCGGGGTCGCTGTCTGTTCCGTACGACAGGCGACTACGCCGGGTCGCGCCCGTCGTAGGTAAACCGGCCGTAGAAAACGTCCTGCATGTGGCGGTCATCCTGCCACCCGGGTACCGAGAGTGACAAGCCCTCACTCCGCTAGGATGCGGCGATGCCCCTGACCGTGGTGGACCATCCGCTCGCCGCCGATCTGTTGACGCGGCTTCGCGACAAGCGCACGGGGCCGGCGGAGTTCCGTTCGTTGACGCGGCGCCTCGGCGCGATCCTGGTGGTCGAGGCCACGCGGGACATCCCGGTCGTGCCCGTCGAGGTCCAGACGCCGCTGGAGCCGTTCACGGGCTCGGCGCTCGGCGGTGGACCTGGTGGCGATCCCCGTGTTGCGAGCCGGTTTGGGTCTGCTCGACGCCGTCACCGACCTGTATCCCGACACGATGGTCGGCTACCTCGGCCTGGAGCGCGACGAGGAGACGCACGAGCCGCGGGACTACTACGCGAAGCTGCCGCCCCTCGGCGGACGGCACGCGCTGCTGCTGGATCCGATGCTCGCCACCGGTGGCTCCGGCTCGGCGGCGGCCCAGTACGTCAAGGCCGCCACACCTCGCGGGCTGACGTTCGTCTGCGTGGTCGCGGCCCCGGAAGGCGTCGCGCGCATGGAGGCCGACCACCCGGACGTCGCGATCGTGGCGGGGGCCCTCGACCGTGAACTCAACGCGAACGCGTACATCGTGCCGGGGCTCGGCGACTTCGGCGACCGCCTCTACGGCACGGAGTAGTCGACCCCGTCCGCCTCGGATTAGTTGCCCCCGGCCCCCTCATAGGCGCGCCCCGCTGCGGCCGGCGGCCGGACCTTCCCAACGAAACCGGCGAGCACCACGATCGTCACGACATACGGGATCATCCGGATGAACTCCCCCGGTAGAGCCGAGATCAATGGGGCATCGGAGAGGCGCAGAGGGATGGCTTGCGCGAAGCCGAACAGCCACGCCGCCAGCATCAGCCGGACAGGGTTCCAGTTCGAGAGGATGAGTGCGGCCAAGGCGATGAACCCCAGCCCGAGCGTCTGGCCTTCCCGCCAGTTGTTCACGACTTCGATCGCCAGGAAGGCTCCCGAGAGACCGGCGAAGGCTCCGGACAGCAGCACTCCTTGGTAGCGCAGGGAACGCACGCTGACGCCGAGTGACGCCGTCGCTTCGGGGTTTTCCCCTGCCGACCGGAGCCGCAATCCCCACCGCGTTCGATACAGAGCGAACCGCACCGGGATGAGGACGAGGAACGCGAGGAAGATCACCGGCGAGAGGTTGCTGAATGCTCGTCCCAAGCCCCAGGGCAGATCGCTCAAGAACGGGATGTCGATCGAGCTGAGGTGAGGCTGACCGGGATCGGATTGGGTCGCTTGCCCGAAGAATACCGTCGACAGGAATCGCGCGAGCCCGATCGCGACGAGGTTGATCACGACGCCGGAGACGATCTGGTCCACCCGGAATGTCACGGTCACCAATGCGTGAACCAGCGAGAACAGCATCCCCGCAAGCAAGCCGACCACCAGGCCCATGATCGGCCCCCACGGCTGCGGGAACCCCATCTCCACCGTGAAGTAGTACGCACCCCAGGAGCCGGTGACGGTTCCGATGATCATCAGGCCCTCGAGCCCGATATTGACGATCCCCGATCGCTCGCTGAACAAGCCGCCGAGGCCGGTCAGGTAGATGATCGTGAAGTAGGTGAACGAGATCTGGACCGCGGACGCGAGGTCACCGAACATCGTTGGCCTCCTTGGGAGCTTGCCCTCCGGCGGTCGCTGACGCCAGCCGCCCTTCCGCGATGCCTTCCCGCTGCAACTGCCGCGCCTGCAGACGCCTCCGCGAGAGCTCATAGGTCACCACGACCGAGAGGATCAGGATGCCTTGAAAGATGATGATGAACTCACGCGGCATGTCGGTCTCGAGCTGCAGGGCGAGCTCACCCCGCGCAAGCATCCCCCAGAGGAACGCGGCGACCACGATCCCGATCGGGTTCGTGCGAGCAAGGAAGGCGACCGCGATCCCGGTGAACCCGAGCAGGGCCTCGTAGCTCTGGGCGAGATTGCCGTCGTCCGCGAGGATCTGCTGCATCCCGACCAGCCCCGCGAGCGCCCCCGAGATGATGAAGACCTTGATCTGGACACCGCCGATCGAGATGCCGCCCGCTCGGGCCGACCCAGCCGACGCGCCCACTGCGCGCGCTTCGAAACCCAGGCGGGTCCGACGCAGCCAGAACCACACGAGCACCGCCGAGACCAGCGCCACCGGAAGGAGCCACGAGAGATGTGGACCGGGGCCGAATCCGAAGATGTGACCGAGGTCGGGAACGAGCGCGTTGTCCGGGAAGGGGGCGGTCTGGACATCGAGGTTCTGCCCCGGCGGCTTGTACTTGAGGGGGTGACGCAACGCCCAACCGACGAACAAGGCCGCGATCCCGTTCAACATGATCGTGGTCACGACTTCATGAGCGCCGGTCTTGACCTTGAGCACCGCGGGGATCGCCGCCCAGGTGACGCCGCCGAGCATGCCGAACATGATCGCGGCCCACATGAGCGTCGCGCCCGGCAGGAAGTCGAGGTTGATCGCCGCCCACGCGGCGAACACCATGCCGACGAGGTACTGGCCTTCGACGCCGATGTTGAACATCCCTGCCTTGAAGCACACCGACACGGCGAGGGCCGAGAAGATCAAGGGTGTCGCGATCGCGAGGACGTACGCCAATCCGTCGGTTTCGGAGAACGTGTACGCGAGGATCGCCGAGTAGACGTTCGCGGGGCTCTCGCCGTAGAGCAGGATGATCGCCGAGCCCGCCAGCAGCGCGATCATGACAGCGATCAGGATGGCGATCGATTGACCGATGACGCGTTCCAACCACGCGGGACGCCGACCCACCTTCGGTATGCCACCCGCGGGAGCCGTCACGGTGGCCATCAGCCGCTCCGCAGCAACATCTCGCCGAGCATGGCTCGACCCAGCAGGTCGGGGGGCGTATCGGGTGGGAATTCGCCGGTGATCCTTCCTTCGTAGATCGTCAGGATCCGGTCGGACAACGCGTAGATCTCATCCAGTTCGGCGGAGATGAGCAGCACGGCTCGTCCCGCCGCCTTCTGCTCCAGGATCTGTCGCCAAACGAACTCGATCGCACCGACGTCCAGTCCGCGCGTCGGCTGTGACGCGACCAAGAGCTTGGGATCCGTCTCCAGCTCGCGAGCCAGGATCAACTTCTGCTGGTTGCCGCCAGAAAGCGTCGAGGCGGACGCGTCGATGCTGAGGGTCCGGACGTCGAAGAGCTTCACCAACCGTTCGGCGAGCTCCTTGATCCGCCGGATCGAGAGCACGCCCCACCGGCTCGAGAACGGCGGATCGTCATGCCGTCCGAGGACCGCGTTCTCCCAAACGCTCATGTCGAGGACCAGGCCTTGCTCATGGCGGTCAGCGGGGATGTACCCAACGCCGGCATTGCGGATCTGTCGTACCGAGCGCTCGGTGATGTCGTCGCCATCCACCGTCACGCGCCCCGCCGATGGTTGGCGCAGGCCCATGACGACCTCGGCCAGCTCCCGTTGTCCGTTGCCTTCCACTCCGGCGATGCCCAGGATCTCGCCTGCCCGGACGTCAAGGGACACACCGTTGAGCTTGCCCTCTCCCTCCAGCGCCTCCAGGTGCAGGATGGGTTCCCCGATCTGGACCTGTGGCTTCTCGAGCCGGAACAGGACCGGGCGGCCGACCATCATCTCGGCGAGCTTGGCTTTCGAGGTCTCGGCCGGCCGTGTTTCGCCGATGACTCGTCCCCGCCGGAGCACCGTGATCCGATCGGCGATCTCAAGCACTTCGTCGAGCTTGTGGCTGATGAAGACGATCGTCTTCCCGTCATCCTTGAGCTTGCGCAGGTTCGCGAACAGATCGACCGTTTCGGTTGGCGTGAGCACGGCGGTTGGCTCATCCAAGATCAGTATGGAAACTCCCCGGTACAGCGCCTTCAGGATCTCGACCCGTTGCTCCTCACCGACTGAGAGATCCTCCACCGTCGCCTTGGGATCGATCTGGAACCCGTAGCTCTGCGCGAGCTCGCCGACACGGCGCTCCGAGTCTTCGCCATCGAGGATCGCGCCACCTTCGTCCCCCAAGATGACGTTCTCCGTCACGGTGAACGGATCCACGAGGATGAAGTGCTGATGGACCATCCCGATACCGAGAGCGATCGCGTCCCGAGGGGATCCGATCTTCACCTCTTGCCCTCGAAGGAGGATCCGGCCCGAATCGAGCGGATACATCCCGTACAGCACCCGCATGAGCGTTGATTTCCCAGCCCCGTTCTCGCCGACGAGCGCGTGGACCTCGCCCTCCCGGAGGTCGAGGTCCACGCTGTCGTTCGCGAGCACGCCGGGGAATCGTTTGGTGACCTGCTCGAGAACGACGAGGGGCGGGGCGCTGTCACGCCCCGCCACGTCGTCCGTCATCTCAAGATCTCGTATCTGCTCAAACGCCCTCCGGAACGTCCGGAACGACGATCGTCCCATCCAGGATGAGCCCCTTGATCTCATCGACCTGGGTGATGATCTCCTCGGTCATCAGATCGGTGTTCGACTTGGAGTAGTCGACACCCTCTTCTGCGAGGCCGAAGACCTGGGCGCCCGAGACGAAGGCGCCGTTAAGACTTCCATCGATCGCGTTGTACACCGCGACGTCAACGCGCTTCAGCATGGATGTGAGGATCAACGGCTGCTGCTCTGCTGAAGCGGTGAGGTACTGGTCGGAGTCCACGCCGATCGCGAGCTTGTCCTCCTTGACGGCGGCGTTGAAGAGCCCGGCACCAGACGCGCCGGCGGCATGGTAGATCAGCTCGGCGCCGTTCTCGTACATCTTCGTCGACAGGGCCTCACCCTTCACGGCGTCGTTGAAACCGATCGCCGGGTCGGGGTCGACGTACTCGACGAGGACCTCCATGTCCGGATTGATGTACTCCGCGCCTGCTACATACCCTGCCTCGAACTTCTGGATCAGCGGCGCGTCCGTCTGACCACCGAGGAACCCGATCGTGTCACAGGCACACGCGATCGCGGCCGCCGCCCCCACGAGGAACGAGCCCTCGTGCTCCTTGAACGTGAGGTCCGCGATGTTCGGTGGGATCGGCTCGACGTCTTCCGTCTCCGGGTCGTCGAAGAGGAAGGATGTGAAGCCGTCCGTCACGGCGAAGTCCACATCAGGGAAATCGGCGACCGTCCCGAGGATCTCCGTGGAGAACAGGAATCCGTTCGCGATCACGATATTGAATCCGGCCTCGGCGAGTCCGGCGACGTTCTCACCACGGTTGGATCCCGTGGCGTTCGATTCCACCCGCTCGACGTTGTCCTCGCAGACCAGACCATCGTCGATCGCCAGCTGCACGCCTGCGTTGGCAGCGTCGTTGAAGCTCTTGTCCCCCAGCCCGCCTACGTCGAGAGCTAGGCCAACCTTGAAGTCTTCCGGACACACCGCGCCTGTAGCGCCCGTCGTCCCTGTATCTCCCGTCGCGCCGCTGGCGGCCGGGTCGTCCTCATCGTTGCCACATGCCGCTGCCACCATCACCAACAGGATCAATGGCACGGCGAACCGCACGAACCTATCGCGCATGTATTTCCCTCCCCTTCCCTTACCCGGCCGGTGTACGGCCGGTCCTGGCGTCCCGGATTGTCCGTTCGCCCGTCGGAACCGTCAAACGCCGCTTCCGTGGGAGACTACGCAGCCGGAGGGCTCCGGGGATGGACGAGCGCCAGGCGCTGATCGATGGTCTTCGAGAACTGCTACGCAGCAGCGGTTTCTACCGGTGGGCGGGCGTCGACCTGGTGGATGCGTCGGCGGGGCGCGTCGAGATCGGATTCGAGGCGGGTCCCGAGCATCTCAACGTCCAGGGCCTGGTCCACGGTGGCATCCTCGCCACCCTCGCCGATTCGGCGATGGGGCTGGCGGTCCGAACAGTCCTCGAGCCGGGCCGTCGCCACGTCACGGTGCAGTTGGGGATCGAGTTCCTCGCCCCAGGTCGACCGGGCAGGATCGTCGCGCAGGGACGGTCCGTGAAGGTCGGGAGCCAGATCGGGTTCGCGGAGGCCGATGTGGTGGATCCGAGCGGACGGGTGCTCGCCCGAGCGCGGTCGACGCTGTCGGTGACGAAGGAGCGAGGTGGCGGTTAGTACTCGACGTCGATCGCGGCCATGGCACCGGGCAACAGCGCGAGAACGTTCTGCAGGCCCAGGAGCATGCCCATGTTGCCGGCGATCTTGACCTTCCCCGTCATGAACGCCGTGACGGGCGACAGCTCGCTCTTCGCGAGCGCGACCGCGGTGTCGTACGTCTCGGTGATCGTGGCGTCGGCGCCGCTTGCGTCGCCGATCCCCATGTCGATCACCCCGTCCGCCAGGCTGATCCAGTAGTGGGTCTCGCCGTCACCGGTGCCGATCACCTGCTGGATCGTGGCGTTCTTGCCGGCCGCGGCCTCCTTGAACGTCTCGCTCGCGTTCAGCTCGGCTTTCAGGGCCTGTGCCCACTCCTCGGACAGGAACTTGACGGCCACGGCGCGCTCCTTCATGTCGATGTCGGGTGGTCTGGTCTGGTGGTCCTTGGGGACACGGCGAGTATAGCCAGGGGGCTTCTCAGCGTTCCTCGAACAGCTGCGGGTCCGTGAGATGCGCGATGTCGTTCAGGAAGCGCACGGTCCGGTGGTCTCCCTCGACGACGACGCTGTTGATCGACGTGTTCTCGGGCAGGAAGAACATGCCGCTCGGCACGTCGAGGGCGTGACCGCAGAACGCGTTGATCACGCCGCCGTGCGCCACGACGACGACGTCGCCGTCGGGATGCTTCGTGAGGATGGCATCGATCGCGTCCACCACGCGGGTCCGGAAATCCGACTCACTCTCCCCACCGGGCGCCTTCATCCAGATGGCCTGCTGGTTGCGGATCCGATGCACCAGGTCCGCGTCGCTCGCGATGATCTCCTCGAACGGCAGCCCTTCCCACCCACCGATGTGCGCCTCGATCAGGTCGTGGTCGAAGACGACGTCGAGCCCAGAGGCTTCCGCGAACGGCGCCACGGTCTCGCGCGTGCGCCGGAGCGGGGAGCAGTAGACCGTCGGGCGGTCCAGCTCCATCACATGGAGGCGCGCAGCGAGCAGCTCTGCCTGACGTCGGCCTTCCTCCGACAACGGCGGGTCCCACTGTTCGCCGCGCGCCGTCGCGGACATCTCCGACGAATCGAAGTCAGAGCGGCCGTGGCGGATCAGGTAGAGGATGCGGCTCATCCGGCCGGCGCTTTCCCGGCCGGCGGATGCCGTTGCCGCCACTCATCGGCGAACGCTTCGATGTCCTCGCGGAGCCAGATGCGACCGGACGCCAAGGACGAAAGCGGCTCGGGGAACTGTCCGCGATCGAGGTACGTCACGACCCGACGCTTGTCCCAGCCCATGATCTCGGCCGCTTCCGCGACCCCGACGATCTGCGGCACCACCTCGATGGTCAGCGTCACGTCATCGCCGGTCACCTTGCGGAGCTCGTGGACGCAGCGATCCCGGGTGGTACCGGTCACCTCGATGAACGCGGGCGCGTCCAGGATGTGCGCGTACCAGCGGCCACCGGTCTCCCACAGGCGCGCACGCACATCGTCGGTCATCATGCGGATGATAGGCGGTGAGTATGACACCGTCACTCAGTGCTCGCTCCGTCAGAACTCGCGTGACGGAGGGCGGTAGCGGCCCAACCGCTTGAGCTCGCGGCGCCAGCACTCGGTGTGCCAGTGCCGTCGAGCGTCCGGATCGCCCTCCGGCACCACGACCAGATGCCAGACGCCGTCGCGAACGATGTGGTCGCAACCGGGACAGCGGTACTCCTTCTGGCCTCCGACGTGGCGAACGTCGAACCCGGGCACCTGCGCCCAGAGCGGCGCGTCCGCACGCGCGGGCGGGGCCTCGGGCGCCTGGAAGAACTCGGGGTTCCGGCGGTTCTTGCGTGGCATCAGCCCGCCCGTTGCCGGATCAGCTGCGCGACGGACGGAGCGAGCGCGGCACCGACCGCACGTGCGTCCCGTTTCGCGCCTCGCACGTTGAACGAGTGGTCCCCCCCGTCGATCGGGAGCAACGTCGCCCGATCTCCCAGCTTCGCGATCACCCCGGCGAGGAGTTCGGGCGTCGCGAACGGATCGCGGGTGCCCTCCACGAAGATCATCGGAGCCCGGATGCCGTAGAGATGCTCGTCGCGGATCCGCTCGGGCCTGCCGGGCGGGTGCAGCGGGTAGCCCAGGAAGACGAGTCCCGCCGCCTGCATCCCTTCGGCCGCGGCCATCGAGGCGATCCGTCCGCCGAGCGACTTCCCGCCCGCCCACACGGGTTCGCTCTTCGCCCGAGCGGCGGCTGCAGAGAACGCCGCCCGCCACGTCTCCTGCAGGAACGGAGCCGGATCGGGCGCCTTCCTGCCGTTCTCGACGTACGGGAAGTTGAAGCGCATGGTCGCGAGGCCCTCGTCGTTCATCGCGCGGGCGAATCCCGACATGAACGGGTGGTCCATGCCCGCTCCCGCGCCGTGCGCCAGGACCAGCGTCGCGACGGGGGTCGAGGGCCGGGCGTAGACGGCCGAGACCTTCACCCGGCCTTCGTCGATCGTCAGTCGTTCCTCGGGGGTTGCCACGCGTGCCATCATGCCACCGTGAGCGGAAGCCTCTATCTCGGCACGTCGGGGTTCGCCTACGACGAGTGGAAGCACGGCGTCTTCTATCCGGAAGGACTGAAGAACCGCGAGATGCTCGCGTACTACTCCTCGCAGCTCTCGTCGGTCGAGATCAACTACACGTTCCGCCGGTTCCCCACCGAGAAGTCCCTCACGACGTGGCGCGAGCAGGCGCAGCCGGGCTTCGTGTTCACGCTGAAGGCGAACCAGCGGATCACGCACTTCAAGCGACTGGAGGACACCGACGACGATGTCCGCACGTTCCTGGAGATCGCCAAGGCGCTCGGCGACCGGCTGGGGTGCGTGTTCTTCCAATGCCCGCCGTCGCTGCAGTACCGGCGCGAGCTGATCGAGGCGTTCGTGGGCTATCTGCCGCCACCCGGCCCCGGGATCCCGCGGTTCGCGATGGAGTTCCGACACCCGTCATGGACCGAGGCGCGCGAACTGCTCCTCTCGCAGGGCATCGCCTGGTGCGTAGCCGAGACCGATGAGAAGGACCCGGGCCCGGACGACCTGTCATGGGAACCCGCCGGGTACCTGCGTTTGCGCAAGACCGAGTACACGGACGAGGAGCTCGCCGCGTGGGCGGGGAAGATCGGTGCCGCCCTGGAAGCCGGGGGTGATGTCTTCTGCTACTTCAAGCACGAGGACGAGGGCGCGAGCCCGAAGATGGCGAAGCGGCTGCTCGCAGCGTTCGGCGAGAGCAGCCCGAAGACGTACTTGCCACGAGTTCACCACAAACGACTTGACCCGCGTCCTCAAGCCTGCGAACTTCGCGATTCCAACGTCTGCTCGGTTGAGACGCAACTGGTCATGATGGACGACCAAGGCCATGAACGCTCAAAGGACACGATCCTGCAGGCGACGATCTTGCGGCGCCGGTCCTCGTCGAGCACGAGCACCAGCGTGCGACTCCCGCTTCCGCAACCGCTCGATGCCGACCTCGCGCTTCGTCTGGTCGGTCGCTTGCCCACGATCTGGACCTGCCTCTCGATCGGTTGTTCCCGGCCCGCCTTCGCGCAGAGTTGATCGAGCCGCCTCGAGTGCTCGACGAACTGGCCAACGTCCTCCTGGGTCGAGCTCCAGACCGATTTCCACGCATCGGCATGTCCGTGCGGCGATCTCCATCACACGACCGCCTGCTCCTCCGACGACGATCACGGCAGCGGTTCCACCTCGATCGGTCCGAGGGAGGCTTCCAGTCACGTCCGAGCCGCGGTTCGTCGACCGTCTCACCGCGCCACAGGCGCGGTGAAGACCTCGCAGGCGCGCCTGCAGGATCTCGCAAGACCAATCCCTGTCGTCGAACGAGGGGAACGGTCACGCCGATTGGCGCCATGCAGTCGAACCGGGCCAGGTGGAACGGGTCGGTCCCGAGCCCGACCTCGGACCCGTCCGTCGCAGACGGCCTGCGCCACGGTGACTCCGCCGCGAGCAGCCGTATGGACCTCGTCGAGCGGACGTTCAGCAGCGCCGCTCAACGGCCAGCCGGGTCCGGGAGGTCAGCGTCCGTCATGGCGACCGCAGCGTGGGCGCGAATCCCATGCCGCGAGCCCTGCGGGCGCCGCCGTGACGTGGTCGAAGCATGACACGCCCAGGTCGCAACCCCGAAGTCCTCGGCGGCCCGCTACTCCCGAGCTCGTCGACTGACCTCTCCACTGCCCGGCTTACGCTCGATCGTCAGCGCTTGACCATGATCCGGCTCACCGCGTGCGCGTCGCAGCTCGATCAGGCCCGTCAGACGTCATCCTCCCTACGGCTGAGCACCATCTGGCGCGACTACGCGTAGCCGTGCTTCAGCAGGTGATCCGCACCTTTGTCGAACCGCTCGGCCGAGACGACCTGGAACCCGAGGGAGTCGGCCACCCGGTCGATCAGGTTGAAGAGGAAGCCGACGTAGAGGGCGTCGATCACCCCCGCCTCGCTCACCCCGGTCTCGAGCAGACGCGTCACCTGATCGGCTCGGAGCTCATCGGGACGAAGGGTCATCGTTTCGAGGAGATCGAGCGCCGCATGCACCCGGGCGTCCACGGGAGCCGTCCCCCAATCGCGGAGGACCGCAGCCGTCTCTTCTTCTCCGAAGCTCTTCGACGCGACCGCGCCGTGAGCTCCCGTTCAGAACGTACATCGGTTGCGTTCGGAGACGAACGCGGCGAACAACTCTCGCTCACCGACGCTCCATTCCGACGGTCCACGCATGACTTCCTGGATCAGGGCGTTGAAGGGTGCACCGAAGAACGCGGGCCGGTACTCGAGCGTCTTCACGACGTCGACCGCCGGTGCACCCGAGAAGACCCGGATCATCGTGAGCTTCGCCTTCGCCCGGATCCCTCGGCCGCGAGCCACCGCCTCGAGCCGCATCAGGTCGCCCTCGTCGCGTCGCGCAACCCGGTCAGGCCGGCCTCGAGACGATCGCGCGCCGCCCCGAACGCCGCCGAGATGGTGACCTCGAAGACCTCGTCCTGGCTGGCGCCCATCGCACGCAGATCCGCCACGGTCCGGTCGCTCACTTGGTACGCGTGATCGTGGATCGTGTCGACGTAGGCCACGAACCGTTCGGGCACGTTCCGCCGCTCGGCCGCCGCGCGGCGCACCTCGACGGATGTCACGGCCACCTCGTCTCCGTCCATGATCGCGGTCTGCAGCTCGTCGAACGCCTCGCGATGGTGCTCGGTCGAACCGATCGTTCGGTCGGATGTCATGCGGCGCAGTGTGACAAACCCTTCGGGGCACGACAAGCGGTACGCTCAGGGCCTTCGCTCAAGGAGGAGAGGCTCCATGACGGCTGCAGCTCCCGGCCCGACCACGTTCCGACGACGCATGTGGACGATGGTGATGGCGCTCGCCGTGTTCGCGTCCGTGCTCGTGTGGCAGGGGCAGGCAGCCGGCCCGGCCGGCGCGAAGCGCCATCCAGATCACGCCTCGGCCGGACATCTGGATCAAGCTCTGCGGCCTCAGCACGGGCTGCACGATCGACCCGTTGCCGCATCCATGGCTCGGCGACAACATCTACAACGCGACGGGCTCCCGACAGAAGATCGCCGTCCGCATGGAGGACGGTGAGGACGTCCGCTTCTGGCTCACGCTCCAGAACGACGCGGAACAAGCGGACACGTTCGTCGTCAAGGGATGCCGCGGAACCGCTCGCTTCCGGATCATCGCGGTCAAGATCGGCTTCCTGAAGCGGCCCGACTGGCGGCCGGAGGACATCACCGCGGGATTCAAGAACGGGACCGCGACGTTCGACCTGCCCCCGGCGTCCGACGGCAAGCGGATCCCGCTGACCCTCGCGTTCATCGCGCCGACCACGGCGGAGGGCGTGACCTACCGGTGCCCCATCACGATCCGCTCACAGACCGACCCCTCCAAGAGCGACACGGTGGTCGCCATCATGACGACGTACTGAGCGAACCGGGATCCGTCAGAGCTTCGGCGTCGAGACGTCCCTCCAGTCGGGCCCGCATCGCGGACTCGAGCGCGACGATGTGCTCGGCTTCCTCCACCTTGCGACCGACGGCGTCTCGCACGTAGAACGCGTCGACCACACGATCCGTGTACGTCGCGACCTTGGCGAGATGCACGTCCAGCGCCATGTCGGAGAGCGTCCGCGTGATGTCGTAGAGCAATCCGATCCGGTCGGGCGCACCGACCTCGATCACGGTGAAGAAGTCCGAGGCGCCGTTGTCCACGGACACCGTGACGGGCGTCTCGTTCGGCTCGGGATAGTGGCGCCGCTTCTCGGTCATGCGGTGCTCCAGCGACACTCGCCCGTCGATCGCCTTGCGGAGCAGGCTTCGGAACTCGCGCCATCGGTTCTCCGTCACCAGGGGATCGAACGCTCCTTGCACCTCGAACAGGTCGGCGGCCACCCCGTCTTCGGTCGTGAAGACCTGGGCCGTCAGGATGGACAGCCCGGCGAGCGACAGCGCGCCTGCGATCCACGACAGCAGGCCGGGCCGGTCGCCGGCCACCACGAGCAGCTCGTACGTGCCCGCCTGGCTCCCGGGGAGCGTCGCCGTCCGCACGTCGTTGTGGCCGATGTCGGACGCGATCGTCGCGTAGTGCCGGATGATCTGTTCGGGAGGGACCGACAGGAAGTAGCTCCGCGGCATCCGCAGGACGAACCGTTCGACGTCGTCCGACGGTTCCTCGCGAAGCAGCTCCCGCACCATGTCGATCGCATCGGTGAGCCGTTCCGCGACCTCCACGCCCATCTCTCCGCGCTCGTAGACCCGTTGCACCTTGGATACCAGCTCGCGGATCAACGCCTGGCGCCAGGGGGTCCACGCGGCCGGGCCCGTGGCGAGCGCATCCGCCTTGGCCAGGAGGTACAGCGCCGCGAGCCGTTCGGGGGTCTCGACCAGCGCCGCCACATCCAGGATCATGTCGTCGTCACCGAGGTCCCGCCGCGTCGCGGTGTCCGGCAGCAACAGGTGCTCGGCCACCATGAACCGCGCGAGCTCGCCGGTCGGAGCCTCGACGTCCATGCGCGCCAGGATCGTGGCCGCCAACCGATCGCCGATCAGCACGTGGCCGCCCTCACCGTTCTTGCCGACGTCGTGCAGCAGCGCCCCCAGCAGGGCGCCGTCGCGCTCATCGATCGATGCGGCCGCCGCAACCTCCAGAGGATCGTCATCGTCGGGTGCGACGAGCGCCCCCGACATGCGCTCGAACGCCCGCAGCAGATGCACGTCGACGGTGTAGCGGTGGTACGGGTCTCGTTGGGGACGGCACCGTACGTCGGCCCACTCGGGGATCAGCTGCGCCAGCAGGCCCGTGCGATCCAAGGCGCGCAGGCCGTCGATCGCTCCGTTCCCCGACCGCAGGATCCGCAGGAACGAGTCGCGCAGGACCCCGGTCCATCGCGAGCGGCTCGGTCGAGGCGACGGCTTCGACCGCGTCGAGCTCGGCCGGCGTGAGTGCGCGCCCGCCTTCCGCCGCCGCCGCGATCAGCGCGAGTGCGTCCTCGGCATCCAGGACCACGACCGGCTCGGACGATCCTTCCGACCGTCGCGATCCGAGGATGAGGTCCTCGGTCAGCGCATCGACGATCCGTGCGTGCTCGAAGACCGCTCGCATCAAGGCGTCCACGGCGGGGAGTCGAGGCGCATCCCGGAATCCCATCAGCTTCGCGATGTCGTCCTGCTGGTCGCGGAGCAGCCTGTCCACGCGCCGGTTGTTCTCCAGGTGGAGCGCGCTCCGCACTCGGGTCAGGAACTCCTCGGCCGCATCCAGCTGATCGCGCTCGGCCGCCCGCAGGAGGCCGTCGTCCTCGAGGGGCCGCCCGCGGACCGTCTGCAGCCACGTCAACGCGTTGATGTCGCGGAGCCCGCCCCCGCCTTCCTTCAGTTCGGGCTCCAACAGGTAGGCGGCCGAGCCGAAGCGCTTCCGTCGATCGCGGGCGTCGCTCGCCAGCCGCTCGGCGAACCCCTCGACGTCCTCGCGGAGTCGCGCCAGCACCGGATCCTTCGCGGAGGCCAGCAACGCCTCGTCGCCCGCCAGTGAGCGCGCGTCCAGGGTGGAGGTCGCCGCGTCGAGCCGGTCGACCGCGAGCCGCGCCGTCTCGTCCGGCGTCCTCACGGCATGCCCCACCGTGAAGCCCGCATCCCAGAGCGGATACAGCAGCTGATCGGCGAGTGCGGCGACCGCGGTCGCGTCCGTCCCGTCGTGCAGCAGCAGCAGGTCGATGTCCGAATGCGGGCACAGGGCGCCGCGCCCGTATCCGCCGAGCGCGACCAGCGTCGTGCGCGGCGCCCGCTCCTCGCTGGAGGTCGCCGTTCGATACACGGCGATGAGAGCGGCATCGACCAAGGATGCGCGCCGTCGCGCCGACCACAGGCCGTGATGCCCGGGTGAGTAGGCGCGCTCCAAGAGCGCGAGCTCGTCCTGTAGCTGCGCGATGGAGCTCACGCGACCCGCGTCGGGCCCCTCCCCGACGCGCACGTCAGAGGGCGTCCGGGCCGCGCTCGCCGGTGCGTATCCGGATGACCTGCTCGGCCTCCGTCACCCAGATCTTGCCGTCGCCGATCTTGCCGGTCCGCGCGGCCTTCTCGATCGCGTCGATCACGCCCTGCGCATCGTCCTCGGCCACCAGCACCTCGACCTTCACCTTCGGCACGAAGTCCACCTGGTACTCCGCCCCGCGGTAGACCTCGGTGTGGCCGCGTTGCCGCCCGAACCCCTCGACGTCGGTCGTGGTCAGTCCGTTCACGCCGATGTCGCGCAAGGCTTCCTTCACTTCCTCGATGCGGTGCGGCTTCACGATCGCGGTGATGAGCTTCATGGGGAACCCTCTCTCGGCCGGGGTCAGTAGCCTAGTCGGCCGCGATCAGCTTCTCGACCACACGATGCTCGCTCGCCGGGATCATGCCGATCGACCGATAGAGCTCGACCGCCCCGGTGGCGTTCTGCGTGTCGACCCCCAGTCGTCCTCTCGAGACCCCACGCCCCGCCAGCATCGCGAAGGAATGCCGCAGCAGGGCCCTCCCGATCCCCCTGCCCTGCATCTCCGGCAGCACGCCGAGCTCGAACACGTAGCCGACCCCGTCGATCACCCCGTTGTTGCTGTAGCCGACGATCGTCCCGTCGACCTCGGCGAGCAGTCCGAGGGTGGGATCCCAGGTGTCATCGGACTCTTGTTGCGCCAGCCACCCATCGAACGTTTCCTCCACGTGGCCGAAGTGCGATCCGGAAGGCCGTGTTCACCACCGAGAACGCGGCCGGGCCGTCCACGTCCATCACGACGGGCCGGATCGTCACGTCCTGGGGCGCCGCGCCGGCGTCGAACGAGTCGTCCAGATCCATCGTCATCTGCCAGAACGAACGGATGGCCGTGTAGCCGTACGTCTCGAGCAGCGCGATCGCGCCCGCGTTGCTGGCCTGCACCGAGTGCCACAGTCGAGCGGTCGAGTCCTCCCCGATCCGGTCACGCGTCTCCGCCTCCGTCCAGTCGATGATCGCCGACCCGAGGCCCCGCCCTTCGAACTCGGGTTCGACCGGACCGTAGGCCTCGTACCGGAGCAGCCCCGGATCGGGCGTCGAGTGCTGCGCGAACGCGGCGAGCGCCCCGTCGGCGGCGTAGATCACCCGCGTGTCTCGCGCCAGGTCGAACGATGCCGCAGCCCACTCGTACTGGAGCATGGCCCGCGCAGCCTCGGACTCACCGACGTACTTCAGGTCCCACGCCCTCACGAGCGCGGCGACGTCGTCCAGATCGTCGAGCGTTGCGGGCCGGGACGTGAATCCCGGCGGGAGCTTCACTCCCCCGAGGCCTTCTTGCGCGGCGGGGCCTTCCGGGCGGCCGTCTTCTTCGCGGCGGGCTTCTTCGCTGCGGACTTCCGCGCCGGCTTCTTCGCCGCGCCCTCGTCGCCGGGGCGCTTCTTCGCCGCGTCGACGCTCGCCTTCAGCGCGGCCATGAGGTCGACGACCTTCGCCGTGGGCTCGGGCTCGACCATCTCGATCTCCTCGCCGGCGATCTTGGCCTCGACGATCTTGAGCAGCGCCTCGCGGTACTCGTCGGTGAACTCCTCGGGGTGCCAGTCCGCCGTGAGGTTCTCGATCAGCGTCTTCGCCATGTCGAGCTCCTGGTCGCGGACCTTCGCGTCGACGTCGACGCCGCCGAAGTCCGCGTCGCGGATCTCGTCGGGCCAGTACATCGTCTCCAGGACGAACGCGTCGTCCTTGAACCGGAGCGCGGACAGATGCTCCTTGTCGCGGAAGCTGACCTTCGCGATCCCGACCTTGTTGACCTGGCTCATGGCCTCGCGAAGGAGCGCGTACGCCTTGGCGCCCGTCTCTTCGGGGACCAGGTAGTACGTCTTCTTGTACATGATGGGGTCGATGTCCTCGAGATCGACGAACTGCACGATGTCGATCGCGCGGCTGGATTCGACCGGCACCGCGTCGAAGTCCTCGTCGGTGAGGACGACGTACTTGTCCTTCTCGTACTCGTAGCCCTTGACGATGTGGTCGTACGTGACCTCCTCGCCGTCGACCGAGCACGTCCGCTTCATGCGGATCCGGCCACCGTCCTCGTCGTGGAGCTGGTTGAAGCGGAGCGTCTTCTCCTCGGTCGCGGGATACACGGAGACCGGGATGGTCACGAGCCCGAAGCTGATGGCGCCTTTCCACATGGATCTCGGCATGGTCTCGTCCTCCAGGGTGCGTGGGATGCCTGTTCCCGGGTCGAACGCAGCGGAAACGCGATTGTATGCCTTCGCGGGGACACGCAGGCTACGCGAAGCGGGAGCTGAACGGGTACGGGGCGAGGACCCGCACGCCGTCGGCCGTGACCAGCACCTCGTCACCGAGCTTCATCCCGTGGTCCGCGCCCTGCTCACCCGCGTAGAGCTCGATCACGAGCGCCATGTCCTCCTGGATCACCCGGTCGCCGTTCGATTGCCTGTCCATCGGGTAGCAGACGCTCGGGCTCTCTTCCTCCAGACCGATCCCGTGGACCATGCACTCGTAGCGTTGCGGCAGGTACTTCTCGGGGAGCGCGGGGGCGAGGCCGGCTACCTCCCCGCAGGTCAGGCCGGGCCGGACCAGAGCTTTCATCGACTCGAGCCAGTCGAGCGACGCCGCGTAGGTGTCCCGCTGGGCCGGCGTCGGAGGTTCGTCGCCCGCCAGGAACGAACGCGAGACGCAGAAGAAATACCCCTCGACGCCGACCGTGTCGGTGTCCACGAAGACGACGTCCCCGGGCTGGATCGCGCGATCGGTCGCTTCGGACCTCCACGGGTTGGTGTGGGGACCCGAGCAGACGGTGCTCGTCGCCAGGTACTCCCCACCCGCTCGGAGCATCGCGTCCGAGAGCACCGCGAGGAGCTCCCGCTCGCGCACGCCGGGCAGGAGCGCCGCCTCGAACGCTCGCAACATGTCGACCACCATCGCGCCGTTCACCTCGAGCAGCCGGATCTCCTCGGGCGTCTTGACCTCGCGTGCCTCCTGCGTCGCCGGCGCCGAATCGACCAGACGGACCCCGGCGTCCGTCAGCGCCAGGAACCCGGGCGTGCCGAGCCGGTCGACCGCCAGCGGCGCATCGCGCACGCCGAGCTCCCGGAGCGCGTCCCCGATCTCGCCCGCCCAGGTCAGCGCTTCGGCGCCTTGGTCGTCGTAGAACTCCCACGCGTGCATCGGCCGGACGTCCTCGACCACCGAGCGTGAGCGGTGCATCGAGTTCGCGTGCTCGAACAGGATCGGACGGCCCTCGGCAGGGACCACGGCGCACCGGACGAACGTGCTCATGCTGTAGATCGGCATGGCCGACGCGCCGGTGGCGTAGCGGATGTTCGGCTCGTTGCACAGCAGACAGGCAGGGATGTCGTGTGCGCGCATGGCGGCCTGGAGCCGCGCGAGCCGGCCGGCACGCAGGGCCACGAGGTCGACAGGCGGTTCCACCCGGCGAGCCTACGTCTGATGACGCCCTGCGCACGGGACGCCCGGTCGACCGTCGGTCATCGCGGCCACTACCATCGCCGCATGCCCGCTCGCAAGCGCTCGACCACCGGACCGGCGTTCACCGTCGAGTTCCCGCGAACGCTCGACGCCCGCAAGGACGGCGACGCGTGGTGGTTCGAGGTGGACGGCCGCGAGCTTCGCCTCTCGAACCTCAACAAGGTCTTCTGGCCCGACGAGGGCTACACGAAGGGCGACCTGATCGCCTACTACTTCAACGTCGCGCATCTGATCGCTGCCGCACCTCGCGCACGCGTCCGCTCACGATGAAGCGGATGCCCGACGGCATCGACGGCCCGTTCTTCTACGAGAAGTCCGCGCCGTCACACGCCCCGGACTGGATCGGCCGGTGCAAGGTGTTGTCCGACGATGCGAAGACCGGCGTGATCGACTACATGACGATCGACGACTCGGCCGGGCTGCTCTACATCGCGAACCTCGGCTGCATCGAGTTCCATCCGCTCCATTCGCGGTGCGAGGACGTCGAACACCCCGACTACCTGCTTCTTCGACCTGGATCCGTTCCCGCCGTACACGTACGAGGACGTGCTCGCCGTCGCGCGTCACATCAAGGCGCTGCTCGACCAGCTCGGGCTCCCGGGCTACCCGAAGACGTCCGGCGCCACCGGCGCTGCAGATCTTCGTGCCGATCGAGCGCGGGCGCTACACCCACGACCAGGTCCGCGAGCTCGTCGGTCGCTGCGGCCGGCTGATCCTTTCCGCCGACCCGGACCGGGTGACGATGGCGTGGAAGATCGCCGATCGCACCGGCAAGACCTTCATCGACCACAACATGAACCGGTCGGGCGCGAACATCGCGGCGGCGTACTCGATGCGGCCGGAGCCGCGAGCGCCCGTTTCCACGCCGCTGACGTGGGACGAGGTCGACGCGGGCGGGTTCGAACCGCAGGACTTCCGGATCGACAACGTCTGGGAACGCTTCGATGCGCGTCGGGCGATCTGTTCGACGGCATGCTCACCGAGGCCGTCGACCTGACGAGCGCGTTCGAGGCCCTCGGGATCGATCCTACGGATGAACCGGCGCCTTCCCGCACGCGGACCTCCGAGGAGGTCATCGCGGCGTCGAAGGACCCGAACCTCGCCGAGTACATGCGCAAGCGCGACTTCGAGGGAACGCCCGAACCGGCGCCGGGCGCCGCGGAGGGCCAGGGCAACTCGTTCGTGATCCACAAGCACCGGGCGACCCGGCTGCACTACGACGTCCGGCTGGAGCGCGACGGCGCGCTGCCGTCGCTGGGCGGTGCCGAAAGGACTCCCGACGGCGAAGGGCGACAAGCGGCTCGCGCGTGCGCACCGAAGATCACCCGCTCGAGTACGGGAAGTTCGAGGGCACGATCCCCGAGGGCCACTACGGCGCCGGCGAGGTGCGGATCTTCGACGACGGATGGTACGAGCCCATCGAGTGGGACGACGCGAAGAAGGTGTCGTTCAAGCTCCACGGGCGGCGCTACCCCGGGCTGGAGTTCCACTTCGTCAAGACCCGCACGGACTGGCTCGCGTTCCTGGCGAGCGCGCAGGACTCGCCGCTGATCGAGTCGCCCCGGCGGTTCCAGCCGATGCTGGCCGAGGGCGGGCACTCGGCGTTCGACGACGCCGACGTGGTGGTTCGAGCCCAAGCTCGACGGCATCCGCTGCGCTCGCGGAGATGACGACCGGCGAGACGAAGCTGGTCACGCGCACGCGGCCGCGACGTCACGACGCAGTACCCGGAGCTGCACATGGTCCACGAGCTGGTCGACCAGGTGAACGCGGTCCTCGACGGCGAGATCGTCGCGTTCGACGACGAGGGGAGGAACTCGTTCGAGGTCGCTCCAGCAACGGATGAACCTCACGAACGAGCGCGACATCAAGCGGATGCGCCAAGCAGATCCCCGTCGCGCTCGTCGTGTTCGACCTGCTGTGGCTGGACGGGCGACGACACCACCGAGCTCTGACGCTGGAGGAGCGCCGCGAGCTGCTCGAGGCTGATCGTCGAGGAGGACACCGGCTCCAGGTGATGACCCACGTCGAAGGCGACGGCAAGGCGTTCACGGCCGCGGCGAAGGACCTCGGGCTCGAAGGGGTCGTCGCGAAGCGGAAGGGCTCGAAATACCTGCCCGGCAGGCGCTCCCGAACCTGGCGCAAGATCAAGCTCACGAACACGCAGGACTGCGTGATCCTGGGGTGGACGCCCGGTCAGGGCGGACGCTGCGAACACGTTCGGCGCGCTGCTGGTCGGCGCCATCGACGACGGCGAGCTGCGGTGTGGATCGGTCAGGTCGGGACCGGGTTCACCGACCCGATGCTGGCCGACATCCAAGCGAAGCTCGATCCGCTGGTCCGTGACACGCCGGCGATCGACGATCCGGAGCTGGCCGCGGTGAAGGGCGCCACGTTCGTCGAACCCGAGCTCGTGTGCGAGGTCGGCTACCTCGAGATCACGAAGAGCACGAAGAAGATGCGGGCACCGACGTTCCACGGCCTGCGACCGGACACGACGCCCGAGGAATGCGTCCTGGAACGGCCCACGGCGATCGCGAAGCGTCAGAAGGGTTCGTAGCCGGCGCGGACGAGCAGCGCGCGAACCTCGCGTTCCTCCATCCCGCCCGCGACCAGCTCGTGGTACAGCCGTACGGCGCCGAGCGAACGACCGCAGCGCGGACAGAACCGGAAGTGCGTCTCGAACGTCGTCTGGCACCACGGGCACGAACCGACCTCGATCCTCCGGTCGGGCTCCAGACCCGTATCCGCGAGAGCGTCGATGTAGCCCTTGCCGTAGTCCCACTGGATGTATTCCTCTTCCTGGATGTCGAACGCGGGCTCGTGCATCCGCGGCTCGCCCGTCTCCAACATGTGCTCCAGGTTGTCCACGAGCAGCTCCCACTCGTAGAAGTGGTTGGACCCGCAGTCCTGGCAGGCGATCACCACGCCCTTCACGCCTTGCGCAGCGAACAGGCCCCGCATCGCGCCGAGGTCGTGCAGGTCCGCCTCGATGTCCGCCCGTTCGTCGGACGTGAGCTCGATCCGCTCCTCCGGTCCTTCGGGATCGGGCGTCGGTTCTTCCATCACTCCTCCACCGGATCCTCGACGAACCGGAACGCCTTGTACGCCTCGGCGTACGCGTAGCCGGGTGCCTCGCCGGTCTCCTTCGCGCGGAGCCGGACCCAGGGCTCGGCTTCGGCACCGCCCTGCGAGACGTGCTGCTCGAGCGACTTGATCTTGAGGTCGATCGTGTCGGTGATGTCCACGTAGGTGTCGGGTTCATTGGAGCCGAGCCAGAGGTTCGGGACCTCGAACGGCTCGATGCCTTCCTGCTCCAGCTCCTGGAACATCGGTCGCGACGGCGCGTCGGGCATGACCGACGAGAGCGCCAGCATGCCGGCCGCCTTGTGATCCGAGTGGTTGATGTAGCGGTTGCCCGACCACAGGCGCGAGGGGTCGGGGGCCACGATCACCTCCGGTCGCAGCCGACGGACCTCGCGTGTGACCTTCTTGCGCGTGCCCAGGTTGACCTCGAGCATCCCGTCGATCTCGCCCAGGAACGTCACGCTCGCCACGCCGAGGACGTCGGCCGCCGCCCGCTGCTCACGCTCGCGGATCGGGCGCATCGCCTCACGGGTAACCCCCGGTTCGTTCGACCCGGCGGAGCCGTCCGTGATGACCACGTAGTGAACCTCGCACCCGTCGCGGGTCCAGCCGGCGATGGTGCCGCCGCACATGAACTCCGCGTCGTCGGGGTGGGCGAACAGGACGAGCGCGCTCGAGAAGGCCATCCGGGGAGGGTATCGCCTGGTCGCCACGAGCGGAACCGCGCGCTTCACTCCCTGCTCGGGCCGGTCGATATCTCCTCCATGCCGCGAATCCGACCTGCCCAAAGCACCCCACGGCTCGGATCCTGGCCTGGTTCGCCGTCTCCAGCTTCGTCGTCTTCGTCCTGATCGGGGTGGGCATCAGCAGCTTCCGCGCTCGAGACGTGCGCGAGCGGGAGGAGGCGGCCGCGGCCAGCCGTGCCGAGCTGGTCGCGACGCAGGTGATCGGGCCGCTGCTGACGCCCGCGGACCTCGCGTTGACGATCACCGGCTCGCGGTACGACGAGTTCGAGCGGCGGATCGAGAGCGTTCGTGAGGCGCAACCGAGCATCATCCGGGTCAAGATCTGGTCGACCGACGGGCGCGTGTTGTTCTCGGACGACGCGGAGCAGGTGGGGACCCGTCCGGGGATCGGCGAGGAGCTCGAAGAGGCGATCGACGGCGAGGTCGCGAACGAGATCTCGGAGCTGACGGCGACCGAGAACGACAGCGAGCGGATGATCGCCGACAAGCTCTTCGAGACCTACGTGCCGTTCCATCTTCGAGGGACGAGAGACGTGTCGGCCGTGGTCGAGGTGTACCAGGACTACTCCGTGATCCAATCCGAGATCGACCGGCTGACCCGGACCCTCTCCGTCTCCTTGGCGATCGGCCTCCGTCGTCCTTTACGCGGTGATGCTGCCGCTGATGATCGGGATCACGCGGACGCTCCGCCGGCAGAACCATCGGGTCCAGGTGCAGGCGGACCAGCTCTCCGAGCTCCTGGAGCGCGAGCAGGAAACGGTCGCCGAACTTCGCGAGCTGGACCGGATGAAGAGCGACTTCGTGGCTGCGACCTCGCATGAGCTCCGGACCCCGCTGACCAGCATCCGCGGCTACGTCCACATCCTTCGGGAGTCCACCATGGCCTCCGACCCGGTGGCGGCCGAGGCCCTGGGGGCGATCGAGCGCCAGTCGAGCCGGCTGTTCCGTCTCATCGCGAACGTCCTCCGCGAATCGCACGTCGAGCACGACGACACGGGGAACGCCGTGTTCATGTTCCCGTTCGGCGATCTGGTCGACGAGGTCGTCGTCGACTTCCACGACATCGCGAAACGCATCTCCAGCGATGTCCCGGCCGACCTGCCGCTCGTCACCGTCGACCGGCGACGCACGCAGGACGTGCTCGTGAACCTGATCGACAACGCGCTGAAGTATTCGTCGGCACCGACGCCGGTCAGGATCGGAGCGAGCAGCGACGGCTCGTCCCTGATGTTCTGGGTGAGCGACGAGGGCATCGGGATCGAATCCGGCGATCTGCCGCGGGTCTTCGATCGCTTCTACCAGGTGGATCAGTCGGCCACCCGGTCGTACGGAGGCGTGGGGTTGGGGCTCCATATCGTCTCGGAACTCATCGCGGGGATGAACGGCCGCATCGAGGTGCAGAGCATCCCCGGTACCGGCAGCACGTTCACCGTCACGCTGCCGTTCGCGCAGCCGCACGATCTGGACGCGGATCGGTCGACCAAGACCGTGGCCATCTAGCGCGCCGCGAGCGCTCCCTCGATCGCCTCGATCTGCGTGCGGACGCTCGAAGGCGAGGGTCCTCCCGGCATCGTTCGCGCGCGCACGGATACGTCGGGGTCGAGCAGCGCCATGCCCTCGGAGACGCCGAATGCCTCCCACTCATCGGGGCCGAGATCGCGGAGGGACCTGGACGCGGTGGCCAGCTCCTTCAACAACGCGCCCGTGCGGCGATGCGCCTCGCGGAACGGCATCCCGCTGCGGACGAGTGCCTCGGCCAGGTCGGTGGCGTAGAGCCCTTCGTCCTCGGCGGATGCACGCAGCGCCTCCGTGTCGAACCGCACCGACCCGATCGCCCCGACGAGCGCCGGCAGCACCAGCTCGAGCGTATCGGCGGCGTCGAAGGCCGGCTCCTTGTCCTCTTGGAGGTCGCGGTGGTACCCGAGCGGCAGGCCCTGGACCACCGTCGCCACGGCGACGAATCCGGCGGTGACCCGCGCGGCCTTGGCGCGCGCGAGCTCCGCGGTGTCCGGGTTCCGCTTCTGCGGCATGATGCTGGAGCCCGTCGTGTAGCCCTCGTCGAGCTCGGCCCAGCCCACCGTCGGGTCGGTCCACCGGGCCAGGTCCGCCGCCAGCCGCGACAGGTGTCCGGCGCAGATCGTCGCGTCGGCCAGGAACTCCTGGACGAAGTCGCGGTCCGAGACGGCGTCGATCGAGTTCTCGAACGGACGCCGGAACCCCAGACGGGCCGCCGCCGCGGCGGGATCGAGCCCCAGCGTCGACGTGGCGAGCGCGCCCGCGCCGAGCGGCGACGTGGAGGCTCGCGATGCCCACTGGTCGAACCGGTCGATGTCGCGTAGCAACGCCCACGCGTGGGCAAGCAGATGGTGCCCCAGCGTGACGGGCTGCGCCGGACGGGCGTGCGTCGTGCCGGACATGATCGTCTCCGCGTGCTCGCGCGCCCGCTCGACGAGCGTGCGGACGAGCATGGTCGTCAGGCCGTCGATTCGGCGGCCCGCCGCGAGCAGCCACAGCCGCAGGTCGGTGACGACCAGGTCGTTGCGACTGCGGCCCGCGTGTAACCGGGCGCCCACGTCCCCCAGCCGGTCGGTGACGCCGCGCTCGATCGCGGAATGCACGTCCTCGTCCGCGTCATCGAACGCGAACTCTCCTTCGGCGATCTGCCGGCCGACCTCGGTGAGCGCGTCGACGAGCGCGCTCGCGTCGTCCGCCGTCAGGAGACCGGCACCCTCCAGCCCGTGCACGTGGGCGATCGAGGCATCGACGTCGTGGGGAGCCAGACGGACGTCGTACTGAACGCTCCGGCCGAGCGCGCGAGCCTCGGGCGCCGGCGGCGTCGTGAACCGCCCGGCCCACAGCGGCGCGCCCGAGCCTCCGGTCATGGCCGCCCTGTTTCGCCGACCACACCTTGAGCGGGAGCCCGTAGAGGCGGACGTAGCCTTCGGCGTGCGATTGGTCGAACGCGTCGCCGCTGCCGTACGTGGCGAGCGACAGGTCGTACAGCGAATGTGGCGACCGACGTCCGACGACCGTGCACGATCCCGGCTCGAACCGCAGCCGCACGTCGCCGGTCACGTGGGTCTGCGTTGCGTCGACGTACGCGTCGAGCGCGGCGCGGAGCGGCGAGAACCACTGGCCGTCGTACACGAGGTCGGTCCAGCGCTGTTCGATCAGCGGTTTGTGGTGCGCGACCTCGCGCTCCAGCGTCATGTCTTCGAGCGCTCGGTGCGCCAGGATGATCGCGAGGGCACCCGGCACCTCGTACAGCTCACGCGACTTGATGCCCACGCGCCGGTTCTCGATCATGTCGACCCGTCCGAACCCGTAGGTACCGCCGAGGACGTCCAGCGTCCGGATCACGGAGACGAGGCCGGACGCGTCGCCGTCGATCCCGGCCGGCAGGCCGTGCTCGAACGCGACGACCACCTCCGCGGGCTCGGTGGGGCGGGCTTCGGGCGCGGCGGTCCGCGCGAACGCATCCTCCGGCGGCGCCACCCACGGATCCTCGAGCGGGCCGCACTCGGCGGTGCGGCCCCACAGGTTCTCGTCCACGGAGTACGAGCTGACGATCGAGGGGAGCGGGATCCCCCATTCATCGGCCAACACCAGAGCTTTCTCGCGCGGGATGTTGGCGTCGCGGATCGGGGCGAGCACCTCCAGGTCGGGGGCGAGCACCCCGAACGACACCTCGAACCGGACCTGGTCGTTCCCTTTGCCCGTGCATCCGTGCGCGACCACGTCGGCGCCGACCTCTCGCGCGACCTTCACGACCTCCTCGACGATCAACGGACGCGCGAGTCCCGACACCATCGGGTACTTGCCCTCGTACAACCCGTTGGCCTTGATCGCGTGGACCAGGTAGTCGGACGCGAACCGATCCACGGCGGCGACCACGCGGACGTCGGAAGCGCCGGCCAGTCGCCCGCGCTCCACCACGCTGTCGAAGTCTTCCTGCTGGCCGACGTCGACCGCGACCGCATGCACGTCGTAGCCCTGTTCGACCAGCCAGCGGATCGTGACCGAGGTGTCGAGCCCCCCGCTGTAGGCCAGCACCGCGCGTTTCATGCTTCCGCCTCCATGATGTGGGTGAGGGTCCGTTCGAGCGTCGCGGTCGCGACGCCCTCCCGGCCCAGGATGAGGATCGTGTTGTCGCCGGCGATCGTGCCGGCGATGTCCGGCAGATCGACGCGATCGATGCCCTCGGCCAACGCGGATGCGGCGCCCGGAGGCGTGCGCACGATCAGGCCGTTGTCGCTCCGCGTGAACGACAACGCGAACTCTTCGAGGAGGTGCTTGAGCAGCCGCATCGGGACCGGCGTCGCGCCGTTGCCCGGCACGACGTACCGCAGGCCGTCGTGGTCGTGCACGCGCGCCAGCCCGAGTTCCTCGACATCGCGCGAGATCGTCGACTGCGTCGCCTCCAGACCGAGCGCCGCCAGGCGGGAGCGGATCTCTTCCTGCGAGGCCAGCCGCTCCCGCCCGACGAGCGACAGGATCGTCTGCTGGCGCTTCGACTTCACGGCGGCGTTCCCGCGGCTCACCGGAGCTCACCTTCGCCGGTGGGCGAGGCGTCGGGCGTGATCATGGTGCCTACGCCTTCGGGCGTGAACAGCTCCAGTACCAGCGAATGTTCGACCCGCCCGTCGACCAGATGCACCCGCCCCACACCGGCCTTGATCGCGTCGGCCGCGCTCTCCAGCTTGGGGATCATGCCGCCCTCCACCACGCCGTCGCGTCCCAGCAGGTCCAGGCATTGCTCGGCCGAGAGCTCCGAGAGCAGGTCACCGGTCGGTCCGATCAACCCCGGCACGTCGTTCAGGAACACGAGTTTCTCGGCATCGAGCGCGATCGCGAGCTCGGCCGCCACCACATCGGCGTTCACGTTGTAGGCCTGCCCGACCTCGTCCACGGCGATCGACGCCACGACGGGCACGAACCGCTGCGCCATCAGCGTGCGGACCACGTCGGCGTTCACGTGCACGACCTCGCCCACGAAGCCCAGGTCCGGCGCGGTCTGCTTGCGGGCGAGCAGCAGTCCCCCGTCGACGCCGGACAAGCCGACCGCCCGCACCCCGTTGGTGACGAGCGAGGCGACGACGTCGGTGTTGAGCTTGCCCGCCAGCACCATCGTGGCCACGTCGAGCGTCTCGGCGTCGGTCACGCGCACGCCATCGACGAACGTCGTCTCGATCCCCAGGCTCGCCGAGACCTTCGTGACCTGGGGGCCGCCGCCGTGCACGATCACCGGCAGGATGCCGGCGCTCTGCAGCAGCGCGATGTCCTGCGCGAACGACACGGCGAGCGGCGCGCGCTCCATGGCCGCACCCCCGTACTTCACGACGATGACCTTGCCGTGGTGCTCCTGCATGAACGGAAGCGCTTCGATCAGGATGTGCGCCTTGGCGACGGTGCGCTGGCGGATCTGCGGCGGCAACCCCAGGTCGCTCACGTCGTGTACTCCCCGTTGATGCGGACGTACTCGTACGACAGATCGCAACCCAGCGCGCGGCTGCGACCGGGACCGTCGCCGACCGAGACCTCGATGTCGATCTCGGGTTCCTTCATGGCGACGCGCGCGGCCGACCCGAGCACGTCGTCCTCGAAATAGGCCGCCGGGATCACGCCGTGCTCCACCGAGCTGGACGCCGCCGATCGCGACGCCGATCGCGGACGGATCCACGGCCACGCTCGATGAGCCCACGGCCTGCAGGATCCGACCGGGGTTGGGGTCGCCGCCGAACGCTGCCGTCTTGACGAGCGGCGACTCGGCGATCGCCTTGGCGATCACGCGGGCGTCCCGTTCCGACTCGGCACCGGCGACCTCCACCAGGATCACGTGGGTGACGCCTTCGGCGTCGGCGATGAGTTGCCGGACGAGCCCCTCGCCGACCGCGCCGACCGCCCCCGACAGCTGGTCCCACGCGGGCGAACCGGGGACGACCTCGGTCGTCCGCGGGGCGGCGCCGCTGGCGAACAACAACACGGTGTCGTTCGTGCTGGTGCACGCGTCGACCGTCAGCGCGTTGAAACGGGGTTTGAGCTGCTCGTCTGCCAACCGCTGCAGATGGTCCCGACCCACCGTCGCGTCGGTGGTCATGAAGACGAGCATCGTCGCGAGGTTGGGCGCGACCATGCCGACGCCCTTCGCGCACCCGCCGACGCGGAACCCCCCGGAGTCGGCCGTCGCTTCCTTGTCGACGGTGTCGGTGGTCATGATCGCTCGCGCGAAGTCATGACCACCGTCGGACGCGAGTGCCCCGGTGAGGATCGGGAGTGCCGCCAGGAGCGGTTCGACGTGGATGGGCTCACCGATCACGCCCGTGGAGCAGGCGAGCAGATCGACGATATCCACGCCGAGCGAGGCGGCCGCGGCGGCAACCACGGTCTGGGCGTCCGTGTCGCCACGCTCACCGGTAGCCGCGTTCGCCTGGCCGCTGTTCACGATCACGGCCCGGCCCTGTCCGTCGGCGATGCGGGACCGGCTCAGGTGGACGGGCGCCGCGGCGACCCGATTCGTCGTGAACAGACCGGCGACGTTCGTTCCCGGGTCACCGACCAGGAGTCCGAGGTCGGGGCGGCCGGAAGGCTTGAGCCCGGCGCTCATCCCCGCGGCGCGGAAGCCGAGCGGATGCGTGACGCTCACGGGTACACCCCCAGCACCGGAAGCGCCGTCGCCTCGTCCAAGCCGAGGGTCAGGTTGAGGTTCTGGATCGCCTGGCCCGCGGCACCCTTCACCAGGTTGTCCAGCGCGCCGATCACCACGGCGGTCCCGGTTCGGGCGTCGGCGACCGCCTGCAGCTCCACCATGTTCGAGCCGCGTGTGCGCTTGGAATCGACCATCTCGCCCGCCGCCAAGACCCGGACGAACGGCCGGCCCGAGTACGCGTCGGCAAGGCAGGACGACAGCGCCTCCGTCGTCACACCCGCGGCGAGCGGCGCGTAGGCCGTGGTGACGACGCCGCGGACCGCGGGAACGAGGTGAGGCACGAACACGACCCCCGGTGTGAAGCCGGTAGCGAGCTCCAGGCCCCGTTCCATCTCCGGGGTGTGCTGATGCCGAGGCACGCGGTAGGGACGCACGCTCTCTTCGGAGGACGCGAAGGTCGCGGCCTCGCTCGTCGTCCGGCCGGCTCCCGAGAGCCCGGTCTTGCCGTCGACATGGATCGGACCCGGATCGACGAGCCCCGCGGACAGCAGCGGCGCCAGGCCGAGGATCACCGGCGTCGGGAAGCAACCCGGATTGGCCACGAGCTGCGCACCCGGGAGCTGATCGCCGAAGAGCTCGGGGAGCCCGTAGACGGCCTTGCCCAGCCATTCGGCGGCCGGATGCTCGAACCCGTACCAGTCCGGATACGCCGAAGCCGGCAGCCGGAAGTCACCGGCCAGGTCGATCACCTTGACGCCGGCCTCGAGCAGGCCCGGGGCGAGCTCGGCGCTGGCGCCGTGCGGGAGGGAGCAGAACGCCACGTCCGCGGCCTCCACCACGTCGGCGACGACCGATCCTCGCAAGACCTCGGTGCCGAGGGAGAGCTCGGCGAGGTTGGGGTGGATCTCGGCGAGGGTCATCCCCACCGACCCGTGGGCACCCAGGAACGTCACGTCGGCCTGCGGGTGGGCCTCGAGCAGACGGATCAGCTCGCCGCCGGCGAACCCGGAGGCTCCGAGCACGGCGATGCGGACGGAAGTGGGACGTTCGGCCATGATGGGTAAGTATGCAGCCGATGCATAGAACCGTCAATCGCAGGGCGAGGGTGCGGCCAGGTCTAGCCGGTGAGGCCGCCAGCCGCGACCACGGTCAACCGGCCTTCGGACACGTCGTCATCGAGGTCGGCCCCCATCGCGCGCGCCGTTCCGGCGCGCGCGATCGATCCACGCGCCTTCCCCATGTTGGAACGGAGCTCGTCGGCGCCGTTGACGAGCATGGTGGCGGCCTTCGCCAGCTTGTTCTCGATCACGGCGCCCATCGCGTCGAGCGCCGACGCGACCTCGGCAAGGCTCGACTGCACGTCGGCCGCGTCGCCGAACCGCTGCACCAGGCTGTAGAGGAAGAGCACGATCGGCAGCGCCGAGGAGTACGGCACGATCACGACGCCCTTGGACCACGCATCGGCGTGCGCCCGCTTCAGCACCGCGTACGCGGCGTCCGGCACCGCGGCGACCGCCACCTGCGACGTCACGGCCGGATCGAGGTACTGCGCGACCTCCTTCGCCCGCGCGGCGACCGCACGCTCGACATCGCGTGCACATGCGTCACGCGTCACCGGGTCGTCGGCGGCCTCCAACGCCTCGAGCTCGGTGAGCGCGGTCCACTTCGAGTCGATCGGCAGCCGCCGACCGTCCGAGAGCTGCAGGCCGAACTCCACGACCTTGCCGCCGACTCGGAGGTTCGTGACGAGCATGCCGGGCGGCAGCTGCGCCAGGTGCTCGCGCAGGACATTCTCGCCGGCGCGACCTTTGGAGGCTCCGCCGGCCAGCACGGTGGATAGCCGACGCACGACCTCGCGTCCCTCGACGTCGGCCTGGCGCCGCTCCTGCTCGCGCAGGCTCAGCTCCTCGAGCGTCCGACGAGCGCCGTCGAGCCCGGCGCGGAGCTGCTCGCCGGCCAGGTCGCGGTTGACCGCTGCATCGGCGATCCGTCGCAGCTCGGCCGACTGCGCCTCCAGGCGCGCCTCGACGACCGCGAACGGCGTGTCGCCCATCGCGGCGTCCGAGGTTCGAGGCCGACGGAACGCCACGATCGCCGCGCCGGCGGCCACGCCGACCGCCACGGCGACGAGCGCGATCCCGATCTGGGTCATGCGGGGTCCTTTCGGTTCGAGGGGGGACGCCACGACACTAGGGACAGGCTCTGACATGCCTGGATGCGAGGACGAACGGGTGCGGTGCCTACAGGTCGAGCGTGTCGACGACGACGGTGTCGACGACGACCTCAGGCACCTTCGGGCGCTCAACCAGTTCCACGGCGACGCCGTCGGGGTCGAGCACGGTCATGCAGCGGACGCCGAACCAGTCCCCCGGCTCCGTGAGCTCGACGGGCGCCGACTTCACGGTGACGCCCGCGTCGAGGAGCGACCGGTGCATCCGATCGACGTCGTCGACCGTCAGCCCGATGTGCCCCGCGCCGGGTCGCTCCACCGCGAGCGCGATGCCGTCCTCGGATCCGACGTACTCGAGCAGTTCCAGCACCTGCCCACGGCCGACGTCCAGGTCGGCGCTCAGCAGCCGGGCGCCCGGGACGCCGGTGATCCGCTCCACCTCGTCGCCCGAGAGCTCTCCGACGCTGCGCACCGGCAGCCCGAGCAGATCTCGGTAGAACGCGAGCGAACGCGCGATGTCCCCCGTGGTGATGGAGATGTGGTCGAGTCCCAGGATCTTCACTCGTCGTCCTTCACGCCGCCCAACCGTGCAGGCACGATATCGCGGCGGAAGACGTCGTCGACCGTCTCGGCACGCTTCACGACCTCTGCTCGATCGCCGTGCACCAGGACGGTGGCCGGTCGCGGCAGGGCGTTGAAGTTGCTGGACGCCGCGTCCTGGTACGCGCCGGTGTCCAGGATGGCCACCACGTCGCCCGGTTCGACGTCCGGCACGGGCGCACCGGCGACGATCACGTCGAACCCGCAGCTCATCCCGACGACATCGGCGTCCTGTGTCACCGGCGTATCCGCGCGGTTCGCCACGACGGCCGTCCAGCGATTGTGCTCGATCAGGCCGTCGGGCAGGAACATCTCCGTCGTGTCCAGCTCGATCCATCGTTGCGGGATCGGTCGCGTCTGCGCCTTCACGTTGCGCACCGTCGCCAGGTGGACGCCCGTGTCGGCCAGGATGGCACGGCCGGGTTCCGCCTCCAGCCGCACACCCTCCGTCGGCACGCCGTGTCGTTGCAGACCGTCGCGCAACGACGTCGCGACGGCCTCGGCATAGCTCTCGATCGACGGCGAGCGCTCCCCCGACGGACGCTGCGACCCGCGCGTGGTGGCACGGCCCGTGGGGTCGCGCGGCGACGCGAAGCCGCCGCCCACATCGATCTCTCGCGCCGTCCACCCTCCCCACGCATGCGACAACGCACCGATCGTGTCGGCGAAGCTCGACGCCATCGCCCGCCAGACGTCGACCGCGTGGTGGTGCCGGCCGAGGTGTGCCATGACCCCGGCCACGTCGAGCTCGTCGGCAGCCAGCGCGGCCGGACCGATCACCAGCAGCTCCTCGGTCGGGATGCCCGGCTTGTACGCGGACGCCGCCTCCCGGATCGTCACGTCGGTCTCCGCGAACTCGGTCAGGGTGTCGAGGCCGTCGTAGTCGGGGCGCACGCGGAACCGGACCACGGCCGTCCGTCCGGCGCGGCGGGCTGCCTCTCGCACCAGGTCCAGCTCTCGGGCGCTGTCGAGCGTGATGCGGCACCCGGCTTCGACCGCTCGTGCGATGAGGTCGGCGGACTTCACGGACCCGTTCACCGAGATCGTGTCCGACGGCACGCCCGTGCGCAGCGCCGCCTCGAGCTCCCCGGGGCCGAATGTGTCGCATCCGGTCCCCTCCTCGGTGAGGATCCGCCGCAGCGCGAGCGTGAAGTTCGCCTTGATCGACGGGAGCAGCAGGACGTCGCCCTCCGGCCACGCGGCCCGGAAGGCGGCGTGCGTCCGGCGGACGTTCCGGCGCAGCTGGTCCTCGGACACGACATGAAGCGGCGTCCCGAACGTCTCGGCGAGCTCGACGGCATCCCGGTCTTCGATCCACAGATGCCCGTCGCGGACCGAGAGACATCCATCGATGGCGGTCGCGCCCGTCGGTCGCGGCCGTGTCACGGCGTCAGCTCTGGAAGATCGGCTGGAACGTCCGGTCCCAAACCTGCTGCTCCTCGGGCGAGAGCACCCGGTAGCCGTGCAGCCGGCTGTACATCTCCGGCGTGGGGAAGACCAGCGGGCTCTCGGCCACCGGGTTTCCCTGCTGCCGCAGGACGTCCTGCGACGTCGGGACCGGCGTGACGTTCTGGATCCAGCCGACGATCATCGCGGCGACGTCGGAGCGGTAGATGAAGTCCATGAACGTCAGCGCGTCGAGCGGGTGCTCGGCGTTGACCGGGATGCAGAGGCTGTCGGTCCACAGCATCGCGCCCTCGTCAGGAACCACGAACCTCAGGTTCGGAAACCCGCTCATCTGGAGCTGCAGCACGTCGGCGGACCACGCCATGGTGAGCGCGACGTTGCCGGACGTGAGCGCGTTGACGTAGTTCTGGCCGAAGTACTGGCGGACGATGCCGTCGTCGCGCTGCGACGTCAGCAGGTCCGCGGCGGCGTTCCAATCGTCCTCGGTCGACCCGCTCGGCTCCACGCCCATCCCCAGCAGCGTGAGGTTCGGCATGTCCTCGGTGTCGCCGAACATGCCCACCCGCCCCTCGAACGCCGGATCGAACAGGTCCATCACGCTGGTGATCTCGCGCCCGGTCAGCTCCGGGTCGTACGCGATGCCGGTGATCCCCGACATGTACGGGATCGAGTAACGGTTGCCCGGGTCGTACGACGGGTCCTTGTAGCTCGCCGCGGCGTTGCTCGCGAAGTTCGGGAGCTTCGTGTGATCGAGCGGGATCAGGTAGTCGTTCGCCATCATCAGCGGCAACCACTTCGGGAACCCCATGACGATCAGGTCGTAGCCGGTCGGCTGATCCGCCTCCAACAACACGCGCATCTTGGCGAAGAACTCGTCGTAGGCCTGGATCGCCTCGACGTAGTGGATCTCGATGTCGGTCTCCTGCTGGAAGAGCTCGAGCGACGGGTGGACCCGGTCGCCATCGACCTTCGCGCGGTCGATGTAGAGCGGCCAGTTCGCGAACGTGAACTCGCCGGTGATCTGCTGGGACGTCCAGTCGAACCCACCGACGGTGCCGGTGGCACCGGTCCCCGACGATCCGCCCGCGGACGGCGAGGGGGCCTCCGCCTCGGTCCCGCCGCAGGCGGCCAGGAGACCGGAGAGGCCGAGTCCCGCCGCGCCCATCCCTGCGTACCCCAGGAAGCGGCGACGCGACATGCGGGGCTGCATCAGGCCGTGCAGCAACGTGATGTCCAGGGCGTCACGGTCGTCCATGCCTCTCCATCCTCCCGGTCGCTCGACCCTGCACGCGAAGGTCTTCCGGCCGTTGCGGGTCGGCGCGTTCGGGAGCAGGCTACCCTCGGAGCGACCGTGCGGGGAAGGAGGCACCATGAGCGCCGACGAGGACCGCTTGAGGGAACAGGCCACGGAGCGGATCAAGCTGCGGCGAGAGTTCTGGCAGCACCTGGTCTCGTACGCGATCGTGAACGCCGCCTTGATCGGCGTCTGGGCCATCACCGGCGCCGGCTACTTCTGGCCCGGCTGGGTCCTGGGTGGTTGGGGCATCGGACTGCTCTTCCACGCGTGGAACACGTTCGGGCAGAAGCCGATCGGCGAGGACCAGATCCAGCGCGAGATGGACCGGCTCCGGCGGCGACAGGACACGAGCAGCTGACCGATCCGCGTGGGCTCAGGCGGGGTTCCGGAAGGTTCGGCAGACGCTCGATAGCGACGTGGTGGGCGGCGAGCGACGGATGAGCTGGCTGATGGTCCTCGACCGACCTCTGGCATGATGCCGAACGCGATGACCGCGTACGGAAACCTCGACCGCGAACGGATCCAACGCCTCAAGGACCGCGAAGATGCGGCGTTCGTCGCCGCGCGCCCTCGCACGGCCGAGCTCTGGGCGAACGCGAAGGCCTCGATGCCGAACGGCGTCCCGATGTCATGGCACCGGACGTCGTACGACCACCCGCCGCTGTTCGTCGCCGAGGGGAAGGGCTCGCGGTTCCGAGACGTCGACGGCCACGAGTACGCCGACTTCAACATCGCGGACATGTCGATGTTCGCGGGGTACGCGCCGGAGCCGGTCGTCGAGGCCGTGTCGCGACGCGTCGCGCAGGGCACGCAGTTCTTGCTGCCGAGTGAGGATTCGCTGTGGGTCGCGGAGGAGCTCGGCCGGCGGTACGGCCTGCCGAAATGGCAGTTCACGCTCAGCGCGACCCACGCGAACACGGAGGCGATCCGCGTCGCGCGCGTCGCCACCGGCCGCGACAAGGTCCTGTTCTTCGACGGGAAGTACCACGGGCACTTCGACGAGGCGTTGGTCGACCTGCAGGACGGCGTGCTGGTCCCGGAGGAGGCCGGGCTTCCGCGCGACGTCACCTCGAAGACCAAGGTGGTGGAGTTCAACGACCCGGACGCGCTCCGCGCCGCCCTGGAACCGCGCGACGTCGCGATCGTGATCACGGAGCCGACGCCGACGAACAACGTCGGACTGCAGCTGCCCGAACCCGGCTTCCACGAGGCGCTCCGCGCGATCACCCGGGAGACCGGCACCGTGCTGGCCTACGATGAGACGCACACCCAGGTCGTGGGCCCCGGCGGACTCACGAAGATGTGGTCCCTGGAGCCCGACGTCATCACGATCGGGAAGTCGATCGCCAGCGGCGTGCCGCTCGGCGCGTACGGGATGACGGAGGCGGTCGCCGATCATCTGGAGCGCCCGGCCGGGCGGCACGACGAGAAGGCGACGATCGCGACCGGCGGCACGTTGTTCGGCAATCCGCTCTCCATGGCCGCGGCGCGCGCGACGATGGGGAGCGTCCTGACCGACGACGCCTACGCGCACACCCACGTCCTCGGGGCGCGGCTCGCCGACGGCATCGAAGAAGCGATCGCTCACGCCGGCCTGCCGTGGACCGCCCACCGGTTCTGGCCGCGATCAGGCGTGACGTTCGGCCCCGCGATGCCGCGGAACGCGCTCGAGGCGTACGTCACGCACGACATCGAGCTCACGCACCTGAACCGCGTCTACCTGGCGAACCGCGGCGTGTGGGAGGCCATCGCCGGGGCCGGGCCGACGTGCTCGGTGCCGGCGACCGAGGAGGACGTGGACCGGTACGTCGCGGCGTTCGGCTCCCTGATCACCGAACTGACGGCCTGAGCCCGCCGGCTCCGCGACGGGGTAGCCTGCGCGGAGGCGGAACGGAGGTTGACACGATGCACATGCGGCACCGAGCACTGACGATCGTGGCGATCGCCATCGGACTCTCGGCGATGGCCGCACCCGCGCTGGCGCAGTCAACAGGCGACCGTTTGGACGGGGACGCGTTCGTCGTCTTCACGGGACGCCTCGACCTCCCGTCCGGCGCCACCGCCAGCGACGCCATCATCTTCAACGGCGACGCCGTCATCGCCGGCGACGTGTCCGACAACGTGGTCGCGTTCCACGGCAACGTGCTGGTGACCGGAAGCGTGGGCGAGGACGTGATCGCGTTCGACGGGCGGGTGACGCTGGGTCCTGGAGCCCGCGTCGGGGGCGACGTCATGTCCTCGGACGCGGCGATCGTCGACCCCACGGCGACCGTGGGCGGCCGGGTCCGACCGGGACGTTCGTTCGACTGGGACTGGGAGAACTTCACCGTGGTCAGCCGGATCCTCGTCTGGCTGGCCACCTCCGTCTCCTCGTTCCTGCTGGGACTGCTGCTGATCCTGTTCGTCCCGCGAGCGGTGGATGCGACCGCGCGGACGGGCATCGCGCGGCTGGGTGCGTCGATCGGGTTCGGCGCCCTCGTCCTGATCGGCGTCCCCATCGCGGCCGCGGTCGTGACCGGCACGCTGGTCGGGATCCCGCTCGGGATCGGGGCGATCCTTGCCCTCGCCTTGTTCTATTGGGTGGGCTACTCGATGGGCGCGTACACGCTGGGTCGTCGGCTGATCGCCGCTCCCACCCACCGGGTGCTGGCGTTCCTGGCCGGGTGGGGCATCCTGCGCCTCCTGGCGTTGATCCCGGTGGTCGGATCCCTCCTCTGGCTGGCCGCGACCGTTTGGGGTCTCGGAGCGGTCGTCATCGCGGCCCGCACGGCAGGCCGCGAGACGTCCGACGCCGCGGGAGCGGGGGCGCCGGCTGCGGGCGTGCCCCCGGTGCCGCCCATGCCTCCCGCCATGCCATGAGCGGGTCCGGTCAAGCGGTCACGCCGCACACGATCCCGGTCCTTCGGTTCGAGGGCTCGTACCGCGAGGTGGGGCGGCAGATCGGCGATGCCTGCGCCGACGTCCTGCAGCGCTCCGTCGCGTTCGACGACGGCTTCCCGGGCGGACGGACCCGCGCGGACCAGCTCGCTCTGGCCGCCCGCTACCGGAGCCTCACCGCCGACGCGTTGCCGTGGCTCCTCGAAGAGATGGACGGCGCGGCCGAGGGCGCGGACGTCGATCCGCTCGCGCTGTTCGCGTGCTCCGTGGAGGAGATCTGGTACGAGCCGCGCACCCCCGGGAGCGGCCCGGCGATCGACGGCCGGTGTAGCGACCTGGTCGCGACCCCGCCCGCCACCGCGGACGGGCACGTGCTGGTCGCGCACAACAACGACCTCTCTCCGCGCTACCGAGACGAGCTGGTCGCGATCGAGCGCCACGTCCCCGGCGACCCGGCGGTCTTCACGATCGGCAACGGCATCTGGATCAGCGTGGGCTGGAACGACGCCGGACTCTCCCTCACCGGCAACGAGCTGGCACCGAACGACGAACGGATCGGCATCCCGCGCGAACTGCAGGTGCGCGCGATGCTCAACGATGCGTCGCTCGACGCCATGGTGGGCACGGCCCTCCGCCACGACCGCGCGTCCTCCTACAACAACGTGCTCGCGTCGTCGGATGGCTCGGTCGTCAACGTGGAGGGGTCGGCGACGTCGGTCGAGATGACGGAGCCCGACGAGCGTGGCCACCTGGTCCACACGAACCACTACGTGTGCGACGCGATGTTGCCCTTCGAAGGCGACCCAGCGTACGCGCGCCGGTCGGCCGTCAGGTACGAGCGTGCCGAAGCGCTGCTCGCCTCACAGGCCGACGGGACCGTCACGGAGGAGCGGATTGCGCGAGATCCTCTCCGATCACGAGCACGCACCCGACTCCCTGTGCCGCCACATCGAGGACGGCGCCGCCGGTTCGGTGACGTGCTTCTGGTGCATCGCCGACGTGACCGATATGCGCATCACGTTCGGACGCGGGAACCCCTGCGACTCGGTGGCGCAGGAGTTCTCCTTCGCGAACTAGCCCGCCGGCTCGATCGGAGCCGGGCGTCACGCCAGCGCCGCCCGGATGCGTGTGGTGACGTCCGCGTCACCGCCCTCCTCGGCCATGGCGAGGACGGACGCGCCGTCGTCGTTCACCGCCGCCGGATCGGCGCCGCGCGCCAGCAGCAGCTCGGCCATCTCGAGGTCGCCGTTGTGCGCCGCGGAATGCAGCGGGGCCCAGCCGCTCCCCTGGCGGGCGTCCGGATCCGCCCCCGCGTCCAGCAGCGCGCGCGCCACATCGGCGTGCCGTCCCGCAGCCGCGGAGTTCAACGGTGTCCCGGTCATCCACCCCCGGCCGTGCGCGTCGACATCGGCCCCGCGCTCCAGGAGCAGCGATGCCGCGCCGACGCCGCCGAAGAACGCCGGGAAGTGCAGGGCGGTGAACCCGTCGGAGGAGAACGTCGTCGCCAGCGCAGGGTCGGCGTCGAGCAGCTCCCGCAGTCGTCGCACGTCGCCCAAGGCCGCCGCCTCGTACACGTCGAGCGCCTGCCCGGCCGCCAGCACCGCGTCGACGAGCTCCTGATCGGATCGGTACCGCGCGCGCATCAGGGCCGACACCCCCTGCGGGTCCCTGGCGGACGCGAGGGCGGCGTCCTCCGTCAGCATCACCCGCACACGATCGGCGTCACCGGCTTCGATCGCCGCGAAGAATCCTTCGGTCCTTCCCATCGCTCAGCCTCCGTGGTAGCGTTATATGTATAGGCTAGCTAAATACCGATGACCACGTCAAGGCCGACTTCCCCGACGCGAGATGTGGATGCGGTGGCCGATCGCCTGCACTCGGCCGCGATCCACCTGTTGCGACGCCTGCGCGTGGAGGACGAGGCGCTCGGGATCTCCGCTCCCCGCCTCTCGACGTTGTCGGTGCTGGTCTTCTCCGGGCCTCGGCGGGTGGGCGAGCTCGCCGAGGCCGAGCAGGTCGAGCCACCCACGATGACCCGACTGGTCGACGGGATGGAGCGCGACGGGTTCGTGGTCCGGCAGCCCGACCCCGAGGACCGCCGCGCCGTGATCGTCCGGGCGACGGCGAAGGGCGTCCGCGCCTTGAAGAAGGGTCGTTCGCAGCGGGTCGACGCGTTGGCCGCGGGACTGCGCTCCCTCACCGCCGGCGAGCTGGCGGCGCTCGCCCGCGGTGTCGACGTCCTGGAGCGCGTGATCGGACGCGACTGAGCGTCAGCGGGTCTCGCCGGACGTCGCTTCGCCCACGACGGACCACGCCTGCAGCAGCTCCCGTTCGCGTTCGGGGGTGAGACCGACCTTCAACGGACCCCGGCCTCGATCCCAGGCGAGCGTGTCGGCGACGGTCTCGCGGAGCGGACGATGCCGCAACCCCGCGGCGATCGCTTTCCGGCCGTCGAACGCGTGCAGACCCGGGTAGCCGATGTCCCACAGCGGGAGCTCTCCGTCGTCTTCCTTCACGCGTTCCTCCAGGAACGACGGGCCAACCCACGTCAGCTCGGTCCCGGCCCCGGCGACGTCCACCAGCGTCGCCAGACCCGTGCTCCACGTGAGCGGCTCCCGCGGCCCGACGACGCCGAAGACGTCGGCCGTACCGGCCTCCACGTGGTCCAGCGTGAACGCGCCCAGGTCGCGAACGTCCACGACCTGGAGCGGCTGGTCCTGGGGTCCGGGCGCCAGCATCCGTCCGCCACCGGCGGCCCGCCGCACCCAGAACGTGAACCGGTCCGACGGGTCGTGCGGCCCCACGATGTATCCCGGCCTGACGACCAGGCACCGGCCCGGGAACGTGTCCAGGGCCTCCAGCTCGCAGGCGACCTTGAGCGGCCCATACGACTCGTCGGTGATCTCCTCGGTATCGGGGAACGGCGGCTGATGGGTCGGCGACTCCTCGTCGCAGCCCGCCGGGGCATCGTCGGGATACACGGAGAGCGTCGAGATGAACGTGAGGTGCCCGGCCGCGTCGCTCAGGAGCCGGGCCGAATCGCCGACCACGCGCGGGACGTACCCGCACGTGTCGACGGCGGCGTCCCACGCGCGCCCGCGAAGCGGCTCCAGCCCGCCGTCCCGGTCGCCGTGCACGTGCTCCACGTCGGGGAACCCGTCGGGCTCCGCCGGACCACGGTGGAAGACGGTGACATCGTGTCCGCGTCCGACGGCATCCTCGACCATCGCTCGCCCGACGAAGTGCGTTCCGCCGATCACCAGCAGCCGCATGACGGCCCTTTCCGTGTCATGCGAGCGACCCCGCCACCACGTCGCCCGCCTTCATCACCAGCATCGGGGAGACCACGTGCTCGATCGCCTCGGCCGGATTGCCGTCGAACAGGACCAGGTCGGCATCCTTGCCCTCGTCGATCGTGCCGAGCGAAGGCAGCCGGAGCAGCTCCGCGCCGTTGGCGGTGGCGGCTTGCATCGCCTTGAGCGGCGTCATCCCCCACTGCACCATGTGAAGGAGCTCGTGTGGGGCGTTCCCGTGCGGGTTGAACGGTGTGCCGGCGTCCGTTCCGCAGACATGACGCACACCTGCACGGACGGCACGGCGGAACGAATCCCGCCCCTCGGCCTCGAGGGAGGCCGCCTTCGTCACCGCGTACTCGGGCACCTCGTCCGCGTGGTCGAGGATCCCCCGGATCGCGCAGAGCGTCGGCGAACGGAACGTGCCGCGGGCCTTCATCTCCTTCGCCAGCTCCGCGCTCACCTGCACGCAGTGTTCGACGGAGTCCACGCCCGCGACGACCGCGTTCCATGTCCCCTCGGCTCCGATCGCGTGGGCGGCGACACCGCGACCCCACTTGTGCGCTTCATCCACGGCGGCGTCGAGCTCCTCGGGAGTGAAGGCCGTGAAGGTGGCGCCGATGCCGGGGGTGAGCACGCCGCCGGTGGCGACGATCTTGATCACGCGTGCGCCGCCCTTGATCTCTTCGCGGACGGCCTTGCGAACCGCATCGGGCCCGTCGACCTCCCGTGCGAACGCCACGTTGTGTCCATGTCCACCGGTGATCGTCAGCGCCTGCCCGGCCGCGAGGATCCGCGCGCCGCCGATGACACCGTCGTCCACGGCGTTCGCGACGTCGCACATCGACGAGCCGACGCCGCCCAGGTCCCGCACCGTCGTCACGCCGTGCTCGAGATGTCGTACCGCGTTCCGCGTGGCCTTGAGCGCCGCCTTCGCCGGCGTGAGGCCCGCCGCCTCGCCCGCGAAATCTCCCGTCCCGTCGAACGACAGGTGGACGTGGCAATCGATCAACCCGGGCGTGAGCGTTCGCCCCGAGCCGTCGATCTCGGAGGCTGCCCGCGCGATCCGCGGCGCGCGCGCGTGCGGTCCGACCCACCCGATCGCCCCGCGTTCGACGTGCACGCCGTGCTTCGTCTTCACGGTCCGTCCGTCGAACAACGTGACGTTCGAGACGTAGAACGACATCAACGCACCGGATCCCAAGTGGTGGGTCCGGCGGCACGGTCGATGGGCATCACGCGAGCCTCCCGTTCGTGTTCGGCGCCCGGCATCATCCCACCACCCGCGCCCGGAGGTTGCGTGCCGTTGCGCCCGTGGTCCGTCGAACTGGCCGTCGGTCGCACCGGGTACGATGCCCCCGTTCGGGCGGACCGTCGGGGTCCGGAAAACGTCCTCCAGGAGGTAGAGGTGTCGTTCGACGTGGCGAAGATGGCGGTCGATGCGGCCATGAAGGCCGGTGCCGACTACGCCGACGCGCGGACCGGGACCGACGAGACCGAGTCCCTGACCGTGCGGAACCAGGAGATGGAGGGCATCGACCGCGAGACGTCCTCGGGCGTCGGCGTCCGGGTCCTCGCCGGCGGTCGGTGGGGATTCGCCGCCACGTCCCGCCAGGACGAGGTCGAGGTCGTGCGGACGGCCACGCTCGCCGTCGAGATCGCGAAGGCCGCCTCGCGCCGGCCCGGCCCGCCGGTGTCGCTCTCCCCCGTCGAGCCCGTGGTCGCCTCGTGGCGCGGTCCCATGGAGGAGGACCCCTTCACGATCCCGCTCGAGGAGAAGGTGGCCCTGTTGATGGAGGGCACCCGCCGGATGCAGTCCGTGAACGGTGTCACGTTCGCGGAAGGCGGACTCGACCTGTTCCGCCGCTCGACGTGGTTCGCGTCATCCGACGGCGCCGCGATCGACCAGGTGGTCGTGCACTCGGGCGGCGGGTTGGAGGCGACGGCGATCGCCGACGGCGACGTCCAGCGTCGCTCCTACCCCAACTCGTTCCGCGGCCACATCAAGGCGGCCGGGTGGGAACACGTCAGGACGCTCGGGCTGATCGAGGAGTCGGAGCGGACCGGTCGCGAGGCCGTCGAGCTGCTGTCGGCACCGGAGTGCCCCAGCGAGGTCACCACGCTGATCCTCGACAGCGGTCAGGTGGAGCTCCAGGTCCACGAGTCCATCGGCCATCCGATCGAGCTCGACCGCGTCCTCGGGATGGAGGAGGCCTACGCCGGTTCATCGTTCCTCACGATCGAGGACCGCGGGAAGCTGAAGTACGGCAGCCCACTCGTGTCGGTCACCGCGGACGCCACGCTGTCCGGTGGACTCGGCTCGTTCGGCTTCGACGACGAAGGCGTTCCCGCGCAACGGGTGCCGATCCTGGTGGACGGCATCTTCCAGGACTTCCTGACCAGCCGCGAGACGGCGCCGGTGGTCGGCCAGGCATCGAACGGAACCAGCCGCGCCGACGGCTGGTCACATCTGCCGCTGATCCGCATGACCAACATCTCCCTGGAGCCGCGCGAGGGTTCGCTCGCCGAGATCATCGGCGATACGAAGGACGGCATCTTCATGGCCACGAACCAGTCCTGGTCGATCGACGACAAGCGCATCAACTTCCAGTTCGGGTGCGAGGTGGCGTGGCGCGTGAAGGACGGCAAGCTGACGCAGCTCTACAAGAACCCCAACTACACGGGGATCACGCCGGAGTTCTGGGGATCGTGCGACGCCGTCGGAGGCCGCGAGGAGTGGACCGTGTGGGGCACGCCCAACTGCGGCAAGGGCCAACCCGGTCAGGTCGGTCGCGTCGGGCACGGCACGTCCCCCGCGCGGTTCCGCAACGTGCAGGTGGGGGTGCGCTGATGCCCGGCCTCATCGGCGAAGACCGGTTCCGCGCCGTCGCCGGGGCGGCACTCGACGTGAAGGGCGTCGACGGTGTCGAGGTCCTCTACACCCACGAATGGGGCGGGCTGACGCGGTTCGCCAACTCCGTGATCCATCAATCGACGTTCCGCGAGGACACCGGACTGCGGGTCCGGGTCGTCATCCGGAACCGCAGCGGCGTGGCGTCCTCCAACGATTTCAGCGAGCGCGGGGCGCGCGAGGCGGCGGCCAGCGCCAAGGAGATGGCCGACGTCGCGCCACCCGACCCGCAGTTCCCCGGCCTCGCTCCCAAGGCCGACGTCCCCCCGGTCGACCGCTTCTTCGACGAGACCGCCGACGCCACGCCGGCTTCGCGGGCCGATGCCGTCGCGCGGTTGATCGAGCGCTGCCCGGCCGGCTTCGTGGCCGCGGGAGCGTTCGAGACCGCCGCGGCCGAGCTGGGGATCGCCAACTCCGAGGGGCAGTTCTGCTGGTCGCCGGGCACGGTGGCCTCGCTCACGACCGTGATGACCGGCGGCGAGCACGGCAGCGGGTTCGCCGAGGCGTTCTCGGGCTCGGCCGGGTTCCTCGACGCGGAAGACCTCGGGGCGCGCGCCGCGGAGAAGGCCGTGCGCAGCCAGAACCCCATCGTGCTGGAGCCGGGGACCTATCCGGTCGTGCTGGAGCCCGCCGCCGTCGCGACGCTGGCCGGGTTCCTGGCCTACATCGGCTTCGGAGGACGCGCCTACATCGAGGACCGCTCGTGCTTCAGCGGGAAGTCCGGACGGTCGGTCGCCGCGCCGTCGATCTCGATCTGGGACGACGGCACGGATCCCCGCACGCTCGGCGCGCCGTTCGACTTCGAAGGGGTGCCGCGTGAGCGTGTCGACCTGATCAAGGACGGCGTGTTCGTGGACGCCGTCTACGACCTGCGGACCGGCAAGCAGGCGGGACGTCCCTCCACCGGCCACGGGCTCCCTGCGCCGAACCCCGAGGGGCCGTTCCCGCTCAACCTGTTCATGGAGGAGGGCGATGCCTCGCTCGACGACATGATCAAGTCGACGCAGCGCGGCGTCCTGGTCACGCGCTTCCACTACTCCAACATCGTCAACCCGATCGAGTCCAGCATCACGGGCATGACGCGCGACGGCACGTTCCTGATCGAGCGCGGCGAGATCGTCGGTCCGGTCATGAACTTCCGATTCACCCAGTCCATCATCGACGCGCTGACCAACGTGTCGCTCGTGGGCCGCAAGGCCGAGCTCGCCAGCGAGTTCTTCTTCTCGTCCTCTCGCGTGCCGGCGCTCAAGATCGAGGAGTTCCACTTCAGCGGTCGCAGCGACCACTGAGGCCGGGACCGCCGATGCGGATCGAGCGGCTCGAACCCGGTGACGCGATCGGGTCGCCGCCGCCGGGACGCTGTTCGACCACGCGGTCGATATCGGGACGACGCGGGCATTCCTGGCCGACGAACGGCACCACCTCCTGATCGCGTACGACGGGCCGTCACCCGCCGGCTTCGTGACGGGCGTCGAGCTCTTCCACCCCGACAAGCCCGGTCCCGAGATGTTCCTGTACGAACTCGGGGTCGATGAGGGGTTCCGCGGGAGGGGCATCGGCCGGTCCCTCGTCGAAGCGCTCACGGCGCTCGCCTGGGAGCGCGACTGCTACGGGATGTGGGTCCTCACCGACGAGGAGAACGCCGCGGCGATGGCGACGTATCGAGGGGCCGGGGGTCGGCGGGAACCCGAGTCCGTGATGTTCATGTGGGACCGTCCGGACCCGGCGCAGGCACGTCGCTCGCGGTAGGCTCCCCCCACGAACGTCCCGAGGAGGAGCACATGCAGGTCGGAGAGATCATGCACACGGACGTGAAGACGGCCGGCGCCGACGATACGTTCGCCGACGTCGCGAAGGTCATGCGATCGAACGGCATCTCCTCGGTGGTGGTGCTCGATGGCAAGAAGCTCGCCGGTATCGTGACCGAGCGGGACATCGTGAACCTGGTCGCGGCGGGAGGCGACCCGCACAGCGTGAAGGTCGTCCACGGGATGACGCGACGCGATCTCATCACGATCTCACCGAAGACGGATATCGCCGAGGCGGCCGAGGCCATGGCATCCCGCAACATCCGCCACCTGCCGGTGATCGACCGCGCGCGCGTCGTCGGCATCATCTCGATCCGCGACATGACGCGGTGGGCGGCCGAGGAGCTGTCCGGCGGGCACGAGATGCCCGACATCGCGCGGAGCCACAAGGCGTTGCAGGCGGCGAGCGATCTCCAGAAGCAGCGGCGCAAGGGCGCCTAGCTCTCCCGTCGCGCGTGCTACCGCTTCGCCGCGCGGCGGAACGGTCCGTGAGGATCCTCGAACGAGCCGAACTGCGTGATGTCGCGCGGGAACAGCAACGCGATCGTCCAGTCGATCGCGATCCGCACGCGACGCCCGATCGTCGGCATCGCCCAGAGGTGGTACGAGCGGTGCAGGAACCACCCGAGGAACCCCTTGACCTTGAAGCCGAAGACGTTCGCCACCCCCTTGTAGCGGCCCAGCGAGCAGACGCCGCCGACGTTCTTCCACACGAACGGTTCCGGCTCTCCCCCGAGGAGCGTGGCGCTGACGTTGCGGCCCAGGCGGCGGCCCTCCCGCATCGCATGCTGCGCGGTCGGAGGTGCCCATCCGCCCGTCGTGCGATCCGGGACCGCAGCGATATCGCCCGCGGCCCACGCATCCGGCACCCCGACGACGCGCAGGCGATCGTCGACGATGATCCGGCCGTGCTCGTCCAACGGGAACGTCCCCAGACCGGCGAGCGGCGACGGCTTCACCCCCGCTGTCCAGACCAGCGTGTCCGCGACGAACGCCTGCCCGTCCGACAACCGGATCGTTCCGTCCTCGGCCGACTCCAGCCGCGTGCTCAGCAGGACCTCGATGTGCCGATGCTCCAGACGGACCCGGGCATAGGCCGCGAGGTCCTCCGGTAGTTCCGGCAGGATCCTCCCGGACGCCTCCACCAGGACCCACCGCATCTCGCGCGTGGCGAGCGTCGGGTAGTTCCGCAGCGCGTCGCGAGCCAGGTCCTCCAGTTCGCCCAGCGCTTCCACCCCCGCGAACCCCGCCCCCACGAACACGAACGTGAGCGCCGACCGACGCCGGTCCGGGTCCTCCGTCTGCGCCGCGACGTCCAGCCGGGACAGCACGTGGTTGCGCAGGTAGATCGCCTCCTGGATCGTCTTGAAGCCGATGCCGTGCTCGGCCAAGCCGGGGACGGGCAGCACGCGCGACCACGAGCCGGCCGTCACCACGAGCACGTCGTAGTCAAGCCCCACGACGGCGCCGTCCGGGATCCGCACCTGCACCCGGCGTGCCTCGTGATCGATCGACGTCACGTCACCGACCTCGATCGAGGCGTGCTTCAGCAGCGGTCGAAGCGGCACGACGACGGCCCGCGGGTCGATCGTGCCGGAGGCGACCTCGGGCAGGAACGGCTGGTACTGCATGAAGTTCTCGGAGGAGACCAGCGTCACCATGTGACCGGCCTGGGTCAGTCGCTTCATCTCCATCGCGGCGTACATCCCCGCGAACCCGCCCCCCACGACCAGGATCCGCGCGGGCATCACGCGTGCCCCTCCAGCGCTTCCAATGCCGCGGGAAGCGCATCCAAGCCCCCGATCGCCGCGTCCGCCTCGGCCAACTGCTCGGACGTCGGGTCGTCGGGTGCCTCGCCCCGGAGCACCCAGACCGTCCGCATCCCGGCCGCCTTCGCCGGCCGCACGTCGTAGTCCAGGCGGTCGCCGACCATCACGCTCTTCGGCGGAGCGACGCCGGCCCGCAGCAGGACGTGCGCGAACAGCGCGGGATCGGGCTTCTCCAGGCCGACGTCGTCCGACACGCCCCATACCTCGAAGTACGCGTCCAGCCCGTCACGTTGCAACGCGTCCCGCACGGTGCTCGGTTGATTGGCGACGATCGCGAGCCGGTAGCGGGGGGCGAGCGCCTCGAGGCACGGCCGGACATCGTCGTGCAGCGCCTCCCGCGGGTAGGCCCAGTGCTTCGACGCCTCCGCCTCCAATACACGCAGGTCGGCGTCGGGACCCAGGAACCGGTGCGCCAACAGCCGCCGGAACGAACCCGACTGCGCGGCGCGCGCATCACGGTAGACCTCGTCGAACTCCTCGTCGGTGAAACTCGCGCCCAGATCGCGGAGCGCGGTGTGCATCGCCCGCGCATAGATGGTGTCGTCGTACATCACGCCGCCGATGTCGAAGCACACCAGCTCGAGCGCCATGCGCCTACTCCCCGAACCTGGACAGGAGGCCGCGTTCGCGCACCTGACGCAGCGACCACGAGAAGAGCGCAGCCGCGCCCACGATGTAGCCGATGTCCATCACGAACGCCCACGCCAGCTCCTGCGTCGGGAACCCCGCGCCGTCCATGAGGATCGCCCGCATCGCCTCGAAGACGTGCGACGCCGGCACGAAGAACGCGATCACCTGCATCCATCCCGGCAGGACGTCGACCGGGTAGAAGACCGCGCTGAACGGCTGGAACAGGAACGCGAGCGCCCAGGCGAGCTCCTCGGCGCCCTGTCCCAGTCGCAGGATCGCGGCCGTCGTCGCGACGCCGACGGACCAGCCCATCAGCAGCAGCGCGAACAGGCACGGCACCAGCGGCAGCCCGACCTCGACCACGAAGTTGAACCCGAACGCGAACCCGGCGATGCCGATCGCGATCACCGCGCCGAGCGACACGCGCACGATGCCGACGAGGATCGTGCCCCCGACGTACTCCCAGGCGCGGATCGGGGTGGACCACACGTTCAGGACGTTGCGGCTCCACATGTCCTCCAGGAACCCCACGGAGACCGACTGTTGCGCGCGGAACAGGATGTCCCACGAGATCAGCGCGCCGAGCAGCCCGAACCCGACGCGGCTCGAGGGATCGGTGTCGGAGATGTACTTGGCCAAGAGCCCCCACAGCGTGATATCGAGGACCGGCCAGTAGACGGCTTCGAGCCATCGGTGCAGCGTCCGCTTGTAGAGGTACATCTGCCGCAACATGACGCCGCTGATCCGCCCCCACGCCGAAGGCCGGACGTCGGGGCGCACGCCGGTGCCGACCGCCGCCACGTCAGATCGCCTCCTCGTTGCGCGCGATCGTCAGGAAGACCTCCTCGAGGCCGGAGGCACCGAACCGCTCGTACAGCTCCGCCGGCGTCCCCTCGGCCACGATGCGCCCGCCCCGGATGAACAGCGTGCGATCGCAGAGCTCCTCGACCTCCTTCATGTTGTGCGAGGTGATGAGCTGGGTCAGACCCTCCTCGGCCGCGATCCGCGTGATCTGCCGACGCGCCCGGTCCGCCGCGTCGGGATCGAGCGACGCCGTCGGCTCGTCCAGCAGCAGGAGGCGCGGCGACGCGAGCAGCGACTTCGCCACGTGGGCCATCGTCGCCTGACCGCTGGAGAGGTGCCGCGTCGGCCGGTCGGCGAGGTGCGTGATCTGCAGACGCTCGACCAGGTCGGCGATCCGCTCCTCGGCGTTGCGAACGCCGTACATCCGGGCGAACACGCGGAGGTTCTCGCGGACCGTGAGCGTCTGCGGCAGCGACACGTACGTCGCCGTGAATCCGACCTGTTCGAGGGCCGAGCGATCCCGATGCGGATCGCGGCCGAGGATCCGCACCGTGCCGGCCGTCGGCGTGACCAGCCCCAGGATCATGTGGATCGTGGTGGTCTTGCCGGCGCCGTTGGGTCCGAGGATGCCGACCGTCTCCCCCGCGCCCACCGAGAACGTCACGTCGTCGACGACCGTCAGATCGCCGTAGCGCTTCGTGAGTCCCTCCACATGGAGGACGGGTTGCTCGGTCGCGTCGAACACGGGCCCGATGCTAGTTGCCCGTAGGCGGCAGCGGTCGGCGGCGCGCGACCCGTCAGCGGCCGGCGCGGCGACGGAGCTCCGCGACCCGATCCGCATCGGTCGTCTCGGATCCCAAGCGCACGGGGTCGTACCGCAGGCCGTGGCAGTCCGAGGCCCCGGTGGGCACCAGGTCGAGCCGCTCGGCCATCTCCCGGTACTTCGCTCGCTGGCCGTCGTCGTGGTCCGGATGATCGACCTCCAGGCCGGCCATCCCGCCCCCGGCCATGGCCTCGATCAGCTCGTCGGGGACCGAGCCCGCCCCCTTCCACATGCCGGGGTGGGCCAGCACGCACACGCCATCGGCCGCCGCGATCAGCGTGAGCGCGTCCAACGGGTGAAGCGCGTGCTTGGGCACCGACGCGCGCCCGCCGTCGGCGATGAACTCGTCGGTGAACGCGGCCTTCTCGTTCGGGACGATGCCGGCCTCGACCATGGCCTGGGCCACGTGGGGACGGGCGATCGTGTCGCCACCGGCGATCTCGCGCACCCGTTCGAACTCGATGGGGTATCCCAGCTCCTGGAGCTTCTCGATCATCAGCTCGCCGCGCCGCAAGCGCGTGTCGGTCAGCCGCTTGAGCTCCTCGCGCAACGCGTCGTTCGCCGGGTCGATCCAGTAGGCCAGCACGTGCAGGCTCGCGTCCTCGTACTCCGCGGAGAACTCGATCCCCGGCACGATCTCGATCCTGTCGCCGGCCGCTCCCGTCGCTTCCTCCAGTCCGGCCAACGTGTCGTGATCGGTCACCGCGACCCCGGTCAGACCTCGCTCCACGGCGAGGTCGACCAGCTCGGTCGGCGTGAACGTGCCGTCGGAGCGGTTCGTGTGCGCGTGGAGGTCGAATCCGGCCATGACCGCCGATGGTGGCAGACGCGGCCTCCGGCCGTCACGCTGGGCGCACGAGCGCGGGGTCGATCTCCGCCACCGTACGGCACCCGCAGAGCGCCATCGCGTGCTCGAACTCGTGCCGGAAGAGCGCCAGCACGCCGCTCACGCCCGCCTCGCCGTCGACCGCCAGCCCCCAGACGAACGGACGCGCGGCCATGACCGCGTCCGCCCCCAGGGCGAGCGCCTTGACGATGTCGGTGCCGCGGCGGATGCCGCCGTCCACCAGCACCGGGACGCGTCCCGAGACGGCGTCCACGACCTCGGGGAGCGCCGTCAGACCGGCGGGCGCCCCGTCCAGCTGACGGCCACCGTGATTCGAGACGACGATCCCGTCGACGCCGGCTGCCACGGAGAGCTCGGCGTCCTCGGCGGTCAGGATGCCCTTCACGAGCAGCGGCAGTCCGGCGATCCGCTCACGCACCCAGCCGATGTCGTCCCAGGTGAGCTGGGGTTCGAACTGCACCTCCGACGTCGAGGCTCCGAACCTGGGCACGAACCCGTGACGCGTATCGCGGTGGCGCAGCCCGAGGTGAGGGACGTCGACGGTCAGGCAGATCGCCTCGTAGCCGGCGTCGACGACGCGGGCGAGCATGTCGGTCGTCGCCCCTCGATCACGGAAGACGTAGAGCTGCCACCATTTCGGGCCGTCCGCTGCCGTCGCCACGTCTTCCAAGGTGTCCACGGCCGTGCTGGACACGACCATGATCGTGCCCGCCGCCGCCGCCGCCCGCGCCGTCGCGGGCTCCCCGTCGGGATGCGCCATCGACTGGTAGGCCCACGGGGCCACCAGGAGGGGCAACGAGATCGGCGTCCCGAGGATCGACGTCGACGGATCGGGGACCGCCGAACCACGCAAGACGCGGGGCCGCAAGCTCCATCGCTCCCATGAGCGCCGGTTCTCGGCCAACGTCCACTCGTCGCCCGCGCCGCCCGCGTAGTAGTCGTAGACGTCCGCGGAGAGCCGCTCACGCGCCACCGGCTCGTAGTCGTCGACCGTCACGAACCGCGGCACATCGTCCATGGACCGGAGCCTATCCGACCGTTCGGGTCAACCCCGAGCGGCGAGCCGCCCGGCGCCCATGTCGCGCGACAACCCGCGTCCGGCCTCACGCACCGCCGCGATCAGCGCGGGAGCCGGGCCGTCGGGGAGGAGACGTTCCACCGGTCCGACGACACCGATCGCTCCCGCGGGGTCGCCCCGATGGTCGAACACCGGCGATGCGATCTCCGCCTCCCCCACCACCGCCTCCTGATCCTCTACGGCCACGCCGAGCGTCGAGACCTCTTCGAGCGCGGCACGGATGAGCGAGGGCTCGGTCATGGTCCGGCCCGTCAGCGGTGAGAGGTCGGCGGTCAGCAGCCGGGTCCGGCGAGCGGGCGAGACGAACGCGACGACCGCCTTCCCCAGCGCGCACGCATGCCACGGGATCGACGCGCCGACCTCGAGGATCTGGACGGAGTTGTCCGGTCGGAAGACGTGGTGGACGATCAGGACGGTCTCCCCGTTCATCACGCCGACGCGGACGGCCTCGCCGACGCGCGTGGCGAGCGAGCCGGCCCACATCAATGAACGGGCGCGGAGCTCGTGGTTGTCCAGGAACGAGTTGCCCAGCTGGAGCGTGGCAGCTCCCAAGCGGTACTTCCCGGTGTCCGGCTCCTGCTCGATGAGCTCTCGTTGCTCGAGCGTCCGGAGCAGGCCGTGGACCGTGGCTTTCGCGATCCCGAAGCGATCCGAGATCTCGGTGACGCCGAGCCGCGGCGAGTCGCCCAGCGCCATCAGGATCCGCGCCGCGCGGTCGACGGACTGGATCGTCCCGCGGCGACCCCAGCGGCAGATAGCCTCGTCACGACGGACGACGGACGGCTCGCTCGAGCGCGCCGAAGATGAGCGCGGTCGACGTCGCTCCGGGGTCCTGGTGCCCGATGCTCCTGGACCCGAGGTAGGACGCCCGACCCTTCCGCGCCTGCATCGGGAGCGTCGCCTCGACGCCGGCGTTCGCCGCCTCGGTGGCATCGTGCGCCGCTTGGTCCGTGGTTCCGCCGCCCGCAGGGTCCGCTCGAACGCGGTGACGGCCGGCTCCCACGCGTCGACCATCGTCTTGTCGCCCGGCGTGGCGGCCCCCAGCGCCTTGACCCCGTCGAGACCGGCGCGGAGACCGGACAGGAGCGTCTCGCCGTCCGGCCGATCCGTCTCGGAGAGCGTCGCGCCGATCTGGCGGAACCCGGTCCCGAAGAGCGGACCCGCAGCCCCCCCGACCCGATAGACGAGCGTCGTGCCTACCTCCGTGAGGAGTGCTCCCGGCGATCCGTCGGGCGACGATTGCAGGGTGGCGAGGGCGGCCGCGAACCCCCGCTGCATGTTCACCCCGTGATCGGCATCGCCGATCGCCGCATCGAGTTGGGTGAGGAAGTCACGTTGTTCCTCGATCCGTGACGCCGCCTCGACGATCCAGCGGCGCACGAACTCGGCGTCGACGAGGAACGCTCCCAGCGGAGGGGAGCCGACACCGCCCCGGCGAGTCGTCGGACCGCTCACTCGGTGGCACCATCCGTCGACCCGGCCGCAGCTGTCAAACCGACCTCCACCGCCCTCCGTCCCCCGGATGTTCGACGATGCCGAACATAACACGGCGCATGTCGGGCCGGTTGACGGCCAGATCTGGCTTTGACTTTCGGATCCGAACGGCTTTGGCTATGTGACCACGGGGCGCCCACATCCGGAGCGCCGCAGCGCATAGGGAGGTGGTCGCTCAGATGTTCCTCGGTGAGGTTGTCGGGACGGCCGTGCTGATCCTGCTCGGCGACGGGGTGGTCGCCGGAGTACTGCTGAACCGGTCGAAGGCGCAGAACGCCGGCTGGGTCGTCATCACCTGCGCGTGGGGCATCGCGGTGTCTCGTCGGTGTGTTCAGAGTCTCGCCGTCTCCGACGGGGTCGCGCATCTGAACCCGGCGGTGACGATCGGGCTGGCGTTCCTCGAGATCGGACCGGAGTGGAGCGACGTCCCGCAGCTCATCGCCGGTCAGTTCCTCGGTGCGATCGATCGGCGCGACGCTCGTGTAGCTCGCGTACCTGCCCACTGGGCGGCGACGGATGATCCGGGCCTGAAGCTCGCCGTCTTCTCGCACGGGCCCGGCGATCCGCAACACGGCCGCGAACCTGATCACCGAGATCATCGGCACGGCTTCATGCTGGTGTTCGGCGTCCTGGCGCTGGGTCCGAGCGGAGCATCGCTCGATCCGCTCGGGTCGCGCTGATCGTCGTGGTGATCGGCATGTCGCTCGGCGGACCCACGGGCTACGCGATCAACCCGGCGACGCGACCTCGGGCCGCGGATCATGCACTTCGTCCTGCCGATCGCCGGCAAGGGCGACTCGGACTGGGCGTACTCGTGGATCCCCGTGGTCGGCCCGATCATCGGCGGCATCATCGGCGCGCGTTGCCGTGACGCCGGCCTTCGTCCTGTAGGACCGGGGCGAGAGCCGACAGGGATCGACGCACAGGCAACCCCGACCTGAAGGAGGCCGATGAAGAAGCTCATCAACGACCCGGAGGACGTCGTCCGCGAAGCGCTGCAGGGCATGGAGCGGCGCACGCGGACCTGATCACGGTGCATCTACGACCCGTACACATCGTGCGGGAGGACGCGCCGGTGCAGGGCAAGGTCGCGCTCGTCTCCGGCGGTGGCTCCGGGCACGAGCCGATGCACGGCGGGTTCGTCGGCATGGGCATGCTCGATGCGGCGTGTCCGGGCGAGGTGTTCACGTCGCCGACGCCCGACCAGATGGAGGCCGCGACCAAGGCGGTCAACGGCGGCGCGGGCGTCATCCACATCGTCAAGAACTACACCGGCGACGTCATGAACTTCGAGATGGCCGCCGAGCTCTGCCGTGCCGAGGGCGTCGACGTGGAGTCCGTGCTGGTCGACGACGACGTCGCCGTCCAGGACAGCCTCTACACGGCCGGACGTCGAGGTGTCGGCGCGACGGTCCTGCTGGAGAAGATCGCCGGCGCGGCTGCCGAGGAGAGGCGGGCCGCTCAAGGAGGTCGCCGACGTCTGCCGCGAGGTGAACGCGAACGCCCGCACCATGGGCATGGCGCTGACCTCGTGCACGGTACCGGCCGCCGGCAAGCCGACGTTCGAGCTCGGCGAGGACGAGATGGAGATCGGGATCGGCATCCACGGCGAGCCCGGACGCGAGCGGATGAAGCTGAAGCCGGCCCAGACATCGTCGAGCAGATGGCGACCGCCATCGTCGACGACCTTCCGTTCTCATCAGGGCGACAACGTGCTGGCGTTCGTCAACGGCATGGGCGGCACACCGTTGATCGAGCTCTACGTCGTCTTCAACGAGCTCACGACGTTCCTGAAGGGGCGCGGCGTCACGATCGCCCGCAAGCTGATCGGCTCGTACATCACGTCGCTCGAGATGGCGGGGTGCTCGATCACGCTCCTGAAGCTGAACGACGACTTGACGAAGCTGTGGGACGCGCCGGTCAAGACGCCCGCGTTGCGTTGGGGGGTCTGACCCGGCGACCGTGGCTCGGGCGACGAGGGGGTGGAAAGGTTGAGCGTCCCGTACGACGACGTGGTCCGGATGATCCGTGCGTTCGCCGCGACGGTCTCCGAGAGCAAGGAGTACCTCACGGAGCTCGACTCCGCGATCGGCGACGCCGATCACGGCATCAACATGGACCGCGGCTTCCACGCCGTCGCTCGCCAAGGTCGACGGCCTCCCTCCGAGGTGACGTCGGCTCGCTCTTCAAGACGGTCGGGATGACGTTGGTCTCGACGGTCGGCGGCGCGGGTGGTCCGTTGTACGGGACGCTCTTCCTCCAACTCGGAACGGCGACGGCGGGGAAGGACGAGATCGCTCGCCGAGGACTGGGCAGCGGCGCTCGCGGCCGCCGTCCAGGGCGTGCAGGCTCGGGGGAAGGCCGAGCTCCAGGACAAGACGATGATCGACGCGCTCGCCCCCGCACGTGACGCGTTCACGGAAGCCCTCGGAGAAGGGGCGACGTTCGGTGACGCGCTCAGGCGTTCGGCCGCCGCAGGAGAGGAGGGGATGAAGAGCACCATCCCACTCGTCGCCCGCAAGGGGCGAGCGAGCTACCTTGGGGAACGCAGCGCCGGTCACCAAGACCCCGGGGCCACGTCGTCGTTCCTGCTGTTGAAGACGATCGCCGAGACGTGGAGCGAGGCATAGCGAACGCCCGACATATGAACGTTGGCCGATAGCACCACGGAAGGAGGCCCCGCATGGCGGACTACGTAGGCGCCTTGGACCAAGGCACCACGAGCACGCGGTTCATGATCTTCGACCACAGCGGCAGCGTGGTCGGGGTGGACCAGAAGGAGCACGAGCAGATCTACCCGAAGCCCGGGTGGGTGGAGCACGACCCGAAGGAGATCTGGCAGCGGTCGCAGGAGGTGACCGACGGCGCGCTGAAGAAGGCGGGCATCGGAGCGAGCGACCTCGCCGCGGTGGGCATCACGAACCAGCGTGAAACGGCGGTCGTCTGGGATCGCAACACGGGTGAGCCCGTCTACAACGCGCTCGTGTGGCAGGACACGAGGCAACAGGACATCGTCGACTCGTTGTCGGCGGACGGCGGACAGGATCGGTTCCGGGAAAAGACGGGGCTGCCCCTCGCCACGTACTTCTCCGGGACCAAGGTGCGATGGATCCTCGACAACGTCGAGGGCGCACGTGCCAGGGCCGAGGCCGGCGACCTGGTGTTCGGCAACATCGACACGCTGGTGCATCTGGAACCTCACCGGCGGGACCAGCGGCGGCGTGCACGTGACCGACGTCACGAACGCCAGTCGCACGATGCTCATGAACCTGGAGACGCTCGACTGGGACGACGACCTGCTGCGCGGCGATCGGGGTCCCCCGGTCGATGCTGCCCCAGATCCGGTCGTCGTCCGAGGTGTACGGCGAGGCGAAGGGAACGCTCGCGGGCATCTCGGTGGCGGGCGACCTCGGCGACCAGCAGGCGGCCACGTTCGGTCAGGCCGCCTACGACGTCGGCGACGCGAAGAACACGTACGGCACGGGCAACTTCATGATCCTCGAACACGGGGACCGACATGATCCCGTCCAAGAGCGGACTGCTCACGACGGTGTGCTGGAAGCTCGGCGACGCGGCGGCGATCTACGCCCTCGAGGGCTCGATCGCGATCACCGGCGCGCTCGTGCAGTGGCTCCGCGACAACCTCGGCTTGATCGAGAAGTCCGAGGACGTCGAGGCGCTGGCGGCCACGGTCGATGACAACGGTGGGACGTACTTCGTGCCGGCGTTCTCGGGCCTGTTCGCGCCGTATTGGCGCGGCGACGCCCGCGGGGCGATCGTGGGCATGACCCGCTACGTCAACAAGGGCCACATCGCCCGGGCCACGCTCGAGGCGACCGCCTGGCAGACCCGCGAGGTCCTCGACGCCATGGAGGCCGACTCCGGCGTGAAGCTCAAGGAGCTGAAGGTCGACGGCGGCATGGTCTACAACGACCTGCTCATGCAGTTCCAGGCCGACTGCCTGCAGGTCCCGGTGATCCGGCCGAAGGTTGCGGAGACCACGGCGCTCGGCGCCGCGTACGCCGCCGGGCTCGCGGTCGGCTTCTGGAAGAACGTCGACGACCTGCGCTCCAACTGGGGCAAGGACGCCGAGTGGAAGCCGAAGATGGACGACGCCACGGTGGCCAAGGAATACGCCCAGTGGAAGAAAGCCGTCACCAAGACGTTCGACTGGGTGGACTGACGGACGAGGGGCCGACGGACCGCCGCACACACGGTCCGTCGGCCCGGCGTCGGATGGGAGCGGGTATGGAGGACGAGAAGCACGGCGACTTCGCCGAAGGAGAGGAAGAAGAGGGACACGAGCATCACGAGGGGTCGTTCGCAGAGGGGCAGTCCGACGAGCACGGGCACGCCGACGAGGGCAAGCACGGCGACTTCGCCGAGGGCCAGGAGAAGGATCCCGACACGGCGCATCACGAGGGGTCCTTCGACGAGGGTCAGGGCAAGGGACACGAGCACGACGGGTAGCAACCCGTTCCCGCGGCCGGTGCGATACTCGCCGGCATGACCCCGTCCGCACCGCAGGCCGCACACGACGCGCACGTCCTGATCATCGGCGGCGGCGGCACCGGCGGCGCGCTGGCGCACGACCTCGCCCTCCGCGGGCTACGCGTCACGCTCGTCGAACGCGGCGAGTTCACGTCCGGGACGACGGGTCGCCACCACGGGTTGCTGCACAGCGGAGCCCGCTACGCGGTGAACGACCACGAGTCTGCGGTCGAGTGCATCGAGGAGAACCAACTCCTGCGGAAGATCGCGCCCGGATCGTTCGAGGAGAACGACGGGTTGTTCGTGGCGATCACCGATGAGGACATGGCGTACCTGCCCGGGTTCCTGGAAGGGTGCGCGGCATCGGGCATCGCGACGCAGGAGCTGACGCCAGAGGAGGCGATGCGTCTGGAGCCCATGCTGAACCCCGGGCTGAAGGCCGCCGTTCGCGTACCGGACGCCACGATGGACGCCATGCGGATGCCGCTGCGGTTCTTCGCGACCGCGAAGCACAACGGTGCGTCGCTGTTGAACCACGTCGAGGTGACGGGACTCCTGGTGCACGATGGGGTGGTGAACGGCGCGGCGGTCCACGATCACGTCACCGGCCGTGACGCCGAGATCCACGCCGACCTGACGGTGAACGCGACGGGACCGTGGTCCGAGAGGGTCGCCGTCATGGCCGGGGTCGACGTCCCGATCAGGCCCTCCCCCGGCGTGATGCTGGCGCTGCGCGGACGCCTGTGCAACATGGTGATCAACCGGCTCCACGCATCCGGTGACGGCGACATCGTCGTCCCACAGCGGGCGCTCTCCATCGTGGGCACCAGCTCGTGGGTGGTCGAGGATCCGGAGGACCTGGGCGTCCCCCCCGATCACGTCGATCGCATGGTCACCGAGGGCGCGAAGTTGATCCCGGCGGTCGCCACGGCCGTCCACCGCGCCGCTTGGTCGGCCGCGCGCCCGTTGATCGCCTCACGGGGCGAGGCCGACTCCGGGCGGGAGCTCTCCCGGACGTTCAAGACGATCGACCACGCAGCGGAAGGCGGCGTCGAGGGGTTCGTGACGATCACGGGCGGCAAGGGCACCACGCTCCGTGGGATGGCCGAGGTGTGCGCCGACGTGGTCTGCCGCAAGCTCGGCGTCGACGAGCCGTGCCGCACACGCGAGACCGTCCTCCTTCCCCATGTCGCGTACTTCGCCGCCTGATGACGGCGACTCGACGCAGGTCCGGGCGGTATCGACCAGACGGATGAGCCGACGATCACCACCCGCGCCTTCCGCGTCTTCCGGTTCCGGCGCGAGGACGGACCGTCCAGGTTCGACACGTTCGAAGCGGAGGTCGGACCGCAGAGCACGGTCCTGGACGCGCTCCGGTGGATCAAGATCCACGCCGACCCCTCCCTCGCGATCCGCCATTCCTGCCTCCACGCGTCCTGCGGCACCTGCGGGGTCCGCGTCAACGGCCGCGAAGGACTCGCCTGCGTGACCCGTGTGGCCGGCCTGGATCCGGGCCGGGTGACGGTCGAGCCGATGGCGAACTTCCCGGTGTTGACCGACCTGGTCGTCGACATGACGTCCTTCGTCGAACGGTTCCCGGCGCCTCACCCACCCGCGCGGTCGAGCGAGTTCCCCCGTTCCGCCGAGGTCCCCGACGGTCTCGACGGCTACGAACGGTTCGAGGACTGCATCGAGTGCGGGCTGTGTCTCTCCGCCTGCCCTGTCGCCGCTACCGACGACTCCTACGTCGGACCGGCGGCGCTCGCGTACGCGCAGCGCATGCTGGAGGAGCCCCGGGGCACCGACCTCGGACCACTGCTCGAGTGGGCCGACGAGGACAACGCCGCGTGGCGATGCCACGCGGCGTTCGAGTGCACGGAGGCATGTCCGTCCAACGTGCGTCCGGCGCAGCGGATCATGCAGCTGCGGCGGACGCTGACGAGCGGCAAGGGGTCGGACGGATGAACCCGCCGGACGACGGGGTCGAGGGCATCCGGGCCGCGCGCGAAGCGCGCGGCCCGGTCCTGAGGAAATCACCCGGACCCACCGCGTGGTTCGACGTCCGGAGACGGGGAACCGGCCATTGGGCCTTCTCACTCAACCGGTTCACCGCGCTCGGACTCGCGTTCTACCTGTACCTCCACCTCGCCGTGCTCACGATGCTCCTCGGTGGAGAGGACTCGTGGCACGGCTTCCTCGAGATCGCGACGACGCCCCTGTTCCTGGGCCTGGACGTGCTCCTGCTGTTCGGACTGCTGTTCCATGGGCTGAACGGGCTGCGCGTGGCGTTGGTGGGATCCGGCATCGCGGCCGACCGGCAGAAGGCGTTGTTCTGGTCGCTGATGACGTTCGGGGCGATCCTGCTGCTCGGGGCGACGCTGCACATCATGGGGAGCGGCTGATGGCCGTCATCGCACCCATCGAGCCCGGAGGCGTCCGCCGATCGAAGAGCTGGAGAGCGACGGCGTACTCCGGTGTCGCGTTGCTGATCCTGGTCACGGTCCACATGGTCGCGCACCACTTCGTGGTCGAAGAGGTCGGCGGCCTCCGAACGTACGCGCAGGTCCTGGAGTACGTCTCGAACCCGGTCATGTTCGTGATCGAGGTGCTGTTCCTCGTCGTCGTGACGACGCACGCGATGCTCGGTCTGCGCTCGGTGCTCTTCGACTTCGGACTCTCGGAACGCGCCAAGCGGCTCGTGGCGCGAGGCCTGGTCGTCCTGGGCGTCGTCACGGTCACGTACGGCGTGACGTTGATCGGCGTGCTGGCCTCGAGGTCCTGACCGGAGTCGACCGATGGTGGGCATCGTGATCGTCTCGCACAGCTACCTCATCGCCGAGGGTGTGGCGCAGCTCGCGCGCGAGATGGGTGGAGCGGAGGTCCGGCTCGAGACCGCCGGGGGATTGAACATGCCCGAGCACCCGATCGGCACCGACGCCGTGATGGTGATGGAGGCGATCGAGCGTGCGTGGTCCGACGACGGTGTGCTGGTGCTGATGGACCTGGGCAGCGCGGTCCTGTCCGCAGAGCTCGCCTTGGACCTGCTGCCCGAGGATCGCCGGCCCCTGGTGCTGCTGTGCGAAGCGCCGATCGTCGAGGGTGCGGTGTCGGCGGCCGTCACGGCGAAGCTGGGCGCGTCGCTCGATCGTGTGGCGCAGGAGGCGCGCGGTGGGCTCGCCGGCAAGATCGCGCACCTGAGCGACGACGGACCCGTCGCGGATGCGGGCCCGTCGGATGCACCGACCGGCGACCAGGTGTCGATCCGGTTGACGGTGACCGCGCCTCACGGGCTGCACGCTCGACCGGCCGCGCGTTTCGTCCAGACCGCGTCGTCGTTCGACGCCCGGATCACGGTCCGCGACCTGACCAACGGCCGGGGCCCGGCGGACGCCGCCAGCTTGAACGCCGTCGCGATGCTCAGCGCCACCCAGGGTCACGAGATCGAGGTCACGGCCACAGGATCGCAGGCCGCCGCGGCGTTGGCCGCCATCGGGGAGCTGGCCGAGCGCGACTTCGACGATCGGCCGGAGTCGCCGCGACCGGAGGCCGTCGTCGCTCAGCCCATCGGTTCGGACGCCGAGGGCGTCGTCCGCGGTCATCCCGCGTCACCCGGGATCGGGATCGGTCCCGTCCGGCGATTCCGGACCCCCGACCTGCCGATCCCCGAGGGAACCGCCGAGGCGGACGCGGAGCTCGCCACCCTCGACGCCGCGCTCGACCGGGTGCGCGCGGAGATCGCCGACCAACGTGCTCGAGTCGCCGCGCGCGCCGGGGCGGACGAGGCCGAGATCTTCGACGCCCACCTGCTCTTCCTGAAGGACGACGCCTTGCTGCTGCCGGCCAAGCGCGCGATCGTCGACGACGGCCGTTCCGCCGCGCGCGCCTGGCACGACGCGATCGAGCGGACGGCCGCGGACTGGGACGGGCTGGAGGACGAGTACCTGCGCGCGCGCGCCGCCGATCTACGGAGCGTGGGACGCCAGGTGCTGGCGGGCGTGCTGGGCGTTGCGGTTCCGCACCCCACTCTCGAGGGCCCCGGGGTCGTGATCGCCGCCGACCTTTCACCCGCCGACACCGTCGGACTGGACCCAGCGGTCGCCCTGGGGATCGCCACGGCCGCGGGCGGACCGACGTCGCATGCGGCGGTGCTCGCCCGGTCGTCGGGGATCCCGGCGGTCGTGGGCGCCGGGGACGCGCTCCTGTCGATCGAGGACGGAACCCTCGTGGTCGTCGACGGGACGACCGGGATCGTGCACGTGGCCCCGGAACCATCGTTGCTGGCGGAGCTCACCGCGGAGCGGGACGAACGCGAGACGGCCGCGCATGAAGCCCGCGCCTCCGCGCGCGAGCCCGCGCGCACGGTCGACGGGTTCATCGTCGAGGTCGCAGCGAACATCGGCGCGCCCGCCGACGCGGTCCGGGCCGTCGCTGCCGGCGCCGACGGGATCGGCCTCTTCCGCACCGAGTTCCTCTTCATGGGCCGCTCGAGCATGCCGGACGCACGAGAGCAGGAAGCGGCGTATCGAGAAACGGCGGAAGCATTGGGCGATCGCCCGCTGGTGATCCGAACGCTCGACGTCGGCGCCGACAAACCTCTCGCCTATCTCGACCAACCATCCGAGCCGAACCCGTTCCTCGGCGTGCGCGGGATCCGGCTGGGGCTCGAGCGTCCCGACCTCCTGCGGACGCAGCTCAGCTCGATCCTGCGCGTGGCCGCCGACCATCCGCTTCGGGTCATGTTCCCGATGATCGCGTCGCTGGAGGAGCTCCGTGCCGCCAAGGACGTGTTGGAGAGCTCGGGGGTGCGGCCCCCTTCCCTCGAGGTCGGCGTCATGATCGAGGTCCCCGCGGCGGCCTTGATGGCGGACCGGCTGGCCGACGAAGCGGACTTCTTCTCGATCGGCACGAACGATCTCACGCAGTACACGATGGCCGCCGATCGCGGGAACGTTCGTGTCGGCGCGTTGGCCGACGCCGTGCATCCCGCGGTCCTGCGGTCGATCCGGATGACCGTGGAGGCCGCAGATGCACGCGGCCGATGGGTGGGTGTCTGTGGCGAGCTCGCCGGTGACCCCGACGCCACCGTGCTGTTGCTCGGCTTGGGCGTGCGCGAGCTGTCCATGGGAGCGCCATCCATCGCGCTCGTCAAGCGTGAGGTGCGAACCATCGATCTCGCTACCGCCCGCTCGGTGGCGGAGGAAGCGCTCGCATGTGCGACGGCATCGGAGGTGCGCGACGTGCTGCGTCGCGCCCGGAATCGCTGAGCGGCCGCTGCTACGATGCCTTCGACGTGGTGAGGACTCCGGACGAGCGAGCCGCTGCATTCCTGCAAGGCATCACGTACCTCCGCATCGCCCTGACCCCGGTCGTGATGGGCCTGGTGCTCGTCGGAGATCGCGTGCGGTACGCATACGTCATCGCCGCCGTGCTGTTCGCGATCGCCGCAGCCACCGACTTCTTCGACGGGCGTCTGGCGCGCCGTTGGAAGCAGACGACGACGCTCGGAACGTTCTTGGACACGACGGCCGACAAGCTCCTGGTGTCTGGTGTCCTCGTGGCCCTCGTCTCCGTCGGGCGCGCGTCGGCGTGGATCGCGTTCATCATCATCGGACGCGAGGTGGTGATCATGGGCCTCCGCGGCGTGGTGAGCGCAGCGGACGGCACGGTCGTCAAGCCGTCGATCTGGGGGAAGCTCAAGGCCAACGTCCAGTTCCTGGCGATCCTGCTCGCGATCGTCCGGACGTCCGAACCGATGGGTCCCCTGTATCCCGATCAGTACGCGATGCTTGCCGCTGCCGCCGTGACCGTCGGGTCCGCCGTGGAGTATTTCGCGCGGTTCGGTGGCGTGCTGGTCGGCCGACGGGAGCGATAGCGGCTCGTGCTCGGGCCGGTATTCCTCACCGGCGGGAGTGGATTCGTCGGCGGCGCCCTGCTCCGGCGACTGGTCGCCGACGGACGGGACGTGCGCGCCCTCGCGCGTTCACCGGAAGCGACGCGCGCCGTCGAGTCGAGCGGCGGGCAACCGGTCCTGGGCGACATCCTCGACGAGGACGTGCTCAGCCAAGGGATGTCCGGATGCGAGACGGTGTTCCATGTCGCCGGAGTGAACGTGATGTGTGTTCGCGACTCGGAACGGATGTTCCTCACGAACGTCGACGGATCGGGATCGGTCGTCCGCGCGGCCGCGCGCGCGGGCGTGCCGCGCATCGTGTACACGTCGTCGGCCGCGACGGTCGGCGAGCCGCAGGGAGTCGTGGGCACCGAGGAAACGCCGCACCGGGGCTCGTTCCTCTCGGAGTATGAGTACTCGAAGTACCTCGCGGAGCAGCGCGTGTTCTCGCTCGCCGCAGACCTGGGCGTGGAGGCGGTCTCGGTCAACCCGTCATCCGTGCAGGGTCCGGGACGGACCGAAGGCTCTGCGCGACTGCTCATCGATCTGCTGGATGCGCGGGTACCCGCGATCGTGGATACGCATGTCTCGATCGTCGACGTGGACGATTGCACCGAAGGGCACATGGTCGCCGAGTTGCGGGGCAGACCCGGGGAGCGATACCTCCTCAACGGGGCGACGTTGACCACCCGTCACGCGTTGGACCTGGTGAGGTCGACCGCGGGCAGACCGAAGCACGTGGTCCACATCCCCCGCATCGGGGCGCTCGCCGCCGGGACGGTGACAGGCCTGGCGGCGCGCCTCGTGCGCCGCGACCTGCCGTTCTGCTCGGAGCTGGCCCGAACGCTCCTCCACGGCCACCGGTACGACGGGTCGCGAGCGACACGCGAGCTGGGACTGACGTACCGCCCCATCGAGGACACGATCGCCAGAACGCTGGCGTGGTATGCGGAGCACGGGCTGATCCGCGCCCTCGGCGACGTACGATGACGCGCTCGACGCTTCGACCCATCGACGCATGACGGAGGACCCGGTGAAGACGGAGACACCCCGACCCGACCGCAACCTCGCGCTGGAGCTGGTGCGCGTCACCGAGGCGGCCGCGCTGGCGGCAGGCCGCTGGATCGGTCGTGGCGACAAGATCGCCGCCGACGGCGCGGCGGTCGACGCCATGCGACTGATGATCGACACGGTGTCGATGCACGGCACGGTCGTGATCGGCGAGGGCGAGAAGGACGAAGCGCCGATGCTCTACAACGGTGAGGAGGTCGGAGACGGCACCGGTCCGGGGGTGGATGTGGCGGTCGATCCGGTCGACGGCACCCGCCTCACCGCTCTGGGCCAGCCCAATGCGCTCGCGGTGATCGCCCTCGCCGAGCGCGGGTCCATGTTCTTCCCCGGTGCGGCGGTGTACATGGAGAAGGTCGCGACCGGCCCGGAGGCAGCCGACGCGATCGACGTGACCGCGTCGCCGACGGAGAACGTCCGCCGGGTCGCGAAGGCCAAGGGCGTGCGTCCCGAGGAGATCACCGTGACGATCCTCGATCGCGAACGACACGCCGCGTTGATCACGGAGGTTCGCGAGGTCGGTGCGCGGGTCATGTTGATCACGGACGGCGACGTGGCCGGGGCGATCGACGCAGCGTCGCCACGGTCGGGGATCGACCTGCTGCTCGGGATCGGCGGGACGCCCGAGGGTGTGATCGCGGCGGCCGCACTGAGATGCCTGGGCGGCGCGATCCAGGGGCGTCTCTGGCCGCGGACCGACGACGAACGCCGGACGTTGGTGGATCAGGGCTTCGATCTGGAGCGTGTCCTCATGACCGACGACCTCGTGTCCGGCCGCGAGGTGTTCTTCGCAGCCACGGGTGTGACCGACGGCTCATTGTTGCGCGGCGTGAAGTACTGGCCCGACGGCGCCACCACGTATTCCATCGTGATGCGATCGCAATCGGGAACGGTTCGCTTCGTCGAGGCGCAGCATCAGTTCGAGAAACTCGAACGATTCTCCGCTATCCCGTATCGGCGCTGACAGCGGGCAACACAGGCAAATGGCTTGTGAAGAGCCGCATCCGATATCCTCGTGACACACCGAGCCCGAGGGAGTCGAAGCATGGCTGAGAAGACGATCGCTCGTCTGCGACACCTGCGGCAAACCCGCCGCGGAAACCGTCACCATCAAGGCCGCACGAGGGAACTTCGTGAAAGACCTCTGCACGTCGCATGTCAGCGAATTGGTCGCGGGTGCGCGCAGGCCGCGGCGCGGACGGCCGAAGGCGGTCTCCGGCCGCGCAGCCGCGTCCGCGCCGAAGAAGACGGCAGCCAAGAAGGCGGCGGCGCCGAAGCGGCGCGGCCGCCCCCGCAAGAAACCCGCCTAACGATCCGTCCCGGCGGCAGCGTCCGCCAACGCATACACGCCCGTGTCGGCTCGCACCAGCACGCCGTCACGCAAGCCGTCGCGCAACGCTCGCAACAGCGTCGCGCGCACGTCGGAGACCACGAACGGGTCGATCAAGCCCTGCCGCAGCGCGCGGTCCTGGATCACCGTCCAATGCAGCGGCTCGCCCGCCTCTCGCAGCACCGCGACGGCGGCGTCAAGCGGATCCATCAGGAGGCGGCGCGGAGCGGCGCGATGACGCGCTCCGCCAAGCGATCCAGCGCGTCCGGATCATCCACGGCGAACGCCAGTACCGACGGCGATACGATGATCTCCTCGACGCCGAGCTCCTCGAACCGGCGGACGCGCTCGACGACCTGGTCTGCCGTGCCGGAGAGCGTATCGGCGCGCCACGACTCCCAGGAATCGGCCTCCATCGCACCGCCCGGGAAACGCGCGCGTCCCCGCTCGAACGCTGCCTGAGCGCCCCGTTCGTCGTCGGCCATCAGCGAGTACAAGCCGACGGAGAGCCGGAGCGTCGCCGGATCGCGGCCGGCTGCTTCGAACGCGTCCCGGGCAGCCGACGCGCGCGATGCGTACCCATCGGGGTCCACGCGCCACACGACGTTCCACCCGTCCGCGTTTCGCGCGATGGCCCGCAGCAGCCGAGGACCCCCTTTGCCGCCGAGCCAGACCGGGATGCGGCCGTTCACCGGACCGGGACGCAGGAGCGCGTCGCGCAGCTCGACGCTCGTTCCGCGATACGTGGCGGGCTCGTCCGACTGCAGCGCCGACAGCACCGCCAGGGTGTCTTCCAGCGCGGTGAACCGCTCGCCGATCGTCCCGAACGGGAACCCGAACGCCTCGAACTCCTGCCGCAGCCACCCGGCCCCGAGCCCCAGGTCCAACCGACCGTCGGAGAGTCGGTCGATCGTCATCGCCATCTTCGCCATGATCGCCGGGTGCCGGAACGGCGCGCAGAGGACCAGCGTGCCCAGGCGGACCCGTGACGTGGTCGCCGCCAGCGCGGCCAGGGCGGTCATCGGCTCGACGGCCGGGATGGGCGTCGGATCTCCGCCGTACCGCGCGAACGTGTAGAAGAAGTGATCGGACATCCACACGGAATCGAACCCGAGCTCCTCCGCACGGTGCGCCCACGCGGCCGTGGTCGCGAACCCGACCTCGCCCCCGGGAGCGAGAACCCGTACTGCGGCAACGCCAGACCGAAACGCATGGTTGCGAGGATACGCCCGGAGCGGATCCCGTCAGGGCGACGGGGTGGTGATGGACGGGCGGGGCGACACGCTGCCGTGCAGGACGACGATGCCGCCCGCGTCCAACACCTCGACGCCCGTATACCGCGACAGATCCAGGTCGAACTGCTTCGACAGGACGGCCCCGCCGCCCGAGTCGAGCGCCTTGACCTTCCCGATGCGCAGCCGCTGCCCGCGCTCCGCCGTGAGGAAGACGCGGAACGGCAGCTCCCCTTGTGCGGCTGTGAGATCGAATCCGTTGACCATCACGATGGCGAGGTCGGGGATCGACGGCGACGCCAGCGTCAACGCGGACCCCGCCGCGGTGGCGCCCGGCGCGTCCGAGGCGAGGGTGCCCAGGAAGACCTGGTTCTCCGGGTCGTTGAACTCCGAGCCCCGCAGGACCTCGGCCTGGAACAGCGCGATCGCGTCCTGCTGCTGACGCTGTGCCTCTTTCGTCAGGTCCTCGAAGCGCGCGGCACGTCCGGCCATGACGGCTCCCCAACCCAACCCGGACACCGCGACCATCCCGGCCACGGCGAGCGCGACGGCCCATCGTCCGCGGCGCGCGCCGGATGGCTGGCGCTTGGCCGCCACCTCACGGACGTTCTCGACGACCCGGTCCTCCAGGTCGGGAGCGGGCTCGGCGGGCGCCAGCGCGAACGCGAACGTGGTAGCGGCGCGATCGAGCTCACCTGCCTCCTTGCGGCACGCGGCGCACCACGCCAGGTGGCGATCCAGCGCCTGCCCGTCGTCGGCGGGCACGGCACCGAGCGCGCGCTCCGTCAGCCGGTCGCGAACGGCCGTGCAGTTCACGACGGCTCCTTCCCTTCGTTCGCGCGTCGGACCTTGATCAGCGCGGCGCGCAGCCGAGTCTTCACGGTGCCGAGCGGGATGCCGTCGGCCTCCGCGATCTCCCGCGCGGTCAGCCCGCGGAAGTACGCGCGAGCCAGCAGTCGTCGCTCGGCATCCGAGAGCGACTCCAGCGCGCGGATCGCGGCGTCGCGCTCCAACACCACGGCGCCTTCGTCGATGCCCGCACGCTCCGGAACCTCGTCGACCAGCACCAACGTGGGTCGGGTCACACCGGTCTCCCTGCGCAGCCGGTCCACCGCCAGGTTATGGGCGATCGTCATCAGCCAGGTCGAGAGCCGGCCGCGGGTGGCGTCGAAGCGCGCGGCCTTACGCCACGCCGTCAGGAACACGTCTTGGGTGAGCTCCTCGGCCGCTTCGCGCGTGCCGAGCAACCGCAATCCCAGCGTGTACACCGGTCGTCCGAACCGTGCGTAGATGGCACGGACGGCGACGTCGTCACCAGCGAGCAGCCCTTCCACCAGTTGTTGTTCCTCTCGCGGGAGGAGTGGTCCGTCGTGCCGAGCCTGCACTCGGTCTTCCCTTCGGGTATACGCGACGCGGGTTCCGCGTGGCTTTGGCGACCTGCCAACCGTTCGATTATCGGCGCCACAGCGCGAACCTGCACGTCTCTCGCCCCGAGGCGTAGGCTGGAAGATATGGAGATGCGGTCGCGGGTCGCCCGGCTGCTGCTGCTCACGACCTGCCTCGTCGTCGGGCTGACCCTCGGTTCGACCGCCACCAGTTCGGCGCAACCCGAGGCGTCAGGCACGATCATCGGCCTCCGGCTCACCGGGGCCGTCGACCCGTTCACCGCCGACTACCTCCGAGGTGCCATCACGGACGCCAACGACGACGGCAACCCCGCCGTGCTCCTCCAGATCGATACACCCGGAGGTCTGGCTTCCTCGATGCGCGAGATGACCCAGGCGATCCTCGGGTCCACGGTCCCGGTGATCTGCTACGTGTCGCCGGAGGGAGCACGCGCCGCGTCCGCGGGAGCGTTCGTGTTGATGTCGTGTCCGGTCGCCGCCATGGCCCCGGGGACGAACGTCGGCGCCGCGACCCCGGTCGGGGTGGCGGGCATCACGCTCACCCGGAAGGTCACGGAAGACGCCGTCGCCTCCATCCGGAGCATGGCGGACATCTATGGACGGAACGCCGACGTGGCCGAGTCGTTCGTCCGCGACGCCACGAGCATCACCGCGGAACAGGCGTTGGACGATGGCGTCATCGATCTGATCGAACCCAACGTCGACGCGCTCCTGGCGGCGGTGAGCGGG
>CAVZQM010000010.1:0-16224 GCA_963777495.1 uncultured Actinomycetes bacterium | reverse complement strand
CCCCGCGGGAGTACCGAGCGCCGGGGCGGCCAGAGCTATCACCGCCACCACTACGACGAACGGCACGAAACCTCTGCGTGCGTGACGGACCAACGACCTCACCTCCGGGATCATCCTATGTAGTGGGGAGTTCGCCCGCTATCCGACCTTCGTCACACTCGACGGCAGGATGATCCAGCGACTACGGATGGGATCAGCGCCGCCCGGTCGGCGTCAGGCTGCGACTTGCCAGGCCGGGTACTCGGCGCCCCTTGTGGCCGGTTCGGGCCTCAGCCGGGGCCGTAGAGTTCCCAGGTTGCACGGGAAATGTCACCGCCTTGGGGTGTGAAGCAAGTGCCGGCACGACTCGAAGATGCGGGGTGCGAGCATGAGCGAACGGCGAGATCCTGAAGTGCAGTTCCAGCTAGCGAATGAGCGGACGTATCTGGCTTGGTTGCGGACAGCGCTCGCCCTCGTCGCCACCGGCGTCGCCGCCGCCCGGCTCTTGGCGGGGCAGACGCTCCCTTGGGCGTGGGAGACGGTTGGCATCCTGCTGATCCTCGCGGGAGTCGTGACGGCGGCCCTCGCACGGCGCCGATGGCGAGCGACGGACGCGGCGATCCGCGAAGGCGAACCCATGCCGGCTCCGGGGCATCGCCGTGATGATCGCGGGCGTCATCGTGCTCTGCGGGCTCATCACGATCGCGCTCCTGCTCGGAACGAACCCCGGACGTGTTCCATGACCTTGGTGGCAGCCTAGAGGTCCGGGCGTTCGAATCCCGAGGACCCTCAACCGTAGGTACCAACTGTCGTGAAGCGAGCGCGCGCACAGCTTCCACTCGAAGATCATTCGAGGGGACTGGTTCCATCCTGGCAACCGCCCGGGAGGATCATGCGATACCGACCATGAACACGCGTCGTCCGAGGGGAAACTCAGCGACCGCCCCCGTCGAAAGGAGCGGCCGCCGGGTCACAAAGTCGCCCGGGCGATTCGCAGGGAAGGTCCCGGGCACCGAGAATCGTAGACGCGCGGTGGGTGCCGCGCATCACCCGATCGGCCCATCTAGCTACACCCTCAGTTCGTTCCTCACTCGTAGATCACCCGAATTTCGAGATGTTCGCTCGGGCCGCTCAACCGAGACACGCTCCGGTCGCCGTCAGCTGGCCGCATCATCCTGAGGCTTCGAGAGACGACTGCTCCCACCGATGTCGAGGAGGTCGTAGCGGTGGGCGTGAAGCTATATCGTGGGCGTCTCGCGGCCGCGTCTTCCCGTCCGGGGAACAGGCCAGCCTGAAGGAGGGTCTCGATGAGTACCTATCCGGCGATCTCGGACCATGGACTGATCGGCGATCTCCAGACCACCGCACTCGTCGCGACCGACGGAACGATCGATTGGTTCTGCACCCCGCGCTTCGACTCACCGAGTGTCTTCGCGTCTCTGCTGGACCAGGAACGGGGCGGTCGGTTCAGGATCGCTCCTTCGAACGAGGAGTACGTGACGAAGCAGCTCTACTTCCCCGACACGGCGATCCTGATCACGCGGTTCATGACGCCGGACGGCGTCGGCGAGGTCGTCGACTTCATGCCGATCGCGACGCCGGAGCGAGCCACCGATCGCCACCGGATCGTCAGGCTCGTGCGCGTCGTTCGAGGGGAGATGGAGTTCGTCCTCGAGTGTGAGCCCCGGTTCGACTACGGCACGAGCGACCCACGACGTCGAGGCGACAGACCGAGGGGTGATCTTCCGCTCCAAGGAACTCGAGCTCTCCCTCCGTGGCACGGTCCCGCTCGAGCCGCACGGAGCCGACGCGCGCGCCACATGGCGCGCCCGCTCGGGCGAGGTCGGTGGGGTCATCCTGGAGTCGGCGGTGGGCGGCGAGCTCCCGAGGCTCGACCCGCACGACGTGCTTGGACATGTTCAACGCGACCGTTCGCTTCTGGCGTGAGTGGCTCGGCCGATCGACGTACCGGGGCCGCTGGCAGGAGGCGGTGCACCGTTCGGCGATGACGCTCAAGCTGATGACGTACGCGCCGACGGGAGCACTCGTCGCCGCGCCGACGACGAGTCTCCCGGAACAGCTCGGGGGCGAGCGGAACTGGGACTACCGCTTCACGTGGGTCCGTGACGGCTCCTTCTCGATCTACGCGCTCCTCGGGCTCGGCTACACCGACGAAGCGGCTGCGTTCGGCAGGTGGCTCGCCGATCGGGCAAGCGAGCGAGCCGGGGACGCCTCCGGACCTCTCAAGATCATGTACCGCATCGACGGGTCGCCAGATCTCGACGAAGAGGTGCTCGATCACCTGGAGGGGTATCGAGGTTCGAGCCCGGTGCGGATCGGGAACGGCGCCTCCGATCAGCTGCAGCTCGACATCTACGGCGAAGCGATGGACTCCGTGGAACTCGCCGACCGGCGCGGGATCAGGTCGGCCACGAAGGATGGACGCACCTGAGTCGGATCCTCGACTGGTTGTGTGACAACTGGGATCGGCCCGACGAGGGCATCTGGGAGACGCGGGGCGGCCAGAAGGATTTCGTGTACGGCCGCGTGATGTCGTGGGTCGCCATGGACCGAGGCCTGCGCATCTCGGAACGCCGCGGCCGACCTGCCGACGTGGAGCGATGGAGGGACGCGCGTGATCAGATCTACACCAGGTCATGGAGAAGGGGTGGAGCAAGGAACGCGCCGCCTTCGTCCAGCACTACGGATCCGACGTCCTCGATGCGTCGAACCTCCTCATGCCGCTCGTCGGCTTCGTCGCTCCGCGCGATCCGATGTGGCTGTCGACCCTCGACGCGATGGACGAAGAGCTCGTCTCGGACAGCCTCGTCTACCGCTACGACCCGAGCGCGTCCCCCGACGGATTGCGCGGGTCGGAGGGCACGTTCTCGATCTGCACGTTCTGGTACGTCGACGCGCTCGCGCGCTCGGGTCGCCTCGAACAGGCGCGACTAACGTTCGAGAAGATGCTCACGTACGCGAACCATGTCGGGTTGTTCTCCGAGGAGATCGGCCCGACCGGCGAGCAGCTCGGCAACTTCCCGCAGGCGTTCACGCACCTGTCGCTCATCAACGCGGCGATGAACCTAGACTTCCAGCTCGACCACGGTCCCGGCTGGGTCGATCTGGTTCCGGGGTGGCCTCCCCGGTGCAGCTAGAGCTGATGTGCCGAGATGTGAGCGCTCGGCGACCGTCGAGTAGTGGTGTCGATCGAGCGCCAAGGTTGGTGATTGTTCCTCTCGACCGCCGACCTTGGGGGACTCATCGTCGCGGACGACGCGAGGTATTCCTCGGCAGGCGCGGGAACAGACGCCTCCGACGGACGACCGCACGGGAGGGGGAGGGGGCCTGTCTGCAGCAGGACGCCCCGGGAACCGATCACGCTGTCCGTACGCACCCCGTAGTGACTCAGATCCAGGAAGACGGCGAGGGAGATCCAGAACCAGTCGAAGCCGTGGATCCCGACTGGCGGCGCATCGAGGATGACCCACATCAACGTCGCGAAGGGCAGGAAGAAGAGTCCGAGCAGCGGCAGGATGAACGTGTCGAAGACGGATCCACGTAAGCGGGACGCGCGATCCAGATGATCAAGAACAAGAGTCGAGGCGCGAACGCCCCGAGGAGTGCGAGCAAACAACCCATCCTCTCCCCCTCGCTCGAGACCGTGCCGAGGAGCATAGACCACGTCCCACCATCCGTTCATCCAGCGCCGGACACTTGCCTGACGACCCTCGTCGAACTCTCCATCGAGCTCCAGCAGATGCTGTTCAGGACCGGGTTGCGCTTCAGCAGCGCCATGGAGGTGCTGGCTCAGGGCCTCTTTCGGTGCAACGATTCCGTTGAAGCGCGGCTACGGTCGCTCGACGAAGGAGTGATTGTCATGGAAGGTGGATCTGTCCTCGAACCCTCCTCGCCGGAGCGATCCTGTTGCTGATGGGCGGCCTCATCGCATTCGCGGGATTTCGGCTGTTTCTGATACTGCTGCCGATCTACGGCTTCTTCTTCGGGCTGTCTTTCGGGGCGCACTCGGTGCAGGCGCTATTCGGCGACGGCTTCCTGTCCACGACCACGAGCTGGGTGGTCGGCTTCTTCGCGGGACTGTTGTTCGCGCTCCTCTCGTACCTGTTCTGGGTTTTCGCGATCGCCTTGGTAGCCGGCTCGCTCGGGTACGCGTTGGTAGCGGGCTTCTTCTCACTGTTCGGCGCCGACCTCGATGTGCTGGTGTGGATCGTCGGCGTCGTGGTCGGCATCGTCTTCGGGATCGCCGCGGTGGTGATGAACCTCCAGAAGGCCATCGTGATCATCGCCACGGCCCTCCTGGGCGCCTGGACGGTCGTGGGAACGTTCCTATTCCTGTTCACTTCCGCCACACCGCAGAGCATCGCGGAGAGCGGCGCGAAGATGGTGCTCGACGACCACCCGCTCTGGTTCCTGATCTTCGCCGTCGTGGCGGCGGTGGGGATGATCTTCCAGTTCCGGATCAACCGCAGCTATGAGATCGAGCGGTACAACCGCTGGGAAACGTCGATGGGCGGCACTTACGGGTCACCCCCACCCACGATGTAGGCTCCTGCCTCGAGGCGCGGCGAGACACTCTCCGAGCCGCGGGCGTTCCGTTGTTCCTTTTCCGGCATGACGAGGGTGTTGGCCGTTGCCGTGCGCAAGGCTGTCTCCCGGAAAGGGCTACGCGGTCCTGCAGTCAGAGGATGTCGAACTCGCCGGGCATCACATCATCATCCTCATCCGTCTCAAGTGATTCCATGAGGGCGATGTCTACGAATACCTCATCGAGCGCCAGCCCTTGATCGCAACGTTTCCGGGTCCATGCTGACTCCTTCCCCGAAGAGCATCTGACCCGAAGCTGCATCTGAGCCGAGTGTGTACCCATGAAGTGACCGGGCGCAAGACGGCAGGTGAACACCGAGCAAACGCAGAGGATCTCGACCGGTACCTGCCGCGAGGTCGGCTGATCACCCCACCAGTGTTCCGGTCGACCCTCTCCCGGCGCTCACGCCTCGCGGTCCGTCGTCGGTCCCCTGCCGGCGCCTCCGCGAGCATCGCGCGAATCGCGGCATCCAGCGCAGCAAGCGATGGGGGCAACCGCGCCGAGAGCACGAACGCGGCGAGCCATATCCTCGTCATCATGGTGACTTCGTCACCGAGTAGCGGCGCCGCTTCCGCGAGCCTTCGTGCCCGGAACCACAACGTCGCGTTCAGGAAGGCGGCGACGACCATCAGCCGCCCGATCAGGTAGATCCCGCCGAGCAGGACGATCGCGAGCCCGAGCGCCCCGTAGTGATCCTGAGCGTTGTCGATCCGAGGCACGATCCAGAACACGACGGCAAGCTGGAACACTTGCGCGCCGAGGGCGAACAGCGCCGATCCCGGGAGCATCGTGATCCAGCTGGTCCCGTCGGGTCGTGGCAGAATCTTCGACACGGCCAACCACGTCGCCAGATAGATGACGAACACAGAGATCGTGGCGACCAGCCCGAGCGCGTCCGAGATCTGTCGAAGCTGACGCGCCACACCGGTCGCCATCAGGGCGAGCGCGGCGACTGCAAGTACCCACAGGGCGGGTCTTGGTGGTGTCCTTGAGCGGCCGCCGCTCGAGGTCCCACGCGACAGCGTGAGTGAGCCGCAGGGCCTTCACCAGGGACCGCGCGGCGAGCAGCATCGCCCACACCACGACGATCAGCGTGAGGAGCTGGCTCCACAGCGGTTGGTTTCCCGACGCGGTGATCGACTGGGCGGTGAGGCCGACGAGCCCGGCGTTCCTCAAGTCGCTCGCCTCGAAGTCGAAGAAACCGAGCACGATCATCCCTAGTGCGACGAACGGGACAAACACCAGGAACAGCCGGAATGCGATCGCGGCCGAGAGCAGCGGCCCCAGATGATCTCGGTCCCGCTCGTAGGTTTCGAACGCCACGTCGACGAACGGCTTCTGGGAGCGCGCGGCCTCGACGCGCTTCCAGGTCTCATCTGCCCGTTCGCGCAGCTCCTCGCTCTTGTCCTTGAATCCGGCGACGCGCCCGGGCGGCGAGGCAGGCTCCGTGTCGTCGGCCGCGACCGAGGGGCCGCGTTCCGTACCCGGCGGCAGATCCGTCGGTTCGCTCATGGCCCAGCGGACTGGCATCTCTGCACGGTCATGAAGTCCTGTGTGCCCCTTCCCGAGATGGAAAGCCAGCACGATCCCTCGAGTCTCTGCAATCCCACTTACTTGGGCTTCGCGTACTCCCCCATCTCGTCGGCGAAGTCCACCGCGACGTAGGGCTCGTCACCAGCGACCCATCCATCATGTCCCGGTTCGACCACGTAGCCGTCGCCAGCCGTGATGTGCGCCTCTGTGCCGTCCGCGGTCTGGATCACGAGCTCCCCGGAGATGCAGTAGCCCTTGTGCAAGATCATGCACTGCTCGGTGCCGGCGATCGGCTTGACATCGTTTGACCACTTCCAGCCGGGCTGAAAGATCGTTCGACCGATCGACGTTGAACCGATCGTGACCATCTCGGCCACTCCGTTCGTGAACGTGCGAGTCTCATCTGGGTTGCCGAAGCTCTTGACCGCGACCGTACCCATGAACACCACCCCTCTCTGCTGGTCACCCTAGACCGCCACGGTGAGGGAGGTCCATCCACTTCCAGGCGGTCGCTGCGTTGCGACGCTCGGGGGTCGACACAGGAAGTCATGGGAATCGCACTTCCGGAAGTACGACTATCGAAGTCGCGGCAGCCTTATCGGGCGCGCACGGGCGTACTGTTAGGGTATCGGCTCTGGTCGGATGCCGGCAGCAGCCAACCACGGCCGGGCCGAGCGAACACGAGGGGGTTGTCCATGGGAATGAGGCGACGGTCGAGGCGCCGAGGGACTGATAGCAGGGGCGGCGATCGGTCATCACATGGCGAAGAAGAGCGCAGAGGCGCAGCAGGCGCCTGCCGACTACCAGGAAGAACCGGCCCAGTACGCGCCGCCTCCGCCAGACCCGGCTGACCAGATCGAACACCTCGCACAGTTGCACGCATCGGGTGCGCTGACAGACGAAGAGTTCGCGGCGGCCAAGGCGAAGGTCCTGGGGATCCTGAACGCCGCGGATCGCAAGGACGTTCGTCGGATCGATACGTGCGGAGGGCAGGTGGCTGCAATGAGTGAATCGCGTAAGGACGTGCTGGTGAAGGCGCTCGAGGCCGAGGTCGGTAGCGAATCGGTTGATCTTGGCACCCTGTTCACCGACGATGTCGTCGGTTGGTCGCCGTACGCGACCGTGTCGGGGCTGACGGCACTCGCCGAGCTCTCCGCCCTCCGCGAAATGGCGTTCTCCAACGTCGTCATCATGTTGCGAGGACTCGACGAGGTGGGCAACAAGGCGTTCGCCGAATGGCTGATCGAAGCCGATCACACGGGGCCGCTCGTCCTCGGCGAGGATGCCGTCGTTGGAAGCGACGGGACGGCATGTCCAGCTGGCCGGCGTCACCGTGGCCGACTTCCGCGATGGGAAGATCCGGTCGTACCGGACCTACTTCGACGACATCTCGCTGATCGAGCAGATCGTCGGCGTCTGACGAGTCCGTCGCGGTGGAGTTCCATGTCGAGGATCGATCCGGATCCGCTCGACATCGAATTCCTCGAAGCGCAGATCCGTCGTGAGGCGTCGCCGCCATGGGACTCGGTGACGAAGTCGAGCTGGCGATCTTCGTGCGCGACGCCGGCACGATCGTCGCCGGCATCAGCGGGTGGACATGGGGCGACTGCTGCGAGCTGCAGAGCCTCTGGGTCGCGCCGAGCCTCCGAGGTCGCGGGCTCGGGCACTCGGCTGCTCGCCGCCGCCGAGGCCGAAGCGGCGGCGCGCGGGATGCTCGCAGACCGTCCACTTCACCTACGACTTCCAGGCTCGAGCTCTCTACGAGCGAAACGGCTACGAACTCGTGGGTCGAGTCCAGGACTTCCCCTCGGGAACCGACGCTCTCTGGTACCGCAAGCGCCTGAACCCACCGGTCAAACAGATAAGGGGTGTGTAGAAGGCATCGAGCCGATCGCTGAGAGGACGTTCGAGGTCTTCGAGGTCCATCTCTTCTAATGTTCGGTGCGGCCGCCGGGTAGTCCGCTCCCGGGTAACTCGCATCGTGGGGAGCATCGAGTCGAGCCGGGATGGTGTCCTCGCACGAACCGGGGGCGTGAAGCGGGCGATAAGGCTTGCACTCGGCTGTCCATGTGCGACGTGATCGGTTCCAGCTAGCAACCGCTTCGTAGGGATGCCCTACTCCACCGACATGAAACCATCGCCGTACTGGCTGGGCTTGCGCGGTTGCCCATCGGCGGGGTAGGCATCGCCGCGCAAGGATTCCGGTGGCCTCGGACCCGAGGTCACCGAACGGAGGGAGGAGCCATGCGGAAGAAGCTCTTGGCTGTGGTCGGCGTCGCCTGTGCGCTGGGATTGGTAGGGGGGACCTTGGTTGCCAACGCCGGTGCGGACATCACGGCACCCGAGACGATCACGGTGCTCGGAACGGTCACGAAGGATCGGTTCGTCGATGTCGGGAAGAAGGGTCCCACGCCTGGCGACACATTCATGTTCGTCGAGCAGCTGACCGATGAATCGGACGATTCGGTCGTGGGTAAGTCGAATATCGCGTGCACGATGCACATCGGCTCCTGGGCGATCTGCACCGGCACGTTCAACATCACTGGACGCGGCGAGATCGTCGGCCAGGGGCTGGTCCCGTTCGGGCAGGGCGGTTCGTCCTTCGATGTGCCGGTCACCGGTGGCACCGGGGAGTTCGCGAACGTCCGCGGAGAGGTTCATATCGAACCGATCTCGGAGACCGAGGAACGACACACGCTCGAATTGATCCCCTGAGCACGACCCTTGCAACCTAGGCTTCGGCCCCATATCTTCCTGAAGCGGAAGCGATCCGCTACATGTTCAATTGACCATGCCTGTCGCTCTCGTTTCCGACCACGCCGTCGGTGAGGTCGAGGCGCTAGTCCACAGGTAGCGGTGGGGGTGCCCATCGCGATGTGGTCGCCATTCCAGCGTGGCGCCGCCAGCTTGCGGAACCCTGATGATATCTCCCTGTCACGAGTCAGGGGTACAAGACACCGCCGAGAACGGACATGCGAACCGCGAGCTCCCGGTCGGCGCGAGGATCGTTCAAACAGTTATCGGACCGCGTGATCAGCCGCCTGGAGCGACCCGGCGCGAATCGCTTCTGGTTCGACGTGGCCGACGTCGACCTCCGGGTCCACCCAGTCCCGGCGCCGCGTCCGTTCATCGTGAACCCGGCTCGACTCCGTTGGATTCAAGCGATAGACCCACTAGCGCCGTTGGTGACCTGATCGCTCGACATCTAGGGTGAGCTGGATGGCGACGTTCGTGATCGTGCACGGCGGCTGGGGCGGAAGCTGGGAGTGGCGTCGCGTCGCGAACGAGCTGATCCGGCTCGGACATGCGGTCTACACACCGACCCTGACCGGCCTCGGGGAGCGCTCGCATCTGCTCTCACCATCGATCACGCTCGACACGCACACCGCCGACGTGACCGGCCTCCTTGAGTGGGAATGTCTCCACGATGCGACCCTCGTCGGACACAGCTACGGCGGGATGGTCACGACCATGGCAGCGACAGACGCGCCCGAGCGGATTAGGGCGCTGGTCTACATAGATGCGTTCATCCCGATGGACGGGCAGCGCGAGATCGACCTGATAGATGGGGCGTGGGTCAACGAATACATCCTCCGCCCCGCCCGCGACGCAGGCGACGGATGGCTCGTCCCGTTCCCGTTCCCGGACGACGTGGGCGAGCTCACACCCGACGATGCCGAGCGCTACCGGAACAGCACCCATCCCCTCGCGACGTTTACCGATCCCGCCCGGGTTGGCGACCACGTCGCTGGCATCCCGTCCGCCTACGTCCGATGCACCCGGAAGACACCCGGAGAGGACGTGTTCGCCGAATCCCTCCGAATCGCCCAGAAGCGGGGCTGGCCGATCCGAGAGATTTCTAGCGCTCACGACGTGCAGCTCGAAGACCCGCACGGAGCCGCCGCGGTCCTGCACGAGCTCTCGACAACCCTCTGAGCAACCTAGCCGGTATCCGAGCGACGGGCGTCCGAACCGCTACCTGGTCGCGGAGCGGTTTGGGCGGTCGCCATCAGCGGGTAGAGGGCGCAGGGTCGGCCGTGGGTTGCTCGCCAAGGGGTTCCCGAAGTGGCGGGGAGGGGGCTTCCCTACTCGCCTCGGGCCGACTCTTTGGCGCGAGGGCGCCCCCCACGGGCAAGGGGGGCGCCCTCGTCGCCCGACCCACACCCGCCCCGATGCCTAACGTCCCCGCGCTGACCGGACGCTCCATCAGCGGGACGACTCCGCGTGGTTCGCCGAGTTTCTGATGCCCTAGAAGAGGACGAACCGGAGCGCTTAGCGTCGTGGCATGGTCCTCCGGGATCGGCGGTCGTCCGAGCGACGGGAGTCCTGAGCGATCGACCAACCTGCTGCCAGGAAGGCGGAGCTTCGCGGTGCGTGGCGTGTTGTTGAGCGGAAGTGGTCCTCGTCCTGTTGGTAGAGGCAGGCGTCGTCGAAAGGGTCTGTTTGCGCTAGAGCTGAGGTGGGAATCAACCGTCTCCCACGAGAGGAGTTCGCAATGGCGAAGCAGAAGGATTATTCGGTCGAGAAGCGATCATCGAAGGCGGGCTGGAAGGTCAAGCAAGGCGGCAAGGTCGTTGCCAAGACGGATACGAAGGCTCAAGCCGTCAAGAGCGCCACGGCCGCCGCCAGCGAGGACAAGAAGGCATCAGTAGTGATCCGCAAAGCGGATGGCCGGATCCAAGAGGAGCGCACTTATCCTCGAGGAAGCGACCCGCGCAAGTCGAAGGGTTGAACTGCCAGCGACCGAGGAGCTATCCGGCTGCCCGCATCTTCGTTTGCACCATCGTCGTTCCGCGGCGGTGAGCGCGTACCGCCCATCCCGCAATTTGGAGAAAGGTCGCCATCCGTGAGGCGCACGCTCCCTCCCCTCGCCGCTCGACCCGCATCCGTCTGCCAGACAGCACTCGAATCCAAGCAGGAATGGAGCGCGTTTCCAGCCACCAACTTCAGATCCGGACCAACCCGATCCATATAACTTCCCCGAGGTGCCGGTATGGCTGAAGGATGAGGTCGCCCCCATGTTCGAGTGTGGCTCGATGGACTGCCGCCATCGGTCGTGAGTCGTGGACCGAGTGCTGTCCGCCGTCCACGCGATAGTCGAACGGCGAAGAGCGACGATGTCGCCAAGTCGCAGAACACTGGCGCAAGCGGCGGTCCATATGTACCCGAAAGGAAACCCGATTGCGCGACCGAACGGACCTGGAGTAGAAAGTGCCAAGACAGTAGAGCTGTCATGGGGAGCCGGGGGGCCATGCGTAAGCGGTTCGGAATGGTCAGCGCGGCCATCGCACTGGTGGCATCGTCTCGTGACGGGAGTGCTACGTGAAGACCACCACCGTCGAAACCGCGGAGCGCGGCCGCTCGCCCTTGGGGGCTCATGTTCGCTTCCTGATGGACGGGCCGCACGGCAACATGATCCACTCGACCGTGCCGCCGGGGATGGTGGGCCGCGCCTGCCGCTTCCGGACCATCGACGAATATTGGTTCGTCCTCTCGGGCGAGGGAGAGATCTGGCGCAGGGCGACGGACGGCCGCGAGAGCATCACCCGGCTCGTCCCCGGTGTGTGCATCGATATCCCGCTCGGCACTGCCTTCCAGTATCGCTGCACCGGGGATGTGCCCCTTGTCTTCACCTGCACGGCCATGCCGCCCTGGCCGGGCGACGACGAGGCGGTGATCATCGACGGGCCGTGGGTACCACGTGCGGACCTAGAGCTCGGGGCCAGCAGCTCGGATCAGCCCCCCCAGCACGCCTGACCTTCTGCCGCCTATGTCTGGAACATCCGTGAACTGGGGCGCCCGAACGATGTTGTTCCCGGACGCTGAGTCCTTGCACTCGAGCCCGGGCGGTCTGGTAAAGGCCACATGTAACCGCGCGCGCCGCCCTGCACGTCGTACGATGCCGCAGGAGGATGCCACGGTGGCAACGTCTGATCCGATCGCCGACATCATCGGGGACTATCGAGCGTTCGCGGCGATGCAGCGCGACCGTCTCGTTGCCCGCGGCATCGACATCGCGCCCTACCCGCTCAGCCACCTCGCCGTTCGCGTCGCCGATTGGGACCTGTACGTCCACCAGCGCACCCTTCTCGAGCGGCATGCGAGGGCGAACCGCGAGAACTTCTGGAACGGACGTCCGATCTCCTTGATCGTGCTCGCCGAGCCGCTCGAGGTCCTCGACGGGGCTCCGGTCTCGCGCATCGAGCTCATCCCGCCCGTTCACCAGCGCGTCTACCGGATGGGGCTCGAGCACCTCGGGGTCGTCGTCGGTGAGGACTTCGACGACTTCTCGCGGATGCATCGGCCCGCGCTGACTGGTCAGCAGTTCCAGAGTCCCGAGGTCGAGCCGGTCTACGTGCTGTTCGAGGACTTCACCCACGTGAAGTTCTACCGGCGCTCCTTCTTCGATGTCGTCGAGGACGAGGAAGGGCGCTTCGAAGGCTTCGTGCACGTCGACGACTGGGTGCCGCAGCGGCTGGTCACGGCCACCGGCCCGAATCCGCTCCCGCGGTGACGGGAGCGCATCGGCAAGACCAAACACTTCATATGTCAAGAATGGTCACGCGCCCCGGCTGAACAGCCGCCGCACCGCTTCGTGTCTCAGCAGAAAGAAGGGGCGTCCCACTCAGGTCACTGGGACGAAGTGACCTACTGGTTCCACGCCTGACCGCGTCACGGCATCCGCGGTCGAGCGGCCGTCAGTTCGCTGGCACCGCGGTCCCGGCGTCCAGCTCCGCCAGGATCCTGACCGTCTCGCATCCCATCCGAGCGAGCCGCTCCACGTGGCCCGGGCCGTGCTCGAGCTGTTCCCCCGGGTCGAACTCGCCCGAGTCGCCGCTCACGCCGAGCACGTTGTCGAGCACCACGGACACGCCGCCGGCGCGGAGTCCCCAGACCCGTGCGAGGACGAAGATCACGCTGGCCTCCATCTCGGCCGCGACCACGTTCATCCGCTTGAGGTCGTCGAAGTGCTCGCGCCAATCCGACTGCCAGTAGTCCGCGAACGAGGAGCCCGGCCGGGGGTGGCGTGCGTAGAACGTGTCGGCCGAGCGCGTGGTCCCGACGTGGGAGCGATACCCGAGCTCGTCGCCGGCGCGGATGCAGGCCGTGACCACGTCGTGGCTAGCGACCGCGGGGAACTCGATCGGCGCATAGGCGCGCGAGGCCCCGTCGAGCCTGACCGCGGAGTCGAAGATCGCCATGTCGCCGACCTGCACGTGGTCGAGGAAGGTCCCGCACGTCCCGATCCGGAGGAAGGTCGTGGCGCCGACGCGGGCGAGCTCCTCCACGGCGATCGACGTGCTGGGCGCGCCGATCCCGGTCGACGTGCACGAGACCGGCACCCCTCGATACGTCCCGGTCCAGGTCACGTACTCGCGGTTGGTGGCGACGTGGCGTGCCTCGTCCCACAGGCGGGCGACGACCTCGACACGACCCGGGTCGCCGGGGAGCAGCACGGTGGGTGCGACGTCCCCTTCATCGAGCTGGATGTGGTACTGACGGGCCATGCGGAGGTTCTACCGCATCCCCGGTGGGAGCGCAGACCGTTGCGGCATGGGTCGGCGACCGCGGCCCGTATCCCCCGCGTCTTCATCAATCGGACGGGCGCGGCGGCGGAATCCACCATCTTGGGATTTCAGCATCTACCTTGACATCCGCCCTGGAAGAGCCCACGTCACTGAGGAACTTCGGCGCACGGCGCGCAGATCGCACAGTCGGGCGCCACCCAGCGCGTTCCGGTCACCGGACCCACTGCACCGCTTCCTGCTGGGCGGCCGCCACCTTCGAACCCGACTGACGTCGGACCATCCGCCGGAGCAGTACCGGCGCGACCAGCAAGCCGAACACGGCCCAGGCCGTCAGCACCATCACCGTCTGCGGAGTGCGCCACGATCCGTCGATCTCGAGCGCCGCGGCGGCCTCGGGCAGGAACGCCGACCGCATGCCCAGCCCGAGCCAGTAGACCGGGAAGATCTGCGCCACGGCCTGCACCCACCCCCACAGCTCCTGGATCGGGAAGAAGATGCCCGAGGTGCCGAGGAGCACGAGCATCGGCAGCATGCCCCACGTGCCGACCTTCTGCACGCCCGGCACCAGCGACCCGATCATGATGCCGATAGGCAGGGTCGCGAGCAGCCCGAGCGCGACCACCCACACCACCGTCAGCCACCCCTGCGCTCCCTGGTTCATCACGCCCTCGAACAGCAGGGCGCTCGGGATCAGGATCACGGCGAACGACGGCACGAGGCTGAGCGAGTTCACCACGACCTGCCCGGTTACGTAGCCGATCAGCCCGTGCGGCACGGCCCTCGCCCGCAGCAGCGTGCCGTCCTCACGCTCCATCGCGAGTGTGTACGCCGGCCCGATCACCATGTTGAACGCCACCATCGCGCCGAGGATGCTGGGCAGCGCTACCGCTGGGAAGTAGAGGGCGGTGCCCTCGACCCTGTCTGCGCGGTTGAAGAAGAGGTAGATCAGGGTGATCAGTGCCATGAAGAGGTAGAAACCCTGGTCCTGGGGGCTCCGGATGCTCAGCTTGAACTCGGTCCATCCGCGCCGCATGCCGGTGCGGATCGCATGCAGCCTAGGGTCCATCGGCTCCCCCTGAGAACGCGGTCGTGGCGTCGCTCGGATCGCCGCTCTCGTGCTGATGCACCATCGCCAGGTACGTGTCCTCGAGCGTCGCTCGGCGTACATCGAGGTCGGCGATCTCGTCGCCGCTGCGCGACAGCAGGTCGCGTACGAACCCGACCGCGTCGGGCGTCCTGCGCTCGAACGACTCGCCGTTGCGGCGCCAGCGCACCCGAGCGTCGCGGGTCACCATCCTGGCGAGCTCGTCCGCGGTGCCGTCGGCAACGATGCGCCCGCCCGCGAGGATCAGGATGCGGTCGGCGAGCCGTTCCGCCTCGTCGAGGTCGTGCGTGGTGAGCAGGATCGTTGTGCCCTCTTCGTCGGCGAGGCGACGAACCAACGCGTGGAACTCCCGCCGCGCCTTCGGATCGAAGCCCGCGGTCGGCTCGTCGAGGAAGAGCAGCTCGGGCCGCCCGACGATGCCGACGGCGACGTCGAGGCGGCGGCGCTCGCCGCCCGAGAGGGTGCGGATCTTCCGGTCGGCTTGCGGCTCGAGCCCGACCAACGCGATCAACGCCTCGACGTCATAGGGCCGTTCGCGCTCTTGCGTGGAGTACGGCTCGTAGTACCGGGCGAGATCGGTGAGCAGGGCCCGTGGCGACCATCGGGCATGATCACGCCACGATTGCAGCACGACGCCGACCCTGGCCCGCCAGTCTTGGTCGGCCCCGATCGGATCGACCCCGAGCACACGTACGTCACCGTCGGATCGCACCCGGAACCCCTCGAGGATCTCGATCGTGGTGGTCTTGCCCGCCCCGTTCGGGCCGAGCAGCGTGACGACCTCGCCGGCACCCACGCCGAACGTGACTCCGTCGAGCACGACGACGGGACCGTAGAGCATCCTGAGCCCATCGACCCGGACGACCTCGTCGGTTCCGACCATCGGCGTCTGACTCCCTGCGTCGCACGGTGTTCGTGCGCCCGGGGTGAGGCTAACTGCTGGGCGCACCGAGTAGCCTGATCCGGATCGGATCAGCTTGGTCCACTCTTCGGAGACCTCATGCCCAGCCTCAGACCTAGTGTGTGCCCGCTCCGCGGTCGCGTCGATCCGCGCCTCTTGCGATTCAGTGCCGGGGCCACTGCCTGCACGCTCGCCGTCGTGTTGCTCATCATGGATGTTGCTCGACCGTTGGGTCTCGGCCTGCTCGCCTCGCAGGTCGCCGTATTTGCGTTCACCGCGTTCGTGAGTTTTCAGTGGTCGTTGTGGGCGCAGATCTTCGCTCGCTTCATCTGGCCGCGGATCGAGCCACCGACTGGATTGGAGGATGCTCGGCCGGCGAGGTTCGCCCAGTTCTTCGGCTTCGTGTTCACTGCCCTGGCGCTGATCTTCTTCGTGGTGGGCATCGATGTCCCTGGCTACGGCCTGACTGCGCTCGCCTTCGGAGTATCCGCTCTCAACGCATCCACCGGGGTGTGTTTGGGCTGCAAGGCCTACCGGCTGATCCGCCGACCGGAATCGGCCTGAGCTTCGC
>CAVZQM010000009.1:0-18952 GCA_963777495.1 uncultured Actinomycetes bacterium | reverse complement strand
CCGGGTGCATCGGACGTAGGCGGACGGGATGCCAGCGACGTGGTCGCCAACCCGGGCGGGATCGGTAAACGTCGCGAGGGGATGGGTGCTGTTCCGGTAGCGCTCGGCATCGTCGGGTGTGAGCTCGCCCACGTCGTCCTGGAACGGAAACGGGACGACCATCCGTCGCCTGCGGCGTGGGCGGGGCGGAGGATGTATTCGTAGACCCACTCCCCATCGATCAGGTCGATCTCGCGCTGCCCGTCCATCGGGACGAACGCATCCACGTAGACCAGCGCCCTAATCCGGTCGGGCGCGTCGGTCGCGGCCACGGTCGTGACCATCCCGCCGTAGCTGTGCCCGACGAGGGTCGCATCGTCGAGACATTCCCACTCAGGAGGCTCGTCACGTCGGCGGCGTGCGTGTCGAGCGTGATCGATGGTGAGAGCAGATGCGAGCGCTCCCCGAGGCCGGTCAGGGTCGGTGTGTAGACCGCATGTCCGAGCCGGATCAGCTCGTTCGCGACGCGACGCCACTCCCAGCTTCCGCCCCAGCCGCCGTGCACGATCACGAACGTCGCCATTCAGCTCACCCTAGATGTCGAGCGATCAGGTCACCAACGGCGCTAGTGGGTCTATCGCTTGAATCCAACGGAGTCGAGCCGGGTTCACGATGAACGGACGCGGCGCCGGGACTGGGTGGACCCGGAGGTCGACGTCGGCCACGTCGAACCAGAAGCGATTCGCTGCCGGGTCGCTCCAGGCGGCGGATCACGCGGTCGGATAACTGTTTGAACGATCCTCGCGCCGACCGGGAGCTCGCGGTTCGCATGTCCGTCTCGGCGGTGTCTTGTACCCCTGACTCGTGACAGGGAGATATCATCAGGGTTCCGCAAGCTGGCGGCGCCACGCTGGAATGGCGACCACATCGCGATGGGCACGCCCACCGCTACCTGTGGACTAGCGCCTCGACCTCACCGACGGCGTGGTCGGAAACGAGAGCGACAGGCATGGTCAATTGAACATGTAGCGGATCGCTTCCGCTTCAGGAAGATATGGGGGCCGAAGCCTCAGGTTGCAAGCGTCGTGCTCAGGGATCAATTCGAGCGTGTGTCGTTCCTCGGTCTCCGAGAGAATCGGTTCGATATGAACCTCTCCGCGGACGTTCGCGAACTCCCCGGTGCCACCGGTGACCGGCACATCGAAGGACGAACCGCCCTGCCCGAACGGGACCAGCCCCTGGCCGACGATCTCGCCGCGTCCAGTGATGTTGAACGTGCCGGTGCAGATCGCCCAGGAGCCGATGTGCATCGTGCACGCGATATTCGACTTACCCACGACCGAATCGTCCGATTCATCGGTCAGCTGCTCGACGAACATGAATGTGTCGCCAGGCGTGGGACCCTTCTTCCGACATCGACGAACCGATCCTTCGTGACCGTTCCGAGCACCGGTGAATCGTCTCGGGTGCCGTGATGTCCGCACCGGCGTTGGCAACCAAGGTCCCCCCTACCAATCCCAGCGCACAGGCGACGCCGACCACAGCCAAGAGCTTCTTCCGCATGGCTCCTCCCTCCGTTCGGTGACCTCGGGTCCGAGGCCACCGGAATCCTTGCGCGGCGATGCCTACCCCGCCGATGGGCAACCGCGCAAGCCCAGCCAGTACGGCGATGGTTTCATGTCGGTGGAGTAGGGCATCCCTACGAAGCGGTTGCTAGCTGGAACCGATCACGTCGCACATGGACAGCCGAGTGCAAGCCTTATCGCCCGCTTCACGCCCCCGGTTCGTGCGAGGACACCATCCCGGCTCGACTCGATGCTCCCCACGATGCGAGTTACCCGGGAGCGGACTACCCGGCGGCCGCACCGAACATTCAGAAGAGATGGACCTCGAAGACCTCGAACGTCCTCTCAGCGATCGGCTCGATGCCTTCTACACACCCCTTATCTGTTTGACCGGTGGGTTTCAGGCGCTTGCGGTACCAGAGGGCATCCGTTCCCGATGGGAAATCCTCGACCCGCCCCACCAATTCGTAGCCGGCCCACTCGTAGAGGCGCCGAGCCTGGAAGTCGTAGGTGAAGTGGACGGTCTGGGTGCACCCGCGCGCCGCCGCCTCAACCTCCGCAGCGGCGAGGAGCCTAGGCCCGAGCCAGCGACCGCGGAGGCTCGGCTCCACCCAGAGGCTCTGCAGCTCGCAGCAGTCGCCCCAGGTCCAGCCGCTGATGCCGGCGACGACCTTGCCGGCGTCGCGCACGAAGATCGCGAGCTCGACCTCGTCACCGAGTCCCATGGCGGCGGACGCCTCACGGCGGATCTGCGTTTCGAGGAATCCGATGTCGAGCGGATCCGGATCGTCCTCGACCTGGAACTCCACCACGGCGGCTTCGTCAGTCGCCCACGATCTGCTCGATCAGCGAGATGTCGTCGAAGTACGTCCGGTACGACCGGATCTTCCCATCGCGGAAGTCGGCCACGGTGGCTCCGGGCAACTCCACATGCCGTCCCGTCGCTTCCACGACCGCATCTTCACTGAGGACGAGCGGCCCCGTGTGGTCGGCTTCGATGACCCATTCCGCGAACGCCTTGTTGCCCACTTCGTCGAGTCCCCGGAACATGATGACGACGTTGGAGAACGCCACCTCGCGGAGGACGGCGAGCTCGGCGAGTGCCGTGAGCCCCGACACGGTCGCGTACGGCGACCAACCGACCACATCGTCGGTGAACAGGGTGCTCAGATCGACCGATTCACCACCGACCTCGGCCTCGATCGCCTTCAGCAGCACGTCCTTACGCGATCCACTCATCGCAGCCACCTACCCTCCGCGCGTATCGATCTGACGAACGTCTTCGTTCGCGGCGCGTTCAGGTCCCCAGGGCCTTCGCCTTGGCCGCTGCGAACTCTTCGTCTGTCAGCGCACCCGAGGCGTGCAACTGTGCGAGGTGTTCGATCTGGTCAGCCGGGTCTGCCGGAGGCGGCGCGTACTGGGCCGGCTCTTCCTGGTAGTCGTCAGGCGCCTGCTGCGCCTGGGCGCTCTTCTTGGCCATGTGATGACCGATCGCCGCCCCTACCATGAGCCCCCGGCGCCTCGACCGTCGCCTCATTCCCATGGACAACCCCCTCGTGTTCGCTCGGCCGGCCGTGGTTGGCTGCTGCCGGCATCCGACCAGAACCGACACCTTACAGCACGCCCGCGCGCGCCCGATAAGGCTGCCGCGACTTCGATGGTCGTACTTCCGGAAGTGCGATTCCCATGACTTCCTGTGTCGACCCCCGAGCGTCGCAACGCAGCGACCGCCTGGAAGTGGATGGACCTCCCTCACCGTGGCGGTCTAGGGTGACCAGCAGAGAGGGGTGGTGTTTATGGGTACGGTCGCGGTCAAGAGCTTCGGCAACCCACGCAGACTCGCACGTTCACGAACGGAGTGGCCGAGATGGTCACGATCGGTTCAACGTCGATCGGTCGAACCATCTTTCAGCCCGGCTGGAAGTGGTCAAACGATGTCAAGCCGATCGCCGGCACCGAGCAGTGCATGATCTTGCACAAGGGCTACTGTAGTTCTCCCGGGGAGTTCGTGTCCGCACCGGCGGACGGCACAGAGGCGCACATCACGGCTGGCGACGGCTACGTGGTCGAACCGGGACATGATGGATGGGTCGCTGGTGACGGAGCCCTACGTCGCGGTGGACTTCGCCGACGAGATGGGGGAGTACGCGAAGCCCAAGTAAGTGGGATTGCAGAGACTCGAGGGATCGTGCTGGCTTTCCATCTCGGGAGGGGCACACAGGACTTCATGACCGTGCAGAGATGCCAGTCCGCTGGGCCATGAGCGAACCGACGGATCCCTGCCGCCGGGTACGGAACGCGGCCCCTCGGTCGCGGCCGACGACACGGAGCCTGCCTCACCGCCCGGGCGCGTCGCCGGGTTCAAGGACAAGAGCGAGGAGTCCTGCGCGAACGGGCAGCAGAGACCTGGAAGCGCGTCGAGGCCGCGCGCTCCCAGAAGCCGTTCGTCGACGTGGCGTTCGAAACCTACGAGCGGGACCGAGATCATCTGGGGCCGCTGCTCTCGGCCGCGATCGCATTCCGGCTGTTCCTGGTGTTTGTCCCGTTCGTCGCACTAGGGATGACGTGCTCGGTTTCTTCGACTTCGAGGCGAGCGACTTGAGGAACGCCGGGCTCGTCGGCCTCACTGCCCAGTCGATCACCGCTTCGGGAAACCAACCGCTGTGGAGCCAACTCCTCACGCTGATCGTCGTGGTGTGGGCGATGCTGCTCGCCGCGCGGTCCCTGGTGAAGGCCCTGCGGCTCACTCACGCTGTCGCGTGGGACCTCGAGCGGCGACCGCTCAAGGACACCACCAAGACCGCCCTGTGGGTACTTGCAGTCGCCGCGCTCGCCCTGATGGCGACCGGTGTGGCGCGTCAGCTTCGACAGAATTCTCGGACGCGCTCGGGCTGGTCGCCACGATTCTGTGTTCGTCATCTATCTGGCGACGTGGTTGGCCGTGTCGAAGATTCTGCCACGACCCGACGGGACCAGCTGGATCACGATGCTCCCGGGATTGGCGCTGTTCGCGCTCGGCGCGCAAGTGTTCCAGCTTGCCGTCGTGTTCTGGATCGTGCCTCGGATCGACAACGCTCAGGATCACTACGGGGCGCTCGGGCTCGCGATCGTCCTGCTCGGCGGTGTACTCCACCTGATCGGGGCGGCTAATGGTCGTCGCCGCCTTCCTGAACGCGACGTTGTGGTTCCGGACACGAAGACTCGCGGAAGCGGCGCCGCTACCCGGTGACGAATCACCATGATGACGAGGATATGGCTCGCCGCGTTCGTGCTCTCGGCGCGGTTGCTCCCCATCGCTTGCTGCGCTGGATGCCGCGATTCGCGCGATGCTCGCGGAGGCGCCGGCAGGGGACCGACGACGGACCGCGAGGCGTGAGCGCCGGGAGAGGGTCGACCGAAGCACTTGGTGGGGTCATCGCCGACCTCGCGGCAGGTACCGGTCGAGATGCGTTTGCTCGGTGTTCACCTGCCGTCTTGCGCCCGGTCACTTCATGGGTACACACTCGGCTCAGATGCAGCTTCGGGTCAGATGCTCTTCGGGGAAGGAGTCAGCATGGACCCGGAAACGTTGGATCAAGGGCTGGCGCTCGATGAGGCATTCGTAGACATCGCCCTCATGGAATCACTTGAGACGGATGAGGATGATGATGTGATGCCCGGCGAGTTCGACATCCTCTGACTGCAGAACCGCGTAGCCCTTTCCGGGAGACGGCCTTGAGCACGGCAACGGCCAACACCCTCGTCATGCCGGAAAAGGAACAACGGAACGCCCGCGGCTCGGAGAGTGTCTCGCCGCGCCTCGAGGCAGGAGCCTACATCGTGGGTGGGGGTGACCCGTAAGTGCCGCCCATCGACGTTTCCCAGCGGTTGTACCGCTCGATCTCATAGCTGCGGTTGATCCGGAACTGGAAGATCATCCCCACCGCCGCCACGACGGCGAAGATCAGGAACCAGAGCGGGTGGTCGTCGAGCACCATCTTCGCGCCGCTCTCCGCGATGCTCTGCGGTGTGGCGGAAGTGAACAGGAATAGGAACGTCCCCACGACCGTCCAGGCGCCCAAGAGGGCCGTGGCGATGATCACGATGGCCTTCTGGAGGTTCATCACCACCGCGGCGATCCCGAAGACGATGCCCACCACGACGCCGACGATCCACACCAGCACATCGAGGTCGGCGCCGAACAGTGAGAAGAAGCCCGCTACCAACGCGTACCCGAGCGAGCCGGCTACCAAGGCGATCGCGAAAACCCAGAACAGGTACGAGAGGAGCGCGAACAGCAGTCCCGCGAAGAAGCCGACCACCCAGCTCGTGGTCGTGGACAGGAAGCCGTCGCCGAATAGCGCCTGCACCGAGTGCGCCCCGAAAGACAGCCCGAAGAAGAAGCCGTAGATCGGCAGCAGTATCAGAAACAGCCGAAATCCCGCGAATGCGATGAGGCCGCCCATCAGCAACAGGATCGCTCCGGCGAGGAGGGTTCCGAGGACAGATCCACCTTCCATGACAATCACTCCTTCGTCGAGCGACCGTAGCCGCGCTTCAACGGAATCGTTGCACCGAAAGAGGCCCTGAGCCAGCACCTCCATGGCGCTGCTGAAGCGCGACCCGGTCCTGAACAGCATCTGCTAGAGCTCGATACTCGCGTCGTCCGCGACGATGAGTCCCCCAAGGTCGGCGGTCGAGAGGAACGATCACCAACCTTGGCGCTCGATCGACACCACTACTCGACGGTCGCCCGAGCGCTTACACCTTGGGCGAACCAGCTCTAGCTGCACCGGGGAGGCCACCCCGAACCAGATCGACCCACCCGGGACCGTGGTCGAGCTGGAAATCCAGATTCATCGCCGCATTGATGAGCGAGAGGTGCGTGAACGCCTGCGGGAAGTTGCCCAGCTGCTCGCCGGTCGGACCGATCTCCTCGGCGAACAGCCCGACATGGTTCGCGTAGGTCAGCATCTTCTCGAACGTTAGTCGGGCCTGTTCGAGGCGACCTGAGCGCGCGAGCGCGTCGACGTACCAGAACGTGCAGATCGAGAACGTGCCCTCCGAGCCCCGCAATCCGTCGGGGGACGCACTCGGGTCGTAGCGGTAGACGAGGCTGTCCGAGACGAGCTCTCCGGCCATCGCATCGAGTGTCGACAGCCACATCGGATCCCGCGGAGCGACGAATCCAACGAGTGGCATGAGAAGGTTCGAGGCATCCAGGACATCGGATCCATAGTGCTGGACGAAGGCCGCACGTTCTTTGCTCCACCCCTTCTCCATGATCTGTGTGTAGATCTGGTCGCGAGCGTCCCTCCATCGCTCCACGTCGGCCGGTCGGCCGCGGCGTTCCGAGATACGCAACCCGCGGTCCATGGCGACCCACGACATCACGCGGCCGTACACGAAATGCTTCTGGCCGCCCCGCGTCTCCCAGATGCCCTCGTCGGGCCGGTCCCAGTTATCACACAGCCAGTCGAGGATGCCGCTCAGGTGCGTCCATCCTTCGTGGCCGACCGCGATCCCGCGCCGGTCCGCGAGATCGATGGAGTCCAAGGCCTCGCCGTAGATGTCCAGCTGCAGCTGATCGGAGGCGCCGTTCCCGATCCGCACCGGGCTCGACCCTCGATATCCCTCCAGGTGACCGAGCACCTCTTCGTCGAGATCTGGTGACCCATCGATGCGGTACATGATCCTGAGAGGCCCAGAGCCGTTCCCTGCTCGCTCGCTCGCCCGGTCGCCGAGCCACCTGATGAACGCAGCAGCTTCGTCCGTGTAGCCGAGCCCGAGGAGCGCGTAGATCGAGAAGGAACCATCACGGACCCACGTGAAGCGGTAGTCCCAGTTCCGCTCGCCCCCGAGCTGTTCCGGGAGACTCGTCGTCGGTGCGGCGACGAGTGCTCCCGTCGGCGCGTACGTCATCAGCTTGAGCGTCATCGCCGAACGGCGCACCGCCTCCTGCCAACGGCCGTGGTACGTCGATCGGCCGAGCCAGCTCACGCCAGAAGCGGACGGTTGCGTTGAACATGTCCAAGACGTCCTGCGGCTCGAGCCTCGGGAGCTCGCCACCCACCGCTGACTCCAGGATGACCCCACCGACCTCGCCCGGGCGGGCGCGCCATGTGGCGCGCGCGTCGGCTCCGTACGGCTCGAACGGGACAGTGCCACGAAGGGAGAGCTCGAGTTCCTCGGAGCGGAAGATCACTCCGCGGTCTATCACCTCGACGTCGTGGCGCGCTCTGCCGTAGTTGAACCGGGGTTCACACTCGAGGACGAACTCCATCTCGCCTCGAACGACGCGAACGAGCCTGACGATCCGGTGGCGATCGGTGGGTCGCTCCGGCGTCGTGATCGGCATGAAGTCGACGACCTCGCCGACGCCGTCCGGGGTCATGAATCGCGTGATCAGGATCGCCGTGTCGGGGAAGTAAAGCTGCTTGGTCACGTACTCCTCGTTCGAAGGAGCGATCCTGAACCGACCCCCTCGCTTCCGGTCCAGGAGAGACGCAAAGACACTCGGTGAGTCGAAGCGCGGGGTGCAGAACCAATCGATGGTTCCGTCGGTCGCGACGAGGGCCGCGGTCTGGAGATCGCCGATCAGACCATGGTCCGAGATCGCCGGATAGGTATCCATCTAGACCTCCTTCTAGACGGGCCTGATTCCCTGACGGGCAGACGCGCGGGCGAGAGCCACGATAGAGCTTCACGCCCACCGCTACGACCTCCTCGACATCGGTGGGCGGCGCGAGCGAACATCTCGAAATTCGGGTGATCTCCGAGTGAGGAACGAACTGAGGGTGTAGCTAGATGGGCCGATCGGGTGATGCGCGGCACCCACCGCGCGTCTACGATTCTCGGTGCCCGGGACCTTCCCTGCGAATCGCCCGGGCGACTTTGTGACCCGGCGGCCGCTCCTTTGGACGGGGCGGTCGCTGCGTTTTCCCTCGGACGACGCGTGTTCCTGGTCGGTATCGCACGATCCTCCCGGGCGGTTGCCAGGATGGAACCAAGACGGGATTCGAACGCCCGGACCTCTAGGCTGCCACCAAGGTCATGGAACACGTCCGGGGTTCGTTCCGAGCAGGAGCGCGATCGTGATGAGCCCGCAGAGCACGATGACGCCCGCGATCATCACGGCGATGCCCGGAGCCGGCATGGGTTCGCCTTCGCGGATCGCCGCGTCCGTCGCTCGCCATCGGCGCCGTGCGAGGGCCGCCGTCACGACTCCCGCGAGGATCAGCAGGATGCCAACCGTCTCCCACGCCCAAGGGAGCGTCTGCCCCGCCAAGAGCCGGGCGGCGGCGACGCCGGTGGCGACGAGTGCGAGCGCTGTCCGCAACCAAGCCAGATACGTCCGCTCATTCGCTAGCTGGAACTGCACTTCAGGATCTCGCCGTTCGCTCATGCTCGCACCCCGCATCTTCGAGTCGTGCCGGCACTTGCTTCACACCCCAAGGCGGTGACATTTCCCGTGCAACCTGGGAACTCTACGGCCCCGGCTGAGGCCCGAACCGGCCACAAGGGGCGCCGAGTACCCGGCCTGGCAAGTCGCAGCCCGACGCCGACCGGGCGGCGCTGATCCCATCCGTAGTCGCTGGGTCATCCTGCCGTCGAGTGTGACGAAGGTCGGATAGCGGGCGAACTCCCCACTACATAGGATGATCCCGGAGGTGAGGTCGTTGGTCCGTCACGCCCGCAGAGGTTTCGTGCCGTTCGTCGTAGTGGTGGCGGTGATAGCTCTGGCCGCCCCGGCGCTCGGTACTCCCGCGGGGTCGGATACGAGCCGTCACCCTCGGCGCTCTGCGGAGGTGAAGATCTCTCGCGACGTCCGGCTCGGACAGTTCAGCGAGATGCGGGTGCGGCTCTGGGCACGCTGCCGATCTCCCTTGATCGTGCAAGAGCTCCTGATCGACGTCTCGCAGGCTGGCCTCTCTGGCTCCTTCACCGGCGACTTCGGCATCATCTGCGACGGGACGTGGCAACAGGTCAGGACCTCGGTGTCCACCCCGGGTGGAGGTCCCTTCGAGCCAGGTCTGACGACGGTCACCGCCACCCTCACCGTGATCGACCCCGTGACCGGCGATCCCGCCCCGCAAGGGCAGGATTCCATCACCGTCTTCGTCCATAGCCAAGCGGAGGTCAAGATCTCGAGGAACGTGCGGCTCGGACAGGGCGGCGCGATGCTTGTGTCGGTCTGGGTGCGCTGCGAGATCCCTTGGGTTCGAGCAGAGTTATCGTCGGGGTCTCACAGGATGAAGGGTTCGATCGTCGGTCGGGCGCCGTTCGACTTCGGGATCGTCTGCGACGACCGCTGGCATCGGATCGACGTGCAGGTGTTCTCGTCCGGAGAGCTCGTACTCGGTGGCGGCCTGACGAGGGTGGATGCATCCCTCGACGTGCAGGACCCGATCGACTTCGATCCCGTGGACCAGGCCACAGACTCCGTGACGGTGTGGGTGCGGGCACCCGCCGAAGTACGGATCTTCTCGGCGCGGCGAGGTGAACGAGGCCGGCGAGGCATCCATCGTCGTTCTGGCGCGCTGCCAGCCACCGTGGGTCATCGCGGTCCTTTCGGTCAAGCTCACGCAGGTCGACGACGCCGGGCTTGGGCGGCACCGACGATTTCGGGCTCGCGTGCGATGGCCGGTGGCTCCGCCGGGTGATAAGGGTCGTCCCATCTCCTGGTGCGTTCGAGCCGGGCACGTCGCGAGCGGAAGCCTCCCTCGCGATCCTCGACTTCAGCACCGGCGACCCGGTGTTCACGGACCGGTCCGCCCGTGAGGTCTGGCTCGTGGGTACGGTCGCGCCCGTCCTGTGGGATCAGACGGGTTCCCTCGGCGGCGCACGGGTCTCCGCCGACGTCTCGGACGATAGCCTCGACTCACAAGGGGCCGATGACTTCGTCGTTCCGGCGGGCCAGACCTGGTCGATCACAGGTGTGTTCGCTCCAGGGTCGAACGGCTCGACCCACCCGCCGCCCTTCCTCGTCCCGGGCGTCAACGTCTTCCTCTACGAGGACGGAGGAGCGGAACCCGGCGCGCTCATCACGTCGTATCTGAACGTGCCTCCGACCACGGCACCGGACGACCTCACGATCCCTCTGAGTCCCGCTCTGATCCTGCAGCCGGGGACCTACTGGATCTCCGTCCAAGCCGCTCTCGGCGCGCTCGGACCCGGCAACGGCTGGCTCTGGGCGTTCCGCCGGGAATCAACCGGCGCGACCAGTGTGTGGCGGAATCCGGGCGGCGGGTTCGGGGGTGGCTCCGAAGATTGGACGCCGCTCCAGACCCCGGGCCCCCAGGACTTCGAGTTCGACCTCAGAGGGGTATCCACGACAGCCCCGCTGGGACAGGAGGTTGCGGACTACGCGCTCGCATGGGGGATGGAGCACGGCGCGATCCATCGTCGATAGCTCGTGACATCGGCGTGGTCGGCTACTAAGGATCGGAGAGCGCGTCGACCTACGCCTGACCTCCGCTCGGAGACCCACGCTCTCCGGCATCAAGGGGGTAAAGGGGATCTTGTCCTCGGGTCAACGTCGCTGGCGTGTCTGAGACCGGCAGCGGTGTGGAGCGTGGGTCTGCGCCGTGGGCCGGAGGACACGTGAAATGACTAAACAAAAACACCTCAAAGAGCGCGTACGTGCGCGCATGTCCAAGACCGGCGAGAGCTATACCGCCGCCAGGCGTCGGGTCGTCGCCGCACGTTCAGAAGCCGAAGTCGGGACAAGCGGTTACCAGATTGTTTCCGGCGTCTCCGCTTGTCCTCATACATCTGCGCGTCGGGAGTTCGCATCAGCTCGTCCAGGGACAGTCGATCGGATGGTGCGGAGGTGGCGAAGCGGAGTGACAACGCAGAGCGTGTATAGGGTCGCTTCGATGTCGCGTTTGAACCGCGCGACGTGACCTCCCGCGCGCGATCAGCGGGCCACGGGCGTCCGCGCCCCGACAACGAGGATGCAGAACTCGTCGCGACCGATCCGGGCCGCTGACATCGGACCCGCGCACCACCGCTCGGACCGGGTTGGCGGCATCGACGAGCATCCGCGAACCGATCATCGTGGCCCAGCGGCCGCTTCCAACCGACTTGAGGCCGTCGAGGTCACCGAATACCACGCTGATGTCTTCAGCCGACGCTCGAAAGACTCACCAACAGATCGGACAGACGAACGCATCAGCGTGGTTGCCTTCAGGTGGTGACTCAGACCTGCCCCTGCTGCCCGTCGAGGAAGTCGAGGGTGGCCGCGGCGAAGAGCGGCGAGGTGGCCAGGTTGTAGTGGGTCAGGCCGGGCAGGACCGCGAGCGCGTGCCCGCCCTTCGGCCGGCCCTCGCCCATCCAGCCGCCGTCGCGGAGGCCGCCGTCGAGAAGCTTGAAGGCCTCGACGTAGTGGCTCGGTGGCGCCATGTCGGCATCGGCGCAGACGAGCATCGTCGGCACCTGGAGGCCGCGCATCTCCTCGCTGAGGTCGAAGTCCTTGCTCATCGACTCGCCGATCTTGTCCAGCAGCCGTCCGAAGTCCTCCGGGCGCGGGGCGACCCGCTGGTAGAGCTCGTACATCGGTGTGTCCTTCATGAACTCGATCGCCCCGGAGTTCACCTGGGCCTGCTGGGCACGCATCTCGGCCGGGATGGCGTCCGACTCGATGTGCGCCGAGGTCATCACCAGCTTGCCGACCTTCTCCGGATGCTTCGACGCGGTGAAGAACGCCACGCCGCCGCCGAGCGAGTAGCCGACGAGGTCCGGCTTCTCGAGCCCGAGGTGGTCGATGAGGGCCGCGATGTCGTCGGCCATGAGCCGGATGTCGATCGGCCGATCGATGTCGGCGGTGCGGCCGTGCCCCTGGAGGTCGACCGTGATGACCTGGTGGCGCTCCGCCAGCATCGGGAGGATCGGCCCGAACATCTCGCCCGAACCGAGCCCGCCGTGGAGCAGGATCAGCGGCCGCCCGGCCCCGTGGGTCTCGTAGTAGAGGTTGATGCCGTTGACCTCGGCGTAGCGGCCCGTCCCGTTCTCGTCGATCATCCGGTTCGCAGGTCACCGGCGTTCCCCTAAGTCGTCGCTGGTTGACGTGCGTGCATGGTAGTGAGACCGAGGGTTCCGTGACCCTCGTTGGGGACGCGTCGACGGGTCCGCGGGTGACCGAAGGTGTGCCGAGCACACTTGCCGGCCGGGAGATGCAACCCTTGGCTCGGCAGCGCCCTGCGCGAAGATCGGGGGTCAGCTCCATTCCTACCCCCCGGCGGGACATAGCGTATCCGCTATACTCACTACCATGCGAGGAGGCGATGTCGTGAGGGAGGCGCGCCGACGGGCGGGCCTCACTCAGCATGAACTGGCGGAACGACTCGGCACGACCCAATCCGCGATCGCCCGCCTGGAGCGGGGCGGGACGGAGCCCTCGTACGAGCGCGTCGCGGAAGCCGTGCGGGCGTGCGGGTTGGAGCTGGTGCCGCAGCTCCTGCCCACCGACGACGCCGACTGGTCGGTCGCCTCGACGAACCTGATGGTCGGGCCCGATGCCCGGGTGCGCCGCCATCAGCAGGCGCTCCGATTCGCGACGGCCGGGCGGCGAGCGCTGACCGATGCCCGAGGTTGAGTTCCGCCCCGAGAAGCTCCTCGACGTCCTCGCTCGTCACGGGGTACGCCACGTGCTGATCGGCGGGTTCGCCGGCGTGATCCATGGGTCGCCGTACGTCACGACCGACATCGACGTGGTGCCGGAGCCGTCCGGCGCGAACCTCGAACGGCTCTCCGCGGCGCTCGACGAGCTGCACGCCCGGGTGTGGACCGATGCGGAGCCGGGCGGCGTGCCGTTCGACCACGACGCCTCGTCCCTCGCCGCGTCGCGCACGTGGAACCTGGTCACGGACTTCGGTCGGCTCGACCTGGCGTTCGAACCGAGCGGCACCGGAGGCTACGCCGACGTCGCGCGTGACGCGGTGCACCTGACGATCCTCGGCGCCGAGGTGGACGTCGCGTCGCTCGCGGATGTGATCCGTTCCAAGGAGGCGGCGGGACGAGAGAAGGATCGCCTCGTCCTCCCGGTGCTGCGGCGCCTGCTCGAGGAGACGGAACACCCCTAGGGGTGCGCGGAGACCGCTGCGTCCGCCCCACCGGGCCGGTCGTTCGAGCTGCCGCTGTCCTCCCTCACGGACGATCCGACCGATGGGGAACGGTGGGACATGCGCGGTCGCGAGTGTCAGCCCTTCCGACTCCGCTCGGTCGAGCCACGCGACCCGCGTCCGGCTCCCTTCGTCCGGATCGACGTCGCCGGGTGAGCGGAACGCGGGGTCGTTCAGCTGGAACGTGAAGTGCAACAGATCTCCGGCGAAGAGCACGCGCTCGCCGCCGGCGTCCAACAGGACGCACCGATGTCCGGGGGTGTGACCGGGCGCGTGTCGCACGCTCATGCCGGGCGACACATCCTGGTCCTCGGTGGACGTGTCGAACTGCCCCGCTGACTCGAGCGGCGCGATCGCCTCGGCGAACTCCCGGACCTCCTCCTCGTCGATGAAGCCTCGCTTCCACGCGACGTCGGCGTCATGGAGGTGGTACCGAGCATTCGGGAACCGTGGGACCCATCCACTCGACGACGGCATCGTGTTCCACCCCGTGTGGTCCGAGTGGATGTGGGTGAGGATGACGTCGTCGATGTCGCCCGGCATGACCCCGAGCCCCGCGAGTTCGTCCGGCAGCCTTCCGCCGACGCCGAGCCATCGTCCGAAGGCGGAGTCGGTCGGGCCGACGCCCGTGTCGATCAAGGTCAGACGCGTCGGCGTCCGGACCAGGAAGCAATGGTCGCGGAAGCGCCACGAGTCCGCGGTGAACTCGTCCGGGTACCTCGCGGCAAGGGACTTCGATCCGCCGGGGAGAGGATCGCCCCTCCCATCGAACACCTCGGCGAGCGGGAACATCGTGTCGACGTCGAGGATCGCGGTGATCTCGACGTTTCCGACTGTCAGCGTCGCGGCTGGCATCGTCGAACCCTACCCGGGCCGCATCACGCATCCGACCGTCCGTCAGACGACGAACTCCGCGCCCTCGGTCGGCGATCTGGCAGCGTTCCGGATCGACCTCCCAGCGGTCGAGCACGGATGCGCGGATCGCGTCGAGTTCCGCGTCGTCGTGCATCGGGTCGTGGTGGAACAGCACCAGCCGATCCAGCCCGCCTTCTCGGCGAAACGGGCGACGTGGTCCGTGCTCGAGTGGCCGAACCCGAACCGGTCCTCGTACTCCTCCGGCGTGTACTGGCAGTCGTGGATCAGCACGTCGGCGCCGAACGCGAGCGCGAACCCGGAGATCCACTCCGGCGGGCATCTTTCGAGCTCGTCGCCGAGCGCCGGCTCGTGGTCGGTGAGGTACGCGAGCGTCTTGCCGTCGGCCTCGATCCGATAGCCGACCGTCGCGCCGGGATGCTGGATCGGGTCGGACCGGATCGTCGCGTCGCCGATCCGTCCACGCGCCGTCGGGCGCGTCGTGGAACGTGGTGCGCGCCGGCACCTCGGACAGGTGGAGCGGGAACAGCGGCGGCGAGAAGTACGTCGCGAGCCGATCGGCGAGGGAGACGACCGGCGACGGCGGTCCCCAGATGTGCAGGTCGGTCTCGGGACGCCAGATCGGCTCGAACGCGCCGAGGCCCTCGACGTGGTCGACGTGCAGGTGCGTGAGGAGCAGATCGATCCGCTCCAGCGGCTCCTCGGTGAGCGCGAGGCCGAGCCCGCGCGCGCCGGTCCCGGCGTCGAGGACGATCAGCGTGCCGTCGTCGAGGCGAACCTCGATGCACGAGGTGTTGCCGCCGTAGCGGGCGGTCTCGAGGCCGGGCGTCGCGATCGAGCCGCGGCATCCCCAGACCCGGAGCCGCACTACCCCTCCTCCGCGCGCTCCCAGAAGATCGCGATCGCCCCGACCTGCTCGTTCCGTGTGGGCGAGCAGCGGGAAGGCCGTCGCCTCGATCGGGCGCGTCACGCCGTCGGCGCCGCGGATCGTGAGTCGCATGTGCCCCGGCTCCTTCCGCCGACGCGCGATGCCGAGCGGCGTCTCGGGCGCCGGGATCGGGTTGCCCGCGTCGTCGCTCGGCTGGAACAGCTTCGTGTACTCATCGGACGTCATCCCGTGCCCCTCGACGAAGCGCTGTCCGAGAAGCTGCTCGGCCGCCTCGTTGAAGTAGACGACGCGCCCGTCGGCGTCGACGAGGAACACCGCGGTCGCGAGCCGCGAGGCGAAGTTCCGCGCGAGGATGAGGATCAGGTTCCGCTGCGGTACCGGTTCGGACATCGACGAACCCCTGGATCAAGCCGCGTCCGCCGAAGACTAACCCTCCAGCTCGAAGTTGGTCCCGCTCCTCCACCAGATCTCGATCTCGACGGGCCTGCCGGTGCTACCGTCGTATCCATGGACGAGGCGGTGCCCGCCCGCATGCAAGAAGGAGTGGCCCGGATCTACCGGACCGACCAGATCGAGGTCACGTGGGCTCCTCGAAGGTGTACCCACGGGGGCGACTGCTTCCGCAACGCCCCCGAGGTCTTCGATCCGGATGCTCGCCCGTGGGTCAGACCCGAGGCTGCGGATCCTGAGGTCGTCGAGGCGACGGTGCGGCGTTGCCCGAGCGGTGCCCTGGGTTCCGCCGCCTCGACGATCGACCACGCTGACCTAGACTCCTTCGCTCGTTCCTCGTTGGTTCTCCTCGATACCTCGCCCGTTGAAGATCGCGTCCTCTGCTGCCTCCTGGCGTCTCTGCATGTTTCCCTCGGTTCATCGTGGTCTAGTCGATCGCACCAGCCGATGCGGAAGGCAACGAGGTCGACATCGGCCGTGGCTAGACCGGGACTGACGAGGAAGTTCGGTGAGCGTGCCGGAGCCGGGGAAATCGCATACCCGCGGTGGGACACTGACGGGGTGATTCCGGAGACCCTCTACGCGAAGACGAGCGATGACGTGTGGATCGCCTACCAGGTCGTGGGGACGGGAGCCGATGGATCTCATCCTCGTCAAATCCTGGGTCTCGCACCTGGAGGTGTACTGGGAACAACCTCGCTACGCGGACATGGTGCGCGGCCTCGCCAAGGATGCGCGGGTCATCGACTTCGACAAGCGGGGGACGGGGTTGTCCGATCGGGTCAGCCGCGTTCCCGACCTCGAAGCGCGGATGGACGACATCCGGGCCGTGATGGACGCGGCCGGCAGCGGCCGGGCGGTCCTCTTCGGTTGGGGGGACGGCGCGGCGCTGGCGGCGCTGTTCGCCGCCACGTATCCGCACCGAACCGCCGGGCTGATCCTCAACGGTGGGAGCGCGAAGACGGCGTGGTCGGCCGACTACCCCTGGGGGATGCGCAACGAGGACTGGCTCGAGCAACACCAGCGGATGCCGGAGATCTGGGGCAGCGAGGCGCACGCGCGCGAGTGGGCGGAGATGTCGTTGCTCCTCGGGCCTCACGGCGCCGACGACCCGGAGCTCCTGCGATGGGCGGCCAAGTGGGCTCGGTACTCCGCGGCGCCGGGGAACATGCTCGCGTTCGATCGGATGTGGCGGGAGACCGACGTCCGGGACATCCTCTCCACGATCCAGGTGCCGACGGTCGTGATGTGCAAGGAGGGCGTGAACTCGGAAGAGGCCGGTTGGGTGGCCTCGCGGATCCCGGGCGCACGGGTGGTCTCGCTCGCCGGGGGTCATCGGGTCGTATGGATGAGCGATCTCGATGAGCTGAGGGATGCGGTCGGTGAGGTGATGCGGTCGGCCAAGGACGAGGACGCCGATTTCGACCGGTTGCTCGCGACCGTCCTGTTCACCGACATCGTCGACTCCACCAGCCAGAGCGCGGCGATGGGAGACCACGGCTGGCGCACCGTGCAGGACGGGCACGATCAGATCGTCAGGGCGCAGCTCGCGCGCTGCCGCGGGCGCGAGATCCGGCGGATGGGCGACGGCTTCCTCGCCATGTTCGACGGCCCCGGGAGGGCCGTGCGATGCGCGCAAGCGATCTCCGGCGCTGTCCGCCCGCTCGGCATCGAGATCAGGGCCGGCCTGCACACCGGTGAGATCCGGCTCGCGGGCGATGATATCGAGGGACTCGCTGTGGCGATCGGCGCCCGCGTCGGAGCGCTCGCAGGGCCGAGCGAGGTCCTGGTGTCGAGCACCGTGAAGGATCTGGTGGCGGGCTCAGGCCTCGAGCTCGAGGATCGCGGCTTCCATTCGCTGAAGGGCGTTCCCGACGAATGGCGGCTCTTCGCCGTGGCGGCGAACTGACCTCACGGGTTCATCGGTGTAGATCGGCGTCGCGGAGTCGTTCCGCGAGCGGCTCGGCAGTAGGAAAGCCGCCCCGTCACGCCTCGCCGACGACCGTCTTGCATGCGTCGTGCCCGCACCCGCAGTCGAACGCGGGACCAGCGTCGTTCGGCTCCGCCTGGTGGCTCCGACAGAAGTCACTGCAGAAGGCGTCGTTGGTCAGGCAGCCGCACCCGAGATGTTCGCACGGACCGTTCGGCGCTGCCGCCGTTGCCGAAGACGTGTCCAGTTCCCCTTCTGCCTCGGCGCGCAAAGTGTCTGCGTTCCCGTAAGCGCCGCCCTCGAGCTCAGCCACCATCCTGCCGAGCTCGTCCGCCTCTTCGTCCGTGAGGCCGACGTCGTCGCGCTTCGCCGTGAGCTCTTCGTAACGAGTGGTATCCATCGCGAGCCCCCATTCCCCGCCGATCCCGACGGGAAACCCGGTGATCAGAAGAAGGTATGCGGCATCGACCATGGAGAAGCCACCGCGCAGATAGCGGTCGACCGACCCCCGCTCTGATGTGACGAGTTCGTTGCAGGCGGCGCCCGGGCCCGCCGATGTCCATACCCTTTGCTCATGCGGCACGAAGCTGGACATCGCGCCGGACGCCACAGAAGGCGCTCCCGCGCCACACGCATCACCCGGCGCGGTCGGTTCCTGATGGGGGCCGGGTCGTTGGCCGTCGCTGCCGCGGCGATCTTCCTCCTGCTCCCACGCGCGTCAGGCATCGTGATCCCGTCCGATGCGTGCGCCAGCCCTCCGCCGCTGACCACCTACCGGGACGTCACGCTCCAGCCTCTCGCGATGGCCGCATTCAGGCGAGCCGAGCAGCGCGCTGGCGAGCGCATCCCCGTCGTGTGGAGCTACCGCTCCTGCGCCGAGCAGCGCGTCGCCTGTCGCAACATCTGCGGGGGCGCGCAGTGCCCTGGACGGTGCGCACCGCCGGGCAAGTCCTGGCACCAACTGGGCGCGGCGATCGACACCAACCAGCGTGGTCTTGATACTCCGAACATCGTCGAGGCCCTCGAGGCGACTGGCTGGTGCCAGTCAGTCCCGACGAGCGATCCGGGGCACTTCTCGTTCGGCGGTTGTCATTGACCTTCGGGTCCGCCCGGTATCCCACGCTCATCTCGTGGCGGCCGACCGCCGCCTAGACTCGCCGCCATG
>CAVZQM010000008.1:0-187582 GCA_963777495.1 uncultured Actinomycetes bacterium | reverse complement strand
TGCGAGTTCATCGTGGTCTCGACGAGCGAGCGCATCGACGCGTTGCCGAGCTTCGTCTTCGTCTGTCCTTCGAACTGCGGGTCGCGGAGCTTGACGGAGATGATCGCGGTGAGCCCTTCCCGGACGTCCTCGCCGATCAGGTTCTCCTCCTTCTCCTTGACCAGGCCCTTGGCACGCGCGTAGCGGTTGATCACGTTCGTCAGGGACTTCTTGAGCCCCTCCTCGTGCATGCCGCCCTCGTGCGTGTTGATCGTGTTGGCGAACGAGTACACCGACTCCGTGTAGCCGGTGTTCCACTGCATCGCGACCTCGACCTCGTCGTCACCCTTCTGCTCGATCGCGATCGGCTTGTGGACGACATCCTTGCTGCCGTTGAGGTACTTCACGAAGTCCTTGAGGCCGTCGTTGTAGCGGTAGATGTCCTTGTGGACCGGGTCCTCACGCTCGTCGATCAGATGGATCTCGAGCCCCGCGTTCAGGAACGCGAGCTCGCGGAGCCGCTCGGTCAGCTGCTCGCGCTTGAACTCGGTCGTCTCGGTGAAGATCTCGGCGTCCGGCCAGAAGCGGATCGTGGTGCCGTGCTTCGTGCTGGCCTTGCCCTTCGTCAGCTTGGTGGTCGAACGACCCGCGCGTACTCCTGATGCCACGCGAAGCCGTCACGCAGGATGTCCGCCGTCATCTTCGCGGAGAGCGCGTTCACGACCGAGACGCCCACGCCGTGCAGACCGCCGGAGATCGAGTACCCGCCGCCGCCGAACTTCCCGCCGGCGTTCAGCGTCGTGAGCGCGACCTCGACGGCGGGTCGGCGGTCCTTCGCGCGCGGGATCGGCTTGACGGGGATGCCGGCGCCGTCGTCCTGCACGGACACGCTGCCGTCGGCGTGCAGCGTCACGATGATCTTGGTCGCACGACCCGCCATCGCCTCGTCGACGGAGTTGTCGACGACCTCGGTCACGAGGTGATGCAAGCCTCGCGAACTGGTGGTGCCGATGTACATCCCCGGGCGGAGCCTGACGTGCTCGACGCCTTCGAGGACCTGGATGTTGCTGGAGTCGTAGTCCTGAGAAGCGGACTTCTTCTTGGGTGTGCTCTTCGTCGTTACGGTTGCCACGGGCCTCCGATCCTGCCCACGCAGCGGCCTCGCCCTGACAGGGAGGCCGCGCCGGGGAACTGCCGTGCGCGGATGCGTACATCTTACCAATCGAGGCCGACGAACGGCCCGGTTTCGCAGGCTGTTTCAGGCCATCTACCTGCTGTTTCGCACGATGACCCGAACCGTTTCGATGACATCGGATCCGAGCGCCTGATTGGCCTTCAGCCGGATCTGCTCATTGCAGGAATCGGGCCTGCGCTCCCCACGGACCGTTGGTCGCCGACACCGTCAGCAGGACGCCCTCGAGGGACGCAGGAGCCGTCTCCGCCGCCAGCCGTTCCCCGACGATCTGCGGCCACTTCGACGCGAGCTCGGCGATCGGGATGCCGCGGGAGAAGACCTCCTCGCGCATCAACCCGTCCACGATGTCGCCGAGCTGGACCGTATCGCCGGTGCGCGGTCCTCGCGGCGTCGGCGCCACCCCTTCGCGTTCGGCATCAGGCGACCCTCGGCGTCACCGTGCCGGCGCGCACGTCCCACGTGGCGTGCGCGGTGTTCGGGACGTCGGCCTCGTCGGCCACCGAGATCACGACCTGGCCGCCGCGCGACGCCAACCGCTCGCCGATCAGGTCGCGCCGGCGCGGATCCAGGGCGGAGAACGGGTCGTCGACGAGCAGGATCGGTGGCTCGCCGATCTCGCGTTCCACCGCGGTCGCGAGCCCGAGCCGGAGGCAGAGCGCGGCCGCCCATGCCTCGCCGTGCGACGCGAACGCGCGCGCGCCCAGGTCGCGCACCGCCAGTGAAACGTCGTCGCGGTGGGGGCCGACCAGGGAGGAACGACGCGTCAGCTCGTCGTGTCGGCGCTCCTCGATCCGCGTCCGGAACGCGTGCTCCAGGTCGTCGTCGCTCCACACGTTCGGTGCATACGTGCAGGCCAGCCCGTATCCGGCCAGCGCATCGAACTCCTCGGATGCCGGCGGCGCCAGCCGGTCGGTCGCGTCGGCACGCGCCCGGATCAACGCCGCTCCCGCCTGGATCAGCTCGGCGTCCCATGCCTCCATCTCGGCCGGTACGCCGGGGCGATCCCACTCCTTCAGCAGCCGGTTCCGCTGCCGGAGGGCCCGGTCGTAGCCGGTGAGCAGCGACTCCTTCAACGGCCACAGCGCCACCACCGCTTCGTCGAGGAACCGGCGACGATGCGACGGGTCGCCGCGGACGACGTCGAGGTCGTCGGGTCCGAAGAACACCGCGCGCACCTGTCGTCGCAGATCGCGCTTGCGTCGCACCGGCGACCGGTTGACCTTCACGCGGCTCGCCCCCTTGGTCGGCACTTCGACCTCGACCAGCACCCGGCCATCGGCCGTCTCGACCTCTCCGCGGGAGTACGCCGCCTCCGCGCCGTCGCGGACCAGCGGACCCGACGCGCTGACGCGTGGAGACGACAACGTGAACAGGTAGCAGATGCCCTCGAGCAGGTTGGTCTTGCCCTCACCGTTCGGACCGACGGCCACGATCAGCCCGTCGGGCACGGGTTCGATCCGCGTGTACGCGTGGTTCCGGAAGTCGCGCAGCTCGACCCAGGCAAGGCGCATCGCGAGGAAGCCCTGCGCCCCAAGCCTTCCTAGCTGACCGACGCGGGCAGCCGGACCGGCATCACCAGGTACGTGAACTCGTCGCCCTCGCCGTGCACCACGCCCGGCTTCAGCCCGTCGCGCACGTCGAGCCGCACCGTCTCGCCGGTCGCCGCCGTCAAACCGTCGGCCAGGTACTGCGGGTTGAACGCCACGGTCAGGTCCTCGCCTTCGTAGCGCGCTTCGACCGTCTCGACCGCTTGGCCCGAGATCGGGCGACGAGCTCGAGAGCTTGACGCCGAGCGCGTTGAACTCCAAGCGGACCGGCGTGGTGTCGCGAGCGAGCAGACCGACGCGCCGCACGGCATCGAGCAACTGCTGCCGGGAGACCGTGAGCCGGCTCTCCGTCGCCTCCGGGAGCAGCTGCCGGTAGTTCGGGAACTCGCCCTCGATCAACCGGGACGTGAGCGTCAACGCGCCGATCTTGAACGACACCTGGCTCTCGTCGACGAAGATCTCGACGGTCGACTTCTCATCCGCCGCGGCCGCGCGGCCGGCCTCGGACATCGCTCGCTCGGGCACGATCGCCTTCGCCTCCCCCGTGGCGGTCGCGACCAGGTCCCGGACCGCGAGCCGGTACGAGTCGGTCGCGACCATCACGACCCCCTCACGGCTGACCTCGAGCAACACCCCGGTGAGCACCGGACGGGCCTCGTCGCGCGACGCACCGCGTCCCACCTGCCCGATCGCCTCGGCGAAGGCGCTCGCCTCGGCCGTCACCGTGGTCCCGCTCGGCTCCTGCAACCCCGGGAAGTCCTCGGCCGGGAGCAGCCGCAACGTGCCCTCGTACGCCGCACAGCGGATCGTGACCTGGCTCTGGTCGGTCTCGACCTCCACGGGCGCGTTCGACAGGCTCTTCACCGTGTCGCCGAGCAGCCGCGCCGGCACCAGCGCGATCCCCGACTCGGTCACCTGCCACCGAGATCGTCAACCGCGCCGACACCTCCAGGTCGGTCGTGATCAGGGTGAGCTCGCCGCCGTCGGCCGCCTCGATCAACACGCCGGTCAGTGCGGGGATCCCCGGCCGCGACGACACCCCTCGCTGGACGGTCTGCAAGGCCTCCGAGAGCGCGTCTCGGTCGCACCGGAACTTCAACGTGGCCACCTCCTGTTGCTCTTAGGTTCTCTGACAAGACGGTAGTAGTAGGTGCTGTGGAAAGGTTGGCAAGGCAACCGTTCTCCCAGCGTAGAGGCCGCCTCCGACATGTGGACGGCCTGGGGAGAACGTTCCGCCTGCGCAGGGTTCCCGGCGATCGCCGCACCGCACCCCACCGACGGTCCACGGGTTTTCCACAGGTTCATGCGGCACCCCGGACGCGTCCGCGGATGATGCGCGTCAGGTCCTGGACCTGCCGGAACGTCGTGTCGCGGGCACGCATCTCGCCCTCGACCTTGTTGATGCCGTGCAGGACCGTCGTGTGGTCGCGGCCGCCGAAGATCTCGCCGATCTTGACCAGGGACAGCCCGGTGCACTCGCGGACCAGGTACATCGCGATATGCCGCGCCTGGGTGAGCGGTCGCGAGCGGCTCTTGGACACCAGGTCCCCCGTCGAGAGCGAGAAGTAGCGCGCGGTCTCCTCCAGGATCAGCGGGCGGCGGGATCTCGTGCTCGGTCTGCGGGATCAGGTCCTGGAGCGCCCGCTCGGCGAGCGTCACGTCGATCGGCTGCGCCGTGAGCTCGGACCAGGCGACGACCCGGACCAGCGCGCCCTCGAGCTCGCGGACGCTCTGGTCGAACTTGGACGCCACGAACTCCACCACGTCGGGCGGGACGGCGATCGTCTCGCGCTCCGCCTTGAGCTGCAGGATCGCGATGCGGGTCTCGAGGTCGGGCGGCTGGACGTCGACGCACAGTCCCCACCGGAACCTGCTGGTCAGACGCTCCTCCATGCCGGAGATCTCGTGTGGCGGCCGGTCCGACGCGATCACGATCTGCCGGCCGGCCGTGTGCAGGTGGTTGAACGTGTGGAAGAACTCGGTCTGCGTCTCCTCGCGCTTGGCCAGGAACTGGATGTCGTCGACCAGCAGGACGTCGACCTCGCGGTACTTCTGGCGGAAGTTGTCGCCCTGGCGTTCGCGGACCGCCTTGATGAACTCGGTGACGAACTGTTCCGACGTCACGTACTTCACGCGGAGGCTCGGCTTGAGCCGGTACATGTGATGTCCGACCGCGATCAGCAGGTGGGTCTTGCCCAGTCCCACGCCGCCGTAGATGAACAGCGGGTTGTAGGCCTTCGACGGCGGCGCCTCGGCGACGGCCATGGCCGCCGCGTGCGCGAACCGGTTGCTCGGTCCGGGAACGAACGCGTCGAACGTGTAGTTGGGGAACGGGAGCCCGGGGGCGCCCATCGGGCGCTCGGCCGGAGCGTCGCCGGCACGAGGAGGGCCGTCGCGCTTCGAGCGGCCACGGCTCGCGCCGCCGTCCGTCGCCTCGGGGATGGTGACCACGTCGTCGGCCCGGTCCCGGAGCGCTTCGTCGACGTCGAGACGGATCTCGACCTCGGCGCCGGTCGCCTGCACCGCCGCGGTGTGGATAAGGTCGAGATGGTTGTGCTGCAGACGCTCTCGCACCATATCGCTGGGAACGGAGAGCGCCAGCACGCCGTCCTGTAGCGACACGGGGTCGACGTCGGCGAACCACATGACGACCGTGGTCTCGGGCAGTTCGGCGCGAGCACGCTCCAGGACGTGTGCCCAGGTGTCGTGCGCCTCGCGTTCAGAGAACGCTATCGACATGCGTATCCACAAGACCTTTCCACAACGGTGGATAACCACTCGGGGGAAGTGATCAGGCGCCGGGTCCATGGTCGCGCCGGCGGCTCGCCGGGGGGTGAAGCGGGCCGGAATATAGCACCGGGCTTTTCCACAACGCGCGCCCTGAGCGGGGTCTTGACGCACTTTCTGTTGTCAACCCCTTTGTCCTGCATCGATGGGCGCCCGTATACTGCCGTCCTGGCCGGCCGCGAGCCGGCCTTCGCATCGAGAGGACCGAGGATGCCCAAGGGTAAGCGCACCTATCAACCGAACAACCGCCACCGCGCGAAGACGCACGGGTTCCGGATCCGCATGCGGACCCGGGCCGGCCGCGCCATCTTGTCCCGCCGCCGCCGCAAGGGGCGCGCGCGCCTCACCCCCTGACGTTCGTCGTGCACGCATCCCAGGTCCGTCGGGTGTTCGACGTCGGCCGATCGTTGCACGCGGAACGGGTGGTACTGTTCCTCGCGCCGGGCTCCCAGTGAGGTCGCCGTGGTGGCCTCCCGCCGTGTGGGAGGGGCCGTCCAGCGGAACCGAGCTCGGCGGATCCTGAGGGCGGCGTGGCGCGAGGTTGCGCCCATGGCCGGGGACGGAAACGATGTCGTCATCGTGGCCCGCGAGGCCATCCGAGGCGCGAAGACACAGGATCTGGTGGCCGAGATGACCGAACTGCTCCATCGAGAACCGTTGGTGCGCAGATGATCCGCCGCATCCTCTGGTTCTGCCGGCTCGCCGGTGCGCGCCGTGGAGATCGCGCTCATCCATGTCTATCGCGCCACGCTCTCGGGCTGGCTCGGTGGCCAATGCCGCTTCTACCCGACGTGCTCCCACTACGCCGAGGACGCGATCCGCGCGCACGGTGCGTTCCGAGGGCACCGCACTCGGCTGTGTGGAGCATCCTGCGATGCAATCCGTTCGGCCGTGGAGGCATCGATCGCGTCCCCCAGGCTCGGTATGACGACGTCATACGAACGCACGACCTCGCACGGAGCGGAGGTCTGATGCTCGGCGCTCGGCATCTTCCAGGCGCTCCTGGACGGCATCGGGTGGATGCTCGCTGCGATCTTCGATGTCGTCGGCAACTACGGGCTGTCGATCATCGTGCTCACGATCGTGATCAAGGTCGTCCTGCTGCCGCTCGGCGTGAAGCAGATCAAGTCGATGCAGGCGATGCAGTCGATCCAGCCGAAGGTCAAGGAGCTGCAGAAGAAGTACAAGGGCAACAAGGCCAAGGTCCAAGAAGAGACGATGAAGCTCTACAAGGAAGCGGGGGTGAATCCGCTCGGCGGATGTCTCCCGCTCCTGCTGCAGTTCCCCATCCTGATCGCGATGTACGCCGTGATCCGGGCGCCGGAGCTCCGACCCGTCGACGCAGAAGGTCGCCGGCGGCGAGCGCTGAGGCCGTGGCGTACACCATCCACAACAGCCACCTGCCGGTCGACAGCGAGCTGTTCAAGGACGTGATGCTCCACGAGAACCTCGGGTTCCTGGGGATGAACCTGCAGTGCTCCGCGGCTGCAGTCGGGGGCTCCCTCGGATATCACGGCCTCGGACCGGGAGAGGTCATGCCCGACATACCCATCCTCGACTCGACGGGAACCAGACTCCCGTTCGAGGCGACGACCGGCACCGGCACGATCCCGTGCGGCATCCACGACCACGGACAAGATCCCGTACTTCGCGCTGCTGGTCGTCATGATCGGCACGACGTTCTATCAGCAACGCCAGATGCAGAAGGCGAGCCCTCCGGGCGCGGCCAGCGGTCAGCAGCAGGCCATCCTCAAGTTCATGCCGATCCTGTTCGGCATCTTCGGTTACACGTTCCCGGCCGGACTGACCCTGTACTGGACCACCTCCAACCTCTGGCAGATCGGGCAGCAGTACGTGCTGCTGCGTGCCGGCCACATCGGCCCCGACGCGATGGATCGGCGGATCGCCGAGCAACGCGCCAAGAACGCGAACAAGCCCGCGAAGCCGGGGTTCATGGCTCGGATGCAGGAGCGTGCCGAGCAGGCGGGGCAGGCGCGCGGTGGTCAGCCGACCAAGAAGCCCAGCGGGGGGAAATCATCGGGAGGCGCCCGCGGAGCGACCGGCAAGGGGCCGCAGCCGAAGGCGCGGAAGCCCAACACCGGCGGGACGCCGAAGGGCGGGACACCCAAAGGCGGGACGCCGAAGGGCGGCACGGGAGGCAACACGCCCAAGCCGGGTCGACGTCCGAACATCGATCCGCGGAAACGTGGTGGAGGAAGCGATGGCCAGGGAGACGGAGAAGCGGGCAGCTAGCGTCGAGGAGGCCGTTGAGGCGGCGCTCCACGAACTGGGGGTCTCCGAGCAGGAGGCTCGGATCGACGTCATCCAGGAGCCTCGTGCCGGGGTGCTGGGCATCGGCTCGCATGAGGCGGTCGTCCGCGTCCGCGTGGTCGCTCCTGATGTCGATCCCGAAGACCTCGAGGAGCAGGCCGACACTGCGGCCGACTTCCTGGAGGAGTTGCTGGGCCACATGGGCATCGATGCCGTCGCCGAACCGGTCCTGCACCACGACCACATGTACGTCGACATCGTCGGGGAAGACGAGGACGACATGGCGCTGCTCATCGGCCGTCGCGGGCAGACGCTGGACGCGATCCAGGAACTGACCCGGATGGTGGTCGGAAGGCGCCTGGACGAGCGCATCCGGGTCATCGTCGACGTCGAGGACTATCGGAAACGCCGCGAGGAGCGGCTCGAGGAGAAGGCCCGTGAGGCAGCGGAGCGGGTGCTTCGGACCGGCAGCGAAGAGGCTCTCGAGCCGATGAACCCGTTCGAGCGCAAGATCGTCCACGATGCGGTCTCGGAGATCGACGGAGTCGAGAGCTCCAGCTCGGGTGAAGAACCCGAACGTTCGGTCGTGATCCGCCGTCGATAGCCCGTCCCGGGTGTTTCACGTGAAACATGAGGGTTGGGAGCCGGCTCGCGAGATGGGCCTCGACGCTCAACCTCCGAGCAGCTCGATGCGCTCGAGAGAGTTCGAGGGGCTGATCCGGGAACGGGCCATCCCACTGGGGATGGTGGCCACGGCCGACGAACCCCGACTCCGCGAGCGACACGTCCTCGACAGCCTCAGAGCGGCCACCGTCGTGGAGGAGAGCGACCGGACCGCGTACGATCTCGGCTCCGGGGCTGGGCTCCCGGGCGTGGCCGTCGCGATCGCCTGCCCGGACCTCCGGATGACCCTCGTCGAGTCCCGGTTGCCACGCGCGGCATTCCTACAGCTCGTCGCCGACCGCCTGGGACTGCACGAACGTCTCGGTGAGCAACCAGCGTGTCGAAGCGCTCAGCCAGCTCGTCGACCTCTGCTTCTCCCGAGCGTTCGCTCGAGTCGGTGTCGCATGGAACGCTGCCGACCGCTTGCTGTCCCCATCGGGCCGCCTCGTGTACTTCGCCGGGGCACGCTTCGATCGGTCCGAAGTGCCTGGAGACGCCGTCTCGAACGTGGTGTCGACGTCGGCGCTTGCAAGGTCGGGACCGCTCGTTATCATGAGCCGGCAGTGACGACCTCTGGTGCCAAGGCAGCTCCGCGGACCTCCTCGTCACCCTCGACGCCCAACGGCGACGCCAAGCCCCCGCGAGCCGCCGGAAGACGCGCCAAGAAGGACCCGGTTCCCCCGGAGACGCCCGGGCGTCGCTCGGATCATCGCGATCGCCAACCAGAAGGGCGGCGTGGGGAAGTCGACCACCGCTGTGAGCCTCGGAGCCTCGCTCGCCGACCTCGGGTACCGGGTCCTGGTCATCGATCTCGACCCGCAGGGCAATGCCTCCACGGGGATGGGCATCCGCCACGAAGCGCGGGAGACGACCGTCTATCGACGTCATCGTGGCGGAATCCCCCATCGACGACGCCATCGTGCAGACCCCCGTCGAGCGACTCCAGGCGGTCCCGTCGACCATCGACCTGGCCGGCGCGGAGATCGAGCTGGTCAGCCAGTTCTCGCGCGAGACCCGGTTGAAGAAGGCGCTCGAGCCGATCCGCGAGGGTCGGTATGACTTCGTCCTCCTCGACTGCCCACCGTCGCTCGGCCTGCTGACCGTCAACGCCCTGACCGCGGCCGAAGAGCTCATCGTGCCGATCCAGTGCGAGTACTACGCGCTCGAGGGGCTCGGCCAGCTCCTGCGGAACGTCAGCCTGGTGCAGCAGAACATCAATCCGGAGCTGCGTCTCTCCGGCATCGTGATGACGATGTTCGACCCTCGGACCAAGCTGTCGAGCCAGGTGGTCGAGGAGGTCCAGCGGTTCTTCGGCGACCTCGTGTATGACGTGATCATCCCTCGGACCGTCCGCCTGTCCGAAGCGCCGGGCTTCGGCCAGCCCATCACGATCTACGACCCGCCGCTCCCGGGGGGCCCAGACCTATCGGCAGCTCGCGGCGGAGGTGGCGCGTCGTCCGCCGCCCGCCGAACCCATGCCGATCTACGACGATCTCCCCACCGTGGTCGTCGCTCCGCCTTGTTGACACCGTCACACCGGAGCCGGTCGACGAGCGCGGAGCTGGACACGCTGCCGGTTCCCACCGTTCACGAGGTGGTTGCCGACCTGCAAGCGGAGGTCGAGGAGCAGGCCGAGGCTCCTCAGCCAAGGGTGAGGTATCGCCTGCCGGACAGCGCCCGTCCCCGAACCGGCCGAAGAGCCCGTCCCCGAACCTGCCGGTCCGCCCGAGCCGCCTGCCGCCCGTATCAGCCCGCCCCTCCGGCGATCCGATGGCCGAGAACCCCGTCGTGCTCCCCCAACCCGTTGACGACGACGACGTGTGGGAGGACGCCGACGACTCGCCCCCCCGAGCGCGCCCTCTCGCGCGGGCTCGCGAACCCCGATCCGCCCCGACCCCACCCCACCCGAACACCTTCCTGAACGACGGGTGGTGGTCATCGACGAGGACGCCGCAACCCCGGCGTCCTCCAGGCCCGCTCCCGCAGGGCTCGCCGACGACGAACCGACCTCACCGCCGGGCGTCGACGTCGATCGGCGCGACCCTCGAGGAGGAAGAGGTCCACGGCAAGCGCCGATGGCGACTGTTCCGCAAGGGAGGCGAATGATGTCGAAACGAGGTGGATTGGGCCGCGGCCTGTCCGCGCTGATCCCGGGGGCCCCGGAGTCGGGTGAGGCCTCCGGGCCTGCTCGAAGTGCCCGTCAACGCGGTCTCCCCCAACCCGAAGCAGCCCCGGACGCGCTTCGACGACGAGGCGATCGCGCTCGCTCGCCGTCGTCCATCCGCGAGGTCGGGATCCTGCAGCCGATCGTGGTCCGCAAGGCCGGCGCCGGCTACGAGCTGATCGCCGGCGAACGACGGCTGCGCGCGGCCAAGCTCGCCGGCCTGGCCACGATCCCGGTCGTGGTGCGCGACACCGACGACGCCGACACGCTCCGCGAGGCGCTGATCGAGAACATCCACCGCGAGGACCTGGGTCCGATCGAGCTCGCGGAGGCGTTCCGGCAGCTGCTCGAGGAGCTGGGCCTCAAGCAGGAGGAGCTGGCGGACCGCGTCGGCGTCTCCCGTTCCCACATCGCGAACACGATCCGGCTGCTCCAGCTCCCGATCGACGTCCAGCAGCTGCTCACGGACGGGAAGCTGCAGGCCGGCCACGCCCGGGCGCTCCTCGACCCTGGGCGATGCCGAGGCGCAGAACACGCTGGCGCTCCGCACCGTGGCCGAGGACCTCACCGTCCGCGACGTGGAGGACCTGGTCAGACGCTACGTGGACGGGCCGGCGGAGAAGACGCGTGAAGGCCGAGCCCGTGGATCCACCGCCGTCCGACACGACGATGTCCGAGGTCGAGGAGATCCTCTCGGAGCAGCTCGCGACCAGGGTCCAGATCCAGATGGGCAAGAAGCGAGGCCGGGTCGTGATCGAGTTCGGATCGGCCGACGACCTCGATCGGATCGTGTCGGAGATCATCGGATCGGGACCGGGGCTCGCACCCGACTGACCGCGGGCTGAACACTAGTCTGTCACAGACTAGTGTGGAGCGTTCCTGCAGGTCAGGACGGTCGTTCAGCGCGAGTTCGCGGCCACCGAAGCACGCGTTCGCAGAGCTCGGTGAGCGACCACCCGGCGGCCTGGGCGGCCATCGGCAGCAGGCTCGTGTCCGTCATCCCGGGCGAGACGTTCACCTCGAGCACCCACGGTGTGCCCGCCCGCGTCGACGATCGCGTCGACCCGCGCGACGTCACGCAGGCGGAGCCCGCCCGTCGCTCGCAACGCCTGCTCCGTACAGGCCGCCGCGACCTCCGACGTGACGCGGGCGGGTGCGAAGTACTCGGTGGCGCCGGCCGTGTACCGAGAGGCGTAGTCGAACACGCCGCTCTTCGCGCACGATCTCGACCAGCGGGAGCGCCTCGACGTCCGGTGGCGTCCGACGACCCCGACGGCCACCTCCGAACCCTCGACCTTCGCTTCCACGATCGCGGCCCCGGCGAACGACAGCGCCGCCATCACGGCCGTGGCCAGGTCCGACGCGCGTTCCACGAAGCTCGACGCCCAGCGCCGATCCGGAGCGGGAGGGCTTCACCACGCACGGGAGGCCCACACGGTCCGTGACCTGCGACAACGCGGCGCCGGCGCCCAGGTCGCGCAGCGCCCAACCCTCGACCACGACCCACTCCGGGGTGCGTGACGCCCGCCCGCACCAGCGCGTCCTTCGCCAGGACCTTGTCGAACGCGACCTCGCAATCGAACGGTGCCGTGCCGGTGTACGGGATGCCGCAGGAGATCCAGGAGCCGCTGCACGGTGCCGTCCTCGCCTTCCTTGCCGTGCAGCGTGAGGTAACAGATCTCGGGTGCGCGTTCCTGGAGCGCCTCGACCAACGACACCTCGCCGGGGTCGACCACCCAGGCGTCGTGGCCGCCCTCGCCGAGCGCGTGGCTGACGCGCTGGCCGGACCGGAGCGAGACGTCGCGCTCCGGCGTCCGCCCGCCGGCGATGACCGCGACCCTCATGGGTGCAGGGACCGGTAGAGCTGCTCTTCGTCGTCGAGCAGCGAGCCGAGTCGGGCGATGCCCTCGCGGATCCGGTCCTCCGTCGGGTAACAGAACGCCAGCCGCATCTGGTTGCGTCCGCGATCGTCCGGATAGAACGCGGTTCCCGGGCACGTACGCGACGCGACGCTCGACCGCAGCGGCCAACATCGCTTGCGTGTCAACCCATCCGGGGAGCGTGGCCCAGACGTAGAAGCCGCCCGCCGGACGCGTCCACGTGGTGTCGGCGGGGAAGTGCTCCGGCAACGCCTCGAGCATCGCGTCGCGGCGGAGCCGGTAGAGGTCGACGAACGTCGACAGGTTCTCGCGCCAGCGATCGCCCGCGAAGTACCGCTCGGTCACGAGCATCGTGAACGACGAGCCGCAGAGATCCGCGGCTTCCTTCGCCAGCACCAGCCGCTGCACGACGCTCTGCTCGGCGAGCGCCCAGCCGACGCGCACGCCGGGGGAGAAGATCTTCGACACCGTGCCGAGGTAGATCACGTTCTCGGGATCCATCGAACGCAAGCAGGGCAGCGGATCGCCCTCGAAGCGGAGCAGCCCGTACGGGTTGTCCTCGATGATCGGGATGCCGGCCTCGCGGCACAGCGCGACGAGCTGCTGCCGACGCGGGAGCGACAGCGTCACGCCCGCCGGGTTGCCGAAGTTCGGCACGGTGTAGACGAACTTCGGGCGCTCCCCGCGGACGAGGGCCTCCTCGAGCTGGTCGACGATCATGCCGTCGTCGTCGAGGTCGATCTGCAGGTAGCGGGGCTGGTAGGCGCCGAACGCGGTCAGCGCCCCGACGTACGCGGGCGCCTCGACCGCGATCAGGTCACCGGGGTCGATGAAGATCTTGCCGATCAGGTCGAGCGCCTGTTGCGCGCCCGTGGTGATGACCATGTCCTCGGGGTCGGCGTCGACGCCCTCGTCGGTCATCAGCGGGATGAGCCGTTCGCGGAGCGACAGGTGACCCTGACCGCCGGCGTACTGCAGGATCGTCGAGCCGTGGACGTCGAGCGCGTCGGCGACGACCGCCAGCACGTCCTCGGGCGGCAGCGCCTGCACGTACGGCATCCCGCCCGCGAACGACACGATCTCCGGCCGCGAGGCGACGGCGAACAACGCGCGCACCTCGGAGGCGGACATGCCGGCGGCACGCTCGGCGTACAGCTCGACGAATCGATCGATGGAGAACTCGGCCATGGGAAGGTCCAAAGCCTAGCATCGGCCCTGGTCGCTCCCGGTGAGGCGTCCCCGGGCGCTAGTCGCCGGTCTGCCCGTCGATGGCCTCGCGCATGATGTCGGCGTGGCCCAGGTGTCGCGCGTACTCCTCGATCATGTGGAGCATGATCCAGCGGAGCGAGCGATCGTTCGCCCGCGGGTCGGCCGAGACGGCGTCGAACGACGGCGCCGTCGGCACGATCGCGCGGGCTCGAGCGACCTCGTCGTCGAACAGCGCGCGGATGTCCTCGGACGTCTCGTCGGGCTTCGACGCGCCAGTCCGCATCGGGATCGGCGTCGGTCCACGGCGGGTCGATCCCGCTCTCGCCCGCGAACACGACCCGGAACCACCACCGCTCGACGAACGCGAGGTGCTTCAGCATGCCGAGCAACGTGAGTCCGGACGGCGTCATCACCCTCCGCAGGCCGTCGTCGTCGAGCTCGCCGATCTTGCGCAGCATCACCGTCCGCTGGTAGTCGAGGAACTGCGCGAGCGAGCGTGCGTTCGTCACCGGTGAGATCGGGATCCGACGGCGCGGCGGGGGAGGGGAACGTCATCCGTCGACCTTCGGGAACACTTGTGTGGCAAGGAGTTCAAGCATCTCGAGGTCGTCGTACAGCTCGTGGTTCAGCATGATGCGCTGCACGCCGGCGGCCGCGTACTTCGACAGCGTCTCGGCCGCCCGCTCCGGTGTCCCGACGATGCAGTCGGCCTCGATGTCGGCGCGGTACGCGTCGAACGGACCCGGCCGTCGGGTCCAGCGATCGCGCGCGTTCGAGCTTCGCGAGGTACTCGTCCTCGGTCGGCGCCACGAAGACACCACGTCATCATCGACGTGACGAGCGTGTCGGGCTCGCGGCCCGCGGCAGCCACGCCGTCACGCGCGCGTCCGAAGCGCTCCCGGACCTCGTCCGGTGAGCCGCCCACGGTGTTGAACTCGTCCGCCCACGCGCCGATCAAGCCGCTGCATCCACGGCCCGACCTTCTTCCCACCGACCACGATCGGCGGCCGCGGATCGCTGCACGCGGCTTCGGGAAGCACTCCGCGTCCGTGAGCGAGTAGTGCGTCCCTTCGAACGAGAACCGATCCTCGGTGAGCAGCCGATGCACGATCTCCAGCTGCTCCTCGAGCATCTCGAACCGTTCGCGCGTCGGCGGGAACGGGATGCCGTACTGCGTGTGCTCCTCGGTCCACCAGCCGGCGCCCATACCGATCTCGACGCGTCCGCCGGAGATCGCGTCGACGGTCGCCGCGGACTTCGCGAGCACGACGGGAGGCGGAACGTCACCGGCGACACGAGCGTGCCCAGCCGGATGCGCTCGGTCTCGGCGGCGAGGCCGCGAGCAGCGTCCACGCGTCGGTCGAGCCGCGTCCGCCCACGCCGTGCCGAGCTGAAGTAGTGATCCGAACGGAACAACGCGTCGAACCCCAGCCGCTCGGCCGTCTGCGCGAGGGCGCGATCCACTGGTCCCAGGTCACACCCTGTTGGCCCTCGATCATCAGGCAGAAGCGCACGGCGCGTAGCATAGTCGCGCCGTGTCACGACGAAGCGACCGATCCCGACCGAGCAACAGCGAGCGATCCGATGCGGCGATCTCCGGCGCGGCTGCTCGGCCTGGTGCTCGCGCTCGCTGGCCCGACGTCGCCGGCCTAGTCGCCCGCGGTCCTCCGGCTTCAGCCCGCGAAGAACCGGCCGAGCGCCACGGCGACCGCGTGTGGCGACGGGCGGCACGTCGGCCGACGGTCGTCAACGCATGGTTGGATCTGCACCGCGGGCATCCGCGTCTCCCGCAGGATCGCGTCCGTGAGTCGCTCGAGATGTCGCCGGCGAGCCGAGCTCGCGGTGGAGCTCCTCGAGCCACCAGCTCGGCGAGACGCTGCCCCGCCGGGTGAGTGCGTCGTCGCGCTCCCGAAGTACGCGCAGGTCGCCCATGCCGGCCCACGCTTCCTCGGACGTCGCCACCTGCAGCGAGATGCACGCCGGCCGCCGACAGCTCGTTCGCCGCGCGCGCCAGTCCGGACGCGCCGCCGCCGCTCTCTCCAGCACGACGGGTTTCGCGCCGAGCGTCGCGAGCTCGTCGGCCAGCGCCGATGCGATGCGCTGTTCCGTCGGTCCCGCTCCCCGCGCCCGGCGTCGATCGCGACGACCTGTCCATCGATCGAGGAACGCATCGAACGGACGGACTCGGCCTCGCGCACGACCGCGCGACCGGGGCCCGATTCCGTCGGGCGCATCCGCTCGAACGTGGACATGCGTGTCGATGCCGACGATGCCGTCCGGCTCCTCGCCGACGTTCCGCTGGAACTCGCGCACGGCTCGATCGGTGAGCGGGCCGAAGAGCCCGTCCTCCCTGCCGGCGTCGAACCCGAGGCCGTTCAGCTTCCGTTGGAGGGCGCTGACGTCGTCGCCGCGGTGGAACGGGGAGTGGAGATACAGCGTGCGGTCGCCCAGCTGGTAGCCGGCCTCGACGAGCTGGCCCCACGTGTCGGGGCCGACCTTGCCGTCGATGCGCAGGTTCCGGCGCTCCTGGAACGCGCGCACGGCGGTCGTCGGTCGACGACCCGAACGTGCCGTCGAGCTCGGCGAACTCGATGTGCGCAGCCGAGCGCGATCAGGCGCTGCTGGATGTCGCGGACCTCGGCGCCGTGGTCGTGCAAGACGAAGGTACGCACGAGAACCAGTGTCCGCCGCGCCGCCGAGGGCGGCAACCGTGCCGGTGGGGCCGGTCGGCTCAGACCGCCGGCTGCGGCTCCAGGTGCGGTTCCGACGTCCTTCAGGATCGCGTCCTTCGGCTTGGCGCCCACCACGCGAGCGACCTCCTTGCCGCCCTTGAAGAGGATCAACGAGGGGATGCTCATCACGCCGTACGTCCGAGTGGCCTCCGGGTTGTCGTCGATGTTGAGCTTCGCCACCTTCAGGGCGTCGCCCTTCTCGTTCGCGATCTCCTCGACCACCGGGGAGACCATGTGGCACGGAACGCACCACTCGGCCCAGAAGTCGACGAGCACCGGGGTCTCGGAATCGAGGACGTTCGTCTGGAACTCCGCGTCGTTCACGCTACCGATGTTGGTCATCTCGTGTCGCTCCTTTCGGGGCGAACCCGCACGTAGGTCGGTACGGGCGCCGCCCTGGCTGCAACGTCTCCGGCGCTCGTGGGATTCCCGGTCATCCGGCGGCGTGCGCTTCTGCCTCCAGGAACCGCTCGGCGTCGATCGCGGCCTTGCAGCCCTGTCCGGCCGCCGTGACCGCCTGACGATAGATCGTGTCGGTGACGTCGCCCGCGGCGAACACCCCGGGCACGCTGGTCGCCGTCCGCGGTTCGTCCACCAGGATGTAGCCATCCTGGAGCTCGACCTGGCCCTCGAACAGCGTGGTGTTCGGCGTGTGGCCGATCGCCATGAAGACGCCGTCGGTGGCGAACCCGCGCTGCTCGCCCGGGTGGTATGACGCGAGCGTGACCCCGGTGACCGCGTCGTCGCCCTGGATCTCGTCCACGACGGTGTCCCAGACCACCTCGATCTTCGGGTTGGCAAGTGCGCGATCCACCATGATCGGCGAGGCGCGGAACTCGTCGCGACGGTGGACGATCGTCACCTTGCTCGCGAACTTCGTGAGGAACGTGGCCTCCTCCATCGCCGTGTCGCCGCCGCCGACCACGACCAGCTCGCGGTCGCGGAAGAAGAAGCCGTCGCACGTCGCGCAGGCGCTCACACCGCGGCCTCGGAGCTTCTCCTCGCCGGGCACGTCCAGCCATTTCGCGCTGGCGCCGGTCGCGATGATCAGCGTCTTCGCGCGCCATTCCTGGTCGCCGGCCCAGACGCCGAACGGGCGGCTGGAGAGGTCGACGCGGGTCACGTGCACCGGCAGGATCTCGGCGCCGAACCGCTCCGCCTGCTTCTCCATCTGCTCCATCAGCTCGGGGCCGAGGATGCCGTCGACGAAACCGGGGTAGTTCTCGACGTCGGTCGTGAGCATCAGCTGCCCGCCGGCGTCGAGGCCCTTGAGCACGAGCGGCGTGAGGTTCGCGCGAGCGGCGTACAGGGCGGCGGTGTAGCCGGCCGGGCCCGAGCCGATCACGATCGCGTTGCGGGTATCCGTCATGGCGCGTCCAATCCTCCCATAGGCCGAAACACCCGCCTATTCCCGGCGAGCGGCGGCCCGATGCAAGGTGGCGGCGCTACAGCGGCGCGGAGAGAAGGAGAGGATCCCGCAGTCACGGTCGCGAAGACCCAGACGTGACCCGGTCGAAGGGTTGGTCGGCTCCCGGGACTCGAAGAACACGGCGAAGTAGGCGGGCGTCCCCTCGAACCGCGCGCGGATCAGGTGCTGCAGCGTCTCCGTCTCTCCGCGGGGCGGACTCCGGCGACGCACGCCAGCGCCTTGTCGGTCTGCGCCTGGCGTCCCGAAGACGGGTGCAACGGGAGCCTCGGCCGTCCCCATCTCCACTGAGCCGTCGGCGACGGTGCGGTACGACGAGGTGAATCCGGTCAAGCGACGTGTCGTCGTAGTTCTACCTGCCGGATCTCGATCTGCGTGGCCCCGCAGCGTCGCGACGGCGCCGCCCGCGCCCCCCCCGGCCGCATCCTCCGCCTTCGCCGCGGCGGTGTCCCGGTCGGACGCGTCGTTCTGGCCGATGTTCGGCAGGACCAGGGAGAAGACCAGGAGCCCGGCCGCGACCGCCGCCACCATGCCGCCGACGCGATACCACCGAGGGGTCCCGCCGGCGCGACGGCCGGTCGAACCCCCGCGGCTTCCTGGAGCGCCTGCGAGCCGATGTCGGCAGGAGCCGGCTCCTCGGTCATCGACCTGAGGGCCGACCGGGCGCTCGTCGGCGAGCTCGATGTCCCGGCTGCACCTGGCGCATCCGGCCAGATGCGTCTCGACGGCGACCCGCTCCTCGGCGGACAGGGTGCCGTCGACGTAGCCGGCGAGGAGCTCTTCGGGATGCGTCATGACTCCTCTCTCCGACGGCCCGGGGGCGGATGACGGTTCCCGAGCCGCCCTTTCCGGTCCATCCAGGCCCATCGCGCGAGCCAGGGCGATCCGCCCCGGTGGACCCGCGACTTGACCGTTCCCACGGAACGTCGAGGACCCGGGCGATCTCCTCGTACGGAACGTCCTGGATGTCGGCCAGGACCAGCGTCACCCGGTACTCCTCGGGGATCGAGCTGCAGCGCGCGCGAGACGTCGATGGAGTCGACCGTGGCGTCCGCGTGGTCGGCGACCGGCGGGCCGGTCTCGGGGATCGGGTCGTCCTCGTCGCCGACGAAGCGGAGCATGGGCTGGCGACGGCGTTTCCGCAGGATGTCGTAGCAGGAGTTGACCGTCACACGGTGGAGCCACGTCGTGAACGCCGACTCCCCGCGGAACTGCGAGAGCTTGCGCAGCATCGACACGAACGCGTCCTGCGTGGCGTCGCGCGCGTCGTCGGGGTCACCCAGCACCCGCAGCGCGACGTTGAAGACCCGCGTTTGATGGCGTTCGACCAGCGGGTGAACGCCTCGTTGGTCGCCTGCGAGGTACCGGCGGACGAGTTCTTCGTCGGGTTCTGGCTCCGGTCACGCGAGACAACGCTACAGGGCGGTCGGCCCGTTGGACTCGGTGGCGCTCACCTTGGTGAACGTCTTCGTGACCCCGAGGTGTCGGGCGATGATCGTCTTGGCTTCCTTCCGGACGGTGATCGTCGCCGTGCTTCGGTCTGCGGATCGATCACGCAGCCCTTCTTGGCGAGCTTCGCCGACGGGTCGTCGGCCACGATGGAGTTCGCGGCTGCCTGACAGGCGGCCGCGATGTTCGGCGTGCTCCGGTACGCATTGGCTGCCTGCGTGGCCGCGCTGCTCGCGACGTCGGCCAGCCGGAACTTCGTGAACGCGATCGACCCGGCGTCGATGGCGCAGACGCCGATGAGCAGGACGACGCCCAGCCACATGATGATGATCATGCCGACGGCGCCCGTCTGGGCGGATCGGAGTCGGTCGTGTGGACGGTTCATCGACGGAACCTCCTGAGGACCGCGTCCTTCACTTCATCGGCTTCGTCGATCCTCACGATAAGTGTCGATACCGCGAACACAAGCACGCCCACGACGACGCCCACGGAGACCTCCACCAGGCGGCTGAGCGTGCCGCGTGCCGCTTCCGACGACGTCCTGGCTCACCGCACGCGACGCCAGGAACGCCGCGCCCGCGGCCAGCCGCGGACGCCGGGATCACGCGCGCCAGCGTGGACAGCGATGCGGGCTCCGTCGATCCTGCCGAGCCGCCGCCGGAGCACCACCAGGCTCACGATCGTCGCGAACGACGTACGAGGTCGCGTGACCCAGCGCGAGGCCGGGCAACCCCCAGTCGAACGACAGGTACAGGAGGTTCGCGCGCGATGTTCACGACCGCCGCGGTCACGTTCACCAGCGCGGGCGTGCGCGTGTCCTGCATCGCGTAGAACGTTCGCGTCAGCAGTTGGAACGCCGGAGAAGAACGGCAGACCCACCGCGAACGCCTGCAGCGTGCGGGCGATGTTCTCGGTGTCGTTCGCGTCGGCCAACCGTGCTGCAGGAGCAGGCTCACGATGGGGATCGCGAGCGCCAGGTAGCCGAGCGCCGCCGGCACGATGACGACGACGGTGTCGCGCACGCCGCGGGAGAACAGCGTGCGCAGCCCGTCCGATGTCGTCGTCGGCCCACCGGCCGGACATCGGCGGCAGGAGCGCGGTGAAGATCGAGACGGCGACGATCGCGTGCGGGAGCTGGAAGAGGATGAACGCGCTCGCGTAGATCACGTACCCGTCGGGCGAACGTTCCCGTGAACACGATGATCACGATGTAGGCGACCTGGTTCGCCACGACGTAGACGACGACCCACAACGCGAGCTTGCCCAGCCGGCGCACCGCCGGGTGGTTCCAGTCGAACCGGAGATGCCAGCGGAACCCGAGGCTCCGCAGCGACGGCCACAGCGCCAGCGTCATCGCGGCCACGCCGAACGTGGTCCCCGCCGCGAGGACGGTCTTCTCGAGCGACCGTGATGCTCTCGACCGAGGTCGTTCCGTCGCCCGACCAGCAACGCGTACATGCCGAACGTGGCGATCACGCAGAGGTTGTTGAGGATGGGCGCGAACATCGGCGCGGCGAACCTGCGCTCCGCCTGCAGCAGGCCGGTCGCGACCGCGCCGACGCCGTAGAACACGATCTGCGGCATGAACCACCGGAGGAAGAACGCGCCCAGCTCGATCTGCGCCTCCTTGTCGGCGCGTCGGATGCCGACAGGTAGAGCTGCATGATCTGCGGCGCGAAGATCGCCCCGAGGATGGCGACGACGCCGAGCACCACGAGGGCGAACGTCAGGACGCGGTCGGCGACCAGCCACGCCTCGTCGCGGCCGTGCTTCTGGAGCCATTCGACGAACACCGGGCACGAAGACGGACGTCAGGATGCCGCCGAGCACGAGCTCGTACACGATGTTCGGCGTGGTGTTGGCGGTGGCGTACGTGTTGCCGAGCGCGCGACGCCCAGCGCCGCCGCCTGCGCCGAGAGCCGCAGGTACCCCGTGATCCGCGACAGCGTGGTGCCGACCGACATCACGGCGGTGTCGCGGACGAACGTGCCCGCTGGTCGTCGAGCGGGAGCGGCTCGGGTCGGGCTCTATGATCGTCGGACGTCTGAACAACCTCCTCGACCAGAGCGCGATCAGCACCAGGGCGGCGACTCCCGTGACGATCAGCGCGATGCGGTTCACCGAGCGCGACCGGACGGTGAGCGCGGTCTGCCGGATCGCCCGGCCCGGACGGGGCGCGCGAGACGACCTGGATCGTGCCCTGGCCCGACGCGAGCGCGGTCGCCTCGAACGTCACGATCTGGTTCGGCTGGGTGAGCGTGACCACCTGCTGGTCGCCGTCGGGGAAGCGGAACCGGTTCGAGCGGAGCTGGAGCGTGAACCGGATCGGGAGCTCGCCGGGATCGCCCATCCGCAACGGGATCGAGGCGGTCTCCGACAGGAACGTGAAGACCTGGCTGGTGTCGGGGACCGATCGGGCGAGACGACGTCATGGGTCACCACCCGCACGTGGTCGATCCAGGCGTGTCCCGCGGTCTCGTTGCCGAGGTACACGGCGGACTCCGCGTAGAGGAGCCCGAGGCCGAGACGATCGGGGAGCGTCGTCGGCTCCACGAGCATCGACCGGAACGCCAGCAGGTCGCGTCGTGCGCGCTTGATGTCCTCCACGTACGTGGGAGGAGAAGCGTTCGATCGCAGGGAACGCGATCGAGCTCGGCGCCGCGGGCGGCGGGACCTCGCGCCACCAGGTCGATGGCGGCGACCGTTCCGCAGGAACGGCGCCGCTCTCCAGCCGGCTCAGGAACGCGCCCCAGAAGCCGCGGCGGCAGCCCCGGCGGGCAGCTGGAGGCTACCCCGCGAGGAGCCGACGGCACCGGTTGTTCCCGCCAGATCGTGGCGAGTTCGCCGATCGTCGCCTGCGCCGCTCGCACCGGGTCGTCGACGAAGCCCGGCAGCGCGAGCAGCGCCTGCGCTGCCGGCATCGGGAAGGACGACCAGGTCGATCGTCCGGCCGCCGACCTCGAGCGTCGCCGTCGGCGAGCGGTGCGAACTCGTTCGGCTGCGGGGGACGTTCGACGTGTCGGCCTCGCCGAGGATCGTCGATGCGCCGAGCGCCGCGAGCGCGGAGACCGCCGTCGTCGTCGATCGCGCCCTCCGGGGGGCGCGCGACGGTCGCCGCGGGTTCCAGGCCGAGGACCGTCTTGCACCAGCTCGCGTCCGGCCGCCTGCTGGGTGGCGAGGTCCGCGGTGAGTCCGCTCGCGAGGAGCGAAGGCACCGAGGGTCCGGCGAACGGCATGGCCGACACGTGGATCCAGCGGCGAGAGCCACGATGTCGCGGAGGCGGTCGAGGATGGCGGCTGCGCGCGCGGCGCCGTCGGCGCCGCGCTCGACGTGGCTGCCGTCGGCGCGTTCGTACCCGTCGGCCATCCGCGCGAGCTGGTCGAGGAGGATCGGCTGGATCACCAGATCGATCGAGCCGACGTGCTGGCCGCTCGACCATCCGACCGAGGGCGGCCACCTGCGCGCCGAGTGAGCCCGACGGGGCCAAGGACGCCTCGAACCCGGTGTCGACCAGTCACCCCGCTCGGGGTCGAACGCGATCGGTCCCGAGTCAGCTCGATCGAGGTCGAGAGCAGGAGCGGGACCTCGGGCGTGCGGGCCAGGAAGATCACCGGCGAGTCCAGCACCGCGACCTGGATCCCGGCGCTCCGCACGTCGATCCGCATCGGATAGATGAGCGACTCCGTGCCGCTGATGCCGCCGATCGTCGACAGGTCGACCTCGGTGCGGAAGCGGCGCGTGCCGCTCGGCTCGAGCGCGTCGCGTTCGGGGATCGTCATCGCGTAGATCGGCAGCTCCGGGCCGGCGGTGAGCGACGCCTCGTACGCCGTGCGTGACCGCACCGGCGTACCCGATCGTGATGCCGAGCGTCAGCTCGTCGATCGGCTCGGCCCCGGTGCTGTCGGCGCGGACGGCGACCTCGAGCACGGTGTCCCGCGGCGTGTTCCACGGCGTCTGAGACACGAGCCGAAGCGTGACGGGCACCGGGCTCTGCGTCGCACCGGGAGGAGCGGACGCGAACGTGGTGAACAGGAAGATCGCGAACGCGAAGAGGCCACGTGCGGCCCGGCGGATGGTCATGGTGGCGCCTCATCGTATCGGGAGCCGTCGGCGCGGCCGGGAACCACCGAGATCAGCGCAGGATCTCAGCAGCGCGGCCGAGGACCTCGCGTTCGCCGCGATACGCGGCGCGCTTGAGGGATCGCTCCAACGGGAACCACTGCACGTCCTCCATCTCGTCGTCCCGGTCGTCGGGGTCGCCTCCGGTGGCGCGCATCAGGAAGAAGTGCACGGTCTTGCGGATCCGGACGCCTTCCCACACGTAGAAGTAGCGGGTCTCGCCGAGCGACGCTTCGATCTCGGCTTCGATCCCGGTCTCCTCGCGTACCTCGCGCACCGCGGCTTGCTCTGGGGTCTCGTCGGCCTCGATGCCACCCTTGGCGAGCCCCCACGCCAGGTCGCCCCGGCGGGTGCGACGGGCGGCCAGCACCACCTCGATGCCGTCGGTTCCCCGTCGGTAGACGACCCCCCCGGCCGAGACCTCCGTCCGCGTCTCGGTCTTGCGGGGGGCCTTGCGAGGCGATCTGCGGCCGGTACCGCGGCCTGTGCCCTTCGCTCCCGCACCCCCGCTCGAGGCGCCGGTCGGCGGTTCCTTCGGCGTGCCCGGAGCCGGGTTGGGGGTGGCCGGCCGACGCCGCCTCCGGGGAGGCCGGCCAGAGGTCACCGTGGGCCTTGGGCGGGGGTCGCGCTGGTCATCGCGGGGATTCTAGGCGTCCGGGCGGCGCTCGCCGGATGGCCGAGGAGGTGGAACTCAGGCTTTGGGAGGGGCACCAACGTGCCGATGGAGTGGCGTAGGCACGAACGTCGTGTCGTGTATCGGCACGACCCTGAAGAGAGAAGACGATGGAGATCAACGAACTACTCCGGTACGCGGTGGAGCGAGGCGCGAGCGACCTGCACCTGAAGGTCGGCAACGTGCCGTTCATCCGCGTCGACGGAGGACTCCAGCCCACGCAGTTCCCGGCCCTGACGTCAACCGATACCGAGGCGTTCGGCTTGGAGCTGATGTCGGAGCACAAGAAGCGCGAGTTCGAGGAGACGAGCGAGGCCGACCTGGGCGTCACGCTGGCCGGCGTCGGGCGATTCCGCGTGAACGTGTTCCGTCAGCGCGGGGTCGTCGGGCTCGCGATCCGACGCGTGCGATCGGAGATCCCGTCGTTCGATGAGCTCCGGCTGCCGGAGGTCATGAAGACGCTCGCGGACTCGCCGCGCGGACTCGTCTTGATCACCGGGCCGACGGGGACCGGCAAGACCACGACGATCGCTTCCATGATCGGCCACATCAACAACACGCGTCGCACGCACATCGTGACGGTCGAGGACCCGATCGAGGTCGTGCACGACGACGCGCTCTCGATCGTGCAGCAGCGCGAGATCGGCATCGACACCGATTCCTACGCGAACGCCTTGCGTCACGTGATCCGCCAGGACCCCGACGTGATCTTCATCGGCGAGATCCGCGACCCGGAGTCGGCGCTCTCGGCGATCCAGGCGGCCGAGACCGGCCACCTGGTCATCTCCACCCTGCACACGATCGACTGCGTCGAGACGATCAACCGCCTGCTCGACCTGTTCCCGCCCTCGCAGCAGCGCGAGGTCCGCTCGTCGTTCGCCGGATCGCTCCGCGGCATCGTCGCGCAGCGCCTGGTCCCGCGCGCCGACGGCAAGGGGCGTGTTCCGGCCGTCGAGGTCCTGATCAACACCGGCCGCGTGTTCGATCGCATCGTCGACCCGGACGAGACCGACTCGATCCCCGAGGTGATCGCCGACGGCGACTACTACGGGATGCAGACGTTCGACCAAGCGCTGGTGAAGCTCGTGAAGGAAGGGCTGGTCGCCGAGGACGAGGCGCGGCGTACGTCCACGAACCCGCACGACTTCGACCTCGCGCTGATGGGCGTCATGGATCGCCGGGCGTCGATCGGTCCGCGCCCGGTCGCTCCCACGCCTTAGCGAAGACCCTCATCGGGCAACTCGCCCGCGGCCCGCTTCGCGCGGATCTCCATCGGGTGGCGCTTGATACCCGTATCGAATCGCCAGCCCGAAGTACAGCGGCAGGAAGAACGGGCCCAGCGCGCTGTACTGCTTGATGTGATGCCGCTCATGCGTGGAGAGCCGGCCCGTCGAGCGGGCAGCGGCCGACACGATCACGAACCCCACGGTCATGGCCGTCCGATGGAGCTTCGGCATCAACTTCGTCAGCGCCGCGAGGGGCCTTGTCGAAGATGATCGCGCCGTCGAGGCGGGGCATCTGGAACGTGCACAACCCGACGATCAAGCCGAGCAGCGTGTTCGGCATGGTCCACAGGTATCCGAGCCACAGCGGCATGGCGACACGCTACCGCGCAGGTCAGGCCGGGTCGAAGGGTATCGTGACGCCATGATGGCCATGCTCGACGTCGACCCGCTCGCGAAGGAGCTCGGCGAGCGATTCACCGCCGCCGGGTTCGAGCTGTACCTGGTCGGCGGCGTGGTGCGCGACGTCATGCTCGGCAGAACCTCGCCCGACATGGACCTGGCGACGTCGGCCAAGCCGCACGAGACGACCCGGGTGTTGCAAGGGTGGGCGGATCATCGCTACCAGGCGGGCGTGCGGTTCGGGACGGTGGGCGCACGGAAGGGCGGACGGCTGTTCGACATCACGACGTTCCGCGAGGAGGTCTACGCCGAGGAGCACCGCAAGCCGGCGGTGACGTTCGCCAAAGACATCGAGACGGACCTCTCGCGCCGGGACTTCACGATCAACGCCATGGCGGTGCGACTGCCCGACGGAGAGTTCGTCGATCCGTTCGGCGGGGTGAAGCACCTGGCGGCGAAGCTGCTCGACACGCCGCTCGAGCCCGAGGTCGCGTTCTCCGACGACCCGCTGCGGATGCTGCGCGCGGCCCGGTTCGTCTCGCAGCTGGAGGTGGAACCGTCGGAGCGCGTCGTCCGTGCGATCGGGGAGATGCGCGAACGTCTGGCCATCGTGTCGCCGGAGCGGATCCGCGCCGAACTCGACAAGCTGCTCGTGGGGGCGCGACCGTCGAAGGGACTCGCGTTGATCGTCGACACGGGTTTGAGCGATGAGTTCCTCCCGGAGCTCGCCGCACTGCAGCTCGAGCAGGACCCCGTGCACCAGCACAAGGATGTGCTGCGCCACACGTACGCGGTGGTGGAGAAGTGCGAGCCCGACCCGGTGCTTCGCTTGGCCGGGCTGTTGCACGACATCGGGAAGCCGAAGACGCGCGAGATCACGCCCGACGGCGTGCAGTTCCACCATCACGAGGTGGTGGGCGCGCGGATGGCCGAGGCGCGACTGAAGGCGCTGCACTACCCCAACGCGATCGTCGACGACGTCCGCACGCTGGTCGAGCTGCATCTGCGGCTCCACGGGTACGGCGACGGGTGGACCGACAGCGCGGTGCGGCGCTACGTGCGCGACGCCGGCCCGCTGCTCGACCGGCTGAACCAGCTGACGCGCGCGGACTGCACGACCCGCAACGTCGCGAAAGCACGGAGGCTCGAGCAACTGCAGGACGAGCTGGAGGAGCGCATCGCGCGGCTGGCCGAGGAGGAGAACCTGAACGCGCTCCGCCCGCCGATCGACGGCGCGCAGGTCATGAAGCACCTGGGCATCCTGCCGGGGCCGATGGTCGGGGAGGCGCTGGCGTACCTGTTCGACGAGCGGATGGAGCGCGGCCCGATCCCCGAGGACGAGGCCTTCGAGCTGCTCGACGCGTGGGCGCGGGGCCGCGACCTGGGCATCTAGGTCGCGGGTACGCTTCCCTCCATGGTGGATGCCGAACGGGGCCTGGGTTCGGCTGAGGTCGCGGAACGGGAGGCGCGCGGGCAGGTCAACCTGGTCCCGCGGACCCACACGCGGACCGTTGCCCAGATCGTCCGGTCCAACGTCTTCACGCGGTTCAACGCGCTGCTCGGCGCGATGCTGGCCATCATCCTGGTGGTCGGGCCGCTCCAGGACGCCTTGTTCGGGTTCGTGCTGGTCGTGAACGCCGCCGTCGGCATCGTCCAGGAGCTACGAGCCAAGCGGACGCTCGATCGGTTGAGCGTGCTCACCGCCCCGAAGGCGCACGTCGTGCGCGAGGGCCGGCTCGCCGAGGTCCCGGTCGACGCGGTCGTCTTGGACGACGTGTTGCAGCTCTCGACCGGGATGCAGGTCGTGGTCGACGGCGAGGTGTTGAGCTCCGACGGGCTGGAGTTGGACGAGTCGCTGCTCACCGGTGAGGCGGACCCCGTGGCGAAGGCACCGGGTGACGGGGCGATGTCCGGGTCGTTCGTCGCAGCGGGCGCGGGACGCATGGTGGCGACGGCCGTGGGCACGGACGCCTATGCGGTGAAGCTGGCGCTGGAGGCGAGGCGTTTCACGCTCGCGCGCTCGGAGCTCCGCGACGGCGTCAACCAGATCCTGCGCTGGGTGACGTTCGCCATCGTGCCGACGGCCGCGCTGCTGTTCATCAGCCAGCTCCGGCATCACGACAGCTGGCGCGACGCCGTGTCGGGAGCCGTGGCCGGCACGGTCGCGATGGTGCCGGAAGGGCTCGTGCTGCTGATGAGCGTCGCCTTCGCGGTGGCGGTCCTCCGTCTGGCGCCGACGCAACGTCCTCGTGCAGGAGCTGCCGGCCGTCGAAGGCCTGGCGCGCGTGGACGTGCTCTGCATCGACAAGACCGGCACGCTGACCGCGGGCAAGCTGGCCGTCGTCTCGGTCGAAACGCTCGACGGCGAGGTGCACGTGGAGGATGCGCTCGCGGCGATCGCGGGCGCGGACGAGCACCCCAACGCGACGATGGCCGCGATCGGCGAACGCTATCCGACGGCGCCGAGCGGCTGGTCGGAGACCGCGTCGGTGCCGTTCTCGTCGGCGCGGAAGTGGAGCGCGGTCACGTTCGGGGACCGGGGCTCGTGGGTGGTCGGCGGCGCCGACGTGCTGATCGGCGCCGACGATGACGCGAGCAGCCGGGTGGCCGACGCCACGGCCGGTGGCGCGCGTGTGCTGGTCCTGGCCCGTGCGGACGGCCAGCCGCAAGACGGGCGGCTGCCATCGTCCGTGCACCCGGTGGCGCTCGTGGTCCTGAAGGACACCCTGCGTCCCGACGCCGCGGAGACCCTCGCGTACTTCAGCGAGCAGAACGTCACGGTCAAGGTGATCTCCGGCGACGACGCGCGGACGGTGGGCGCCATCGCCGAGCAGCTCGGCCTGGATGGTGCGGATCACCCCGTCGACGCGCGCGAGCTTCCCGACGACGAGGAAGGCCTCGCCGACGTCGTGGAGCGTTCGTCGGTGTTCGGGCGCGTCACGCCGCAGCAGAAGCGGGCCATGGTCCAGGCGCTGCAGTCCCGGGGCCACGTCGTCGGCATGACCGGTGACGGCGTCAACGACGCGCTCGCGCTGAAGGATGCCGACATCGGTATCGCCATGGGCACGGGGAGCGATGCCACCCGCGCGGTCGCGCAACTGGTGTTGCTCGACTCGAACTTCGAGGCGATGCCGCAGGTGGTGGCGGAGGGCCGCCGAGTGCTGGGCAACATCGAGCGGACGGCCGGCCTCTACATCACGAAGACCGTGTACGCGATGCTGCTGTCGCTCGCCGTCGGCGTCGCGGGGTTCGCGTTCCCGTTCCTGCCTCGGCACCTGACGTTGATCGGCGCCCTGACGATCGGCATCCCGTCGTTCTTCTTGGCGCTCGCGCCGAACACCGACCGGTTCAAGCCGGGGTTCGTCAAGCGCGTGGCTCGGTTCGCGCTCCCCGCAGGGGCGCTCGCCGCCATCGCGACGTTCATGGCGTACGCGATCATCCGGAAGAAGGCCGGCGTCAGCCTGATCGAGGCGCAGACCGCGGCGGTGATGGTGCTGACCTGGATCGGGCTGTTGGTGCTGTCGATCATCGCAGCGCCGCTCAACCGTCCGCGACTGCTGCTGATCTGGTCGATGGCGGCGCTGTTCCTGGTGGCGATGCTCGTGCCTGCGGCGCAGGTGTTCTTCGCGCTCCAATCGCCCGACGACCTGGTGTGGCTGGCCGCGTTCGGCATCGCAGCCATCGTGTGGTCGTTCGCCAGGCTCTTCGTCCCCGGCGAACAGCCGGTCGGCCCACGAGCGCTCCAGGACGACGAGGACGAGCTCGTAAGCGGGACTAGTCGAGAAGGCCGAACCGCGACGGCGGCCAGATCTTGATGAACGCCTCTCCGATGACCTTGTCGATCGGGATGAAGCCTAAGGTGGTGTACCGGGAGTCGAGCGAGTTCGCGCGGTTGTCGCCCATCACGAAGAGCATCCCCTCGGGCACCGTCTTCGCGTCGAACGGTTGGGTCTTCTGCGTGAGGTAGGGCTCCCGCACCCTCGTGCCGTTGACCCAGACGCCCCCCCGCCTGCCCTCCACCACGTCACCCGGCACGCCGATCACCCGCTTGATGAAGTCCTCGTTCTCCGGCTGTTCGAACCCCATCCCTTGGAACAGCCAGTGGAAGAACCCGCTGACCGCCCCCCGGTCGACCGCGGCCGATGGGTGTGGGTTCTCGAAGACGACGATGTCGCCGCGGCGCGGATCGTGGAAGTAGTACGGGATCTTGTTGACCAGCACGCGATCGCCCTCGACCAACGTGGGTTCCATCGACGGGCTGGGGATGAAGAAGGCCTGGAACAGGAACGTCCGGATGATCAGCGCGAGGACGAACGCCATCAGGATGAGCCCGGGGACCTCGCCGAGGAACCCGAGGACACCGCCCCGGCGTTGCTTCGCCGGCTTCGGCTCCGGCTCCTCGACCGATGTGCGTTCCACCGTCTTCACCGGTCAAGGGTACCGGTCGTGGGTCGTGGCGGAGGCGCATGTCGAGTGGCGGTTGAGTCAGACGTCGTTCACGGAAGGACGACCGCCACTTCGACGGCCTTGAACGAAGCCCACGCGGTCTCGGCGTTCGTCAATCCGAGGCGATCGACGGAGCCGCGCGTGATCTCCGCGACCACCGGCGGCCGGCTGTCGAGCCGGACGCGGGCGCGCTCGCCCTCGAACGCGACCTCGGCGATCCGGCCGTTCAGGACGTTCCGGGCAGATCCCTCGGGTTCCGCCGTGTGGATCACCACGTCTGCGGGACGGAGCACGCCGAGCACGCCGTCGATGGGCTCCCGGGGAACGCCCTCGGGCCAGGGCACCACCACGCTGCCCGTCGCCGTCACGATGGATCCCACGCCGGTGTCGTGTGGCTCCAGCCGGCCGGCGAACAGGTTCACGCCCACCAGGTCGGCGACGTACGTCGTCTGCGGCGCGTTGCGCAGCTCCTCCGACGAGCCGGATTGCGTCACCCGCCCTTGCTCCAGCACCACGATGCGGTCGGCGAAGGTCAGCGCTTCGACGGGATCGTGCGTGACCAGGACCCGAACGCCTTCGAAGCCGCGGAGCGTGGCGCGGATGAGCGGGCGCAGCTCCGAGCGCGCGCGGACGTCCAGCGACGACGTGGGCTCGTCCATCAACAACAGCCGCGGCTCGTGGATCAGGGCCCGCGCGATCGCGACGCGCTGCGCCTCGCCGCCGGAGAGGTCGCTCGGCCGGGCGTCGGCGCGGATCTGGGGGAACCCCAGACGATCGAGGAGCGCTCGCGAGCGATCGCGCGCCTCCGAGGACGCGACCCCACGCGCGCGGAGCGGGAATGCCGCGTTCTCGAGGGCCGACAGGTGCGGGAACAGCAGGCCGTCCTGGAAGACCACGCCGATCGGCCGGTCCTCGGGCAGCACGTGCGTACCGGCCGCTGCATCGTCCAACGTGCGGCCGTCGAGGACGATCGTCCCCTCGTCGGGGGGAGCAGGCCCGCCAGGCACGCGACGACCGTCGACTTGCCCGCGCCGTTCGGGCCGAGGAGCGCGACGGTCTCGCCCTCCTCGGCCACGAGCTCCGCCCGGACCTGCAGTGCATCCCGATCGACCCGGACCGCGATCGAGAGCGTCATCGGGCGAAGATCCGGTCGCGCATCGCGACGAGGACGGCCAGGGACATCGCCACGAGGATGAGCGAAAGGAGGATCGCCGCACCCGGGTCGGTCTGTCGGGTCTGGTAGACGGCGAGCGGGAGCGTCTGCGTCCTCCCGGCGAGGTTCCCGGCGAACGTGATCGTGGCCCCGAACTCCCCGAGCGCCCGCGCCCACGCGAGCACCAGCCCGGCGGCGAGCTGCGGCCGGATCAGCGGCACGGTCACCCGTCGCAGGACGTAGCAGCGCGACGCGCCCATCGCGGAGGCGGCCTGTTCGTACCGGGGATCCAGGGAACGGAGTCCCGCCTCGACGGCCAGGATCACCAACGGGATCGACACGAACGTCGTCGCCAGGATCGCCCCCCACACGGTGAACGTGAGCTGGATGCCGAGTTCGTGGAGCCAGCGGCCGACGATGCCGCTGCGGCCGAGGGCGGCGAGCAGTCCGACCCCGCCCACGACCGGGGGCAGCACCAGCGGCAGGATCACGATCGCGCGCAGGACCGAGCGGGCCGGTACGTCCGAGCGCGCCAGGACCCAGGCGACCGGCGCGCCGAGGACCAGCGAGAGGCCGGCCGCGGCCAGCGAGACCACGATCGACAGGCGCAGCGCCGTCCACGCGCCGGCCGACGAGAGCTCGTCGAGCAGGTTCGACCACGGCGCGCGGACCAGCAGCGCGACGAGCGGCAGCCCGACGAAGAGGACGCCGATCGTGGCGAGTACGGCGATGAGGAGCGGCGTCCTCCGCCCCGGGGAAGCGCGCATATCGCGAAGCCTATGGCGCGGGCGGGGGCAGGAAGCCGAACTCCACGAGGGTCGTCTGGCCCTCGGCACCCGGTCACGTAGTCGACGAACGCCTTCGCCAGGTCGGCGTTGGCGGACGTCGAGACGACGGCGATCGGGTACGTGGCGATCACGTTGACGTCGTCGGGGATCTCCACCGCGCGCGACCTGCGGCGCGACCGCGCTCGTGACGTCGGAGACGTAGGCGATCGCCGCGTCGGCCTCGCCGGCCGTGATCTTGGCCACGACCGAGGCGTTGTCCTCTTCGTTCGACACGACGTTCGCCAGGACGGCGTCGGCGATGCCCGCCGACGCTCAGCGCCTCGCGCGCGTAGTCGCCGACCGGGACGCCCTCGGCGGCCAGGACGACCTGCACGCCGGGTTCGGCCAGGTCCTCGAGGCTGGTGATGCCGGCCGGGTTGTCGGGCGGGGTGATGACGACCAGCTTGTTCTGGACGAAGTCCGCGCGATCGTCGACGCCGACGGCGTCGTCCACGTCGTCCATGTACGTCGGGCTCGCCGACGCGAAGACGTCGGCCGTGCCCTCGGTCTCGATCGCGGACGCGAGGTCGCCCGAGGATCCGAAGTTGAACGTGACCGTCGCTCCGTCGTTCGCGGCCTCGAAGTCCGTGCCGATCTGCGTGAACGCGTCGGTGAGCGACGATGCCGCGAACACCGTCAGTTCGGTGAGCGTCGCCACCGTCGCCTCCTCCGCCGGACCCGTCGTCGTCCGAACACGCCGCCGAGACGAACGCGAGACAGATCAGCGCGATACCTAGACGCAGCAACCGCATCCTCATCCCCCATTCCAGGAACGGAGAGCATAGCGGTTATCGTGGCGCGCGGAACAAGGAAAACCTGGCGATACCTTCGTCAGGAGCTGGCTATCGCGAACTGCTACTCGGGCAGGTTCACCATCACGCTGGTGGCCTTGACCGTGGCGACGGCCTCCATCCCCGGCTTCAGCCCGAGCTGATCGACCGCCTCGCGCGTGATGAACGCGAGGACCCGGTGCGGGCCGGCCTGGATCTCGACGGTCGCCGACAGCGTGTCCGTCTTGATCTCGGTGATCACGCCCGGGAACCGGTTGCGCGCGCTCCCCGCGATGATCGGCTCTTGGCTGCGCCCCTCGGCGAGCAGGCGCGCGACCTCCTTCGCCGTGACCAGCCGTTGCCCGCCGCTCGTCCGCTGCGTCTTCAGCTTGCCGTCACGCTCCCACCGGCGGAGTGTCTCGACGCGCACGCCGAGGACCTCCGCCGCCTCCCCGATCCGGTAGGTGTCGGCCATCGAGCGAGATGCTACTCCGATGTAAACATCTGGCTGTTCGCCACCCTCTGTCCTATGAGGAGCGGAGCCCGTGGATGTTGCGACGACGTCGGAGAACCGGGAGGGTGTGGCGTCAAGGATGACGTCGACCCCGCGCTCGCACGACTTCGACGTGATCTTCCGTGATGACGGCCCCGGCGTATGGCGGGCGCTGTACGCCTACACCGGTGGACGCCGCGACATCGCGGACGAGGCCGTCGCCGAGGCGTTCGCGCGTGCGATCGCGTACACGCACGGGATCCGCGAACCGCTGGCCTGGATCTACCGCACGGCCTTCCGGATCGCGGCCGAGGAGATGCGGCGCGCCGCGCCGCAACCGATCGAGCCCGACACGGAGGTCGAGCCGCCCGAGCTGGGGGAGCTGCTCCAGGCGCTCCGGCGGCTCTCGCCGAACCAGCGCGCCGCCATCGTCCTTCGGTTCGAGGAGGGTCTGAGCGTCGACGAGGTCGCGCGCCGGATGGGGATCGTGGCGCCTACCGTTCGCGTGCACATCCATCGTGGCAGGAAGCGTCTGCGCGAACTGCTGGCGGATCAGGAGACCGACGATGCCTGAACGATGGGAGCGACAGCTGCAGGTGCTTCGACGCGCCGGGCCGCGCACGGACCTTTGGGCGCGCGTGGAAGAGGGCCCCCACGGGTCGCCGTCGGCGCCTACGCCGGGCCGGAAACGTCTACTCGCGGGCGGGGTCGCGTTCGCGGTGTTCATCGCCGCCGGGGTGTTCGCATGGAACGCCTTCCGGCCCGCGGTGCAGGAAGGGCTGCCGCCCGCGGGCGCGCCACAGGCGATCATGGCATTCAACGCGCTCGACCCGCGGCAGCCGACGCTCACCTTCGCCGTCGGCGGCAGCCGTGTATCCGGCAACCTCAGGCACGCATTCCTATTCGGTTTCCGGCACGCACGGCTTCATCGACGTGCTGCCGCCCACGTTCGTCGATGCGGATGCGATCCCGGTCGTTCGCGGCACTCCGCTGTTGATCGCCGCCGAGCCACCCACGTTGGCGATCTCGGCGAGCGAGGGCCTGGCGGTGGGAGGTCCGACGGTCGAACTCGGCGAACCGGACGCGACCTTCGACCTGCCGGTAGGCAGCTACCTCGTCGCCGTCGACGCGGAATGGGACAACGCCGCGGCGCGGTTCTGGCTGCCGATCCAGATCGTCTCGGACGATGCCGCCGCGCCGACGCCGCCCGGGACGACCGTGCTCGATCGCGACGGCGTCGTCGTGACGTACCCGGCCGGCTGGGCGCCCGCCGCCGAGAGCTTGACGCCGAGGCTGACAGACCCCCACGAGCTCCTCGCTCTCGGGACGTATCCGCTCGTCCCGGGTGGTTCGCGATGCGCGCAGTTCCCCGAGCTGGCGATCGAGGATCTCGGACCGACCGATGGGCTGATCTGGCTCGCCGAGCGGCAACCCGTGAGCCCGAGCACCGAGCAACGTCCGGCGGACCTGGATGCGTGGTTGCGTACCCAACCGAGCGACATCTCGAGCGACTGCCTGTCGGAGCCGAAGGACTTCGTGCACCACTACGGCGAGTTCACGGATGCCGGCCGGAGTTTCGCGCTCTACGTCGCGTACGGCGCCGAGGTGTCGGCGGACACGATCGCGAGCTGTGGAACATCGTGAACGGCGTGCGTGTGGGATCGAGGCCGAGCGGATGAGCTTCGCTAGACCGCGAACCGCACGTGGAGGATGTCGCCTTCGCGGACGACGTAGTCCTTGCCCTCCACGCGGATCTTGCCGGCAGCCTTCGCGGCCTCCATCGAGCCGGCGGCCACGAGCTCGTCATAGCCGATGACCTCGGCGCGGATGAACCCACGCTGCAGGTCGGTGTGGATCACCCCCGACGCCTCGGGCGCCGCGGCTCCCCGGCGGACCTCCCACGCGCGGGTCTCGTCCTCACCGGTGGTGAGGAACGTGATGAGGTCGAGCGCCCGGTAACAGGCCGCGATCACCTTCTCCAGCCCCGGCTCTTCCACGCCGAACTCCTCCAGGAGCGCGCGCGCCTCGTCGGCGTCCATCTCGGCCGTCTCTGCCTCGATCGACGCGAATACGCCGACGCCTCCGGCCGCCGCGAGCGTCGCCGGCACATCGGTGCCCTCCTCCAGGTTCGCGACGACGACCTCGGGCTTCAACGTGAGCGGGGCGATCCCACGCAGCTCCGCGACCACCTCCGGATCCAGCTTCGCGTCACGCAGCGGGGTCTCGGCTTCCAGCGCGGCGTGTGCCGTCTGCAGCGCCGTGACCTCCGCCGACGGCTTGCCCTTCGCGCGCTTCTCCGCCTTGTGCAGCGCGGAGTCGACCACGGCCAGATCGGCCAGGAGCAGGTCCCCGCGAACGGTCGCGAGCTCCTCGGCGGGGTCCGCGTCGGCGCCGAACGACCTGATCACCAGGGCCAGCGCCTCGACCTCCCGGAGCTTCGCGATGCCCTGCGCCGAGGAGACCCCGCCGGGCACGTCGACGAACCGGACCTGTGCGGCCACGGTCTTCTTCGACCGCTCCATCTCGGTGAGCACCGCGAGCCGAGGATCGGGAACGGACACGACCGCGACGTTGGCCTGGCCGCCGTGCGATCCGGAGCGCGTCAGGGCGGTGAACAGCGTTGACTTCCCGGAGAACGGCACGCCGACCAGCCCGATGTCCTTCACGAGCGGCGAGCGTATCAGCCGGTTGCCGCCGAGCGGACCGGCCGGACGGGCCGGAGGGCGTCCCCGCGACGGCCACGGATATCGGCCGTTCGGCCCGGAAACTTCGGCCGTTCGGTCAGTGCGGCTACCAGCGACCCTCTGCCGATGTCAGTAGCGAGACCAGGCGGTGGCGGGGTGCCGCCAGACCCACCCCGCCCCGCCGGGTCCTCTTCATCGGTCTGGTTGGTTCGGTTCATAGGGTCTGGTGATCGTGCGGACGGGCAGGGATCCGACGGCCCCGCCCGTCCGCCGTCTCATCCACCATCCGGCACGGAACGAGGCCGGGGCGAAAGCCCCGGCCTCGGGTGGTTCCCTGCTCGAGCCTCCCTACGACTTCGTGGCCCAGAAGATCTTCGCGATCTCATCGACCGCGTTCAGCAACTCCTGGCCCTGCGCCGGGTCCTCGCTCTTCTTGGACGCGCCGGCGAGCTTGGTGGCGTTCCAGAACTTCTCGTGCAGGTCCGGGTTCGCCTCGAGGTGCTCGGGCTTGAAGTAGTCCGTCCACAGCACCCACAGGTGATGCTTCACGAGGTCCGCGCGCTCTTCCTTGATCGCCACGGCGCGGTCCTTGAAGATCGGATCGTCGGACCCCTGGTACTTCTCCTGACACGCCTTCACGGACTCCGCTTCGATGCGGGCCTGGGCCGGGTCGTAGACGCCGCACGGGAGATCGCAGTGGGCGTGGACGGAGCGCTTCGGCTTGAGCAAAGCTTCGAGGATGGACATGCTGCCTCCTTCTGATGGGCCGATGCCGGAAACCTACCACCGAGGTCGGAAACCGTTCTGGGGCATCGCGACCGGCCTCGTGCTCGTGGCCGGTCTCGGCTGGGCATGTCTGCGTTGGAGGCCATCGCGCGTCCTCATCGAGGGCGGAAGCATGGCGCCGACGCTGATCCCGGGTGATTGGGCGCTGACCGTTCCCCTCCGGCATCCTGCGATCGGGGACATCGTCGTGGTCGAACACCCGGGCCGGCCCGGGTACGAGATGGTGAAGCGCCTCATCGCGTGTCCAGGTGATCGCACGGGGACCCGCGTCCTGGGTGCCGATGAATGGTGGGTCGAAGGTGACCTGGCCGCCGCCTCCACCGACAGCCGGCAGTTCGGGCCCGTTCGCCGGGCCGGTCTGACGGCCAAGGTGCTCCTCGTGTATTGGCCGAGGGAACGCCGTCGCCGCCTGTGAGCGGTGGCGCCGCCGAGCGGTCGTCCCGCAGCGATGGGCCGAACGTTCATCGGGGGATAAGGTGGAGGGGCCTTCGCGCCGACCGTTCAAAGAGATGCACGAGACCTTTCCCACCCCACCCTTCCCGATCCCTCCCCGTCCGGACCTCGGCGGTCCGTTCCCGCTGGGGCCGGATCATGCGCTGGGCACCGACTTCTACGTGCCGCCGCCGCGGATCCTCGCGGATGCTTCGCCTCCTGCGCTCTGATCACCCTCACGTGCGTCGTCGCGAGCGTGGCACTCCCGCCGCTGGTGAAGGCGTGGGAGTCGAGCCAGGGCAGCGACGAGTTCTCGTTCATGGCGATGGTCCGCGGCGAGCCGGTTCGATGGAACCCGTGCGAGCCGATCCACTACGTGGTGAACCTGGGCGCCGCGCCACCGGGTTCGTTACAGGACGTCCACTCGGCGGTCCTCCGGCTCTCGAGCGTGACCGGGATCGCGTTCGTGTACGACGGGATGACGGACGAGGTCCCGACCCGGGAGCGTGACGTCTACCAGCCCGAGCGCTACGGCCAACGCTGGGCGCCCGTGCTGATCGGATGGGTCGACCCTCGGACGAGCACGTTCGACTTCGATCCCGACGGACGCGAGGCGGCCGGGGTTGCCGGACCCCTGTACCCCCAACCGGGACCGCAGACCATGTACGTCAGCGGGGTCGCCGCCATCAACGTGGCCGATCCCAACCCGCCGGGATTCGGGTTCCCCGGCGCCCAGGGCCCGGTCGTGCTGCACGAACTGGCGCACGTGCTGGGTCTGGGTCATTTCGAGGCGCACGGGGAGCTGATGGAGCCCTCCGGTGGCGGTGTCACCGATCTCGGCCCCGGCGACCTGCAGGGGTTGCGACGAGCTGGGGGTTTCGGCGGGCTGCCTCTCGACCCCCCCTCCGCCGGCTGTGTGATCCTCCGCTTGCCCGCGAGCGCGCGGCTCCAGTAGGCTGTTGCACCTGCAAATGATCTGCACACGCGAACTCGGCACCGTGGCGGCCATGATCCCGGACCGCATCTGCTGTTCCTGCTGACCACAGGGAACAGCTCTTCACCCACCCCAACCCGCTCCTCCTGGAGGTCCTCCATGGACGTGATCACCCGTACCGTCGACGCCAAAGGCCAGTCCTGCCCCGGTCCGCTCGTGACGCTGGCGAAGGCCCTGAAAGAGGCAGCCCGCGGCGACCTGCTCGAGCTCCTCGCCACCGATCCCGGCTCGCGATCGGACGTGCCCAGCTGGGCGACGATCAGCGGCAACCAGCTCGTGGACGCGGGGGAGCTCGAGGATGGCACGTTCCGCTTCGTGATCCGGAAGGCGTGAGACCCATGCCCGACGACCTGAACGACGAACTGACGCAGCTCCTCGACCAGGCCGCGCGCACCGACGACGGTCAGCACAAGGAGAACAAGATCACGATCATCGCGTGGGGTGGCGACCTCGACCGCATCTGGCCCACGCTGATCCTGTCGACGACCGCCGCCGCCTCCGGCATGGAGGCGAGCGTCTTCTTCACGTTCTGGGGGCTGTTCACGTTGGTGAAGCCCGGCGTCCGCATCACCGGCGACAACTGGATGCAGAAGATGCTGTCGGTGATGAACCCGGGGAACCCGTCGAAGGCCAAGCTCAGCCGCTACCACTTCGCCGGGGCCGGGCCCGGCATGATGAAGAAGCTGGCGAAGGACTACAAGACGCCGTTGCCGTCCGAGCTGCTGGAGATGGCGCGCGACATGGGCGTCCGGCTGATCCCGTGCCAGATGACGATGGACCTGCTCGGCCTCAAGCAGGAGGACCTGATCGACGGGCTCGAGGAGCCGATCGGCGCCGCCACCGCGCTGCTCGAGATGAAGACCGCGTCGATCCAGCTGTTCATCTGACCCGGCCGTTCACCCGGGCGGGATACGCTCACGGCCGTGGCCGAGCGCGCCGAACCTCCCACCCCGTCGCACGGCGTCTCGTTCCGTGAGGCGGCGCGCTTCTGGGTGAAGCTCGGCTTCATCAACTTCGGCGGCCCGACGGGGCAGATCGCGATCATGTACGAGGAGATCGTCGAGCGGCGCCGATGGATCACGAACGGCCGGTTCCTCCACGCGCTCAACTACTGCATGGTGCTGCCCGGTCCCGAGGCGCAGCAGCTGGCGATCTACGTCGGGTGGCTCCTGCACGAGGTGCGGGGCGGCCTGGTGGCGGGCATCACCTTCATCCTGCCGAGCTTCTTCGTGATGCTGGGGCTGTCGTGGCTGTACGTGACCCACGGCGACGTGACATGGGTCAGCGCCATCCTGTCGGGCCTGTCCGCCGCGGTGATCGGGATCGTGGTGGCGGCGACGATCCGGGTCGCGCGGAAGGCGCTCGCGAACGGGCTGATGGCTGGGGTCGCCGCGGCGGCGTTCATCTCGATCTTCCTGCTGCACGTGCCGTTCCCGGTGATCGTGCTCGGCGCGTTGGCCGTCGGGCTCGTCGGCGGCCGGTTGGCCCCGCAGCTGTTCGACGTGGGGGTCGGGCGCGAGCTGGAGGAGAACGAACGGGTGGCGATCCGCGACGACGTGCCCGGCGGACCGCACACGCGCCCGTCATCCGCGCGCACCCTCGTCGTCCTGGTCGTGGGGCTGGCGGTGTGGCTGATCCCGATCGCCGCCGTCGCGGCGTGGCGCGGTCCCGGCGACACCGTCACCGAGATGGGCTGGTTCTTCAGCAAGGCGGCGCATGGTGACGTTCGGCGGCGCCTACGCGGTGCTCGCCTACGTGAACGTCGCGGCGGTCGCGCAGTTCGGATGGCTGCTGCCCGGGCAGATGGTGGTGGGACTGGGGCTGGCCGAGACGACGCCCGGCCCACTCATCATGGTCCTCGAGTTCGTGGGCTTCGTCGGGGCGTATCAGAACCCCGGCGACCTCTCGCCGCTCGCGGCCGGCGTGCTGGGTGCGGTCGTCGCGACGTGGGCCACGTTCGCGCCGTGCTTCCTCTGGATCTTCCTGGGCGCCCCCTACATCGAGCGACTCCGCGGGAACCGACGGTTGGCGGCGGCGCTCGAGACCGTGACCGCCGCGGTCGTCGGCGTGATCGCGAACCTCGCGCGTGACGTTCGGCGTCGTCACGTTGTTCGACACGGTCCGGGAGGTCGAGGTCGATCGGGCGGTTCGGTCACGGTGCCCGTCTGGTCGTCGCTCGACTGGTTCGCGCTGACCGTCGCCGACGGTCGCGTTCGTCGGGCTGTGGCGCTTCCGCTGGAAGGTCCTTCCGGTGATCGGAGCGAGCGCCCTCGCCGGCCTGATCGTCAACGGCGTGTTGGCGTAACGGGCGCGTCCCCGGGCTCACACGCCCAGGCGGGCCACGATGTTCAAGCGGACGTAGTCGATCCGCGGCTCCGGCATCCGCGTGGCCACCTCACGCACGAAGCGCGACCGTTCGTCGTCGGCCATGGCGTCGACGATGCCGCCGAGACACACGGTTTCCAGGAACGCCTCGAGGTCTGCTTCGGGGAGCGTCGTCGGCTCCTCGTTCAGCCAAGTCTCGATGTCCCGGAAACCGGCGGCTTCCAGGCGATCCTGCGTCTCTTCCGCCGTCGCGAACGTCTTGCCGTCGGCGAACGTGTGACCGAGCTGCGTGATGATCGCCTCGAGACCGGCGATGTTCCCCGCCCCCCCGCACTGGGCGACCAACTGTCCGCCGGGACGCAGGACGGAGGCCAGGTTGTGGAACAGCGCCGCGTGATCGGCGATCCAGTGGAACGTTGCCGTGGACAGGATGGCGTCCACCTTCCGCTCGATCGGGAGCGGTTGCGTCAGATCCGCGACCAGCAGTTCCACCCGGGGCTCCTCGGAGAATCTGGCGCGCGCCTTCTCGATCATGGCCGCCGAACCGTCCACGCCGATCACGCGTCCGTGGGCAACCGTTCGACGAGCATCTCGGTGACGCGGCCCGTCCCGCATCCGGCGTCGAGCGCTCGTTCGTCGCCACCGAGCTCGAGGCGATCGACGACGATGCGACCCCACGACGTCTGCGGCGCCGAGAGGCGTTCGTAGGCGGCGGCGTTCCACTCGCGGGTCATGCGCCGTGAGGCTATCGGACCGTCAGCGGTCTTCGTCGTCGGTACGTGCGTCCTCGAGGTCCGGGACCACGACGTCCGTGACCGCGGCATCGGGAAGCAGGATCTCGTCGCCGGCCGCTTCCGGGATCACGTAGCGGCTCCGTCTCGGCTCCTGCTCCTCGAGGAGGGCGCGGTACCACCCGGGCTCATACGAGGCGGCTCGGCATTCCGGGCACTCCGCGACCGTGCCCGGCTCGTGAGCCCGATGATCCATCTCGATAGCGTACGTCCGAGACGGACGAGGGGCCATCACTCCGTAGGGTCTGCGATGGTCGGCTCTAGGGCAGGTACTGCTCCTCGATCGTCGTGATGGTCCCGCCCTCGACCGTGATCCAGAACGGCGAGGTCGGGCGGTACGGGCCCGTCGAGTCTCCGCTGACCAGGGCGTCGCGGAGCTGTCCGATGTCCCCGTCGATGAACGTGTCGCAGCAATCGTTCCAGTCGATGATCAGCAGTTGCGCGTCGGGCGCGAGCGGGATGGTCCGAAGGCGTGGGTTGTCGTTCACGATGTAGTAGTCGTTGGGCGGAGGTGATTCGTCCCCGTGCTCGGCGGCCGCCTCCGCGGCCGCATCGCCCGTCAGGAACTCGGCAAGATCGAACGTCATCCGTTCGGGCGGGTCGCCGGGGAGCTCGCGGATGAAGACGAAGTGCCGTCCGTCGGCGAGCTCCGGCGACGTCGTGGGACCGGTCGATGGCTCCGGGGTCGGGGAGGGGCTGGGGGAGTCGCTCGGCGAGGGTGTTCCCTCCGGCGACCCCGTCGGGGTGCCCGAGGCCTGATCCTCATCGTCGTCGCGCGCGTTCGCCAGGAGCATCCCGCCTACGAACGCGAGCACACCGACGAGCACGATCCCCGCGATCATCAGCGAACGGTGGGGACGGGCCGAGGCGCCTCGGGGAGCGGCCATGGCGCCACCTTAGCTCCCGGCAGGCGTTTCCGGCGGGAGCGGACGAGATGGTACGTGACACTAGTTAGTGTTGCGTACTATCATGGTTCGACATGCCGACCGCTCCCCCCACGACGGACATCGCCGACCTCGCCTCCCGCCTCCGGCTGGGCGTGACCCGGCTGGCGCGCAAGCTCCGCCGGGAGGGCGATACCGGTATCACCCCCACGCTGCTGGCCGCGCTCAGCACGATCGAACGGCACGGGCCGATGACGGCCGGCACGCTCGCGTCGCACGAGCAGGTCGAGAAACCGACGGTCACGCGCCTCCTCGCCGTCCTGGAAGATCGAGCGTTGATCGAGCGAACACCCGATCCTCTCGATGGCCGCGTCACCTGGGTTCAGATCTCCCCGTCGGGTCGGAAGCTGTTGCAGAGCACCCGTCGTCGCAAGGACGGCTACCTGGCGAAGCGGATCAAGGGTCTGTCGGTCGAGGAGCAGGCCACGCTGGAGCGGGCCGCGGAGATCCTGGACCGGCTGGCGGAAGAAGACCGATGACGCGGGTCGGCCTCGCCGTGCACCGTACGTTCCATTCGCTGCACAACCGGAACTTCCGCCTGTACTTCATCGGGCAAGTGGTGTCCGTGACCGGCACCTGGCTCAACGCGACGGCCTCGGCCTGGCTGGTCCTGCGCCTGTCGGACAGCGGATTCGCGCTCGGCCTGAACACCGCGCTGACGTTCCTGCCCATCCTGTTGGTCGGGGCGATCGGCGGCATGCTCGCGGATCGCCACGACAAGCGGAAGATCCTCATCCTGACCCAGGTGATGTACGCGGTCCTCGCCCTCACGCTGTTCGTCCTCGCCGCGACCGACGTCGCCCAGCTGTGGATGGTGTACTCGCTGTCCCTGGCGGCCGGACTGGTGACCGCGCTCGACAACCCGACGCGGCAGAGCTTCTACATGGAGCTCGTGCCCGAAGACGACCTGACGAACGCCGTCAGTCTCAACAGCGCCGTCTTCATGGGTGCGCGGATCGTCGGTGCCTCCGCCGCGGGGCTCGTGATCGCGACGATCGGTCTGGCCAACTGCTTCCTGATCGACGGGCTGTCCTACATCGCCGTCATCGGTGCGCTGCTCGCCATGCGTACCCAGGAACTCCACGGCCGTGGGGAGGCCAGGTCACGGGAGCGCGGCAGCGTCCGCGAGGGGTTCCGCTACGTCTGGAACACGCCGGAGCTCCGGCGGCCGCTCGTCCTGATGACGGTGGTGTTCACGTTCGCGTTCAACTGGGCCGTCCTGCTGCCGCTGCTCGCGAAGCGGACGTTCGACGGTGACGCCGCGACGTTCGGCTTGATGTCGGCGTTGACCGGCCTCGGCGCCTTCGTCGCCGCGCTCGTCATGGCGAACCGGTCACGCTCGGCGGCGGCGGCTCCCGATTTCCGTCGTCTCTCGATCTGGTCGATCGCGTCCGGGGTGGCGCTGCTGATGACGGCCGTCGCGCCCACGCTCGACCTGGCGTATGCATCGATGATCCCGCTCGGTCTCACCGTGATGACCTTCATCATCAGCGCCAACTCCATGCTGCAGCTGCGCTCATTGGCCGAGTTCCGCGGACGCGTGATGGCGCTCTACGGCATGGTGTTCCTGGGGAGCACGCCGATCGGGTCGGTCATCACCGGCTCGCTGGCCGAGCACATGGGAGCGCGTGCCGGATTCATCCTGGGCGGCGGCTGCGCCCTCATCGCGGGGGCCGGCGGGCTCTGGTGGAAGTCGCGCAGGCCCACGGCCTCGCCCGTTCCCTCCGACGCCTACGCCGCGCAACGACTCACCGCCTGACCGTTCAGCTCTCGGGAAGGGCGGCGGGCCTTCCTCGGCCTCGCGGTCGATCTGCCACATGCCCTCAGGTTCCTCACGGCTCACGTCCAGGATCGAGCCGTCCTGCAAGGCCAGGCGGTAGCGCCGCATCCGAACCCCGTCGCGTTCCTCGTTCCAGGACCGTACGACGTCGACCGGCTCCTCCACGCCACCCCAGACGACCGCGCGCGGCCACTCCTCGGCCTTCGCGCCCTTCGGCGAACCGGATCACGATCCCGGGCGTCCGGCCGATCCACCGCGGAAGGACCGGCGCCCACAGCAGGAACACGATGCCGACGACCGCGACGGAGCCGCTGACGCCCAGCGTCGGGAGCATCGGGATCGCGATCGCCGCCGCCACGATCCGCGCCAGGTTGTACGCGACGTCGTACGCGGCGAAGACGCGGCCGCGGTACCCGTCCGGGCAGCGCCTCCTGCACCATCGTGTCCACGGGGATCTTCTTCCACGCGAACGTCAGCCCGACGGCGAAGCTCGCCAAGCAGGACGGTCGATGCCGTGATCGCGAACGACACCGCGAGGATGGCCGCCCCCCGACCAGGAAAGCGCCGGCCACGATCCGCTCCTTCGCGAAGCGATCCTCCAGCTCGCCGACCGTGAGGATGCCCGAGGAGGACGCCGAGCCCGCCGGCGCCGATCAGGTTGGAGAACGAACCGACGCCCTCGCCGAAGCGCTCCCGGAACACGACGAGCGAGAGCGTGAGCACGACCCCCTGTCCCAGCTGGTCGAGCGTGATCGACGCGATCGGTCCGAGCGCGCGAGGCGCTCCGCCACAGGCGCGCGATCCCGTCGGTGAACTCGACGCCGACCCGCTGCAGCTCGTGGCGGAGCAGCGCCGGATCCTCGGGCAGCGTGTGCGGGGCCAGGTCGTTCCGGATCCGTGACGGCGATGCCACGAACCGACCAGCCACAGCGCGCCCGCGCCGACGACGGTGACGACGCGTGCCGATCGTGTCGGCGATCTGGCCGCCCAGGAAGATGCCGGCGAGGAGCGCGACCGTGCCGCCCACGGTCGCGAGCGAGTTCGCGATCAGCAGGTCCTCGGTGGGGACGAGCCGCGGCACGACCGCCTGCGCGGTCGCCAGGAAGAAGCGGTTGACCGACAGCACGAGCAGCGCGCCCGCGTAGAACGGGATCGGCGCGCCGCACGCGGGTCGAACAGCACGAGCCAGACGAGCCGGTCTTCACCCACGGAGCGATCGTCAGGATCCGTGCGGCGCGGCCACCGGTCGATGAACACGCCGGTGAACGGCCCGATGACCGAGAAGGGGAGCGCCGACGATCAACGTGCGCCTTGAACAGCCCGACCGTCGTGCTCTGCTCGTCCGGCGAGAAGACGACGGATGCGATCAGCGAGACCTGGAACAGCCCATCGCCGAACTGGCTTGCGAGCCGGATGAACAGCAGCCTGCGGAAGTCCGGGCTGCGCAGAGCACCGCGCGCGCGCTCGAGCGTTCCCTTCGCGGCCATCCCGGCACGAGCCCCGACGTGCGGGGAGTTCCGCTACGCCCGCACGTCGAAGAACGCGGTCCAGTCGGCGGTGGCGGACTCGCCCACTGCCCTGGATGAACTCCTCGACCATCTCGCGCGCCGCGTCGTCGCTGAACTGCACCGGCGGCGACTTCATGAAGTACGCGCTGGGCCGATCAGCGGGCCGCCGACCCTGCGGTCGAGCGCGAGCTTCGCGCAGCGCACCGCGTCGATCACGATGCCGGCCGAGTTCGGGCTGTCCCAGACCTCGAGCTTCAGCTCGATGATGAGCGGCACGTCGCCGAACGACTGGCCCTCCAGCCGGATCTGCGCCCACTTGCGGTCCTCGAGCCACGGCACGTAGTCCGACGGGCCGATGTGGATGTTCTTCTTGTCCAGCTCGCGTGCGGAGCTGGGACTGCACCGACTGCGTCTTCGAGATCTTCTTCGACGTCAGTCGCTCGCGCTCGAGCATGTTCATGAAGTCCATGTTGCCGCCGAAGTTCAGCTGGTACGTCCGGTTGAGCTTCACGCCGCGGTCCTCGAACAGCTTCGTCAGGACGCGGTGCATGATCGTCGCGCCGACCTGGCTCTTGATGTCGTCGCCGATGATCGGCACGCCGGCGTCGACGAACTTCTTCGCCCACTCGACCGTCCGAGGCGATGAACACCGGAAGGCAGTTCACGAACGCCGACGCCGGCGTCGATCGCGGCCTGCGCGTAGTGCTCGCGCGGCCTGCTCGGAGCCGACCGGCAGGTAGCACACGAGCACGTCGGCCTTCGCGTCGCGGAGCGACCTGCGCCACGTCGACCGGCGGCTGCTCGGACTCGTCGATCGTCTCGCGGTAGTAGGTGCCGAGGCCGTCGAACGTGGGGCCGCGCTGCACCGTGACGCCCGTGGGCGGCACGTCGGCCGCGAACCGGATCGTGTTGTTCGGCTCGGAGAAGATCGCCTCGGCGACGTCGGTGCCGACCTTCTTCGCGTCCACGTCGAACGCGGCGACGACCTCGATGTCGCCGACGTGGTAGCCGCCCAGGTCCACGTGCATCAGCCCGGGCACGCGATCGTCCGGGTTCGGCGTCCTTGTAGTACTCGAGTCCCTGCACGAGCGACGAGGCGCAGTTGCCCACGCCGACGATCGCCAGACGGACCTTGCTCATGAGGTGCGCTCCTTTCTGCGAAGCGACGAGGTACGACGCTTCGTTCCCCCTTCGGTGGCGGTGCCATCGCTGCGGTGGCGCTCGGCCTGCGATCAGGCCGTCGAGCCACGCGATGTCGGATTCGGTGGCGTTGCGCCCGTGCTCCATCAGCGAGAGCGTGTAGTCGTCGACCCGCTCGCGCGTGGCGCGCAGCGAGTCCTTGATGGTGGACGAGCCGGTCCTCGAGGAGCGCGCGACGCCGTTCGAGCAGGCGGATCCGCGTCTCCGGCGGCAGGTACTTGAAGAACGCGAGGCGCACGCGGAACCGCGTGTCCTCGCGTGGAGTTGTCGTGCGGCGTCTCCTGCAGCAGCTCGAAGAAGAGCTTCTCGCCCTTCTCGGTGATGCGGTAGACGTTCTTGCGCCGGCCGACCGCGCTCCTCGTCGCTCGCGACGCTCTCGACGGCGCCCTCCTTCTCGAGGCGCCGGAGCGACGGGTAGAGCGAGCCGTAGGAGACCCGCCAGAAGCCGCCCAGCGACTCGCCGAGCTCCCGGGAGAGCTGGTAGCCGTGCATGGGCTGCTCCTTGAGCAGTCCGAGGATCGCGAGTTCCAACATGTGGAGTGTCGTACCCTTCGTTCGAGCGTGGAGCGGTCGGCGATGGATCGACCGCGTATATCGCTTCGATATATCTAACCGCGATATGAACCCATCGTCAACCAGGGAGGTGACCCGTGGCTGCAGACGATCTGACCGGCGATCGCAGCGTCCTGGACCACATCAACGAGCTCGCCCACGAGGAGCACGAGTTGTTCGAGAAGGAATCCCGGGGCGAGGCGACCGACGCCGACAAGGAACGGTTGAAGGACGTCGGCGTGGAGCTCGACCAGTGCTGGGACCTGCTCCACCAGCGCCGTGCCCGCCGCTCGGCCGGCCTCGATCCGGACGAGGCCGAGCGTGCGCGACGAACGGACCGTCGAGGGCTACCTCAACTGACGATCGACGCCTGATCCGGCACCGGCCGGCGTCCGGCCGCCAGCGCGAGCGCCGCCGAACCGAACCCGGCCACGCCGCAGCCGATCCAGAGCGCCGTCGGGCTGAAGTGATAGATCGAGGTGCCGCCAGCGGTCCGACGACCGCCGCCAGCGCGTACATCATGCCCAGCGCGCCCTGATAGCGGCCGCGGGCGTGCGTCGGTGCCCGGTCCGCCACGAACGCCGCCGTCGCCGGCGACTCGATGATCTCGCCGAGCGTCCAGATGACGACCATCGAGCAGGAGTCCCGGGACGGCCTTCACGAACGCGAGCTCGGCGAAGCCCAACCCGACGAGCACGGCGCCCAGCGCGATCATCCGGGTCCGGCTCCGGTGTCTGCGTCCACGCGCTGATCGGGGAGCTCGAAGAGGACGACCAGCACGCCGTTCATCGCCAGCAGGAACCCGTAGACCCGCGTGGAGTACCCGAGAGTCGGTCACGTGCAGCGCGAACGTGGTGGCGTTCTGCATGTAGATCGCCGCGGTGACGAAGACGGCGCCGAGCACCAGGAGGAACCCCTTGTCCGACACGATCGACCGGCCGGCGCTGACGCGGTCGCGCTCCTCGTGCCTGGTCGTCCGGGTCCCGTGCGGCAGCGCGGTGAGCGCGATCAGCGCGAACAGACCCGACGTGACGGCGTCACCCACGAACAACAGGTGGTACGACGCGCCGGCCAGCACGCCGCCGAGGGCCAGGCCGCACGCGAACCCGATGTTGATCATCATGCGGTACACGCTGAACGCGGCGACGCGCGCCTCGGACGGCGACCAGATCCGCGATCAGCGCGCTCGACGCCGGCCGGTACAGCTCGCCGAGGAAGCCCAGCAGCAGCACGACCAGGAGGATGTCGGCCACAGCCCCTCGACCCACACCAGCGAGAGCGTCAGCAGCGCTCCGCCGAGCATGGAGAGCACGATCGTGTGACGCCGGCCGATCCGATCGGCCAGGAGGCCGCCGAGGGCCTGCGCGCCCGATCGCGCCGAGCCCGTAGCCGGCCAGACCCAAGCCGGCCTGCGGCACCGAGTAGCCACGGCTGGTCAGGTAGAGCGTGATGAACGGCAGGACGAACGAGCCCAGCCGGTTGACGAACGCGCCGATGAACAGGACCCAGACCTCACGCGGCAATCCCCGGAGGTTCTGCCGCAGGGTGGGACGCTCAGAACCGATCGTTGGCAGAGAATGCCTCCCAGTCCATATCGGACGGGTACTGGTACTCCCGCCAATCGGCGATCAGGTCGTCCTGCAGCCGGACCAACGTGACGCCGTGGTACGTGCTCGTCCCTCGATAGGTGTACTCGGCCGCGCCCACCTGGAGCTCGGGGTCGAACACGAGGTGATGCCAGACCAGGGACATCGGTGGGGGGTCGTCCGCACCGAAGAACGCGAAGAGCTGTTCGTGCCCTTCGTACCGCTGCTCGTCGGGTGGCTCGACGTAGCGGGCGTCATCGGTGAACAACGCGAGGGCCGTTCGGCTGGCGCCCGTGTTCCAGGCGTGGGCGAGCCGCTCCATCAGGGAGACGAAGCCGTCGCGATCCATCGTCTCAGCCACCGGGGCGCCGGTAGTCGACCGCGTAGCCGGGGACAGCGATGCCCGGGTGCGAGATCCGGCGCCGGCTCGGGCTCGCCGGCGGTCATGCGGAGGGGGATGACGCCCGCCCAGACGTCGAGGGCGAGATCGTCGTCGGGGTCCAGCGGAGGGCCGGTACGGATCTTCGCCGACGCCTCGTCGAGCGGCAGCGCGAAGATCGCGGTCTCCTTGTACTCCATGTCGTTCGGTGGACGGGCGTCGGCGCTGCGGCCGCGAACCACGTGCTCGGCCAGCGCGCGCTGGGCCACGTGCATCTCGTCGCGCTCCGTCACCTCGCGCGGCCGGCCGTACACGATCACCGACCGGTAGTTCATGGAGTGCTTCGGTGTCGAACGCGCGAGCACCAGGCCGTCGACGATCGTCGTCTCGATGCAGACGGAGCGCACCCCCGCGGATCGCGCGGAGGGTCCGGCTGGCCTGCGATCCGTGGACGTAGAGCGTGTCGTCGACGCGCACGTGGATCGTGGGGATCACGCGTGGCTCGCCCTCGGGCGTGACCCACGCCAGGTGGCAGATCAGGGCCTCGTCCAGGATCGCGTCGATCGTCGCGCGGTCGTACGCGCCCCGTTCGGGATGGCGATGGACGCGTGTGCGTGCGGTGGGAGCCTCGGACATGGCCAGATGCTACCGAGCGCCGGACCGATCACACGGAGACGATGTCGAGGCGCATCCGCCGGGCGGCGCGGTCGAGGGCACCCAGCAGCGGGCGTCCGAGCGCGATCACCAGCACCGCGTTGCCGACGGCGCGGAACGTGTCCCACGCCAACGACGTCGTCGCGTAGTAGGTCAGGTAGTGATCGAGGTTGGTGACCGCGCTCGCCGCCGGGTCCCACGCGAGCGCGGAGCCGGTGGTGAGGAACGGCCAGGTCCAGAGGTTCATCACGGCCCCGAACAGGTAGCCGACCACGAAGCCGTAGGCGGCGAGTGCCCCGATCCGAACGTGCCAGGCACCCTTTGGGGAGCAGCCCCGCACCCAGCCCGACCCAGCCGATCGCGACCATCTGGAACGGCAGCCAGGGGCCCAGTCCGCCGATGAACAGGCCGCTCGCGAACGTCCCGACGGCGCCGAGCAGGAACCCGAACGACGGTCCGAACGCGTTGCCGGCGACCAGGACCACGATGAACATCGCGGAGAAACCCCCGACGAACCCCGGGAGGCGCAGCGCGACCATGGCCGCTCCCAGGACGCCGATGAGGGCGATGGTCTTCGGCCCCAGCCCGCCGCGCCCGAGTTCCACGAACAGCAGGACGCCCAAGCAGAGCAGGAGCCCGACGAGGATGAACGGTGCATCCGAGGTGTGGCTGCGACCGGGGACGCATGGGCAGCGACGAACGGCCAGAGGAACGCGAGGGCTCCCAGCAGGTTCGCGCAGACGAGCGCCGCCGTGTCGAGACGCGACGTCGTGGCGCGCCTCACGACATCGCCGCCGCGACCTGTTCCGGTGTGAGCCACCCAGGCCCGAAGACGCGGGTCATCTGCGGCGAGAAGACGAGCGAGTCGCCGAGCACGGACGCCGGGTCGCCGTCCGCCACGACCTCGCCGCCCGCGAGCATCACGACGCGGGTCGCGACCGCTGCGGCGAGCTCCACGTCGTGGGTCGCGAGGATGGACACACCGCCCGACGACGCATGCGACCGAAGGAACACGGCCAGGCGCTCCTTCGCCTCGGGATCGATCCCACGCGTCGGTTCGTCGAGCAGCAGGGCGGGCGCTCCCGCGGCGGCGATGGCCGCGGTGGCGACCAGCAGCCGCTGTCCCGCCGAGAGGTCCCGCGGGTGGTGCGCCGACAACCCTCCGATGCCGAGCCGTTCCAGGATCGAGTCCGGGGCGTCGTCGATGCCGCGCGCGTCCAGCGTGGTCCGCACCTCATCGGCGACCGTGTCGGCGAACAGGATCGACTCCGGCTCCTGCGGGCAGAGCCCCACGTCGACCCCGGGTCTGGGCGACCGCCCGCCGACCGTCACCGTGCCCTCCGCGGGGGTGTGGACCCCGGCGATGCATCGCAGCAGCGTGGTCTTGCCGGCGCCGTTGCGGCCCATCACGGCCACGATCTCGCCGCGGCAGATAGAGAGGTCGACCCCTCGGAGCGCAGGCACCTCCCCATGCCGGGCGTGCAGGTTGCGTACCTCCGCGAGCACGTCGCCGCACGGTTCCGACATGGTGGGGATGCGCGCGGGGAGGGAGTGGGCGAGCGATCGGGCGTCGCGGACCGTGAGCGGCACCGGTTCCCACCCGACCAACCGGCCCAGGCGCGCGACGGGTGGTCCGACCGTGAGATGCCGGATCACGTCGGCCGGGTCTCCCCGCGTCACCCGGCCCCGATCGAAGCCGACGGCCAGGTCGACGACGCCGGCGACCCGATCGAGGCGGTGCTCGGCGAGCACCACGGTGATGCCCTGGTCGTGCACCAGGCGCTGCAGCGCCGCGATGACGTGTTCGGCGGCCTGCGGGTCCAGCTGGCTCGTCGGCTCGTCCAGCACGAGGATCCGCGGCCCCGCCGCGAGCGCCGAGGCGATGGCGACCCGCTGCTGCTCTCCTCCGGACAGCGATCGGACGCTCCGAAGACGCAGCGGCTCGATGTCCAGGAGATCGAGCATCTCCTCCACTCGCCGGCGCATATGCGCCGGATCGACGCCCAGGTTCTCCATGCCGTACGCGAGCTCGTCTTCGACCCGATCGAGCACGAACGACGACGCAGGATCCTGGGGGACGAACGCCACGACGTCGGCGAGTCGGCGCGGTGGATGCTCGAGCGTGTCGCGCCCGGCCACCGTGACCCGGCCCTCGAACCGGCCGCCGGAGAAGTGCGGGACCAGCCCGTTGACCGCGCGCAGGAACGTCGACTTGCCCGCCCCGGTCGGTCCGAGCGCAAGCGCGAACGAGCCTTCGGGGATCGCGACGTCGACGTCCGCGAGCGCGGGCGACGTGGCATCGGGGTAGGTGAACGTGACGGCGTGGAACCGAACGGCGTCGGACGTACTCACGGTTCGCGTCTCCGCGGGAAGCACCCGGGGACGGCCAGCAGCCCGACGGCGGCCAGGAGCCATGGGGCGACCTCGGGCCACGCGAGCGGGAACGTCGAGGGGTGCAGTCCGCCCGCGCGCGAGGCGGCCGCGATCACGAACACGACCGCCGCCACGAGCGAGGCGATGACGGTGGCCACGGCGGGAAGCGTCCACGGCTGCGGTCGGTACCGGGTCCGCGTCCCCCGACCGTGGCCGCGTGCGTCCATGCTCTCCGCAAGCGTCACGGCGTCCTCCATCCCGGTTTCGAGGACCGGGATCGCGAGGGCGGGGAGGGACCGGAAGCGGGTCGTTGCGATGCCTCGCAGCGCCTGTGCCTCGCGCACTCGTTGCACCGACGCGATCGTCCGCGGGGCGATCGACAGTGCCAGCGCCGCCGCCAACGCCGGCTCATGGAACCGCCGCGGCGCCAGCCGGACGACGCCGAACGGGTCGGTGACGGCGTTGAACGTCCCGAACACCACCAGGATCGTCGCGAGGCGGAGTCCCTCGAGCGCGGCGTATGCGACGTTGCCCGCGTCGACGGTGCCGAAGAACACCAGCAGCGTGCGGATCGACATCGCGATGACCCCGGCGATCAAGAACACGCGGAACGAACGCGCGGTCGGGCCCGGCACGCGATGCGCTGCGTAGACGAACCAGGCGACGGCGACGATCACCAACAGGTAGAAGGGGTTGGTCGTCGTGAACGCCACGATCGCCGCGCACGTCGCCCACGTGATCCACGCCGCGGGATGCACGGTTAGCCTCCTGCCCGTCGCCGGCGGACCATGAACCAGCCGCCGATGCCGAGCGACGCCATGGCGCCGATCGCCAACAACCCGCCGAGCGGCGGTCCGCTCGACGCCGGCGGGGACGCGGCGGCCGCGCGGACCACGTCCGGAGCGGGCGACGTCGGCGCGGCCGCCGTGGGAGAGGCGGAGGTCGACGCTTCCGGGGCTGGGCGGGTGCGTGGGACCCCCGGAGTGCTCGGCCCCGGAGGAGCGCGTCTCCGTCGAGCCGCCGCCAGCCGCCGGACGCGCCGCCGTTGGAACCGCCGGCTCGTTCGACCGCCCGGCGACCGCGTTCGCGCTCCGGAGCCGCTGCCGGACCACCGGCGTCGGCGACGGACTCGGGGCGTCGGGGGCGGCGGACTCGGCTCCGGCTCGGCGGCGACGCCGCACGCGTCCTCGATCGAGGTCGCGGGAGGCACGCCGTGGGTCGTGCCACTGTCGCCGGTCCCCCACGACCACGCTTCGCGGTCGCCGTCGGCCACCTGATGATCGGCCGCGCTCCCCGTTGCCCACGTCCAACCGGACGACCCGGCTCCATGGAAGTAGCCCCAGAAGTTCGGGTAGTCGCCGAAGCAGTCGTCGCCGGCGGCTCCGACTCCCGACAGCATGCAGACGGCTCGGCCGCCGAACCCCAGCCGGTACGCCAACCCGTACTGCTCGGACGCCAGCTCGATCAGGCGCATCCCGTCGACCGAGGACGCGTCGAGCGCCACGCAGTACGTGGTGACCTGCTGCCCGGTGTCGACCAGCAGTGCGGCGTGAGGGCCGCCGGAACCGCGCGGCGCAGGCGATGCCCGGAGCAGCCAGGACGGGGGCGCTCGCCGCGAGCAGCAGCGAGACCGCGACCGCGAGCGAACGCACCCGTCCCGGTGTCCATGGCTATCCGCAGGCGGGGATGGCCGCCACCGCACCGTCGACCGTGCCCGGCGCCAGCGGGAGAGGCTGCTGGAGGAGGCCGAGCACCGCGCCGATCGTGGCGCCCGGATCCGGGTCCGTCCTCCGTGGGCCGGCCCAGGTGAAGGACCAGCCACCGCACGTCGGATCCTGCAACTTGCGCAGCGCTCCCAGCGCGCCGTCCGGTACCGGCTCGCCGGTGGCCGCGTATGCCTGGATCGCCAGCGCGGTCGAGTTCGCGTCGGTCGTCTCGAAGCCCCACGTGTAGCCCCAACCGTGGCGCTTCTCGTCGCGGATCGCGTCGAAGAACGCGAACGGATCGGCGGTGAACGTCGCACCACCCGCCGCCTCGATCGCCTGCACCACGTACGACGTCGTGTTCGTGTCGGAGTCGAAGAAGTCCTTCGTCGGACGCGAGGTGGAATGACAGTGCTCGTCGTCGGTCGTCGACGCGGGCCGGTTGTACTGCCATCCGCCGTCGACGCACTGCGCATCCACCAGCCACTGGATCGCGACCTCGGGAACGGGCTCGCCGGCCGCGACCAGCGCGATCACCGCGAGCGCGTCGTCGAAGACCGAGGCATGGTCGAATCGGCCGTTCGCTCCGAGCGAATCGACGATGGCCTGCACCAGGTCCATGCCGCCGAACGCGCGCGGGTCACCGCCGGCCGCGACGACGGCTGACACGATCTTGGCCTGGAGCCCCACGCCATCGGCCTTGCCGTGCACCACGCGTCGCCGGAGGTACCCGAGCGCTTCGCCGACCTCACCCTCGCCGACGCCGCCGGCGACGAACGCGAGCACGGCGTCCGAGGTGGAGCCGATGGGTGAGAACGCGGGGATCGATCCGTTGGGGCGTTGCTGGGTGGCGATGTAGGCGATCGCCTTGTCCACTCGGTCGCCGTCGTCGTGCCGTTCCGCAGAGGCGATCGGGGCGGTCGCCACGAGCGATACGACCACTCCCAGCGAGAGCAGGGAGGCGACGACCCGTCGAAGGGTCCGACGCATGGGCACTCCTTTCCGGGACGTCCTCGCGCCCCCACAGCACGACCTCCCGAGGGAGGGTCGTCGACGGGGCGATGGGCGCTCCGGCGGCTGTGCTCCCCCTTCCACGAGGGTCGTTCAGCCTCTGCGTCGCGTAGGGCGGCCTGGCTCGTCCGCTTCGGGGAGCGGACCTACAGTTGCGGGACAGCGCCGGAATCTGACCGGACTTCGCCTCCGCGACGCGGTGTGCCGGCGATGCTACTTCCTGCCGCATCCGTCCACAAAACCGTGGAGGAGGGCGGGCATGCGCGCCTCACGACCGCGCCGATCAGCGCCCCTCGAACGGTCCGGCGTCGTCGCCCCCGTCGCGGGACCGCTCCGAAAGGAACCGTTCGATCTCCGACGCGAGGTCGTCGCCCGACGTGAGCCGGTCCTCGCCGGCCAGCGCCTCGAGCCGCTGGAGGTAGGCCCCCGCGTCCTCGTCGGCGGCCACCGCGGCATCCAGCCGGTCGCGCTGCTCCTGCGCGTCCGTCATGAGCGAGCCGAGCGGGAGGTCCACGCTCAGGTGACGGCCGAGATGCTCCAGGAGGGCGATCGACGCGACCGCGAACGGGCCTCCGACGTAGTGCGGAACCTGCGCGAAGAACCCGACCGAGGGGATGCCCGTGCCGCTCACCGCGAGCTCCAACGTGCTCAGGGCCGCGCCGGGCACGCGCAGGAGCCCTTGCGGGCCCTTTCGACTCGTCTTCGTGCAAGAGCCCGTCCCTGGACGCGGTCGCGAGCACGGGCACCGGCCGCGTGTGCGGCACGGCGGCGGGGATGGCGCCCAGGCTCACCCACTGGACGACGCCGACACGCAGGCAGAGGTCGAGCACCTCGGTGCCGAGCTGTCGCCAGTGATAGTCGGGCTCGGGTCCGGTCGAGGATCAACAGGTGTCGGCCACCGGCCTCGACGCTCCGGACCGTGAGCTCCGGCCATTCCAGCCGCGCGAGCGTGCCGTCGACCACGTCGAGCACCGGACGCCGGGCCCGGTAGTCGTAGAGCGCGTCGCGCGTCGAACCGCGCGACGACCTCGCCGTTCTCGGCGAGCAGTGGCCGCCGCCGACGTGGCGGCGCTCGACGCGTCGATCCAGCCGTCGAACGCGCCGACCATCACCGGCGCGACGAACGGCACGTCCGCGGTCATCTCGTACAGCGACGGCATCGATCCAGCATAGGTCTCCGGCGCGGATCCACGTCCCGCCGTACGCTGCGCACATGGCCGGACCCCTCGCGCTCGTGGGTGGCGACGAACTGCACCCGGGCAACGAGCCGCAGGACGCGTTGCTGGCCTCGGCCGCGGCGGGAGGTCCGGCGTACGTGATCGCCACGGCCGCCGCACGGCATCGGCCGGATCTCGCGGTCGCGCATGCGCACGAGTGGTTCGCGAGGTTCGATCTCGACGTCGTCGAGCTGCCCGGTCGCGCGACGAAGACCCAGGCGCGTTCGCGCTCGACCGCGGAGCTGGCCGCGAGAGCGGCACGGTTCTTCTACCTGGTGGGCGGAGATCCGGGTATCGTGCCGGACGTGCTCGCTCGGCTCGCCGGTGTGGGACGCGATCGTCGAGGCGTGGAGCGCCGGCGCCGCGCTGGCCGGGATCGTCGGCCGGCGCTATGGCGCTTGGGGCGTGGACGCTGATCCGTGGCCGTCTCCCGGGCGATCGTCGAGCGGCGGTACCGCGAGGCGCTCGGCGTCGTGCCGAACGTCGCCGTCCTCCCGCACTTCGCGTACGTTCGGCCGCGAGTGGGTCGGGTCGGCGCTCGCAGGGCCGTCCGTCGGATGACGTGATCCTCGTCGGCATCGACGAACGGGCGGCCGCCGTGTGGTCGGACGGGTCCTGGCGCGCGATGGGCGACGGCGGCGTCACGGTCATCACGGTCGAGGGGGAGCGCGCGTTCGCGTCGGGCGACCCCATCGACGGGCTCCCTGCGCCCGCCGTTGCCTGACGGTCCGGTTACCGGTTCCGCTCCACGTGCCGACGGAGCGCGTCGAGCCGGTCGTCCCATTCCGGCCCCGACGTCGACCATCCACCCCATCGCGTCGGCGAGCGGGCGTGGGGTGAGGCGGTACGTCCTGCGCCGGGTGTCGCCCGACGCGCGCACCAATCCCGCGTCCTCGAGCACGACCAGGTGCTTCGAGACGGCCTGGCGCGTGACCGGGAGTCCCGACGGCGAGCTCGCCGAGCGTCGTCGGTCCGTCCTCCGAGAGACGACGGATCACCTCGCGGCGTGTCGGGTCGGAGAGCGCCTGGAACACGGCGTCGGGACCGGTCGCGATCGCGCATCAGTCGTGCTCCGCCATCGCGAGCGGCGCGTCACGGTTCCCAGGACGCCCGGGCGACTCCGTGACCGTGACCCGCGTGCCGCGGCCGTCGGCTTCCAGCGTGAACGTGACGACCGTGGCGTCTGCGGCGGCGACCGTCCGGCGGCGCGGTCGGCAGCTCGCGCCACCGGAACGCCAGCCGTCGCGACGGGTCGACCTCGATCACGAGTCCCCGGCGCTCGCTGCCGTCGGGCCAGCGGAACCGGATCGCGCCACCGACGCGCGAGGTCGACCTCGGCCGTCGGCGCCGAACCATGCGGCCAGCTCGGCGGGCTCGGTCAGCGCATCCCACACGATGCCCGGGGCGCGGCGTCACCGTCACCTCACGCCGGATCGGGTCGTCCATGACTCGTCCCTCCTCGTTGGCAACCGCGCGGTTGCCGTCTATCGTCGTCCACATCGGCAACCGCAGGGTTGCGTGCGTCGAGATGGTACAGGAGGTGCCGGGCATGGGTGGCGGACAGGTGCTGGTCCCGACGGTGGTCGAGGCGACGGACCGCGGCGAGCGGTCGTTCGACATCTACTCGCGGCTGCTTGCGCGAGCGCGTCGTGTTCCTCGGCACCGTGCTCGACGACGACGTCGGCAACCTGATCGTGGCGCAGCTGCTGTACCTGGAGGCGGAGGATCCGGAGAAGGACATCGCGCTCTACATCAACTCTCCGGGCGGCTCGGCCACCGCGATGTTCGCGATCTACGACACGATGCAGGCGATCCGTCCCGACGTCGCCACGTGGTGCATGGGGCAGGCGGCGTCGGCGGGAGCGACGCTGCTCGCGTCGGGCACGCCGGGCAAGCGGTACGCGCTCCCGAACGCGCGCGTGCTGATCCACCAGCCGCACGGCGGCGTCGAGGGACAGTCGACCGACATCGAGATCCAAGCGAAGGAGATCGTCCGGCAGCGCCGTCGTCAGGAGGAGATCCTCGCCGCAGCACACCGGCCAGACGATCGAGAAGGTGCGCGCGGACACGGACCGCGACTTCATCCTGTCCGCCGACGACGCGAAGGCGTACGGCTTGATCGACGAGGTCGTGACGGATCGGAAGCTCCGGGTGGCCGCATCGGAGGAACGCACCGCATAGCTGCGCAACGATCGGACACGCCCCGTCGCCTCCGTGAACGGACCGACGCACGGCTCCTACACTGGACGGGATGGACGGGGCGGCACTCCGAACGCTCGTCGACGAACGGCCGTTCCTGGCCGACGGCGGCATGGGCACGTCGCTGATCGAGCAAGGCGCGGCGATCGGCACGTGCTTCGAGCGCTGAACGTCGACGATCCCGAGCGGATCGCGTCAGATCCACCGCGACGTTCGTCCACGCCGGCGCCGACGTCGTCCTCACGAACACGTTCGGAGGCAACCGGTTCCGCCTGGACGTGCATGGCCTCGCGGCGCGCGTGACCGAGCTCAACCGCGCGGCCGCTGCGCTCGCCCGCGACGCCGGAGCCCGGTTCGTGGCCGGGTTCGATGGGGCCGCTCGGCGTGCGGCTGGCTCCGTACGGCCGGGTCCGGCCCGAGGACGCGTTCGACGCGTACCGAGACCAGGTGGCAGCGCTCGCCGAGGGCGGCGTCGACCTGCTGATCGTGGAGACGCAGACGGACCTGCGCGAGATGGAGCAGGCGCTCGCCGCCGCGCGCGCGGGAGCGCCCGGCGATCGCGGTCGTGGTGAGCGCGACGTTCACGAAGGACGACCGCACGCTGCTGGGCTCGTCGCCGTCGCAGGTCGCCGTGCGCCTGGTCGAGCTGGGGGCGGACGCGATCGGTGCGAACTGCGGAGAAGGTCCGGCGCAGTTGCTCCGCGTGATGCGGGCGATGCGGCCGGCGGCCGGCGAGCGTCCCGCTCGTGGCGCGCCCGAACGCCGGGGGTCCGACCCAGGTCGGCGGTCGGTTCGTGTATCCCGCCACACCCGAGTACCTGGCGGACCACGCACGGGCGTACCTGGACGAAGGCGTGTCGATCATCGGTGGGTGTTGCGGTACCGGGCCGGCGCACACCGCGGCGGTCGCCGAGGCGATCCGAGGATCACGTCGCCGCAGCGCCCGAGTGGTCGTGGCGGCGACGACGACGAGCACCGACTCACCCCCGGCGGCGGCGACGCCGCGACACCGCCTTCGGGTCCGCGCTCGCGAATGGGGCGCTTCGTCATCGCCGTCGAGATGGAGCCGCCGCGCTCGTTCGACGTCGGCACGCTCGTGGCGGCCGCCGAGACGCTCGCGACCGCGGGGGCCGACGTGATCGACGTCGCCGACAGCCCGATGGCCAAGATGCGCATGAGCGCGTGGGCGGCGTGCCGGCTGATCCAGGAGCGTGAGATCGAGACCGTGCTGCACTTCCCGACGCGCGGGCGCAACCTGCTGCGGCTGCAGGGAGACCTGCTTGGGTGCGGCCGCGCTCGGCATCCGCAACCTCTTCGTCTGCGTCGGCGATCCGGTGACGATCGGCGACTACCCGCACGGGTCGAACAACGTCGACGTCACGGCGACGGGACTGCTCGGCGCTGGTGAACCAGGACTTCAACGAGGGGCGCGACCGAGCCGGATCGTCGATCGGCGAACCGACGTCGTTCTTCTCCGGTGCCGCCGTCGCGCCCAACGCGTCGGACCTCGAGCGCGAATGCCGGCTGCTCGTGCGCAAGATCGACGCGGGGGCGCGGTTCCTCCTGTCGCAACCGGTCTACGACGTGGAGCCGATCCGGCGCCTGCGGACGACGTTCGAGCGCGTGGCCGGCCGGTCGCTCGACGTGCCGATCCTGGCGGGCGTGCTGCCGATCCACTCGGCTCGACATGCGGACTTCCTGCACAACGAGGTGCCGGGCGTCGTGATCCCCGACCACGTGCGGGAACGGGTGCGGACGGCCGGCGACGACGCTTGGGCCGAGGGCCTCGCGATGGCCGTGGAACTGGTCCACGAGCTCCGCGCCGACGGTGTCGCCGGCGTCTATCAGATGCCGCAGTTCGGCCGGTTCGACCGAGCGGCGGAGGTGGTGGACGCGATCCGATCCGTGGGCCGGCCCGTCGTGCACCGAGGGGTCGGCACGTGACGGGTCTCCACCTGGCCCAGGTGAACGTCGCCCGGCTGGCGGCGCCGCTCGACTCCCCGCAGCTCGCCGACTTCGTCGCGAACCTCGAGCCCATCAACGCGATCGCCGATGCCAGCGACGGGTTCGTGTGGCGCTTGCAGACCGAGGCAGGCGACGCGACGTCGCTGCGCTTCATGGACGACGACTGGCTCATCGTGAACATGTCCGTGTGGGAGTCACTCGACGCCCTGCGGACCTACGTGTATCGATCGGCGCACGCCGACGTGTTGCGCCGTCGCCAGGAATGGTTCGTGAAGATGATCGAAGGGCACGTCGCGCTCTGGTGGATCGAGGCCGGCACGCTCCCGTCGCTCGGTGACGCGGACGAACGGTTGCTCCGGCTCCGGGTCGACGGCCCGACGCCGCACGCGTTCACGCTGAAGGAGTCGTATCCGGCGGGAGCCGAGTTCGACGATCCGGCTAGAGGCCCGCTTCCAACGAGATGAGTCCGGTGCGGTAGGCCTCGCACGCTGCCTCGCCGTCCCCGCGCCCGTCGAACAGATCGCCGAGGGCGCGATACGTGAGCGCGATCTCGAACGACTGCTCCGCTCGTTCGTACAGCTCGAGCGCGATCCGGAAGTGCTTCTCCGCTTCCGAGCCGTCATCCGTTGCCAGCGTGAACCCCAGCTCGCGATGTGCCCACGCCAGGAGCGGCGTGTCGCTGTTCTTCATCAGCCCGATCGAGCGCTCGAGGAGCTCCCTGGCTCGAGAGGCCGACCCCTCGAGCCGCTCGACCCTGGCGAGCTCGTTCAGCGTTCGCACCAGGTCGGGTTCGTTCGCGGTCTCCTCGAAGATCGAGGACGCGTCTTCCAGCTCGGCGCGTGCGCGAGCGAGGTCCCCTTCGCGGCTGGCCACGTAGCCCAGAGCCAGGTGCGCGCCGGCCATCTCGGTCTGCAGGTTCCGCTGGCGATACACCTCGTCTGCCCGGCGCAACGAGTGGCGGGCATCGTCGACCCGTCCCTCGTGCAGGAAAAGCCGCGCCATGTTCATGTGCATCTGCGCGACGCGCAAGCGGGTCGGTGATCCGTGGTGCCAGCGCCATCAGCTCCGCGCCCGACTCGGCGGCCTTGCGGTGGATGCCGGCATCGAGGTAGGCGAAGACGAGCGATGCGTGGAGGCGAGAGAGCGCGTCGGGATCGCGGAGCTTCTCGCGCTCCAGCCGATCCAGCAGGCTTTCGAGGAGGAAGATCGCGTAGCGGACGTCGCCCATCGACTCGAGGCACCGCGCCTTGCCGGCGACGGCATCGACCCACTCGGTCGGGGGGCGGGCCTCGAGCAGCTCCTCCGCGCGTTCGTGGTGCGCCAGGGCCTCCTCCGGCTGCGACCGGCGTTCGTACACCAACCCGAGACCGCCCTCGGCCTTCGCCTGGATCCGGGGAAGGCCGAACCGTTCTGCCTGCTGCGCGATGGATCGGAACACCGATGCCGCATCACCCGATGCGTCAGCGGAGAGCGCCACCATCGCCTCGTGGAGGTCGAAGCTCGAGCTTGGGCTCCAGGTCGGCCGGCCTGCCCGTGGCGAGCTCGTCCGGCGTGACCCCCAGCTGCGAGGCGAAGTGTTCGATCGCCTCCCGGGAGGGGGTCCGGCGCCCGGCCTCGATCGTGCTGACGTAGGCGTAGCTGTACTTGGGCTCGGCCAGGTCCTTCTGCGTCATGCCGCGCTCGAGGCGCAGCTGCCGCAATCGCTTTCCCAGCACGATGCGTCCTCTCTCCGGGGTTGCCGGAGTCTAGTCCGCCCTCTCGCGTTCGGGCCAGAGACGTTCGTCTAGGTGAGCAGGGCATGGATGGCGTGGCCGCGCCTGGTCTTGACATGGATTGCGAGGCAAGGTTAAGTCCTGAGTTACATACGCCGAAAGAATCTGGGCGGCTCATGGGACCCGCGACATCGCAGGAAGGAGGTCACGGATGAACACGAAGCTGAAGCAGACACTGAAGTCCCTGCTCTACGCCGGCGCCGCCCTGATGGTCCTCGTCGCCGGCAGCGCCAACTGGCCCAAGCACTGAGCCAGACATCGATGCCGGTTCCTCCGATCGCCGAACGGAGCAGCCACCACCCATGGATGCACGCCCGCCGGACATCGAGCCGTCACTGAGGCCGGGCGACATCCTGCTGTTCCACGGACACGGCTTCGTCTCGTGGGCGATCCGTCGCTTCGACGAGTCGGACGTGGATCGCGCGGCGATCGTACTCAGGCCGGAGACGATGGCCGAGGCCACCGCCTCCGGCCTCCGGCACGTCGCGATCGAACCGGCCGTCGACGGCAACGCGTTCACGTACGTGCGGCGGCTGACGAGCGCCCCGGCGTCGATGGCGGCCGCGGAGCACGCGTCGTCGTTCTCGACCCCGCTCCCGCCCACGAACGACCGCACCGTGCAGCTCGCGGCGCTCGCCATGACCCGGAGGCTCCCGATCGGTGAGCCGACGCTCCGGCGGCTGGCCTGCGCGCTGCTCGATCGCGCGTCCGGCATCCTCGATCGCCTGCGCGCACGAGGCAGAGGGCTCCTGTTCGGCTCCGAGTTCGTGTATCGATGCTTCGAGCGCAGCGGACGGCCCGTCGGCCGCGGTCGAGGTGCGGACGGCGTCCGCGATCGGTCAGCGCCCGTCGACCGTCGGCCCGGGCACGCGCGCCGAGGGGATGCTGTGGGAGTGGGCCGCCTCGATCCCGGATCCGAGCCGCCGAACCGCGAAGATGCGCAAAGAGCCGCTGGAACCCTTGATCGCGTCGTTCGCCCGGGTGGACAGTCCGAACGACCCGATCCTCCCTCGGTCCTACATCGCGGATGCCGCCATCGTCGAGCCGGCGACACCCATCGACGACGGGCAACTCCACGTGTGCGCCGTGCGGTTCCGTGATGCGATGCTCCGGTCGGAGCGGCTGTTCGGGGCGACCGCGCCCGCGATGCCCGATGATCCGTGGCGCACGTTCGTGGAGCTTGCGTCGTTCGTCACACCCGGGGATCTGCGCTACACCCACTCGCTCCAGACGGTGACGTCGTTGCGGCCGACCTCTTCGCCCGGCCGGCGTGGAGCGAGACGTGGGACGCGCGTCGAACCCGGCGACGACCGTCGCTAGCTCGAGCGTTCCGCCAGGATCGTCTTCAACGTCGCCACGGCGTTCATGGCCGGAGGGAACCCGGCGATCGCCGCGGTCTGCAAGATCACCTCACGCAGCTCATCGGGTGTCACTCCGGCCTTCAGTGCGGCGCGGAGATGCTGGGGTATCTGCGACGAGCGACCGAGCGCGACCAGCGTCGCCACCGCCGCCAGCTCCCGGTCGCGGAGCGTCAGCCCCGGCCGCAGGTAGATGTCGCCGTAGACGAACTCCACGATCGACCGACCGAGGTCGCCCAAGCCTTCGACCGCGTGCAGCGCCTTCTCGTCGTGCACCTCGAGGAACCGCGCGCGGCCCCGCTCATAGCGATCGTCGTCCGCCATCGCGACATCCTATGCGCGTGCCGGTGTCGCTCGATGGGCGCCGTGCCACAGATGCATGACCGCGTATGCACGCCAGGGGCGCCACCGCTCGGCGTGCCGGCGCATCGCGGCCGGCGTGGTCGGGAGCCCGAGTGCCTCGAAGCCCAGCCGGACCCCGAGGTCGCCGACCGGGAACGCGTCGGCGTCGCGGAGCACGCGCATCGAGACGTATGCGACGGTCCACGGCCCGATGCCGGGAACGGCGAGGAGTCGCTCCGCGGTCACCGTCCGGTCCGCGGTCCCGGTGAGATCCAGCTCGCCGGCCGCGACCAGTGACGCCACGCGCTGCAGCGTCGTGGCGCGCGCGGTCGTGAGGCCGATGGAACTGAGCGAGCGACCGGCGACCTGTTCGGCCGTCGGGAACAGGTGCGTGATGTCGCCGCTCGGTCGTTCGAGCGGCGTGCCGAACGCCTCCACGATCCGTCCCGCGAACGTGCGGGCCGCTCGCACGCTGACCTGCTGTCCCACGATCGCGCGGACCGTCAGCTCGAAGCCATCCACGGTCCCGGGCAGACGCAGGCCCGGTGACGCGCGGACCAGTGGACGGAGCGCCGCGTCCGCCGACAGCGCGCGATCGATGACCGCCGGATCCGCGTCCAGGTCGAGGAGACGTCGTGCCGTTCCCACCAGGTGCGACGCATCGCCGGGATCGTCGGCGGCGATGCGGAGCCGGACGACACCCGCGGCAGGCCGGGGAGTGAGGCCGATCACCGCCGCTCCGCCGTTCGGTGTCCGCACCGACCGATGGAACGTGCTCCCGTCGTAGGACTCGACACGTTCGATCGCGCGATCGCCCAGGAACCGCAGGAGCGGCTCCGTCGCGAGCGGCGGTTCGTAGCGGAGGCGGCGCTCGATCATCCTTGTGGTCAAGGTCACGCTCGCGGGCGTCAGCGCGCCCGCGCCCGCCACCGTCCGTCATCGACGGACACGGTGATCGCCATGTCGAAGCACTCGGTCAGGTGTTGATCCGTGAGCACGTCGTCGATCGGACCGGAGGCGACGAGTCGTCCCTGTCGGAGCAGTCCGGCATGCGATGCCGTTCTCGGGATCTCCTCCACGTGATGCGTCACGAGGATGGTCGTCGGCGAGCTGTCCGAGGTCGAGGAGATGGCTTCGAGCAAGAGCTCCCGGCCGGGCAGGTCCAGGCCCGCGGTCGGTTCGTCGAGCAGCAGCAACTCCGGACGCCCGAACAGAGCACGCGCCAGGAACACCCGCTGACGCTCGCCCTGGCTGCACGACTCAAGAGGGCGTCGCGACAACGTGGCGCACCCGACGCGCTGGAGCAGGTCGTCGGCGAGTTGCCGATCGTCCGCGTCGAACGTCTGCATCCAGGGGACCAGCGTGGAGCGTTTGCCCGTGAGCACGACGTCGCGGACCGGGAGGTACGGGGGAACGGCCTCGGCGACGTGGTGGCCGACGAAGCCGATCCGAGCCCGGATATCCCGGACGTCCACGGAACCGAGACGCCCGCCGAGGATCTCCACCACGCCGGACGTCGGGTGACGGATGCCTCCGGCCAGGTCCAGCAACGTGGACTTGCCCGACCCGTTCGGCCCAAGGATCGTCCACGACTCGCCGGAGCGGACCGTCATCGACACGGGCCCGAGGATGGTCCTGGACGTGATGGTGACGGTCGCGTCGTCGATGCAGACGACGTCGGTCGTGTGGCTGCCCTCCATGGTCCCCCAGTATGCAGAGGAGGAGGATCGCGGGACGCGTCGGACCGTGGGTCGCGGACTCTGCGTACATTCGTGTGACCGCGCCCCGCCGCCCACGGCGGATCGTGGCTGCCCCGATCCCTACCGCAGCAAGGGAGCCGATGGCCACAACGACCGAGACACGCCGAGCGGAGACACCGTCACAACTCGGCAACCCCGTCTGGCGCAAGGCGCCCGGATCCCTCCTCCGGCATCCAGCCCTGTTCGCCGGGCTGGCGCTCGGTGCGTTCCTGGTGGTCGTCTCGACGGCCGCTTACCCCCTGTTCCTGTCGGCGTCGGGCGGCGCGTTGGTGAGCGCGGAGATCGACAACCCCACCGTCACCCGGTTCGGGGCGGGCGTGACGTACACCGCCACCAACGTGCGGTTCGCGGAACGCAGCCCCGACGGCCGGGGCCTCCTGATCGATCGCAGGCTCGCGGTGTTCGACCAGCGGGTGGGAGCCGGCGGGGTCGTCGACCCCGTCGTCGAGGAGGCCATGGGCGATCCGGTCGCGATCACGGGACCGGATGGTCGCATCCCGGCATCGGGACCCGTCGGCGGCGTGCTCTTCGCCGGGACGGACGTCCTCGATCACGTCGACATCGTTTCCGGGACCGATGGGGGCGGCGTCTGGCTGCCCGACTACGCCGCCGGACCGTTACGGGCCGGCCCGGGCGATCAGGTCGAGCTGCGTAGTGGCGACGTCGTGGTCCGCGTGGAGGTCGACGGCACCTACCGCGCGCTGTACGCCCGGCCGCTCACCGGGTACTGGCGGACCTGGTCGGAGCAGCTCTACATCCCCTGTCCCGATTGCTCCGTGCCTCCGCAGCCGATCCTCGTGGACCGTGACCAGTTGATCGCGCTCGCCACGCGAGCTCGGGATGCCGCACGCGCGATTCGCGATCGCGGCTCCCGTCAGGGCGCACCCGCCGCTCACGCTCGATGAGGCGCGCGGGTTGGGCACGTTCGCCGAGGAGCTGAGCGAGCAGCTCACGTTCGGACGCTCGGAGCTGCGCCGCCTCTTCCCGTGCTGCGGCAGGCCGCCATTGTTCTCCCCCGGGCTGAGCTCGACCTCGGAGCTGCTCGGTGCCATGCCGGGCGTCGTTCGCGTGGTCGATCAGCGGATCGCCGCCGTGCAGGGGCCGATCCAGGTGCTCTTCCTGGCGGGCCTCATCATCTCGTTCGGGGTGGTCGCCGCCGCGGGCATCTTCTCGTTCTCATCGCGACGGGTCGATGCGGGCGTGCTCGCCGTCCGAGGATGGGGGCCGGGGCGCGTGGGGTTCAAGGGCGCCCTTGAGTCGATCCTTCCCGCGCTCGCGGGGGCCGCCGCGGGGTTCCTGGTCGCGACCGGCGTGATCGCATGGCTCGGGCCGGACGGAGTCATCGAGCCGTCGGCCCGGACGTCGGCGATCGTCGGTTCGATCGTGGCCACGGCCGGCGTGCTGCTCGTCGTCGGCGTCGTCTCGGGGTTCAGCTTCGCGTCGCGTCACGAACCACGTCACGGCCTCGCGCGGATCGCGTTCTTCGTTCCGTGGGAGATCCTGGCGTTCGGCGGCGCGGTGGTGATGGCGGGCCGGCTGCAGGAGCGCGGAGGGGTGCTCGGGACGGCGGTCGAGCGTCCGGCCCCCGCCGTGTTCCTCTTCCCGTTGCTGTTGTCGCTCGGCGTCGCGATCGTCGCGGCGCGTCTGATGGCGTTCATGCTGTCGCGGCGCCGCCGAGGCGATGCTCAGCGCGTCACGGCTTGGTACCTGGCCGTGCGGCGGCTGGCGTCCTCCTCCCGGTTGGCGACGCTGTTCGTGGTCGCGGCCTCGCTCGCCCTCGCGATGTTCGCCGCGTCCCAGGCCATGGTCAGCTCCCTCCGCACCACCGTCGACGCGAAGGCGAAGGTGTTCGTCGGCAGCGACGTCCAGCTCCAGATCGGGCCGGATACGGCGGTGCCCGCCGACCTGGGGTTCCCGGCGACCATCTCGACCCGTTCGCGGGAGGCGGGACGGTTCCCGGACACCGATCGGCTGTTCGACCTGATCTCGATCGACCCGGCGACGTTCGAGGGAGCGGCGTACTGGAACGGCACCTTCTCCGACCGATCGGTCACGGAGCTGATGGAGCTCCTCAGCGACGGATCGGGTGACCGGCTGCCGGTGGTGATGGCCAACGGGGACGGGTCGTTCCCATCCACCCTCGAGATCCAGCAGGAGCTCGTCCCGATCGAGATCGTGGCGGAGTCCGACACCGTGCCCGGGACATCGTCGGATCGGCCGGTGTTCATGGTCGCTGAAGCGCGCCTGATGGCGGCGTTCGCGGGCGTGCCGAACCCGCTGAACGTCGTCCAGGCGACCAGGGAGATGTGGATCCAGCGGTCCGGCGGATGCCGCGGTGGCCGCCGCGTCCGACGCGGGCGTGGAGTCCTATCTGACGATCACCGCGGATCAGGTCTCGGACATCCCGTTCATCAAGGCCGCGATCGACACGTTCCTGGTCCTCAACCTGCTCGGGATGGTCGCGATCCTCTTGGTGCTGATCGTGGCGATCGTCTACGTGCAGGCTCGTCAGCGTTCGCGGGTCGTGGCGACCGCGCTCTCCGAACGCATGGGCTCGGCGCCGGGGACGATGCGACGCGTCGCTGATCCTCGAACTGTCGGTCGTGCTGGTCACCGCGTTCGTGGTGGGCGCGAGTGCCGGACTCATCGGCGCAGCGATCGTGACCCCGTACGTCGATCCGCTCCCCACGATCCCGCCGGATCCGATCTGCCGTGATGCCCTGGCTCGAGCTCGGGCTCGCGGTCGTCGGGTTGGCGGCGGCCGCGCTCGCGGGTGGACGCCTGGCGAGCCGGGCGTCGCGCGCCGTTCGACTGGGGGAGGTGCTGCGGGTTGCGGAATGACGCCGCCGTCCGCGCGAGATGCGATCGAGACGCGTGTACCGCACGCCCACGCGGCGAGGTCCATGCGCTCTGCACGACGTGTCGTGCGCGTTCCCGCGCGGCGCCGTCACCGCGATCGTCGGGCCCTCCGGCAGCGGGAAGTCGTCGCTCCTGCGGCTGATCGCCGGACTGGACCGGCCGAGCGCGGGGTCGCTCGTCGTCGAAGGCCGTGATGATCGGCGCCGGCTCGCCGCGCATCCGTCGCCGGCTCCGCCGTGACCTCGTCGGCTACGTGTATCAGCGCCCGTCGGACAACTTCCTGTCGCCACCTGACGGTCGGAGAGCATCTGCGCCTCGCCGGCCGTGGGCCCGCCCTCACCGCTTCGACACCAGCGCACTGCTCGACCTCTTGGGCATCGGGGATCGGATCGATCACCTGCCGTCGGAGCTCTCGGGCGGCGAGCAGCAACGGGCGGCGTTCGCGCAAGCGCTCGCCACGGGCGCGAACATCATCGTCGCCGATGAGCCCACCGCCGAGCTCGATGGGGCGTCGAGCGAAGGCGTGCTCGATCGCGTGCGGGCGTTGGCGGCCGAAGGGGTGACGTTCGTGCTCGCGACCCACGACCCTGCGGTGATGGCCACGGCCGACGAACGCTTCGAGCTCGAACACGGCCGCGTGAAGGGCTCCGTCACCGCGGAGACCCATGCCACACACGCCTCGTACGACACGCTCCAGCTCCGCTGGCCCGATGCGGTGACGGCGACCGGGCTGTTCGAACCGGAGGTGGTGTTGCGCATGCGCGACGTCGACAAGACCTACGGCCACGGCGACGAGGCGGTGCATGCGCTGACGGACGTGAGCCTCGATGCCCGCGCGGGGGAGGTCGTCGGGCTGGTCGGTCGCTCGGGGTCGGGCAAGACGACGCTGCTGAACGTCGCCGCCGGTTGGGAGATGCCGGATGCGCGGCCTGGTCGACGTCGCCTCCGGGAGGACGCGATGGTCCGACATCGCCGTCCTGCCGCAGCGCCTCGGCTTGATGGAGGAGCTCTCCGCGCTGGAGAACGTGGAGTATCCGGCCCGGATCGCGGGCGTGCTCGACGAGCGTCGGATCCTGATCGACGACCTGATCGGATTCGCTCGGGCTGACGGAGACCTCCGGTCGCGGTATCCGAAGGAGACGTCGCTCGGCGAGCAGCAGCGGATCGCGCTCGCACGCGCGCTGGTCCTGCGCCCTCGGCTCTTGCTCGCCGACGAGCCGACCGGCCACCAGGACGCCGGCTGGGCCGCGCGGATCATGTGGGTCCTGCGCGAGGCAGCCGGTGCGGGCGCCTGCTGCGTGATCGCGACCCACGACACCGAGCTCATCGACCAGCTCGATCGAGGGTTCTCACATGGTCAGACGGCCGCCTGACGGACGCGCCGAGGTAGCTGTCCGGTGGTCGAGGCGGCTCGATCCGTGGGACGGTAGTCGAGGACATCCGGCGATCCGCGGAGGATGAACGATCCGATGGACGGCTACAAGCTGGACGGCTACAAGGTGATCCGCAAGTCGGGCATGTCGATGACGTCCCCCGAAGGTTCGTTGATGCTCGCGGGCTTGTTCGGCCAGACCGTCGGCCCCGACGACATCGAGGTGTTCCCGTTCGAGCTGGCGGCGGCCAGCGTGCTGACGCCGCACCGTCACTCGTCCGACCTGGCGGCATGGGTCACCGAGGGGCGGATGGCGTTCGGGTTCGGTGACGACTACGGCGAGCGGGTCGAGCTGGGACCCGGCGACGTGATCTGGCTCCGAGCGGGCGAGGCGCACGCGGAGGAAGTCGTCGGGACCGAACGCGCGTCGATGGTGGTCGCGTACATCACGCGCTTCGAGACCGAGTCCGCCTGAGAGAGCACGCGAACCGGCGATCCGTGTCAGGCTCTCGGCATGGTCGGTGAGGAGGAGCGATCATGGTCGAGGACGTGAACGGGATCGGTACCCGCGAGGACCCCTGGTTGCTGAAGACACCGCCGGGGAGCTCGGAGTACCAGATGTGGAAGGACGAGGAGGCCGACCCTCCGGTCCTCGTGTGTCAGGTGGGCAAGACGATGCTCACGTACCAGCTCCGGTGCCTGAACGACCTGCAGAAGATGCTCGAGGACCACGGTGATTGGATGCCACTCGGGAGCGCCGACGAGCAGAAGCCCGCGGTTGAGGGCACGGTCGAGGCCTGGGCACGCTCGGCGTCGAACCCGGTCGGCGGTTGGTACGGGATGAAGAAAGGGTTCCGCGGCCGGTTCGGGATGTACGTGCCCCCGTTGATGGAGGCGCTCGGACTGGCGGAGGTCGAGCACAACCCGCGCAACAACCGGATGCGCGCGCTCTAGTCGCTCAACGAGGACCGCGCGCCTTGGCCTCCTCGGCGCGCTGGAATCGCTCCTTGGCCTCGGCCTCGTCTCCCCGACGCTCCGCCACGTGCGCGAGCGCCGTCCATGACCACCCGGCGATCTGGCGTTCGCCCAGTTCCTCCGAGATGCGGATGGCCAGTCCCAGGTCGTCCTCCGCTTCGTCCAGGCGACCGAGCTCGCGATTGAGGATGCCGCGCTCGGCCAGCGCGTCGGCCAGCTCCCAGCGAGCGCCCAGCTCTTCGAAGATCGTGATCGCGGGCTCGATCGCGATCAACGCCTCCTCCAACCGCCCCAGGTCCTCGATGACCCGGGCGCGTTGGACGCTCACCACCGCGACGCTGAACTGGTCGCCGGCGTCGTCGGCCAGCGGCGCCGCTTCGTCGATCAACCGCAGCGCCTCGTCGAGGTCTCCCTTGCTGTCGCGGTTGATCGACAACGCCGTCAGCGCGCGGATGCGCGCCCATCGGTCGTCGGGGTCCGCCACGTCGAGCGCCCGCTGCCAGATGGCCTCCGCCTCGGCGTAGCGATCGCGCGTCCACGGCACCCAACCCGCGAACAGGAGCGTGCGGGTGATCGCCCACGGGTCGCCGAGCTGTTCCGCGGCCTCGAGCGATCGGTCGAGGAGCTCCGTCGGCTTTCTCCAGGTCGGCGTCGACGTTGATCGCGATGTCGCCGAGGAACCGCAGCGCGAGTGCCAGCGTGAAGGGATCGTCGTTCGCCTCTCCCAGCGCGATCGCCTGCTCCAACACCTGGGTGGCCGAGACGTACTCCCCCAACCAGTAGCGGGCCTCGCCGAGACCGCCGAGCGCCCGGCCCTCGCGAACCGCCCAGGTCTGCTCCGGACCGGCCAGCGCCAGCGCCCGCTCGTACAGATCGACCGCGAACCGACTGACCATGCGGCGTCGTGCCCGGTGTCCGGCGTCGATCAGCTGATCGACCGCCTTGTCCGCCAGCCTCCGGTCGCGCGGGTTCAGGTCGAGGGAAGCGAGCGCCGCGAGCTCCAGGTGCTCCGCCGCGAACGAGGCATGGTTCGTGGCGAGCAGACGGTCGGCGATGATCTCGTGGAGCCGGACACGCTCCCGCTTCGGGAGGCTCCCGTACGCCACGTCGCGCAGCGTCGCATGGCGCATCCGCCAGCGATGGCTGGTGACTCCCGACTCCCGCACCAGGATCTCGGCGTCCTCGAGGTCGACCAGCTCCGGGGCCCGTACGTCGGGATCGATCTCCGCGAGTTCGTCGAGCTCGAACGAGAACCGGAAGACCGAGGCGCGGCGGGCGAGCGTGCGGAGCCGCGCGGGCAGCGCGTCCAGCCGGGCGGTCACGACCGCCTGCACCGTCGGGGGAAGCGCCCCGCGCATCTTCGGCGGCGCCGCCGTCGCCGTCGGGCAACAGCATCCCCGTGGTCTCGACGATGAAGAACGGGTTGCCGCCGGTGCGTTCGGCGATCTCCGTGGCCTCGTCGTCGGTGATCATGCCGCCGCCCGCCTGCCGGGCGAGATCGATCGCCTCGTTCGTTCGAGAGCGGGTCCATCCGCAGGAGCACCGCGTTGATCGCGTTCGAGCCCCACGTCGGACGCTCGTCGAAGAACTCCGAGCGCGTGAGTGCGAGCGTCAGGGAGTGGCGCTCGCCGTTGCGCGGTCGCGCGCCCATGCGCTCGACCAGGTCGAGCATCGAGCCGTTCAGGGTGTGGATGTCCTCGACGACCATCACCAGCGGTTCGCGTCGACGCCATGGCGTCGACGAGCGCGAGGAACCCCGCGTGCACGTCATGGACGAACGTGGACTCGTCGTGCCGCTCCGAGACGCCGAACAACAACCCCAGACGGTCGGTGACGCGATCGATCTCATGCGGCCCCACATGACGGCTGGCTTCTTCCCGGAGGCGCTGCCTGATCTTCTCGGGCGTGTCGCCGTCGTCGATCTGTGCGAGGTCGGCGATCACCGCAGCGAGGGGCGCGAACGTGGCGGTCTCGGCGTGGGACCGCGCGCGGGCGACCAGCACCGGCACGTCTTCGTCCAAGCAGGCGATCAGCTCGTCGGCCAGGCGGGATTTCCCGATGCCGGCCTCCCCCGCGACGGTCACCAAGGCGGGTTTCCCCGTGGTGGTCGCATGGGAGAGGCATCCGCGCAGGATCGACAGCTCGCTCGAGCGACCGACGAGCGGGATCGTGCGGCGTGCGGACCGCGTGGTGAGGCCCTCGACCGTGTGCGCCGGGAGGTCGAGCGTGAATCCCTTGGCACGGATGTTCCGTCGTTCTCCGAACGCGACCTCTGACTCGGTCAGTGTGTGCGTGGTATCACCCGCAAGCACCTCGCCCGGGTCCCGCCGCGGTCTGCAGGCGTGCTGCGGCGTTCACGACGGGGCCGGTGACGAGGAGTTGTCCCGCCGGTCCCAGCCCGGTCGCGGCGACGCCCGATTCGATCCCCACGCGGACCTGCAGCGGAGTCGGAAGGCCGAGCTCGTTGCCCAAGCGCCGGACGCGCCCGCGGATGGCCAAGCCGGCGCGGACGGCCCGCAGCGCGTCGTCCTCGTGCACGGTCGGCAGTCCGAAGACGGCCATGACGGCGTCGCCGATGAACTTCTCCGGCCGGCCGCGCAGGGCTTGGAGCTCGTCGGTGGCGGCATCGAAGAACCGGCCGAGCACTTCGCGCGCGCGCTCCGGATCCAGGCGTTGTGCCAAGCCGGTGGAATCGACCAGGTCGGCGAAGAGGACGGTGACCATCTTGCGTTCCTCGGTCCCCAGCGGGGTCGCCACGACGGCCCCACAGTTGGGGCAGAAGCGCGCGCCGGAGGGGAGCGGCTGGCCGCAGACCGGGCACTTCATCCCGGCAGCATAGGCGCGGCCCACGACGTCAGGATCGGCGCCACGAGGTCCGCGGCACGGAAGAGCTCGGGGGCCATCCGCGTTGTCGGGAGGGAGGAGAGGAGCACTCGATGGCGATCAAACGGATGAATCACGCGGTCTTGTATGTGCGGAGCGTGGAACGAACGTTCGCGTTCTACCGGGACGTCCTGGGGTTCCGGGTGGTGATGGAGATGCCCGGAGCCAAGTTCCTCCAGGCCCCTGACTCGACGAACGATCACGACCTCGGCATCTTCGAGATCGGGATGGCGGCAGGAGCGTCCACCGCCGGGCGGGCGACCGTCGGGCTCTATCACATCGCCTGGGAGGTCCAGACGCTGAGCGACCTGCGCGACATCGCGACGAAGTTGACCGACGCGGACGCGCTCGTGGGAGCGACGGATCACGGGACGACGAAGGCGCTCTACGGCAAGGACCCCGACGGGTTGGAGTTCGAGGTCTGCTGGCTGGTCCCGGAGCCGCTTCCTCACCGACGACGTCATCGAAGCGAAGTCGCGGATGCGCGCACTGGACATCGAGTCCGACATCGAGCGCTACGGCCTGGAGACGGTCGGCGGCGTCTGACTACGAGCTCGCCCCGAGCTTGCCGAGCAGGTCGTCGAGGAGCGGCGGGCCGTCCGGGTCGATGAGCTCGTGCAGGTGGGGGTTCTCGATGCCGACCGCCAGCACGCGCGCGGCGTCGGTCGCGTGCGGATCGCCGAGGTCCCGCCGGTACAGGTAGGCATGGACGGACAATTCGCGCATCCCGGAGCGGCCGGCGAGCGATCCCAGGTCGGTCACCCACGCCCCGGCCGTGGGATGGTCGGCCGCGATCGCGACGGCGCACAGCGCATCCAAGACGTAGGCGCGCAGCCATCGGTGCGTGTCGCGCTGGCGGGCGCACCGGATCAAGGCGTCCTCCATCAGCTCGATCGATCCCTCGAGGTCTCCGCGACACGCACGGAGCAGGCCGAGCCCGCGTACGCCGTAGGCCTCCCAGCAGGCGTCGTTCACCTGGCAGGCGAGCGCGAAGGCGTGCTCGAACGCGTCCGCCGCCCGATCCAGGTCGCCCTTCCGGATCCACACCTCGGCGGCCAAGGCTTCCGGGCAGGCGATGAACGCGGTCCACCGCTCGCTGCGGGCGAGCCGGCTCGCCTGATCGAGGGTCGCGTCCGCTCGGTCGAGTTCGTTCCGCAGGAGCTGTGTCCGGCCGAGGAACGCGAGTGACCATGCCTGTTGCTTCACCTGCCCGACCGAGCGGGACGACGCGATCGAGGCCTCGTACGCGTCGGCCGCCTGATCGTGAGCGCCCACATCCGCCAGACACGTTCCTCGTACCGCATGGATCCTCGCCAGCTCGAGCGGGTCGCCGTCCGCCAGCTCCTCGGCGGTCCGGAGCCACGTCGTCGCCCGCGGATAGTCGCCGCGGAGGACCTCGATGTAGCCGAGCTCGCGATGGGCGGAGGCTGCCATCGCGCGCTGACCCGTCGCCTCGGCCGCGGTGATGCTCCGGTGGAGGGCGGCCGCGCCCTCCTCGTCCTTCCCCTTCGTGGCGTGCACCAGGGCGGACCCCAACGAGAAGAGCGCGGCGGCCTCGATGTCCGTCTCTCCGGTTCCGTGCGCCGCCGCCGCGGCGTTGCGGAGGCTCTCGATCCCCGCCTCGCCGGCGCCGGCGTTGACCGCAGCCTCGCCAGATTCGACGAGCGCCAGGAGGGCGGCTCGACCCGCGCCGACCGTGGGCGACGCCATGGGCGCCTCGATCGTGCCCGCGTCGATCAGCTCCGAACCGGGTTCCACGCCCAGCTCGCGTCGGAACAGCTCGGTCGACGCGGAGAGCTGTTCCGCGACGGCGACCTCGTCACCGGTGGCAGCGAACGCCCGCACCAGCAGCACGTGCGCGTCTTCGTTCAGCGGGTCGGCCGCCACCAGACGCGTGGCCAGGTCGACCGCGGCGCGTGCGTTCCCGAACGCCAGCGCACGAAGCGCTCCTTCGCGCAGGACGGCCTCGCTCAGCCCTTGGAGGCGCCGGCGCTCGCCGAGGAGCCACGCGGTGAAGCCGGGGCTGGCGTCGATATCCATGCCTTCGAGGAGCTCCCGCCCGAGCCCGGGAAGCTCGATCGCCTCGCCGGACGTGCCGCCCATCAGGACGTGGACATCGATCACGGATCCCGCCGGAAGCCGGAGCTGCACGACGTGGCCACTCCCCACCGTGTCCGGACCGCCGAGGAGGCGCCGGAGCTCCGAGAGGTTCCAGCGCAGTGTGCCCGCGGGGTCCTCGGCTTCCGAGAAGAGGAGGTCGATGAGTTGTTGCCGGCTGGGATGTCCTTGGGACAACGCCAGGTACGCAAGGACGGCCCACACCTTCCTTCCCCTGGGTGCCGCGTACACCACGCCGTCTCGGGTCAAGAGCGGCGGACCGAGCAGCTGCACCGTGGTCGCCATCCGACCATCCTCCCCGCCCGTGCGCATCTGAACAAACCGCACGGTTGTGACGCAGATCACGGGCCGTTCACACGCCCCGTCACACGCTCCCTCCCTACGGTGCGCCTACGGTTCGTCGGACCGATCAACCGGCATGGCTCGAAGGGAGGCACCATGGATGCAGCGACGATCCAAGGATTGCGAGAGCAGGTCCGCGGCGATGTGACGACGGCCGATGACGAGGGGTACGAGGTGGCCCGCGCCGTCTACAACGCCATGGTCGATCGGAGGCCGGCCGTGGTCGTTCGCGCGGCGAACGCCGGGGACGTGATGACGGCCGTGAACCTCGCGCGCGAGCAGCGGGCTCGACCTGTCCGTACGAGGCGGTGGTCACAGCGTGCCCGGGTTCGGCACGAACGACGGCGGTGTGGTGATCGACCTCTCCGGGATGCGCGGCGTTCGCGTGGATCCCGGCACGAGCACCGCACGGGCGGAGGGCGGTGCCACGTGGGGAGACTTCAACGCCGCCACCTACCCGTTCGGTCTGGCCACGACCGGCGGCATCATCTCGACGACCGGTGTCGGTGGGCTCACGCTTGGAGGCGGCATCGGATACCTCACGCGTGGGTTCGGATTGTCGTTGGACAACCTGGTCTCCGCCGACGTCGTGACCGCCGACGGACGGTTCCTCGTCGCGAGCGAACGCGAGAACGCCGACCTCTTCTGGGCCTTGCGGGGAGGCGGCGGGAACTACGGTGTGGTCACGTCCTTCGAGTTCCGGCTGCACCCGGTGAAGGACATCTACGGCGGACCCATGTTCTACGAGTTGAGCGAGGTCGAGAACGTGCTCGGCTTCTTCCGCGAGTACATCGCGGACGCGCCGGAGGCCCTCGGGGGGTTCCCCGCGTTCCAGATCGCGCCGCCGCTGCCGTTCATCCCCGAGGATCGCCACGGCGACACGTTCGTCGCCATCGTGGCGTGCTGGGCCGGTCCGCTCGAACAAGGGGAGTCGGCGCTCAAGCCGTTCCACGACGTCGCGCCGGTCGTCGCCGAGTTCGTCGGGCCGATGCCGTACCCGGCGCTGAACAGCGCGTTCGACGGGTTGGTGCCTCCCGGCCTGCAGCACTACTGGAAGGCGAGCTTCGTGAAGGAGCTGACCGACGACGCGATCGCCGCGCACGCGACGCACGGACCGGAGGTGCCGGTCGTGAACTCGACCGTCCACATCTACCCGATCAACGGGGCGGCGCAGCGCGTGCCGTCCGATGCGACGGCGTTCGCGTACCGGGACGCGAACTTCGCCACGGTGATCGCCGGGATGTGGCCGGATCCGTCGCAGAACGCGTCGAACACGAAGTGGGTGCGTGACTACTACGACGCCACGGCTCCTCACTCGGAGGAGGGCGGGTACATCAACTTCATGGCCGACGACGATCAGGATCGGATCAAGGCGAACTACCGAGGGAACTACGAACGGCTGGTGGATGTGAAGCGGTCGTACGACCCCGACAACCTGTTCCACCTGAACCAGAACATCAAGCCGTGAACCGGCGACATCCGGCGGCGACCGTGGACGGAAGACGGTCGCCGCCGGGACGCCCAGCTCAGTAGCGCGTGCCCGTGACGGCGGGCAGGTCGTTCAGGTCGGCGAGGTCGTGCGTCGTCAGCGCGATCATGGAGGCGCCCGCGTTGTCCTCCAGATGGCGGAGACGACGGGTGCCGGGGATCGGGATGATGTGCGGTCCCTGAGCCAGTACCCACGCGATCGCGACCTGCGCGGGCGTGCATCCGTGACGTTCCGCGACCGCACGGACCCGGTCCACGATCGCCTGGTTGGCGTCGACCGACGCCTGCGTGAACCGGGGCAGCGACGACCGGAAGTCGTCCGGGTCGGTCGTGCCCTCTGCGATCGTCCCCGTCAGGAATCCCCGGCCCAGCGGCGCGTACGGGATGAACGCGGCGCCGTGGTCGGCGCACCACGGCACGACGTCGTCCAGGCGCTCGGTGAACCACAACGAGAGCTCGGATTGCACCGACGCGACGGGGTGGACCGCGTGCGCGCGCTCGAGCTGTTCGACGCTCACCTCGGACATGCCCAGGGATCGCACCTTGCCGGCGTCGACGAGCTCGGCCATGCATCCCCACGATTCCTCGAGCGGGACGTCCGGGTCGATGCGGTGGAGTTGGTACAGGTCGATGACCTCGGTACCGAGCCGCCGGAGCGACCCGTCGACCGCATCGCGGATGTGCGCGGGGCTCGCGTCGTTCTGCAGGGGATAGCCGCCGTTCGGTCCGACCACCAATCCCGCTTTCGTGGCCAGGACGGCGCGTTCGCGATGACCGCGCAGCGCGCGTCCCACGAGCTCCTCGTTGGCGAACGGACCGTAGACATCGGCGGTGTCGAGCAGCGTCACGCCCAGGTCCAGCGCTCGGTTGATCACCTGGATCGACTCGGTCTCGGACGAGTCGCCGACGTAGGCCCAGTTCATGGGCATGCAGCCCAATCCGACCTCGCCGACCGTGAGCCCGGTCGAACCCAGCGTCGCGCGTGTTCATCGTCCCGCGCGCTTCCGCGCCGTGGGTGCGCGCGATACGGATGTCGCCGCCTTCCGCGTCCGGTGCCAGGAACGACCGGAGCCGTGCGCCCTCCGCGGTCAGCTCGGCGCGCTCGGCCTTCGACAGCCGGACGACCGGTTCGATCGTGAGGTGGGCGGTGCCACGCGCCCGCTCGAGCTTCCATCGTCCGCTCACGTGGCCGTCCACCAGGAACGTGCTGAAGTTCCCGAGGATGTCGGAGTCGAGCAGGCGACGGCGTTCGTCGCCGATCATCCGCGTGCGGTCCTTGTAGCCCAGCAACGCGTTGTCGTACTCCGGCAGGAAGCGCACGGGGGCCGGCGTGTCGGGCGACGGACGGGTCGCGTCCGGCAGGTCGAACAGCTCGCGTCCGGTCTCGTCGCGGAAGACGCGCAAGCGACGGCGCAGGCGCTCGACCACCTCACCGAGCTTCGTCAGGCCGCACCAGGCCTGGATGTCCATGACGGCGGCCGGGCCGTACCCGGCCAGGTACCGCATCACCAGGTCGTCCAGGTCCGGGTCCGTGTCGAGCGGTCGTCCCAGCCATGCCTCCGCGGTGGTCCAGGTCGCCTGCCCGCTCTTGCCCCACACGCCTCGCGGGGGGACCTGGATCACCGGCAACAGGTATCCGATGGCGGACATCGCGTCGCTGTCGGCATCCGGCCATCGCTCGGCGAGCAGCGGGCGAAGTTCGGCACGGGTGCGCGGCCGTTCCTCGATGAGTTCGCGGACCACCTTCACGAGCGCCTCGGTGTCGACGTCCTTGATCGCCCGGCCGAACGGGCTTCCGGTCCAGAACATCCGCGCGATGACGGGCTCCATCAGCGGACGGAGCCGGCGCATGTCGCGCGCGCTGACCAGGTGGATCGTCGCACGCATCAGCGACGCTCGGACCGCCTGCCGCTCCGTGATCAGGTCCCCCAACGCGTCCGGCTGGAAGTCCCGCAACCGACTCCAGAGCCCGACGTAGGGGTCGATCGGCACCTGTGCCTGCATCCCGACCAGCCGCTCGATCCCGTCGGTGACCGACAGATCCGCTCGCTCGAGGAGCATCTGGCGTGCGAGCGTCGCCCGGTTCAGCGACCGCGTGCTGAGCACGTCGTCAGACACGAGGCCACCTCATGAACCGAGCCTATCGCGGCGACGGATAGCACGGATGCGGGCGCTCTCGCGCCCGCATCCGTCGAGGGTCTCTCCTGGCGGTCGTCGTTCAATGACGATGCAAGCGGATCCTCTTGGCGACGAGTTCGTCGTTGCCGTGCTGGTCCTGCTGGACGAAGGACACGATCGTCACGCGGTCGCCCAGCCGCAGCCTCCAGTAGTACCGGACGCCGACCAGCCTGGTGGCGTTCGTCGGGTGCGAGACCACCGAGGCGTCGTCGGGGCGGAGGATGCGGATCCATCTGGGGGTGAGCCCGGTGATCCGGCCCACGTCCCAGGTGCGCTCGCGCATGGTCCCGTCCGACATGGTGTCGAGGATGTCGCCGTGCACCGCGCCGCGGAACAAGCCACATCCCGGCTCGCCGCGCTTGATCCTCGGGTGGCCCGCGCGGATCGACAGGGCCTGCGTGCCCGTCGCGTCGCTCACGACCGTCACGTCCTGGCCGAGCACCAGGTTCTGCAGGGTCGCCGGCAGCCCATCGACGTGGGTGCAGGTGTTGATCGCGCTCAGCGTGACCGTCACACCGTCCCGACGGGTCAGGCTGATGCTGACGTCGTCGACGGCCGCGATCTCGCCCGCATCCCAGACGAACGTTCGCGGCTCGGCGTCGAGGTACGTGTACGTCGCGACCGAGTGCACGCGTGAGACGTGCGCGCCGTGTGCCATCGACGGTGCGGCCGTCGACAGGACGCTGACGATGGCGACCAGGGCGACCACGACGAGTGAGTGGCGCATCGTGCTCCGCATCTGTTGCCTCCTTCACGATCCGGGCGTTCCGGATCCGCGAGGACAGCGTTCCGCCGACGAGGTCGCGGCCGCAACGAGACCTTGGTCGTGGGACCTTGCACGTCAATCGCGGACGCGGACGCGACCGCGACAGACCTCACCCGTGGCCACGTCGTGACCGGCCGCGCGGATGACGTCGATGCCGGGAAGATCCGTCGGTCGACCGGATCGACGCGGACCAGCCCGCCCTCGCCGGACACGCGTGAACCCGCGAAGAAGCCGGTTCCGTTCTGGTCCAGGAACAGGTTCCACGTCTCACCCGATGCCCCGCCGCTGAGCCGGAACCGAACCCGCAGCGTCCCCTCGGTGATCAGTGGTCACCCGCAGCCGCCAGTGGCTCGATCCACCGGTACACACGCCGTGTCGCGCGATGCGCGGTGCGTCGAGGACCGCGGTGGCGGCGGAGGCCGTCGACAGGAAGATCGAGACGGCGAGGATCAGCGCAGCCGCCGATCGGATCGAACATCGTCGCATCCGTCCCGCCATCATGCTCGCCAGCGTGGTCGCCGAGGCGTGGTTGGCAATCGGACTTCCGTCGCGCGACCTGCACGCTCACCCGCGATCGTCCTCGACCAGCAGACCGTTCCGTTCGGCCCACAAGGCCGCCTGCGTCCGGTCCCGTACACCGAGAGACTGGAAGATGTTGGTGAGATGGCCCTTGACGGTCTTCTCGCTGATCCCCAACCGTCTCGCGATCTGTTTGTTCGCCGATCCCCTCGCGACCAGGACCAACACCTCGCGCTCCCGTTCCGACAACCGCTCGCTCGGTGAACGCGGCCGCCCGGTCCGCCAGCAGCTCGGCCGCCGCCTTCGGGTCGAGGGGCGCCTCTCCCCGTGCTGCCGCCATGATCGCCTCGTGGAGCACGGCCGGTTCCGCATCCTTCAGCAGGTAGCCGATCGCGCCGGCGTCGAGTGCCCGGACGATGCGTTCTCGATCCGAGAACGACGTGAACACCACCACGCTGGTGTCGGGGGACAGCGAGCGGATGCGGCGCGTGGCCTCCACCCCGTCCATCCCCGGCATCTCCAGGTCGATCATCGCGACGTCTGGGCGTTCGGAAGCGCAACGGTCGACGGCCTCTGTCCCGTCGGCCGCCACACCCACGATCTCGACACCCTCGAACGTTGCGAGCAGTTGCTCCAGCCCGGTCCGAACGACGCGGTGGTCGTCGGCGATCACGACGCGGATCACGGCAACGGCACCTCCACCCGTACCGTGGTCCCTTGCCCGGGCCGTGGTTCGATGCTGAGCCGTCCGCCGACGTCGTGCGACAGGTCCTCGAGGAGCTTCAGTCCGAGGTGGCCGTTCGCGCGCGCATCGTCCCGTTGGACGGGCGTGAAGCCCACGCCGTCGTCGGTGATCTCCAGCACCACGCTGCGACCCTCCTTCCGGACGCCCAATCGCACATGCCGGGCCTGCGCGTGGGCGGCGACGTTCCGGATGGCTTCACGAGACGCGCGGAACAGCAACGATTCGATCTCCGGCGGCAGGGTCAGGTCGGCCGGGACGTCGACGTCGGTCTGGACCCCGGCATCGACGAGCGGCGCAGCGAGATCGGTGAGTCCTGCTCGGAGCCCGGCTCGCTCGAGATCCGAGTGAGAGATGCCCATGACCGCCGACCGCAGCGAGCGCACGCTCTGTCTCGTGGTGTCGGCCGCGTCCCGGAGCGCACGTGCTGCGGCCGGGTCGCTCTGCTCCAGCGCGTCGGCCGTCGCTGCGAGCGACATCGCCGCGCCGGCGAGTTGCTGCACGGTGCCGTCGTGCAGGTCGGCCGCGATCCTGCGACGTTCCAGTTCGGACGAATCGATGGCGCGCTGGAGGAACCGCTCACGATCCTCCTGCGATCGGCGGACCCGACGCGCCACCCGGTACGCGAGTGGGACCTGGAGCCCTGCCAGCGCCAACAGCGCGACGGCAAGTACCGGGAGGAACGAGACCCACAGCCGCCGTGCATCAGCCGCCACGGACTCGGCTCGGATCGATGCCTGGAACAGGAGTTCGTGTCCGCTGGGAGTCTCGATCGGGGTGGACACGGTGAGCAACGCTCCGAGGGTTCGTTCCGATGCGTTCTGTGGCAGGGACGGGTCGCTCCGTTCGGCGACCGTCTCGCCTGTCCGTAGGGCCTTCACCTGCGCATCATCCAAGGGGAACGAGGAACCGACGAGTTCGGGGGAGCTCGCGTAGACGATCCGCGCTTCCCCTTCGGTCGGATCCCAGATCTTCACGCGAACGACCGGATCGCGCACCACCGCACCGTTCACGACCGTGTCGATACGGATCTGGCTGTCGATGTCGCCGGCCCCGCGCAGGATGCCGTCATCCAGTCGCGGTTGCACGATGCCGAGCGCGGCCACCTCGGTGAGGCGCTCGGCGTCTTTGATCGCTTGCGTGTCGCCGACGCGCTGGAGCACCAGCACGCCGGCGACACCGACGGCGAGCAACACGATGCACGTCGCGACCGCGAACGCGATCACCTCTCGCGCGACCGTTCTCTCCGTCCGTGCCAGCGCGACCTCCGATCGGTGGTCGCGCCACGTTACCGCCGTCTCCGGTCAGGCCGGGAGCGAGGGGTCAGCCCGTCCGTGCCACCCGGCGTCGCCCCACCGCGTGACCTGGCTAAACATGGCATAGTGACTGTTGTCCGCATCGCGAGTTACATGGAGAGGAAACGTGCGCGCGCTCGGGCACCCCCGCTGGGAAGCAGTACCGCAAGCTCGCGCTCGACGAGGTGGATCCGGCGGATCCCCTCGCCGGCGCGAGCTTGCCGCAGTGACTCGACTAGGCCGTTCCTGCCTCGAAGCGGATCAGCTCCTCGGTGCCCGAGCCGCCCGACACGCCGAAGACGAGCACCGGTCCGACGTTCGGCGCGTAGAGCTTGTACTCGAGGATCCTCGGGTGGAGCGGCGTGAGGTCCTTCGTCAGCAGGACGTCGGTGAAGTGGCCGAACGGCACCTCGGCCTGTTCGCTCACGCTCAGGACCTCGGCTCGATCCTCCGCCTCGCCCTCGTAGAACTCCTGCCGGTAGGTCATGCCGACCTGGGGACGCCGGGACGACGATCCCCGGCTGCGCGCCGTCGACCCCGGCCTCCCACGAGCCTTCGGTGCTGACGACCACGCCGTTCTCGTACTCCTTCGTGTTCTCGCCCAGGTACCAGACGTTCCCGCAGGCGTCCTGCGCGTACCAGTCCCAGGTGTTCTCGATGATGGTGCCGCCGCTTCGCACGACGTCGTGCACGACGGTCGCCTCGATACCGAGGATGTCCTTCGTGCGGCTGGTGACGTACACGCGGACCCGTTGCGTGTCGCCCGACGGGTCGGTCTCGCGGTAGACCCACGTGGTGCCGGGCGTCATGGGCCAGTACGGGTTGTCGATCGGGCCGGTGAAGTCGGCCGGGTCGAGAACGACGGGTTCGCCTCCTTGCGGCAGGTCGGTCGGGCAGGTTCCGGCGGCGGCCGATCCCCGCCGGCCACGCCGAGACGCCGAGCGCGACGGCGAGCCCGAGCCCCGTCACTGATCGCATCGTCCTTCTGAACATGGTTCCTCCTTCCGTCCGGTTCCATCCGGTCGATCCGGTGGCGGCTCGAACCTTGGCGGAGGGGCGCTGAACCCACCCTGAACGGGCGGCGAGCGGCGTTCAGCACGACTTCAGGTCGACGCGGGATGATGACGTGTTCCGCCGTGGGAAGAGGTTCCGCCGTGCGCGTACTGGTCGTCGAGGACGAGAAGCGATTGGCCGCCGGTTTGAAGAAGGGCCTGGAGGCGGAGGGGTTCGCCACCGACGTGGCCCTGAACGGAACCGACGGCCTGTGGATGGCGCGAGAGCACCCGTACGACGCCATCGTGCTGGACCTGATGTTGCCGGGCATCAACGGCTACCGGATCTGCGCGACGCTCCGGGAGGAAGGCGTGTGGACGCCGATCCTCATGCTCACGGCGAAGGACGGGGAGTTCGACGAAGCCGAGGCGCTCGACACGGGCGCCGACGACTACGTGACGAAGCCGTTCTCCTACATCGTGCTCATCGCGCAGGATCCGGGCGCTCATCCGGCGCGGAGCGGGCGAGCGTCCGGCGGTGCTCGAAGCGGGCGACCTTCGGTTCGATCCCGCGTCGCGCCGGACGTGGCGGGCGGAGACGCCGGTCGAGCTCACGGCGCGCGAGATGGCCCTGCTCGAGTACCTCATGAGGCACGCGGGGACGGTCGTGTCGAAGGCGCGCATCCTCGAGCACGTGTGGGACTACGACTTCGAGGGAGACCCGAACATCGTCGAGGTGTACGTCGGGCATCTGCGGAACAAGCTGGACCGTCCGTTCGAGCGTCACGCGATCGAGACCGTGCGGGGCGCCGGGTACCGACTGGATGCCGATGGCGGCTAACGACCGCGCGGTGCACGGCATCCGTGTACGCACGACGGTCACCGCGGTCGTCGTGGTCGCCGTCAGCCTGGCGATCGCGGGGGTCGCCCTCGTCGTCTACGTGCGAGGGTCGCTCCGCGACAGCGTCCGGACGGAGGCGCGGCTGCGCGCCGCGATCGATCGCGAGCGATGTGTCCAACGCCGGTCAGGCGGTCGGAGCCGGTGGGTCCGACGAGGAGTTCGTCCAGATCCTCGGTCCCGATGGGACGGTCCGGATGTCCAGCCCGAACGTCGTCGGCGGACCGGTCCGTCGCATCGCTGGCCCCCGGCGAGGAGCGGGTCATCGACTCGGTCCCGTTCGAAGACGGTCCGTTCCTGGTGGTCGCGACGTCCGCCGTCAGCGGCGGCGAGACGTCGACGGTCATCGTCGGACGGAGCCTCGAGACCGTCTCCGAGGCCACCGGTGCCATGGCCGCGGTGTTGGTGATCGCCATCCCCGCGGTGCTGTTGGTGGTCGCGCTCGTCACGTGGCGCATGGTCGGCCGGGCGCTCGCCCCCGTCGACGCGATCCGGAGCGAGGTCGAATCGATCTCCAGCAGCGAGCTGCATCGCCGCGTGCCGGATCCACCGGGGAACGACGAGATCGCCCGCCTCGCGGCCACGATGAACTCGATGCTCACCCGACTCGAGGAGGGACACCGGCGCGAGCGGCGGCTCGTCTCCGATGCATCGCACGAGCTCCGGTCGCCGATCGCCTCGATCCGTCAGCACGCCGAGGTGGCGCTCGCACATCCGGAGGCCGTCACCACGTCGGGATTGGCGTCCGTCGTGCTGGAAGAGGATCGACGCCTCCAGCGGACCGTCGAGGATCTGCTCCTGCTCTCGAGCCTGGACGAAGGTTCGGTCCAGCTGCGCACGGCGGCGGTCGACGTGGACGACCTGGTGTTCGCCGAAGCCAAGCGGCTGCGCGAGGGCACGGCTCTCGTGATCGACTCCGATGCCGTGTCGGCGGGACGCGTCCTCGGCGACCGTCGTGGGTTGGAACGGCTGGTCCGGAACCTGACGGAGAACGCCGTTCGGCACGCGCGAAGCGCGATCGCGCTGTCGTTGCGCGGAGCCGGCGGGCAGGTGATCCTGGCCGTGGAAGACGACGGGAAGGGGATCTCGGCCGAGGACCGCGAGCGCATCTTCGAGCGGTTCGTTCGGTTGGACGAGGCCCGGGATCGTGATTCCGGCGGGAGCGGGCTCGGACTTGCGATCGTGCGGGAATTGGCGGTCGCGCACGGCGCCACCATCACGGTGGCCGATGGCGCGCTCGGGGGTGCGCGGTTCGAAGTGCGCTTCCCGTCACCATCGGATCGAGACGCGGAACCGTTCAGCGGAACTTCAGGGCCCGGATCGCATGATCGGGCCGACGCCGCCAGGGATGCGGACGGGTCGAGTCGAGGAGGCCGAGATGAACAAGCGGAGCAAGCTGCTGATCGGCACGACGGCCGCGGCCGTCGTGATCGCTGGAGGCGCCGTGGCGGCGACCGCCGCGGGGGGTGACGACGATGCTCCCCTGACCGGCAGCGCCCGGGAGCAGGCGATCGCGGCCGCGCTGGCGCATGTCGGAGAGGGAACGATCCTCGAGACCGAGGCCGGAGACGGTGGCGCCGCGTACGGCGTCGAGATCCGACTCACGGACGGGAGCCAGGTCGAGGTGTCGCTCGATGAGCGGTTCCGGGTCATCGCAACCGAAGCCGACGACGACGGTGCGCAGGACGGACCTTCCACGGACACCGACGACTGAATGCACGCGTGCGAGCCGAGCTCGTCACGTCAGGGCACGGTGATGACGAGCTTGCCCAGCGTGTGCTCGGTCGTGAAGTCGTGCAACGCGGTCGCGGCATCGGCCAACGGGTACGTGCGACGGATCGCGACACGGAGCTGTCCGTGCACCACGAAGCCCGCGAGCGCCGGCAGATGGCCGGGGTCGCTGCCGGTGTTCGACACGGCAACGTCGCCGATCTGCGTCGACTCGCCCGCGCCTCCGACCACGGACGTCGCCCGCCCGCCGGCACGGATCACCTCGGTCAGCGCCGCGAACGCTTCCTGGTCCCGGTTCACCGCGTCGATCACCCCGTCGATGCCGTCCGGGTGCCGCTCGCGGAGCGCCGCGCCCACGTCGCCCGTGTAGTCCACCGTCTCGGCGGCGCCCAGTCCGGTCACGAACTCCTCGTCGCCGGGACGCACCGAGGCGATCACGCGAGCCCCTCTCCGCGCGGCGAGCTGGATCGCGAACGTCCCGACCCCGCCGGTCGCACCGACGATCAGGATGCGATCCCCTTCGGACGGTGCGACGAACTCGACGGCGCTCATCGCCGTGGTGCCGGCGACGCCGAGCGTTCCCGCGTCGGCGTCCGACAGGCCGTCCGGTGCGACCGCGAGGGATGCCGCCTGCGGGTTCGCGATCTCGGCGATCGAGCCGTCGTGGATCTCGCCACGCATCGCCATCATCCCGAACACGCGGTCGCCGACCGAGAGTCCCGTCACGCCCTCGCCGAGGGCGGTGACCGTGCCGGCGACGTCGTTCCCGATCACCGCCGGGAACCGGTAGGGCAGGAAGTCCTTCATGAACCCGCCTGCGACCGCCACGTCATACGCGTTCACGGATGACGCGGCGACCCGGACCAGCACTTCACCGGGCGCGGCCACGGGTTCGGGAACGTCGATCACGGCGGCCGGGACATCGAACGACGCCAACGCGAGTGCCTGCATGCGATCCTCCATCGCTCGGATACGCGGGGAACCTCACCGCGAGCGCGACCTATTCCCACCCGGCTCGAGCCGCGTGGCTCGGTCTCCGGAGCCCTCCGCGGCCGTCTTCAGTGCGCCTGCCGTACTGCCGACCTCTATCAGATGGACGTTCCCGCCGCTCCCGAGCTCTCTGAGCGGACCCCGATGCTCACGGCCCTGCGTCGCGCGGTGCGGGACATGCCGCTCGACCCGGAAGGTGTCGTGGAGGTCACGCTCAACACGATGAAGGAGCTCGGCTACGAACGGGCCGCGCTCCTCGCGCTGGACCCGAGCGGCACGGAGCTCGAGCCGGTCAGCGTTCGTGGCGATCGCTTCGACGCCGCCGCCGCGGTCGCCGAAGTGGTGGGATCCGGTGATCCGTCGCTCGTGAAGGACGTCTCCGCTGCGCCGGTGTGGGGCGACGGATGGCTCGTCGGCATCCTGGCGGGATGCGGGTCGGCGTCCGACGCGCACGACGCCGGCGACCTGGACGTGCTGGCGCTCCTCGCCTCGGCCACCGGAGCCGCGCTGCAGAACGCGCAACGGTTCGAGCTCGAGCGTCAGGCCGCCGAACGCATGGACCGGCTCGACCGGTTGAAGTCCGACTTCCTCTCGACCGTGTCGCACGAGTTGCGCACGCCGTTGACGGCGATCCAAGGCATGGGACTGACGCTGGAACGGTCGTGGGCAGACCTGGACGATGAGACGCGTTCCGCATTCCTGCGTTCGATCAACGATCGTGCGGCCGCCCTCGGCTCGCTCGTCGAACAGCTCCTTGACCTGTCGGACCTGGACACCGCCCGGTCGCGGCTGGACACCGAGCCGATCGACATCAGCGAGCTGCTCGCCGTCGCCGGCGATCGCTTCACGAACGAGCATCAGCGCCACGAACTGCAACGAGCGGTGGCGCCGTCCGTGTCCGCCGTGGGCGACGCGGCCCTGATCGCGCGCGTCGTGGATCAGCTGCTCTCGAACGCCGGGAAGCACACGCCGCCGGGGACGACGGTCACGTTGTCGGCGACCCCGCACGACGGAGTCGTGTCGATCGAGATCGCCGACGGCGGTCCGGGGCTGGCGTCGGACGACCTGGAGTTCGCGGGCGAGCGGTTCCATCGCGGCGGGGATCCGAACACGCGCCCGACCGGCCTGGGGTTGGGGCTCGCCCTCGTCGACGAGATCCTCACCGTCCACGGCACCCGGTTGGAGGTCGAGAGTCAGCCGGGATCCGGCGCCAGCTTCCGCTTCGAACTGCCGGCCGCCCGATGAGTCTCGCCGGCGTCAACATCGGCGATCCCGCCCCCGACGCCCAGCTCGTGGATGGCTCGGGGAGCTCGGTGCAGCTCTCGGCCGCGTGGTCGAACGGCCCGTCGACGATCGTCTTCATCCGCTACTTCGGTTGTCCGTTCTGCCAAGCGCAGGTGGTCGCGTTGCGCGAGGACCGCGATCGGTTCGAACGTGTCGGAGCGGACGTCACGGTGATCGGGCAGGGCACGCCGCGGGAATGTGCCGAGTTCTGCGATGCCCGGCGGGTGCCGTTCCGCGTGCTCGTCGATCCAGATCGCCGCGCGTACCGTGCGTACGGGCTGGGCAAGGGCGGCGCGATGCAGGTCGTCGGTCCGCAAGTGATGTTGCCGTGGATCCGCAACGAGCTCCACAAGGAGACCCGTCAGCGGGCGGTACGCGGCGCGAGCTTCACCCAGATGCCCGGCACGTTCGTGGTCGATGCCCAGGGCGTCGTACGGTTCGCGCATCGGTCGCGGCACGTCGCCGATGTCCCGCGGAACCACGTGATCCTCAAGGCGTTGGCGGATCTGTCGCCGGAACCGGATCGTTCGAGCGCCGCGTGATCGGCGCGGTGAGGATGGCCGCAGCGCCACGCTAGGCTCTGCGTCGTGAAGGTCGGCATCGTGGGCGCGGGGTTCGTCGGGGCGGCGGCCGCGAACGCGCTGGTGCTGCGGGGCATCCCGACCGAGATCGTCCTGGTCGACATGGACGAGCGACGGGCGGCCGCGGAAGCCGCGGACATCGCCCACGTCACGACGTTCGCCGCGCCGGTCCGGGTGACCGCCGGCGGCACCGAGGACCTCGCCGGCGCCACCGTGGTCGTCCTGACCGCGGGATCGGCACAGACCCCCGGCCAGAGCCGGCTCGACCTGCTGGCGAGCAACGCCGCGATCGTGCAGACGGTCGTACCCGACGTCTTCCGCCACGCCCCCGACTCGCTCTTGCTGGTCGCGACCAACCCGGTCGACGTGATGACGTCCCTCGCGGAGCGATGCGCGGGCGAGGCGGGTGTGCCCGCGGGTCGCGTACTCGGTACCGGGACCATGCTCGATACGGCGCGGTTCCGCCAGATCGTGGCGGCGGCGATCGGCGTCGACGTGACGCATGTGCATGCGTACGTGGTGGGCGAACACGGAGACTCAGAGGTGCTGGTGTGGAGCAGCCTCGACGTCGCGGGCCGGCCGCTCGCCGAGTTCGCCGGCGCGATGGGAGTCGCGTTCTCCGAGGAGGATCGTCTGCGCGTCGAGGATGAGGTGATCAACTCGGCGGCCCGGATCATCCAGGGGAAGGGGGCGACCTATTACGGTGTCGCCGCGGTCGTGGCGCGCGCGGTCGAGGTGATCCTGCGCGATCGCCGGTCGATCATCACCGTCAGCGCGACGACGCCGGAGTACGGCTGCGCCCTGTCGTTGCCACGGCTGGTGAGCGGTGCCGGCATCCTGCGGGAGCTCGGCGTGTCGATCGATGACGATGAGCGCCTGCGACTCGAACGGTCGGCGGAGATCCTGCGCGGTCACCTCGCGAAGGTCTGAACGGGTCGGCCGCCGGCCGGCCGGACCGGCGACCGACCCGTCAGTCTGAGCTCAGGACGCGTTCGCGGCGTCCTCGAGCACCTTCACTTCGATCTTCTGCATCTGCAGCATGGCCTGCGTCACCCGCTGCGCCCGCTCCGGGTCGGGATCGCTCATCAGTTCACCCAACCGCTCGGGGATGATCTGCCAGCTCAGGCCGAACCGGTCCTTGAGCCACCCGCACATCGACTCCTCGCCGCCGTCCGCGGTCAGGGTCGAACCACAGACGATCGACCTCGCCCTGGTCCTTGCAGCTCACGTGGAACGAGACGGCTTCGGTGAACGGGAACTGCGGGCCGCCGTTGATGGCCATGTACTCCAGCCCCGCGACCTTGAAGAAGACGAGCGCCACGTTGTCGCCGCTCGGGGTGCCGTCGATGTGCTGGACGTTCGTCACCTCCGAGTCCTCGAACAGCGAGACGTAGAAGTTCGCCGCTTCCTCCGCCTGTGTGTCGAACCACAAGCACGGTGTGATCCTCTGCATGTCGTGCTCCTTCCTCTCTCGGATCAGCCCTCGGTGTCGTGCCGACCCTTCAGCTCCCTGGCGAGCAACTCGTCCAGGCGTTCGTACCCCTGACCCATGCCGTCGGCCATCCCCGACTGGACCATCGCGTCCCGCGCTTCGACCGATTGGTACACCGAGTTGGTGCGGACGATCGTCCGACCGTCGTGTGCCTCGAACGTGGCCGTCTCCAACGAGACATGACCGGGCGCGCCCTCGAACTCGAACGTCTGCACGATGCCGTCCAGCGACGGCTCGCCGTGGAACACGCCGTGGAAGCCCCACGCGTTGCCCTCGTCGTCCGAGTGGATGTATCGCCAGGAGCCGCCGTCGCGGAAGTCGAAGCGATCGATGGTCATCGTGTACTTGCGCGGGCCCAGCCACTGCACGAGCAGCTCTGGTTCGGCGTACGCGCGGAAGACGAGCTCCGGCGGCGCATCAAGCTCCCGCTCGGTGAGGATCTGCGGAACCCCGGGCTCCGCCGTGATCTTGAGTTCGCTCATGTCGTGCCCCCTCCTGTCGGATCGCTCGGTCGCGATCGATGGGTCTCTTGCTCTTGCAGCGCCACGAGCAGTTCCTCGAGCCGCTCATAGCTCTGTTCCCAGAAGTCGCGATATCCAGCCAGCCAGACCGTCGCCTGCCGGAGCGGCTCGGCGCGGAGGTGGCTGAGGCGGGCGGTCCGCCGACGGGTGCGCGAGATCAGCCCGGCGCGCTCGAGCACCTTGAGGTGCCGCGAGATCGCCGGCTGCGACACGTGGAACGGGGCGGCCAGCTCGGCGACGGTGGCCTCACCCTGGGTGAGCCGGCCGAGGATCGAGCGCCGGGTGGGGTCCGCGAGTGCCCCGAACACCGCATCGAGTTGGTTCGTAGCCACTCTATAACCTCTCATTTATGGAACAGAAGAGTTATATAAGGTCATGAGAAGCTGCGTCAACCCTCGGACGGGAGATCGTGGCGATGGCCGTGGAGGGTGCGAGGCCTCAGGCCTCGTAGAGATCAGGGTTGGACTCAGCTGCCCGGGACCTGCAGGAGGATCAGTTGGCCTCGCTGCCCGGGGGCGGAGTCCAACTCCAGACTGAGCCCCTGTTGCAGGATCCGCGTCCCGTGGGCCTGCACGGTGATGAGCCACGCTCCCGGGCCGAAGAACGCGCTCGCGTCGACCACACCGCTCGACTCCCACACCCCTGGCCCTCCTCCGCGTTCGATCACAGCCTCGGGCGGATCCAGTCGCGCCAACGGCGTGAGGGCGCCCGTGGTGAGGTCGTACATCAGGATCCGCGCGTATCCGGTCGACGCCTTGTTGCGGTCTTCCTGGATCAAGAGCACGCGTGCATCGATGCCGAGGTTGTCCGGGTTGACGAGGTCATCGCCTGCGCCGCTGTCCAGGACGACCTCGAGCGAGGCTCGGCGTGGGTGCGCCGGATCGAGCGTCATCCGGTAGATGCGGCCGTACCGCGATTCCGCCTTGTTCGCTCCCGAATCCGCGAAGTACACGACGCCCGGGTTGCCCGGCGCGACGGCAGCGTCCTCGATGCGGACGAAATTGAACGAGCCGAGCGCTTCGGCCACCTCGTTGAGCTGCAGTCCGCTGTACCGATCGGCATGAGGGATCGTCACGAATCGACCGGAAAGCGTGTCGCCCTTCTCGATGTCGTTCGTCGATGCATCCCCGTCGCTCGGGTCGTCCGGTACCCAGACCGTTAAGGCGCCGTCCCCGTGGATGGCGCCGTCGAAGTCCGCGGCGAAGTACGCATAGGCCTGCGAACGGAGGCGGAACGAATCCTCGGACAGGAACATCGCCGCGCGGGCCAAGCCCTGGAGCGGAACCACGTTCTCGTGGTTGATCGAGCCGAAGTGCGGCGTTTCGATCACCTCGCCCGTCAACGTGTTGATGGCGATCGACATGCCACCTCTCGGCGAAGCGAACCACTCCTCCCCGGTGAAATACCAGGGCACGCCATCGATCACGTCCAGCGTGGAAGAGCAGAAGTACTCGTAGCGCTCCGTGCCGTCTACCGCGTAGCTGGCGGCGACCACGGCGCCGTCCGCGTCGAGCGTCAGGTGCGAGACGCGTGACCATGCCGGGTCACCGTAGCGATAGGAGAGTTCGTGGTTGATGAATACCTCGAGCCGGCCGGCGCCACTCGGGTAGATGCCGATGCCGTCCGGTACACCGGTGAACTGGAAGTTGGCACCGACGCGATCACCGGAGGTCAGCAGCGGCGTGATCTTCACGCCCGGCTGCAGGGCCACCACCATGGGACGGCCCGGCGCTGCCCGCCGTGACTCCCGAAGCGCGATCGCCTGCCCCGACCACACCGACGTCATCGCGAGCGTCACCGCGAGCACCGTCACCAAGCGCTTCATGGTTCCCCCCTCGCTCGTGCGGTCCGCATCGTGGCACATCGGGGAGCGCGGGTGTCAATGCCTCGTTCGGAACCTTGTACCCGGTGTTTCGACACGGGTGGGGCCTCGGTGACGTGCGACCTCATGGCGGACGGTGTCCAGCTGCGACGCGCGTGGAGTCGGTAACGGTCGTGGATCCGTTCGGGCCCGACAGTAGTCCAGGCGCTCCTTGCGTCAGTGAGGGTGGTGCGCCGCCTCACGGTTCCTCGCGCGTCCGTTCCTCCAAGTGGAGGACGGCGACGCGTTCGATCAGGTCGTACGGGACGGGCTCACCCAGCGGGAACTTCAGCGTGCCCTTGCCGGCCACGTACGGCTCGACTTCCCGCTGGAAGGCCTCATCGCCCGTGGGGATCGGATAGACGGAGACGTGGTTCTTCCATCCGGCGAAGTACACGAGGTACCGGCCGCCGATCGTGAACGTGGGGATCCCGTAGCTGATCGTCTCGGCCGCGTCGGGCAACCCCGCCCGCAACCTGCTCCTGATCTCCCGGAGGATCACCTGAACGTCCGCGGGGAACCCTTCGATGTACTCGTCGATCGTCGTCGGAGTGTCGGCCATGGCTCCTCCTCCTCCTCGGCGGGAGCACCTCGGTGACGCGGCCAACGTAGCAGAGCCGTCGTGGCTGATGGGCCCGTCCCCGGCTGGCGACGCACCCCCTCCTTTGGGACGATGCGCGCTCCGGATGTCCAGTGAGGAGGCGAACGAGCGATGGTGGATCTGAGTGGCAAGGTGGCATTCGTCACCGGTGCGAGCGGGGGGATCGGAGCTGCGGTCGCGCATGCGCTCTCGCGTGAAGGCGTGCATCTGGGCCTCGCATCGAGGAGCGGCAGCGACCTGGGGATCGGCGATGCGGTCGCGCAGCCGTGCGATGTGCGCGATCCCGCGGCGGTGGCGTCGCTGGTCGCCGCGACCGCGGACCGGTTCGGCCGGCTCGACATCGTGGTGGCCAACGCCGGGGTCGGCGCCTACGGCCCGTACCTCGAGCTCCCGGAGCAGGACCTCGAGGACATGATCGACACGAACGTGAAGGGCACGATGTACACCGTGCGTGCCGCGCTCCCCCATCTGCTCCGCAGCGACGTGGCCGACATCGTCACGCTGGCGTCCGAAGCCGGAAGGCGCGGCCTGCCGTTCGAGGCGGTGTACTGCGCGTCCAAGTTCGCGCAGATCGGGTTCACGCGCGCGCTGGATCACGAGCTTCGGCCGTTGGGCGTCCGGTGCACGAACGTGTGTCCCGGAGGCGTCGCGACCGAGTTCGCGATGGGCCACGGCCGCACCCCCGACATGCCGGAGCTCTCCGGCATGATGACCGCGGACGACGTGGCGGACGTGGTGCTGTTCGTGCTCACCCGTCCTCGCAACCATCGGATCCTGGAGGTGGCGCTCAGGCCCGTCGCCGAGACCTCGTGGGGCTAGGTCGCTCGTTCCCGGTGATCCGGGGTCAGGCGATGCGTCGGTAGTGGAGGTGCACGACTCCGTTCGCGAAGCGTCGCTCGTCCACCAGCTCTAGCTGCAGGCGGACGTTCTCCGGCAGCGCTCGTGTGCCGCCTCCCACCACGATCGGAGTGAGGAAGAGGTGGAAGTCATCCACCGAGCCGTTGTCGATCGCTTGCGCCGCCAGGCCGGGACCGCCGATGCTGATGTCGCGCTCCGCCGCCGCCTTCATCCGGTTGACGGAGCCGATGTCGAACACTCGCTCGATCACCGTCCGGGCGCTGGACACCGCCTCCAACGTGGTGGAGTACACGATCTTGTCGGCCGCACGCCAGATCTCGGCGAAGTCCTTCACGACGTCCGGTTGGCCGTCGAGCGGCATCGACTCCCAGGCGACCATCACGTCATACATCCGACGCCCGTACAGGTACGTGCCGACCGGGCGTTCGAGGTCGTTGACGAACGCATGCAGCTCGTCGTCCGGCGCCGCCCAGTCGAAGTTGCCGTCCTCGTCAGCCGTGAAGCCGTCCAGGGACGCGATCGCCGAATAGATCAGCTTGGCCAAACGGTGCCTCCGTCGCTCTGCGTACGCTCGCCAGGGTATCCGTCTCCCATCCGAGCGAGCCGGGCGCAGATCCGCGTGCCGACACGGATCACGAAAGACGCCGGCGGACCCACCAGACGGTGCCGAGCAGCAGCAGGAGTGCGAGCGCGATGAAGATCCCCGCCTCGATGGACTGGAAGGTCCAGAAGCGCGACGCCGGCTGGTAGATCTCGAAGTTGTACGCGCCGCGTCCGACCTCATCGATACATGCCTGTGCAACCGGCGGCGGACACATCATCTGGCCGCCCTTCAACCGATGCCCGAGCACGTCGTAGACGGCCCCGACGCCCGGGCCGCCGCCACCGATCAGCCAATCGCCGAGCAACCGGTTCGGTTCCGTGCTGCCCATGACGGGATACTTCCGTTCCAGGGCTGCCACGTAGTGGGGCCGGAGCCATACCGCGACGCCGAACCGCACCACCAGGAACCCGACGACCGTTATCGCCATCGCGCGGAGCGTCCTGCCCGAGACCGCGCCGGCGAACACGCCGAGCGCGAGCGCGAACACCGCGTAGCCGATCGGGACCACCCCTTGTTGGTCGAAGATCAGCCATTGGAAGCGCTCGCCGGTCGCGGCGTTCACCGGTCCGTACCACCACGTCACCGCTCCCGTGTACGCGGCCATCACGACGACGGTCATCACCGCGACGGCCAGGACCTGTGTGATCGTCCACCGCCGGCGGGTCACCCCTTGCGTCCAGACGAATGCGTGCGTGCCTTGCTCCACCTCGCGCGCGATGAGTGGCGATCCCCAGAACATGCCCACCAGGAGCGGGGCGAGCGTGAACAGCACCAAGCCGAGCAGCCGCAGGCTGAAGTACTGCGCAGCGAACGCTGTCCCCAGATCCCGGCATCCTTCGCCGTCGGCGAAGCGCACCATCGGCGCACCGCTCAAGCTCTCGACGCACGCCGACAGACCGCTCGACGCGAACGTGTGCTGCATCGATCGGCCCGTGACGAACAGGAAGAGGCCGAGCATCGCGAGGCCGGCCACACCTGCGGCGAGTTGTCCGCGATGCTGCCGCCATGCCAACCAGATCACGAGGCGACCTCCCGCGGACCGGGGAGCGTGCCGGCGTCCGGATCGGCGAGGTAGGCCAGCACCAGCTCTTCGAGCCCGACGTCGTGGACGGTCCACGCGGGATCGCCGATCGGGCCGTTCGTCCGCACGAGCATGGTCGTCTGCCGATCGGTGCGCGACTCGCGGACCACGCCGTCGACCCCCTGGATGCTGCGGCCGCCCTCGGTGCGGGGTCCGATCAAGGTCTTGTGTGCGGCCACCAGCTCGTCGACCGAGCCGAGCACCTGTACGCGCGACTCCGAGAGCACGATCAGGTAGTCGCATCGGTGTTCCAGGTCGGCGATCAGGTGGGAGGACAGGATGACCGTGAGCCCGCGCTCGGCGACGCTGCCCATCAAGGCCGCCAGGAAGTCTCTGCGGGCCAGCGGATCCAGGCTGGCGACGGGCTCGTCCAGCACCAGGAGGTCGGGCTGTTTCGCCAGGGCCAGCGTGAGTGCGACCTGCGCCCGCTGCCCTCCGGACAGCCGACCGCGCGCCGGTCGAGCGGGATGCCGAGCTCGCCCAGCCGGTCGAGGGCGCCGGCCGCGTCCCATCGCTGGTTGAGCCTGCCGCCCATGGTCAGCAGATCATCGACCGTGAAGTCGGGGTACAACGGCGTGTCCTGTCCGACGAACCCGATCCTGCCCAGCGTCGCCAGATCGTCGCGCGGCGCGGCACCGAACACGCGTACCTCACCCGCGGTGGGGCGGAGCAGCCCGACCGCCAGGCTGAGCAAGGTCGTCTTCCCCGCACCGTTGGGTCCGACCAGCGCGGCGACGCGGCCTTCGGGAAGCGACAGCGAACAGTCGCGCAGCGCCCACGTCCGGCCGTACCGCTTGCCGACGGCGTTCGTCTCGAGCGCGATCGTCACGCTGCACCCTCGTCGGCGAACGCGCGGAGCGTGGTCTCGAACAGCGCCACGACGTCCTCGCGATCCAAGCCTGCCTTCGTGGCGCGGCGGAGCCACAGCGTCAGGTCGCGTCCGAGGGCGGCGTGGCTCGCGAGCGATGGTCCGGCCAGCGAGCGGATCACGAACGTACCGAGGCCGGGTCGTCCCTCCACGAGGCCCTCGTGCTCGAGCTCCCGGTACGCCTTCAACACCGTGTTCGGGTTGATCGCGATGGCTTCGGCGACCTCACGCACCGTCGGGAGTTGGTCGCCGGACTCGAGCCGGCCCATCCGGAGTGCCTGCCGCACCTGCTCGACCAGCTGGAGGTACGGCGGGACATTGGAGCGTGCATCCAAGCGGAACTCGATCATCTCCGTCCCTTCCACCATTGTCCTATGACACTAGGACAATCCTAACGCGGATCGAGCGAGAGGAAGAACGAGTGAGTCGAGGGCGTGATGTCTACGTCAACGGTTCGAGCACGAACACGGGGATCTGTCGCTCGGTCTTGGTCTGGTACTTCGCGTAGTCGGGCCAGGTTTCCACCGCGCGTTCCCACCAGATGGCCTTCTCATCGCCCACGGCCTCACGCGCGGTGTAGTCGCGCTTGGTCGCACCGTCCTGCAACTCGACGTGGGGGTTCGTCTTCAGGTTGTAGTACCAGACCGGATGCTTCGGGGCGCCGCCGAGCGACGCGACCACCGCGTAGATGCCGTCGTGTTCGACGCGCATGAGGGCGGTCTTGCGGATCTTGCCGGTCTTCGCGCCGACCGACGTCAGCACGATCACGGGGCGCCCATGGAGGTCGCCGCCCTTCTCGCCGTTCGTCGCCTCGTAGAGCTCGGTCTGCTTCCGCGACCAGGTGGAGGTGCTCGGCTCGTACTCGCCGGTGAGGGGCATGGCTGCCTCCTTCGACTGCTCGTGGCGACCGATCAGCCGCGCACCTTCAAGGGTACTCATCCAGGGCTGGCCGGCGGGCGCTCCCACTGATCCCACGCGTTGACGACCCGCATGCCCACCCGCTCGTACACCGCCGTCGCTCCGGTCGGGTTCTGCGCATCGACGCTCACCAGGATGCGCCGGATGTCGCGGTCCGCGAACTCCGCGAACGAGCGACGGAGGAGTGCCGCCCCGATCCCTCGTCCCCGATGGGTGGCCGAGACCGCCAGGTAATCCACCCACCCGCGGTCTCCCGCGGTGCTCGCGGTGAGGACGCCGACCGCCGCACGTTCATCCCGTGCCAGCAGCCAGAGCGTGGGGTCGTACATCGGGCGTGTTCGTTTCCTCCTCGACCCATCGCTCGAACGGGGCCGGGTGATGGCTCAGGTCGTCGGCGAACGCCTCGTCCAGCAACGCGTGGATCGCCGGGAGATCCGCAGCCGGCTCGATCCCCCCGATCTCGATCCCATCGGGCGAAGGACCGGGCGGCTCGGAAGGTTCGACCAGGTCGATCTGCATGTGCCAGAAGTGATGGATGGGTTCCAGGCCGCGAGAGCGGAGCATCGCCGCCGCGGCGTCGTCCCCCGCGTTGACCGCGTGGCGGAACCGGAGCGAGGACGGTGTGGCCGTCAGCGAAGGGGCTCGCTCCTCGATCCGGTCGAGCAGCGTGCTGCCGATGCCCCGTCCCCGGTGCTCGGGATGGACGACCCCCCAGGACCGCGCGACATCCGGCTCCTCGAGCTCGACCTGTGCGTACGCGACGACCACGCCGTCGACGTCGACCGCCACCCAGGCGTCGGTGGCGAGATCACCCAGCCGAGTCCATTCGCCTCGGACGAAGTCCTCGCCCAACACGATCCGTCCGACGTGGTCGAGCTCGTCGGCGACGACCACGGCGACCACCGCGTCGAGGTCGTTCGGCGTCGGCGCGCGGAGTACGTACGACGTGTGAGCGTTCATGCCGGGAGCGTAACCGCGCGCGTCCCGCGGCCGGGCGGTTCCGCGCTAGCCTGGGCCGCACCTCTCGAGGGGGATCGATGCGCACGTTCGAAGAGCTCGAAGCGATGCTCGAGGGCATCCGCGACGCACCGGCCGAGGCCGGTGTCGTCGAGTTGATCGTCGTACGGCCTGCGGTCGACGAGCGCGAAGTCGTGAACGAGATGCGCTTGGACGTCGTCGACGGTCCCGTCGGCGACTCGTGGCGTGCCCGAGGGAACCGCAGCACCTCGGATGGTTCGGCGGACCCGCAAGCGCAGCTCACCGTCGTGAACGGCCGGGCGGCGTCGGCCTTCGCCGGGGACGTCTCCCGGTGGCCGCTCGCAGGTGATCAGCTCTACGTCGACTTCGACCTCAGCATCGAGCATCTGCCTCCCGGCACGGCGCTCGCGATCGGCGACGCTGAGATCGTCGTCTCGGAGAAGGTCCATACCGGCTGCGCCAAGTTCTCGGCCCGGTTCGGCACGGACGCGCTGCGTTGGGTGAGCACGCCCGAGGGTCGAGCAGTGCGACTGCGCGGCATGAATGCCAGGATCACGAAGAGCGGCACGGTCCGTGTGGGCGATCCGATCTCGATCCGCCGGAGCGACTAGGACGCGGGCGGCACCTCGATGACCCGGCCGGTCTGAGCGCCGAATTCCCAGACGTCGATGTCCGGTGGCTCGACGCCGAGCAGCGTGAGCGCGGTGCAGATCTGACTTCGATGGTCGGTCCCGTGGTGCAGCGCCTGGGCGATCCGGACGCCGACCGGCGCGTTCCGTTCCCAACCGCCGCTGTCGACGTCCTTCACGACGGCGCCGGGGTCGGGGTCGTCGGCGAGCAGCTCGATCCACGTCCGTTCGTCCGCCTCCATCGCGGCTCGCAGGTCGTCGAGGTCCAGGTCGCCGGAGTCGATCTCCCGCTCGGGGTCGCCCGTCAGGTGGGACAGGTAGTAGGTGTCGCCGCCAACCAGGTGGCGCGCGGTCTCCAGGATCGATCCGTACGTGCCGGGGACCGGCGCCTCCAGCTGTTCCGGGGTCAGCGACCGACAGGCATCGATCAATCGCAGGGTGGCCCAGACGTGGTGCGCGAACGCGTCCTCGAGCAACGACCGAGTCATGCCGCGGAGGATAGTCGCGCCAGCTGACACGGCGTGCGCCGTGTCAGCGCTCCCACACCGCGGGGTCGTGAGCGAAGTGCACCCGGACCGGGTCGAACGAGCGGAGGCGCTCGACCGACCCTGGATAACGTGGATCCGGCGCCGTCGAGGCGCCGGACGCCGCGGGTTCCGTCTCACCCTCCCATTCGGCACGCGACTGCACCGCTTGCCCCGCGAGCACGATCGTCCCGTCGTCGGCGTCGATCACCAGCGACTGATGGCCCGCCGTGTGTCCCGGCGTGGGGATCAACCGCAGCCCCGGTGCGACCTCGATCTCGCCGTCCAGGAGCTCGTAGGTCAGGCCCGGTGCATCGATCCACTCCGCGACGGTGTAATCGGGCTCGTGCACCTTCGCCCATTCGGCGCGCTGAACGAAGATCGGCACGCCCTTCGGGATCCGGACGTTCTGGCCGCTGTGGTCGAAGTGCAGGTGACAGTTCGCCGCACCGGTGACGTCGGCGAGCGAGATCCCGTGCTGGGGGAGCGCGTCCTCGATCGCCGTGGCGCGCGGCGTGAACGTCGCCTCGATCTCGGCGTTGCCGAAGCCCGCCCCGTTGTCGAACAGGAAGACCCCGTCGCGATGGATCACGGCGTGTGCGTACGAGGGCCACCACTCGCGCTGGAGCAACTCCTGCTCGTCCGGCGGCAGCCGCAGCTCTGAGACCAGGAACGGGACGACGCGAACATCGGGCACGCCCTCGATGCTAGCCGCGACGGCGGCGCTACGGCGTCGAGGTGCGCACGCACTGCGTGAAGGCTGAGTCGATCCGGCATCGGACGTTCCGACCGTCCTTCAGCCCCCTGCCTCGCTCGCCCGATGCTCATTGGGACGCGACGGCCTGCGAGGGCCGATCTGAGGGGACATGCAGAAGGCGATCGCGGGACCGGCGTTGATGGTCTTGGGGGGATCCTCGTCCTCCGAACGATGTTCTGGGGATGGATCACAGTGACCTTGGTCTGGCAGGGGCAGCTTGTGACCGAAGCCAAGATCTCCGGACCGAACGGGGCATTCATCGGCGGGGGTCTCTTGATCCTTTCGGGTGTCGTCGTCGCGACGACACGGGCCGGACGACGAACGGGGTTCCGCGTCACGGCGATCGTCGCCTCGGTGCTCGTGCTGATCATGGTCGTCGTCGATGTCGTGCGAAGCTTCGGAGCGGAATCGCTCGTCATGGCGAGCATCCAGGACACGTCGGATGGAGACCGCCTCCAGGATTGGCTCGGGCGCGGCGCGAGCCTGAACGCGACTCGGTCGATCGGTCTGTTCCTTGCGTTCGGGGGAGGGCTGCTCGGACTTGCCGGCGGTGTCCTCGCTGTGCGTCAGCGGACGTCGCATCTCAAGTCACTCCTCGTTCCCGCTCCACCGATGCCGGCACCGATCTAGGAAGCGGGCGGTCCACGTCAGTCGCGGTGAGCACGGAGCAGGTGCACGGTCCCCGACACGCCCTTGAGCTCCACCGGACCGACGTCCGCGAACGCGATCCCTTCCTCCTTGGAGGCGTCGGCCACCTCCTGCGTGACGAGCACCTCGCCGGACCGCGCGTAGTCGGCGATCCGCGCGGTGAGGTTCACGGTCTGCCCGTAATAGTCGCCCTCCTGATAGAGGACCGGTCCCGCGTGCAGTCCGACGTGCGCCGGCGGCAACCCGGCGGCCGCGAGCGTGTCCACCATCTCGAGCGCGGCGCGCACGCCGGGACCGGGGTCGGGGAAGAAGAACATCACGCCGTCGCCCAGCCACTTGATGGGCTTGCCGCCGTGTCGCACGGAGCTGCGTTGCACCAGCCGGGCGAGCGTCGTCGCCAGGTCGGCCGCTGCATCGTCGCCGCGTTCCTGCGTCAGTCGCGTGTAGCCGGTGAGGTCCAGGAAGCAGATCGCCGGGAGTCGTTCGAGGCGGCTGTGGATCCCCGCCTTCGACATCAGGACCTCGAACCCCTCGATGATGTTGGCCGTCCAGTTCCGTGCCTGGTGCGCGTGGTACATGGCGAGGATCGTCTGATCGGTGAGCGCGGGCATCCGGTCGGTGAGGTCGGGATCCCCGACGACCGCCTCCGGGCCCAAGCCCGCGGCGGTGGCCCGGTCGATCACCTCGGAGTTCCACCAGGCGGATTCCTGGTCGGCCATCCGACGGGTGCTGTCGCCTTGGACGCGGAGCAGACGCTCGATCGCGGCCGGCCGGAACCCTTCGGAAAGTTGCATCTCGAGGAACGGCACGATCGCCATCTCGTCCTCGCGGAGCCGATCATCGGGTGAGGGCTGCGCCATGCCGATCGCTTCGCGGATGACCATGAGGAGCTCGAGCGGGATCCCGGTCCGGTCGCTGACCTGTTGGAACGTCTCCGCGGCGAGCGCGGCGAACCGCTCGAAGCCGGCCGCGTCGACGAAGTCGAGCGACAGCGCACCGTGCTGCATGGCGGTGACCACCTCGTCGAGCGGGATGCCGGCGTCCTCGAGCGATCGGGCCATCAGGATGCGGCGCACGTCGCCCGGCGAGAAGCGATCGGGCTCGTCGGGCGTCAGGATGCCGAGCTCCACCAGGTGGGCGAGGTACGCGACGTCGACCCCGGCCCGCTCGGCGGCGTCCTCGCCCGTGCACCAGGTCACTGCGGCAGCCTACCGTGGCCGACGCGCCCGGTTCCGAGCACCTCGACCTCGGAGCATCCGATGTGGCGCGAGATGTCGACGTCCGGCCGGCTCGTTCGTTCGACAGGCGAGACACTCGATCGATGCGAGGGAAGGAGCGACGATGAAGTATCTGTTGCTGGTGTGTTGGGACGGTGAGCGGATGAACGCGCAGACCGAGCCGAAGACCAACGAGACCGCCGATGAGGAGAGCTTCCCCTGGCTCGATGACCTCCAAGCCCAAGGGAAGTGGGTGACCGGCGATCAACTCGCTCCACCGCGTCGGGCCCGGTCGGTCCGCGTTCGCGGTCGGAAGACGCTGGTGACGGACGGCCCGTTCACCGAGACCAAGGAAGTGATCGGCGGGTTCGACATCATCGAGTGCGGGAGCCTCGAGGAAGCGGTCGAGATCGCGTCGGGGCACCCCGTCGCGGAGTCCGGAACGATCGAGGTCCGGCCCTTCTGGGGGAACTGACGATCAGTCCCGCCGGTCTTCGCGGCGCTCTTTGCGGCGCCGGTGACGGCGGATGACGCCCACGCCGAGCCACACCATCGCGCCGAGGACGGCCGACAACATCACGACCAGCCAGAGTGGCCACGTGAAGTGCCAGAAGAGGAAGTCGAGCCGAACATCGTCGGTGTTCTGGAACATGAAGATGACCAGCGATGCCAAGCCCACGAGCGATGCGATCGCGCCACCGCCGATACGGCGCTTCTCCGACTTCGCGCCCGAGCCGTTCTCCACCATGGCCATCCCCCAGGTAATGCTGCCGTTCCGTCCGGGCTCCGCAGGCCAGCGCATCGTCTCACGCCGACCCATAGCTCCGCTTGCTTCTCGGGAGGCGTCAGTCAGGCAGCACTGGTTCGAGTTGCAGCCAGCGGGCGAGGTCCTTCAGCTCGCGGCGCACCGCAGCGGCCGTCGTCTTGTTGAACGGCTCGTCCTCATGGATCGCGTCGACGCGGAGCATTCCGGCCTTGCGGTCAGCGGTGGCATCGACCTTGCCGATCAGCCGGTCGCGATGCAACACCGGCAGCGCGTAGTAGCCCCACCGGCGCTTCGCCGCCGGCTTGTACATCTCCAGTTGGTAGTCGAATCCGAACAGCTCGAGGGCGCGCTTGCGGTCGTGCACCAGCCGGTCGAACGGCGACAGCACCGCGGTGCGTCCCGAGAACGGACGACCCACCAGCGACGGGTCGACGCGCCACTCGCCCTTGACGCCGTCGACGACGGCGGGCTCACCCGCCTCGCCGACGTCCCACGCTTCCACCGGACTCTGTGGCGCGCGGGCTCGGGCGATGCCGAGTGCGCGGAGCCGTCGCTCGTTCCGGATGCGCAGTGCATCCTCGACGGGGACGACCGGGTCGTCGGGGTAGATCCGGCCCGCCAGGTCCCATAGCCGCTCGGAGCCCTGACGCCCGGCGACCGCGACCTCGCCGCGCGCCACCATGAGATCGAGCATCTTCTCGACGTTCCGGTTGTTGGTCCACCCGGTCGACGCCCATGGCACCGCGCACGTGTCCGGCAGCTCGCGCATCGGCAGCGGCCCCGAAGCCTTCAGCTGCTTCAGGATGTCCCGGCGACAGACGTCGTTCGCCTCGATCCAGTCGCGCCGCTCCACTTGCCAGGGACGGAGCTCACCGCTGCCCGGCCAGGCCGCCATGTCGGCGCGGTAGAGCGCGAGGTCCTCCGCCGGCCTGATCAACGCCTGCAACTCGAGGAGCGTCCGGTCCGCCAGGGCGTTCCGCAGATCCGCTGGGCGGTATGACGATCCCAGACGACTCCACACGACCAGGTCGGCGCTCGGAGCGACCGCGGCGATCGGGTCGAGCTGGAGGAAGCACAGGTGACGCACCAGATCGAGCAACCCGTTACGGTCGCTCGGCGCCGAGCAGTTGCGCCTGCACCGCGATCCGGCGTGCGTCGGTCCGAGACAGCTGGTGGACGGTAGTCACGCCGCGAGACTAGGCGGAGCCGCCGACGGGCGTCATGGTGTCCGGAGGCGCTGGAACTGGCCGGGCGTGAGACCGACCCGCCGTTTGAACACACGCCGGAAGTAGCGACCGTCGCCGAACCCGACCTCGGCGCCGATCCGTCCGACGGACCGGTCGGTCGAACGGAACAGCATGCGCGCCCGGTCGATGCGAAGCCGATGGATGTGGTCAGTCAGCGTCTCGCCGAACGCTTCTCGGAACGCACGGCCGAGGTAGTCGGGATTGAACGCGAGCGCGTCGGCGATCCCGGCGGTGCTGAGGGCCGGCTCGGTGAGGTGATCGGCGATGAACGCCGCCGCTCGCACCGCGGGCGGGCTTGCGACGGCCGGATCCGTGGTGGCCGCTCGTTCGAGCGCGATCTCGGCCAGCACCAGTTGAAGGTAGCCGCGTGCCGCCGCCGGCATGAGGATCCCGGCGTGCTGATCCTCGAGCAGGTGCTCGAAGAGCGCTCGGACCCGATCGGGGCGGGCGACGGATCCCGTACGGCGTTCCCGGAGCGCGGCCGACCACATCCCGCCATCGATAGCCGGACCGACGCCGAAGCAAAGCCAGTAGAACCACGTGTGCCGGTCGAGGTCGCCGTCGCCGTAGTGACGACGTCCAGCCTGCAGCAGCACCCATCCGTCGCGAGGAACCGCGAAACGCCGGTCCTCCTCGGCGATCGGCAGCACGCCGGACTGCACGACGATCAGCTCGTGCACCGGGAGCACCCGGTCCGCGTGCCGTCGCATCAGTCCAGGCGTGTGCACTCCCGCCTCGACGACCGACGGCGCCACTGAGTGTTCGCCCATGAGAGTCGGAATCGTACCCCCGGTGGTCGGAGTTCGCCCTGCTCTCCGGTTCCAGACATCGGTACGGTCTCCACCGGCCAGTCGGAATCAGTTCAAGACAAGGAGGGTGATCGAGGATGCTGACCACCGAGCAGATCGATCGGTTCCACAGAGACGGCCTACTCGTCGTTCGCGGGGTGTTCGGTGACGAGGAGGTCCGAGCGCTCCAGGCGGCGGCGGACGAGGTGACGCAGGAAGCGGTCGCCGGGGCCGGGACCGGCCACGGCTACCGAGAGGTCGACGGCCGCAAGCAGTACTACCGGACCGACGGCGTGCTGTGGGACGGATACGCGGCGTTCCGGACGGCCACGGTCAACCCCGGCTTGCTCGCGGCGGTCGGTCAGTGCCTCGGCTATCCCTTCCTGCCGATCAACGACTCGCTCGTGATCAAGCTGCCCCACTCGGGTGTGGCGATCCCGTGGCACCAGGACCCGCCCTACCAAGGCGTCGACGGGCGAGCCGACACCTTCGGGATCCCGAACTTCGATTGCGACATCTATCTGGACTCCGCGACGCTCGAGAACGGATGTCTGTTCGGCCTGGCCGGCTACCACCTCTCGGGCCACGTCGAGGTGGAGCGCTTCGACGAGGAGGAGCTGTTCGGTCGAGCCGACGCGACCCCGCTCGAGATGGCCCCGGGCGACGTGATCCTTCATGCCATCAGTGCGCCACATGGGTCAAGAGCCAACGACTCGGACACGCTCCGGCGCGTCTTCTATGTCCACTTCATGGCCCGCGAGGTCCTCGAGGCCCTGCATCCGGATTGGATCGGGACCAAGCTCGGCTTCGACGAGCGCGGCCTTGCGCGCGCCCGAGCGATGATCGATGAACGCGAACGCGTCAGCCGTTCCGGACCCGGAACGGAGAAGGTCGAGCTCACGCCGGAGGGCTTCGTCTTCAGCAGCGAGCCCGTCACGCCTCCCGATCACTGGGAGCAGCTGATCGCCGATCTGGCACCCGAGCGGGTCCGGGCCGCCAAGACGCTCGCTGCGACCTCGGTCGTCTAGTCAGGCAGGAGTGGAACCCGAAGGCCCTCGCGGCGCCCGAGGAGGACGCCCCGCGTGATGGCCGACGATCCGAACCGGTCACGCACCGTGTCGAGCGTGGCGTCGATCGACGAGCCGTGCCAACCATCGAACGGCAACGCGAGCTGGATCGCGCCGTCGTTCTGGAGGTTCGTGAAGGTGATGCCGATCAGCGTGATGCCCAGATCCCGGATCATCGGGAGCGCCGCTACGAGCAGCGCTCGCTCGGCCGCGAGCAACGTCGCGGTGTCGGCCGTCGCCTCGGGGATCGTGTGCGACCGCGTCGCTCGCGTGAAGTCGTCGAACCGCAGGCGGAGCACGACCGTGCGGCAGACCCGGTGCGCCGCTCGCAGCCTGCGCGCCAGGCGATCCACCAGCGCGATGAGGTCGGCGTCGAGCGACTCCGGTGATCTGCGGTTTCCGGCCGAGCGCTCGCTGTGTCCCGATCGAGCGGCGCCGGCGGCCGACGTCGACACGCCGAGGATCCCGGTTGTGCGCGAGCGCGTGGAGGTGACGGCCCGAGGCGCGACCGAGGATCCGCACCAAGGCAGGTTCACCGAGCCGGGCGACCTCCGCCACCGTGGTGATCGAGCGCTCGCGGAGCTTGTCCGCGGTCACCGGTCCCACTCCCCACAGACGCTCGACCGGCAGCGGGTGCAGGAACTCCAGCTCGCCGTCGATCGGGACGACCAACAGACCGTCCGGCTTCGCGACCCCGCTCGCCACCTTGGCGAGGAACTTCGTCCGGGCCACGCCCACGGTGATCGGCAGGCCCACCTTCTCGCGGACCTCTCGCCGCAGGCGCACCGCGATCTCCGTGGGCGTTCCCGAGATCTTCCGAAGCCCGCCGACCTCCAGGAACGCCTCGTCGATCGACAACCCCTCGACGAACGGCGTCGTGTCGTTGAACACCTCGAACATCGCCTTGCTCGCCGCGCTGTACGTCTCCATGCGCGGCGAGACGACGATCGCGTCCGGGCACAGGCGGAGCGCCTGGACGTGGCCCATCGGCGTGCGCACGCCGTACGCCTTGGCCTCGTAGCTGGCCGCCAGCACCACGCCGCCGCCGACGATGACGGGGCGGCCCCGCAGACTCGGGTCGTCGCGTTGCTCGACCGACGCGTAGAAGGAATCGGCGTCCGCGTGCAGGATCGTGCCTTCATTCGACACGATCCGATGGTCGCACTACCCTCCGACATCGAACGCGGTCGATAACAGGGGGACATCGTGAAGCGCTACGAGGATCGGATCTCGATCGACGCGCCGGCCGGTCAGGTGTACGACTACGTCGCCGATTTCCCTCGACACGCCGAGTGGTCGGGCGACGGCCTCGAGGTAGTGAAGACGACCGAGGGGCCCGTGGCTGTCGGCAGCGTGTTCTCCACGACGGCGAAGCAGTTCGGGACGCAACGCGAGCAGAGCACGGTCACGGAGCTCTCCCCCGGCAGCGTGTTCGCCTGGGAGTCCAAGGGGGCGCTCGGACTCGCACGTCATCGGTTCTCGCTCGCCGGCGACGGCGCGTCGACCACGCTCACCAAGAGCGCCGAGATCGTCGAACCGACCTTCTTGGCGAAGCTCACGAGCTGGAAGGTCTCGAAGGATATGCCGAAGAACCTTCACCGCGACCTCGCCAACATCAAGGCCCACCTGGAAGTCCGTGGAGGGTCCGTCGCAACCGATGAACGGGAGCGTCCTCTAGGCTGACGTTGCCACAACCGCGAGGGGGCAGCGACGCCGGCAACCGTGATCGACCGCGCTCGCGAGGCGGCGGCTCGCCAGGAGTGGGCCGCCGCGTACGCCGCGTTCCACGACGCGGATCGCGCGACCATGACCGGGGCCGACCTGGAGGCGTTCGCGGACGCGGCCTGGTGGTGTTCGAAGCTCCCCGAGGCCTTGCAGATCCGCAAGGAGGCGTACGCGGCCTACGACGCCGAGGGGAACGACGCGGCGGCGGGCTGGACGGCCGGGCGGCTCGCGATCGAGCACTTCATCCGCGACGAACCCGCCGTGGGGAGCGGGTTCCTGATGCGGGCCCACCGGCACGCGGCCGAGCTCGAGCCGGGCCGCGAGCACGGGTTCCTCGCGATGCTCGAGGCGACCGTCGCGCTGCACACCGGCGACCTCGAGGGCTCGCTCGTCGCGGATCGAGGACGCCGTCCGGATCGGCCGCGAGGTCGGCGACCCCGAGCTGATCGCGATGTCGATCCACACGCAGGGGCTCGCGATGATCGATACCGGCCGCGTCCGGGAGGGCCTCGCGCTGCTCGACGAGGCGATGGCCTCGATCGTGGCCGGCGAGGTCGGGCCCTACTTCACCGGGATCATCTACTGCAGCCTGCTCTCGGCGTGCCTGGCGATCGGCGACCTGCGTCGCGCCGGCGAGTGGAGCGATGCGGCGGCGACGTGGTGCGCCACGATCCCGCCGGACTCGCCGTACCCCGGGATCTGCCGGGCGAACCGGGCGGAGGTCGCGCGCCTGCGCGGCGCATGGCCCGAGGCCGAGGCGGAGGCCGAACGCGCGTGCGACGAGCTGCTGATCGATCGAGCCGGGGCTCGCCGCGGCGGCGTTCCTGCAGCTGGCCGAGATCCGTCGGCGAAAGGGCGACCTTGCCGGTGCCGAGGCGGCGTACGGACGTGCCCATGAGCTCGGTCTGGACCCGCAGCCGGGGCTCGCGCTGCTCCGGCTCGCGCAGGGGAAGGTCGGCGCCGCGCGGGCGGCGATCGCCGCGTCGATCGGTGCGGCCGGTACCGGTCGCCCCCATCGGGTGCGGCTCCTCGCGGCGGACGTCGAGATCGCGCTGGCCGACGGCGCGGTCGACGACGCGCGGGCATCCGCGGACGAGCTCGGTCGGATCGCCGGCGAGACGCGGAACGCCGGCCTTCGCCGCGCAGGCGGCCGAGGCAGCCGGGTCGGTCGCGCTCGCGGCCGGCGACGCCAACGAGGCGTTGGCTCGTCTCCGGGAGGCCTGCGCGGGATGGCAGGAGCTGCGCCTGCCGTACGAGGCGTCGCGCGCGCGGGTCGGGTTCGCGCGGGCGCTTCGCGCGGTCGGTGACGAGGACGGCGAGACGCTCGAGCTCCGCGCGGCGCTCGCAGGCTTCGAGCGGCTGGGCGCGGCTCGGGACGTCGGCCGCGGTCGGCCGCGCTCCTGGGCGAGGCACGACGCGCTGCCCGCACGGGCTCACGGCCCGGGAGGCCGAGGTGCTGCGGCTGCTCGCGTCCGGCAAGACGAACCGCGACATCGCGGTGGAGCTCGTGATCAGCGAGCACACCGTCGGCCGGCACCTCCAGAACCTGTACGCGAAGCTCGGGGTCTCGTCTCGCTCCGCGGCGACCGCGTACGCGTTCGAGCACGGGCTCACCTGATGGTGCGTTCGCACCATGCGCGTACGGAGCCCAGGATGGTGGGTTCCGTCGATGCGGCGCCGGTGTCCCCGGGCCTAGCGTCTCCCGTCCACACCACCGACGGAGGGGGACGCCATGCAGACGGAGCGGTTCGACACGGTCGTGATCGGCGCCGGCCAGGCCGGGCTGGTGACGGGGTACCACCTGCAGCGAGCGGGACGGTCGTTCGTGATCCTGGACGGGAACGAGCGCATCGGCGACAACTGGCGCCTGCGGTACGACTCGCTGCGGCTGTTCACTCCCGCGTACGCGTGTGCGCTCGACGGGATGCCGTTCCCGTCCGACGACCCGATGCCACCGACGAAGGACGAGTTCGCCGACTACCTCGAGGCGTACGCGACGCGGTTCCGGCTGCCGGTGCGGACGGGCGTGCGCGTCGACGGCGTGCGACGCGACGGCGACCGCTACGTCGTGACCGCGGGCGAGACGTCGTTCGAGGCTGCGAACGTCATCGTGGCGTCGGGCGCCCACCGGGACCCGCGGGTGCCGGTGTTCGCGCCCGACCTCGACCCGTCGATCGTCCAGCTGCATTCCAGCGCGTACCGGAACCCGTCGCAGCTGCGGGACGGTCGCGTCCTGGTCGTGGGCGTCGGGAACTCGGGTGCCGACATCGCGCTCGAGGTCGTCGGCGACCCACCCGACGACGCTGTCCGGCGAACCGAGCGGGCACATCCCTCCGGACATCGACGGCTGGATCGCGCGCAACGTCGTGTTCCGCGTCATCCGGTTCCTGGGTGTGCACGTGTTCACCCGCCGTACGCCGATCGGCCGCAAGGCGATCGCGAAGATGTCCGCGAAGGGCGATCTGCTCGTCCGCGTGAAGCCGAAGTGGCTCGACGCGGCCGGCGTCGGGTCCGTGCCGCGGACCGTCGGCGTCCGCGACGGCAAGCCGGTGCTCGAGGGCGGCCGGGTGCTCCACGACGTCGCGAACGTCGTGTGGTGCGTCGGGTTCCGCCAGGACCTGTCGTGGATCGACCTGCCGATCTTCGGCGAGGACGGAGCGCCGATGCACGAGCGCGGGGTCGTGACGAGCGAGCCCGGCCTGTACTTCGTCGGGCTCCCGTTCCAGTTCGCGGTCGGGTCGGACGTGATCCCCGGCATCGGTCGGGATGTGCGGTACGTCGTGAAGCAGCTCGGACGGCGATCGCGCGAAGCGGCATCCGAACCGATGGTCGCCGCCTGATCGATCAGACGTGGGCCAGGAGCGCATCCAGCGGTCGGGGCACTCGCGTCGAGATCCAACGCATCGACCAGCGCGGATGCGGATCGGATCTTGCGGCCCCGGTAGGTGCCGAAGAAGCGCCTCAACTGTTCCTCACCCGTCCGTCCTCGCCATTGCGGCTGGCGTTGGAAGGTGCGATAGGCGTCGAGCTCGCCCTGTGCCTCGACGACTCGCTCCACGGCGTCGGTACCGAGGGCCCGGATCAGCTCGTCCTCCAGGTCCTCGACGCACACGAAGAACCCGAGGGCCTCCATCTCTGCGCGTGTCAGGTCGGCGCCGAGGCCGGCCCGCTCGAGACCACGTCGCACGTCCCGTTCCTCCGCGGCGTCACACAGCCCGGCAAGGCCGACGCCGAGTCCGTGCGGACCGTAGTGATCCAAGAAGCGTCCGAAGTTCTTCGACCCTCCGATCGGCACGACGGACACGCCCTCGGCAGCGAGATCGCGGCCGCGGCGCACGGCGAGCGCCTCGACCGCGCGCTGGTCACTTTCCCCTTCGACGAGGACGACCGTCCGAGGCTCTGGCTCCATACGCTCCACGGTAGCGGCACAGCCGGAGCGCCTGGACGTGCTCTGACATCGAAGGCGCGAGGTGACATCGTGAAGATCCCCGACCGCGAGATCCAGGCAACGAGAGAGGACCGACCATGCGCAAGGTGATCGTGACCGAGTGGATGAGCCTCGACGGCGTCGTGCAGGCGCCCGGCGAACCCGACGAGGACCTGACCGGCGGCTTCCAGCACGGAGGCTGGCACCTCGGCTACTTCGACGACACCTCCATGGGATGGGTGGTGAAGAACCTGACCGAGGCGGGCGGCTTCCTGTTGGGGCGCCGCACCTACGAAGGCTTCGCCGGCCACTGGCCGAACGCCTCTGAGGAAGAGCAGTTCGTCGCCCGGCCGCTGAACTCGAAGCCCAAGTACGTGGCGTCGACGACGCTCACGGACCCGCTCGAATGGGAGCACTCGACGGTCCTCCAGGGCGACGTGGCGGAAGCCGTGCTCGCGTTGAAGCAGGAGGAAGGTGCAGACCTGCTCCTGATCGGCAGCACGCAGTTGGCGAAGACGCTGATCGAACACGACCTGGTCGACGAGTATCGGCTGATGATCGACCCGGTCGTCCTCGGCGGAGGCAAGCGCCTCTTCGACGATGACGGTGCGCTCAGATCGCTGCGACTCGTGGACAGTCAGGTCGTTTCGACCGGCGCGATCCTCGCCACATACGCGCCGGCCTGAGCGTGCGAGCAACCATCGCCACCCGGCGTCGACGATCGCACGCTCAGCTCGGGGTCGTTCGGAGGATCCGTTCGGCGTCAGCTGCGACTTCGCGGACGATGTCGGCAGCGGATCCACGCTTCCTGACCACGCCCGCACTCTGGCCTGCATAGTTGGCCATCGCTTCGAGATCCCCTGACGCGGCCAACCCGGGAAGGTCCGCGTCGTACCGCTCGATCGCCTCCCCATCGGACCAGTGCCCGATCACATCGCCTTCCCCGGGGCGTGACCCAGGAGCAGGAGATCCCGCATCGCGCCAGTCCCGGAGCGTGGCGTTTTCGAGCGTGCGGACCGGCGCGTCCGGCCAACCCCCGTCGAACACATCCCTCGACCACACGGCGTCGGTCTCCTTGGCGCGAACGATCCGATCCCGGTACTCGGGATGCGTTCCCGACTCGTCGGCGACGACGAACCTCGTCCCCATCCATGCGGCTTGCGCCCCCAGGGCGAGCACCGCGGCGAGTCCTCTTCCATCACCGATCCCTCCGGCGGCGATGACGGGCGTCGGCGCCACCGCATCGACCACTGCGGGAACCAACGACAGGGTGCCGACCGATCCCCAGACGTGACCGCCCGCGTCCAGACCCTGCGCGACGACGACGTCCACGCCGGCATCGACCGCGCGCTTCGCCTCATCCGCGCTCCCCACGGTGAGCAGGACCGTCGCGCCGGCCGCGTGCGCCTCGTCGACGTACGGGCTCCCCGGCGCGAGGGTGGACCAGAAATACGAGACGATCCGTGAGCCTTCCTCGAGGCAGATCTCGAGCCGCTCACGCTGATCCCACTCCAGGACGAAGTTCACCCCGAACGGTCGAGGTGTCAGTGCCTTGGTGCGCTGCATCACCGACCGGATGGCGTCGGGCTCCGTCCACGACATGGCCAGCATGCCGAGGGCTCCCGCTCCCGCCACCGCGGCCACGAGTTCAGGGGTCGCGCCTTCGCCGATCGGCGCTTGCACGATGGGCAGTTCGATCCCGAGGCGAGAGCAGAGCGGGGTCCGGAGGAGGCTTCCATCCATGGCGGCCCAGTATCACGTTCGGTCAACGCGTGGACAACTCGGAGTCGGTGATGCAACGTCTCCCCTTCTGATATCCAAGCGGATGGTGGAGATCGATCGGATAGGGAGAGAGATCATGAAGTTTCTGCTCACGTCCGCCGGCATCAAGAACGCGAGCATCCACGACGCGCTGGTCGACCTCCTGGGCAAACCGATCGCCGAGTCCAACGCCCTCTGCATCCCCACCGCGGGCTACGGGCACCCCATGGGCAGTCCCGGCGGGGCGTGGCGGTTCATCAGCGGACAGAACCCAGAACCCCCATGTGCGAACTGGGTTGGAAGTCCTTGGGCGTGCTGGAGCTCACCGCGCTGCCCAGCATCGAGGAAGAGCGCTGGGTCCCCTGGGTCCGAGAGGCAGACGTCCTGCTGGTGAACGGCGGCGACGCCCTGTACCTGTGCCACTGGATGCGGGAGTCCGGGCTGGCGGACCTCCTGCCGTCGCTGCCCGAGACGGTCTGGGTGGGGCTGAGCGCCGGGAGCATGGTGATGACCCCCCGTATCGGGGAGGACTTCGTCGGCTGGAAGCCGCCCACCGGTGGCGACGAAACGCTGGGGATCGTCGACTTCTCGATCTTCCCGCACGTGGATCACCCGGCTCCTGCCGGAGAACACCATGGCCGCCGCAGAACGATGGGCCGCCGGCATCGCCGGTCCGGCGTACGCGATCGACGACGAGACCGCGATCAAGAGTGGTCGACGGCACCGTCGACGTCGTCTCCGAGGGGCACTGGAAGCTGTTCGGCCCCTAGCTTCTCGGCTCGTACCGCATCGCCACGGCCCCCGAGCCGAACTCCAGCCGGCTCACGAGCTTCAAGTCGACATACTTCGACAGCCCCGCGAACAACGTCGGCCCGTGGCCCGCGAGCCTGGGATGCACCACGAACTCGTACTCATCGATCAATCCCAGCTCCGTCAACGCCAGTGGGAGCTTCACACCTCCCGTGAACAGTCCCTCGCCCGACTCCTGCTTGAGTCGCTGAACGGCCTCGCCCAGATCCCCGCGCACGAGCTCCGCGTTCCAATCGACCTGCTCCAGGGTGCTCGACACGACGTACTTCTTCGCCGCGTCGATCGTCTGGGCGAAGGGTTCCATCCAATCGGGTCTCGCTCCCGTCGGCGCCGGCGGCCGCCACGCTGCCTCCATCATCTCGTACGTCACCCGGCCGAAGAGGAGGGCATCGGCCCGGGCGAGGTTCTCGGCCGCGTGACGATGCAGGTCTTCGTCCACGATGCCCGCGCGATGATCGCAGCACCCGTCCAACGTGACGTTGATGGAGTAGCGAAGGGGTCGCATCTCGCAACAGTACCGAACGAGTCGGACGGCGGTGACCCTACGGAAGCTGTTCAGCCTCTGATACTCAGCGGCTCAGCTCATCAGACGTCCCGCGTTCGTTCAGCCGTTCGATGCCGTCGAGCATCAGGTCGAGCGCGAACTCGAACTCGAACTGGTCGTCGCAGCCGGAGCCGACCACCGACGCGTCGTCGTGGCTGATCTCGAGGTAGATCCGGTAGATCGACGGGAACGCCTGGCCGAGTTGCTGCATCGTCTCGGGGTCGAACGGCTGGTCCTCGTCGGTCTGGTCGTTGAACAGCTCCTGCGAGAAGCCCATCAGGCGGCTGCCCATCGTGTGCAGCACGTGGTGCGTCAGGTCGATCGAGAACCCACCGTCCAGGAACATCCCGATCATCGAGTCCATGTAGGCCATCACCGTGGGCGTGGGGCGCGTGCGCGTCTCCATCACGCGCGAGGCCCACGGGTGGCGCAGCAACGCTCGCCGCGCCGAGAGGATGCGCTCCCGGATCGCCGTCTTCCAGTCGGTTCCGGTCAGGGGCGGGTCGATCTCGGCGACGACCACGTCGAGCATGCCGTCGAGCAGCTCCTCCTTGTTGGCGACGTGCTTGTAGAGCGCCATCGGCACGACGTCGAGCTCGGTGGCGAGCCGGCGCATGCTGAGCGACCTCGACGCCCTCGCGGTCGGCGAGCGCCACGGCGGTCGCCAGGACCCGCTCCTGGTTGAGGGGGGTCCGCGCCTTCGTCTCGCTCGCCTTCGTCGCCATCGCTTGACAAGTGTACGCCGTACACGCTAGCCTGCGCGCGAAGGTGTACGGCGTACACCACGAGATCGGAGGAGGCCGACATGAAGGCGATCGTGCAGGACGGGTACGGTTCGGCGGACGTGCTCGAGCTCCGGGATGTGCCCGACCCGGTGATCGGGGAGGGCGAGGTGCTCGTGGACGTACGGGCGGCGGGGTGCGGGCCCGACGTGTGGCATCTCATGACGGGCCTGCCGTACTTCGCGCGTGCTCATGCCCGACTTCCGACGGATGTGGAAGGCGCCACGAGGCCGCGACGTCGCCGGCGTGGTCGCACAGGTGGGCTCCGGCGTGACGGCGTTCGCGCCGGGCGACGAGGTGATGGGGATCGTCGAGGGCTCGTTCGCGGAACTCGGCCGTGGGCTCGGCGGCCACGCTCGTGCGCAAGCCCGCGCGGCTCTCGTTCGAACAGGCGGCTGCCGCGCCGATCTCGGGGCTGACGGCGCTCCAGGCGTTGCGTGACGTGATCGACGTCAAGGCGGGGCAGCGCGTGCTCGTGATCGGCGCCGGCGGCGGGGTGGGCACGCTCGCGGTGCAGATCGCCAAGGCGTCCGGCGCGCACGTGACCGGCGTGTGCAGCGGCGCGAAGGCGGAACTGGTCCGCTCGTTGGGCGCCGACGACGTGATCGACTACACCCGCGAGGACTTCACCGACGGCCGGCGCACGTGGGACGCGATCGTCGACACGGCGGGCAGGCGCTCGCTGCGGTCAGTGCGCCGGGCGCTCGCCCCGAGGGGCACGCTCGCGATCGTCGGCGGCGACGGCGGCGGGAAGGTCACGGGCGGGTTCTTCCGCCAGATCCTGCGCGCGCCCGTGCTGTCGCTGTTCACCGGCCAGCGCCTGCGTCCCGTCATCTCGAAGGAGACCCACGAGGACCTCGAGGCACTCGCTCGCCTCATCGAGGATGGCGAGGTCACCCCGGTGGTGGGTCGAACCTTCGCGCTGGTGGAAGCCCCGGAGGCGGTCCGATACCTGGAGCAGGGGCACGCAGCCGGGAAGGTCGTCGTGCAGGTCTAGGAGCTGTTGCGGACCGAGCTTGACCGCGGCTGCGCGTCCGCTGAACCATCCCTCCAATGGTGCCGGGACTGGATCATCCCTCCAATGGTGCCGGGAAACGATAGCGCGCTGAGATCGCTGCGACTCGTGGACAGTCGGTCGTTCCGACCGGCACGATCCTCGCCACCTACTCCCCGTCTGAGCCCTCGCCGCGACCGTCACTCTAGGATCGCGGGAACCGCAAGCCGTGCTCCTCGCACAACTCAGCGATGCGGTCGAGGTTGACCTCCAGGCCGTAGCGCGCGCCGAGTTCCTGGCGCGACTCCGACGCCTCCCCGATGGCGTCGAAGTAATGCTCGAACCCCGCCGGCGAGATGATCTCGAGGATCCGGCAGACGGTGTCGCCGGCGTTCCAGAACGTGTGCCATTGGTCGCGCGGTTTGAAGGCGAGGTCGCCCGCTTCGGCGTAAACGACATCGTCACCGAGCAGGGCTCCCAGCCGACCCTCCAGGACGTAGCTGTACTCGTCCTCCTTGGCGTGACGGTGCACGGGAGCTGCGAGGGTTCGCGGCGGGATCGGGTGCTCGACGAGCGAGAATCCGCCGCCCGACTCTTCACCCCACACGATGAATCGGGCTCCGATCGCTCCGAGCTCGACCGACTTGCCGTCCCGTGGTCCGACGATGCGCGGACCCTGCGATGCATCGAAACGCTTCACGGCTGATCCCTCCCTCGAGCGCTTCCGACGTCGCCTTCGTAACGTACTCCACCACGTCGGCGTCGAACGTGCCGCGGGAGACCTTCTCCGGACCTTCCCTCTTCGTACCTGCGGCGGATGGCTCCATCGAGCCTCCCTCCCCGTGGCAGGGGTAGTCTTGCCGCCGTCGGCGTCTGGGGGTCTTGTGGATTGCCTCTCCTGCGGTCAGTGGAACGAAGTGGGCCGGAAGTTCTGTGGCGAGTGCGGGGCGTCGCTGACCCTTCGGTGCCCAGCCTGCGGTTCGGCGAACGCGCCCGGCTCCCGCTTCTGTGGCGAGTGCGGCGCGTCGATCGGTGCCGACGCTGAGCCGACCGCCGCAGCGACCCCCGTCGGCCCGGCCTCCGAGCGCCGATTGGTCTCCGTGCTGTTCGCCGACCTCGTCGGGTTCACGACCCTGTCGGAAGCCCGTGACTCGGAAGAGGTCCGCGAGCTCCTGACGGAGTACTTCGAGACCAGCCGGCGCGTCATCCAGCGCTACGGCGGCGTGATCGAGAAGTTCATCGGCGACGCCGTGATGGCGGTCTGGGGAACGCCCGTGGCGAACGAGGACGATGCCGAACGCGCCGTCCGCGCTGCGCTCGACCTGATCGATGCGGTCTCGGCCCTCGGTGAAGAGGCGGGCGCGCCGAACCTGCGTGCACGCGCCGGTGTGCTCACCGGCGAGGCAGCCGTCACGCTCGGCGCCAAAGACCAGGGCATGGTTGCCGGAGACCTCGTGAACACGGCGTCGCGCGTACAGTCGGCCGCGGCGCCGGGCGGCGTGCTGGTCGGTGAGGCGACGAAGCGCGCCACGGAAGCCGCGATCGAGTACGAGGACGCCGGCGCTCCACGAGCTGAAGGGGAAGTCGGAGCCCGTCCAGCTCTGGCGCGCCGCGCGGGTCGTCGCCGGAGCGCGCGGCGACATGCGCGTGACCGGACTCGAGCCCCCGTTCGTCGGCCGCGACCGCCAGCTCCGACTGATCAAGGAGACGCTGCACGCGACCGGCGAGGAGCGACGAGCCCACCTGGTGTCCGTGGTCGGGGCGGCGGGGATGGGCAAGTCGCGGCTGGTGTGGGAGTTCAACAAGTACATCGACGGGCTCGTCGAGGACACGCGCTGGCACGTCGGACGATGCCTCGCGTACGGCGAGGGCATCACGTTCTGGGCGCTGGCGGAGATGGTCCGGACGAACGCGTCGATCCTGGAGGGTGAGAGCCCCGTCACCGCGCTCCCGAAGCTCCGCGAGGCGGTCGAGCTCGTGGTCGCCGATCCCGAGGAACGGCGCTGGGTCGAGCCGCGCCTGGCGAGCCTGCTCGGACTGGAGTCGGGACCCGCCACGGGAGCGGGAGGACCTGTTCGCGGCGTGGCGTCTGTTCTACGAACGCCTCGCCGATGAGATGCAGACGATCATGGTCTTCGAAGACCTGCATTGGGCGGACGATGCGCTGCTCGACTTCATCGACTACCTGATGGAGTGGTCGCGGGATCACCGGCTCTTCGTGCTCACGATGGCGCGTCCCGAGCTGCTGGAGCGACGTCCGGACTGGGGATCCGGCCGACGCTCGGCCTCGATCCACCTCGAGCCCCTCCCTGGGGACGCGATGGGTGAGCTGCTCTCCGGTCTGGCGCCCGGGTTGCCCGACGAGCTCTCCGAGCGAGTCCTCGATCGGGCCGAGGGCGTGCCGCTCTACGCCGTGGAGACGATCCGGATGCTCCTGGACCGTGGTCAGCTGACCCAGGTGGACGGCGGGTTCCGCTCGACCGCGCCGGTCGACGAGCTCGAGGTCCCCGAGACCCTGCACGGGTTGATCGCCGCCCGCCTCGATGGGCTCGACCCGATGGAGCACCGGCTGATCCAGGATGCATCGGTGCTGGGCAAGACGTTCACGAGGGAGGCGATCCTCGCCGTGAGCCAGCAGCCGCCAGAGCAGGTCGAGGGCGTGCTGGCCGCGCTGCTCAGGAAGGAGCTGCTCGGGATCCAGTCCGATCGGTTCTCGCCGGAGCGGGGGCAGTACGAGTTCCTCGGGGACCTGGTTCGATGGGTCGCGTACGAGACCCTGTCGAAGAAGGAGCGGAAGACCCGCCATCTGGCGGTGGCGCGGTGGCTGGATCAGCTGGGCGAGGACGATGCGATCGAGATCGTCGCGAGCCACTACCTCCGCGCCTACGAGGCCGAGCCCTCGGCGGAGGACGCCGAGGACATCCGCCTGAAGGCCCGGACCGCGCTCACGGGCGCCGGCGACCGGGCCGCGGCTCTCGGGGCGAATGGCGAGGCCCGCCGCCGATACCTCCAAGCAGCGGAGCTCGCGACGTCCGATCCCGACCGAGCGGAGATGCTGGAGCGATCCGGCGATATGGCGCTGCGGGAACTGCGATTCATGGACGCACGAGATGTGTTCTCCCAGGCGATCTCTCTGTACGAGGGGATGGGGGCATCGCATCCCGCGGCGCGCGTGCTGGCCAAACTGGCCGAGACCGACTATCCGGAGGGCCGGTTGGACGAGGCGATCGAGCGGATGGAGTCTGCGCTCGAGGTGTTGTCGGGTGAGCAGGAGGACCGTGACCTGGCCATGCTCCTTGCGCAGCTCGGGCGGATGCGGTTCTTCGGCGGGGACATGGAACGCGCCATGGAGGTCACCGACCTCGCTCTACGGATCGGTGAGGCGGAGGGACTCCCCGACGTGATATCGAACGCGATGAACACGCGAGCGATCCTGATCAGCTCCGAGGGGCGCTACGAGGAAGGGATCGCGCTCCTGCAGCATGCCCTTTCGGTCGCGATCGAGAACGATCTGCCGGAGATGGCGCTCCGTGCCTACAACAACCTGGCGGAGACCATGACCGACCGCGATCGATACGAGGACGGCCTGGAGCTGTACGCGCGGGGGATGGTGCTGGCGGAGCGGGTCGGAAGCGGCATCTGGAAGCGGGCGCTCCTTTCAGAGGGGGTCTTCCCGCTGATGATGACCGGACGCTGGGATGAGGCCCTGGAGCACGCCGCACAGGTACCGGATGCCGACAACAAGGCGGGCTCCGACATCATCGGCCTCCTCGTCTCGATCCCCGTGATCAGCATCGCCCGTGGCGATATCGCCGGCGCCGAGGCCGTCCTGGCGAACTTCGAAGGGTACGTCCGGTCGCGCGACATCCAAGAAGAGGCTTCCTACGCGTGCGCGAGCGCGTCCGTGCTCCGAGCTCGTGGCCGCCATGCCGAGGCACTCGAGGCCGCGGGGCGGGCCGTGTCGGGCGGGCTCCAGGTCGGGTACACAGGGACGGTCAAGGTCGGTTTCACGCAGGGGATCGGGGCTGCGTTCTCTCTCAGCGATCTGGACGCCGTCCGGGGGTTCGTCGGGATGATCGACGACATGAAGCCCGGGGTGGTCACTCCGTTCCTGCGAGCCCTGGCCGACCGATCGCGCGCCAGGCTCGCGGCGCTCGAGGACCATCACGAAACGGCAGAGCCGAACTTCAAGGCCGCGATCGGCCTGTTCCGCGAGACGGGGATCCCGTACTGGCGCGCGCTCTCCCAGGTCGAGTACGGCGAGTGGCTCGTCGCTCAAGGCCGTCGCGAGGACGCAGGGCCGACGTTGCAGGAGGCTCGCGACACCCTCGACCGGTTGGGCGCTCGCAGCTGGCTCGAGCGGCTCGACCAGCTGGAGACGGGCTCGGCGGTGACGAGCTAAGGAGTTCCTCCGCCTGCTGCGCGCGGGTCACGTACTCCGCGGCCGAGGTCCGCGGCGAGGTCGGCTCGAGGCGAGGTGTTCGTAGCCGGGGCGAGCGGCGCCACCGAGGGCGCCAGCCCACCGCCGGAGGTGATCGCGCCTAGGGAATCCTCGCGGCAGATGCAGCAGGCGGCGGCCCGCCCAAGATCTCGAGAGTTCACGCATCCGCTGCTTGACGATGCGGGCCGGATGTCCGTCGAGTCTCCGCACCGATCGCGCCCTGCCCTCTCGCCACATCCCGTCGTCGCGGACCAGCGTCCGCCAGCGTAGCCGTCCCGCAATCGGGCAGCCAAGCTGCGTGACTCCATCTTCCTTCATCGGCCGCAGCTGCCGAGCGCTGCTGACGAGCGCTGGCAGCCTGCAGGGTCACCGGCGCGCGAACCGATCGGATGCGCGGATCAGCTCGTCCGTCATGCCGGGGTCGTCGGGGCCATGGCCCGCGTCGTCGACGATGACGAGCTCCGCCTGTGGCCACGCGCGGCCGAGCTCCCACGCGTTCGCGACCGGCGCCTGCAGGTCGAACCGCCCGTTCACGAGCACCCCCGGGATGTCGGCCAGGAGGTGGGCGTCGCGGAGCAGGATCCCATCCTCGAGGAAGTCATCGTGGCGCACGTAGTGCGTCACCAGACGGGCGAACGCGAGCGCGAAGTCGGGGTCCTCGTAGCGTGTCGCGAGCCGCGTGGGGTTCGGGGGCCAGTCGGGTGTGGCGGACTCCCACGTGCACCACGCCACCGCCGCGCGTCGACGGACGTCCGGATCCCGGTCGTGCAGCATCGCCGAGTACGCCTCAACGATGTCGCCATCGCGTTCGCCGGCCGGAAGCGCGGCACGGAGGTTCGCCCACTGTTCGGGGAACAACGGCGATACGCCGCCGCGGAAGAGCCAGTCGGCCTCGACGCGCCTTCCGGTGGTGATGCCCCACAGGATCATCTCCGTCACCCGTGCCGGGTGGGACTCGGCGTACGCCAGAGCCAACGTGCTGCCCCAGGAACCTCCCCAGACGAGCCATCGCTCGATGTCCAGATGCTCACGGAGACGCTCGATGTCCGCGATGAGGTGTGGTGTCGTGTTGCTCGCGAGATCGATGTCGGGCTGGGAGGCGTGTGGCGTGCTCCGTCCGCACCCGCGCTGATCGAAGAGCACGACGCGATACGCGGCGGGATCGAAGAACCGCGGGTGCCAGGTCGTGCACCCGGACCCCGGACCCCCGTGGAGCACCACGACAGGCTTGCCGAGCGGGTCGCCGCACGTCTCCCAGTACACGCGGTTGCCGTCTCCGACGTCGAGCATCCCGTGCCGGTGGGGATCGATCCTCGGGTACAGGTCCTTCATCCTTCGGTGCGTCTCCATATGCGTTCACCGTCTGGCACTTCAACTCGTGGGACGTGGCCTCAGACAGGCAGAGCCAACAGCTGGATCGGGTTCTCAGGATCAGGAGGATCAAGATCCAGCTCTGTCACTGGCACGAAACCCATCGCGAGGTAGAAGGCGCGCGTTTCGGCGTACTCCGGTCCTGGGTCGGTTCGGTCAGAGACCGTCTTCACGAGCACGAGTCGGTCGCCGTGGGTTCGGAGTTGGTCGGTGAGCGCCATGATCAGCGCTCGGCCGATCCCCCGTCGACGATCGCGAGCATGAACCGCCAGCCACGAGATCTCGGGGGTTCGGGGATATGGGCGAGCGATGGTCAAGAAGCCCCTCACCTCGCCGTCAACCTCCGCGACGAGCCCCGGCTGTGTCCGCACCGCTTCCGCGCAGTCGCGGATCCCCTCGTCCAGCCCGAACCAGTCGGGCAGCGACGCGACGATCGCATCACATGCCGTGGCGTCGCTCGGGTCGAGTGGTCGGATCACGGGTGGACGATACCGCTGTGGATGACACGGGGGCCGGAACGGCGACGATCGACGCGCTGGGCACCGCCTGAACCGGACCGCCGCCCCGAAGTACGCTTCGCGGCGTGGCCGACCGGTTCGCCGCCTGATGGAACGACCCGACGTCCGGTTCGCGCGCGCCGCCGACGGCGCATACCTCGCGTACCAGGTGCTCGGCGACGGTCCGACCGTGCTCTTCTGGCAGGAGGACACCATGGCCCTGGTGGACGAGCTGTGGGAGTCGCCCCAGGAGCTCGCGTGGCACGAAGGCCTGGCCGGGTTCGCGCGCGTGATCATCTACGACCGCCGCGGGATCGGTCTCTCGAGCCGCAACGTGGCGCCGGGGAGCCTCGAGGTGCAGGTCCAGGACACGCTCGCGGTCCTTGACGCCGAGGGGATCGAGCGGGCGGTGTTCGGCGGCTTCCTGGAGGCGGGCGCGACGAACGTGTTGCTCGCGGCCACGCGCCCTGAGCGGGTCCAGGCCTTGGTGTGGGCGTTCCCGATCCCCAGTTCCGCCTCGGACGAGGGGTACAGGTGGGGTGTCGACGACGGATACGTGGCGAAGGAGCAGGCGCTCCTGGAACGGTGGGGGACCGAGGGCTGGGCGCGGGACTTCGTCGCGCTGAACGCCGACGTGCTCGGCGGCGCGTTCAGCACGGAGAGCTACATCCGCTTCCTGGCGCGCGCGAGCCGACGGACCTGCACGCCGGATGTGGCGAAGGAGCTCGCCCGGATCTGGCTCGAGACGGACGTCCGCGACGTGCTGCCCGCCGTGCAGGCCCCGATGCTGATGCTGAACTACGCCGACGAGCGCGATCTGCTCGCGTACATCGCGGACCGCATGCAACGCACCGAGACCTACCTGCTACCGGGTCACCACGTTGGAGTTGGAGGACTTCCCGCCGATGCACGACGCGATCCGCCGGTTCGTGGGCGCGGAACGCGCGCCGGTCGGGCTGGACTCCGTGCTCGCCACCGTGCTGTTCACGGACATCGTCGGCTCGACGGAGCTGGCGGCGAAGGTGGGCGACCTCCGGTGGACGGAGCTGATCGCCCAGCACGACGCGCGCGCGAGGGCCGAGCTCGAACGGTTCCACGGGGTCTTCGTGGACTCCACGGGCGACGGCCTGCTCGCACGGTTCGACGGGCCGGCGCGCGCCGTCCGATGCGCGCGCAGCATCGAGGAGGCGGTCCGTCCGCTCGGCCTGGAGGTGCGCGCCGGCTGCCACACCGGCGAGGTCGAGCTCGACGGCGATCGCGTGCGCGGGCTCGCCGTCCACATCGGCGCCCGCGTGGCCTCGATGGCCGGTGCGGGCGAGGTGTGGGCCACGTCAACGGTGAAGGACCTGACGGCGGGTTCCGGCCTGACGTTCACGGACGCGGGCGAGCACGAGCTGAAGGGCGTCCCCGACCGCTGGCACCTCTACCGCGTCGCGGAGTGACCGAAGTCACGACGCACTGCCTCGACTGAGGACGATCCGCTGGTTCAGCCCTGCTGCGCGCGGGTGACGTACTCCAACAGGTCGGCGTCGAAGGTGCCGCGGGAGGCTTTCTCCGGACCTTCCTCTTCGTACATGCGGCCGAGGCTCTCGGTGATGCCGGGGTCGCCGCCGGTGAAGCCGGCGATCGTGCGTTCGGTGAGGTCGCGCCAGCGCTCCGCGAGCGCGCGCACCTCGGGATCCGACGGGTCCGTGCCGGCGTCGCGGTGGGCCTTCATCTGCGCCGAGAGCTCGGCCCACTCACGTTCGATGGCCGCGATCTGGTCCTCGCCGACCTCCTCACGCCGTGCTTCGAGCTGCGCGAGCTGTTCGGGCGTGTAGTACGTCTCGTGCATCCTCATCACCTCCATCTGATCTCGGGAAGATTTGCAAGTCCGTGGACCTAGTGAAGCCGAAGACCGTCAGTCGAGAGGTTCATCATTGGGCTGCGAAGGACTTGGCTCTCGGCGATTGTCCAACTGCCCCTAGGTGGCCAGGCCCGTATAGGTGTTTCGATGGTGCTTAGGGCATTAGATACACTGCCGCCGGATCCGCCAAGTAGAGAGAGGTCTCTTACGCATGTCCAGAGTGATCCTGATCGCGTGGGATGGCGCCGATTGGCGCATCCTCGACCCGCTCCTCGAGCGCGGCGACCTGCCGAACCTGCAGGCGCTGATCGACCGGGGGCAGAAGAGCGTCCTGAAGTCCACGGTCCCCACGCACTCGTGGGCCGCGTGGCCGAGCTTCCTGACCGGCGTCGACCCGGCCGACCACGGCGTCTACGACATCCTCGAGACCGTCCCCGGCACCCACAAGGCGTACCCGGTCACCTACAAGTCGATCAAGGAGCGCACGTTCCTGGCCGACCTCACCGCGGCCGGCAAGCAGCAGCTCCTGCTGGACGTCCCGCTCACGTTCCCGCCGCCCGACATCACCGGGAACCTGATCGCCGGCGGCGTCCTGCCGAAGGGCCGCAGCGTGAGCTACCCCGCCGACCTCCAGGACACGCTGCAGAAGGCCGGCCTGGAGTGGCCGATCAACGGCATGAGCTGGACCACGTACCGCAACCGGCCCGACGCCTACCTGGACGAGGCGCTCGCGGTCACCGGCAAGCGCATCAAGGCCAGCGAGTGGCTGATGGACAACACCGAGTGGGACCTGTTCGCCACGGTCTGGGTGAGCGTCGACCGCACGCAGCACTGCCTGTCGAACTACGTCGCCCCCGACCATCCCGACTTCGCGAAGAACACCACCACCGCGATCGGCGCCAAGACGCGCAGCATCTACAAGCAGCTCGACGACGCGATCGGCTCGTTCCTGTCGCGCTCCAAGCCCGACGACCTGATCCTGTTCATCAGCGACCACGGGTTCCAGAGCTGCACGCGCGCGCTGCACATGGACCACCTGCTGCACCAGTTCGGCTACCTGGAGTTCTCGGCCTCGAACGCGATCTTCGGCCCGATGCAGTGGGGACCGGTGCGGAACGTCGCGCGCAAGGTGTACGACCTGCTCGGCCTGCACGGCAAGGTCAGCCTCCCGCAGTCCGTGAACTGGGCGAAGACGCAGGCGTACACCACGATCCGCTCCACCGGTGAGGGCGTCAGCATCAACCTGGCCGGTCGCGACGTGGACGGCATCGTGGACCCGGCCGACTTCGAGCAGGTCCGCGGCGACGTGATGGACCGGCTCGCGTCGTTCGTCGACCCGAAGACCGGCAAGAAGCCCGTGAAGGCGATCTTCAAGCGCGAGGACGTGTTCAAGGGCAAGCACGCCGACACCGCGCCCGACATCCTGATGGAGCCGAACGAGGGCTACAGCCTCACCCACGCGAAGTCCGCGATCGAGGACGCCGACTGGGTGAGCGGCGACCACCGCATGGACGGCGTGATCGTGGCGGCCGGACCTGCCGTGACGCCGTTCACGACGACGCCGTACCTGATCGACATGGCCCCGACGATGCTGGCCGCGCTCGACGCGCCCGCCGGCATCAAGCACACGGGCTCGGTGCTCTCGAACGTCGTCGGCTCCGAGGCCTCGGTGAAGTCCGAGGCCGTCGCCGGCACCGTGGAGATCGCGTCGACGAGGATCCGACCGTCAGCGACACCGAGGCCGACGAGATGGAAGAGCACCTCCGAGGACTCGGCTACCTCGAGTAGCACCTTCGGGCACGCTCGCTCGGGCAACCCAAGGCCGGTATCCGAGCGAACCAAGACAGCCCACCGTTCAGGCCGTACGCAGCGCGTCGATCGTCGCGGTCTCGACGAGGCCTGCGACCGCCCGCCTCAGATCGGCGTCGGAAGTGACGAAGACGTCCGCCTGCAGCTGTGTCAACGCCACGAACTCGGCGTCGTACGTTGTCTCCCACCCCAGCTGGTCCGCGACCTTCCACGCCGTCCGCTGGAGCACCTTGTCGCCAAGGAAGCGAACGTTCAGCGTGTTGATACGCGTGACCCGCTCGATCCCCTCGGCAGCCGAGATCTCACCGCGGCGGGCCGCTTCGTACAGCGCCGACAGCGCCTGCGAGCGGACGAGCGTCGGCGCGACGAGCTTGTGCTCGGCGGCGACCTCGACCTCGCCGGCGGCGATCCGGAGCAGCGTCTCGCAGTCGACGACGAACCGCGTCACGCCGTTGACCCTCCAGCCAGCTCTGATCGGCTCCCCGATTCAGACGTCATCGGCGAAGTCCCACGCGCGTAGGCGACCGGGTTCGAGTCGGATCAAGGTGTCGTCATCGCCGCGGTCCGCGTACGCCCCGCCCTTTTCGTCGCCGAGGTACCGGACAGCGATGGCGCGAACGACGTCGCCGTCGGCGTGACCGAGCACCGCGCGGCCTCGCACCTCGATCCCGCGATACGGCGGATCGCTCTCGAAGAGGACGATGCTCGCCCTGGGGTCTCCACGGAGGTGGCGCACCTTCACGTCGTCCCCGCGCGTCACGACGTCGAAACCGCCGTCTCGCCATCGATGCCAGACCGGCGAGAGCAACACGTCGCCGCTCGAACGGTACGTCGCGAGGACCGCGACGAGCGGACGCTCGAGCAGCCCGTCGAGGTCGTCGGGGCCGAGGTCTCGCATGGCGGCGAGTCTAGTGGTGAGGTCTGATGAGCGAGGGACACGACCGAACGTGGTGTCGTGGCTGGGGAGTATCGTCGGTCGATGGCTCGGCTCAAGACCTCGGAGCGGAAGGACCTGCCGGACAGCGCGTTCGCCTACATCGACGCGAAGGGGCGACGACGGCTTCCGATCAACGACGAGCCGCACGTGCGCAACGCCCTCGCGCGGTTCGAACGTGTCGCGTTCGAAACCGACGAAGCGCGGGAACGTGCCCGCATCCGCCTCCTGAAGGCGGCCAAGCGCTACGGCATCGTCCCGGTGGGGTTCATCACCGGACAGATCCGATCGGAGCGTGCGCCGAGGCCGGCCGACCGCGAGGCGCTTCCGACGGGCTCCGTGACGTTCCTCATGACCGACATCGAGGGCTCGACCGAACTCCTCCGCCGGCTTGGACGTCGCTACCCGTCGGTGCTGAGCGAGACGCGAAAGGTCCTGCGCCGTGCCGTCCGAGCGTCCGGTGGTCACGAGGTCGATGCGTACGCCGACGAGTACTTCGCCGGCTTCGATCGAGCCTCCGACGCGCTCGACGCGGCGCTCGCGATCCAGCGGATGCTCGGCGAGCACACGTGGCCGGACGGGGTCGACGTTCGCGTCCGAACGGGGATCCACGGCGGCCGGCCGACCCTGACCGACGCCGGGTACGTGGGCCTGTCGGTGCACACGGTCGCGCGGATCTGCTCGGCCGGGCACGGCGGCCAGATCCTCGTCTCCGAGCGGACCAAGCGGGCCGTGAAGGGCGCCATGCCCGCAGGCGTCCGTCTCCGGAGCCTCGGTCGGCATCCGCTGCCCGGGCTCCCGAAGGACGAGTCCTTGTTCCAGGTGGTGGCGAAGGGCCTCCCGGCCGACTTCCCGCCACCTCGGACCGCCGGCCTGGCGTGACTACACGCCTACGCGGAATCTCATGCCTCTTATGACACGCTACCGGCCGCTCCCGTTGCAGCGACGTTCGGCCGTCAGTTGATGTCGAACTCGTTCCCCTCGGGGTCCTGCATCGCGACCGCGTAGTGGTCGAGGCCCTCCGACTCGAGGACCCGGACGAACCGGGCACCGAGATCGGCCAGTCGGGCCGCCTCCGCGTCGACGCGCTGCCTGCGCGTCTCGATCGGAACCGCGCGGCCACCGCTGACACCGATATCGATGTGCAGGCGGTTCTTGATCGCCTTGCGCTCCGGGACGACCTGGAACCAGATCCGCGGCCCTTCCCGCCGGGGATCGACGATGCGGTCCTCGCTCGCGCCGAGCTCGTCTTCCGGCACGCCGACGTCTCGCCAGTACGCATCCCAGGTGGCGAAGCCGTCGGGAGGCGGTTCGAGCTCGTAGCCCAGCGCGGCGGCCCAGAATCGCGCGAGGGGCTCCGGGTCGGCGCAGTCGATCACCAGCTGGTAGCGCACACCCATCGGTCTCCCCTCATGAAGCGCTAACGCGGCGGCCCGCCGCGGATCCAGTCGCGGACCTCGTCGAGCGGTTCGCCCGGCCCCGGACCCACCTGCCACCACGTGACGCCGAACGACGCGAGCTCGTCCGCGATCGCGCTCGCCTCGGTCGCGTCCTCCGGCAGGTAGCCGGTGAAGACGCGATCGAACGGTCCGTCCTCCGTGCGGTGCTCGTCCGTGTACGCGACGACCTCACGCATCGTCGGCACGTCGATGAGGATCTCCTCGCCGGTCGCATCCTTCGCGATGGGCACGACGCCGTCGTAGCGGGCGGCCCGTCGGAACGGCGGCCGGGCGGGCCACGCCCCCGCGACCCAGATCGGCACCCTGGGCGACTGCACCGGCCGCGGTGCGAACTCGACGCCGTCCAATCGGAAGTGTCGTCCGTCGTACGAGAACGGCCCGCCGGACATCAGGCCCGCCGCCACGTCCAAGGCCTCGTCGAGCAATCTCGGCCCGCACCCGAGCGTCGCCGGACTCGCCGAAGAGCTCGAACTCCTCCTTGGGCGGGAAGCCGAGTCCGACGCCGAGCGTCGCGCGCCCGCCGGACAGATGATCGAGCGTCACGATCTGACGGACGACCTGCCAGGGACGACGGCGGGGGAGCGGCGTGACCATGGTCCCCAGTCGGATCCGCTCGGTCGACACGGCGATCGCCGCCAGCAGCGTCCACGGGTCGGCCACGACGTTCCCGTTCGATGCCAAGAGGTGGTCCCACAGGAAGAACGCGTCCCAGCCCGCCGCCTCGGCGTCACGCGCCAGCCCGATCGTCACCGCGGGGTCCGCGAAGTCACCGAAGTTCGGCACGCTGAGCGCGTAGCGCATCGGGCGAGCCTAGCCGCGCCCGCCGACGCGCGCGCGATAGGGTGCGCCGGTAGCGACCGAGGAGGAGGTTCGACGATGCCGACGACGGCGCAGGTGATGGCGTGGGCCGAGGCGTACCGGCAGGCGTGGGAGAACGCCGACACGCCGGCCGCGGTCGCATTGTTCGCGGAGGATTCGTCCTACCGGTCGAACATCTTCGAGGAGCCGTACATCGGGCGGACGGGCGTCGAGGAGTACTGGAGCACCGTCACCGCCACGCAGTCCGACGTGCAGGTGTGGATGGGCCAGCCGGTGATCGAGGGCGACCGCGTGATCCTCGAGTTCTGGACGCGGATGCTGGGCGGCGGTGAACCGCTCACGCTCGTCGGCAACCTGCTGATGCGCTTCGACGACGACGGCCTGTGCACCGATCTGCGCGAGTACTGGCAGCTGCTGCCCGAGCTCCGCGACCCCTGGCCCGGCTGGGGCGAGTAGGACGCGCGGGTTACACCCGGGCCAGACTAGGGTAGGTCCGCCATCAGACCACGAAGGATCAGGAGGAGGAGATCAGCATGTGTCTGACCTGTGCATGTATGGACGCCCATCTCGAGGTGGGAGAGAAGGACATCCGATACGAAGACATCGCAGCAGCGGCCGAAGCGAACGGCCGCTCGATCGCGGAGACCTTCGACATCGTCGAGAAGACGATCGCGAAGGACCGGAGCGACCACCCGCAAGAATACGCACCGTCCTAGGTCGATCGAGAGCAGGCGACATGACCTACGAGCTGAGGCTCGAGCGGCAGTTCGACGCACCGCCGGAAGCCGTGTTCGACACGTTCGCCGACAAGACCGCGCAGGGAGTCCTGCACGGCGCCGAACAGCACGGGTTGGAACGTCGAGGTGGTCCAGACCGACGTGCGCGTCGGAGGCACGTCGATCGTCCGGATGGGACCCGAGGGACGGGAGCCCGACACGGAGACGCGCGTGTACTCCGTCGTCGACCGGCCGCATCGCCTGGAGCTCCGGTATTCGATGGAGGGCGCCGAGGAGTCGGACGGCACGCTCGAGACCGACATGACGGTCACGTTCGAGGAACGCGACGGCGGCACCCTGTCTCACCATGGTCGAGACCGGCTTCGAGGTCGAAGCCGATCGCGACGGGTTCATCGAGGGCTGGACCGAGTACCTCGAGAACCTGGGCCAAGGTGCTGAAGGCGAGGCACGACACGTGAGCGACGCTGGAGGGTAGGAGGCCGACATGTCTGCATCGGTGCTCTCCATGTCGATGTCGCTCGACGGGTACATCGCAGGTCCGAACGACGAAGTGGGCAATCCCGGCGGCGACGGCTTCGACCGGCTGCACGAGTGGTTCGCTCCTGGCGGCGGGGAGTTCGTCCGGCCTGCCGGGGCGGCCGGGGAATTGTTCGACGAGGTGCTGACCGCGAACGGTGCTTCGGTGGTGGGTCGGCGGACCGCCGAGCAGGTCGAGCACTGGGGCGGGGACATGAACGGTATCCCGATCTTCGTGGTCAGCCACCGGCCTCCCGACCCGTCCGTCGCGAACCTATCCGCTGGTGACGTACGTGACCGATGGGATCGTGAGCGCGATGGAGCAGGCGAGGGCCGTCGCCGGGGACCGCAACGTGTTCGTGCTCGGCGCGTACACGGCGCAACGGGCGTTCGAGGCCGGTGTGCTGGACGAGGTGCAGATGTCCGTGATCCCGGTGCTGTTCGGTGGTGGCCGTCGGCTGTTCGACGTGTTGCCATCGCGCGTCGAGCTGGAGATCGTTCGGGTGATCGACACGCCCGAGGCCACCCACATCCGCTACCGCGTCCGTCGCTGAACGGAGACCGAGCACGCGGTCTCGAACGCGTTCTCCCGCGTGCCGTCGCCGCGCGCTCACGCACCCGGCTGGACGTGGTGATGCTCCGGGGCGACACTGGGCGCCCATGTCGGACCCCATCCGGAAACGATCGGGCGTCGATGGCATCGGCGCCGGGACGGCAGACCATGTGCGGCCGTTCGTCGGTCGCACCCGTGAGCTGGACGAGCTCGGCGCGGCGTTCGCCGAAGCGAGCGACGGCCACGGAGCCGTGCTTCCTGGTCTGTGGCGAGCCGGGGATCGGCAAGAGCCGGCTGATGGAGGTCCTGGCGGCGTCCGCCAGGGCCGACGGCTGGTCGGTGCTTGCTCGGTCGGTGCTGGGACGGCGGCGGTGCGCCCGCGTACTGGCCGTGGGTCCAGGTCGTGCGAGCCGCGGGCGGGGACTTCGACGCGCTCGCGCCGGCGAACGAGGACGCGACGACGCGCTCGCCACGGCGTTCATCGGTCTCGTCGGCCGCCGATCCCGACGCGGAGCGCTTCCGCCTGTTCGAGGAGGTGGCGGCGTTCCTGGACGACGTGTCGAGCGAGCAGCCGGTGATGATCGTCCTCGACGACCTCCACGCCGCCGACGAGCCGTCGCTGCTGTTGCTCCGATTCCTCGCGACGACGGCCGACACGCGGCGCGTGATCGTGCTGGGCTCGTACCGCGAGAGCGAGCCTCGCGTCCTCGATCGCGCGGACCTGTTCGGTGAGCTCACGCGTCTCGGCCGCCGGGTCCCGATCCGCGGCCTGAGCGTCGAGGAGGTCACGTCGTACCTCACGCTCGTGGGCGGCGAACCGACGTCCGACGCGATCGCCGCTCGTCTGCAGAGCGTGACGGGCGGCAACCCGTTCTTCCTGGGCGAGGTCGTCCGCGTCCTGATCGCCGAAGGCCGGCTGGGTTCGGCCGACGAGGCCGCGATGCGCCGGATCCCGGAGGAGGTTCGCGCGCTGATCCGCCGGCACGTCAGCACGCTCGTCGCCCGAGACGATCGGCATGCTGCGCGTGGCGGCGGTCCTCGGCCACGACCTGGATCTCCGCGTGCTCGCCGACGCCGGGCCGATCGACGTCGACCGGATGACCGACGCCGTCGCCGAGGCCGTCCGATCGGGGATCCTGTCGAAGATCCCGCCGCACGCCGGGGTCGTTCTCGTTCGTGCACGACCTGGTGCGCGAGACGCTGTACGACGATCTTCCGTCGATCCGCAAGGTGGACCTGCATCGCACGGCCGGCGACGTCTTGGAGCGCGTCTTCCGCGACGACCTCGGCCCGCACCTGGCCGCGATCGCGCATCACCTCTCGCAGGCGTCGCCGTCGGACGACGGAGGCCGGGCCGTCGAGTACTCGCTGCTCGCCGCCGATCGCGCGGTCGCCGTCCTTGCGTACGAGGACGCGGTGGCGCTCTACGAGCGGGCGCTCCAGCTGCTGTCCCCGTCCGAGGCGCAGACCGGTCGCCGGTCGGACATCCTGATGCGGCTCGGCGACGCGCGGGCGCGCTCGGGCGACACGGTCGGCGCGCGCCGGTGCTACGAGGAGGCGGCGGACCTCTCGCGTCGCGCCGGCGATCCCGAGGCGGTGGCGCGCGCCGCGCTTGCGCACGTGACCAGCGCCGCTCCCGTCCGGCTGGGGTTCGGTGGGCTGCTCGTGACGACGATCGTCGATCCGGGGAACACCGGCATCGCGTTGCTGGAGGAGGCGCAGCGGACGCTCCCGTCCCGGTGATTCGTCCCTGCGAGCCAGGACGCTCGCGCGGCTGGCGGCGGAGCTGTACCAGTTCCACGAGACGGACCGGAGCCGCGCGCTGGCGGGCGAGGCCGTGGAGATGGCGCTGCGTCTGGGCGATCCGGAGGCACTCGTCGAGTCGCTGCACGGCCGGCACTGGGCGACGCTCTCGCCCGACTCGACCGGGGATCGCCTGGCCAACGCGCAGGAGATGCTGCTGGCGGCCACCGGCGCCGGGGATGAGGAGGCCGCGTTCCTGGCACGGCACGCCCGGCTCCACTGCTTCCTCGAGCTGTGCGACATCGCGCGCGTCGATACGGAGCTCGCCGCGATGGAGCAGCTCGCCGCCCGGATCCGCCAGCCGTTCTACGTGTGGCACGTCGCGTGCCTGCACGGGATGCGCGCGCTCCTGGACGGACGCCTGCACGACGCCGACCGGATGCTGGCCACCGCCTTCGCCCGCGTTCGCGAGAGCGAGGACGTCGTGTACATGTACGAGGACGCGCAGGTCTTCGCGATCCGGTGGGCGCAGGGCCGGCTGGGTGAACGTCGCGACCGCACCACGCGCCACGGTGAGCTGTACCCGATCGCCCGGTGGCGCGATGCGCTGAGCGCGGCCGAGCTCGGCGACGAACGAGCCGCGCGGGCCGAGATCGAACGGCACGCGCGCAACGGCTTCGCCGATCTGCCCCGGGACGGCCTCTGGCTGATGCACGTGTGCGCGCTCGCTCATGCCTGCGTGCTGGTGGGCGACGTCCCTCGCGCGGGATCGCTCTACGAGCTGCTCTCGCCGTTCGCCGATCGTCACGCGATCTCCGTCTCGACGCTGCCGTTCGGTCCGGTCGCGATGCGGCTGGGGATGCTCGCCGCGCTCCTCGAGCGGTGGGACGACGCCGAGGAGCACTTCCGCACGGCGCTGGAGCGGTGCGACGAGATGGGAGCACGAGCGATCCGCGCGATGGTGCTCATCGAGCACGCGCGGATGCTCGTCGCTCGACGTGGATCCCGGCGACGACGGGCGTGCCCGAGCGCTGCTCGCCGACGCGATCGCGATCTGCGACGAGCTCGACATGCCCGGCATCCGCGAACGTGCGCTGACGCTGGTCCCGTCCGGGGGCGCGGCCGCCACGTCGCGTCGACGTGCCGCACGCGTCGCTGCGTCGCGAAGGGCAGTACTGGACGATCCGCTACGGCGACGAGATGGCGAGGCTGCGCGACCGGAAGGGCCTGCGCCACCTCCGTCACCTGCTCGCGGCGCCCGGACGGGAGCTCCACGTCCTCGAGCTGGTCCGAGCCGGAGACGGGCGCTCCGGACGCCGACGCGCCGGCGGTCGACGACGACGCCGCGAGTCCTCGTGAGCGAGCGAGAGGAACCGGTCCTCGATGCCCGGGCGAAGGAGACGTACCGGCGACGCCTGCGAGAGCTGGACGACGACCTGGAGGAGGCGCGCGCGTGGAACGACCCCGAGCGCGCCGCGAAGATCCGATCCGAGATCGACGCGCTCGGCGACGAGCTGGGTCGCGCGCTCGGCCTCGGCGGCCGCGACCGAGCGATGCCCTCGGACGCGGAGCGGGCGCGCGTCAGCGTGACGAAGGCCATCCGGGCGGCGGTGGGGGCGATCGCCACCGACTGCCCCGAGCTGGGCCGGCACCTGGACGCGTCGATCCGGACCGGCCGGTTCTGCGTGTACGCGCCGCCGGGCCAGGTGCCGCCGCGCTGGGAGCTGTGAACCCGGCCGACGGAACAACCGTTCCCCGAGGATTCACGCCGGTCGGAGTAGAGGCGGATGCCACGGTGGGCGTCCCGGGAGGAGGAGCCATGTCCAAGACCGAGGCGAAAGCGCAGGGCACCGAGGAGATCTACTCCCTGGAAGGGTCCCTGCTGGAGGCCTGTTCGTGCAACGTGTTGTGCCCGTGCTGGATCGGTGAGGACCCGGACCTGGGCGATTGCCGCTCGTTCCTGGCGTACCACATCTCCTCGGGACGGGTGCAGGGCATCGACGTCTCGGGACTCTCGGTGGTCGCCGTCTGCTACATCCCGGGCAACGTCCTCGCCGGCAACTGGGAGGTCGTGGTGCTCGTGGACGACAAGGCGACGCCCGAGCAGAAGGACGCGCTCGTGGCCGCGCTCGGCGGGGCGCTCGGAGGGCCACTCGCCGACCTGGCGCAGCTGTTCGGCGTCGTGAAGGGCGTCGAGAGCGTGCCGATCACCCACGAGGTGCGTGACGGCGTCGGGACCCTCGCGATCCCCGGTGTGCTGGAGTCGTCGATGGCGCCGTACCGCGGTGCCGATGGATCGGTGACGACGCTGCGGGACTCCGATCTTCTCGACGGTGCCCGGCTCGCCCGCCTGGGTGTCCAAGGCGGACAAGACCTGGCTCACGCTGCCGGCGTACGGCATGGAGTGGGAGTTCGAGGGACGCAACGCGATCCAGTCCGAGTGGAAGATGGAGTACGTCGCGTGATCGGAACGACCGCCGCTCGGGCGAGTGTCGCGCGGACCCCGCGCGTGCTGTGGGCGGCGATCGGGGTGGCCTGGGCCGTCGCGATCGCCGCCCAGGTGACCGGCAACGCGGCGCTCGTGCACCACGACACGCTCGAGCACTCCGGGCTCCCGCTCTGGATGTCGGCGTCGCTGTTCGTCGTGGCGTGGCAGCTGATGATCGCCGCGATGATGCTGCCGTCCAGCCTGCCCATGATCCGCACGTTCCGCGTCGCGTCGTCCACGCGCCCGCATCCGGAACGCGCGCTCGGCGCGTTGATCGCGGGATACGCGGCGGTGTGGTCGGCGTTCGGGCTCGCCGCGTTCATCGGCGACATGGGGTTGCATCGGCTGGTGCACGACTGGGGATGGCTCGGCGAGCACGAGTACGTGATCGCCGGTTCCACCCTGTTCTTGGCCGGGGCGTTCCAGTTCTCCGACCTGAAGGATCGGTGCCTGAGCGAATGCCGGCACCCGGGCACGTTCCTGATGCAGCACTACGGGCGCGGTTCCGGTGCGGCGTGGCGGCTGGGGCTCGCGCACGGCCGGTTCTGCGTGGGGTGTTGCTGGGCGCTGATGCTGGTCGGGTTCGCCGCCGGGGTCGCGAGCCTGTGGTGGATGGCCGCGCTGACGGCGGTGATGGTCGTGGAGAAGACGGCGCGCGGGGGCGAGCGCTACGTCCGCCCGATCGGATGCTGGCTGATCGCGCTCGGCCTGTTGGTGCTCGCGCTGCCGTCGTGGTCCGTGTTCGGTTGACGGTCGCGGGTTATCGCCGCCCGTCGTAGGGTTGGAAGCGACCCCGACCGGAAGGAGCCGGCCATGGACGGCGTCGTGCACTTCGAGATCCCCGTCGACGACCTGGAGCGCGCGAAGGCGTTCTACGGAACCGTCTTCGACTGGGACATGCAGACGATCCCGGACATGCAGTACACGATCGCGATGACCACGCCGATCGACGAGCAGACGCAGATGCCGACGTCCCCCGGCGCGATCAACGGCGGGTTGATGGACCGCAGCAAGGACACGCCCACGCCGGTGATCACGATCGGCGTCGACTCGGTCGAGGAGGCGCTGAAGAAGGTCGAGGCCGAAGGCGGCACGGTGATCACGCCGAGCACGCCGATACCCGGCATGGGAGCGTTCGGCTACTTCACTGACCCCGAGGGGAACGTGATGGGGCTGTTCCAGTACACCTGAACCTAGGCCTCGCCTCTGCCACGCGCCCTCGAAGGGCCTTGTCGGTCCTCCCCGCGTCCGTGAGGGCGTCCGCCGCTCGGTGGGCGGGAGGGCGCTGAGCGCGCCGCGGAGCGCTTCGAGGCGATCCAGATCGAGCGCCAGCAGCTCCGGGGGTGGTTCCAGCAAGTGCGCGAGGACCTTCGTCTTCACGCCAACGCCACGTCGCGTCAGGCTCACGACCTTCACGCGTCGATCGGTGGTGAGCATCTTGCGCTCGACGAGCTTGCGTTCCTCGAGCCGGTCGATCAGCCACGTCGCCACGGATGGGTCGCACTGCAGGATGTCGGCGATCGCGCCCATCGAGATCGCCTCATCGGGTTCCAGAGCTTGCAAGACGCGCAGGTGGCCCGGTGTGAGTCCGAGCGACTTCAGGACCTGGAACGCCTGCCCGCGCTGCATCCGGCTCCACGTGAACTCCGCCATCTGCCGCCAGACGTCGCCGGCCACCGCCTCCACGGCCGGGTCGTTCGCAGCCACTCGTTCTGCCGTCACCCTCGCTCCTCCTCCGCGCCACTTCCATGATACTTCATATCTCTCGACATTTGGTATATCACGATACTTGACAACTCTCAAGTAGTTGTGAGAGGGTTCGTGGTCATGGGTGAGATCGCGATCCGCGTCGAAGGATTGACCAAGCGCTACGGCGAGCTCGAGGCCCTGGGTGGCATCGACCTCCAGGTCCCGCAGGGCTCGGTCTTCGGGCTCTTGGGACCGAACGGCGCCGGCAAGACGACCGCCGTCCGCATCCTGGCGACGATCCTGCAGCCCGACGACGGGCACGCGGAGGTGCTCGGCTACGACGTGGTGAAGCAGGCCCCGGCCGTCCGCCGGCGGATCGGCCTGGCCGGTCAGTACGCCGCCGTCGACGCCAACCTCACCGGCCGCGAGAACCTGAGGATGGTCGGCGTGCTCGGACAGCTGCCGACGCCCGAGCTGATGCCGCGTGCGGCGGAGCTCCTGGCGAAGTTCGATCTGGAGGACGCGGCCGACCGGACTCTGCGCACGTACTCGGGCGGCATGCGCCGGCGTCTGGACATCGCGGCGTCGCTCGTCACCAAGCCGCCGGTCCTGTTCCTGGACGAGCCGACCACCGGTCTGGACCTCACCAGTCGCAACGCGCTCTGGGAGACGATCGAGCAGCTCGTCGCCGACGGCACCACCGTCCTGCTCACCACGCAGTACCTGGAGGAGGCCGATCGTCTCGCCGAGCGGATCGCGGTGGTCGACGGCGGCAAGGTGATCGCGAACGACACACCGGCGAACCTCAAGTCGCAGCTGGGCAGCACCGTCGTCGAGATGCGGTTCGAGGGTGACGGTCGATCCGACGCAGCGCCGCGACCGTCCTGACGGGCAACGTGAACGGACAGGTCGAGCGCGACGACGGCACGCTCCGCATCACGTCGAACGACGGCGCGCGGATCCTGATCGACGTGCTGCGCATGCTCGACACGAACGGCGTCGAGCCGGACACGCTCGCGGTTCGCGAGCCGAGTCTGGACGACGTGTTCCTGGCGCTGACCGGCCACCGAGCCGAAGCCGACGACGAACCGAGCGAAGAACCGGTCACGAGCCGGCGAGGAGGAAGAGCATGAGCGCGATCCAGGTTGCGACGGGGGACCTCGCCGATCGCCGGATCCCGTGGGGACGGCTGCGCGACACCAGCACGGTGATCAAGCGGAACCTCCTCCAGTACCTCCGTATCCCGCAGTTGTTGGTCTTCTCGACGATCCAGCCGATCATCTTCGTCCTGATGTTCCGCTTCGTGTTCGGCGGATCGATCGACACGGGTCGCATCCCCTACGTGGACTTCCTGATGCCCGGGATCTTCCTGCAGGTGGTCGTGTTCGGCTCGCTCGCGACCGCGATCGGCCTGGCCAGCGACCTGAAGACCGGGCTCATGGAACGCTTCCACGCGCTGCCGATGTGGACGCCCGCCGTCGCTGGTGGGCCGGACGGTCGCGGACCTGATCCGCAACGTCTTCGTCGTGGTCCTCATGATGCTCGTGGGGTTCCTGGTCGGGTGGCGCATCCACACCACCGTGCTCGCGCTGATCCCGGGGATCTCGTTGGTCCTGCTGTTCGGCTGGGCGATGTCCTGGATCTTCGCCACCGTCGGGCTCGCCGTGAAGGACCCCGAGACGGCGCAGGCCGCGGCGTTCCCGGTGCTGGCGCCGTTGGTGTTCGCGTCCGCGGCGTTCGTTCAGGTGAACAACATGCCGGGGTGGCTGCAGCCGTGGGCCCGGAACCAGCCCGTGTCGGTGACGATCGAGGCGTTCCGTGCGCTCACGCTGGGCGGACCCACGTCGTCGCTCGTGATCAAGACGATCCTGTGGTCGGTCGCGATCATCGCGATCTTCGCGCCGATCGCGGTGCGCCTCTATCGCAAGGCCGTCTAGGTAGTCTCCGAGGATGACCGATCGCATCTGGGAGATCAGGAATCCCGGACGGCGCCGCGATGGGGCTCGAGGTCGCGCGCGGCCGGTCGGGCGAGCACGACGTGATGCTCGCGCACGCCATGCCGGAGCGGATCGACGTCACGGTCACCGATCCCGACGGAACGGTGATCGCCGAGGGCCGCGATCTTCGGCACGACGCCGTGACGCCGATCAGCAGGCTCACGCTCGATGCCGGCCGCATCCATCGCGAGAACATCTGGCCGTCGCGGGCCGACCTCGGCCTTCCGGTCATCCTGCCCGGCGGTGAGATCGGCCTGCTGACCGCGTGGTGGAACGCCGACGACCACTCGGAATGGCGCTGGTCCATCGAACTCCACAACCACCGATGAGACGCCGCGGTAGGCTCGCGTCGTGACCCGCCGGACGATCATCGTCGACCACGTCCTGTTCGTCGTGGAGGATCTGGACGCGTGCCGCCGCCTCTACACGGCGTCCCTCGCCCCGCTCGGCATCGTCGAGCTCCATACACAAGAGGACGGTGTGAGCTACGGCCGGGAGGACCTGGATGACTTCGTGATCGCTCGCGGCGCACCCGTCACGACCGCGGCGCACGTCGCGTTCGACGCCGATTCGCGAGAACAGGTCGATGCGTTCCACGCCGCGGCGGTCGCCAACGGCGCGAGCACGCGCGGCGAGCCCGGGGTGTGGACGGCGTACTCGGAGCGCTACTACGCGGCGTTCGTGAACGACCTGCACGGCAACAACGTCGAGGCCGTGTTCCACAGCCCCGACGTCGTCACCGATGCGCCGATCCGTACGTTCATCCCGTGATCGCATCTCCGGCCGGTGAGACCACGTACCACACGTCGCCGATGCCCTGGCCGTTCGTGTCACCGGCAGCCGCGTCGCCCGAGAAGTAATAGAGCGGCTGGTCGTTGAACGTGACCTGCAGGGTCCCGTCGTCGCGTTCGGTGGTTCCCAGCAGCGACTCGTCGATGTCGCCGCCACCGCCGGCCTTCACCTCGCCGGCCGCGACGAACGCGGGCCAGCTGGCCGCGCAGTCGTCGTAGCACGTGCTGGTGCCGTCGGTATCGGCGAAGAACACGTAGAGCGTCATCCCGTCGGCGTCGGTCAGGATCGTGCCGAGCGGGGAGTCCTCGGCCTCGACCTCGGTCTCGCCGCCGCCGCCGCCACCTCCACCGCCGCCGGTCGCCGGCGACTCGGACTCGGACGCGGGCGGCGCCGACGACTCGGTCTCGGTGGGCGAGCTGGCGCCGGTGTCGCCACCCCCGTCGTCGTCGCTGGAACAGGCCGCCAGCAGCAGCACGAACACGGACAGGATGATGAACGACCTGCGGAACGACATGCGATGACCTCCTATTGACGGACGGATGTGCCGCGGGCGTGCGCTCGAGCGCGTACGGAGGGTCTACGGCCGAACGCCCGATGCGGTTCGGTCCGCTTCAATCGAACGGCTCCGCGCGCCGATGGAGGAGAGGATGAGAGCGTCCACCGCGAAACGGTTCGTGATCGGGATCGGCGGCTTCCTCGTCGGAGGCTCGCTGCTGCTGTTCCTCAAGGGCGATCCGCAGGCGGGCGACATCGCGCGGCAGACGCTGGTCCTGGTGATCGTGGTCGGGGGGATCTTCTGGCTGGGCTACCGGTTCCGGGTCGTGCCGCGGCGCGAGTCGTTCCGGGGGCAGGCCGGCGCGGTGGCGTTCGCGGCGCAGCCGGGCGATCCGCTCGGTCTCCTCGATCTGCCGTTCAGCCTGTTCCACTGGTTGGGATCGGTGCGTCAGATCGAGAACACGGCGACGGGGACGCACGGGGGTCGCGAGCTCGTGATCGCCGACTACTGGTTCGCTCCGTCATCCGCCGAGCAGTACGACGACTACGAGCGGTACACGTGCGTGCTCGGTCCGGCCGTGCCCGGCTGGTCCGACCTGACGGTGGTACCCGAACGGTGGACCTCGCGGCTGCGCGACGCGGTCGGTGCCGAGGTCGTCGCGACCGACACCGAGTCCGAAGACTTCAACCGCGCGTTCCGGATCCGAGCGACGAACCACCGGTTCGCCAGCGCGTTCGTCGACGCGCGCATGATGGCGTGGCTGTTGGAACAGGGGCAGGGTGTCGGGTTCGAGGTGCTCGGCGATCGCGTGATGGTGTTCCGCAAGCGCGCGACCGCGAGCCTGGACGACGTGGCGGATGTGCTCGCGCTCTACGACGCGTTCCTCGAACGCATCCCCCGCGTCGTCGCGACCGGTTCGTACTAGCCGGGCTTCGCCGGGCGATACCAGTCGCTCGTGTTCGACCAGTCGGTGTGGCCCTCTTCCCCGGGGGCGGAGCCGAGTCGAGCCACCGGTCCCGGAGCGCGCGCGGCCTTCCCGGTGGACGGGTCGAAGCTGAACAAGAGCAGCGCGCCCGAGGAGTCCGGTTCGATGCCGCGCTTCACGACCAGGAAGTGGCGACCGTCATCGGACCAGCGCGCCGCTTCGTACGCCGCGTTGCCGGCTCCGCTCAGGCGGGTCCGCTCGCTGCCGTCGGATGCCAGCAGCCACAACGCGCGGATCCCGCGGCCCGGCGGCGACTCGGGGCGGTTCGGCGTGGCGGTCGCCAGGACCCACTTGCCGTTGGGCGAGCACGCCGGCCAGATCCAGCTGCGCGTGAAGTCGCCGGAGAGGTTCTCGTACTCCCAGTTCGGCGGGCCCGACAGCAGGATCTGCTGGCCCTCGCTGGGGGCGTCCTCGCCACCGCCGGACACCGCCAAGCGCCGCCCGCACCACGTGACGGAGTCGTCGTACGCGAGCACCGGGTCGAACACGTTCACCCAGTCGCCGCCGCCGGCCGGCGCGGTGTTGAGCGGCACGCCGGGCTGCCGCGGGAACCGCGAGAAGAAGAGCACCCACGCTCCGTCCGGCGACCACGCCGAGACCTGCGGGGGTGCGTTCGTCCCCGAGGAGACGCGGTAGACGGTCGTGGTGGCGCCGTCGACGGCGTCGACGACCGCGACCCGGTCGCCGCCGATGTCGATCCCGAGGGAACCTCCGTCGGGGCTGTACGCGACGTGACCGACGCCGGAACCGTCGTCCAGCAGGGTCCGCTGCTCGTCGTCGGGGCCGCCGATCACGACACCGCCTCGCGCGGTCACCCCGGCCAGGACGGCCTCGGTCGGCGACCATCGCCACGCCTCGAGCGGTACGAGGGGATGCAGGACCTCCCCACCCGCGGCGGGCACGATGGCACCGTCACCGAACGCGACCCACAGGCCGTCGTGGCTGAACCGGACCGGAGGCGCCGCATCGAGCTGCACCAGGGTGCGCTCCTCGCACGTGTCGAGGTCCAGGAGGAACAGCGCGCCGCCGTCCACCCACGCGACCGTGCCGAGCCCGGCGTCGCCCCCGGCCAGCCGGGTCGACGGACACTGCGGAACGTTCGGGCTTGGTGAAGTGGACGGTTCGGCGGATCCGCGGTCGAGCAGGTCCGGCAGGAACAGGGCCGCGGCCAGGCCGCCGGCGACGACGAGGACCACGACCAGGACGACGGCGACCACCTTGGGTGTTCGGCGCCCGCGGGCGTACAGGTGTCGGCCAGAACGCGGCATCCGCAGCTACCGACGGTACCGTGCCGTCTTCCGTTCCCGTGGGAGCCCGGACCGAGAAGTCCGCGTCCGTGGCCTGTTGTCAGGCGACCGACGGGGTCGCGACGGGTCGCCGGATGCTGCTAGCCTTCGCGGCCGACCACGAACCAGTACCCGTGCACGGGTTCGTCGCCCAGGTTCCAGAGGCGGTGCGGCTGGGTCGAGTCGAACCCGATCGAGTCGCCGGGCTCCAGCTCGAACCGCTCGAAGCCGAGCTGCACGCCGAGCCGGCCCGAGATCACGATCCCGTACTCGCGGCCGGGGTGCCGCATCATCATCGTGTCCGACGCCGACGATCCACCGACGTCGTAGATGACGTGCAGGAAGTCGACGTCCTCGCGCTGGTGGCTGGTGAGTCGCTCCCAACGCACGCCAGACGCCAGGTCGATCACGTGCCGCTCGTCCGAACGCACGACCGGGCCCTGATCGCCACCCCCGGATCCTTCGGACTCCCCGTGATCCTCACCCGAGTGTCGGTGACCGTTGCTGGTGTGGAACACGTCGTCGACGCTAACGCCCAGCTCGGTGACGATCGCGTAGAGCGTGCTGACCGACGGTTTGGATTGGCCCGACTCGATCTGTGAGATCAGGCTGGCCGACAGGCCGATCCTGCGCGCGAGCTCACGCTGGCTGATGCTCACCCGCTCACGCTCCTCACGGAGCCTGGTGCCGATGTCCTCCAGTTCGCCTGCCATCCGCCCTCGGTTCCGCTCGACGGAGGCAGGATAGACCTTCAGCCGTGCGTGGGCATCTCGGGCAGGCAGTTCGCTCACGTAAACAGCAACGCTACTAGCGAACGACCGGATGTGCAGCCTCGCTGTTCGCCCCGCGGGTTCTTGCCTAGCGCGCCCGCGCCAACCTATGTAGTGTGCCTGGACAGTGAGGGGACGCTCGTTCTGTGGAGGGGGCGATCGGGCTCGGGATCGAGGATCCCGACGCCTCCGCTTCGCCGTCGCCGGAGATCGCTCGTGACGCCGAAGACCCTGCTCAGCGGCGGGTGCGTCCTGACCCTTGGCGCGAGAACCCCCAACTTCACGCAGGGGGACGTCCTCATCGAGGACGGCGTGGTGGCGGAGGTCGGCAAGGGACTCCGTGCCCGCGACGCCGAGGTGGTCGATGCCACCGACACCGTCGTCATGCCCGGGTTCGTCGACACGCACCGCCACGCCTGGACGTCGCTGTTCCGCAACCTCGGCGCTCGAGCGGACGGGGCGGAGATCGCCGGTGTCGATCGACGTGGGTGACCACTTCCAGGCCGAGGACGTCTACGCCGCCACGCTGATCGGCCTGTTGGGCGCCGCCGAGGCGGGCATCACCACCGTCGTCGACTGGTCGCCGATCCGATCGAACGACGACGTTGCGGACGCCGCCCTCCAGGCGCACGCCGACGCCGGGCTGCGCACCGTGTTCGTCACCGGCCATCAGGGGAAGCGGGGCTCCGAGGTCACGGGACCCGAGACCCGCAGCGTCGTCGCGCGCCTCGCCGAACGGGCGGGCCCCTCGACCGGCGATCGCGTTCGGCTCCGTCCTGCCCGCCTCGTCGGCCTTGGAAGGGGTCGCCGGCGAGTGGGCGCTGGCCCGGGAGCTGGGTCTGCGCATCCACGCGCACTGCGCGGAGAACTCGGGGCACGGCGTGGTCGCCGAAGCCGCCACACGCGGGCTCCTGGGTGCCGACGTCACGCTCGCACACTGTTTCGCGCTGAACGACGCGGACGTCGAGGCCATCGCGACGACGGGAGCTTCCGTCTCGCTCTCGCCCTCGAGCGAGATGGCGAGCGGCCTCGGGTCGCCGCCGATCCAGCAGCTGATCGACCGCGACATCCGGATGGGGCTGGGGATCGACGACGAACGGCTGACGCCCGGTGACATGTTCGCCCAGATGCGGGCGACCATCTCGTTGCAGCACGCGACCGTGTTCGACCTCAAGCTCGCCGGGAAGGCGGGGGTCCCCAAGTTGATGGGCACGCGCGACGTGATCCGCCACGCCACGGTCGACGGCGCCCGGGCGGCGGGGCTCGCCGGCGTCACCGGATCGCTGGAGCCGGGCATGCAGGCCGACATCGTGGTGTTACGGACCGACCGGCCGAACATCTTCCCGGTCAACGACCCGATCGGCGCGGTGGTGTGGGGCATGGACACCTCGAACGTCGACTGGCGTCTTCGTCGGTGGACGACGTGGTGATGCGGCACGGCGTCCTGGAGGCGGATGTGCAACGGGCTCGGAGCCTGGCGACCGCCGCACAGCAGCGCGTGGCCGACGCGGCGGGCCTCGCCGTCGGCGCGGCCCCTGGGGGAGACGGATGAGCCGGCCCGGGTCCCCTGTCGTCGGCGGTCACGTCGTTCGTCGTGGCCTCCCGCTACCTGCCGGTGTACGTCGCGGTCTTGTTGCTCGTCCTGGTGGCCTCGATCTGGGCACCGGCGACGCTGAAAGGCCCCGCCCTGAACTCCATCGCTCCGTTCGGCACGTTCCTGGCCATCACGGCGCTCGGCCAGATGCTCGTGATCATGACCGGGGGCATCGACCTCAGCGTTCCCGGAACCTTCACGCTCGGCGCCGTGGTGACGGTCGGCGTCGGACAGGGTTCGGACGAGCGCATCTGGACGGCGATCGGCGTCGCCGTTGCTGTTGGCGGCGTTGGTCGGGTTGGTCAACGGGATCCTCGATCGGCGGCCTGGGGCTCAACGCCCTCATCGTCACGCTCGCGGTGGGGCAGATCGTGAGCGGCGTCGCGTTCCGCTACTACACGGAGGTCGCGATCCAGACGCCGGTCCCCGAGGGTCTGTCCGACGTGGACCACCACCCGGTTCCTCGGCGTCACGCGGATCTTCTGGGTGGGCGTGGCCATGACACTGGTCTTGATCGTCCTGTTCCGGTTCACGACGCTGGGCCGGAGGTTCCAGGTGGTCGGTGCCAACCCCACGGCGTCGTGGATCGCCGGCCTCCGCGTGAACCTCAACCAGGTGTCCGCCTACGTGACGGCGGCGGTCCTCTACGGGCTGGCGGGCATCCTGCTGGCGTCGTTCCTTCGTACCGTCGAGCATCACCATCGGGGCCCCGTACCTGCTCGGTCCGATCGCCGCCGTGGTCATCGGCGGGGCCTCGCTCACCGGCGGGCTTGGCCAGCCCGCTCTCGACGTGGGTGGCCGCGTTCTTCCTGGCCGGGCTCACCCAGATGATGCGGGTGATGGGCCTGCCGACCGCCTTGCAGTTCGTGGTCTTCGGGATCGTCATCGTCGGGCGGCATGTTGGTATCCGGGGATCGGATCATCCGGGCCGTGGAGCACGATCCTGCGGCGGAAGCGGCCGGATGTCGTGGAGACACCGATCGTCGGCGCGTCCAGCGAGGGGTCGCGATGAGGAAGGAGGGCACGGGATCAGTGAATCCCAACGATCAGGGATGACGAGCGCCATCGACGCAAGGAGGGGACGACCATGAAACGGATGAAGATCATCGGCATCGTTGCGGTGCTCACGTTGGTGGCTGCGGCGTGCGGCGGCGGCGATGACGACCCCGCCGAGCCGACCGGAACCACCGGCGGCGGCGCAACGGCGGCCACCGGCAGTACCGGCAGCGACGATCCGTTGGCGGAGTTCGGTGAAAGCACCGACGCCGACCCGGCGCTCGTCGAGAAGGCCATGGGGCCGGTCGGAGAGGTTCCGGACATCGTCCTGGCCTCGATCGCCCGGGCGAACCAGGAGCTCGACCAGGCCACGATCGACAAGGCGCTGGAGTGCTGGAGCGCGCCGGAGTGCGACACGGGCTCGGGCGGCGACATCACGATGGGCTACGCCGACGGCGGCGGACTGAACGTCTGGCGTCAGGTGACCCGCATGGAGGCCATCCTCCAGGCGCTCACGTACCCGGACATCGGGCGGATGCTGTTCCGTGACGCCCAGTGGAACCCGGACCCGGCGGTCGCCGCAGGCGACATCCGGTTCCTGATCCAGGCCGGCGTCGACTTCATCATCGGCTACCCCGACCAGGGCACGAACATCGCCGACGCCATCCTGGAAGCGAAGGACGCCGGCATCCCGTACACCACGTACTCCGCGGGATGGGTCGGGCTTCCTGAGCAAGAAGGCGCGCTGATCCCCGGTACCGACTACCTGAGCGTCGTCGGCGAAGACCTCTGCGCCCTGGGCGAGAGCTTCGCGCAGGTGATCAACGACGGGGTCGGCTCCGGCAAGGTCGGCGTCATGGGCGGCACGCCCGGCAACGCGCTTTCCCTCGGTTGGCAGCAGTGCTTCGAGCCGGCGCTGACGGACGGCGATCTCGACGCTGGGTCCCGCCGACACGTACTGGGCGAACGACATCGCGCTCCAGACGGTCAACGGGTGGCTCTCGACGGATCCCGACATCAAGGGCTACGCCTACGAGTACGCGGACGGGCTCAACACGGCCATGCAGGCGTACGACGACCTGGGGATCCCGGTATCACGACCTCTCGGTCGCGCTGCGGACCGACGAGCAGACCATGTTCTGCACCTGGAAGAAGATGAACATCCCGAACTTCCACATCTGGTACTCGGCAGGCGGCAACTTCCAATCACGGACCGCCGTCACCGCCTCGATGATGAACATCGCGGGCGCGGAGATCCCGGCCGAGATCGTCGTCCCGCACGTCATGCGTGAGGTCTCGGCGTCGGACTGCAACCCCGACAGGGTGACCCCGACGGTGTCGGGCACGTCGCTGGTGCCGGACGCGGTCCTGGCCTTGATGTACCCGAACGGCTGATCGATGACGATCCCGAGGAGGGTCGTTGACCGAGGACGTGGTCCTCGAGCTGCGTGGGCTTTCCCGGCAGTTCGGTGCGGTTCGTGCGCTGACCGATGTCAGCTTCGAGTGCCGTGCCGGGGAAGTCCATGCGCTCGTGGGAGAGAACGGCTCGGGCAAGTCGACCCTCCTCGGGATCGCGAGTGGGTTCGTGGACCCGGATCTGGGCACGATCCGGATCGGGGGCGAACCCTTGCGGCGGGATTCACCCGCGCTCGCGCGGAAGCTGGGGCTGGCGATGGCCTATCAGGACACGTCGCTGATCCTGGCGCAACCCGTCAAGAACAACCTGTACCTGGCGGCGCCGGAGGACCAACGGCCGCCGTTCTGGCGGAGGAAGCGCTGGGCGCGGCGACTCCTCCGGGAGTTCGATCTGGACCTCGAGCTGTTCCCCGATGCGCCGGCCGGGTTCCTCACGCTGGCGGAGCGCCAACTCTTCGAGGTGGCCAAGGCGCTCGTCACCGACCCCAAGGTGCTGCTGCTCGACGAGCCGACGACGGCCTTGGGTCCCAGCGAGGTGGAGGCGCTCCACCGGACCGTGGCCGCCTGTCGGTCACGCGGCGTCGGCGTCGTGTACGTGAGCCACCGTCTGCCCGAGGTCCTGGAGATCGCCGACCGGATCACGGTGCTGCGCGACGGGCGGAGCCAGGGCACGTTCGAGGCCCGCGAGACGACCGAGTCCGCGTTGGTCGAGTTGATCGTCGGCCGTCCGTTCGAGGCGGCGTTCCCACCGGCGGCCCCCGGCGCCGGCGAGTCGCGGGAGGTGCTGGTCGTCGACGGTCTCCAGGGTCAGTCCTTCGGCCCCGTGAGCTTCACGCTCGAGAGCGGCGAGATCGTCGGCATCGCCGGTGCCGAAGGCAACGGTCAGCCGCAGCTCTTCGATTGCCTGGCGGGGCGGCAGCCGCCGCGAGCGGGTCGCGTCGAGTGCGACGGCAAGGAGTTGATGCTGACGTCGACGCACGAGGCGGTGCACGCCGGGATCATGCTGCTGCCGGGCGACCGCAAGCACGAGGCGTTGATGCCGGTGCTCGGCGTGCGCGTCAACACGACCATCCAGACGTTGCGACGCTTCAGCGTGCTCGGCTTCCTCCGCAGGCGCCAGGAGCGCAAGGCCGTGCAGGAACTGGTTCAGCGGCTCGAGATCCGCACACCGTCGCTCGAACAGCCCGTGCAGTTCCTGTCGGGAGGCAACCAGCAGAAGGTGGCGGTCGCGCGATCGTTCCTGCGGGAGCCCATCGTGATCCTGGCCTACGAACCCACGCAGGGCGTCGACGTCGGTTCGCGGTTCGACATCTACCAAGCGCTGCGCTCCCGGACCGACGCCGGCTCCGCGATGTTGGTCAAGTCGAGCGACCCCCTCGAGCTCGCGGGGTTGTGCGATCGCGTGCTGGTGATGTCCCGTGGGCAGATCATCGAGGAGATCCCGGGTGACGAGCTCGACGAGCTCCGCATCGTCGAGGCCATCGTCCGCGGGCCGGGGCTGTCGAAGGCCGGGCGTTCGCCGCTGGGCGTGGCCATGCCCAGGAGTCCGTCCTCACCGAGCACGACGTGACCGCACGCCTCGACTCGGCCAGGCTCGCGGTCCGCAAGGTCCTGCGCGACGCCCGTGACAAGAACAAGTGGCGCAAGATCGTCCGGTTCCGGCTGTGGATGCCGGTCGTGCTGCAGCTGATCCTGATCGCCGGCGTCGCCTGGTACACCAGCGTGCGCTTCCCGGGGTTCATCAACCGGGCGAACATCACGAGCGTCCTGTTGCTCGCCGTGCCGCTGGCGGTCGTGGCGATGGGTCAGACCCACGCGCTGCTCGTGGGCTTCGCTCGACCTGTCGGTCGGCGCGATGGTGACGCTCGGCGTGGTGATCGCGTCGTTCCTGATCGGCCCCGAGTCCACGACCACCGAGATCCTGCTCGGGGTCGGGCGCGATCTTCCTGTGCGGCCTGGCGCCTCGGACTCGGTCAACGCCGCGTTGACCGTGGGATTGAAGATCCCGTCGATCATCGCCACGCTCGCCACCCTCAGCATCCTCAGCGGGATCTCGCTCACGTTGCGGGAGACGCCCGGCGGCATCATCGATCGCGACTTCGCCGGGTGGCTCGGGACCGGGCTGGGGCCGGTCCCCATCGCGTTCATCGTGGTGGTGGTCGGCCGCCGTCGCGCTCGACTACTGGCTCCACGCCAGCGGTTCGGGTCTGCAGGCGCGCTCGACCGGGTTCGACCTGCAGTCGGCCAAGCGCAGCGGCGTCCGCACCACGTGGGTGCGCAGCCGGGCGTTGATCCTGTCGGGCGCTGTTCGCGGCGATCGCATCGTTCTTCGTCATGACGCGGTCCGGGCATCGGCAACGCGCAGATCGGCGACAGCTACGCGCTCAGCAGCATCACCGCGGCCGTGCTGGGCGGGGCGGCGCTGTCCGGCGGGCGGGCGACGTTCATCGGTGCGACGGTCGCGTCGGTGCTGGTGGCGCTGATCATCGCCGCCCTCCCGTTCCTGGGGCTGAGCGCCGAGCACGGCATGGTGATCACCGGCGTGCTGGTGCTGCTCGGGATCGTGCTGTTCCAGACTCGGTGACATCAAGGAGCTGGTCAAGCGCAACTACAAGCGGGCCCGGCGGAAGGTGATCGGGAGCCGGGTCGGCGACGGCGCCGGAGATCCCCGACCTGTATCCCTCGGGTCCCGACTTCCGGGTCGCGCCGACGGGGCGGATGCTGATCCGGGGCGGCACCGTCCTCAGCCTCGATCCGGACGTGGGTGACTTCGCGGCCGCCGACGTCCTGATCGAACACGACGAGATCGTCGACGGTGGCCCCCGCGCTCGAGGTCGGCGACGCCGAGGTGATCGATGCGTCGGGGATGATCGTCATGCCGGGCTTCGTCGATTCGCACCGGCACATCTGGGAAGGCCTCCTGCGCAACATCGGCACCGACGTTCCGCTCGAAGGGCGTTCCAGCTACATCTCGTTCGTGCTGCACAAGCTGGCGCCGGCGTTCCGGCCCGCAGGACGCGTACATCGGCGACCTGGTCTCCGCGCTGGGCGCGATCGACGCCGGGATCACGACCCTGCTCGACTGGTCGCACATCCAGGGCTCGCCGGCGCACACCGATGCGGTCATCCAGGGGCTCCGCGATTCCGGTCTGCGCGCGGTGTTCGCCTACGGGTTCCCGTGGTGGGGCAAGTGGGAGGAACGCCAGCCCAGCTGGTTCGTCCGGGCGGCGACCGAGCACTTCTCGTCGAAGGACCAGATGCTGACGCCTCGCGCTCGCCGCGCCCGGTCCGGAGTTCACCGACTTCGAGGTGACGCGCGACCACTGGAAGCTCGCGCGGGAGACGGGAGCGCGGATCACGACGCACGTGGGCGTGGGGAGCTACGGACAGGACGCGAAGCTCCAGGAGATGGGCGAGGCCGGCCTGCTCGGACCCGACACCACGTACATCCACTGCACCACGCTGAACGACACCGAGATCCAGATGATCGTCGACACGGGGGGCACGGTCTCGCTGGCCTCGCCGGTCGAGATGATGATGGGCCACGGGATGCCGCCGATCCAGAAGTTCCTGGACCGCGGCCTGTCCCCCAGCCTGAGCGTGGACGTCGAGACCAACGTGCCGAGCGACATGTTCAACCAGATGCGTTCGGTGCTGGCGCTGCAACGGGCCACGGCCACCGCGACGGGCAGGACGCCGCTCGGTCCCGAAGGAGGTGCTGCTCTGCGCCACGGTCGAAGGTGCCAGGGCGCTCGGGCTCGATGCGAAGGTGGGGACGCTGACGCCCGGCAAGCAGGCGGACCTCATCATGCTGCGCACCGACCGGATCAACGTCACGCCGATGAACGATCCGGCGACCGCGGTCGTCTCGGGGATGGACACCGGGAACGTCGACACGGTCGTGATCGCCGGCCGTGTCATGAAACGACACGGCGAGCTCCTCCACGTCGACTGGCCGGCGGTGAGGCGGATGGCCGCCGAGTCACGGGACTTCGTCATCCAGCGATCGGGATTCAAGTCGCCGGGGATCTGAGAGAGGTGGACGCCATGAGGCAAGTCAGACTGGACACGGCAGACGCTGTCACTGGACGCGCCGGCCGTGGGCGTCCTGTGCGGACGTATGGAGGCTCAGCGTATGATGCCCGTCGCGACGGACCCGTAAAGTGGGGCTATCCGGTGGTTGGCCCCCGCTCCGAGCACAGGAGGACAAGCCGATGACGACGGACGGGTTCCCGGTCGCGACGACCCCAGCGCCCGGGATCGCGGGCGTCGACTGGGAGGTCCGCGTCGACTTCGAGCGGCTCAGGTCCTACCGGCTGAACCGCACGCGGGAGGCGCTCGAGGCCTCGGAGCTGGGTGCGCTCCTGCTGTTCGAGACCAGCAACATCCGCTACGTCACGGCGACGCAGATCGGGTACTGGGCGTTCAACAAGGGTGAGCGGTACGCGCTCCTCACACGGACGGGACGCCCCCGGATCTTCGACTTCGGATCGGCCGCGAAGGCGCACCGCCTCCAGCTCCCTCACCTGTACGACGAGCGGAACTCCGTCGGAGGCAACACCGGACTCCAGGGCGCGATCCACCCGCGGGTCGGGCTGCAGAAGCGCGCCGTGGAGGAGATCCGGTCCATCATGGCCGAGGAGGGCGTGGCGGACATGCCGCTCGGCGTCGATGTCGCCGAGACGTCGGTCTTCCTCGAGCTCCAGGAGGCCGGCATCGCGGTCCGCGACGGTCAGCAGGTGATGGCCGACGCGCGGGAGATCAAGAGCCAGGACGAGATCATGCTGTTGACCCAGGCATGCGCGATGGTCGACGGCGTCTACCAAGACATCTTCGAAGCGCTGAAGCCCGGCGTCCGCGAGAGCGACATCGTGGCCATGGCGCATGCACGCCTGTTCGAGATGGGCTCGGAGTTCGTCGAGGCGATCAACTCGATCGCCGGCGAGCGGTGCAGCCCGCATCCGCACGTGTTCAGCGACCGGCTGATCCGGCCGGGCGACCAGGCCTACTTCGACATCATCCACGTCTTCAACGGCTACCGGACGTGCTACTACCGGACGTTCGTCGTCGGTCGCGCGAGCACGGCGCAGCGCGACGCGTTCAAGCGGTCACGCGAATGGATGGATGCCGCGATCGACCTGGTGAAGCCCGGTGTCTCGACCGATCAGATCGCGGCCGTCTGGCCCAAGGCCGAGGAGTTCGGGTTCCAAGACGAGATGGACGCGTTCGGCCTACAGTTCGGCCACGGGGTGGGCGTCTCGCTGCATGAGCGTCCGATCATCACGCGGCTGAACTCGTTCATCGACCCCTTGGAGGTCAAGGAGGGGATGCTGTTCGCGCTGGAGACGTACTGCCCGGCCGCAGACGGACGGTCGGCGGCGCGGATCGAGGAAGAGGTCGTCGTCACCGCCGACGGGTGCCGCGTGATCACGCTGTTCCCGTGCGACGAGCTGATGGTCGCGAACGAGTACTGAGCATGTCCATGGATGGAAGTCGGGGGGAGCGATGACGGAGACGACGACGCGGTCGGACCTGGACGTTCGGCTCGACATCTACCGGAAGATGCAGGAGGGACGCCTGTTCGAGAAGCGGGCGCAGGACCTGTTCCTCGAGGGCTTGGTGAAGGGGACCTCGCACCTGGGGATCGGCCAGGAGGCGGTGGCGGCCGGGTTCGCCGCGGCGCTGGAGCCCGACGACCTGGTGTTCTGCACCTACCGCGGCCACGTCCACACGCTGCTGCGCGGTGCGCCGATGGGTGGGTTGATGGCCGAGCTCATGGGCCGTGGGAACGGTATCTGCGGCGGGAAAGGCGGCTCGATGCACCTGACGGACGTCGAGCACGGTGCGATGGGGTCCTACGCGATCGTCGGGCGCGCACATGCCGATCGCCGCGGGCGCGGCCTGGGCGGCGAAGGCGCGCGGTACCGGGCAGGTCACGGTCTGCTTCTTCGGCGACGGGACCACGAACATCGGCGCGTTCCACGAGGCGTTGAACCTGGCCGTCGTCTGGCAGCTGCCGGTCGTCTACGTCTGCGAGAACAACCTCTATATGGAGTACACGGCGATCGGCGACGTCACCGCGGTTGAGCATCCCGCGGCCGACCGGGCTTCGGCGTACGGCCTGGAGCCGATCCTGATCGACGGCAACGACCCCGACGAGGTGCACGCGGCCGCACGGCGTGCCGTCGACCGGGCACGAGGGGGCGAGGGCCCTTCGCTGGTCGAGGCCGTCACGTATCGCCACGGCGGCCATTCCCGCGCGGATCCCGCGAAGTACCGGCCCGAGGAGGAAGTGGCCGAGTGGTTGGGACGGGACCCGATCCCGATGTACCGCGACCGCCTGGTGGGCGACGGCGTGGAGGCGGACGTCCTGGACGGCATCGACGCCGACGTCGTGGCTGCGGTCGACCGCGCAACGGAGGAAGCGAAGGCGGGCCCTCCGCCCGATCTGGCCTCGATCGAGACCCAGCTGTGGGCCGATGGGGGGTCCGCGTGGCGGAACTGACGTACCGCGAGGCCGTGGCGCGCGCGATCACACAGGAGATGGACCGCGACCCGACCGTCTACTTCCTGGGCGAGGACATCGCGGCGGCCGGCGGCGTGTTCAAGACGACCGAGGGGCTGCTGGAGCGGTTCGGTCCCGAACGCGTTCGCGACACCCCGATCAGCGAGCAGGCGATCATCGGCGCCGCGATGGGCGCCGCGATGAACGGTCTGCGTCCGATCGCCGAGCTGATGTTCAGCGACTTCTTCGCCGTCTGCTGGGACATCGTGGCGAACCAGATCGCGAAGGCCCGCTACATGACGGACGGCCAGGTCGCGCTCCCGCTCGTGATCCGGACCGCGAACGGCGGCGGCGTGCGGTTCGGCGCGCAGCACTCGCAGAGCGTGGAGTCCTGGATGATGGCGATCCCGGGCCTGAAGGTCGTCGTCCCGTCCTCGCCCGTCGACATGATCGGGTTGTTCGCGGCGGCCGTCCGCGATCCCGATCCCGTGATCGTCGTGGAGCCGAAGGTCTTGTACTCGTCCAAGGGCGAGGTGCCCGACGGCGAGATCGTGGATCAGCTCGGGACCGCGAAGGTGCTCCGCGACGGCGATGACATCACGATCTGCGCGCTCGGAGCCATGGTGCCGAAGGCGCTCGCGGCCGCCGAGCAGCTCGGCGGCGACGGCGTTTCGGCCGAGGTCATCGATCTCCGCTCCCTGGTGCCGCTCGACGTGCGCGCGATCCTGGGGTCCGTCGGGAAGACCAGCCGGCTCGTCACCGTCGAAGAGAACCCGCGACTGTGCGGCTGGGGGGCGGAGGTCTCGTCGATCGTGGCCGAGGAGGGCTTCTTCGCGCTGGACGGTCCGATCGTTCGTGTGACGACACCGCACCTGCCCCTGCCGTCCGCCGACGTGCTCGAGGATGCGACCATCCCGTCCGTCGACCGAATCATCGAAGGCGTCCGACGCGCCGTGGGATCGTGACCGCGTCCCGCCATCTGGTCCGCAGGGGTGACGAGATCGATCTCGTCACCCCTGCGGGTTCCACCGCCGAGGGGTTCCGACGCTGGTCGGTGGTGGATGAGAGCACCCCCGGCGCCGTCCACACCACGTTCACGATCGGCGAGCTCGCGAGCGGCGGACGGATCCCGGCGCACGTGCACAGCTTCGAGGACAGCGTCTTCGTGCTGGAGGGCGAGTTGGTGCTGGACACGCCCGACGGTGCGAATCTGCTGCGCCCCGGCGACTACGGCGTCACCGGGATCGGGGCACCGCATGCCCTCCGCAACGTGTCGGCGGCGCCCACGCGGTGGGCGACGATGTGGGCGCCGCAACAGCGGGCGCGCACCGGCGGCGACACGTTCCCCGTCCCGGCCCTTCCGACCCTGGACCCGGCGCCGGTGGACGTGCGCGACCCGCGCACCCGCTCGTTCGGCCACATCGAGCCGGAGAACATGGAGGTCGGCAAGCAGACCCAGGACATGCTGGCGGTCTCGGCCAGCATGCGGACGGCGTTGCTCGTCTACAGCGGCATCACGGTGAAGATGATGGTCGACCGCGAACTGGGCGCCGAGAGCCTGACGATGTTCATGGTGCAGTACGAGCCTCGGGGGTTCGCCGGTTCGCATGACCACCCCTTCGAGGAGACGTACATGATCCTCGAGGGCGAGGTGGACGGCGTGTTCGACGGCACGACCTACCACCTAGAGACGGGCGATATCGCGTGGGCGGGCGTCGGCTGCGTCCATTCGTTCGCGAACCCGACGTCGAACGTCGTGCGGTGGCTGGAGACGCAGGCACCGCAACCGCCGTCGCGTCATTCGTACCGCTTCGCCCGGGACTGGGACTACCTGCGCGACGTGACATCCGATGAAGGTTGACAGGAGGATCGATGGCTGAGGAACGAAGCGTGGTCGTGGTCGGTGGGACGCAGGGACTCGGCCGGGACCTGGCGCGCCACTACGCGGAGGCGGGTCGGCGGGTCGTGATCACCGGTCGGGACGCGAGCCGAGCCGCCGCCGCCGCTTCGGAGCTGGGCGAGAGCGTCGGCAGCGTCGCGTTCGATCTCTCCGAGCCGGACACGATCGCGCCCGGGCTGGCTGAGCTCGGCTCGATCGACCGCCTCGCCCTCGCCGCACTCGACCGTGACCTCAACAGCGTCGCCGACTACGACGTGGCGAAGGCGATCCGTCTGGTCACCTTGAAGCTCGTCGGATACACGGAGACGGTTCACACGCTGCTCGGGCGGCTCACGCCCGACGCGTCGATCGTGATCTACGGGGGCCTCGCGAAGTCGCGGCCGTATCCCGGTTCCACGACGATCACGACGATCAATCACGGGGTGGACGGACTGGTGCGGACGATGGCCGTGGAGCTGCCCCCGATCCGCGTGAACGCGCTGCATCCCGGGATCGTGGCCGATAGTCCGTTCTGGGCGCCGAAGACGGAGGCGCTCGAGGCGACGCGCGCGAAGACCCCCACCGGACGCCTGGTCGAGATGCGCGACGTCACGGATGCGGCGGTGTTCCTGCTCGAGAATCCGTCCATGCACGGCACCGAGATCCAGATCGACGGAGGCTGGTCGCTCACATGACCGAGCCGATGACCGTGGCCGTCATCGGTACCGGTCGCATGGGCGGCGCGATGGTCGGGACGTTGCGACGCGCCGGGATCCCGGTCCGCGTCTGGAACCGCACGGCGGCGTCCGCCGACGACGTGGCGGAACGGACGGGCGCATCCGTCGCCGCGAGCGTGGCCGAAGCGGTCGGCGGCGCCGACGTCGTGATCACGAGCCTCGCCGACGATGAGGCCGTGATCCAGACGTACGGCGGGCCCGAGGGGATCGCGGCGGGCGTGGGTCAGGACCAGGTCGTCTTGGAGATGAGCACGATCGCGCCACGGACCGTCCGTGAGATCGGCGCGTGGGTCGACGAACGCGGCGCGGCGCTGTTGGACGCGCCGGTGTCCGGCAGCGTCGCCACGGTGGACAAGGGCGAGCTCACGATCATGGTCGGCGGCTCCGGTCCGGCCTTGGAGCGAGCGCGACCGGTGTTGGATGCCCTGGCCGTCAAGGTGTTCCACGTCGGAGATCGCGGCGCCGGAGCGACGGTGAAGCTCGCCGTGAACGCGTTGATCCACACGATCGACGTCGGGCTGTCGGAGGCGCTGGTGCTCGCCGAGCGAGCGGGCGTGGACCGGAGCGCGGCGTACGACGTGTTCGCATCGGGGGCCGCCGCCGCCCCGTTCGTCCTCTACAAGCGACAGGCGTTCGAGCATCCGGACGAGATCGAGCCGGCGTTCCTCCTGGAGCTGATGGCGAAGGACCTCGACCTGATCCTCGAGTTGGCGAACGAGGTGGGAGCGCCGATGGACCAGGCCGCCCAGAATCGGGAGACGGTCGGCCGGGCGCTGGACGCAGGATTCTCCGGACGCGACCTCAGCGTGGTGGCCGAGTACCTCCGCCGCGTCGCGGCGTCAGAGGGCTGACACCTTCCCGGCCCCCGCCCGGCTCGGCCCCGCCCGACCGACACTGCCACGCCACGCTCGGCCGAGGGGTAGATTCCGTCCATGCGAGAAACCGTCGCACCCATCCTCCGCATCACGGACATCGACCGCGCCGTCGCGTGGTACGCGCGCCTGGGGTTCCGCAAGGTCGGCGAGCATCGCTTCGAACCCGATGCACCTGCGTATGTCTTCGTGGCGCGCGGTGACGTCTGGTTCCACCTCTCGCAGCATGAGGGTGATGCCCGGCCCGACTCGCTCGTCTACGTGTTCGTCGACGACGACCTCGATGCGATCGCGGCGGAGTTCGGTACGCACGTCCACGACAACGACTGGGGACGCGACCTCGAGATCCGCGATCCGGACGGCAACCGCCTGCGCATCGGTGGCGCCCCGGACGACGACGCCGACGGGCGCGTCTCGATCGACGCGGTCGCTCGCGATCTCCCCGCTCCGTTCACGCCGCGTGACCTGGTCGCGGTCAACGACGCCGTCGTACGCATCGCGCGGCTCCTCGGGGAGTTCCCGTGGCACCACCACGACGAGGACGAGCTCTTCCTGTGTTGGGACGGTTCGTTCCGTATCGAGGTCGAAGGGCGGGACGCCGTCGAACTCCGCGCAGGCGACATCTTCGTCGTGCCCGCCGGTGTCGAGCATCGACCCGTCGCCGACGATGTCGCACACACGCTGATGCTCGAGAAGCCCGAGACACGGCAGTACGGGAACTAGCGCTGCTCGTTCAGGCGACGGGGTCGTCGCCGAACGTCCGGCGCTCCTCGATGGCGCCGGTGGGCCCGAGCACCAAGACCTCGCTCGGCTGGTCCTCCTTCGCCCGGTTCATCGCGACCGCCACCGCGTGGGTCCTGCTGGGGAGGGCTGCCACCTCGACGTCGTGATGGCGGATGATCCACTGCCTCGCACGTTCCATCACCCAGAAGGTGTTGCGCTCCTCCACACACCTATCCTCCCAGCCTTGACCCCGGCTGCGAGGACGCGATACCCGCTACCCGCGACATGGAAACGACCGCCCGGGTTGCCCCGAGCGGTCGCGTGGTGCGTGGTGCGTGTGTGTCAGACGGAGACCGGCGTGCCCTTCGCGGGGGCCGCACCGTTCGTCCGTGTCGTCGCGACGGCGTCGCCGGCGACGCGCGCCGCTTCGGCACGCTTCGCGTGACGGAAGCCGAGCAGTGCCAGGACTCCGAGCACGATCCCCATCGCGATCATCGCGTACCCCGCGTAGAGCGCGATCGTGGCGACGGTCCACCAACCGTACGCGTTCAGCAGGATCGACTTGAGCGTCTCACCCTTGAACAAGGTGTCGGCCTTGCCCGCGAGCTCTGCAGCCGTGTCGGGGTCGAGACCCTCGGCACGTGCCTCGGAGCTGGTCTCCGCGTAGGTCTTCCCGTCGTTCACCGAGGCCAGGTGTCCGCCGATGTAGCGGGAGAAGGCTTCGGCCTGTGCGCCGGTCGTGACCTGCTGCCCGGCGAACTCGCCGATGTCGGCCTGCTCTTCCGGCGACATGGCGTCGAGCGGCGGGAACGTGATGTTCTGGGGCTCCAAGCGTGTCTGCACGTTGTCGCGTCCGAAGTTCCCACCGTAGATGGCGAACCCTCCGAGCACGATCATGGCCACGGCGATGACCGCGGCGCTCGCGCTGACGATCTGGTCCCACGCCTTCCTGTTCATGTGATGCCTCCTTGGATCGGGTCCACTTTCAGGTCTGCCTCAAGTCTCGTCCAGGGCGGTCGGGACCTCAGGGGCCGAACGACCCGTTCCCGGGGGGACCTTCGTTGGGGGAGATGCCCTGGTGGGAGGGGGTTCGGGTCCAGGGGCTGCCGAGGGAACGACGGCGGGCGCTGCTACGGTTCCTCCTGATGGGTGTGGAGCTCCGCAACGTTCCCGAGTTGGCGTCGCCTCCCGGCTACGCGCACGTCGCGATCGCGCGCGGCGCCACGCTCGTGTTCACCGCCGGCGCCGTTCCGCTGGACGCCGCCGGCGAGTTGGTGGGTGCCGACGATGCCGTCGCGCAGACCGATCAGGTCGTCGCCAACCTGGTCGCGGCGCTCGACCGCCGGTGGTGCCGGTCCCGACGACGTCGTCAAGACCACGGTGTACGTCGCGGGAGGGGACCACGACCGGCAGGCCGACCGTGTGGGAGGCGGTGCAACGTTCGCCGTTCGCCGCAGCTCCGAGCACGCTGGTCGGTGTGGCGACGCTCGGATACCGAGGACAGCTGGTCGAGATCGAAGCGGTCGCGATCCTGGAGGGCTGACTCGCCGTCAGGTCCACGCGGCACCTGACCCGCCGCGCGCGTGGCGGTCCGTGCTTATCCGGCCACGGTCATGACGCGATCGGGGCGGAGCAGGAACGGCGGCAGCCACGCCGGGATGTTGGAGAACGGCAGCACGTCGGGATGCAGCTCGATGCCCGAGGGCGTCGGCCATGAACCGCCGGCGCGCCTGGATCCGCTCCCACGCCTCCGGGTACCGCTCGAGCGAACGTCGCCCGCAGCGTCTCGTCGGCGAGCGCGACGCCGTCCTCGATGTTCGTCGTGAAGTGCTCGGTGCCGGTCGCCGGGATGATGTCGACCTGCATCGTCATGCCCGAGCGCAGCTCGATGCGCGATCCCGGTGCCACCGGTGAGTTGACCCACTCGTCCAGGTGGATCTGGTGGCCCGGGTTGAGGAAGATGCCGAAGAACGGGTCGCCCAGATGGCGCTGGATGATCTCGTGGAGCACGCCGCCCGTCTGGCCGATGTGCAGCGCGCCGTACCACTCGGCGACCGCCTCGAAGTACGGACCGACCAGCCGCTCCACGTAGTCACCGATCGCCGCCGGCAACGCCGCTGCGTCTTCCACGACGAAGCCCGCGCGGCAGTTCAACGCACCCCAGATCCCGAACGCGACCGTGAATCGGTCGCCGTGCTCGATCCGTCGGTCGCTCGGGCTGAGGAGCCCGAGCGATGCGCGATCGCCGCTCGAGAGCATCAGGTGGCACGAGAGCGGCATCCCGTTCCACTCGAGCGAGCCCGACGGCGTCGTACTCGCGCATCCCGGGCTGCAATCCGAACGAGCAACTGCCGGACGCCGTGCGAGGTTCGGCACGACGCGTACTCGAACGCCGCGAGCTGCTCCACCTCGTTGATCACGCGGAGGCCGTCGGCGGCGTCGATGAGCAGGTGGTCCGGCGTTCTCGATCGACGCCCGACGGGGTCATCCGCCGGAGCTCGTCGACGATGAACGCCGGGACCTCGATCGTCTCCGCGGTCGGCGTACTCCTTCCAGCCGATCACCCCGACCCGACTGTCGTCCCGGATGCCTTCGGCCGCGAGGAGTCTCGCGCGAGCGCCTGGAGCGATCGCGCGGCTGGCCGGGCAGGCTGAAGTCCTGGAACAGGTGACGCCGCATCCCGAGCGGAGCCGCTCCGGCCATGCCGTAGCACTCGTTGCCGACCAGGATGGCCGGCTCGCCGGACGCGCCGACGACGAGCATCGCCTCCTCGAAGCGCGGGTCGAAGCCGGTGAGGTACGCGAGGTTGGCGCTGTGTTCGCGATCGGCGTAGACGACCAGGTGGTCGTAGCCCTGCTCGTCCGCGCGCGCCCGCAGGCGCTCCAGGCGGTCCGCGATAGATCGTCGGCGGGGATCTCGGGCATCGCATCGGACATGCCGAAGTCGGGGAGGGTGATCTCGGCGAGCCGCGCGTCGGCCATGCTGCTCCTCCCTCAGCCCTGCGGGATCCAGATGACGGGCTGCGTCGCACCACGCTCGAGCGTCGCGAACCGATCGGCGCGCAGCGTCGAGCCACGGGCCGGTCTGCCCGTCGGGCCATCGGACGCGGACCTCGGCCGCGTCGACGTCACCCAACCCGAAGTGGATCCAGCCGAGCTCACCACTCGGCATGGCCTCCGCCGACCGTCACCTCGCGACGGATCGTCCGGTCGCCGATCCTGACCTCGATCCAGGAACCGATCGCATCACGGTTGGGGCCCGGTTGTTCGAGCGACACGGAGATCCATGCACCCATCGGCGCCGGATCACGCGTCCCGGCCCCACCCGACGTTCCGCCAGAGGCTGACGTTCTCGCGCCGGTTCACCTGCACGAGGTCGAGCATGCCGTCGAGGTTGAGATCGACCACGGCGGCGCCTCGGCCACGGGCGAAGCTCGACGATGCCGGCGGCCTCGCCGCCTTCGTCGAACGTCCCGTCGGATCGGCCCAGCAGCAGGTTGCTCGGATCCTTCGCGGCGTACTCCGGCCTGCGCCTCGACGTTGCCCTTCGTGACGAACAGGTCGATCGAGCGCCGTCGTTGTTCACGTCCTGGAACTCGGCATGCCAGGCCGTGGACGGGAGCACGTCGCCGCCCGTGTACGGCCGGTGCGCCGTCACGCCGCTCTCGAACGCGATGTCGCGATAGTTCGGCTGGGCGGCTCCGACCGGCGAGCGTCTGCAGCTTGTTGTCGCCCTGGCTCGTCAGGAACACCTCAGGGAGGCCGTCGTCGGTCACGTCGTAGCTCGCGATGCCCATGCCCCAGATCTGCATCGGCTGCCAACCCTCGTCGTGGGTGTAGAGCCGCGGGACCTCGCCTTCGTCGACGCGCCAGAGCTGTTCCTCGCCGTCCAGGTAGTAGTGCCGGTCGTTGGTCATCCGCAGGTCGCGGCGACCGGATCGGTCCCAGTCGCTGAACAGGATCGAGAGCGTGCACCAGGCCGGGCGTGAGCGGTGTCGGGTCGGCGTAGCGTGGCCCCGGCCGCCGGGGTCTGCACCAGCACGTTGTCCGCGCACGTCACGTCCTGCCGGCCGCGGCTCAGGTCGAGGTAGTTGCCGAACGCGAGCGTGGGCAGCGTCGCCGATCCCTCCCACGTGGCGCTGAAGCGCCGCCGTCCAGTCGTCGCCGCCGTCGAAGCCCCATGCCTCGTTCCCGCGTTCGAAGCGGCAGTCGCCCAGGCCACGCAGCAGCACGTTCTCGCCGCGCCGCAGGACCGCCAGGTCGACCTGATCGTCGCCGTCGATGTCCACGGATAGGCGCCGACGACACGCGTGAGGTCGGTCGTCGGGATCCGGCACCTGCGCGAACCGGAGCGCCCCTCCGACCGGGCTCTCGTTGCGGTACAGCGCCGCGGGGTTCGGTGCCGCCCGCGAAGTACAGATCCGGCCGTCGCGTCGTCGTCGCAGTCGAACGCGGCGACGCCGCCGCCGACGAAGTACGTGAAGTCGCCGTCGTACGACGTGCTCGATCCCGGCGGCGGCCGCTTCCTCGACGAAGTGCGGAGGATCCGTCGCCGTCCGCCGACGCCTCCGTGCCGAACACGTTGAGCGCGAGCACCACGACGGCGAGCGCCCCGAACGAGCCGGCGATCACGCCGAGCACGAGCCACACCACGGATGCGCGGGCGTGGCCCTCGGGTCACCCGACGGCGCTCCGCGCCGTTGGTACCGGCGGGGTCGGCGATCACGTCCGACAGCACCAGCTCGGCGGCGCCGATCAGCGGCGCATCGGGACCGAGGCTGCAGCACGGCGATCGTCGCCAGCGCGCCCGGCGGGAGTCGAGGGTCCGCCGTCCGGCTCCTTCGATCGACGGAGGGCTCGAGGTACGTGAACAAGCGTTGATAGAGGCCACCGAGGACCACGAGATCGGGGTTGAAGATGTTGATGAGGTTGCCGATGCCGAAGCCGAGCCACCGTCCGATCTCGGCGATCGCTCGAAGGGTGGGCTCGTCGCCGACCGCCGCCAGCTCCGCGATCTCGTCGACGCGCCCCGCTCCTTCGGTCAGCCCGGCGTGCCGCAGGAGCGCGACCTCTCCCGCCTCGGTCTCCCAGCAGCCGATCGAGCCGCACCGGCATTCCAGTCCGGCCGGGTTGATCAGCGTGTGTCCGGCCTCACCCGCGTAGCCCGCCGCTCCCCGCAGGGGCCGGCCGTCCACGATCACGCCGGCCCCGATCCCGAACTCGCCCGCCACGTAGATCAGGTCGTCGATGCCGGGACGCAGCCCCCGCCGATGCTCCGCCAAGGCACCGAGGTCTATGCTGAGCCATAAAAAACAACAACAAAAATACAAAATATTGCCGTGGTGGAGTGCCAGTGCTGGCCGCCGAAGGCCGATTCGGCCATGCGAACCAGGGCGTTTACGGCGGTGTTGGAGGGATTCCGTCATGACCCAGCACCTCACGGCCCATGTCCTGATGATCCCAGTCGTCGTTGCCCTGGAGCAACGCCCGGATGTGGTTGAGTTCCCCGGTGTGGTAGATCGAATGCTGGATCTGCAGCTCGATCAGCCGCCGCGTCTCGTACTCGTCGCCCCAGGGCGCCTTGCGCAACTCTCCGAGCTGGTCGTCGGTGAGGGTGGCGATCGGTTCCCGCATGGACGCGTGGGCGAGACGCAGCCAGACGATGGTCTCCTCCGGCGTCTCGCCGGGCCCAACCCCGTCGATCGCGCGGTCGCCCCATTCCCGCGAACCATCGCCGAAGGCGTGGCTGCCGTACATCAGGAAGGTGGCACCCATGTGCACCACCAGTTCCCGGATCGTGCGGCCACCGCCCACTGGAACCTGGGTCCATTGTTCGGGTTCGACGTTGTGCAGGTTCCAGATAATCGAATGCCAGTGATCCCAGCCGAACTGGCCGGCCGATTCCTCCAGCACGTGATCGAACATCGTCACCAGCTCGTTGACGCCTGCACGCGATGGCCCGCTCGACATGGCTCCATTCCTTTCCCGTCACATTGGCGGAGTGTCCTGCTCCAGGTAGCGCCGCAGCAGGCTCGATGCAATCAGATTCGGAAGGTCTGGCGGCAGGAGCGGCGAGAACGTGTCCGCATTCGCCTCGACGAGGTCCAGTGTCCCCATCACGAGGCGCTCGCCCGCGGCGAGAACCTCGCCGGAAGTTGTCGCGAGACCGCTCAATGCCGAGGCAGGTGAGCATGTCGGCCCGGTACCCCGGCGGGGCGATTTCCAGGTCGAGCGCCGCTTTCAGTGCGTCAGGACGGGTGCCGGGGGTACGAGGCTCGTTCCGGGCACCAGCATGGCCGGGCACAGCCAGGCAATCTCCTGCACCGCCAGCCGGGTGGCGATTTCGTCGCCGCGCCGGTGCGCGTTCCGGGCCTTCCCGAGCTCCTCGATGAAATCCTCGAGTTCGGGTGCGCCACCGGGATGGTCGCGAGCCGGCCACTCGAGTTCTGCCCGGAGCGAAGGACGACCCAGCCAGAGCAACGCGAGCACCTCGCGTGACGGAAAGCCGAAATGACCACGAGGCGACCTCACCGAAGCTCTCCACCCACCCTTCGACCGTGTCGACGGCGACCGACACGTGCACCAGGCGGCCGTCATCGTTCTCGACGATCCAGGCGGGGTACTCGTGCTCGATCTGCGCGTCGAACACCAGGACATCGAAGTCGAGGTTGCACTCCAGGGTCCGTGATTGCCGCGAACGTAACTGCCCTTGAGGAGGATCGCCACCGCGCCCGGGTTGCTCGTCCGCAGCCGCGCGACCCACTCGTCGATGAACTGCTCGTCGATCATCGACATCGCCCCCCGAAAGGTCACGGACAAACCCCCGGTATACTTCAGGAGACGCAAGCTCGTCGAGTGTCCCATCCGGGAACACCCGACCATGCAGATCACTTCTCCCCCGAAGCCCAGGCCATCGTCGACCGGAAATCGAATCGGGCCGGTACGCGTCCGTGGAAGACGTCATCATCGATGCCCTCTTCCAACTCGATTTCGATCCCGACTCCACGTACATTCCGGACGAGTACCTGATTACCGCCCGCGAGCAGGTCGCGCGGGGAAACTGTGCCGTGTAACGACGATTCTCAGACGCGCGGTATCCCCAGATCGGACGCCGTCGTCAACGCGTCGGGACGAGCGTCGAGGATGTCCTCCGGCACCCACATCCGCCACCGGACGACGCTGCGGACAATGCGGTGACGATTCTCCGCATCATCAGCAACCGGCGGCGACGCCCGCTGAGGATCCCGAATCCACGCTTACCGTTCGATGGCGACGCGCCTCGCTGGCACCGATGATGTTGCCGTCGGCGTCGATCGCCTGCACCGCAACCCAGGCGGCGGCGGTGTCGATCTCGGCCATCGTCTCGAAGCCAACCCGCGGCACCTCCGAGATGACCTCCAGGCGTTCCGGCGAATCCCCCGCAAGAACCTGCCACCGCACCACCGTCGTCGCGCCGTTCCAGCTTGCGTAGACGGTCGCCGCGCTCCCATGCCGGGCACGACCGCGATGGCAGGAAGTTCGACCGGCACGCCGGTCCACTCGCAGCGATAGGCGCGATAAGTCGTGCCGCCTTCCGGGAATCGGCCATTGAACAGCAGGGCCATCCGGACCGAATTCCGAGAAAACCGGGGCACTCCCCCAGCCGACAAAGGCATTGCCGTTCGGCAGGATCTGGTTGTTGCCCTGGCTGACCGAGAGGGTTCCCGCCGGATGGATGAACTCCATGGCCACGGTGGCGGTCTGGGTCGCTTCGTCGAGTTGCAGCACCAGACCGCGCGAATCCTTGTCGGCATCGTCGTCCTGGCTGGCGGAAACGTTGTCGAACAGCGAAAGGAGACCATCCCCGTGAACACGGGCGTCGTGCTGGTAGGCGAACGGCGTGCCGCTCCAGCATCGCGAAGTCGCTGCGCTTGCCATTCAACCGCCAGGTAATGCGATTGGTGGCGACATCGATCCTGTAGATCGCGTTCGTGTGCCGGGCCGAGGTGATCAGACCCGCCATCGGTATCGAGTTCGACCGAGTTGAAGTGCACGTAGTCCCACGGCTCCTCCGGGTCGTTCGGGATCGCTGTATGACTCGTCCAGCGCGATGTGGTCGAGCGCGTGCCACTTCGAAGACCACGCGCCCGGTGGCGATGTCGATTTCCTGGATCACGCCGTCGAGCGTCCAGCCTTCCGACGCTCCGCCGACCGAGGTGAGATCCCAGAGGACCGGGTTGTAGATGACCACGAGGGCCGAACCCTTGGCGGTCAGTTGGCATTCGTGCTGATCGATCCCGGGATACCCGTTCCCAACCTGGACCCGCGCCACCTCCTCGTACCCCTGGTCGAGCAGCACAGATGGCCGAACCGGTCCCTGGCGGGCAACGCCTTCCCACATCGTGATGACGGGATTCCGCAGATACTCCTGCACGCGAACATCGGCGTGAGGTCGTCAACGCATCCGTTGCCGGCCAGAACCAGACGAGTTCCCCTACGTCGTCGACGATCATCGCTCCGTTCTGGCCATCCTCGATCTTCGCCCCGAGGAACACCAGGCCCGGCGCGGTACCGGCGTCGTGATCGGTGACCGTCATTTGCGGCGGCAACAGGTCGAGCCGCGACACGAACTCGCGCGGCGGAGTTGCGGGCTGGTCGATTCCCGGGTTGTTGGGGTCGCTACCGGGGCGGCCGGGGTGGAGACCTGGAGGCTCACCGAGCCGCGCGGCGTGGCGCGGAGCGGGAGGTCGCTGCGTACAGTCACCCGCTCACCGGGCAGGAACGGCGAATCGGGAACGAAGCTGACCCCACCGTCATCGGAGTGTGCGACAAACGCCGGAATGGGTACCCGAGCTCCGACGCAACGACAGTCAACGCACCGAGTGCGCCGGCTCCACGCCCACGGAAGGTGATTTCGGTGCCGGGAGAGGCGGTTCGCGTGCCGTGCGCGGGATACACCCGGATCGGCGCCGGCTGATCCTGGGCAGCCGGCTGCAGGGCTGGCGCCAGGAGGGAGGCGGCGCCCCGGCCACCAGCGAGCGCCGTGTCAGCGAAGGCGAAACGCAAGCTGCCGCGTGGCGGTTCGTCGATCCCGTCGCGTCATCTGGGTCTCCTGCCTCTGTTCGCGAATTGTTCGGCCCGGATTGCGTATTGCCGCGCATGGTACCAGAGCCCGCGAATCCTGCTTCGCCCGCAGTGGCAGTCTTGCTTCCTCCCATTTGAACGGGCCATGCCTACCGGCCGCGTAACCGGCGAGAATGCATAACACGGAGGATGGCGATTGGTATGGACCACGTAGGGGAGGATCAGCGAGCACAGATGGACACGGAATGAAGATGGCAGCTGCTCGCGCATCTCCTCCCGCATCCGGGGGACATCCGAGAAGGACACGCGGCGGCAGGCAATGTGGGACAGCGTGATCAGTTGTGCCGCCTTGGTTATCTGTGCCAGAATCGATCACCCTCACCTCCGGGTACCGTGCGCGAGGTTACGCCTTGCCGGCATAGCGGGGGTGCGCCAGGTGGGCAGATCGTCCAGCGGCGGCTGCCAGGGGAGGTGGTTCGGGATGTCCAGCGTCACCCGGCGCACCGGCCGGATGATCCCGGTCCACCCGTTCCCGCCGACCACGAGATCCAACACGTCCTCGGCCCTCGTCCGGCATCGGCGGCCAGCTTCGGCAGCAGCTCGATCGAGCAGTTCCAGCGACAGTCGTCCAGGGGCTCCCCGGCCCGGCGCGCCCACCTCCTGCCGCAACGCCGCCACGATCTGGACCAGGTATCAGCTCCACCGGCTCGCCCAGATCCAGGCCAGTCCGAAGGTCCCGCTTCGAGCGTCTGGAAGGCCGTTCAATATCCCATCGTCGCCGGTAGAGGCGGAAGACGTCAATGGGGGCAACACGTCCGGGCTGAGCACGTTGGTCAGGTAGGATCGCGTCTCCTGACCCACCCGCAGCGTGATCACCCGGTAGGATGCCGCAGCGTGCCGCGCGGTACTTGCCCAGCCAGAATCTCCTCGTCCCGGACCACCGGGTGTCGGTCAGCACCCAGCGGGAGCGGAGGGTAAGGAATTGCCCGCAACCGGGTGATGAAGGCCCTGGCCGGCGATGGTCAACTGGCTCATAGCGACGGGAGTTGGCGTGTAGCCCCGGTCGAACAGGACCAGACTGTCCGCGGCAGGCAGGCGAGCAGATCGTGGGGGCCACCTGCTCGCTCTCGGTCCGCAGGTCCACCGGATGACCTCGGTCGAAGAGTGACGGCGACATCGAAGAGGGGGTCGAGGCGTCCAGCCAATTGGGCGTGCGGGCCGCTGCCGTTCCGGAGCGGCTTGGCGACCTGGTCGAGGTGGTGGTATCCATGGCGTAGACGCCGCCGGGAAAGGCGGGCGGCCGAGGCTGAGGTCTCCGGGAAAGCGCGCGGCATGGTGCTGGTGACCAGGGTGAAGAGCCGGGCCAGGGGGACCCAGCCCAGCACGATCAGGCGGGTCCGGAAGCCTCCATTGGTGACCGGCACGCCGGGGTACTGGAGCGCCCCGGTCGTGGCGGCCATCCGGCCGAGGCGCCCGGAGCGAGGCGCCACCATGGAGCACGGCGGGGAGGACACTGCCCAGACCAGGCCCCGGCGGTGAAGGCCAGCGGCGTCCGCGGCGGGCGGGGGCGCGTCATCGATGAGCGGCAGCAGCTCGGCGAGGAGGGCTTCGATCTGGTCCAGGTCGTCAGCCGGCGCGTGACCGGAAGCATGGGCACAATCCTCGGATGGACGCGTGACCACAACGATGGCCCTGCGTATCCTACCGGAAGCGGACGAGAATTACTTGGCACAGATAGGCGGAAAGATCGCCCCCTACACGTTCCCAATCTTTCGATTGAACTCACCGGAGGATCTGCCGTGTGCCCTCGTTCCGCAGACGTCATCGCGCACCGGTCTGCCGCTGCTCGCGTCGCGTTCGGTACGGAGCAATTGCGTCGAACACCGAGTCTGTAATTCACGCCCTTCGCCACGAGCGACCTGGCGAGGGGTTCGGCCACGGCTTCCTCGACCGTGATCGCGGCCCGCCTCATCGGCCAGGCCGAGCAAGCGCCTCCTCGATCACCTCGGTCTCGGTCTCGTAGTGGCCGCGCAACTTCCCGTTCGACGAAGTCACGCAGGTGGGTCATGCAACTGTTCCAGCTGGGTCGGCTCAGATCCCGTTGGCGTTGTTCCGCCTCGACGTTGACCCGATGCTCCTGGCATCATAGTGACCTCCGATATCCCTGCCCGCCTGCGGCACCGATGCAACGACCGTAACCAGGAGTACCGGATGGCCTCGTTGACACCCTCGCCCAGGAATTCCTGTCGCGCACCGGCGAGATCATCGGTGCAGGCCACAACGGTCGATGTAAAGGCGTCCCCGTCGCGCATCCTCCACCCCATTTGGAGGTCATCGACGGATATCCCGCGTGGGTGGTGACCAGCAAGACGCCGGGTCAGACCGCTGACCTGGCCAACAATCCCACCTCGCCTGTATGTACTGGAATCCGGACCAGAACACGGTCTCCCCATTCGACTGCGTTGCCCGATGGTGCAGCGATCGAGGAGAAGGTCCACGTCTGGGACCTGTTCATGTCGACCCCCCCGCCGCTCGGGTACAACCTCTCGGTTTCGGCGACGACCGGTGGGGGACTCGACTCTTCGAACCGCTCCACCTCGATCCTTGGCGAGTGCAGTTCCTGCTCGCGGAGAGGGTCGCCACGCTGGACCTGGTGCCCCGTACCTGGCGGAGAGATGGATAGGCGAAAGGCTGACCCGGGTTGCGTGCCGTGATTGATTATGGCTGAAGTCCCTCGGACATTTCGGGCCACCCCGCTGGCTGGACCGGGTAGCCGGGCATGGCGCCGCGGATGAGGACGAAGCTACACGACGCTCAACATGCCCATGGCGATACCCCCGACAACGAACGGCAGGCCAGGTGCCACACCGTAGAGCAGCGCTCCACCAACCGCGCTCACGGTCGGCGCCCGCCATCATCAGCGAGCTGGATGCCCTGGACCCGCCCCTGCATCCGTGGATCGGCCTTGCTCGCCACATAAGCGTCGAGGGCTGGATACGCGAGCGCCGCAGCAGCGCCCTCGATGAATCCGATCACGATGATGCCGGCTGCCCAGGGCATCAACCCGTAGGCGATTATCGCCAGCGCCATGGCCAGGAAACCGGCCAGCAGGAGGCGAGGCTGGTTGCCGCGGTCGGCGAGGCGGCCCCCAAATGGCTGCAGGACCAGCTTGGAGATGGCGATGGCGCTGAACGAAATGCCGAACCACCAGCTCGCTGCCCCCGCGATCCAACACATAGAGCGCCCAGATACTCTCAATGAACCCCATCGGAAAATGACCGACAAATGCGAGCAGGAATGCACCAAGGAGCGGTCGAGTCAGGAGCGCCGACAGGGGGACACGTTTTGCCTCCCCTGCGAGAGCCGCCGGACGTACAACGCCCCGGAGAAAGAGGATGACGCCGACCGCCAGCCCGCCCTCGATTGCCGCCGTCAGCAGGAACAGCGCATCGCGACCCACCAGTCCAACAAGGAATCCGCCCAGGGCCGGTCCAGCAGGAGCCCGCTGCTGTAGGCCGTCCCCATGGCGGCGTAGGCACGCCCCCGCTCGTTCGGCGCGGTGACGTCGGCCACCATCGCGCGATACGACGGCAAGCCCATGGCGAATCCCAGGCCCTGCATTGCACGGAGCAGCATGAACTCCGGCATCGATCCGCGAACACGAACGAGGCCGTCGCAACCGAGAACACCGCGATCCCGGCGGCCAGGAGACCGGCCCGTCCGATGCGGTCGGAGAGCGCCCCAAATCGCGCCTGCAGGAAGATTTGCGCGAGCAGGTAACTCGCGGCGATCAGCCCGATCGCATCGACGGACACGCCGCGATCCCGGGCGGTGACGGTCGAGGAACGGATCGTCAACCCGAACGAGAGCGCCCAGAGGGCGCTCAGGGCGGTGAGCGCCCGAAGCGTGGGATGACGAAGAACCCAGGGCAGGCTCATGGGTGACTCTCCAGGCGACCGTGCGCGTGTTAACACGATCGAGCGAGGCGGGAATCTGGAGCAACCGGTGATCGAAGGACCCTGACAGGAGCATGGTGCGCCGCCGCGGGCGGAAAGTCACTTGTACAAAATACGTATTCTGGCGGCGCAGTTTCGCTACGCAGGGGACGCACCGGTATTTGGGTTTTGCGACATGCAGGGCAATGGGTACGATCGACGCCGGGCCCGGGCAAGCCGGGGTTCTCCGGCGTGTTTGGCGTCGGGACGAGCGCGATCACCCATCTGCATCCGCGGCAGCGGGTGACCAGGCGAGCGCGCGCACGGCGTCGGAGAGGTCGCGACGGGCGATCGCGCCTGCTTCGTCTCGCCGTACCCCGTTGGTCAGGAACGCCATCGAGAGGCAGATCTCCCGATCGCCCCAGCAGACCGAGGAGCCGAACCCGCCGTGCCAGAACGTGCGCTCGGTACTCGTCGCGCCGGGCCAGTGGCGCCGCGGATCGGCCAGCCCGCCGAGCTCGAACCCGAGCCCGCGCCGGACCGGCACGTCGAAGACGCGATCGATCTCGCCGTCGACCTCGATCCGGAGCATCCGCTCGACCGTCTCCGGGTAGCAGGATGCGCACGCCATCGAGCGCCCCACCCGCCGCGATCGCGGCGTAGAAACGGGCCATGTCGCGGCGGTCGAAACGCCGCTGGCGCCGGGGACGACCATGCGGTGCAGATGCCCGCCATGAATCCGCGGAGTGTCGCAATTCCCCGCGCATCGGTGCCGTCCGTGGCGTGGAGCTGCGACAGCCGCGATTCATGCTCGCGCGGAAGGCCGACGTAGGTGTCGCAGGCCGAGCGGCCCGGTGATCTCCTCACGCAGGTAGTCCTGGATCAGCCGCCCATCGAGGCGCCGGACCAGCTCGGCGCAGACCCAGTGCTGGGTGAGGAAGTGGTAGGCACTGACCGTGCCCGGCTCGTGCTCCAGGGCATCGCCGCGATCGCCCTCCCTACGGCGTCCCAGTCGCCCCACCGCTCCGGTGGGAGATCCGGCGGCGTCGTGGGGAAGCCGCCGCGATGGGAGAGGATGTGCCGGAGTGTGACCCCTGCCTTGCCGTGCTGGCCGAACTCCGGCCAGAAGGCCGCGACCGGGTCGTCGAGCTCCAGGCCATGCCGCTCGATCTGTTGCCAGCAGCGCGACGGAGACGAACGGTTTCGTCCCGGAAAAGAGCATGAAGAGCGTGTCCGGCGCGACAGCCAGCGCGCGCTGCGTATCGGCCCATCCACCGCCAGGTCGAGGACGAGCCGGCCGTCCTGGTAGACAGCGAGCGCGGCGCCCGGATAGAGCCGCAGCCTGGTGATCTGGTCCTCGAAGAGGCGCTCGACCTCATCGATCGCCGGACGAGACTGGTCCAGCCCACGGTCCTGCCGGGAAGCTCAACGGACACCGGCGGTCTCCCCTCGCATGGGCGCGGCGGCGCGCTCGCGCTCGACCAGCACGCGGCGCAGGATCTTGCCGGACGGCGACTTCGGGATCTGGTCGACGAACTCCACCCGCCGCACCTTCTTGTACGGGGCGACCCGGGCGGCGACGAACGCCATCAACTCGTCCGCGGTCGCCTCGCTGCGGAGGACGACGAGGCCTTCGGCACCTCGCCGGCCTCCTCGTCGGGACTCGGAGTGACCGCCGCGTCGGCCACCGCCGGGTGGGCGAGCAGGACGGCTTCCAGTTCGGCCGGCGCGACCTGGTACGCCTTGTACTTGATCATTTCCTTGAGCCGGTCGACGATGTAGAAATCGCCGTCCTCGTCCACGTAGCCGATATCGCCGGTGCGGAGCCAGCCATCGGCATCGACCGCGCCGGCGGTCGCGTCCGGACGGTTGAGGTAGCCCTTCATCACCTGCGGGCCGCGCACCCAGAGCTCACCAGGTTCGTTCGGCCCGAGATCAACTCCGGTCACAAGGTCGATAATCCGGCATTCCGTATTGGGCACGATGGGACCGACCGAGCCGAGCTTGTCGGGCTTGCCTGGCATCGGCATGGCGTGAGTCGCCGGGCTCGCCTCCGTGCATCCCGTACACCTGGGTGACCGCGCAGCCGATCCGGTCCTGGCAGCGCCGGGCGAGCTCACGGTCGAGCGGGGCGGCAGCGGACCTGATCTGCCGCAGGCTCGACAGGTCGTACTCGTCGACGGCCGCGGCATTGGCAAGCACCAGCACGACGGGCGGGACCACGAACGCGTCCGTCACCCGGTAGTGCTGGATGGCGTTGAGCATCACCGGGAGTTCGAAGTGTGGCGCGAACACCAGGGTAGTGCCATGGTGCAGAGCACAGTAAAGGAGCCAGGTTCCATAAAGGTGGGAGAAGGGAGCGGGACAGAGGATGACGTTGTCACCGGCGATGCCAAGCGCGGTGCAACTCTGCGCGATATTGGCCACAAGACTGCGATGGGTGATCATCACGCCCTTCGGCAGCCCTGTCGTCCCGCTCGAATAGGGAAGCAGCACGACCTCCTCCATGTCGATCGCCACCTCCGGCACGACAGTCGCATCCGACAGCAGGTCCGCAAAACGCGTCGCGCCCGGCGCCTCGAGCAATACGCCGCAACCAACACACTTTTTTAAAAACGCTAAAAATATTAAAAACACGACGTATTGCTGATGATGCTGTCGCGCTGTTCGGTGCCATGCGCCAGGCCTACGGCGGCCCGCTGTTCGGCGAGGGTGGCGAGGGCGCGAATCGCTTCGACTCCTACTTCGCCGGCGCGGTCGACGGCGTCGAGCGGCAGGTCGAGCGCCGCTGGCGCGCCCGGGTCGTCCCCGACTTCGAGCTGCTGGCGGTCAAGCCACGCATGCTCAACCACGGCATGGGCTACTACAGCCGCTACTGGGTCGAGTCGGCCAGCAGACGCCCGCGGCCGGGACAGAACGACCTGGACCAGTACCGCGCCACCGAGATCGCGTTCGGCCACGCCGGCTTCCTTGGCGACGACACGGCGGGGGTGCTCAAGCTGGGCCCGCTACCACGCGCCGGAGTACTCGCTGATGCCGGCCAGCAGCGCGCTACGCCGATGCGCCGCCGCTGGCGATCACCCTCGATGACGGCGGCACCTGGCGCGACTCCGGAGGGCGCGCTGCGCGCGGACAGCCCGCTCGAGCGCGCGCGGCTCAAGGTCGAGTACGCCGGCGGCCTCGTCGTGCAGGTCAACCGCGACTCCCCGTCCCGCTCGACCAGCTCGACCCTCGACTTCGCGCACGAGCAGGGCTCCGGCGGCTGGCGCTACTGGGAGGAGCAGGGCTCGACCCTCGTTCCCGACGAGCTGGGACCCGCTCAACGCGCGCTGGCAGGGCTCGCGGACGTTCCTGCAGCTCTCCGAGAGCGGCGGTGCGACTGGACCTGCACGCTGCTGTCCGGACGTGGCGCGCGGCCTCCGCGGCAACCGTGCACCAGAAAGGGCAGCATCGCGGACCAGAACACGACCTGCGGCGACGGCGTGTGGCCTCGATCCAGCAGGGCCCGGCGATCCTGTGGCAGTGCGCGCTGCCGCCGAGCGGCGTGGCGACGTGCAGCACATTCGACCTCACCACGAGCGTTGCGGCCGGCGAGGACCTAATCTTCCGCATCGCGCAGAACGGCACCAGCTCCTGCGACGCCACGGCGTTCCCGGTCACGCTGAGCTGGACCGCGACCTGGAAGCCACGACTGGGTCGTGGCCACCCCCGATGGCGCGAGGACGCTGCCGCCCAGCGGCTTCCACGCCTTCGGCCCCGGGCCTGCGCGCCTACACCGCGCGCGGTGCGGGTGGGGCGATCGCGGACGACGTGGGGCGCCCGAGTACACCTTCGCCCGCGCGCGCGCGGACCTTTCGACCATCGAGGCGCTGTCGACCGACGGCGCGATCGCGATCGTGCCCGGCGTCCACGGCGACGCGCTGCACGGCGTCGACCTGACCGTCGCGCGCCGCAGCGGAGCGCTGCTGCTGTCGAGCTCGGTGCGCGCTGATGCTCAACCTCCGCTGGCTCGACGCGCGGCGCGCGCGCTCGGTATCGCGCGCGGCCTGGCCGCGGGGATCATGCGCGGTGACGTGGGGCGACGCTCCCGCCGCCTGGAACGAGGTGCTGGCGGCCCACCCCGGTGACGTCGAGCGCCTGCCGCGGTGCGACGAGACGGGCCAGCCGACGGGTGCGCCGCAAACCGTCGTCGTCGGGCCGGGAAACGAGCTGGGGCTGGGCGCGCTCGTAACGGACGAGCCGTACCTCGTGCGCTTGACCTCCGCGTGCCTGGCGAGCGCCGAGTGCGCGGCTGCCGCGAGCTGCTGCGCGGGCTGCTGCGTCGCCGCGCCGGCGCTCGGGCGGCCGGCGAAGGACGGCACCGACCTGATCCTGACGTGGGACTGGTGCGTGCGCGCGGGCTACGAGGTGCGTCGCAGTCTCTCGATCCCGCCCATTTCACGGACGCTGAAGTGTTCGCCTATGAGCGGCCCGCTCTTCCGCGACGTCGGCGCATGGACCTCGCCGAAGAGCTACTTCGACCCGGTCGACGAAGGCTCGGGAGAAGGGAAGCACCAAACGAGATGGAAATGATCGTAGTCGTCTTCTATGGTGGCGAGGGAGAGATGGACTGGGAAGTCCCGGTGTCTCGTGTCGGCGTCAACCTCTTCCGTGTCGAAGAGCATCCAGACTTCTTCGATCACGTGGCCGATTTCGGCGACGTGTTCGAGGCCACGTCCTCCGAGGACGGCTTTCGGTTCGTGCGGGTCGTGGAACGATCGCATTTCAAGCGCTTCGAGTTCACGATCGGGATCGATGTTGTTACATGCGCCGCAATGCAGCGCGTATTCGCCAAGGTCGAAGCACTGGGCGGACGCTGGGATTTCATGATCAACTTCTTGTACGTGTATGTGCCAATGGAGTGCGCCTACGATCCGACCGCCCAGATCGAGCTCGTGAGGACGAACCTGTCCGCCCGCCAAACGTGACCCATACTTTCTGAACGACATGGAACTCAGATGAAGCGTTTCTGGGACATTCTGCTGCGTCCAATTCGCTTGGGACGCGCGGATTCCGGTGCAGCACCCGCGCCTGCATCTGAACCGGGCCATCCCGTCGCATGGTCCTCGATGGCATCGCTACTCGAGGACCTCGAGAAGATCGGCGATGACCACCCGGAGATCTATGGCACCGATGTTCGGGAGCGGCTTTGGGCAATCGCAGACCGCGTTCTCATCAAGCAAGAACTCGAGATCGTCATTCCGCTCGAGCTCGGCATGTTCTCGAATGAAGCCAACCAGCGTCTGCGCGCTGCGCTGGAAGAGAACCTGCGTCACCTGGAGGAAGTCTTCCGCGTCTTCGAACTCAATACCGAGGCCAAGCGGTTGAATTCGTTCTGTAATCCACGCGTAAGAACCGAGAGAGGGAAGCACGTCGACGCGTTCTTTGGCCACCCATAGTGCGTCAACGTGCGCGGCGACGCTGATGCCGAGCGTCGAGCGTCGCAGCCGCATCGTCGGCGGTGACCACGGCCACCTGCCTCGAGACGCTGTCGATCGGCTTGCCCTCGACAACGGCCGACGCTGTGTACGTCCAATCGCCCGGTGCCAGCACACCAGGGGGAACGACATCGCGGAAGGAAGAACAACGCTCTCCTGCCTCGAACTGTATGTCCTGCGGCGGGAACGCATGGTGCGAGACACCCGCCAGTTCGCGGTGGAGCGTGACGGGTTGCTTGACCGATTTCCCCCGACACACCACACCGATGAGCGCAAGCGCGGCGTCCGCACGGACCGTCTCTGTGTCGCCGACACCCACGAAGCGCACGCGCCGCCCAGGACCGTGGTCGTCGAATGCGACCGCGGGCGTATCGCGGATCAGGGCCACGGGCCCCAGCGTCGCCTGCTTCTCGTCCGGGTCCGGCCACTGGCCCGACAGCAGGCTCGAGAGGATCTCGCCACCGTTCACATCGTGGGCCACAGCGACGACCTCGTAGTTACCGGGCTTGAACTCCACCACGCGCTCCAAGACCGGGGTCTCGCCTCCGTGAGTGCTCAGCCTCCACGCCGCCTCGCTCTGGATCCAGTCCCGCGACACGACTGAGAACCCGACATCCCAGGTTCCCTTCGCCGCGGCACGTCCGAGGCTCGCCTGAACGATCGCCTTGAACTTGCCGCGCTCGAAGCCCGTGGGAATCAGCGCCTGGCTCAGGGCTCCATCTTTTGTCTGCCGATCGGCCGCGGCAAAGGCGGCAAGAAGTCGGTTCGTCAGACGAGCAGATTCACTCGCGACCCAGATCTTCCCGCGCGATCGCAGACGAACCCCGGGCCGCTGCACCTCCACCTCGACGTCGAGCAGCTGATCCAGGGGTAGCCCTTGGGGGTCGAAGCTCAACAGGTACATGCAATCGAGATCCCGCCGCACGCTACGCAGGACTCGCCCTGCCGACGTACCGTTGACGAATTCCAGTCCGCCGGTCTGGCGGGCCATGGCGGTCAGGCTGGCGATCGCGGTCTGCGACGGCCACGCGTTCCTCACCCCACCGTAACCCTGCATGGTCAGGCCGGTCGCCTGCACGGTGTAGATCCGGATCCCTTCCGACGCGGCGACCTCGAGGACGCGCTGGAATCCCAGGGCTTCGTCGGGATAGTCGAAGCGGTTCGCGTACGCGCTGGGGATGAAGTAGCGGTAGAACTCGCCCGGCCTGCGCCGCATCGTGTCCGCAAAATAGAAGACGGCCCTGGGCGCCCGTACATCGTGGAGCTGGCCCAGTGCGATGGCCAAGCGGCTCAGGGCTCGCTCCGTGTTCCAGCGCTCCTCGGCCTGGTATCCCCTCGCGCGGGAGAGCACGCGGTAGCCCCCACACGTCCTGACGTCCCGAATGCGTGAGTTCTCGAGCTCCGCGAACGGGTCCAGGTGCTCCGGGTCGTCGATCAGCGCGAGCACCGCCGCCGAAAGCTCGGCCGGATCGTCGGACCAGCCCGTCAGCGCGCGGAGACGCTTCCCGTTCGATACCACCAGTCCTTGACTTCCATCCTTGATCAGCTCCTGGATCAGGTCGCCGCACAACTGCGCGCCCTCCTGCCGGCCGGAAAGCGTGAGATGGGCCTGGTCGAAGTAGAAGAGGTAGCTCGCGGGCGCGGGCGTGCTGGTCTTCGCCTTGTTCTCGGGGGCTGACAGCTCGCGGGGCTGAGGGCACAGGTTGTCGACGGCGAGATTGGAGACGGTGGTCCCGCCTACACGGACCGTGAAATCCTGCGGACCGAGAGTGGACGCGAGCTCTGGGGGCCCGAGGACGCCCACATCCAGTTGATACAGCTGCTTTCTGGCGCGCTCCTGCAGCCTGATCGCTTGCGGTTTGGATCCCTCTACGGCTGGGTCGTCATGCGCCTGCGCAGCTCCAACTAGCGTCGTGAGCGTCAGCAGGATCAACACAAGCGCCCGCCATGGACAGTTCACCAAGGGAATGTACTCGAAAATCCTCCCTGCGCGGGACTCCCACGGTCCAGTAGACATGCGGAGCAGCACCACGCTGGCCGCATCGTCTACTGGAGCCGCTTTCAGCGTCACCTCAGCCCGGAACTCCTACTGACAGATCAGCCGGTTGATGTTGAAGGGACAGATCCCACCGCTGGAACAAAAGCACGCCTCCCGCAATAGAGTCAGCGAATCGTCGCTCGTGCAGGCGCAGTTATAGGAGGTATTGTCGGCCAGCTTGCAGGAGACATCGACCAAGTCTGTCGACGAGCAATTGATCTCGTTGCACGGACTACAGTCGAACTGCAGGCCGGACGACAAGCCACAGTTCGTCGACGGCGGTTCGTCCAGGTTCAGCGTCGCCGTGCCGTGGTCGCGAATGTTCCAGCAATTCCTATCGGCATGCGTGCTTCCCGGGAAGATGTTGTCCATGACCGTTTCCTGCGTGTACGTCTCGGCGATGTATACCCCGTAGCCGTCCGCCCCTTCCGTGAACACACAGGCTCTGTTGGTACAGTCATCTCGCTTGATCTTGCTGATGTCGTTTCGCTGCAAGATGGTGTTGCGGAACTGGTAGTCGTTCAGGGGCCGTAGCCAGCCGGGTCGGAACGAGATGGCGCCGCTGTACAAATCGTCAGCCTCCTCGATAACATTGTCCACGATCGACACGCCGAATCCTACGGCGCCGCTGTCCGCGTAATCGACGGATCCGTAGTTGAAGATCACGCCGGAGACGCTGTCCGGCTCGTCGAAGTCGTGTTCGCCGAGGATGGTGTTGCCTCGAACGTCGTTGAAGAATTGTCGATGTGCGTTCGGTGCCTGGCAGGGTGGGCACGGACTCCAATCCTCGTCACACGTAGTCTCGCACCGGATGGCCGGCTCGGCGAGCTGCTCCTCCGGTGGCGGGTAGTGGCAGCACATGATTTCTTCGGCACCGCACTGGTCTGCGCACGCCGGAACACTGCCGTCGGCATCCGAGACGCAAAAATAGGGAGCGCCCCCCACCAAGTGGTCATGGCAGCCCATTGTCTTCGAGCCGCCGTCGAGCAGAATTCCCTCGCTGTCATACATCTCGTTGCCCTCGACGACGGCATCGGCAAAGCTCGCGAAGAGGGCGATCGTTCCGCCGGGATCGAGGCATGCTCCTTCCGCGTCGTTGTCCGAGACGTTGTCCAGCACATAGGTTTGCCAGAACTGTCGGGACACCGTCACGCGACTCTGGTTCGCCACCGGCTGGATGTCCCACGCAGGTGCATCCGTCGCGATCTCCAGCTTGTAGGCGGTGGGGCACGCGGTCGTCGGGTCGGACGTGGGGGACGACTTGATCGGTCGCGTCTGACCCATTCCCGGGCCAGCCACGACCTGGATCCATTGGCCGGGATGGAACTCGGGCGCGCCGCACACGACCACGTAGTTCGACCCCGAGCTCAGGATCGGCATCACTTCGCCGTATCCCATGGTGTTCCGATTGGAATCGAGCGAGATGAGCTCACCGTCCACCGGGCTCGTCGACGTTCCGACGTCACCCGTGCAGGTGCCGGTGTTGCCCCCGATGAGCAGCATCTCGCTGCTGTTGCACATGTGCCAGAAAAAGGCCGAGCGCCAGCCCTTGTGAGCATCGGCGAGGTTGGTCCTCTTCGCTTCGTTGTCGATGAAGGCGACCCGGCGGCTCGATCCGATCCCGCTGCCCATCACGCCCTGGTGGTTGCCCGGGGCGTAATCTCCGGGATGGAAGGTGTTGGCGCGAATCACCGAATCCGCGATCCAGAAGGGATGGGCGGCGTCGATGTCGGGGTTGCCCCAGATCCGGATGTTCTCCGCGAATGACTGGAAGATGTTGCCGGCGATGGCGAGCCGAGTGATCGGGTAGCTCGCTCCCCCCATGTGAATGTTATCGCTGATGGCGACGAACATGTCTTCGAACTGGTTGTCGATGAACGAGACGTCCTTGATCTCGCGAAGCTCGGCCTGTAGCTCGAAGAACTTGGTGCAGGGATGACTGTCGCAGTCCGGTTCGTGATCCACGATGTCCGGGGCTGGAGACTCGTCGATGAACTTGATGCCCTCGATCGTGCTGGGTCCCGATTCTACGTAGAAAACCGTATCGACGTCCCACTGCTCGTGTCGAATGACGGAGGTCAAACTCCGCCCCTCTCCGACCAGATTCACGTTCGCAGCGATGGAGAGCGGATCTCTGTCAGCCTCGGACGACGGATTCAGGTGCCACTCGCCGGCCTCCAGCACCACCGTGACGGGTACCGTTGCGGTCGCGACCGTCGCGGCGTCGTCGAGCGCCGCGCGGATGGCCTGCGTATCGTCGGTTCCGCTCACGTCTTCGAGGTGTATCGGGTCCGGAGTTATGTCGCTCACCACTTCCAAGCGTTGATTGGGCACGACGACCCAGTTGGGCGCGCTACTCACCTCGTCACGCGCCAACCACACGCAGTACGATCCGGTCTTGGTGATGGTCGGCAGCGGCACGTTGGTGACGTGTCGTCCGGACCCGGTCCCCGCGCTGATCGCACTACCCACCGTCGTGGTCTCGCAGCCGGCGCCTGCGACCTTCGTCAAGCGAACCTTCGGATAGCCAGACAAGCCCGGGGCCGGGTTCTGATTGCGCCCGACGACCTTGAGGGTGCGATCCCCGTAGGCGGGCGAATCTTGCGACTTGGCGATGCGGGCCGGTGAGAACCACAGGGGACGCGCGTCGTTGATCTGCACGCTGTCGCTGCTGCGCGTGGTACCGTCGAAGACCCACATTTTGTAGGCCCGGTCCCCGTTGAAGCCACTCGCTCCCAGCGGCAGGCGCACGGTCATCGCATGGGGCAGTGTCAGGAGCACCGTGGCCTCGCCGAGATCCCCATCGGAGGTCGTCGGGACCGTGGACGGGGGCGTCGTCCAGTCACTGCGCTGGTAGACGACCTTCTGGGTCGAAACGAACCCCGTGCCGCTGAGCATCAGGATGTCATCGGGTCCGCCCCGCACCGGGCTCTCGTAGAACGGATGCGTGAGCATCTCGGGAGGAGCAGCATTCCCGATCGTGACCGACACGATCGAGCCGATCAGAGCTACCCCGACGGCGATTCGGCGAATCCTCGGGCGCATGAAGTCTCCCTCCGCGGTCCTGGCCCGCGGGCGCTATGAGTGACGGTAGCGTGGGTGGGAAGTCGCTCGATGGAAGAGGAGCTATCCGACGAATGTCATGCGATCTCCTGGACGGGCGTCCGATGGCTCTCTAACGAGCGGGCGCATTACATTCTTATTGAGCGTTAAAGTCAACAAGAAAAATTGCGTAAGATGATAGAGGTATTAGAGGTGCTTAAGCCCTACTTAGAGCTGACAATCGCCGGTGACGCCAGATTCTCATTGTCGATCACGATGGTCGCCACACGTTGGGGCTCACAGGCTTTCAAGTACAGGCGTTGCCCTTCGACATAGCGTCGATTCACCGGAGCATTGACGTCGGGTGAGCCGCCGTCGCGCGCGGCCATGCGCGGGATCGTTACCTCGATGGGCGCGTCGAGGAACAGCCCCAAGTCCCAGTAGGAGATCAACTCGGGGCGATGCAGGAAGACGCCGTCGAAGAGCAGGATCGCATCTGGCGCTGCCGCTTCGAAGGGCGTCGGCACCTCGGAGTCGGTCCGGTGGTCGAAGACTGCGCGCCGATACAGACGCGTTCCGCCAGGACCGAGCGGATCGAGGAGGACGGTCGTGAGCGCGGCATGGTTGAATGAGCCTGGAAGTAGCCTTCAGGAGAGCTCCGGCCGAGCCGATAGCGCACGTGACGAGGGTTGTGAAAGCCGTCGATCGACGAGCGGATCACGGGCCGGCCATGCACCCCTACCGCAGCCGCCAATTCGTCCGCGAGCGTCGTCTTGCCGGCGCCGTCGACGCCGTCGATGGCAACGCGCACGGGGTGTGGACGGATGAGCTCGACGATGCGCCCGGCCAGCCTCTCGATCAGATCGGAGCGTCTCATCGGCAGAGGTTATGATCCCAACTTGACGCAGGGGTCGATGAATCGAGACGAGTGTAGAGCCAAGCTGGGGTTGATCGGGGCAGCCCTGCTCCTCGGTATGGGAGCGATGGCCCCGCTCCACGCCCGAGGACCACAACCGGTCTCCTTCCCCACCCAGGATGGATGGACCATTCACGCCGATGAGTACGCCGGCGGCAAGCGCGGTGTGGTGCTGCTCCACGGAGGCCGGTTCACCAAGGAGAGCTGGCAACCACAAGCTTTGGAGCTGCAGAAGGCCGGCTTTCGTGTGCTCGCGATCGACATGCGTGGGTACGGCATGTCCAAGGAGGGGCGGCCATCGCTAGCGACCGGCTACGGCTCACCAATCGACGCGCTGGCGGCGGTGCGTTACCTGCGGCGGACGGGGACCAAGCGCGTGGCGGTCATTGGGGCCAGCATGGGCGCCGACGCGGCCGCGGGCGCCTCCATCGAGGCTGAGCCCGGCGAGATCGATCGCCTGGTGTTGATGGCGGGCTCCGCGCAGGAGCCACCGGACAGGCTCGAGGGGCGCAAGCTGTTCATCGTCGCGCGTGACGATGCGAATGCCGCGGGTCTCCGGCTCCCCCGTATCCGAGCTCAATACGAGCGCGCACCCGAACCGAAGGAGTTGCTGGTTCTGGAAGGAACCGCGCACGCCCAGTTCATTTTTCAGACCGAGCAGGCGGAACGCCTGATGCGCAAGATCCTGCGTTTCTTGCGGAAAAATTAGGAGCGGGCTGCTGCGCGGGATCCGCGCAGGATCGCCTGGTATCTGTTCGCGAGTCCGACTCCCGGTACCTTCCACTTTACCGAGGTTGCCCGAAGCGCTCCACGTGGACGGCGACCGAGCGGGCACCAGGCGAGCGTACATGAGGCTCGTGACAACTGCCCTGGTCCTGATGGCCGGCATCACGCAGATGCAGGGTGATTCTTGCATCGAGGGATGTGACCTTCGGGTCATCGAAAGCATCCAGATCGACCGCGCTCGACCGGGCTGGTCGGGAATCGATCCCGGAACACTTCGGAGCGCGCTGGAATCGACGTTGGGCCACTGCATCGTGGTGACGGAACATCCACCCTATCTGGGTGAACCTCCGAGCGCCGAGGTGGAGCACCACGGTCAACGACTTGTCCTGATGTTCTCGCAAACTGGGGACGATTACTCTCGCCGGACTCTTCCTACCCTTCTCGGAGTCGGCAAAGAGTTGTGGTCGTGATGTGTTGGCTCGCTCGCTGAAGAGCGCCGTACCCGATCTCGAATACGATTCCCGGCGCGCAACGTCGGAAGCTGACCATTCGACCCCGGTCTATGTTCGAAGGTTCGACCGGCAGATCGCGTTTCTGTTGAAGCCGACCGAAGGGCTGTATGTCTGCCCGCGAAACTGGATCGAGTGAGCCGCCGGGTCGAGACACTAGAGGTATTACAACTACTCCAGTTGCTCCACGCGCCACCGCGAGGGAGCACCAATGGCTTCTTGACGCCGCCCCCGCGTTCCCGTAGCTTCGGAAATGCGCCGCGCCGGCGCCCCCACCCGGAAGGCAGAGCGTGAGCCTTCGCGAGCTACTACAGCAGACCGACCTTCCGCCGGAGGTCTGCGAGCAGCTCGAGGCCATGCTGGCCGAGCACGACCGCCTGCTGGGCGACGTCGGCATTCTCCGGGCGACCCTCGACAGCATGAGCGAAGGCCTCGTCGTCAGCGACGCCGCCGGCAACTTCGTCGTCTTCAACAAGGAAGCCGAATCGATCCTGGGAATCGGCCCGCGCGCGGGCGGCCCCGACGCCTGGTCGGCAACGTATGGCCTGTTCCTCCCCGACGGCGACACGCCCTTTCCCCCCGACCGCTACCCGATCGTCCTCGCGGCACGGGGCGAGAGCACCGACGACGTCGAGATGCTGGTCAGGAACGCGCGCTGGCCCGAGGGCCGGGCGCTCCGCGTCAGCGGGCGACCCTGGCGCACCCCGCAGGGCAAGATCCTCGGGGGCGTCGTCGTGTTCCGCGACGTCACCGAGTTGAAGCGGGCCTGGGCCGCCCTCCGGACCGTGAACAAGCAGCTCGAGCAGCGTGTCGAGGAACGAACGCGCGAGCTCGAGCAGACCCAGGCGCAGCTGTTCCAGGTGCAGAAGTTCGAATCGCTGGGGCGCCTGTCCGGCGGCATCGCGCACGACTTCAACAACCTGATCATGGCAATCACGGGGCACGCCGAGATGCTGCTGGCCCGCGAGCACCTGACGCCAGGCGATCGCACGTCGATCGTGGAGATCCAGCGCGCCAGCGAGCGCGCCGCCGAGCTGACGCGACAGCTGCTGGCGTTCAGCCGCAAGAAGCCGATCCGCTCGAAGCCGGTCGCGGTGAACCGCGTGATCGCGGGGCTCGAGCCGATGCTCATGCGGCTGCTGGGCGAGCCGGTACGGATGGTCCTCGACCTGGCGCCCGGGCTGCCGCCGGCCCAGGCCGACACCGGCCAGCTGGAGCAGGTCGTCATGAACCTCGCGATCAACGCGCGCGACGCCATGCCCCAGGGCGGCACGCTCACGATCCGGACGGCGCAGCGCCAGCTGACCGCGCAGCGGGCCGGGCGGCAGCTGGGGGCCGCTCCAGGCGCGTACGTCGAGATCGCGGTCTCCGACGAGGGGACGGGCATGGGCGCCGAGACCCTGGCGCACATCTTCGAGCCGCTGTTCACGACGAAGCGGGAGGGCGCCGGGACCGGCTTTGGCCTCTCCACGGTCTACGGGATCGTCAAGCAGCACGCCGGCGACATCGCGGTCGCGAGCGAGCCGGGCCGCGGCACAGCCTTCAGGGTCTACCTGCCGCTGGCGCGCGAGCTGGCCGTTCCGGCCGGGGCCCCGGCGGACGCCGCGGCGGCGGGCGGGAAGGAGACGATCCTCGTCGCCGAGGACGAGGACGCGGTGCGCGAGCTCGTCCGCGCGATGCTCGAGGCCCAGGGCTACCGCGTGCTGACGGCGACGGACGGCGCCGAGGCGCTGCGCCTCGCCGAGACGCACCCGGGCGCGATCGATCTCCTGCTGACCGATTCCGTCATGCCGCACACGAGCGGCTATGCGCTGGCCTCCCAGATGTGCGAGCGCCGCAGCGGCATGCGGGTGCTCTACATGTCCGGCGATCCGGAGCGGGCGGCCGAGGGTGCCTTCCTGGCCAAGCCGTTCACGCCGCTCCAGCTGATGCAGCGCGCTGCGGGAGATCCTCGACCGCCGAGAAGCTGCTACTCTTCCTCACCGCGTGCCGCCACGCTGAGGTCCGTGCAACTCGAGGTTTCGTCCGAGCGTTAAACTCTCGAGGGCCGGCCGCGCGGACTCGAGGGGCTGACAAAGGATGAACGCCTGGCGCACGAGCGCGAAGAACTCGCGCGACGCCGATCAGAGTCTGTCGCGCCTCTTCATCGACGACCTGCGGCGCACCCGCTTCGGCCGGGACTACCTGCAGGAGCTCAAGCAGCTCTACATCTTCTACGTCGACGACGAGCGCCGAGCCAAGCTCCTGGCCATGGGGCGCATCCGCCGCGCGGTCCTGCTGCTGGGGTGGATCCTCAAGAGCCTGTTCATGAAGCTGTCGCCGGCGCGGCGGCTCATGCTGCTGGCGGCCACGGTGCTGACAATCCTCGGCAATCCCAGCTGGCAGACCAGCTCCTACTCGTTCCAGGCCGACCTGCGTCCCCTGGGCTTCGTCATCCTGCTGACCGTGCTGATGCTCGAGCTGAAGGACAAGCTCGTCGCCCGGGACGAGATCGAGGTCGCGCGGCAGGTGCAGCTCGCGCTGCTGCCGCGCCAGCATCCGGTCATTCCCGGGCTGGCAGGTGTGGAGCTGCTCGCGACCCGCCAACGACGTCGGTGGCGATCTGGTCGACTACATCGAGCTCGACGGCTTCCGCCACGGCGTGGTGCTGGGCGACGTGGCGGGCAAGGGCCTCGGCGCCGCGCTCTTGACGGCCAAGCTGCAGGCCACGCTGCGCGCCCT
>CAVZQM010000007.1:0-31964 GCA_963777495.1 uncultured Actinomycetes bacterium | reverse complement strand
CGACTCGAATGTTCTGGGGGAACGTTGCGGCCGCACTCGCCTTCGTCCCCGTCAGCATCGCCCTGTTCATGCTCACCGCCGGCCAGGAGGGAAGCCCCATCCCCACCCTCGATAGCAGCGAAGGGTTGCGCAACGTGATGTCCGCCGCGTCTTCCGGCGCCGTGCTCGTCCTCGTGATCGGCATCCTGGTCATGTCCGGCGAGTTCCGCCACAACACGGCGACCTCGACGTTCCTGATCAGCCCCGACCGCAAGCGGGTGGTTGGCGCCAAGCTCGCCGCGGCGAGCGTCGTCGGCGTTGGGGTCGCCGCCGCCGCCTCGTTGCTCACCCTGGCCATCGCCCTCCCTTGGCTCCGAGCCAAACACGTCGAGGTCAGCCTCGCGAGCTATGACGTCGGATTCGTTCTGCTCGCCGCGTTCGCAGCCAGCGCGCTGCACGCCATGGTCGGGATCGGGGTCGGCGCGCTGATGCGCAACCAGACCGTTGCCGTGACCGTCACGCTGGTGTGGGTGACGATCGTCGAGAGCATCCTCCTCGGCGTCGCCCCGGAGGTCGGCCGCTGGCTCCCCGGCGGCGCCGCTAGCGCACTAACGGCAACCCCGGCCCCCGGGGGCGGCCTGCTTCCGATGTGGGGCGGAGCGCTCCTTCTAGCGGGCTACGGGCTCGCCTTCGCCTCAGCCGGTACCCGCTTCGTCCTAAGACGGGACATCGGATGAGGTACCTACAGTCCTCGCGTCGGCCTGACGAGGCTTCGGAGGACCCGATGTGGCCCAGAGCACGCGCCTGTTCGCGGTTGATCGCCGCAGGTCCTCGTGGCGACCAGCTCGGAAGAACCCGAAGATATCCCCGTCACCTTCAGTGGGCCGGCCTGCTCAACCAGCTCTGGGTCCGGTAGCGCCGTCGAGGTCTGCCGACTAACGGGGATCTTCCCACCAGCACGCATTGCGAACCGCGTAGTTTCGGCGACACGCGGTTCGGTTCACCGAGGCGCGACCCTAACAACGCGCGGTTGGATCCCCCCGAGTCTCCCAAGAGTTTCAGAGCGGAGGCGCTCCGTGCCATTTCGCGACCCGACACTTCGACCGATAGGTGTCGCGCGTCAGATCGACCGGAAGATCCACGCGACCGTATACGTGACGTCCGGGAGGGGCGAGGAGCCCGCTCATCCCGCCCCTGGCCGGGCTGCGTCGCTCTCCGGTAGGCGGACCAGGAACGAGCCCAGCGAAGACCAGCCGCCCATCGGGATCGAACGCAGTGATTTCACAGAGGGCCTGGATCGAACGACCTTCGTCGTTCATCGAAACGACGACGCAACAGTCGTCGGATCGATCCGGAAGGAGCACGAGCTCCACCGCGATCCCCATCTTCGAGGCACTCGGCTGCTCGTTGGCTGTTCGACACTCGGTCAGCGACACCGCGACGAACAAGAGCGCCAACCAACGCGGCCAAGGTTACCCATTTTCACCGTCGCCTCAACCCCACGTGTCCTGGACGATCTAGCGTTCAACGTGGCAGCGGTATCCGGGAGGCGCAAGGGTCTTCAGCACAAGTGGCATGTGATCTCGAGTCCGGCCACAGCCCGATGTTCCCTGACAACCTCGCCGTCAGCCTTGGACTCGACACACGGTCGACCGCCGCGGGTCGTAGGGCTCCGGATCGGGACGCCTGCGTAGGATGGGCCCGTGGATACGGACAGCCTGCTTGCCCTCGTGAGGTTCCACGCGTGGGCGAACGACCGGATCTGCACGACGTCGGCCGGCCTGTCGGATGAGGAGTTCCGTCGGACGGCGAGCCTCGACCACGGCGGCGCGTTCCAGACACTTCGTCACCTCGTCGACGTCGACTGGAGCTGGCGCGAAGCGCTCTTGGGGGAACGACGTTGGAGACACCTATGTGTGGGACCACGGGTTCGCGCTCGATGACCTTTCGGCGATCCACGCGTTCTGCCTCGAAGAGGATGTCCGCCTGCGGGGCTACGTGGAGGCCCACGACGATGCGGCGCTGGCCGAGTCGATCGAGCTTGGTCCGGGTTTCGCAAGACCGCGTTGGCTCATCGTCGCCCACGTCGCGAACCATGGAACGCAGCACCGAAGCGAGCTCGCTCGCTACCTCACCGAGTGTGGGCACTCACCGGGCGAACTCGACCTCCTGGACACGCTCGAACTGCCCTGGCCGAGTGGCGGGTAGTTTCCCCTGCCCGACAGCCCATCGTCCGAACGCCCGTTCCGCCCGGATGAGTCTTCGACCGCTGGTCGCCGCCGAGAACAAACCGACCGGGCGACATACGGTCCGACCCACGCCGGCGACGCACTCTTCGAGGTCTGCTACCTCCCGGAGTTCCGCGACTCCGCTCGCGCTCTTCGCGAGCTCTACGAGGGGTCATTCGAAACGTTCTGGGCGGACTTCCGCAGCCGGCCGGCGATGTCGAAGGAGAGCGATGGCGTCCTGCTGAACAACTGGTGCATGGCGGCGTGCTACTCCACCGACGAAGACGGCACGGTTCGGCTCCCGTTCGACATCGCGACCGGTGAGCTGATACCCGAGATCTGGAAGCGATGGCTCGAGATGGACCCGGTCCGCATGGTCGCGGGGCATGCCGACGTCCTCCGGTCGATGCGGGCGATCTACATCGACGCCGGGAAGAAGGACGAGTGGTTCCTGGATCTCGGGGCCGAGGCCTTCCGCCGCGAACTCGACGGCATCGGCGTGACCGACGTCTTCTTCGAGTTGTTCGATGCCACCCACATGGGGATCGAATACCGCTATCCGCTCAGCCTGAAGTACCTGGCGGAACGAGCTCTCCGCATGATGGCCCTCATGGCAGCAAACCAGTCGCGTGGCACGACCGTCAGAGCCCATCGACCGTGGAGCCATCGGCCAACCCGGGGAGGGAGCACGGACTCCATCAGCGTTCCCTGACCTCGCGCTCTGTCGTGGCGTGGGCAGGGAGGTGGCGATATGCGGCGAAGAGACGTCCTGGATCGAGGGGGCCGTACGGCCCTCATACGCACCATCCACGTGCCTGACCATCGAAGGGAACGCTCGGGAGGGGTGGGTACCGATGATGGAAGGCCAAGATCCGCGAACGGTGCGGCCGGTGAGTGACGTGACGCAACGCGATGGACGGTGGGCTGGGTCGGCGAGACGCGTCGGTGCCTTCCTGGTGTGCGCGTCGGTCGTGCTGCTCGTCGCCGGTACGAGTGCCGTGTCGGTGAGGGCTGCAACCCTTGCACCTCCCCGGGTGTCCTGAAGTGGCGCTTCCAGGTCAGCGGACAATACGTGCTTCATCCGCCGGTCGTCGGTCCCGACGGAGGGGTCGTCGTCGCGAGTTCGAGCGGCGACGTGTACTCCCTGACAGCCGACGGCGTGCTCAGGTGGGTCGTCCGATCTGTGGGCGCCGATGGTGGGCCTTCGATCGGCCCCAACGGGACCGTCTACGTGGCGTCGATGAACACGATCACCGCGATCGCCCCGAACGGCTCGATCCAGTGGACCTTCACCTGGCCGTCTTCGGGTCAGGGTGTGATCGCCGGGCCGACCGTCGGTCCGGATGGCAATGTCTACGCGATCTCGGACATCGGCGGCCTCGGCGCGTTCGCGTTGTCGCCGGCCGGCCAGCTTCTCTGGAGCAACCGGGGCATCCCGAACTTCTCCGAGCGCGGCCAGCTCGGCGCCAAGATCGTGTTCAGCTCCGGCCGCATGTTCGCGGCGTTCGACGAGGTCAGCATCGCCCCGAGCACGATCTTCGGACTGTCGCTGCAAGGCGCTCAGCAGTGGGCGAGACCGCTCGGGGGCAGCGACGACCCGTTCATGCAGCAGCAGCGCCAACCGGCGACCGGCGTGAACGGCTCCCTCTACCTCACCGCGATGGGCGGCGCGAACGGCTGGAGTCTGTTCCGCGTCGACCCGGCGAGCGGGAATGTCCTCTGGCAGCGGTCGCCGGCGCCCTCGAACGGGATGTCTCCTCCGAGCGTCGGGCCGGATGGGTCGGTCTATCTCTCCCGGAGCCTGAGCTACCTGGACTCGGTGACGCCGGCCGGACAGCCGCGCTGGACGTTCTTCGACGGCTCGATCATCGATCAGCCCGCCGTTGGCCCCGACGGGAGCGTGGTCGTCGCCGGGAGCCGGCCGAACTTCGGTCAGCCCGGATCCGTCCGCGGATGGAACGCCGCGACGGGCGCGCTCGCATGGCAGATCGCACTGCCGAACGAGGACGGTGGCTACCAGATCCTCTACACGCAGCCGAGCTTCTCCGCGGACGGTCGGACCGCGTACTTCGGCACCGCGGTCCTCGGGGGACGGGTCAGTTCTCGTTCCTCTACGCGGTGGGCACGGGCGCGGGTGCGCCGCCGCCTCCGCCTCCGCCGAACCGATGCGTGGTGCCAAGTGTCGTGGGCAGGACGCTTCAGACGGCCCAGTCGCGGATCGTCGCCGCGGGCTGCACGGTTGGACCGGTCAAGAGGGTCCGGTCGACGCGGGTGGGGATCGTGCTCGCTCAGAGTCCTACCCCGGGCACGACCCTGCCTCTGGGCAGCCGGGTCGATCTCACGGTCGGCCGCAGGTAAGCAACGTGTGACTTCATCGGCCTAGGGGCGGTTGCGGCTGAGGTGAGCAAGCGCGATACACGGTTGGATCCATCGTTGGTCACCAACTACCTGCACGTTCTTGGGACCGTGTTTCCCCGGCGCAGTTCGTGGCCGGCCGGACGCCACGGGCCTGTAGAGTCAGCGGCGTGACGCGGTTCGTCGTCGACTGCGAGACGCTGCTTCGGATCGCCGCTGGCGAGGTCGAGGTCGTCGCCGAGCACAAACTCGTCGCGCCGACGCTCGTCCGCTCGCAGGCGCTGTCGGCGCTGTACGAAGCAGCCCGCCGGGGTGAGATCTCCACGGCCGAGGGGCTCGAGCGGGTGACGCGCATCAACGCGTTGAAGGTCCGCTTCCTCGGCGACAAGGTGCTTCAGCGGACGGCGTGGAAGGTCGCGGACCAGCTGGGGTGGGAGACAACGTATGACGCCGAGTTCGTGGCGCTCACGCAGCTACAGGCGGACGTCTTCGTCACTTCCGATGGCGAGTTGGCGCGGACGGTCTCCGGCCTCGTGGAGACGGCGACGATCGACGCTCTGCGCACGGCCTGAACGGTGGGCTGTCTCTGATACGCGATCGAGAAGTCTCCACTCCACGTGTACCGGGTGTCAGGGCGCTCCATCTCTCTTCGTGGACCTCGGCGAGTTTTCTATCGAGGTCGGAGCAGCCGCTGTCCCCCTTCACGGACGATCCGACCGATGGGGAACGGTGGAACATGCGCGGTCGCGAGTGTCAGCCCTTCCGACTCCACTCGGTCGAGCCACGCGACCCGCGTGCGGCTCCCTTCGTCCGGATCGATCGTCGCCGGGTGAGCGGAACGCGGGGTCGTTCAGCTGGAACGTGAAGTGCAAGAGGTCTCCGGCGAAGAGCACCCGTTCGCCGCCGGTGTCCAACAGGACACACCGATGTCCTGGGGTGTGACCAGGCGCGTGTCGCACGATCATGCCGGGCGACACCTCCCGGTCCTCGGTGGACGTGTCGAACTGCCCCGCTGACTCGAGCGGGGCGATCGCCTCGGCGAACTCCCGGACCTCCTCCTCGTCGACGAAGCCTCGCTTCCACGCGACGTCGGCGTCATGGAGGTGGTACCGAGCATTCGCGAACCGTGGGACCCATCCGCTCGACGACGGCATCGTGTTCCACCCCGTGTGGTCCGAGTGGATGTGGGTGAGGATGACGTCGTCGACGTCGTCCGGCATCACCCCGAGCCCCGCGAGTTCGTCCGGCAGCCTTCCGCCGACGCCGAGCCATCGTCCGAAGGCGGAGTCGGTCGGGCCGACGCCCGTGTCGATCAAGGTCAGACGCGTTGGCGTGCGGACCAGGAAGCAATGGTCGCGGAAGCGCCACGAGTCGGCGGTGAACTCGTCCGGGTACCTCGCAGCAAGGGACTCCGATCCGCCGAGGAGAGGGTCGCCGCTCCCATCGAACACCTCGGCGAGCGGGAACATCGTGTCGACGTCGAGGATCGCGGTGATCTCGACGTTCCCGACGATCAGCGTCGCGGCGGGCATCGTCGAACCCTACCCGGCCGCATCACGCATCCGACCGTCCGTCAGATGACGAACTCCGCTCCTTCGGTCGCGATCTGGCAGCGTTCCGGATCGACCTCCCAGCGGTCGATCACGGCTGCGCGCATCTCGTCCAGTGCCGCGTCGTCGTGCATCGGGTCGTGGTGGAACAGCACCAGGCGATCCACACCCGCCTTCTCTGCAAACGTGGCGACATGATCCGTGCTGGAGTGGCCGAAGCCGAAGCGATCCTCGTACTCCGCCGGGGTGTACTGCGTGTCGTGGATCAGCACGTCCGCACCGGACGCCAAGGCGAACCCGGAGATCCACTCCGGAGGCATCCTTCGAAGGTCGACTCCCAGCGCGGGCTCGTGGTCGGTGAGGTACGTGAGCACTTTGCCATCGGCCTCGATCCGGTAGCCGACCGTCGGACCAGGGTGCTGGATCGGGTCGGACCGGAGTCTGGCGTTGCCGATCCGCCACATCCCGTCGGGGGCGTCGTGAAACGTGCAGCGCGCCGGCACCTCGGACAGGTGGATCGGGAACAGCGGAGGCGAGAAGTACCTCGCGATCCGCTCGTCGAGGGAGGCGATCGGTGACGCCGGCCCCCAGATGTGCAGGTCCGTCTGCGGCCGCCAGATCGGTTCGAAGGCACCGAGACCTTCGACGTGGTCGACGTGCAGGTGCGTGAGCAGGAGATCGATCCGCTCCGGCGGATCCTGGAGGAGGGCCACGCCGAGCCCTCGCGCACCCGTCCCCGCGTCGAGGATCAACAACGTTCCGTCGTCGAGCCGCACCTCGATGCACGCCGTGTTCCCTCCGTAGCGTGTGGTCCCCGATACGGGCGTCGCGATCGAGCCGCGGCCTCCCCAGATGCGGGCTCGCATCTACGGCACCTCCGGGCGCTCCCAGAAGATCGCGATCGCTCCCACGGGCTCTTCCGTGTGAGCGAGCAGCGGGAAGGCCGTTGCCTCGATGGGTCGCGTGACGCCGTCGGCGCCGCGGATCCTGAGTCGCGCGTGCCCCGGCTCCTTCCGCGCGAAGGCGATGCCGACCGGTGTCTCGAGGATCGGGATCGGGTTGCCCTCGTCGTCGCTCGGCTGGAAGAGCTTGCCGTACTCATCCGCCGACATGCCGTGGCCTTCGATGAAGCGCTGTCCGAGGAGACGCTCGGCCGCTTCGTTGAAGAAGATGACGGATCCGTCCGCGTCGACCAGGAACACCGCGGTCGCCAGGCGAGCGGCGAAGTTCCTCGCCAAGATGAGGATCAGGTTGCGCTGCGGTACCGGTTCGGACATACGAACCCCGGATCAAAGCCGCGTCCACCGAAGACTAACCCTCCAGCTCGAGTTGGTCCCGGCTCCTCCAGCAGATCTCGACGGGCCAGCCGGTGCTACCGTCGTATCCATGGACGAGGCGGTGCCCGCCCGCATGCAAGAAGGGGTGGCCCGGATCTACCGGACCGACCAGATCGAGGTCACGTGGGCTCCTCGAAGGTGTACCCACGGGGGCGACTGCTTCCGCAACGCTCCCGAGGTCTTCGATCCGGATGCTCGCCCGTGGGTCAGACCCGAGGCCGCGGATCCTGAGGTCGTCGAGGCGACGGTGCTGCGTTGCCCGAGCGGTGCCCTGGGGTTCCGCCGCCTCGACGACCGATCACGCTGACCGGACGGTCCGCACGGGGGCCGATTCATGGAGCCCTAGTCTGAATCGTCGGCGCGAACGGCTACCGTCAACCCGTGGACGAATCTCTCCGTTCGGAGATCCTGGGTCACCTCACGACGATGGTCGGCGATGGCGCGCAGCCGCGGCCGTTCCAGATCGAGGCGATCGAGGCGGTCGCCATCCGGCGGGCGCGGCTCCTCCTGGTACAACGGACCGGATGGGGAAAGAGCGCGGTCTACTTCATCGCGACACGCCTCCTGAGGGATCGCGGCGCAGGACCGACCCTCCTCGTCTCTCCCCTGCTCGCGCTGATGAGGAACCAGATGGAGATGGCGGCCAGGGTCGGCGTGCGAGCAGCCACGATCAACAGCACGAACCCCGAGGATTTCGCGGACATCGTGGAACGACTGGAGCGCGACGAGATCGACCTGCTGCTGGTCTCGCCCGAGCGCTTCAACAACGAACGGTTCCGGACCGAGATGCTCCCGGTACTCGCCAGGGGCGCAGGGTTGCTGGTGATCGACGAAGCGCACTGCATCAGCGATTGGGGACACGACTTCCGCCCCGACTACCGCCGGATCGTGCGCGTGCTCGAGCTCCTGCCGCGCGGCGCGCCGGTGCTGTGCACGACCGCGACGGCGAACGACCGGGTCGTGGAGGACGTCGTCGCGCAACTCGGACGGGATCTGGAGGTGATGCGAGGATCGCTCGACCGCGAGAGCCTGTCGCTCTCCGTCCTGGAGATGCCCGACCCCGCGAAGCGGATGGCATGGCTCGCGGAGCGGATCCCGTCGTTCGATGGATCCGGCATCGTCTACACGCTCACGGTCGCGGACACGACGCGGGTGGCCGGATTCCTGCGCTCCCGGGGCATCAGCGCACACGCGTACAGCGGCGACACCGAGCACGAGGAGCGACTGGAGCTGGAGGAGCGGCTCCTCGCGAACGACCTCAAGTGTCTCGGTGGCGACCTCCGCGTTGGGGATGGGGTTCGACAAGCCCGATCTCGGGTTCGTGGTGCACTTACCAGTCCCCCGGGTCGCCGATCGCCTACTACCAGCAGGTCGGTCGAGCAGGCCGTGCGTTGGAACACGCGCCGGCCGTGCTGCTGTCGGGTGCGGAGGACAGCGACATCCAGGACTACTTCATCGAGACCGCGTTCCCTCCCCAGCGGGTCGCGGAGAGCGTCGTGCACTTCCTGGAAGAGGAGGCGCGACCGGTAGGGCGGAACGAGATCCTCGCACTGGTGAACGTCAAGCCGAGCCGTCTGGACGGGATGTTGAAGATCCTCGAAGTCGACGGAGCCGTCGAACGCGTCGAAGGTGGCTATCGCCGGACGTTGGCCGCGTGGGAGTACCCGGAGGAGCGCGTACTCAAGGTCACCGAGCAGCGACGGATCGAGCAGGCGGCGATGGTCGCGTACGCGCAGACGGACGGATGCCTGATGGCGTTCCTTCGGCGGCAGCTGGACGATCCGGAGGCGGCCGCGTGCGGTCGGTGCGCCAACTGCACCGGTGAGGCTCCGTCGGACGTCGTCGATCCCGGCGTCGTCGACGCTGCTCGCGCACACCTGCGGACCGCGGATCTCGAGGTGGAGCCGCGCAAGCAGTGGCCTCCGGGGATGCAACGGGTGCACGGAGCGATCGCTCACGAACTCCGAGCCGAGCCCGGTCGGGTCCTGAGCATCTACAACGATGGCGGGTGGGGGAAGCTCGTCAAGCGCGGGAAGTTCATCGACGGACGCTTCTCCGACGAGCTCGTCGAGGCGACCGCAGCGCTCGTCCGGGATCGATGGGGGCCGGAGCCTGCTCCCGGTTGGGTCACGTGCGTCCCGTCGGCGGAACACCCGGAGCTGGTGCCGAGCTTCGCGGAGAGGTTGGCGGACGCGCTCGAGCTTCCCTTCGTTCCGGTGGTCCAGCGTGTGCGATCACGCCGACCGCAGAAGGAGATGGAGAACAGCCACCAGCAGTTCCGCAACGTGGACGGGGCGTTCGCCGTGGAAGGCGCGTTGGTCCGCCCTGAGCCCGTGTTGCTGATCGACGACATCGTCGACTCGCGTTGGACGCTGACGGTGATCGCCGCCGAGCTTCGGGCCGCGGGGTCGGGGCCGGTTCATCCGTTGGCGTTGGCGCGAGCGCAAGGTTCGTGAGGGAGTAACGTGGCGAGCATGGCGACCCGATCGGATGCGGCTCTCAGCACGTTGTTGCTGACGAGCCGGATCGTGGATGTCGACGCGCCCGCCCTGTCAGCGAAGGAGTACTGGGCGCTGACGCGGCAGGTCGATCCGCTGGACACGCTCCTCGGGCGCACGTCCGCCGACATCGCCGCTTCGTTCGATATCGAGCCGGAGCGGGCGGAACGCATCGTGTCCCGCCTGAGTGGAGCGACACAGCTGGCGTTCGAGCTCGAGCGGCTTGATCGACAGGGGTATCTCGTGTTGACGCCGTTCGACGACGACTACCCGCGTCGTCTGGTCGAGCGGTTGGGTGATCAGGCTCCGCCGTCCGTGGTGGCGGTCGGTTCGGTCGAGCTGCTGAGCGCCGAAGGGATCGGTTTGGTTGGATCCCGGAACGCCACCGATGAGGCGATCGGGGTGGCCGAGGCGGTTGCGGCCTCGGCCGCCGGGCGAGGATCGAGTGTCGTGAGCGGTGGCGCGAGAGGTATCGATCAGCGTTCGATGGCGGCGGCGTACCAAGCCGGCGGGAGCGTCGTCGGGTGGCTCGCCGAGTCGTTGGAGAAGCGGCTCCGAGACCCGGAGACCCGTCGGGTGGTGAGCGATGGACAGGTGTGTCTGGCGACGCCGTTCAAACCCGACGCGGGATTCTCCGTCGCGAACGCCATGAGCAGGAACAAGCTGATCTACGCGAGCGCGGCAGTCACCCTCGTCGTGGCGTGCGATCCAGGCAAGGGCGGAACGTGGGAGGGCGCCGTCGAGTCGATCCGCAAGAGCTACGGGACGGTCGCGGTGTGGGCCGGTCCCGGCGCCGGACCAGGGAACGAAGCGTTGCTGGCCCAGGGAGGGGCGCCTGTCTCTTCAGTTGAGGCGCTCTTCGATGTCACCCAGGCACCGAACCAACCCCAGCGGCCTCAGCTGACCTTGGAACTCTGAGCTCGCACGCTATCGTTTCGAGATCGCTGACGGAACAGAGCCCGTGCCCGAGCCAACGCCGCCGAAGAGCCGCGTGGAGGTTCGCGACCTCGGCGAGCCCGAGGCAGTCGTGAGCTATCCGCTGGGTGAAACCTCCCAGGTCCGCCTGGCCCAAACCGTGATCAGCCGCCACGTCCTCCAGCCTGGCTGGAGCTGGGAGGAGCATGCCCAGGCTTCGGTCGGAACCGCCTCATGCGAGCTCTACCACCGCGGCGTTGTGCTCAGCGGGCGGATGGGCATACGGACCGATGAGGGTGAGGAGCTCGTCATCGGCCCCGACCAGGTGTTCGACCTACCGCCCGGGCACGTGACCTGGGTGGAGGGGGACGACGTGTTGGTGATGGTCGACTGGGCCGGCGGCGCTGGATTCGATCCGCAGCTCGGTGCGGAAGCGCGCGCGATGGCCACCATCCTGTTCACCGACATCGTCGACTCCACCGTCATGGCGCGCGACGCCGGCGATGCGTCGTGGGGACGGACCGTGGCCATGCACGAGGATGTCGTGCGCAGTGTGCTCACTGGCTTCGGCGGCCGCGAGATCGAGACCGCCGGCGACTCGTTCCTGGTCGTCTTCGGCAGCGCTGAAGGCGCCATCCGCTGTGGACTGGCACTGGTCGGAGCCCTCGACGCGATAGGGATCCCGATCCGCGTCGGCATCCACAGCGGCGAGGTGGTGATGAGCGGCGACCACATCCGGGGCTTGGCGGTGCATGTCGCGGCCCGCGTCATGGCCCAGGCGGGAGCCGGCGAGGTCCTGGTGTCGGGTATCACCCGTGACCTCACCGAGGGCGCCACGGGGTTGACGTTCGAGTCTCGGGGCCGACACCGCCTCAAGGGCCTGGATCGAGAGCACGAGCTGTTCGCGGCGGGATCGTCCGGCGGGTAGGCGCGCGCCATGTGGTGGAACGGCGACGGGGTGCTCCCAGGGAACGAGCCATGAAGCGCGGCCTGTACCTGGCACCGTTCGATGAGCTGGCGGATCCGCGTCTCTTGGCCGAGCTCGCCGGGGTCGCTGAGTCCCGAGGCTGGGACGGCCTGTTCCTGTGGGATCGGATCGCGTATCCGCCCGCGGACCGCGCCGTTGCCGACCCATGGGTGGCACTCAGCGCCATCGCTTCCGCGACGGACAGCCTTCGTATCGGGCCGATGATCACTCCGCTCTCCCGCAGGCGCGTCCAGAAGGTCGCACGGGAGACGGTCACGCTGGACCATCTGAGCAACGGGCGCCTCACACTGGGCGTCGGGCTCGGCAACACCGACGATCTCGTGCCGTACGGAGAGGCGATCGATCCACGCGAGCGCGCGCGCCTGCTGGATGAGGGCTTGGAGCGGCTCAGCGGATTCTGGAACGGCGCGTTCCGCCCCCTCCCGGTACAGCGCCCGCGGATCCCCGTCTGGGTCGCGGCGAACTGGCCCAATCGGAGGCCGGTCCGACGCGCGGCTCGATGGGATGGGTTGTTCCCGATCGATCTACCCGGGCCCGAGCAGCTCGCCGAACTCGCCGAAGCTGCTTCGGCAGGAGCGTGCCGGGAGCGAGGATCCCTTCGATCTCGTCGTCGAAGTGCCGCCCGGAGCCGACGTTCCGGCCTGGGAGGCCGCCGGCGCGACATGGGTGCTCACGAGCATCGAGCCGCAGCCCCCGGAGCTCGAGATACGTGGGGTGATCGACGCTGGTCCCTGATCGGAGCGCAACCGACTACGACGCCGAGCTTCGGCTGCACAACGAGGTGCTACGCCGCGCCTGCCGGATCGACCCTCACGAGCACGTCCTCGATATCGGATGTGGGACCGGGCAGACGACCCGTGATGCGGCCCGGATGGCGTCGGCAGGGAGTGCGCTCGGCGTCGACATCTCCGCGCCCGCCATCGAGCGCGCCCGCGAGCTCGCCCGGGCGGAGCGGCTGCCCGAACGTCACGTTCGACCAGGGCGATGCGCAGATCCACCCCTTCCTGCCGGGCCACTTCGATCTCGCCATCAGCAGGTTCGGCACGATGTTCTTCGACGACCCCGTCGCCGCGTTCGCGAACATCGGTCGGGCGCTGCGCACGGCCGGGCGCTTGGTGATGATGGTCTGGCAGCGTCACGCGGAGAACGAGTGGTCCGTGTCGATCGATCGAGCCCTCCGAGGGCATGAGGGGGCGGCCCTCACTCCCGAGGCATCCGATCCGTTCTCGCTCGCGGACCCAACGACCGTGGAGGCAACCTTGGACGCGGCCGGTTTCACCGGCGTCACGTTCGCCGATGTCCGTGAGCCCGTCTACTACGGCGAGGACGTCACCGCCGCGCTCGCCTGGGTTTGCGGCTTCACACAGACGGGCGATGTCTTGAACAGCCTGGATCAGGCCTCCGCGGCGCGTGCGCTCGAGCGGCTGCGCGAGACGCTCGCGGCGCACGCGAGCGACGACGGTGTCTCGTTCGATTCCCGCGCCTGGCTCGTCGCCGCTCATCGCCGCTGAGCGAGGACGCACGGCGTTTCAGAGGGGAGCTGATGAGTACTATGCGGCGACAGAGCGGTGTTTGGCTCTGAGGATCCTCACGTAAGGAGATGTCATGGCTACCTATCTCATGCGCTTCAGCTATACGCCGGAGACGTGGTCGAAGCTCATCCAGAACGCCGAAGACCGCCGCGAGGCAGCGCGCGCGTACGCCGAGCAGGTAGGGGGTACCCTCCACGGCTTCTGGTATGGCTTCGGCGAATACGACGGCTACGCGATCATCGAGGCGCCTGACAACGTCTCGATGGCCGGCCTCGTGCTCGCTATCGCGGCGGGCGGCGCTCTCGCCTCGGTGGAGACAACGGTGCTGATGACCGTGGAGGAGACGCTCGAGGCACTCGCGAAGAGCAAGGGCATCGGCTACCACAAACCGGGAGAGTCGCAAGCGACCTGAGCCGTACCGCTCGGTCCGTCGATCACGCGTCGCGGATCACCCGGTAGCGCAGGTGCGTCGCCGAACGGGCCGTCGCTGGCCGAGAGCTTCTCGAGTCGGATCCCGTCGGGTAGAGGATCGAAGAGCCGCACACCTCCGCCCAGGAGATACGGGGCGAGATGGATCAGGATCTCGTCACAGAGGCCGGCGGCCAGCGCTTGCTTCCCTGGAGAGGCGCCGCCGAGCTTCACGTCCTTGCCGTCCGCCACGGCGCGAGCTTGATCGATCGCACTCTCGATGCCGTCGGTGACGAACGTGAGGTTCGAAGGCCCCTGCGGGAAGTCGGCCGGGGGTTCGTGCGTGAGCACGAAGACCGGTGCCCCGTTCACCGGGTGGCGGCCGCCCCACCCGTCGGTGAAGTCGTACGTTCGCCGCCCGAAGATGTACGCGCCGCTCTCGGCGAACATGCGCTCCACCTCGTCGCGGTTGGCGCCGGGCTCCGGCAGGAAGATGGGATCGCCGACCTCCTCGTGGCCCGACGTGTACCAGTCGAAGAGGTGCGGGCCGCCGTGCCGACCGAGCCCGTCGGCTTTGCTGTCGTCCGGGCCGGCGACGAACCCGTCGAGGGACATGGTCATGTCGATAACGACCTTCGTCATGGGAACCTCCTTCAGACCGATCCGCTGCTCGGCGGATCTCCTGACTGCTCAGGTACCCATCGATCGGATCTCACCAACCACGGATCGGTCAACCGTAGAAGAAGACCGTCACCCACAGCGTGCCGTCCACACGCACGGCCCCGATCGCCACGCGTCGGAAGGCACCGTTCAGGATGTTCACGCGATGGGAGGGACTCGCCATGAAGGCGTCATGGACCGAGCCGACGTCTCCCGGTGTGTATCCCACGTTCTCGCCCCACGTGCGCCAATCGATCGCGCGGAGGTAGATGCCGACGTCCGGCGTATGGAAGAGCGACCCGGCCCGCGCCATCGCCATGCTGTGGCGCTGAGCGATCTCGGAGAGCTCGAGGTTCAGTCGGAGCGGAGGCAGGTCGAACCGCGCACGGCTCTGGTTCGTCGCCCGGAGCAGCTCCCACGATCCCGGACCGGCGGCCTCACCCGACGTGACGGCCGGCAACGCATCGAGCGGCTCGCCGCAGCCGTTCCTGGGGCCAACACCAACACCACCGCGAACGAGGCGACCAGGATGGCTCCGACCCGGGTCTTCGAACTCCGATCCATGATCTCGTCCTTTCGACCTAGGACCGAAGTCCATTGCAAGGCTTGGCGTTTGGTCCCCCGTAGGTTCCCCGGGGATCGCCCGGCGAAACACCAGAACGGCTCTAAGCTTCGATCCGTGAGCGACGCCTACGACCTACTGGTGATCGGTGGCGGCCCCGCCGGTGAGCGTGGCGCCGCCCAGGCCGCGTACTTCGGCAAGCGCGTCGCGATCGTCGAGCGGGAGCCCGAGCCCGGAGGCGTCGCCGTCCACACGGGCACGCTGCCCTCCAAGACCCTGCGTGAGACCGCGCTCTTCCTGTCGGGGTACCGGCAGCGGAACCTCGACGGGGTGATGCTCGATCTGGATCCCGAGATGACCGTCACGCGGCTCCTCGAGCGCAAGGACGCGGTCCGCCGCCTGGAGCTCGAGCGGATCCACACGAACATCGACCGGCACGGGATCGACCTGGTGCGCGGCGCGGGTCGGCTCCTCGATCCGCACACCGTCGAGGTCACCTCGGCCGACGGCGCGACTGCGCGCCTGACCGCCGGCGTGATCCTGGTCGCTACAGGCTCGTCTCCCTACCGCCCCGCCGGCATCCCGTACGACGACGAGGACGTCCACGACGCCGACGGGATCCTGCGCATCAACCGCCTCCCGCGTTCGATGGCCGTGGTCGGCGGCGGCGTGATCGGCTGCGAGTACGCGTGCATGTTCGCGGCGCTCGGCGTGCAGGTGCACCTGATCGACCCGCGTCCCGGCCTGCTCCCGTTCCTGGACTCCGAGATGGGGGAACGGCTCGCGGCCGCGATGCGCTCGCTCGGCATCACGCTCCACCTGGAGCGCACGCACGAACACGTCGAGCGCGGGCCCGCCGGCCTGACGTGCACGCTGTCGTCGGGCGAGGCGCTCGTCGTGGAGACGGTGATGGTGGCGGCCGGCCGTCAGGGCAACACGGACGGCCTCGAGCTCCCCGCGATCGGCGTCGAGGTCGACGCGCGCGGATACGTCAAGGTGGACGAGGACTTCCGCACGGCGGTTGCGGGCGTGTACGCGGCGGGCGACGTCGTCGGCTTCCCGTCGCTCGCGAGCGTCTCCATGGAGCAGGGCCGGGTCGCCGTGTGCCACGCGTTCGGCTTCACGTACAAGCGGCAGGTCTCGGACCTGTTGCCGTACGGCGTCTACACGATCCCGGAGGTGAGCTGCGTCGGCTTGGGTGAGGAGGAGGCGGCGCGGCGCGGGCTCGACGTCGTGGCGGGACGCGCGTTCTACCGCGACAACGTCCGCGGACAGATCATGAGCGACCGCGACGGCATGGTGAAGCTCGTCTTCGATCGTTCCACGCGCCGGCTGATCGGCTGTCACTGCATCGGCGAACGGGCGTCCGAGCTCGTCCACGTGGGGCAGGCGATCATCGTGCTGGACGGCACGGTCGAGACGTTCATCGAGATGGTCTTCAACCACCCGACGCTCGGCGAGACGTTCAAGTACGCCGCGTACGACGCGCTCGCCCAGCTCGGTCCGGCCTAGCGAACCTCGTGCACCAAGAAACACCACTCCCAAGACTAACTGTTGTGTTTCTTGTGTTTCGGCGCTAGAATCCTCCTTATGCGACTCCAGGCGATCGATTCAGTGATTTCGACAACAGATGACGACGAGCTGCTCACAACTGGTGAGGCGGCGAAGATCCTCAATACCTCCCGTCAGCACGTCGTCGACCTCTGCGATCGCGGTGATTTGCCCTTCGTCACGACCGGGCATCACCGTCGAGTCCGGAGAGCCGACGTGGAGTCATTGCGAAGCCGAACCCAACGTCTAACGAGAGACCAAAGAAGGAGTCTATGGCTGGGCTATGCGACCGCCGGCAAGCTGGCTGCGGACCCGCCTCGCGTCTTATCGAAGGCTCGACGGAATCTGGCTACCCTTCAGGTAACCCACTCTCGCGGGGCCAGTGGTCGGTGGTTGGACGAGTGGGAGAAGTTGCTCAGCGGACCCGTCGATCGCATCCTCGAGACGCTCACATCGCGCGCTCCTCGAAATCGTGAGCTTCGGCAGAACTCGCCGTTCGCCGGGGTCTTGACCCAAGACGAGAGACGCAAGGTCATCAAGGCATTCGATGCCGCTGCCAAGCGAGAAGACCCGTGAAGCGGAGCGAGCTCGCTCACATCCTCAGAGCTGCCTCTGACGCTACGGATGATCCCGAGATCCTGATCATCGGGAGCCAGGCGATACTAGGATCATTCAGTGAAGACCTTCTGCCTTCGGCAGCGGTCATGTCTATCGAAGCTGACATAGCGTTCCTTGACGATCCAGAGGAACGGAAGTCCGACGCCGTTGATGGCGCCATCGGTGAGGATTCGCGTTTCCATGAGTCATTCGGGATCTACGGCCAGGGCGTGAGCGTCAGTACGGCTTCCCTGCCCACTGGCTGGAAGGACCGCCTCGTCGCGTTCGATGATCCAGAGGCAGGTGCAAGCAAAGCTGTCTGTCTCGATCCTCACGACCTGGTCGTCTCCAAACTCGTCGCTGGCCGCGAGAAGGACTTCGCATTCGCAAGAGCTCTCCTCGACGCTGAACTTGTGAACGCTGACACCCTCGTGGAACGCGCCCACCTTCTGCCCGGACCGCTTGCGATAGCCCGCCGAGTGATCGATTGGATCGAAAAGGCCGCGTCGTCCTGAGCCGTCGCGCAAGCAGGCGCTCCCATTTGGGTGAGCTTCGGCTTCGACTGTCAGCCCGCTCCGGCGCGAGATCCGGCAATCTGGGCCATATGCTAGTTCATATGCTATGTTCGCCGGCGTGGGGCGGAAGCAGGTCTTGGTGCAGCTCGACGACGAACTCGTCGCGCGGCTGGACGACGCGGCCCAGGCACTGGACCGCAACCGGAGCGAGCTGATCCGCGAGGCGCTCGCCGCCTACCTGGACGCCGGTCGCGAGGCCGCGTGGGATGCCCGGACGATCCGCGCCTACCTCGAGCTCCCGGAGGATCCGGCGGAACTCGAGGCGTTCATGCGCGTCGCCGCTTGGCCGGACCCCTGAGGCGATGCGCCGCGGCGAGCTGTACTGGGCCAGGCTGCCTCCACCGTCCGGGAGACGACCGGTCCTGATCGTGACCCGGACCCGTGTGCTCGACGTCCGCATGTCGATCACCGTCGCCCCGGTCACCCGCACGATCCGTGCGATCCCGAGCGAGCTCCCGGTCGGCCGGAGGCACGGGTTGCGGGCGAACTCGGTCATCAACTGCGACACGCTGCAGACCGTCCCGAAAGCGCTCCTGGGGCGTCGCCCGATCGGCCGGCTCACGCCACTGGAGCTCGTCGCGCTCGACGGCGCACTGCGGTACGCGCTCGGCATCCGTTCGTGATCCGCGCGACGTCTGACCTGAACGGCCGCCGCGGACGTAGCATCGGTCCATGGCGATCCCGGTCGGATCCGTCGCGCCGCCGGTCGACGGCGTGGAGATCCGCGGTCCGCATGCGCTCGTGTTCTACAAGGTCACGTGCTCCGTGACGCAGATGGCCGGACCACCGATCTCGCGGTTCGGTGGTGCGTATCCCCAGGCTGTCGCGGGCGTGGGACAGGATCCGACCGACGCGCTGACCGCGTTCGCCCAGACCTACGAGTGGCGGTTCCCACAGGTCCCGGATCTGGCGCCGTACATGGCCTCCGATGCGTACGGCATCGTCTCGGCACCGACCGTGGTGGTGGTCGATGGCGACGGCCGCGTCGCGGACGTGGTCGAGTCGTGGGACCGAGACGGGGTCAACCGCGCGTCCTCCACCCTGGCGGGTCTGCTGCGCATGGAGCCCGTGGTTGTCTCTGAGCCCGGCGACGGCCTCCCCGAGTTCAAGCCCGGCTGAACCACGCGGAACGTGTCGTCCGGGTGACGACCGCCGAGCGGAGATCTCGATCCGACGACCTGACGTTCGACGAGCGTCACTCGCGGGCTGTCGCGGGCGCTCGCCCCGTCACGGTTGTCCCCCGGCCCGGGGCGCTCTCGATCTCGACCGTACCGCCGATCGCCTCGATCCGGTCGGCCATCCCTTGCAGACCAGAACCTCGTTCGGCGAACACCGGATCGAACCCGCGTCCGTCGTCGGCGACCGTGAACTCGAGCGATCCTTCGCGCGTCGCGAGCGATATCGTGGCGCGCGAGGCTTCGGCGTACTTGGCGACGTTCTGCAACGCCTCGAGACAGGAGAAGTACACGGCCGCCTCCACATCTTGTGACAGGCGTCCGACCCCATCGACCGTGACGTCGACGGGAACGGCGGACTTCCGCGCTTGGGCCTCGAGCGCCGCGCCGAGCCCCTGATCCGCGAGCAAGGGCGGGTAGATCCCGCGCGCGAGATCGCGCAAGTCGTTGATCGCCGTCTGCGTGTCGCCCTGGAGCCGGGTCAAGAGTTCGCGCGCCTTCGCAGGATCCCGATCGACCATCGTGTCGGCCAGCCGCAGTTGCACGCCGAGCGCGACGAGCTGTTGCTGCGCACCGTCGTGGATGTTGCGCTCGAGCTTGCGTCGTTCTCCGTCCTGAGCGGCGACGAGGCGCTGCCTCGACGCACGCAGCTCTTCGATCAACCGAACGTTGCGGAGGACCGGGCCGGCCTGGGCCGCAAGATCGTGCACGAGCCTCCGTCTCGAAGGATCGAGCGGGTCGTTCGGCGGCATCGTGACGGTGAGGGCGCCGAGCAGCTCACCCTGATGTCGCACATCGGCGGCGAAGCTGCCCGGCAACGGTGGCAGCGTGTCGTCGCGGGCCTCCACGACCTGGCGCGTGTTTGCATCGCTCGACGAGGAGGCGCTCGCTCGGAGCTGGCCGCCGATCCGGAGCCACACGTCGGCCCGTTCTGCCCCCGTCGCTCCCTGCAGCACCTGCACCATCAGCGGGAGGACGTCGTCGGTCGAGTACGTCTCCGACATCCGCTCGGAGAACTCGCTCATCACCTCATACGGTGTCGCGCGCCGTCCGTAGACGACCCGGTCGGCGATCGATCGGGCCGCTCTGAGGACCGGCCGGAACGTCAACACGACGACGACGATCCCGAACAACAGCCGAGGGATGTTCCCGAGCGTCGCGACGGCGATCAGGGCGAGGTACAACCCGGTCAGGGCGACGGCCACCAGGGAGAACGTGACGGTCTTCTTGATGACCAGGTCGATGTCGTACAGGCGATACCGCAGGATCGCCCAGCCGATCGCTGCGGGGAACGCCACGCCGATGCAGATGAAGAACGCGTAGAAGAAGACATCGTTCAGCACCGGCGAGCCCTCGAAGACGAACGCCGGAACCAGGAGCGCGAGCGCGACGCCCGCCACGTAGGCGAGCGCGCGGATCTGGCGGCGGTCGGTGTCCTCGGACCGGCGGTAGCGAACGACCAGCGCCACGACCGATGCGAGCGCCGATACGAGGACGCCCAGCAACCCGATCGTCGACAGCACGGTCGACAGGGGATCCAGCGCCTCGACCCCCGTCGGGTTATCGAAGGGGACTTCGGCGCCGACGTCACCCGGCCGGATCCACGCCGCGACCGCAAGGGCCGCGGCCGATCCTGCGATCGCGTACAAGCACGATCCGCCACCGGGGCGAGAGCACGCGTCCCGTCGGGAAGAGCAGCAGGATCGTGGGGAGCGGCAAGAACGTCAAGACGTACACCCAGTTCGAGAGCCAGGCGGAGAGGGCCTGCAGCGGCGCGTCGTTGCGAACGGCCCACACGAGGTATTCGCTGCTGATGGCGATCACGCCGAAGCTCAGTCCGACCGTGAGCATCAACCAGCCGAGCGGATTGCCTCGAACCCGAGCCGAGACGAACGCACCGATCGTGCCGTAGCCGATCATCATCGGCACGGCGATGACCACGAAGGTGTCGAACGTGTCGTTCGCGATCGACAGCGCGAGCGCGGCCGCGACGAGGCACAGCGTGAATGCCCAGACCACCCAGGGCCACCGCACCGGCCGTGGCTCGCTCATCGCACCCTTCGGTTCAGTCGGCGTCTCTGAGGCGTCCCGCGAGCGTCTGCAGGAGGCTCCACGCGATCCGCGGATCCTCCATCACCAGGCCCCGCACGTCGTCGTGTTCCAGCGCCAGACACACCATCGGCGTTTCGGCCACCACGGTGGCGGCCCGAGGGCGGAGGTCGATCATCGAGAACTCACCGAAGACGTCACCGGCGGAGCGTCGCGCGATCGTGCGATCGTTCTTGATGACCTTGGCGGTGCCTTCCAGGATGACGAACAGCGTCTGTGTGCGTCCTCCCTCGCGGACCATCACGTCGCCCGTGTCGTACCGATGCTCCAACGCCCGTTTCGCCATCTTCTTCAGTTGCCGACCGGACAGGTTGGAGAACAGCGGGATGCTGGCGAGCGACTCGGCTGCGGTTGGCATGCGCTCTTCGTAGCCGAGTCGTGCGAGGTCGTCAAGGTCGGGACGGTGCTGGGGTGGATCAGTCGCCCTCGTCTTCCTCGTCGTCGTCGCCGCTCTCGACCGCCGAGGCGAGCTCTTTGATCGCGACATCCAGGCGTTCGGCGTCGTCGGCGGAGATCTCGCCGTGTTCGAGCCCCTTGTCCACCTTCTCCTGGAGCCGGCCGAGCTCGTCCAGGGCCCTCCCTCCGTCGCCCGCCTCGAGTGCCTCGACGACCTTGTCCACGCCATGCTCGAGATCCCTGGCGAGGTGGTCCTCCACGGCTCCCGATGACACCAACCCGTCGACCAGACCGAACAGCCCGGCCGCCGCTTCCTGGACCGACCCGGTGGCGGCGGAGGGCGTGGAACTGGGACTCGCCGATCGCGGCGACGGAGTGGGCGGCGACTCGGACGCGGCCGGCGACGGGGATCGTTCCGCGGCCGGTGTCCGAGCCTGGACCGCAGGGTCGGCCCCGCCGTACAACGCGTTCAGGACGAGGAGCAGCACGATCGCGCCGGCCAACCCGGCGATCCAGGGAAGCAGCGACGGCGATCGCGGCGTCCGGCGCGGCGGCAGCGGCGGCGGCGGGACCACCGGCAGCACGTCCGTCGAGGCCGGCGGCTCCAACGGTTGCGTGGGGATGTCGCCGACCCCGGTCACGGCCGACACGGGCATGGCCACCAACGATCGTCGCACCTCGTCGGCGCTCCCCGGTCGATCAGCCGGGTCCTTCGCCATCAACCGATCGATCGTCGACGCGAGCGCGGCCGGCACGTGCGGAACGACGGCGTCGGCGCGTTCGGGGGTCGCGTGGACGTGCTGGTACGCGAGCGCCGCCGGATCGTCGCCGACGAACGGCGCGCGGCCCGTCGCCATCTCGAACATCACGCAGCCGAGCGCGTAGAGATCCGCCCGAGGATCGACCGGGTCGCCGGTGACCTGCTCCGGCGCGACGTAGGGCGCCGAGCCGAACACCTCACCCGCTCGGGTGAGCGTGACATCGCGTGCGACGCTGGCGATCCCGAAGTCCCCGATCTTCACCACGCCCGACGGCGTCAGGAAGACGTTCGACGGCTTCATGTCGCGATGCACGATCTCGCAGGCATGCACCGCCGCCAGGCCCGAGCAGATCCCGTCCGCGATCGAGACGACGCGCGCGGGATCCAGCCGGCCCTCGGCATCGATGAGCTGGCGGAGCGTCATCCCGTTCACGAGCTCCATGATCAGGAACGGGCGTCCGTCGTCGACGACGATGTCGAACACCGTGACGACGTTGGGGTCGTTCACCCGCGCGAGGGCGCGTGCCTCGCGGGCGAACCGCGCCTTCGCCGTCGCATCCTGCATCGCGGATGACGGGAGCCGCTTGACCGCGACCGAGCGCCGTAATTGCAGGTCCGTCGCGGCGAACACCTCCGCCATCCCGCTCGTGCCGAGTGAACGATCGAGTCGGTAGCGGCCTGCGACGACCTCGTGCGTGTCGACCACGTTCGGGTCGACCCGTGGAGGTGGGTCCATGCCCCCAAGGCTACCCACGCCGGCGCGAGGCGAAAAACGAGCCGTCCGTGTGATGGCCGGGTGTGACCGAGCGCCGGGTCCCGGCTACCCTCACATCCCCGACCTTCCGGAGACCAGGTGATCACGGACGACGACCGACCGCTGCCGTTCTCGCCGATGGCGCTCGACGTCCATCGGGCGACCGGCGACGTCGTCGGTCGCCCGGCGGAGCTCCAGGCGATCGCGCAGGAGCTGGCCACGGCCGGCGGGCCGCCTCGTCGGGCTCACCGTCGAGGGTGAGCCGGGCATCGGCAAGACGCGGCTGCTCGTCGCCGCGGCCGAGCAGGCGAGGGCCGAGGGCTTCACCGCGATCGCCGTCACGGCCGACGAGGAGCTCCGCGGTCCGTTCCTGGTCGCGCGCTCGATCCTCGGATCGCCCGAGGCCGTCCAGCGCGGCCACCGACGAGAAGACCGCGGACGCGTTGTCGCCGATGCCTGGATTCGATGTCGGGGCAGGACGACCCGGGCCTCGCCACCCTCTCGCCCGACAGCCGCCTGCTCCGCACGTTCGACCTGGGCGCCGTCGCGTTCCGCGCCCTCGCCGCCGAGCGGCCGCTCGCCGTCCTGATCGACGACCTCCAATGGTCGGACGAGGACAGCCTCCGCCTGCTGCGGTACGTGGTCCGCACCGACGGCGCGAGCCCGATCTTCCTGATGTTCGCGATCCGTCCCGAGGAGTTCGCGGTCGTCACCGAGGCCGTGAACCTGGTCGCCGACATGGAACGCATGGGCGTCGTGCGCCGCCTGAAGCTCGACCGGTTCTCGCAGCCGGACACGCGCGAGTTCCTGGCGCAGGTGCTCGGCGGTCCGGTCGACCCGTCGGGCGCGGCGGTGATGCACGCGCAGGCCGAGGGCGTCCCGTTCATCGTCGAGGAGATGGCGTTCGCCTACCGCGAGGGCGGGCTGGTCCAGGAGATCGACGGCGTCTGGACGCTGGCCGGGAACGCCGAGCGGCTGGTGCCGTCGGCGGTGAGGACGCTGATCTCGCGGCGGGCGATGAAGCTCCCGGACGACACGAAGGCGCTCCTGGCCGTCGCGGCGGTCCTCGGCCGGCGCTTCAGCCTGCAGGACCTGCGCGAGGTCCAGCTCGGCGTGGACGGAGGCGGCACCCGGATCCCGAGGAGCTGGCCGAGATCCTGACGCCGGCGGTCACGGCGGGTCTGCTCGTCGAGCACGAGGAGGAGTCGGCCGCCGACTACAGCTTCCAGCACGAGCAGGTCCGCGAGTTCGCCGCCGCGACGCTCACGTCGGCCGCGCGCCGGGCGATCCACACGGCGATCGTCGCAGCTGCTGATGTCGGGCGAGCCCTCGGCCGGCGAGCCTGCCGCTGATCGCCCGCCACGCGAAGGCGGCCGGGGACGGCGCGGTGTGCGTCCGGTTCTCGGTCGAGGCGAGCCGGAACGCGCTCGCCGCCAACGCGCCGGAGGAGGTCCTGCGCGTCGTCGAGCTCGCGCTGCCGTCGGCCTCCACCCCGGAGCAGCGGGTGGGACTGCTGGACGCGCGCGACCAGGCGCTCGACATGCTGCGGCGGCCCGGCGACCGGATGCAGGGACTCGCCGAGCTCGCCGCGCTGGCCGAGGCGCTGGGCGACGCGCGCCTGGAGATCGACGTCCGGCTGCGCCGTGCCGCGGCGATGCGGACCGCCGAGGAGTTCGATCGCGCCGCGGAGCTCGCGCGCGAGGTGCGGGACCTGGCCGTGGAGCGCGGGGACCGCGAAGGCGAGCTCGCCGCGTGCATGGAGCTCGGGCAGGACCTGCTGCGCGCCACCGCGGGCGAGTCGTTCGCCCCGCCGCGAAGGAGGTCGACCTCGACGGCGCCGATGAGACCGTTCCGCCGCGCGATGGAGCTGGCGCGAGAGCTCGGCGACGTCGCGACGCCGAGGCGGCCGCCACCCGCGAGCTCGGCGTCGTGGAGCTCGGCCGGGTGCGCGCGTGGTTCATCGAGCAGGTCGAGCTCGGCGAGCACCTCCCGATCGCGCAGCGCGTGGCGGCGGGCGAGGTCCTGGAGGACATCATGCCCGAGCTGGAGATCGCGCCGGCGTTCATGGAGACGTTCGGCCTCCTCGCAGCGTGCGCTCGAGCTCTACGAAGCAGCTCGGCGACCGGCGCGGCGCGATGTCGACGATCATCGCGATCGCGTACCTGAACTGGGGGGCGGACATCCACCTCGGCGCGAGCTCGGCCCGCCACATCGAGGAGATCCGCCGGCTCACGTCCAGGCATGAAGGCGTTCACGAACGAGAGCGAGCGCGCGGCGTTCGAGGCGCAGATGCTCTACGGCGTCGCACGTGTTCGCCCGCGCGAAGGTGATCCCCGACCTGGCGATCGCGAGGGCCGCGAGGCCCACCGGCTACGCGAAGGAGATCGGCGACCGAACCTCGAGTTCCTGGCGGCCGGCGGGACCGCGATGGCCCTCCTCGACCTGGGCGACGTCGACGACGCGAGGACGTGGATCGATCGCGCCGCCGCGGTGGCGACCGAGCATCCGAGCCCGCTCCGCGCGCGCCGGCTGGAGACGTGGCGCGGGATCGCGGACGCGGCCGCGGGCGACGCCGCAGGGGATGCGCGCGCACCTGGAGCGCGCCGTGCAGCTGGCGACCGAGTACGGGCCAGATCGCCGCGCGGTGCGAGGCGCTGGCGCGCTTGGCGGTCGAGTCGTCGCGGCTCGGCGCGCAGGATGGCGACGAGGAGCTGATGACGCTCGCGGAGCGATCGGCCGCCGAGGCGTCGGAGCTCGCCGGCGACGCTGCCCGGTCACCCGCCGTGGGGAGCCCAGGCCGACGCGGCCCGGGCGCGGGTCGCGCTCGCCCGGGGCCGGCCCGAGGAGGCGACGGCCTTCGCCCGCGCGGCCGGCGACGGCGCTCGAGGCCGCGAGGCACGAGGACCTGAACCTCGACGTCCTGTTGCCGAGCGCGCGGGTCCTGATGGAGACGGGTGCCCCCGAGTGGGAGGAGGGCGTTCGTCCGTACGTGCAGCTCTCCCTCGCGATGGTCGCGCAGCGCACGATGGACGAGGACGTGCGGGTCCGGTGGTTCCGTGGACCGGTCGGCCGGGAGCTGGCGGCGCTCGCCGGGCCGCTCGAGCACGATCGCGGCGTCCGACGGCCGGAGCGACGCGCCGCGCTGGACGGCGAACGATCTGCTGCTGCAGAGCCTCGTGCAGGGCAAGACGAACGCCGAGATCGCCGACGAGCTCGGGATCGACGAGCCGGCCGTGGCGCGGCGGCTCGGCGAGCTGTTCGCGAGGATCGGCGCGTCGTCTCGCGCGGAGGCCACCGCGTTCGCGTTCCGGGAGCGGGTCCTGTGACGCTGCTCCGGGCCCGCGTCGACCGGCACCGCTGCGTCGGCGCGGGGACCTGCATCACGATCGCGCCGACGGCGTTCGACTGGTACGAGGGCGACTTCGCGAAGGCCGACGTCGTCGACCCGGCGAGCGTCGAGGACGAGGTCCTGCGCGAGGCCGCGCTCGCGTGCCCGACCGGCGCGATCACGATCGAGGACGTCGAGGAGCTGCTGCCGTGGCAGCTCCGCGGCAAGGACGCGCCGCGCCGCGTCGAGAAGACGTTCATGTTCACCGACATCGAGAGCTCGACGAACCTGGTCGAGGCGCTCGGCGACGAGGCCTGGCAGGGCGTCCTGCGGTGGCACGACGAGACGCTGCGGTCGCTGTTCGCCGAGCACAAGGGCGAGGAGGTCGTCTCGACCGGGCGACGGGTTCTTCGTCGGCTTCGACTCGCCGGACGAGGCGCTCGCCTGCGCCGTCGCGATCCAGCGGCGGCTGGCCGAGCACCGGCGCTCGGCGGGGTTCGCGCCGAAGGTGCGGATCGGCGTGCACGCGTCGGGCGCGACGCAGGTCGGCAAGGACTTCTCCGGCAAGGGCGTGCACGAGGCGTCGCGGATCGCGGCGCTCGCGGACGGCGATCAGATCGTGGCGAGTCGTGGCACGGCGGCGGACGGCCGCTTCCCGATCTCGGAGCCGCGGACCGTCACCCTGCGAGGCACGTCCGAACCGATCGACATCGTCACGGTCGACTGGAGCTGAGCGCGCCGGGGTCGCGTCGGGTGTCAGCCGGTGTCGCGCCGGGTGTGGTCAGCCGGCTGACGGTCCTGGACGGTCCCGGTGGCCCGACACGTCAGGAGGCTGACAGCAAACGCGCAGGTCGATCTGAGCAGCCTCCTGACGTCAGGCGTCGTCGAACTGGCCGGCACGCGTCAGCAGGCTGACTCGAACTCGGCTCCGGCGAGGTCGGAGCGGCCTAGCTCGACCCGGCATCCCGGGCCGAGCTAGGCCATGTCCTCCTAGTGCCGCGACCGCTGGAAGTGGTTCTCGAGCACCTGTCGCATCGTCTGGTACCCGATCGCGATCCCGTCGGTGACCGCGGCGCGGAAGTGGATCCCGCCCCAGATGCGAGCGTTGCCGACCTCGTACCGCAGATCCTTGACCGACTCGAAGTATCGATCGCCGATCCCCGTCAGGCTCGGGACGGTGAACTCGATCTGCTGCGTCCGGAGGAACCTCCCGACGACGTATCCCCCGGCCGGCGTGATGCACGAGTGCGCGCTCGGATACTCCGGGTGGTTCGGCGTCCCGGGGAGCAGCGGAGCCCAGGCCTCGTCGCCCTTCGTTCTCCCGTTCCCATCGGTGTCCCCGGCACGGATCGCGGTGATCGGACGCCAGAACGCGAAGTGGTACTTCGCGTCGAAGCAGGCGATCAGCGCGTCGGCGTACGTCACGGAGATCATCGCCATGAACCTGGCCGCGTCCACGACGTCCAGCTCGTGATCGAGCACGAACTTGCGGAAGGAGCCGCGTGCCTGCTGCACCGGAGGCTCCGCCCAGAACTGTGCCGCCAGTGTCTGCTCGGGGGTCCGTGTCATGCTCGTGCTCGAGCCGATCTCCTTGACCTCGTTGTAGTTGCGCGCCCATCTCCTGCTGTGGAGCGACGGCGGCCCGCTCGGCCGGAACTGGTCGGCCGAGTCGAGGCTGAACGGCCGCATGAGCCCGAGGTACGGACCGATCGGAGGCGTGGGCGCCGTGGGGAGCCAGACACCGGGGATCGGCGGGTCCGGCGGCGTGTACGTGACCGCCGCCCGGAACCCGTCGTCGGCCCGCTCGGCGATCAAGAGGGCCGCGACCTGCTCCCCCGTCGCTACGCCGTCAGTCTTCGACTGACCGTCATCGATGCCGGCGAGCGACGCGGTGTACGCCGGTTCGATGATCCCCGCCGCCTGGGCGGGCAGGTAGTGGACGAGGATGCCACGCGCGGCTGCCGCGACCGCGGCTTCGGCCGATGCTCCGTGAGGGGCATCGACGTCGATCGCGAACGGCCGGTAGCCACCCTCGATCGCCATCACCGAGTCGTAGACCGCGATCGCCACGTACCCGAAGATCACATGGCCCTCGGCAGGCGACAGCGCCGCCGCGGTGAACGCCTGCGTGCCGACCACATCCCAGTCGGTGACATAGGTGTCCGGCGATCCCGACGACTCGCCTTGTGCGATGCTCGAGGTGGCCGCGCCGGGCAACACGAGCACGACGGCGAGGAGCGCAGGCACGATGAGCCGGATCCGTCTCATGCGCGTTCGAACCTTCATGACGTTCCCTCCTTCCGAACGGCGCTGGGGCCGTCCACTCCACTGCGCTGCACTTCGTCTGGGCCGCAGATCCCTCCTCTCTTCATGAGCGCTGGCCGTATCCGCCGAGGCTAGGAGGGCGCTCCCGTCGGCGATACGGTGGAGGCCTGGCGAACGCCGGGATGCTGCCCTCCGGTCCGATACCGTGCTGCCAGCTTGACGACGCCCGCGCGATGACGGACAACTGCCGGGGAGCCCAGGCGCAGGAGGCCTCCGCTGGAGACCGAGCAGACCGACGAGCAGCCAACCCTCGATGGGCTGCGCCGCGAGATCGGGGAACTCCGAGCGTCTCGGAAACGCCTCGCGCTGGTCGCCGATGCCGAACGTCGCGGGATCGAGCGGGCCCTCCACGAAGGCGTGCTGCAGGATCTGGTGGGGCTCGCCGCCAACCTCGAGGTCGCGGCGGGTTCGCTCGACGTCCGATCCCGCGGCGGCGAGGACGATCCTCGACGAGCTGCAGCGCGAAGCGCGGCGGGCGTTGACGGACGTGCAGGAGCTCGCCACGCGGGTGTTCCCTCCGCTGCTCGACGTGGGCGGGCTCGTCGCGGAGCTCCGTGCGGCGGCGAGCCGCGCAGGCGTGCAGGCGCGGATCGACGTCGACGTCGACGTGGTCAAGACGTCTCCGCCGGAGATCGTCGGCGCCGTCTATTTCTGCGCGCTCGACGTGTTCGAGCGCGCGCTGGACGGCACGCCGGTGGTCGTGAGCGTCCGAGACGAGGCGGGCCGGCTCGGGTTCGAGATCGAGGTGGGCAGCGACCTGGGATCGGAACGCCGCGCCTCGCACGATCGTGTCGAAGCGCTGGGCGGCCGGGTGACGATCACCGCGGGGAGCAACCGGACCACCGTGGTTGGCTCCCTGCCGATCTCGCGATGACGCTAGTCGCCCTCTGCCAGGTAGAGGATCACGGCCTTGACGCGCTTGTTGACCGACGGCTCCCAGGTGAGCCCGAGCTTGAGGAAGATCGAATGGATCACCTTCTCGACCGACCGCTCGGCGAGGAAGAGGGACTCACCGATCGCCTCGTTGCTCTTGCCCGCCGCCATCTCGCGCAGCACGTCGCGTTCGCGTGCGGACAGGCTCTGGAGGGGCGATCCCTCCGCCGCGGGTGTCCTCCGCGACCAGCGCCTCGACGACCTTCGGGTCGATCACCGAGCCGCCGTTCGCGACCGCACGGATCGCGGACACGAGCTCGCCCGGGTCCTGGACGCGCTCCTTGAGGAGGTAGGAGCGCCCGGCGCTGCCACCCTCCAGGAGGGCCAGGGCGTAGCTCGGCGTCGCGTATTGGCTCAGCACCACGACGCCCACGTCGGGAGCGGTGGTGCGGAGCCGATCCGCCGCCTGGATCCCCTCGTCGCTGTTTCCCGGCGGCATGCGGATGTCGGTCACGACCACGTCTGGACGCTCCGCTTCCACCGCCGCGAGCAAGGAATCGAGGTCGCCGCACACCGCCGCGACCTCGATGTCGGGATCGGTCTCGAGCAGCCGCCGCACGCCCTCGCGCACGAGGAGATGGTCGTCGGCGATCACCAGTCGGATCGGCATGGCGCGAGGATACGCCCATGACCAGCGTGCTGGTCGTCGACGACAACGACCGGAACCGGAAGCTCGCCCTCGACGTCCTGGGCGCTGCGGGGTTCAGGACGTTCGGTTCGGCGACGGCCGCGCAGGGGATCGCGCTCGCGAGCGAGCACCTGCCGGACGTGATCCTGATGGACCTCCGGCTCCCCGACATGGACGGCGTGGATGCGACACGACGGCTCGCGGCACACGAGCCGAACGGCGCTCATCCCGGTGGTCGCGATGAGCGCATCGCCGCTCGAGGGAAGCGAAGACTGGCTCGAGGAGGCGGGCTTCGCCGGGTGGCTCGAGAAGCCGATCCACGTGAGCACGTTCCCCGAGCAGGTCCGCCGCTTCTGCACAGCGAAGACAGAGTGACCAGGGCGAGGGCGACTACCGTGCTAACACACCACAGCTGGGACGGTTGGCCTGGTGGCCTGAGACCAACGCGCTCCCTAGCCTCTAGACGGATGGACTCGGCGGTGTGAACATCGGCGAGCACCGGCGGCCTTATGGCCTGGGCGGAAGGGAGCTCAAGATGCGGAGGTTCGTGATCGGTGGCGCGCTCGGGGTCGTTCTCCTCTCGGTGGTGCTCGTCGCCTGTGGCGGTTCGGGGGGCGATTCGGCCGATGAGCAGTCACGCGAGATCCAAGACAGGTGGGAGATCGATCAGATCGAGAAGGATTTCCACCACGCCACGACGACGAAAGACATCGAACTGATGATGAGCCTGTACGCGCCCAACGCGACGATGACGGTGGGCCCGGGGGCGACCGCATCTGGGCTGGACGAGATCCGAAAGTTCTGGTTGGAGAGTTCGGCGTCGTTCGAGCCACAGAACCACTGGCTCTCCGATCACCCTGCGTACAAGCTCGAGATCACCGTCAACGGCGACCGGGGCACGCTGCACTTCGAGTGCCACTACGTCGATATCGAGACCGGAAAAGTCGTGTCGACCACCACTGCCGACTTCGATGTGGCCCGGATCGACGGGAAGTGGCTGATCGCGAACATGGTCGGCGGGACGACAGTCCTGGAAGTCTGAGATCTTGGGCGAGGAGCAGGAGTCTCGGGTCGCCCGAGAGGGACGACGACGGATCGGCGACCCGTTCGTCAGGGCCGTCGCGCGCCTGCCGGCCGACGTTCGGACGAAGCTGCTGATCGCGTTCGTCGGCATCGCTCTGTCGTTGGTCGCGGTCGGCCTGTTGGGGCTCCGCGTCCTCGGGCAATCGAACGACCGCGTCGCGAGCGTGGGGCCTCTGCAAGAGCGCGCCGTTCAGTACAGCCAACTCCAGGCCGAGGCCGCCCACCTGCGCGGCGTCCTGTCGGCGAACATCGCGGAAGCGTTCAGCACCATCTGGTCGGATGCAGCGGGCCCACAGATCAGCGGGACGTACTCGCTCGCCGTCGACCTGCTCGCGGTCGACGCGGCGGTCCGGATCGGGGCGCACACGGCCGCGGATCAGCTCCTGTTCACGCCTCCTCCAGAGGACCGGAAGATCCTGGACAGGATCAAGAACAAGGCCGAGGAGCTCTCGAGATTGTTCGTGGACGAGATCATCCCCCTCTATGGGAGCGAGGGGACAACCATCTCGAAAGAGGACAGGGAGGTTCGCGAGGAGATCCTGCCGCTGCGGGCGGATGCCGAACAACTCGCGGGCGATCTCTACCAGGACGCCGCGGACCTGGCGGATGGGACGCGGGCAGAGGTTGAGGAGTTGATCGCCCACAACGCGAGTTCCTTCGCGAGCTCCCGTGCGCTGTTCATCGGCGTCGCGGCGGGCGCGATCGTTCTCGCACTGCTGCTCGGGTTCGTCCTCTCAT
>CAVZQM010000006.1:0-396359 GCA_963777495.1 uncultured Actinomycetes bacterium | reverse complement strand
GTGTGGCCGGTTTCGTGCGGGTGAGCCGGCGCGGCGACCCCCGCCGACGGCTTCCAGCGGACCCCCACCGGGAAGACGGGCGACTTCTTCGCCGAGTTCGGTGAGGTCTTCGGCAACCGCGACGCCTCGCAGTTGGTGCTCACGTCCAGAGCGAAGGACGCGTTGGGCACGCACCTCACCTACGAGCAGGTCTATCGCGGGGTCCCCGTCTTCGGGGCGACGCTCAAGGTCCATCTCGACAAGCTGAACCGGTTGACCGTGGTGAACGGCGTCTTCGTCCCGGGGGTCCGTCTCGCGGTCGCGCCCACGCTCTCCGCCGCCCAGGCCGCCCGCCGGGCGATCCGCGAGGTGGCCGGTGACCCGCCCGGCCGAACACGCGTCAAGGCGTCTCAAGGCGTCAGCCAGGCTCATCGTGTACCGGACGGTCAATCCGCGACATCAAGGGCACGAACCAGCTCGCCTACCAGGTCGAGGTCACCAACGCGCGGCTGTCCGCGACTTGGTGTTCATCGACGCGCACCGCCGCAAGACCGTCAACCGCTACTCGATGGTGGCCGACGTGCTGGTGCGGCGGCTGATCGAGGCCGCCGGCAGCGGACCCCCGACGTCAAGGAGGTCTGGAAGGAGGGCGACCCGTTCCCGGGTGTGCTCAACCACCGACCAGCAGAGCAGCGTGCAACGCCACCGGGCTGGCGTACCACTTCTTCACCAACACGTTCACCCGTGACTCCTACGACGGCGCCGGGGACGAGATGACATCGTCAACAACGACGGCCGACATCGCCTGCCCGAACGCCAACTGGAACGGCGCGACCACCAACTACTGCAACGGGCGTCAGCCCCGACGACGTAGTCGGCCACGAGTGGACCCACGCCTACACCGAGTTCACGCACAACCTGATCTACCAATGGCAGCCGGGTGCGCTGAACGAGGCGTATTCGGACATGTTCGGCGAGATCGTCGACTTGCTGAACGGCACGGGCCGAGACGCGCCGGGCGGGAATCGCACGGCCAACACCTGTTCCGCGTTTCAGACGTTCCCGCCCGTGCTCGTCGTCAACACGCCGGCGTCCATTGCCGGGACCTATCCCGCCGGGGGCGCTCAGTTCGGAACGCCGCTCACCCCAGCCGGTGTGACCGGGACGATCGTCCTCGCCGACGATGGGCCGACCGACCCGCCAGTTGGAACCACGTCCGACGGCTGTCAGCCGTTCGTCAACGGCGCAGCCATGGCGGGCAATATCGCCCTCGTCGATCGCGGTGTGTGTCCCTTCGCCGTGAAGGTCAAGAACGCGCAGAATGCCGGCGCTATCGCGGTCGTTGTCGCCAACGCCGCCGCCAACGGCGACGCGGTCGGCACGATGGGCGGCGTCGATGCGACGATTACGATCTCGTCCGTGCTCGTCGGCTTCAGTACCGGAAGCACGATCAAGGGCCAGCTCGCCAGTGGCGTGAACGTCACGATGCGGATCAACACGCCTGCGGTGACCGACCAGTCGTATCGGTGGCTGACCGGCGAGGACGCGCCCGCCTTCGGCGGCGCGATTCGCGATATGTGGAATCCCACCTGCTTCGGCGACCCGGGCAAGGTGTCCGATACACGAGTACTTCTGTGGCACCGGTGATGGGGGTGGCGTCCACACGAATTCCGGCGTGCCCAATCATGGCTTCACGCTGCTGGCAGACGGCGGCGAGTACAACGGTCAGACGGTCGGGGCGATCGGGTTGCTCAAAGCGGCGCACATCTACTATCGGGCGATGACGGTCTACCAGGGTCCAGCGAGCGACTTCGCGGACCATGCCGACGCGCTCCAGCAGTCGTGCACCGACCTCACCGGGCGGCACCTCCACGGGTTCAGCACGACGGCAGCTCGCCGGCCGTCCGGCCAGTCGATCACGGCGGTCGACTGCGCGCAGATCGCCAACATGATCGAGGCCGTCGAGCTTCCGCCGACCCGGCGGAGCAGTGCAACTTCCAGCCGATCCTGCAGACGGGCGGATCGCTCGCGAGGCCGGACCACCCCGATCGAACGTCTTCCACGAGACCTTCGAGGATCGGGCCCCGGCGGCTGGCCGACGAGCCACGGACCTCGCCGGCCTGGCCGGCGCCCGACTGGGCGAGGAACGAGCTGCCCGCGGGGAATGGCTCGGCGCGGTGCTTCGGCGAAGATCCCAGGAGGGCATGCACGCCGGAACCGGAGACGGGCCTGCTAGCGCCTCGACAGCCCGGACATTCCCGTTGCCGGCGGTGTCGACTTATGCCGCGGCTCACGTTCGACCACTACGTGGCGACCGAGATCGGCTTCGACGGCGGGAAGCTGAAGATCAGCATCGACGGCGGCCCGTGGCAGCTGGTGCCGGACGCGCCTTCACGTTCAACCCGTACAACCTGCAGCTGGCGACGGCCGCTCAAGGCAACACGAATCCGATGGCCGGTCAGTTCGCCTTCAGCGGCACCGATGGCGGCTCGGTCGAGGGCAGCTGGGGCCGATCGCACGTCAACCTGGCGCTGTACGTCGGTCCGAACCAGAGCTTCCGCCTGCGCTTCGACCTCGGCACCGACGGGTGCGCCGGCCACCTGGGCTGGTATGTCGACGACGTGACGGCTCCGGTGCGCGCTCGTGGGCTGGTGATCGAGGTGACCGGCGGCGTCGCGACCGACTCGGACACGACCGGCACGATGAACCTGCTGGTCGGTGACCTCGACGGCGAGGCAGCCGACGTGACGCTCTCGGCCACGTCGTCGAACGAGAAGCTCGTGGCGGCCGCCGGCATCACGTTCGGTGGAGCGGATGCCGACCGAAACGTGACGATCACCGCGCATCACCGGAAGGACGGGAAGGCGGTGGTCACCGTCACTGCGACCGATCTCGACGGCAACACCTCCTCGGTCGCGATCACGGTCATCGTCGGTGACCATAAGAAGGACATCCTGGTCGGCACGCAGGGAGCGGACCTGATCTTCGGCCGGGACGGCAACGACCTGATCACCGCCAGGGACGGGAACGACCTCATCAGCGCCGGGGATGACAAACTGACCCCGTCTTCGGAGGCGACGGGAACGACAGCGTCAACGGCGGGGACGACAGCGACGGCGCTCTTCGGCGGAGACGGCGACGACGCCCTCAGCGGAGGCGAGGGACACGACCGCCTGACCGGCGGAGCGGGCGCCGATTCCTTCAGCGGAGGCCCGGGCCGCGATAGGGCCGTCGACTTCGATGCCGCGGAGGGCGATACCACCGACGGCACGATCCCCTGATCCGGGATCCACCGCGACGAACGCGGAGAGGCGCCGGCGAACGCCGGCGCCTCTCCCGTCCCACGGTGGCGGGCAGCCGAACGAGAGGGGCAGGCCGCGCTCCCATAGGGCCGATTCGACGTGCGGGGTATCCAGATGTAAGACATCGTGAGGGAAGGGCTCGGATGCCTCACTTCTTCGCGGAACGTCTGACGTCATTCACCGAGGACCTGGCGTCGCACCCTGTCGCTGTTCAAGCGCTCCTCGAAGCAGACGGCACGTTGGGCGGCGGCACGAACCCGAGCAGCAGAAGGCAGCGTTTGGACTCCGGAGAAGCTCACGGCATGGTGCGAATCGATCGAGGCGGGCGCCTGGCAAGAGCTTCGCCCACCGATGGGATAGGGATCGCCCTCCATTCGCGGAAGCGGAGATCGTGGTGCGAGCGTTGCCGAAGACCTCGATGCGGTGCGCGAGGCGATCGCGATGGGACTCGGTTCTCAGGTCATCAGATACCTCAAGCGGGCCGAGAATCAGCTCACGTATCTCGCCGTCACCCGAGCGCCTGAGTCGTAGTTCCGTGCCGGTAACTCGCCAATACCCGCAACATCGGGAAGTTCCTCACACCCACGAGCGCGGCCTGCGTCCGGCTCGACACGCCGAGCTTCCGATACAAGGAGCCCAGGTGAGCCTTCACCGTGCTGATGCTCAGATCCAGCTCTTCGGCGATCTCGCGATTCGACTTCCCCGCGACGAGGAACGCGAGGACGTCCCCTCCCGGGAGTGAGGTTCCACATGTCTGACTCATGGGCCGTCCGTTCGGTGGGGTTCCCGATACGGCGAACGGTTGGGGGAAGGGGATCGGCACGGGTGGCGTCGCCTGAGGCGCCACACCGAGAGACCGTGGCGCAGGCGATACGAGGGGAAGGTATGGAGGAGGGACGCCACCTCATCCGACCCTAGGCTGAACGACGTAGCCCGCACAACCTGACCATTGGGCTTAGGACTTAAGTCATCTGACTCGTCGATCCGTTCGTTCGGGTGTCTAGTAGGTTCCTCGGCGATCCACAAGCGAAGCGAGGTGCTCGTCATCCTGTGGGAGAGCTCAACGCGAACCGGTTCGTGGATCGACTGACGCCGCTCGGTTCGCCCGAACGCGTCAAGGAGGCACGGCGCTACCTGGAACCCGGGGTGAACGACGTGGGTGGCGTCGACGTCTCCATCGGCGCGAGGATGGGCGATGTCTTCGCGCTGGCGAAGGACTTCACCGACATGCCGCTGGACCAGGTGGAGGTCCTGCTGGAGAGCCCGGTACACGAGGTGCGGGTCGGTGCGGTCAGCATCATGGACTTCCAAGCTCGCAGCAAACGCACATCGCCGGAACGTCGCGAAAAGTGCTGTACGACCTCTACTTCCGTCGCCACGACCGGATCAACACCTGGGACCTGGTCGACCGAGCCGCGCCGCACGTGGTCGGCGGGCACCTCTTCGACAGGCCGCGCGATACCCTCTACGAGCTGGCCCGATCCGATGAGCCGCTGGTACCGCCAGCACCGCGATCGTCGCCACCTACTACTTCATCCGGCCAGGACGACCCCGCGGACACCTTCACGATCGCCGACGTGCTGGTCGATGACGCCCACGACCCGGACCCTCGAGAAGGCCGTCGGCGGGTGGGGCGCGAGGCCGGCAAGCGAGGCACCGTCGGACTGCGGGAGTTCCTCGACCGGCACGCTGCCACCATGCCGCGCACGACGCTGCGCTACGCCGTCGAGCACCTTGACGAAGCCCAGCGCCGCCACTACATGGGGCTGAAGAAGAAACAGGCGTAGACCGGGTAGGCGTACTGCCTCGGGATAGCAGGCAGCTTCTCCCCGCTCGGTCATCCACCGAGTCTGCGCCGAAACGCCCTTCCGTGCGCCGATGGAGACGAGTGGTGAATCGGCCGTCGGAGAGTCGATCGCGATGTCGGCCATCCTCTGCAGCGATGAGTATTCAGCTCTCACGACGAGGAGGCGCGGATGAGCGAGCAGATCGAGCGGCGGCGGTTCGACCAGATCGACTGGCGGGTGGTGGGGGAAGTCCCGTCCACGCACTTCCCGCACCGGGTCGTTCGCGAAGGGACCGCGTTGGTGGACGCGATCGGCACGCTGGCCGACGCCTCGACCCACCACCCCGATGTCGACCTCCGGTACCACGGCGTGACGGTGCGGCTGACGACGCACCGCGACGGCCGGCTGACCGAGCGTGATGTCGAACTCGCCGGACAGATCTCGACGCGGCGCGCGAGCTGGGCTCCCCGCCGACCTCAGCGGTGCAGGTGTACCGGTCGCCATCGACGCGCTTGTCATCCCCGGCGTGATGCCGTTCTGGCGCGCCGTGCTTGGCTACCGACCGGATGGCGACGAAGACGTGGTCGACCCCGACGCTCATGGACCGTCGCTCTGGTTCCAGCAGATGGACGCGCCGCGTCCGCAGCGCAACCGAATCCACATCGACGTCTACGTCCCGCACGACCAGGCGGAAGCGCGCGTCGCCGCGGCGATCGCGGCGGCGGTCACATCGTCAGATAAGAACGCGCCGTAGTGGTGGATGCTCGCCGACGCTGAGGGCAACGAGGTCGACGTCGCTCCGTGGCCGGACCAGGACTGACGAACTCGATCCGCTAGAGCGGCGGTCTCGCGTTCCTGGTCTTCGACAGCGGTGAGGGGAACCTCGCCACCACCCGTGTGCCGCCGAGCCACTCGGTCAGCCGCGTCGCCTCGCCCTCGAGGGCGCGTCGCCCTGCCCTGCCGATGTCCTCGAGCAGCTGGAGCTCGACCTCGCCGGTATCGGTCTGGCGCCAGCCGCCGACGATCCGGCCGTCCCACCAGGCGGTCGGCCCGGCGTTGCCGTTCGTGTCGAACAGCTGCGTCTTGTGCGGGCCGAGGTACCACTCGCGCTCGAACCACCCCATCGTCGTCGGATCCAGCGGCGGCAGGAGCGCAGCCCACGGCTCGACCGGCGCGGTCGGCTCGAGGTCGTCGGGCAGCACGTACCCGGTCTGGCCGTCCAGGTCGACCTCGACCGCGCCGAGGTCGGCGAGCGCGCGCCGTGACGGCGTGACCGTCGAGCCGAGCCACCACTTGATGTCCGCCACCGTCCCCGGGCCGAACGCACGCAGCCATCGCTCGACCAGTCCCGCCACGCCCTCGGCCTCCGTGCATGGCTCGATCTCTTCCCCCAGCCAGGACGCCGTCGTCGCCCAGCGGGGTCGCGAGATGGTCCACCCGCCGTCGTTCGACGCGCGCACGATTCGCCCGGCGGCGGACAGCACGGTCAGCACGCGCGGGCCCACCGGCAGCTGCCCGCCCCACGACTTGCCTTCCCCGTAGGCGATCGCGCCCTCCAGCGCGGGATCTCGTCGCGCAGCTCCGACGATGTCGCCTCTCGCCCCATCCGACAGGGCCGCGAGCACCTGCGTCGCTCGCCCTCTTCAGCCAGCGCTCGCCGTTCTTCCGGAGCCCCGCTTCTTCGACGTGGCGGATCAGCCGGCGACGCTCGGTGTCGGCGACGCGCTGGCTGGCGCCCGCCTGCGCGAAGCTCAGCGTCGCCCGCGGGAAGACGAACAGCGTCCGGCGCATCGACAGATGCTTGACCAGCGACCGGTCGACGTAGAGCGCGCGTTCCATGTCGGGCACCGTCGATGCCGTCGACGCGCGCCCACGCGGACAGGTAGACGGTCGACGGATCGGAGGCGTGCAGGCACACCATGCTCTCGGTCGCGTCCACGACGCCTGCCGCCCGATGGCCGGGTTCCAGCCGGTGACGGACGGCGAGCCGGGTGCGGCGCTCGGCGACATCGATGGTCTGCACCCTGGCATCCTGCCAACGTGAAGCGGCGGCGTCACCGTGGTGACGCCGCCGCTCCAGAACAGGTCCGCTGGTGCGTGTCGACGTGCCCTAGTGCCACGACCTCTGGAAGTGGTGCGTGAGCACCTGTCGCACCGTCCTGGTGCCGATCCCGATCCCGGCCTGCACCGCGGAGCGGAAGTGGATGCCGCCCCAGATGCGGGCGTTCGCCGACCTCGTTCTGCAGGTCCCAGACGGTGTCGAAATGGCGATCGCCCAGCCCCGTGAGGCTCGGGACGGTGAAGTCGATGTTCCCGGGACCGGAGGAACGACGCGACGACCCAGTCCCCCGGCGGGCGTGATGCACGAGTGCGCGCTCGGGTACTCGGGGTGGTTGGGCGTGGCGGGAAGCAAGGGGGTCCACGCCGGGTCGCCGACCGTCCAGCGGTTGCCGTCCGTGTCTCCGGCCTGGATGGCGGTGACCGGACGCCAGAACGTGTACTGATACTTGGCGTCGAAGCAGGCGATGAGGGCGTCGGCGTACGTCACGGACATCATCCCCATGAACCTCGCCGCGTCCACCACGTCCAGCGCGTGATCCAGCACGAACCTGCGGAACGAGCCGCGTGCCTGCTGGACCGGTGGCTCAGCCCAGAACCTGGCCGCCAGCGTCTGCTCGTCGGTCCGGCTCGTGCTCGTGCTCGAGCCGACCCGCTTCGTCTCGTTGTAGTCGCGGACCCACCTCCCGCTGTTGAGCGGAGGCGGCGGTCCCGGCCGGAACTGATCGGCGGACTCGAGGCTGAACGGCCGCATCAGTCCGAGGTACGTCCCGATCGGGGGCGTTGTCGCCGTCGGGAGCCAGACGCCGGGGATCGGCGGGTTCGGCGGCGTGTACGTCACCGCGGCGCGGAAGCCGTCGTCGGCACGCTCGGCGATGAGCAGGTCCGCGACCAGCTCCCCGGTCGCGACGCCGTCCGTCTTCGCCTGTCCGTCATCGATGGTGAGCAGCGAAGCCGTGAAGGCCGGATCGATGATCCCCGCCGCCTGGGCCGGCAGGTAGTAGCTGAGGATGCGATGCGCCGCCGCCGGCGACCGCGGCCTCAGGTGAGGCGCCCGCGGGAGCATCGACGTCGATCGCGAACGGCCGGTAGCCGCCCTCGATCGCCATCACCGAGTCGTACACGGCGATCGCCACGTACGCGAAGATCACGTGTCCCTCAGCGGGTGTCAGGGCCGCCGCCGTGAATGCCTGCGTTCCGACCGCATCCCAGTCGGTGACATAGGTGTCCGGCGATCCCGCGGACCGGCCTTGTGCGATGCTCGAGGTGGCCGCGCCGGGCAGCACGAGCATGACGGCGAGGAGCGCAGGCACGATGAACCGCACCCGACCCTCCCGCACGAACCGAGTTCGAACCTTCATGACGTTCCCTCCTTCCGAACGGCACCGGGCCGTCCACATCGACGGGGCCGCATCCCTCCTTCATGAGCGCTGGCCTTGTTCGCCGAGGCTAGGAGGGCGCTCCCGCCGGCGATACGGTGGAGGCCTGGCGAACGCCGGGATGCTGCCCTCCGGTCCGATACCGTGCTGCCAGCTTGACGACGCCCGAGCGATGACGGTCAACTGCCGGGGAGCCCACCCGCAGGAGGCGTCCGCTGGAGACCGAGCAGACCGACGAGCAGCCAACCCTCGATGGGCTGCGCCGCGAGATCGGGGAACTCCGAGCTTCTCGGAAACGACTCGCGCTGGTCGCCGATGCCGAACGTCGCGGGATCGAGCGGGCCCTGCACGAAGGCGTGCTGCAGGATCTGGTGGGGCTCGCCGCCAACCTCGAGGTCGCGGCGGGTTCGCTCGACTCCGATCCCGCGGCGGCGAGGACGATCCTCGACGAGCTGCAGCGCGAAGCGCGGCGGGCGTTGACGGACGTGCAGGAGCTCGCCGCGCGGGTGTTCCCTCCGTTGCTCGACGTGGGCGGGCTCGTCGCGGAGCTCCGTGCGGCGGCGAGCCGCGCAGGCGTGCAGGCGCGGATCGACGTCGACGTCGACGTGGTCAAGACGTCGCCGCCGGAGATCGTCGGCGCCGTCTACTTCTGCGCGCTCGACGTGTTCGAGCGCGCGCTGGACGGCACGCCGGTGGTCGTGAGCGTCCGAGACGAGGCGGGCGGGCTCGGGTTCGAGATCGATGTGGACAGCGACCTGGGATCGGAACGCCGCGCCCCGCACGATCGCGTCGAAGCGCTGGGCGGCCGGGTGACGATCACCGTGGGGAACGACCGGACCACCGTGGTTGGCTCCCTGCCGATCTCGCGATGACGCTAGTCGCTCTCCGCCAGGTAGAGGATCACGGCCTTGACGCGCTTGTTGACCGACGGCTCCCAGGTGAGCCCGAGCTTGAGGAAGATCGAATGGATCACCTTCTCCACCGACCGCTCGGCGAGGAAGAGCGACTCACCGATCGCCTCGTTGCTCTTGCCCGCCGCCATCTCGCGCAGCACGTCGCGTTCGCGTGCGGACAGGCTCTGGAGCGGCGACCCCTCCCCGCGGGTGTCCTCCGCGACCAGCGCCTCGACGACCTTCGGGTCGATCACCGAGCCGCCGTTCGCGACCGCGCGGATCGCGGACACGAGCTCGCCCGGATCCTGGACGCGCTCCTTGAGGAGGTAGGAGCGCCCGGCGCTGCCACCCTCCAGGAGGGCCAGGGCGTAGCTCGGCGTCGCGTATTGGCTCAGCACCACGACGCCCACGTCCGGAGCGGTGGTGCGGAGCCGATCCGCCGCCTGGATCCCCTCGTCGCTGTTGCCCGGCGGCATGCGGATGTCGGTCACGACCACGTCCGGACGCTCCGCCTCCACCGCCGCGAGCAAGGAGTCGAGGTCGCCGCACACCGCCGCGACCTCGATGTCGGGATCGGTCTCGAGCAGCCGCCGCACGCCCTCGCGCACGAGGAGATGGTCGTCGGCGATCACCAGTCGGATCGGCATGGCGCGAGGATACGCTCATGACCAGCGTGCTGGTCGTCGACGACAACGACCGGAACCGGAAGCTCGCCCTCGACGTCCTGGGCGCTGCGGGGTTCAGGACGTTCGGTTCGGCGACGGCCGCGCAGGCGATCGCGCTCGCGCGGGAGCACGTGCCGGACGTGATCCTGATGGACCTCCGGCTCCCCGACATGGACGGCGCGGACGCCACGCGGAGGCTCGCGGCACACGAGCGAACGGCCCTGATCCCGGTGGTCGCGTTGAGCGCGTCGGCGCTCGAGGGAAGCGAAGACTGGCTCGAGGAAGCGGGCTTCGCCGGGTGGCTCGAGAAGCCGATCCACGTGAGCACGTTCCCCGAGCAGGTGCGCCACTACTGCGCGGCGAGGTGAGACGAGGTCGAGGCGATACCGTGCCAGCACCCCCACGAAGGACGGTTGGCCTGGTGGGCCGGGACCGACGCGCTCCCTAGCCTCTGGACGGATGGGCTCGGCGGTGTGAACATCGCCGAGCGCCGACGGCTCTATGGCCTGGGTGGAAGGGGGCTCAACATGCGGAAGCTTCTGATCGGTGGCGCGCTCGGGGTCGTGCTCCTCTCGGTCGTGCTCGTCGCCTGTGGCGATCAAGGGGGCGATTCGTCCGACGACCAGTCCCGACGATTCCAGGACATGTGGGAGATCGACCAGATCGAGAAGGACTTCCACGGTTCCATGACGACGAAGGACATCGATCGGATGATGAGCCTGTACGCGCCCAACGCGACGATAACGGTTGGCCCGGGGGTGACCGCGTCCGGACTCGACGAGATCCGGTCGTTCTGGCTGGAGAAGGCGGCGCCCTTCGCGCCGGAGAACCAGTGGGTCTCCGATCACCCCGCGTACAAGTTGGAGATCACCGTCGACGGCGACCGGGGAACGCTGCACTTCGAATGCCATTACGTCGATGTCGAGACCAGCGAGGTCGCATCGGCCACGGTCGCCGACTTCGACGTGGCTCGCATCGACGGGAAGTGGCTGATCACGAACATGGTCGGCGGCACCACCGTCCTGGAAGTCTGAATCTTGGCCGAGGAGCAGAAGCCGCGGGTCGCCCGGGAGGGGCGAGCGACGGGTCGGGGATCCGTTCGTCCGGGCCGTCGCCCGCCTGCCGATGAAGGTTCGGACGAAGCTCCTGATCGCGTTCGTCGGCACGTCCCTGCTGCTCGTCGCGGTGGGCCTGCTCGGCCAGCTCGTGCTCGGCCAGTCGAACGATCGCGTCGCGAGCGTCGGGCCGCTCCAGGCGCGGGCCGTCGAGTACGGCAAGATCCAGGCCGCGGCGGGGTACCTCCGGGGCGTCCTGGCGCAGAACGCCGGACCCGACTTCAGCGTGATCTGGCCGGACGCGGCGCCCGGCGCTCGCGGGACGTTCTCGCTCGCCGTGGACCTGATCGCGGTCGACGAGGCCGAGCGGCTCGAGGCGAGCACGGCCGCGGATCGACTCGGGTTCACGCCGCCCCCGGAGGACCGGGACATCCTGCGGAGGATCGCGGTCACGGCCGATGAGCTCGGGCGGCTCGATGGAGCAGGAGCTGATCCCCCTCTACGAGCGCCCTACGATCGAGGACGAGGAGACGATCCAGGAGATGCTGCCGCTGCGCGCGCACGCGGAGCTGCTCGCGAGCGACCTCCACCAGGACGCGGCGTCGCTGGCGAACGGGACGCGAGAGCAGATCCAGGATCTGATCGCCCGGAACGCGAGCTCCTTCGCGAGCTCCCGCGCCCTGTTCATCGGCGTCGCGGTGGGGGCGATCGTGCTCGCGCTGCTGCTCGGGTTCGTCCTGTCGTGGTCGGTGATCGGGCCGATCCAGAACATCGACACCCGCCTCGCCGCGATCGCGTCGGGCGACTTCTCGGGCCACGTGGAGGTCGACAATCGAGACGAGCTCGGCGCGCTGGGTGCCAACGTCAACCAGATGAACGACGAGCTGCGGCGCCTCTACACCGAGCTCGAGGCGGCGAGTCAGCACAAGTCGGAGTTCCTGGCCAACATGTCCCACGAGCTGCGGACGCCGCTCAACGCGATCATCGGCTTCTCGCAGGTGTTGCAGGACGAGATGGTCGGCCCGGTGAACGAGAAGCAGGCGGAGTACCTCGATGACATCGTCTCGTCGGGGAACCATCTGCTCTCGCTGATCAACGACGTCCTCGACCTCTCCAAGGTGGAGGCGGGACAGGTCGAGCTCGAGATGCACCCGTTCTCCCTTCGGGAGGCGATCGAGCGCGGCGTGGTGATGGTGCGCGAGCGCGCGACGGAGGACGGGGTCCGTGTCGCGTTCGCCGCCGATCCGGAGGTCGACGTGGTGGATGGCGACGAGCGACGGATCAAGCAGGTCATCTTCAACCTGCTCTCGAACGCGGTGAAGTTCACGCCGGCCGGTGGGGAGGTCGACGTGAGCGCGACGCGGGTCAACGGCGAGGTCAGGGTCTCGGTCGCCGACACCGGCCCGGGCGTCGCTCCCGAGGATCGGGAACGGATCTTCGAGGAGTTCCAGCAGAGCGAGACCGGGGTCGGGCATCGCGAGGGGACCGGCCTCGGCCTCGCGCTCTCGAAGCGGTTCGTGGAGCTCCACGGCGGACGGATCTGGCTCGAGAGCGAGCTCGGTCGCGGGAGCACCTTCACCTTCGCGCTGCCCGCGAGGTCGGTCACGTCATGACGGGCGAGCAGGTCCTCGTCGTCGAGGACAACGAGAAGAACATGAAGCTGTTCCGTGACGTCCTGGTCGCGACCGGCTTCCGGACGCTCGAGGCGACGACGGGCGGCGAGGCCATCGACATGGCATCCGAGCACACGCCGGACCTCGTGCTGATGGATATCCAGCTCCCGGACCTCGACGGCGTCCAAGCGCTCCATCGACTGCGGGCGGACGCGCGCACGGCAACGATCCCGGTCCTCGCCCTGACCGCACAAGCGATGCGGGGGGATCGCGAGCGGTTCCTGGCGGAGGGCTTCGACGGCTACGTGTCGAAGCCCGTGAACGTGCGGGAGCTGATCAGGATCGTCCGGCAGCACTGCGAGGGACGGCTCGGATGAGCGACGAGGGCCGGATCCTGGTCGTGGACGACGTTCGCTCCGAACGTGCGGCTGCTCGAGGCCGTGCTCGCGCCGCGCGGCTACGACGTCATCTCCGCGACCGACGGCGCGCGCGCGCTCGAGCTCGTCGCGTCGGCCAAGCCGGACCTGGTGATGCTCGACGTCGTGATGCCGCAGCCGGACGGGTACGCGGTGTGTCGCAGGATCCGGGAGGACGAGGACACCGCGATGCTGCCGGTGATCATGATCACGGCCAGCACGTCGGAGAGGACCGAGGCGATCCGGGCGGGCGCGGACGATCTGATCGCCAAGCCGTTCGACCAGGACGAATTGCTCGCGCGGGTCCGGTCGCTCCTGCGGATCAAGCGCTACCACGACACGATCACGTCGCAGGCCGCGGAGCTGACCGAGCTGAATCGAACGCTGGAGGAGCGGGTGCAGACCCAGGTCGTGGAGCTCGAGCGGGTCCGGAAGCTGCGGCGGTTCCTCTCTCCACAGCTCGTCGACGCGATCGTCTCGTCGGGTGACGACGCGATCCTCCGCAGCCATCGCCGCAAGGTGGCGATGCTCTTCGCCGACCTCCGCGGATGGACCAGCTTCGTCGATGCGGTCGAGCCTGAGGAGCTGATGCAGGTGCTCGGGGAGTTCCACTCCGTGATCGGCGGTCTCGTGCGTCGCTTCGATGCGACCGTGGGGTTCCTCGAAGGGCGACGGGGTCCAGCTGTTCTTCAACGACCCCCACGAGGTCCCCGACGCACCGCTCCGCGCGATCCGGTTGGCGTGCGCGCTCCGGGAGGAGATGGCTGAGCTGACGCCGGCCTGGCGCAAGCGGGGGTACGAGCTGGGCATGGGAGCCGGCGTCGCGCTCGGCTACGCGACGTGCGGCGAGGTGGGGTTCGAGGGGCGGTCCGACTACGCGGCGATCGGAGCGGTGACCAACCTCGCAGCGCGGCTCGCCGACGAAGCGGCGGACGGCCAAGTCTTGATCGCACAGCTGTCTCTACGCGGAGGTCGAGACCGACGTCGAGGTGGAACCCGTCGGCGAGTTCACGCTGAAGGGGTTCCAGCGGCCGGTCACTGCGTTCAACGTCATCGCCGTGAGCCAGCCGACCGCGCCATTGTCCTCCGTGCAGCGCTCCTGACAGACACGCGTATCGTCGGTCGCTACGCGGTTGGCTTCTCCCAGACCGACACGTGCGAACGGCTGTCGCTCGTGAACGGCTCCCGCTTCCAGCCGCTCCAGCGCTCGCGCAGCCGCATCCCGGCGAGCTCCGCCATCAGGTCGTACTCCGCGGGCCACGCGTAGCGGAACGGGACCGAGAGCTGCTCGGCCCGGCCGTCGACGATCTCGAGGTGATGCGACGTCATCCCCTGGTTCGCGATGTCGTACTCGTCGAACCCCCAGTGGGTCTCCGTCACGGCGAACGGGTGGATCGTCTCGCCGGGCGGGAGCCGCTGAAGATCGGGGATGCCGACCTCGATCACGAAGCAGCCGCCGGGCTCGAGGTGCGCCGCAGCGTTGCGGAAGCACGCGACCTGCGCCGCCTGCGTCGTCAGGTTCATGATCGTGTTGAACACCAGGTACACCAGCGTGAACGAACCGTCGACCCTGGTGGTCGCGATGTCGCCGATCGTCACGCCGACGTCGTCGGCACCCGGCTTCTCCCCCATCTTCGCGACCATCGCGTTCGACATGTCGATGCCGTGCACCGGCACGCCGCGCCGCGCCAGCGGGAGCGCGATCCGCCCCGTCCCGATCGCGAACTCGAGCGCACGCCCGTCGCCGGCCAGCTCGGCCAGGAAGTCGACGACGGGATCGACCGCCTCCGCGTCGAACATCTCCGGGTCGTCGTCGTAGCTCGCGGCGACGCGCTCGTCGAAGTATCCGTCGTCGTGCACGGTCGGAATCTACCGCCCACGACGACGGCGCAGCGCCCGTGGGTCGCGATCGGGCATCTACTCGAAACCGGGCATCTTCGTCTCGCGCGGTCATCTATCGCACGGTGCGCGCCGAAGACCCAGCGGAGAGGAGATGGCGGGATGCGGCAGCTCCAGATCAAGAAGATCGCGAAGCGGGAGCCGACGCACGCCGACCCGCTGCCCCTCGACCCCCGAGACGCGGACGTGGTCCGTGCGAAGCGACGTCTGTACGAACGTGAGGCGCGCGCCACCCCGCGCGAGCCGCTAGCCGCCTCGTGACTCGAGGTACCGGGACCGCGAGATCGGTAGGCCAGGGATCCGTTCCGACCGGGACCCCCGCGCGCAGGAGCATCTCCATCGCGAGGCGCGCTCGCCTGACGCGTTCCCGGCTCAACGCGATGGCGGTCTGCTCGAGGTGCGTCCCGTACGGGTAGAGGTTGGGCGCGTTCCGCAGGCCGAACTTCACGTACACCGGCGACGCGACGCGGATGAGCTCCGGGAGCTCGTAGTGACGCACGAAGCCACCGAAGTTGTCCGGTGACTCGATGTAGAAGTCGATGGGCGCGTCCACCGCCGCGCGGATCGCCGCGATCTGGGAGAGCGACAGGTCCGTCACCAGGTTCAGCGTGTTGGCGCCCAGCGCGACGAGGGCCTGCGCGGTGCTCGCGTTCGCGATGGGGAACGCCACCGAGATCTTCGCTTGCATGTCGGACGGCAGCTCGCCCGCCTCCCGCATCGCCGCGAACACGACGAGCAACCCGAGGTCGGCGATCAGCACGCTCCGGACGCCGAACGCGGCGGACCGCTTGATGTCCTCGACCGCGAACACGACCCCGTCCTGGCCATGACTCGCACCGGCAACACCGCCGCCGGCGTCCGAGCGCGCGGAGGCGGACGGGCCCCACCCCGCGCCGGGCTGGGCGAACAGGCTCACCTCGACCCGTGCCTCGGCCGCGATCCGCACCATCTCATCGAGCTCGGCGTCGGTCAGCAGGAAGCTGCCGCTCCCCTGCGACACCCGATGGACGGGCACGTCGAGCCGCGCCGCCTCTTCCAGGACGGCCTCGAGACATCGAGGCCCTTCGGTGCTGGGGATCTCGATCCGGAACGAGGCGCCATCGGGGAAGCGGGCGGGCGAGTCCGGAAGATCGCCGAGATCTCGGCGCGGGAGGCCCATGCCCTCGAGGAACGACCGTGTGGACTCCATGGACGACTTCGACTCCTTCGGCTCACCCACTGTCCCGATCCCTCCCTGGCAACGTTCCCATATCCTAGTGACCGTCATCGACGGTGAGGAGACCGATGCAGGTCGTGGATGTCCGGACGACGGTCGTGGGGGCCCCGTGGAGGGATCTCACGTTCGTCGAGCTGGTGACCGACTCGGGGCTGACGGGTGTCGGTGAGGTCCGGATGGTCAACAAGACCGAAACGCTCGTCGCCTGCATCCGTGAGCTCGCCGGTCGATACGTCATCGGGACCGACCCGTTCGAGGTCGAGCGACTCACGTGGAACATCCAATGGGCCGAGTACGGCCGGGCGGGTGAGGTCGCGCAGAGCACGCTCAGCGCGTTCGAGGTCGCGTGCTGGGATCTGATGGGACAACACCTCGGCGTGCCGGTCTGGACGTTGCTCGGCGGCCGGTTCAACGATCGCATCCCCGCGTACGCGAACGGCTGGTACCAAGGCGATCGGGAGCCGAGCGTGTTCTCCGAGCTCGCCCGCGGCGTGACCGCGTCCGGCTACCGGGCGCTGAAGGTGGATCCGTTCGGCGGCGCGACGATCGAGCTGTCCGACAAGGACCTCCGCCATGCGCTGTCGCTCGTGGAGGCCGTTCGGGAAGCGATCGGGCCGGACCGGGAGCTGATGATCGAGATGCACGGGCGGTTCGCGCCCGATGTCGCCGCACGTGTCGCGGTCGCCGTGGAGCCGTATCACCCTGCGTGGATCGAGGAGCCGGTGAGTCCGGACAACACGCCTGGGCTCCGGCGCGTCCGCGCGGCCACGCACCTCCCGATCGCCACCGGGGAACGGCTGCATTCGCTCGGCGAGTTCCGTCCAGCTCTTCGAAGAAGGCCTGGTCGATGTCGTCCAGGCCGACCTCACGCACTTCGGCGGCTTCGTGAGCATGAAGCGCCTGGCGGGCTGGGCGTTCGCCTACCAGCTGCCGTTGGCGCCGCACAACGTGTGCGGACCGGTCGGCACGATGGCGAACCTGCACCTGGCGGCCTCCACGCCGAACTATCGGATCCTCGAGCACTTCAACGACTTCGCGGACCCATGGGTGTTCCAACTGGTCGATCAGCCACCGCGGATCGACGCCGATGGGTGCTTCAGCATCCCCGACCGCCCGGGCTTGGGCGTCACGCTCGACCGTGACGCGTGCGCGGAGCATCCACCAACGGGAGGCGTCATCAGGCTGTTCGAGGAAGGCTGGGAGCGACGGCAGGCAGCGCGACGTCGATCCTGCCCCTTGAGCCCGGGACCGAGGTCCCGTAACCTTGAGAACGTTCCCATGCTGAACCCGACCCCGACCGAGACGCCGATGGCCCCTCGCGGTGGCGATCGGCCCCGCAGCCCGTGGGATCTCGCGCTGGCGCTCCTCTCGCTGGCCGCCGCCGCGATCCACTTCGCGGTGACGGGCGACCACTTCCAAGAGCATGTCCTGTTCGGCCTCTTCTTCGCGATCGTCGCGTGGGGTCAGATGCTCTGGGCCATCGGTCTGCTCCTGGCTCCGCGCCGATGGCTCCTGCTCGCCGGCCTGGTCGGCAACGCGGTCGTCATCGTGACCTGGGGGCTCTCGCGGACGGTCGGGGTGCCGGTCGGACCCGAGCCGTGGACGCCCGAAGCGGTGGGTGTCGCGGACCTCGTCTCCACCGTGCTGGAGCTCGCGATCGTCGCCGGCTGCGCGGTCCGGCTCGCGTGGAGTCCCGAAGAGCCATCCGAGACGCGCCGGAGCGGCCCGGCTCCCGGCGCTCGCGTTGGCGCTGAGCCTGGTGGGCGTGACGAGCGTCGCCATGACGACCGTCGGCGATCACGGCCACGCCGGTTCGGAGGCGACGGCGGATCACGGCCATGTCGCTGCCGCGGCGGCGCCCGGATCACGGCCACGACGCCGAGGCCACCGGGGCAGCCGATCCCGCCGATTCGCACGGGCACGGCATGGTCGGGGGCTCGGGCGAGCCCAGCCTCGCGCAGATCGCGTACATCCGAACCGGCATGCGGAAGTACCGCGACGTCCACGTCGCGATCGCGGAAGGATGGGAGAAGGAGCACCAGGACTGGCCGGAACTCGGCGCACACTTCGCGCATCCGGGCGACTGGGGAGCACCGTTCCCGGCGGACCCGGCCGAGGGCCTGCTCGACCCCGAGTACCTCATGTACTCGAAGTTCCTGACGGGATCGTGGAAGCTCGTGGCCGTGGCCTATGTCATCGACCAGGAGTTCTACCCGCAGCCGCCGACCGAGCTGATCGGGGCGCAGTACCACGAGCACGTCTGGAACTGCATCGTCGACGGTGAGGAGCTGGAGGAAGAGGATTGGGGCGTCCTCTCACGCGAGGAGTGCGAGTACATGGAAGGCACGTGGTCGCCCGGGGGCGTGTGGATGACGCACGTGTGGCTCGTCGACAACCCCCTCGGCATCTTCGCCGAGACGAACCCCACCCTCACGACGCTGAAGTTCTGACGCGGACGACGTCACCGTTACAGGAAGCGCGCGCTCAATCCTCCATCGACCAGGATCGCGGCACCGGTGATGAAGCTCGCCTCGTCGGAGGCGAGGAACGCGACGACGTTGGCGATCTCGACCGGCTCCGCGATGCGGCCGAGCGGATGGATCGCGAGCATCTCCCGTTCGGCCTCCGCCGGATCGTCGGCCGACTCGATCCCCGACATCACCATCCGCGTCCGGGTGTAACCGGGGCACACGGCGTTGACGCGGATCCCGTACGTCCCCTCGTTGAGGGCCAGGCTTCGGCTGAGCCCGACCACGCCCGATTTCGCCGCGGCGTACGGGAACTTCCCTTGCGACGTCACGAAGGCGTGGATCGAGGCGATGTTCACGATCGACCCTCGGCGCTGGCTCCGCATCTGGGGCAACGCGTGCTTCGCGCTCAGCCACACGGACTTCAGGTCGATCGAGAAGAACCGTTCCCACTCCTCTTCCGTCATCGTCGCGGCATCGAACGGGACGTCGATCCCGGCGTTGGCGACGACCACGTCGAGCGATCCGAAGCGCTCGATCGCGTGCGTGGTGGCAGCGGCGATCTGCTCCTCCGAGGTCACGTCGCACGGCACGAACTCGACGGGAGCCCCGCCGGCGTGCAACGACTCGGCCACCTCGTTCCCGACGTCGGCGTCGAGGTCGCAGAAGATCACGGCCGCCCCGGCACGCTGGAGCCGCTCGACGCACGCGCGCCCGATCCCTCGAGCGCCCCCGGTCACGAACGCCACCCGTCCGTCGAGCGATCTCATGTCCCCTACCAATCGAGCAACCCTCCATCGGGAGCGACCGCGCGATGCGGCCGGGGCGTGTTGCCGGGGTGGGCGGCCGCGACCGCCTCGACCAGCTCGACGCCGATCCCCGGGCGTGTCGGGGGCGCGACCCACCCGCCGTCGATCGCCAACGGCGCGTCCACGATCTCCGCCCGCCACGGAACGTCGCTGCGCACCTGTTCGAGGATCAAGAAGTTCGGCACCGCGAGCGCGAGGTGGACACTGACCATCGCTCCGATCGGCCCGTTCGGGTTGTGCGGCGCCACGGAGACGAGAGCGGTCTCCGCCATCGCCGCGATCCGCCGGAACTCGGAGACGCCTCCGCAGTAGCAGACGTTCGGTTGGATGACGGCGCAGGCTCGCTTCTCAAGGACCTCACGGAACTCGTGGCGCGAGGCGAGCCGTTCGCCGGTCGCGATGGGGATCGGGAGCGCCCGCGCGACCTCGACCATCGCGTCGACGTCGCCCGGCTGACAGGGCTCCTCCAGGAACCAAGGCCGCAGGGACTCGATCGCCCGTCCCACCTGGATCCCCACCGCCGGCGTGGTTCGCCCGTGCAGATCCACCATGATGTCGGCCTCGTCTCCCGCCGCCTCCCGGACGGCGGCGACCAGATCCTCGGTCCGACGGAGGAACGCCGATCCCTCCAGCGGCCGGGCCGGTGGCGCCGGGTACACCTTCATGGCATCGAACCCGTCTTCCCGGGCGCGGTGTGCCGCGGCGGACCACGCTTCGCGCTCGGGCCGCTCGCCGCCGAGCTCGGAGCCCAGGTTCACGTACGTTCGCACGCGATCGCGGACCGGTCCCCCCAGGAGTTGGAAGAGGGGCACGCCGAAGGCCTTGGCCCTGATGTCCCACAGGGCCTGGTCGATCCCGGCGACGGCGCTCGTGGCCACGATCCCGCCCGGGAAATACGGAGCACGCGTCATCGTCTGCCAATGGCGCTCGATCGGAAGCGGGTCCTCCCCGATGAGGAGTGGACTGAGATCCCGCACGGCCCCACAGACCGCATTCGGGTACCAGCCGAGGGATGCTTCGCCCCAGCCGAAGAGCCCGGGCTCGTCCGTGTCGACCTTGATGAACACCCAGTCTCGATCGCCGGCGTCGACGACCCTCGTGGAGATCTCGGAGATCAGCATGTCGAGCGAGCATGATATCGTTCTCAGACTTCCGCGGGAGAGGCGATGAGGATGTTGACGGAAGCGCCACCCATGGAGCTCGCCCGGCGATTCCTTCCGGTCGTGGTGGGAGCCCGCGTCGGCGACGCGATGGGCGCCCCGACGGAGGGGATGAGCGCCGAGGCGATCGCCGCACGGTTCGGTTGGGTCGAGGGGTTCGCCGGCGACGGGACCGACGATTCGTTGATGGCCACGTTGCTGGCCGACGCGTTGTTCGCGAGCGGCGGCCATGCCGGAGCCGACGGGTGGGCGGAGCAGTGGGTCCTCCAGCGCGATCGCATGCAGGCGATCCGCAACCAGTTCTTCCCCTCGGTCCTGCACACGGCGGACAAGCTCGCGTGGGGGTTCCCGCCACGGCGCGTCGCGATGGGCAACATGCCGTCGAGCAGCTCAGCGATGAGCATCTGGCCGGTCGGGCTGGTCAACGCCGGCGATCCCCGTGCGGCCGCCGACCAGGCGTATGCGCTCGCCGCCCTCATCCACGTGGGCGACGTCGACTTCTGCCAGGACGCTGCTGCCGCGATCGCCGCGGCGGTCGCCGGTGGACTGCGCCCGCACGCGACCGTGGCCGATGTCCGGACGGAAGCGCTCGCCATGCTCCATCCGACGAGCGGAGCGCTGATGCGGGACCTGATCGCGGAGGCGGTGGCCGAGGCGGAGGCGTCATCCGGGTACGACGAGTTCCGCGAGCGATTCGTCCGGTTCCACCGACCGATCGCGTGCGACTCGCGCGAAACGGTGCCTGCGGCGTTCGCGCTGACGGCGTTGGCCGAGGGTGACGTGCGACGAGGTGTCGAGTTCGCCGCGAACTTCGGGCGCGACACCGACACGATCGCGACCATGACGGGCGCGCTCTGCGGCGCGATCGGGGGCCACGACGCGATCCCGCAGACGTGGTTGACCGCGCTCGGTCCGGACGCGCTGCATGACGCCGAGGACCTGGCGGCCCGGCTCGCCGCGCTCGCCCGCGCCAAGGTGGCGAACCGCGAGCGTCTGGCCCGGACCGTCCCCGGGCTCGCCGACGGGTAACGGAAGAGGCCGCGCATCTCCGATCGCCCGAACATCCTCTGCGTCGTGATCGACGACATCGGCTTCGGGTCGACGTCGTGCTCAGGAGGTCCGATCGAGACGCCCGCGCTCGACGGCTTGGCGTCGGACGGACTCCTCTACACGAACTTACACGTCACCCCGCTCTGCTCACCGACGCGCGCCAGCCTGTTGACCGGGCGCAACCACCACTCCGTCGGGATGGGCGTGCTGGTGGACCAGGTGGGCGCGCAAGGCGCGGGGTACACGAGGCGGGTGGACGCCGCAACCGCCGGGGTCGGCGCGTACCTCCGTGCCGCCGGCTACGAGACCGCATGCATCGGGAAATGGCACCTCACGCCGTCCGAGGAGACAGACGTCGGTGGCTCCTCGGATCGGTGGCCCACCGTGCCGTTGTTCGGGTTCGACAGCTACTACGGCTTCATCGGTGGCTCGATGAACCAGTGGTATCCGGAGCTGTGGGAGGACGACCGGCCGGTCGAGCCCCCACGGACCCCCGAGCAGGGCTACCACCTGAGCGAGGACCTGGTCGATCGCGCCATCGCGTTCACCGACGAGCGGGCGGCGCGGCCCACCCCTGCGCCGTGGTTCCTCTACCTGGCGTTCGGAGCGACCCATGAACCCCATCAGGTCGGTCCCGAGTGGATCGAGCCCTACCGGGGGCGCTTCGACCAGGGATGGGACGTCGTGCGGGAGGAAACGCTCGCGCGCCAGATCGCGCGGGGCATCGTGCCTCCGGGCACGGATCTGGCACCGATGTTCCCCGACACCCCGCGATGGTCGGATCTCTCCGATCTTGAGCGCACGGTCTTCGCGCGCATGACGGAGGTCTTCGCCGGCTTCGCATCGCACACCGATGCGCAGATCGGCAGGTTGATCGAGCGCCTCCGGTCGACCGGTCAGCTCCGCGACACCCTGGTCGTGGTGTTGGTCGGCGACAACGGGGCCGCCGCCGAAGGGGGGCCCGACGGCATCTTCAACCGGTCCCCGGTCCCGCTCGCGGAGGTCGCGGAGCACCTCGACGAGCTCGGTGGGCCCACGTCCCGGATCGAGTACCCGGCCGGCTGGGGGATGGCGATGAACGCGCCGTTCCGGTACTCGAAGTCCCACGCGCATCTGGGCGGGTGCCGCAACCCACTCGTCGTCCACTGGCCGGACGGGATCGAGGCCCGCGGCGAGCAGCGGAGCCAGTTCCATCACGTCGTCGACGTCGTCCCGACGATCCTCGACGTGTCGGGCATCCCCCTGCCCGAGGAGGTGGACGGCGTCCGCCAGCGCCCCCTGGAGGGGACGTCGATGCGTGCGACGTTCGCGAACGCGGACGCCCCCGAGCAGCGCGACACCCAGTACTTCGAGATGCTCGGCAACCGCGCGATCTACCATCGCGGATGGCGTGCGGTGACGCTGCACACGCGCGACTGGCGGCCGGTCGTTGCGTCGTTCGACGAGGATCGGTGGGAGCTCTTCCACCTGGAAGTGGACTGGTCGGAGTCCCGTGATCTTGCCGAACAGGAGCCCGAGCGTCTCCGCGCGATGATCGCGCTCTGGGAGCACGAGGCCGCACGGTTCCGCGTCCTGCCTCTCAACCGGGAGATCGCCTTCTGGGAGCACCACGCGCTCGAGCGGAGGGTCCTGCACGCCGGAGCCACGCGGGTCCGCGGCGCGGTCGGAGGATCGGTCACGATCGGCGGGTCGTGGACGCTTCGCTGCTCGATCGATCTCGATCGCACCCCCGCGACGGGCCCGATCGCGGCCGAGGGCGGACTCGGCGGAGGATGGAGGCTGTCCTTGGACGAGGGCCGCCCCACCTTCCTCTACAACTTCGCGGGCCTGGACCACAGCCGGGTGATCGGCCCGGAGGTCCTCGGAACGGGTCGTCACGAGATCGAGGTGGCGTTCCGGGTGCACCCGCGTGACGTCGATGGCCCGCGCGCATCGGTGACGATCGCCATCGACGACCGGGAGGTGGCTCGTGGTTCGATCCCCAGGATCGCTGAGGGGCTCTACGAGTTCGACGGGGGACTCGACGTCGGCTGCGAGATAGGATCGCCCGTCTCGAACGTGCCGGCAACGGACCGCGTCTTCACCGGCACGATCCTCGAGGTGGTCCTGGAACCGGAACCGCGGTAGCGGCGCGTTGCGAACGCGTACGCATCCTCTTTCAGGAAGGAGGAGCAGCCGATCCGGGGATGACGTCGAACCCCGGCAACGGCCGGTGCAGGCCGTCCGATGTCGGGACCGCCTGATACCTGCCCAGCAACGCGAGGTCGGCATCGCCGAGCCGCTCGTCATACTTCGCTTGCCACCAGTACGGATAGAGCAGCGGCGGGGCGCTCACGTCGTCGAGCCGCGTCAGCTCGTCGGTCGTCAGCGAGAGCTCGGCCGCCGAGAGGTTCTCGGTCAGCTGCTCCTCCGTTCGCGCGCCGATGACGAGCGACGCGACGCCCGGCTTCTCCAGCAGGTACGCGAGGGCGACCTGCGGCACGGGCACGCCGCGGGCCTCGGCGATCTCGATCAGCACGTCGATCGTCGCCCAGAGGCGCTCCTCGTCGTAGATGGGGGGGTCCGGCCATCCGAGCATCCGCCGGGAGTCGCGTGGTGGTGGGCTGTCGCGTCGCCATCTCCCGGTGAGCAGCGCGCCGGCGAGCGGGCTCCACACGAGCACGCCGACGCCCTGGTCGAGCCCGAGGGGGACGAGTTCGTACTCGGCCTCACGCGCCTGGAGCGAGTAGTAGATCTGCTGCGAGATGAAGCGGGGCAAGCCGTCTCGATCCGCGATGCCCAGCGCCTTCATGAGGTGCCAGGCGGACCAGTTCGAGACGCCGATGTACCGGACCTTCCCGGCGTCGACCAGCGCGCCGAGCGCGGACAGCGTCTCTTCGAGCGGCGTCCGGCCGTCCCACCCGTGCATCTGCAACAGGTCGAGGTGGTCGGTCTGCAGCCGTCGCAGGCTCCCCTCGCAACACTGGATGATGTGCCGGCGCGACAGGCCGAGATCGTTCGGCTTGCCGGTGGTGCCGAAGAACACCTTCGTCGCGATCACCGCGTCGTCGCGGCGGGAGCCGAGGGCCTCGCCCAATGCCTCCTCGCACCGGCCGTCGCCGTACGTCTCGGCGGTGTCGAAGAGGTTCACGCCGGCGTCGAGGGCGATCCCGACCTGTCGCGCGGCGCCCGTGCGGTCGACGTCACCGAACTCCGGATGGGCTCCCCATCCCGTCGTTCCGACGCCGAGACGGACACCATCAACCCGGAACGGCCAAGCGATCGATACCGCACGTTCACACCCTCAGGACGTCGAGGCGGAATGATAACGTTCTCAGACTTCTCACGTCGGAGGAACCGGTGACGCATGAAGCGAGGGCAGGAGGGAGACGGCGGCATGACCCGCGTGGCGTTCCTGGGGCTCGGGGCGATGGGAGCGCCGATGGCGGAGCGCATCCTCGGCGCCGGCCACGACCTCCGGGTCTGGAACCGCACGCCCGGCCGGGCGGACGGGCTCGCCGCGCGTGGAGCGACCGCCGCGCGGACGCCGGCGGAGGCGGCGCGGGACGCCGAGGTGGTGATCACGATGCTCGCCGACCCCGCAGCCCTCGAGGACGTCGTCTTCGGGGTCGATGGGGTCGCCGGCTCGATCGACGAGAACGCCGTCTTGATCGACATGTCGACCGTGGGTCCGACCGCGATCCGGGAGGTGGCCGAACGGGTGCGTCCGGTTCGCGTGCTCGACGCGCCCGTGCTCGGATCCGTCCCCCACGCCGAAGGGGGAGCGCTCGTGATCCTGGTCGGCGGAGATCCCGACGTGCTCCTCGGCTGTACGGACGTGCTCGAGAGCATGGGCCGGATCGTGCATGTCGGCGGCGGCCGGCGCCGGGGCGACCGTGAAGCTCGCCAACAACGCGGCAGGCATGTCGGCTCTCGTCACCCTCGGCGAGGTCCTCTCGCTCACCGATCGTGCCGGGCTCGACCCGGAGACGGTGCTCGACGCGATCGGGATGGGACCCCTCGCGTCGTTCGTCGAACGGTGGCGGAACGGGCTGAGCGGGACCGCGGGCCGGGTCGATTTCCGGTTGGTCCTGGCCCGCAAGGATCTCGCGCTGGCGGTGAGTGAAGCGCAGGAGCTGGGGCTCTCGCTCGAGCTGGTGCGATCAGCGATCGCGCGGTGTGATGAAGCCATCGTCGGTGGCCTCGGTGACCAGGACAACACCGCGGTCGGTCAGGCACCTCCGGGCCCACATAGCTGCGGCGATCCGATCAGCGCACCGTGATGTCGGTGTGGTTGGTGGACAGGGAGCGGCCGTCGCCGCCGAGGACCTGCATCGTCACCCGATAGGCCGCCCGGCGTCGCCGTCGCCGGGATCGGCCACTCGATGCGATCGACCTCCTCCACCCCGTCGGCCGGCAGCGTCGACGTGCGCCGGCGCTCGCTCACCACCTGACCGGTCTCCACGCACTCGACCTGCCAGGAGACCTGCGCCTGCTCGATCGCGTCCGGGTAGTCGTTCGTGACCCACACCGTCCCCGTGAACACCGTCCCGCGCTCGTAGAGCTTCTCGCGCCCGAGCACGTACGGCGTCGCGTCGCGCTCGAGGCTGATCAGCACGCGTGTGTACACCGCCTTCATGGCGTCGTACACCTGGTACGGGCGACGGTAGTAGTCGAGCAGCCCGGATCCCATGATCGGACACGGGTCGCTCCAGTAGTAGAGGTACATCGACGCGACCGGGGCGTACTTCCGCTGGCGGAGGTACTCGATCTGCTCCTTCACCACGAGCGCCTCGTAGCGCTGGTAGCCGTCGATGAACCCGTCGAGGGTCTCGGCCATCGGGACCTTCGCGAAGTTGAACGCCAGGTTGTAGAAGAACCCGTGGTACTCCCACGTGTCCCAGTCGGGCGGCCAGAGCTTGTCCGGTGGGATGAACGTCTCGAGCGTCTCCCGCACCGGGATCGAACCGGCGCCGAACTCCACGATCTGGGGCGAGAGGTCGACCGCGTTGAGGTCCGTGTCGCCGTCCCAGCAGTAGCCGATCATCAGGTTCAGCGCGCCCTCCCGGTAGTCCCCCAGGTGGATCCATCGAACGGGGTCGACGGTGCCGAGCGTCTCCTTCAGGATCGGACACAAGCGGTGGTAGTTGTTCGGCTTGTCCGGGAGCAGGTAGACCTCGGGCTCCTTGAAGACCGACCACATCCCGATGCTCGCGTGGTTGCAGAGCATGAGCCCCATGTCGCGGATCATCTCGCTGGCGCGTTCGATGAACCCGTCGTCGTCGCTCACGCAGTAGTGCAACGGGAACACCTGCCAGACCAGGAACCCCATCTCGTCGCACATCGTGTAGAAGCCGTCCCGTTCCACATGGCTCCCGATCCGGATCGCGTTGATCTCCATGTCGAGCATCTTCGTGAGGTCGTCCGACCACATCGCCTCGTTCGCCTCGCTCATCCACTGGCTGGAGATGTAGCGCATCCCCCGGAGGAACAGCCGCCGTCCGTTCAGCGACCACTGGCCGGTCCGCTCGTCGTGCACGACCTCCCGCACGCCGAACGTCTGACCCACATCGTCGTCGCCGACGGACACGGTCGCGCGGTACAGGTTGGGAAGACCCAGGTCCCACGTCCACCAGAGCTTCGCGTCCGGCAGCGTCAGGACCAACTTGTGCGTGGTCCGTCCGGGCTGGAGCACCACCCGTCGGACGCGCTCACCGCGATCATCGCCGTCGAAGTTGTGCGGGGCGACGGCGAGCCGGAGGTCGGTCTCCAGCACGGCACCCGTCGTGTTGTGCACCTCGACGTCCACGCTCACGAGCGCGGAGCCGTCGGGCTTGTCGAGCCGGTCGCCGAGCCAGTCCTTGCGCACGCCGATCTTCGTGAACACCTTGACGTGGTCGACGTACACGTCGGGACGCGCGATGAGCTCGACGTGATCCCAGATCCCTCCGGAGTTGCCGTCGGACCGGAACGACGTCATCGACCCCGGCCGGTGCATCGCGTCGATCATGTGCCCCTTGATCTGACCGATCGCGGTCGCCTGGTGGGTCCGGAAGGGCACGGACAGCGGGTTGTCCGACATGTCGACCTGGACGTACTCCGTGTCGTCACGGGGAGCCGCGTCTTTGACGACGACGACGTTCGTGCCCTGGTGGTCGAGCCGGTCGGTGACGTCGAACTCGAACGGGTTGAACATCCCCTCGTGCGAACCGAGGTACTCGCCGTTCAACCAGACGTCGGCGATGTAGTCGACCGCCCCGAACCGCAGGAACACCCGCCCGCCGAGGAGCTCCGGCGGGACCTGGAACGTGCGACGGAACCAGATCGTGCCGAAGAAGTCTCCGACGTCGGTGAGGTACCAGTTCGTCGGGAGCTCCATCTCCGGCCACGAGGTCGTGTCCACGTCGCGGTCGGCGTATCCGAGCGACTCCCCGGGCGCCGCCTCCTCGAGCTGATACTTCCAGACGCCATCGAGGCTCATGCGCGGGCGCCCCTCGTGGATCGAGATCACGACAGGTCCGCTTCCACGAGCGGCCGGATCACCCGGTCGAAGAACGCGGCCAGCCCGGACTCACGCGCGCCCCATGGCAGCATCAGGTTCAGCCGGTCGACGCCGATCTCCGCGTAGCGTCGGGCGGTCGCGAGATCGACGTCGCCGGGGGCGTGATCGTGATCTCGAGGGGACCGAGTCCATCGTTTCGCGGAACCCGGGCCGCGGTCTCCTCGAGGAGACCCCGATGACGGACCGTCGCGTCCAGATCCAGTCCCCATCCGTACCAGCCGTCCGCTTCCCGCACCGCTCGCCGCATCACCGGAGGTGCATAGCCGCCCATCACGATCGGGGGACCCGGTCTCTGCAGAGGACGAGGGTACGCCTGCACTCCGGTGAACGAGACCGTTCGGCCGGCGTACGCCGGATGATCATCGGACCAGATGGACCGGATCACGCCCAGGTACTCCTCGATGCGAGCTCCCCTGTCGGCGAACGGCACACCGAGCGCCTCGAACTCCTGCCGCACGTAGCCGACCCCGACGCCGAGCACCAGCCGACCCCCCGACAGGACGTCGATCGTGGCGAGCTCCTTGGCGAGGATCAGGGGGTTGCGCAACGGAAGGACGACGACCCCCGTCCCGAGCCTCACGGATCCGGTCCGGGCGGCGAGGAACGCCAGGGCCGTGACGGGATCGAGGATCGGCTCCTCCGGGTCCATGGGCGACGGCGGCACCCGCGGATCGGCGAGCACCAGGTGCTCGGAGACCCAGATCGACTCGATGCCGACGCCCTCCGCGAGCTCGCCGAGCGAGATCAGCATGGATCGCGTGGTGTACGTGCCGGAGTTCGCCGAACAAACCCCGATCTTCACCTAACGTCGCGCTCCTCGCGCCATCGTTCATCACTCGATCGCGTCACCGCTTCATTGGAGCAGGATCACCGTGTACAGGGGGACGTTCTCGAGCTCGATCCGGTGCATCTCGCGGCGCTCGCGGCTGAACGTCAAGCGCGCGCCCACCTCCCCCAACGGGCTGAGCGCGGAGACGCTCCGGAAGGGTCGCCCGAGCCGGACGTCGATGGTCATCCGATCGATCACCGGCACCTCGTCGCGTTCCTCGTCGTAGTCGTAGCGGATCAGGTGGATCGCCGCCTCCTTGTCGCTCACGCGGTGGATGTTGACCGCGAGGTCGACGCCGGGGTCGATGAACACCTGTGGGCCGCCGGCGAAGTCCGTGGCCAGGACGTCGGTCGTCCGCACCATGCGCGGATGCGCCGAGGAGGGCGGCGCGGTCCGACGCCTCCAGGTTCTCGCCGAGCTCACCCGTCGCAACGACGCGACCCCCGTGATCGAGGTAGCCACGGATCGCGGTCACCTGCGCGGGCGTCAGCACGGTGCAGCCGGGCAGGACGACGGTTCGGTACCGGGTCAGGTCGTCGCTCGTGATCCAGTCCTCCCGCAGCTCACCCTCGGGGAGGACCACGACGTCGAACGGCTGCTGCTGCTCGACCAGACCCTCGATCGCCGTCCAGAACGGGAACCTGACCTTCCAGCCCTGGAACTCCTCCCAGTCGTAGGCGCTCTGGATGCTGAACGCGACGGCCACCTCCGAGTAGGTCTCGGTCGTGTACAGACGCTCGTTGTCCGCGAGGAAGTCCTGGATCTCGACGTTGATGTCGTGCGGCGCCCAGAACGAGTCCTCGATGACGCTGCCCATCCACGCGCCGTACGGCACGCTCATGTTGATGCCCGAGCGCCGAGGCCTCGTACTGCATCATCCGGAACAGGTCGTAGCCCTTGCCGTCCTGCAGCTTGGGCAGGAGCTCCGGGCCGACGCCGCCGTACGGGTTCTCCACGACGATCACGGGCTTCCCGCGCGCGAATCCCGCCGCGTACCGGCACCACGCCGGCTGCCGGTACGCCGTGGCGTTCATCTCCGTGACGAGGATGTCCGCCTTCGGCTCGAACGGGTAGTAGTGCGGCGACAGGTAGTAGTAGTTGCCGCAGACCAGCACGTCGCGGCCCTTCGAACGGCCGTACTCCTTGATGTAGTCGGCGAGCTCGGCGAAGTAGCCGACGATCGTCTTCCGCTGGAACCGGATGTAGTCCCAGTACAGCGGCGTCGCCTCGCGGTCGGACTTGAAGTCGTACCCGCGCTCGAGCAGCCACGAGCCGTAGTGGAACGTCTCGAGGTCGGTGTCCTTCAGCGGCTCGGGCAGCCGGTCGGCCGGCAGCTCCTGCAGGTAGGCGCGGAACAGCTTCATGCAGTCCCTGCAGAAGCAGCCGCCGTAGCCGGTCGCGAAGATCGGCAGGTCCGCCTCGTCCAGGTGGACGCCCGGCCACGCCGGCGTCGATCTGGATCCGGATGATCGCCTTCAGGTACTCGCGCCAGACCGGGTTGTTGCGGTCCATCAGGTAGGCGTAGTGCGTCGTTGCCGGGGACCTCGACCCAGGTGGAGTGGCAGGCCTCGCCGTAGATGTCGCGCGAGGTGCACTCCTCCAGGATGTCGGTGACCTTCTCGCCGTCGCTGTTGACCAGCCCGTCCGGGAAGTAGTGCTCGAACGGCTTCCAGATCTTCGGATACGTGTTCTGCGTGAACTCCCGCAGACCCAGACACGCCGGCTTGCCGACCCCCCGGGTCTCGTTCATCGACAGGACCTGCGCTCTCGTCCTCGTTCAGCTCGACCGGGAACTCCCAGCCCTGGACCTCGAAGACGCAGCCGAACACCTTGATGCCGCGCTCCTGGCACGCTCGATGAACTCGGCGTCGTTCATGAACCCGTAGAACCGGAACCGCTCGTCCATCTCGCCGCACGCCTCGCGCTCGAGGTACGGGCAGCGAGATCGAGCCGCCGCCGAGCGACGCCCAGACCAGCGAGGTGGCGTGATAGGCCTCGAGGTCGTCGATCATCTTGAGCCGGCGCGGGGGCAAGCTCGGGTGGTAGCAGTGCTGGCGCGGGAACCATCCGTCGAAGTAGACACCGCGTTCCATCGCTCAGGTCCTCCTTCTGCGAGCCGTCGAACGGGTCGAAGGACTCACGCGCCGGTCCAGTCGAGGACCATGCCGAGCGATCGCTCCGGGTGCTCGACGACGAGGTCGTAGGCCTCGGCGATATCCCGGAACGGGATGCGGTGCGTGATCAACGGATCGATCGTCACCCCGCCGGTCGCCATGTCGTCGGCGAGCTCGTCGTTGAACTCGTCGTCCCATCCGCACGGGAACGTCACGAGTGGACGCTGCAGGTGCGTCGGGTGGAAGTCGATCGAGATCGGGTCCGGGTAGTACCCCTGCATCGTGATCCGGCCCTCCTTGTGGATCAGATCCCAGGCAGCGATCGAACATGCTGCTGATCGCCGGTCGTGTCGATCGACGACGTCGGCACCGTCGGGCGCCTCCGCCGCACCACGTCCTCCAGGCTCTCGACGTTGGCGTCGACGGCGCGATCGGCCGAATACGGCGCCGGCGAGCTCCACCCGCTCCGGGATCAGGTCGGTCGCGATCACCCGCGCGCCGACCCGGCGTGCCGCCTGGGCGCACATCTGCCCGATCATGCCCGAGCCCGATCAGCGCGACCAGGTCGCCGTCCGCGACCTTGGTCAAGCGGATGCCGTGGCGTGCGACACCGGCCATGTGGAAGAGCGAGGCGCCGGCGAGGTCGACGTCTCGGGCCGACGCGCCACACCTCCGAGGCGGCCGCCACGAGGTATCCGGCGTGCGACGCCTGGCACGGACCGGGGTACTTGTGGTCCGGGTCGTCGAAGTGCGTGCCCATCGTGAACACGTGGTCACCGACCTTCAGGTCGGCGACATCGGCCCCGACCTCCTCCACCACGCCCGCGGCCTGGTAGCCCGGGCGAGCATGGGAAGTACGCGGAGTAGTCGGTGTCGTAGTGACCGTAGCGGCCGGTCAAGCGCCCACCGCTCGGTCCCCTGGCTGACGCCGGAGTACCGGGTCCGGATCCCCACCTGATCGGGGCCGATCCTCGGGACATCCATCTCCCGGATCTCGACCCGTTTCGGCTCGGGGAACACCACCGCTTGGGTCTTCACGTCGGCCCCTCCTTCTGCGAGATACGGCAAACCGGCGGATCTCCGACGGCTTCCCTTGCGGAATGTGGGAACGATATCATAGCCTTCGAGCGTGCCGTGAATCGTTCGGAGGTAGGGTGGCGATGATGACGAAGCGTCGGATGAGCGGAGCGCTCTTGGCCCTCGCGCTCGTGGCGGCCGGCTGTACCAGCAGCCCGACCAGCGACTCGGGCGGCGGTGGTGGCGGCGGGGGCGGTGGCGACACCGGCGGGGGCTCGGAGGAGCAGGTCACCCTCGACTTCTGGACGTACCAGGAGGGGCAGGACAGCCCGGACCGCAACGCCATGGTCGACGCGTTCGAGGCGGAGCACCCGAACATCCACATCAACTACACCTACATCCCGGCCTCGAACTACAACGTGAAGGTCAACACGGCGATCGCGGCCGGCAAGGCGCCGGACCTGATCCTCGCTTTCGACCTGAACCTCCTGATCGAGGAGCAGCTGCTCCCCCTCGACGACATGGTTGCCCAACACGGGATCGCGGATCCCGCCGATCCAGTCAGCGCTCCCATGCGAGCGGCGACCGCCCGCAGCGAGCGCTCGTACAAGACCGCGACCGTCGTGTGGATCTCATCGTTGAACGGGGCGATCCACCGCTCCTCCAGGCGGCCGGGCCCGAGCAACACGCCGAGGATGGCCCCCGCTCGGGCGCCGAAGCTATCCGTGTCGAGCCCCTGAGACACCTGGAGGCAGATGCCGTGGCCGACGCTCTCGGCGAACCGCACGGCGGTCATCAGACACCCGATCTCCTGATAGATGTGACAGGAGCCGAACGTCCCGAAGCGCGTCTGGATCTCCTCGCTCGCGTCCTCCCATCGGTCCGCGCTCCGGACGATGGCGAGCTGCTCCGCGACCGCTCCGTGGAGGCGGCTGCGGCGCGGCACGAATCGCAGCGCCTGCTCGAACGGCTCGAGCGGGTCGCGCGCGACGAAGGCCGCCGCGATCGCGGCGGCGACGAACATCGCCGCGTAGATCCCGTTGCGGCGATGCGTGAGGCTCGCGTCGCGCCAGGCGAGCTCCGCGGCGAGCGCCGGGTGTCCGGGTGCCGCGTAGCCGTAGGCGTCGACCCGGATCAGGGCACCGCAGAGCTCGTCCCACGGGTTCAGCTCCTCGACCCACGCCTCGAGGACGCCGTCGTCCACGGGGTTGCCGACATCGCGGAGCCAGACCTCGTCGAGCGACCGCAGGGCGATCTTCGCGCTGATCGTCCGCTCCGGACCCCAGGTCCAGCCGATCGGCAGCGCCTCCTTCCAGAGGCGTCGGACGTCGTCCGTCGTGAACGCGAGGCCGTGCCGCTCGAGCAGCAGCATGCCGAGGATCGGATAGTTGATGTCGTCGTCCGGCGCGACGTGCCGGATCCGTCCGCGGACGGTGCCCGTCCAGGACCCATGCCGGTTCCCGAGCGCATCGAGCATGCGCTCGGAGATGTAGTCGTCGATCGGCCACTCGCCCACCGCCTCCGCGGCTCGCCGGATCTGGACCGGCGTCGGCGCGACCTCGATCGGCTTGCCGAGGATGCACCCGCACACCGATCCCAGGAACCCCGCGGCCGCCCGCTCCGCGGCCTCTTCTGGAGCGACGTGGCCGATCGCCTCTCGCGGGCGTTCCGGGTCACACTCCGCGAGGATCTCGTCGAGCGCGTTGGGCTCGACGTACGGCCAATCCGGCCGCATCGGCAGCTCGCGCAGCTCGCGCCCGAATCCGACCATCGCGTCGTAGCTGTCCGGCAGGGCGTCCACCCGCTCCGGGAGTCCGTCGACGACGTACCCCTGATCCCGCTTGTCGTCGACGACCGCGCGGAGCATCCTGCGAAGGACCTGGTAGCTGGGCGGCACGTCGACCCCTCCGTCGCGCAGCCCGGATGACCCACCTTAGATTCCCTCGGCTCGCCCTCGTAGATGCCCTTGTCGCGGACGGTCGCGGCGTGCAGCGGCGGCTCGCCCTTCACGATCCGAACCGCGTCCGCGCAGGCCTCCGTCAGGCACCGTTCGTGCGCGAACGGCATGTTGCCCGCGATGTGCGGCGTCGGTAACACGTTCGACGCGGTCCGGAACCATGCGTCGGCGGGGGGCGGCTCGGGATCGAACACGTCGAGGCCGACGCGAAGCTCCTCGGCGCGGACCCGCCGCCACAGCGGCTCCTGCTCGACGACGGCCATCCGGCTGAGCAGAACGAACAACGAGCCTGTGGGGAGGGCATCGATCACGCTCGCGTCGATCACCTCGAGCGTGGACGGCGTGGGTGGGAAGACGACTCAGGACGTCGCTTCCCTGCGCCAACTCGACGAGCGAGCTCGCTCGGGTGACGCCGTCCGCCGCGGCGGCCGCCTCGTCCATGAGTGGGTCGAACACGCTCACCACGCACCCGTATGGTCGGACGAACGAGCGGATATGTCGGTTGATGCTGCCATACCCCGCCAGCCCCACGCGGCACTCGGCGAGGTCGCGGAAGACGTACGAGCTGCCCGTGCGTCCGGAGTCCTGCCATCCGCCGGCCCGCACCGGGTCGATCGAGCGCGGGATGTCGCGCAGCAACGCCAGCGTGATCCGACGCCGAACTCGGCGACCGTCCACGTCATCGTTCGGGACGTGTCGACGACGGTCACCCCGCGGCGAGCCGCCTCGTCCAGGTCGACCCATCCAAGCCGGTAGTCGAACGTCCCCGCGATCGCCTTCAGCCGGGGCGCCCGAGCCAGGCGCGCCGCGTCGAAGTCGACCAAGCCGCCGAACCCGAACCAGGGCGCCGCCACCAGGGCGTCGGCCTCGGCGAGCCCCGCGTCCAGCGCCTCGGCGAACGACTCGACCGACTGGTCCGGCGTCCAGTCCAGGTGCTCGACGCGGCCGTGCGGCGACAGAGCGGTCTCCGCCACGCTCCGGTACCGCTCGCCTCCGTGGAAGTACCAGCGAGCGCCCCGCACCTCACGCCCCCCGTCGTCGACCGGCGAGACGACCAGGAACCGCGGCGGCGCGCTCATCGCGCAGCTCCTTGAACCGGCGCGCCGTCGCCGTCATCGCGACCTCGGTCGGGAGCCGCTCCATGCTCGATGCCCGAAGAACCCCGCGACCCCGCCCGTCCGCTCGAGCACGTGGGCCGCGTCGTCCGGCTCGGCGATCGGCCCCCGTGACACAGGACGATCACCTCCGCGTCGACCTCGACCGCGGCGTCGCGGATCGACTGGCACCAACGCCACGGAGTCGTCGAGCGTCCGGCCGGTCCTCGCGCCGATGGTGCCGCCGGTGGTCAGGCCCATGTGCGCCACCAGGACGTCCGCACCGGCCGCCGTCATGGCGCGAGCGTCCTCGGGCGTGAAGACGTACGGCGTCGTCAGGAGGTCGAGCGCGTGGGCCTCACGGATCATGTCGACCTCCAGGGCGTAGCTCATCCCCGTCTCCTCCAGGTTCTGCCGGAACGTTCCGTCGATCAACCCGACCGTCGGGAAGTTCTGGACCCCGGCGAACCCGATGTCCTTGAGCTCCCGAAGGAACACCGGCATCAGGCGGAACGGATCCGTGCCGCAGACGCCGGCGAGCACCGGCGTGTGCGTCACGATGGGCAGGACCTCGGACTGCCATCTCGACCACGATCGCGTTCGCATCTCCGTAGGGCATCAGCCCGGCCAGCGATCCGCGTCCGGCCATCCGATACCGTCCGGAGTTGTAGATGATGATCATGTCGACGCCGCCCGCCTCGGCGCACTTCGCGCTCAGACCGGTCCCGGCGCCGGCGCCGACGATCGCCGTCCCGCTCGCGGTCTGGGACGGAGCCGTTCGATCGCCTCCGCACGCGCGGTCATCCGGCCACCTGAAGCATCTCGTGCAGTCGGTCCGCCATCGCGCGCGCGAACCGCGGGTCGTTGACGTCCATGTCCAGCTCGTGCAGCTCCACGTTCGGTCCGACGTGCTCTCGCACGGCCGAGAACAGCGCCTCGTCGGCTGCCGGGTCGAAGAACGGCTGCCCTTCGGTCGCGATCAGCGAGACCCCTCGCAACGGCATGAACAACGCCGTCGGGCCGGTCGCGGAGCTGAGCTTGCGCGCGACACGCCGACCGAGCTCCGCGCATTCCTCGGGGGTCGTCCGCATGAGGGTCACGGTCGGGTTGTGGACGTACAGCGTCCTCGAGCGGAAGCGCTCGGGGACCGTGTCCATCGGGCCGAAGTTCACCATGTCCAGCGCCCCGAGCGACACCACCTGCGGAACGCCCATCGCACCCGCCACCTCGAGCCGTTTGGGATGGGCCGCCAGGACGCCGCCGACGAGCTCGTCGCAGAGCTCGGTGGTCGTGACGTCCAAGACGCCCTTGACGAACCCGGCCCGGACGAGCTCCTCCATGGACTGGCCGCCCGTGCCGGTCTGGTGGAAGACGAGGACCTCGTACCCGAGCTCCTCGAGCCGTTCGCGAGCCGTCGTCACGCACGGCGTCGTGACGCCGAACATCGATGCGCCGATGAGCGGCTTGCCTTCAGGGGTCTCCGGGATCGGCGCGCTCGCCATCCCCGCGATCGCCGCGGCCGCGTTGCCGATGATCCTCGCCGAGATCTGATTGATCCCCGCGATGTCGACGACGGAGTACATCATCGTGATGTCCACCGCGCCGACGTACGGTCGGGTGTCGCCCGAGCCGACGGTGGACACGACGAGCTTCGGTACACCCACCGGGAGTTGTTGCATGGCGTGGGTGACCAGCGAGGTCCCTCCCGTTCCGCCCATCCCGACGATGGCGTCCAAGCGGCCCTCTGCATGCAGGCGCCCGACGATCGCGGCCGCGCCCCGGCTCATCGTCTCGACCGCCGCCCCGCGGTCCCCGGCGGCCACGAGCTGCCCGATCTCGGCTCCGGCGGCCTGCGCGACCTCCTCGCGCGAGATATCGGGAACCGTCGTCGGTTCCCCCAGCACCCCCGCGTCGACGAGGATCACGTCGACCCCGTGCTCCCGCAGGCGATCGCGGAGGAATGCGTACTCCGCCCCCTTGGTGTCCAAGGTGCCGACCGCCACGACGCTCGCCATAGGACTCCCCCTCGAGAATGTGGGAACGTTATCATAGCGATTGTCCTGCCCCGGTCTCGACGTGCGAAGGAGGATGGCGATGGTGAAGGAGCGGTGACCGGGTCCCTCGAGGTCAGCAACGACGTCGGCGATGCCGCGACGGAGTTCGGAGCGTCGCAGCTCCGTGGGCTACGCGACCCGGGCGTCGGCCCGGTGTCGATGGCGATCGACCCGACGCTCGGCGCGGAGGGCTTCGAGATCCGCTATCGGCGACGACGGCGTAACGATCGTCGGGGGCGACTCCCGAGGCGCCATGTACGGGGCCCTCGAGGCGGCCGAGCAGGTAACCCTGTCCGGCTCCGTCGCTCCGACGACGAAGCAGCCGTACCTCGCCGTTCGGGGGTTGAAGTTCAATCTCCCGCTCACGGGCTCGTAGTACCTGACGTCCGTGACCTCGCACGGAGCAGATGGTTCTGGGACCTCGACTACTGGAAGCGGTTCTTCGACGAAGCCGCCCGCAACCGCTACAACGCTGTGACCTTCTGGGCCGCCCATCCGTTCGATGAGATGGTCCACGTTGCCGAGTATCCCGAGGCGTCGACGATCGACAGGTCGACCCTGGACGACCCGGATCGGCTTCTTCCGCAGCGTCTTCCAGATGGCAGCCGACCGTGCGATCGACACATTCCTCGTGACGTGGAACATCCACCTTCCGCTCGCCTTCGCACAGCATCATGGGATCCCTGCGACCGGGTCGGATTCACCGCTGGTGCGGGACTACATGCGACGGGCGCTGGTCGTCGTGCCTGACGACGTACCCGATGCTCACGGGCCTCGGCACTGCCGCCGCGGAAGAGATGCCATCCATGGATGTCCGTGAGCGTCTGGATTGGGTCCGAGACACGTACATCGCAGCCCTGCAGGAGGCGGGCAGAACGACGCCGTTCATCCTTCGCGACTGGGGAGCAGCACCCCGATGAGGCGTCGGCGATGCTGGACGAGGTGGGGTACCCGGGAACCGTCTACCTCGACATCAAGTACAACGGCGAGCACATGTACTCCTCGCCGCGACCCCACATCGTCGACACCGGATGGCTCTCTCGTGAGCGCCGTCCGTTCCGGTTGGTGCCACACCTCCGAAACGACGACCTCGTGTACTTCCGATGGGTTCGTTGAAGGATCCGAGACATCGACATCCCCGGACCGGATGTGCAACACACGGAAGCGGCGAGATCGCACGTGACGTGGTCGTACAAGTTCGAGAAGCACTGGTTCCGATACATGCTCTGGGGCCGCCTCGGATACGACGTCGATGAACCTGACGATCGATGGGCCTCTCACTTCGAAAGCCGGTTCCGCGAAGGGGGCGCGGATGTCTTCGAGGCGCTGCGCGATGTGAGTCGCATCGCTCCGCTGATGACGGCCTACCACTGGGCCTTCATGGACGGCGATTGGTATCCGGAAGGGTCGATCGGTAGCTGGAACACGTCGTGGGAGCTGGCGCGGCCGAACTATCGCCGCGCGACGGACTACCACGACGTCATGGGGTACATCTTCAACAGCACGATCGACGGGGAGTACGCGAGCATCCCCGAATACCTCGCGGGTTCGAAGGCGATCGGACCACTCGATGTGGCGACGGAGTCGGCAGGGTGCAGCCGCTCGGATCCGTCGACGCGATCATCCTCTCGGTGCCGGCGCTGCCTACCGAGCACGAGTCACCGTGGCTGGAACGCCTGGGGAGACATCTGGTCATCCGTGTCGGCACGAGCGATCCGGACCTGTATGGATGGGGTGAGTCGTTCGCCATCGGGGCGTCGGATGCCGTGGCAGCCGTCATCCGCGATTCCGTCTCCCCGTTGCTCGCCGGTCGCCGGTACGACGACCCTCGTGACGCCGTGGCGGATCTCCAACGAGAGCTCCACCAGTTCGCGAGGAGCGGGATCGGACAGTACGCGTTGAGTGGCGTCGACATCGCGTTGTGGGATCTCGCCGGCAAGATGCAGGGCCGCTCCGTCGCGGCGCTCCTCGGCGAAGGTAAGCGCCGTCGGATCCCCGCGATGGCCAGCCTGCTGCGGTACGAGACCCCGGCGGATGTCGCCCGCGCAACCGACTCCTGGTTGGCCGCGGGCTTCGGCAGCGCGAAGCTCCACCAGACAGACATCGAGTCGGTCCGGGCGGGCATCGCCGCTGCCGGCGATCCCGGGCGCGTGGCCCTCGACCTGAACTGCGCGTGGCAGCGTGATGCAGCCACGGACGCCGTTCGAGCCCTCGACCCGCTCGGCCTCCTCTGGATCGAGGAACCGGTCTGGCCGCCCGACGACTACGATGGCCTCGCGGGCATCCGTGCATCGTCGTCCACACCCATCGCGGCGGGAGAGAACGAAGCCGGGTTGGCGTCGTTCACGCGTCTGATGGACGCCCATGCGGTCGATGTCGTCCAACCGAGCGTCGCCAAGGCCGGAGGGATCTCGGTCGTGAAGGACGTCATCCAGGCTGCGGCGGTCCGCACGTTGGTTCCGTCCCCGCATTCCTTCTACTTCGGGCCGGGCCTTGCCGCGTGCGTTCACCTGGCGGCTGCCTTCGACTCCGTCCCATGGGTGGAGTTCCCCGCGGCGCAGCTGTAGCAACCCCTCCTCAGCCCCGACATCGTGCCGGAGGCAGGCCATTTCCGACTGCCGGCCGGTCCCGGGCTCGGGGTCGAAGTGAGCCCCGACCTCTTGGCGGCGACTGGTTGGGACGGGGCGAGGTGACCTCCCGACCCGGGAAGTCGGTGCGACAGGCAGGACGGGTCGCCGTGACCGGCGCGAACGGCATGATCGGCGCGACGCTCCTCCGCGAGCTCTCCGACCGATACGACTTCGTCCCCATCGCGACGGAGCGATCCACCCGACGGCTGGCGCGTTGCCGATCTGGCGGACCTCGAGGGTCTCACGCGTGCATTCACGGGCTGCCGGGCGGTCGTCCACCTCGCCGCAGCGACCGATGTCTCGGCGCCGTGGGAGGAGGTCTTGTCCTCCAACATCGTCGGGACCTACAACGTCTTCGAGGCCGCACGGCTCGCCGGTGTCGAGCGGGTGGTGTTCGCATCCAGCAACCACGTGGTGGGGATGTTCGAAGTGGCCTCGGGACCATCGCTCTATCGCCTGGACGATCCTCGGATGATCGATCACCGCGAGGAGATCCGGCCGGACTCGCTCTACGGCACGAGCAAGGTCTTCGGCGAGGCCCTCGGCCGCTACTACGCGGAGCACCACGACCTGTCGGTCGTGTGCCTCCGCATCGGATCCGTCCTGCCGGACGATGATCCGGACGGGCCACTCGTGGCCGAAGGAAGCGGATGGCTCGGCCTTTCCGTGGCCGATCGATACCGAAGGTTGCGCGCGACGTGGCTGAGTCAGCGCGACTGCGGTCGGCTCGTTGCGTCCGCTCTCGACACCGAGATCGGTTGGGCCGTGGTCTTCGGCACGTCCGCGAACCCGCGACGGATCTGGGACCTCGAACATGCCCGCGAGGCGATCGGCTACGAGCCGCTGGACGCCGCGCCGGACTGGCTCGGTGAGCGGCCGCGGCACGAACATTGAGAGCGTTCCCATCCGGCGCTTCGAAGTCGAGGCTCACAGCTTCGCGGGGCTTCCCTGAACGGCCGCGATGATATCGTTCTCAGACCCGGCGACCGAGGCGGGTCTATCGCACCCGAGGAACAACACCTGCTCTGGAACCGGTTCGCGGCCGAGTACGAGCAGCACGCCATCGACAGCGCCTACAACGCTTTGTACGACCGACCGGCGGTGCTGGACCTCCTCGGAGACGTCCGCGGCAAACGGATCCTCGATGTCGGGTGCGGCCCGGGTCTGTATGCCGAGGCGTTGGTCGCGCGCGGAGCCGAGGTGGTCGGGCTCGACGTCGGCCCCGAGATGGTCGCGCTCGCCCGGCGCCGGGTCCCGGGCTTCGACGTGAGGGTGCACGACGTCGAGACCCCGATCGACTGGCTCTCCTCCGAGCACTTCGACCTGGCGCTCGCGGCCCTCGTCGTTCACCACGTCGATGATCGACGGGCGATGTTGCGCGAGGTGTTTCGGATCCTCCGGCCGGGTGGTCATCTGGTCGTCTCGACCCACCACCCCACGAACGACTGGATGCGCCTCGGCGGGAGCTACTTCGACGTGGAGGTCGTAGAGGAGGACTGGCACGACGGGCGTTGGCATGTCCGGTACTGGCGCCAGCCCTTGGAGCAGAGCTGCGAGGAGTTCGCCGATGCAGGCTTCCTGATCGAACGCGTCGTCGAACCTCGCCCGCATCCTGACATGGCGACCCGCTACCCCGACGACCACGCGAAACTGTCCGTGATCCCGGCGTTCATCGCCTTCCGGCTCCGCAAACCCGCATGATGAGGATCCAGCTCCTGGATACCCACGAGCGTCGTCGGATCACGAGGTCATCGATCAATCGCGAGTGCGCCACCGCACGAGCTCGGGGGTGAGCTCTGCGACCGAGGTCGCCCCACAGAGCGCCATCGTGCGACGGACGTCGGCCTCGAGCATCGCCAGCACGTGATCGACCCCCGCTTCGCCGCCTGCACCGAGCCCGTAGAGATATGCGCGACCGGCCATGCAGCACGTGGCGCCGAGCGCGACGGCCTTGACGATGTCGGACCCGCGACGCACGCCGCCGTCACAGATGATGTCGATCCGCCCGCCGATGGCCTCCACGACGGACGGCAGCAGCTCGAGGGGCGCCGGCGCGCCATCGAGCTGGCGGCCACCGTGGTTCGAGAGCGCGACGGCATCGACACCGGCATCCGCGGCGATGAGCGCGTCGTCCACCGTTTGGACGCCTTTGACGACGATGGGACCGTCCCAGATCGAACGCATCCACTCGACGTCGGTCCATGACAACGCCGGGTCGAACTGCGTCGGGATGAAGTCGGCGAGGGTCACGGGGTCGCTCCCATCCTCCATGCCCCGACCGACGACGTTCGCGAACCTGATCGGCTCCGAGCGGAGGAACCTCCACGTCCAACCGGGGTGGAGGATGCCATCGACGACCGTGTCCAGACCGATGCTTGGGGGGAGCACGAACCCACGCCGGAGGTCGCGCTCCCGCTTGCCGAAGACCGCTGTGTCGACCGTGAGCATCAAGGTTTCGTACCCCGCCGAACGGGCGCGCTCGATGAGCTCCTTGACCAGCCCCCGGTCCTTCCAGACGTACACCTGGAACCACAGCGATCCGCGCGACACGGCCGACACTTCCTCGATCGAGCGCGTTGAGAGGGTCGACAAGGTGTAAGGGATCCCGGCCCGCTCCGCAGCGCGAGCGACCGCCAACTCGCCCTGTGGGTCGGCGATGCGGGTGAACCCCGTCGGCGCCAGGACGAGCGGGAACGGGATCACCCTGCCGAGCAAGGACGTGCGAGGATCGACGACGCTGACGTCACGGAGCACCCGGGGACGGAACTCCAGACGCTGGTAGGCAGCGCGATTCCGTCGAAGGGTGAGCTCGTCCTCGGCCGCGCCGTCGATGTAGTCGAACACACCCGCCGGCAGGCGTCGTTTCGCGATGCGCCTGAGGTCGCCGACATCCGCGGCACGAGCGAGTCGACGAGCGATCGATGACCACTCGAACGCGCGGAACCGGATCACCGATCTCAGCGTTCGGATCACACCCATGCGCCTCACCGAGTCATCTCCTCCCGACCGGGGCTCCCTCGTCGGTCGACCGAACGACGAAGTAGGGCTGATCCGAGAGCTCGGCGCCCAGTCCCGGATGGAGCCACGCCGCTCCGTTCGCGTCGTGCACCGCGAACAGATACTGCATCGCGAACGGCTGATCCGTCTGTTCGCCGGGGATCGACGCCACGAATCGGTCGCCGTCAGCGTCCATCACCAGCTCGTGGTAGGTCTGCGATTGATCGACGGGCCGGTAGCGGAGACGTACCGCTGCGACGTCGCGCGAACCGCCGCCACCGACCTCGAGCGTGATGGGGATCGGCTCCCCCGGATGGAACGGCGGCGGCGGGGCGTGCGAAACGGTGCCGCGTGGGCACTGCCGCCGCTTCGAGGATGCGCTCCACATCCGCACGGTCCGCTGGTCCTTCTTCGGGTGCGAGCGAGGGCGGCGAGGGCCTCGAGGTCGCGGTCGATCGACGGCAGCCGATCCGACCACGTTCCCCGGAGCCACGGCTGGGGCCCGTACGTCAGGTCGTCCGCGTAGACGCCGGCGGCCAGGGCCGCCGCCTCGCCCATGGCCGCCCGGGCCCCTCGATATGCCTCCACGGCCTCGCCGAGCAGAGGAGGCCCTCCGGGAGCGATCGACAGCTCGTACCAGACGGCCGCGCGCAACTTCCCGGCGAAGAACCGACCGATCGCCTCCTGGATGCCGACGTCGATGACGAGCCGCCATGCCTCGGCTGACGGCGGGTACGACAGCCCTCCCTTCATGCCGACCACATGTTCAGCCGCGTTCGCGGAAAGCCGGTCGAGCCATCCGGCGACCTCGAGCGCCGAGTACCGGCCGCTGCGTTGGCCGGTGACGATCTCGCGCGCGGACTCCTCGGCCGTCAGGAAGAGCTCGGGATCGAGCGGACCGACGGTGCCGAACCGCTTCGGCTCCGGTGTGTCGTAGTAGTGGGTCTCCACCGATCCGTCGCCGCCGACGATCGCGATGTCCGTGTAGATCTCCGGCCAGTAGTAGTTGTTCGACGCCGACGGGTGATGCGCGCTCGTGACGAGCGGCAGGATGCGACTGGCGCTGGCGAGCGCCGACTCCGCCGACGTCGCCTGCGGTCCGAGCGTGCTGCGCAGTTGCCGGCGCCAGGTCTCCGGTTCGGCGTCCGGGTCGTACAGCAGCCGTCCGAACAGACGGAACGTGTACGCGTGCTTCTCCCAGTCATCCGCGGTGGTGAGCGAGGCGTCCGCGTATCCGTCTCGGGTACCGGGGAGCGCCGTGCCCTCGCGTCCCTTGAGCGACAGCGGCTCGCACCACTCGAGGCCCTCGCTGCCCGCGATGCTCGCGTTGCGCCCGAACCCCGCCGCCATGGCGGGATCTCCCCACAGCAGCACCCGCTGGGTCCCGGGCCAGATCCGGAAGACCACGTCGTACGGGCGATCCTCGCGGAGGAAGTCGCCGTAGCTGTAGCGCGTGAACGGGCGACTGCCCTCGCTCACGTTCATGAACCGCGCCTTCCCGACACGTTCCCCGTCGCGCCCCGTCGGCGGTCGGTCGAGCTCCCGCATCGCCGTTTGGTGGTACGGCAGTCCCATGTGTTCCGCGGAGAACTTCGGCGACAGGGTCACGGGCAACCCTGTCGCCAAAGCGAGGTCGAGGGTCTCCTGGTCGAGGCCCTTCGAGTGCAGGTCGAGGTCCACGCGGCGGCCCGACCGGACGATGCCGTCGAACACGACCTTCCAGAACGCCCAGCTGCGCTCGGGGACACCGCTCTCACCGTGGGTGCGGATCGTCAGCCCGCCGATGTTGGGGCAGGCATCCAGGAGCGCGCCGATCGCGTCGCCGCAGTATCCGGCGTGATGCTCCGCGTCGAGACCCTCGATCGTGTACGGCGCGTCGGCACTGTCGAACCATTCGAACGCGTGCGTCCACATCCCGAACTGGAAGTCCAACCCCCGTGCGACCGCCTCGTCCGAGATGAACCGGAGCATGGCCAGGTTGCGCTCCCGCTCCTCCGCGGGGAGCTGCGGAACGCGCACGCCGGAGCCCGGAACGTCGACCAGGAAGGGGTAGGCGAAGTACAGGTACGGATCGGTGATATGCCACGGGAAGTTGTACCCGAGGCCGACCATCAGGTTCACGCGGTTGAAGCGCTGTGTGGCGACCATCGAGAGGTAGCGTCGCCAGAACCCCTCATCGTGCAACCAGGGCTTGTCGTCGCGCTCACTCGCGAACAGCCGTGCCACGCTCCGCACCGCGTTCACCGGATGGTTGACGACCGGACGCTCGATCCGCATGGCAGCGGATGGATCGGCCGCCGCATGCTCGACGCGATCGGCGAGCTCGAGGATCGCGTAGACGAGCCCGCGCACATCCGAACCGCACGCGAGCAGCGTGTGAGGATCATCCGGAGCGCCGGGGATGAGCCCCAATGACTCCGGAACCGGCGGGACCGAGAGGCCGGCTCGCGTCAGGGTGCGCAGGGCCGCGGCGGAAGTGGAACCCGCGACGAGGACCGTCGCGCCGTCGAGCGCTCGCTCCGGAGGGCGGTCGAGCACGTCGACCCCGGCTCCCCTCGACTCGGAGGCCTCGCGGAGCCGGCCGATCGCCCATCCCACCGCGGGGGCGTTCGCAACCGGGTCGCCTGCCTCCTGGATGATCGTGGTCGGCACCGACAGATCGAGCTCCAGGCTGCTTCGGGATGTGAGAACGATATCATAAACTGGCAGACATGAAGGGACCCGGCGCCCGCGAGGATGATGAGGAGGCAGTGATGGAGTGGTACCGAAAGATCCAGTTCGTCGCGGCCGTGGCGATGCCGGCCGAGATCGCGAAGGCGTTCGGAACCACGGTCAACGGGATGTGGGCCGATCCCGAAGGCTTGAGCCGAGACGATGTCGACGACACGCACGAGCGCGGCGGTCGCGTGCTCTTCTCGGTCCCGATGATCGCCCTCACGCCCGACGTCTACGAAGCCGCACCGACCTCGAACCTCCTCGACGAGATCTGCCACGACGTCAACGGTGACCGGTCGGAATGCGACTGGTACTTCTGGGAGTCGAAGCCGGTGTTCGCGGCGTGCATCTACAGCGAGGTCTTCCGGGAGTACCTGCTCGCTCGTTGCCGCGACGGCGTCGACCGCGGCATGGACGTGGTGAACCTCGACGAGATCATGACCGGCATCGGGCTCATGAACCGGTCCCGCGGCGGTTCCGGCTTCTGCGCACGGTGCCTGGATCGGTTCAGATCCCGCCTGGAGAAGGACGATCTCGAGTTCGCGATGGACGACGACGCACTCCGCGCCAGGCTCAAGGAGAGCGACGCTTCGTACGAGCGCTACCGGGCGTTCCACGAGCTCGAGGCGTTCGACGTGATGGTCGGGATTCATCCGAGAGCTCCGGTCGTACGCCGCCGAGCGGAACCCGGAGTTCGCGATCAGCGCGAACGTCGGGTACCTCGGGAGCCTCGTCCCAACGTTCGGGGCGCTCTGGGGATGCCAGTGGGGGCCGCACGTCGACTTCGTCCTGATGGAGAACCACTACCGCGTCGAACGCGGCGAGCCGCACCTGATGCTTCCGCGCGGCTCGTTCGCGGCCTCGTACCGGCTCGGATCGTCGTTCGCCGGCGCCCCCACCTGGATCTGCCCGAGCATCACGGTCCCGAAGCAACTCGCGGACCGGCCGCGGACGAACTACCACCTTCTGATGTTTCTCGAGGCGTACGCGAACGCCGGACGATGGGGGTACTACTGGTGGCCCGGCGTCGACAGCCAGACGCGACTCGCGGCGACGGCTCCCGATTCGCTGAAACCGTGGATCCGGTTCATCTCGGAGCATCGCGAGCTCTACGAGAACGCCACGACCGCGAACGAGCTCGCGATCCTGTACGCAGAAGGGGCGATCTCACGGCGGCCAGAGGCGCATACGAAGTACCTGGCGCTCGCCCAAGCGCTCGCCGAGCGAGGCTTCCCGTTCGACGTCATCTACGGCGGAGACGGTCGGTTCAATCCGGAGGAGCTCGACCCCGACTCGCTCGCCCGCTACCGGGTGATCCTGCTCCCCGAAGCGCGTGACCTCGGCGTGAAGCCGGCCGCCGAGCTCGAAGCGTATGCGCGGCGCGGCGGTCGGGTCGTGGTCTTCTCTGAGAGCCCGCTCCCCCAGGATCTGGTCGAACATGTCGACGATGGCGCCCTCAGGGCGTTCTGGCAGCACTACCGGGACGACGATCGGAACCGGATCCTCGCCGATGTCGCGCGCCGACCGGTCGAACGGATCGTGGCCTCAGATCCCGCTGCGGTCGTGACCCGATACCGAGTGGGCGAGCGACAGGTCCTGCATCTGCTCGACTACCGATACAACGAAGCCACGGACGCCATCACGCCGATCGCGGACCTCGAGCTCCGGATGCCGTGGCCGACCCGAGACGCCTCATGCTGGATGGTGACGCTGGACGGCAGGCGGGATCTCGTGGCTCACGTCGAAGACGCCGAGCTGATCGTCGAGGTCCCGGAACTCGATCCGTACGCCGTGCTCATCGTGCAACCCTAGGATCGCGTTCAGGGATCCTGCACGACGTACTCGAGCCAATCCGGCACATCACGGCCCGGCGTGCGCACGAACGGCGGCTCGAACTCCGTGACGTCGGCGAGCTCGGCCGTGGCTGCCTCGATCGTGATCTCGGCCGCCCGGCGCTCGGCGTCGATCGTCAACGGGAGCAATCGCACGTCCCCGGCCGTCGCGATCCCGGTCGCGGTACGGCGCGAGAGGGCGAACGCGACCGCGGCGTCGATCGCCCGTTGGTCCTCGAGCGGCTCGTACCAGGTGGCGTACCGTCGAGCCGCTCCCGTGCGCCAAAGGTTCCGCGAGATCGCCTTGATGAGCATCAGACCGGCGTCGCGAGCTCGGATCTCCTCCTCGAGCGCTTCGAAGTCTCGGCGGAAGTCCGGCTCCTGCCAGAGTCGGTAGTTGCAGGGCGTCAGCACCGTATCGAACGGGAACCGGCGCAATGCCTCCAGATGCGTCGCCGGCGCCCCCATCCCATGGCCGGTGATGCCGATCCCGCCGACGAGACCCTCGTCCCTCGCCCGAACCGCTCCCTCGACGGCGCCGTTCGTACCGGTCACCTCCCCGAGGTCGTCGAGGTCGCAGACGGCGTGCAACTGGATGAGGTCGAGCCGCTCGACCCGCAGCCGTTCGAGCGAGCGCCGGATCGAGTCGTAGGCCTCCGTGGCTGTTCGGTCCCCGGTCTTGCTCGCGAGGAAGATCCGATCCCGGATCCGGGGCATCCAGGCACCGAGCCGGAGCTCCGAATCGCCATAGCCCGCGGCCGTGTCGAAGTGATCGATGCCCGCGGCCAGCGCCAGTCGGATCGAGGCGTCGGCGACCTCCTGGGTGACGTCGCCGAGCGCGGCACCCCCGTAGATGAGCACGCTGCTCCGATGTCCCAGCCGACCCAACCGGCGTCGCTCCATCGGCCGCCTCCCTACGCCGCCATCCTCATCGACCCTATCGAAGAGCGCTCGGCAGCGCTGATCCCGCCCCGTGGCTATGATAACGTTCTCACACATCAGGGCGCGGCCCGGGCGTTCGCCTGGGGTCAGCCGAGGACGGACGACGGGGCGAAGACGCATGGCCGGCCGACAGCCGAAGCATCACGACCGGTCGACGGTGTTCGTCCGAGGTGTTCGGCTCGTAGGCACCTACATCCGTGCGCATCCCAAGCCGTTCGCGCTGGCGCTCCTGGGTTCGTTCGCCTTCGCCGTCGCATCCGTCGCGGTGAGCGTTGCGCTCGGGGAGGTGACCGACCGCGTGTTGCGACCGGCGTTCGGCGCCGGCGTACCCGCATCGACGATGTGGCTCGGCGTGGCAGTCCTCCTCGGTCTCTCGCTCGGCCGCGCGGTCTCGATCATGGTGCGCCGGTACTACAGCGGCGTCGCGGGCGCCGCGGCGGCGGCCTGGTTGCGTGGTGCCGTCTCGGACCGATACCGCCAGTTGCCGTTCGACTTCCATCGCACGACGCCGACCGGGGAGCTGCTCTCGCATATGGAGGCCGACGTGGAGGCCTCGGTCGACGTCTATGTCCCGGTCCCGTTCGCGATCGGGGCCTTGCTCCTGGCCCTGTTCGCACTCGGATCCCTGCTGCTCGCGGACCCGTTCCTCGCCCTCACCGGCCTGCTGATCATCCCGCTGATCGTGCTGATCAACCACGCGTTCGCCGCAGCGGATGCAGGGGCCGGCGGCGCGATCGCTTCGGCGCATCTCCGACGTCTCGGCGATCGCTCACGAGTCGGTCGACGGGGCGTTGATCGTGAAGACGCTCGGCCGCGAGCCCGCAGAGACGGCGAGGTTCCGCGCTCGAGCGGAGCAACTGCGCGACGCCCGCATCGAGTCGGGCGACCTGCGCGCCACGTTCGAGCCCGCGCTCCAGGCGCTCCCGTCGCTCGCCATCGTCGTGATGCTCGCGGTCGGCTCGTGGCGGGTCTCGACGGGCTCCATCACGCTCGGGACGCTGGTCCAGGTCGTCACGCTCTTCGGCTTGCTCACGTGGCCGCTTCGCATCATCGGCTGGATCCTGGGCCAGCTGCCCCGTGCGGTGGTGGCCCACGATCGGATCGAGGGAGTCCTGGAACATCCCGTCCACGTTCAGCCGCCGGTATCGCCCGTGGCGCTTCCGGACGGTCCGCTCGGAGTCGGGGTCGACTCCCTGTCGTATGCGGTCGGCGGCTCGCGGGTCCTCGAAGGCGTGTCGTTCGACGTGCAGGCCGACGAGACGGTGGCCATCGTCGGGATGACGGGTGCCGGCAAGTCGACGCTCGCCCAGCTGCTCGTTCGTCTCGACGATCCGACCGAGGGGACGGTGAGGATGGGTGGGGTCGACCTCCGGGACGCGGATCCTCGGCTCGCTCCGGCGCTCGGCATCGATCGTCTTCCAGGAGAGCTTCCTGTTCGCGACGACGATCCGCGAGAACATCGCGCTCGACTCCGGCGCGAACGCCGAGGAGGTCGAGCGCGCCGCCGCGATCGCGCACGCGGCAGGGTTCATCGAGCGGCTCCCCCGCGGCTACGCGACCGTGGTCGGGGAGCGCGGTCACACGCTCTCGGGCGGTGAGCGGCAGCGGATCGCGATCGCTCGCGCGCTCGTGCGGAAGCCGCGGATCCTCATCCTGGATGACGCGACGAGCGCGGTCGATCCATCGATCGAGGCGCAGATCGCGCACGCGCTCCGTCGCGAGCTCCACACGACGCTGATCGTCGTCGCCTACCGGCTGGCGCCGATCCGGCTGGCCGAACGGGTGCTCTACCTCGAGGACGGCCGGCTCCGCGCGCACGGGCCCCCACGAGCGTCTCCTTCGCTCCGAGCGAGGGTATGCCGCCATGGTTCGCGCCTACGAGCGGCGGGCATCGTGAGCTCCGCGATCCTCGAGGACGACCCGACCCTCGGGGAGGAGGACCTCCCGATCCCCGAACACCTCCTGCGTGCGAGAGCCGTGCTCCTCCGCGGACTCCGTGAGAGCCCCGAGCTGCGCACCGGACTCGCGCTCACGGCCGTGATCTCGCTCGGCGCGACCCTCTCCGGCCTGATGGGTCCCATCCTGATCCAGCAGATCTTCGATCACGGGTTCTCGGATGGATTCCGGGCATCGTTCGTGTACTCGATCTGCACGATCGCACTCGCGCTCCTCGCCGTGTCCTACTTCGCGGGGCGATCCGCGGGGAGACGGCTCGTCCGCACCTCGGAGCGCGCGCTCACCGAGCTGCGTACGCGAACGTTCGCGCACATCCACGACCTCTCGCTGGCCGAGCAGTCCCGTGAGCGCCGGGGCGTGTTCGTGGCTCGCGTCACCGCCGACATCGACACGCTGTCGAAGTTCACCGAGTGGGGCATGGTCGCGTGGATCGTCGCGGTCGCCCAGATCGCCGGCTCGCTCGCGCTGATGCTCGTCTATTCCTGGCAGCTGACCGTTCCGGTCGTGCTGCTCGTCGTCCCTCTCATCGCGATCATGCTGCGGATGCAGAAGACCCTGTCCGCCGCCTTCGACCTCGTGCGGACCACGGTGGGCCAGATGCTCTCGGAGGTCTCCGAGAGCGTCATGGGTGCCGGCGTGGTCCGGGCGTACGGGCTCGAGGAGAGCACCGACGTTCGCGTGAAACACTCGATCGACCGCCGCTACCGCGCGCAGGTGGCCGCCCACCTGCGCGCGGCCACGATGTTCCCGGTCGCCGCGGTGTTCTGGGGACTCGCGCTGTCGGTCGTGGTCGTGTTCGGGACGACGTTCGGGCCATCGTGGGGGCTCACGTTCGGGCGGACGGTCGCCTTCCTGTTCCTGGCGGACCTCTTCCTCCGCCCGTTCGTCGACCTGCCCGAGATCTACACCCAGACGCAGACGGCGATCTCGGGATGGAGGAAGGTGCTCGCCGTGCTCGACATGCCCATCGAGATCGTGGAGCCGTTGCCCGGACGTCGATTGCGCGGCGGTCCGGTGGCCGTGCACGCGGAAGGCGTGAGCTACTCGTACGCGCCGGGCCGTCCGGTGGTCCGCGACGTCGACGTCCTGGTCGAGGCGGGGGCGCACGTGGCCATCGTCGGACAGACCGGGAGCGGCAAGACGACGTTCGCCAAGCTCCTCGCCCGCCTGGCGGACCCGGACGCGGGCCGGATCCTCCTCGACGGCATCGACCTCCGCGACGTCGATCCGGCCGCCCGCCGTGGAGCCGTCCGCATGGTTCCGCAGGACGGCTTCCTGTTCGACCTCACGGTGCTCGAGAACATCCGCGCCGGATGCGACGGCGGGAGCGACGACGACGTCGAGACCGCGATCCGAAGAGCTCGGGCTGACCGATTGGGTCGAGACCTTGCCCGCGGGGTTGCACACGCGCGTCGGCCCACGCGGCGAGTCGCTCTCCGTCGGAGAGCGCCAGCTCGTCTCATTGGCGCGGGCCCAGGTCGGCAACCCGGGGTTGCTCATCCTCGACGAGGCCACCAGCTCGGTCGACCCGGCGACGGAGCGACATCTGTCCGAAGCCCTCCTTCGCCTGTCCGCCGGCCGGACCACCGTGACGATCGCGCACCGGCTCTCGACGGCGGAGGCCGCCGACTCGATCCTCGTGTTCGACCGCGGGCGCATCGCCGAGCGCGGTACGCACGCGGAGCTCACCGCGATGAGCGGCGTCTACGCCCGCCTGCACGAGAGCTGGCTCGGCAACGTCGGTGGCCTGAGGTGGAAGCGATGCGCCGGGGATGGTGGGAGGACTGGCCGTGGCGGCTGGTGCAGACGAACCTCCGCGAGATCGACATGCGCGACATCGATGCGGATCGCTACGTCGCGTCGCTGACGTCGCTCGGCGCCACCGTCGCCATGATCAATACCTCCGGGATCATCGCGAGCTATCCGACGGCGCTGCCCTTCCACACGCCGAGCGCCTTCCTGCAGGGAGATCGCCCTCCCCTCGATCATCGGAGCCTGTCACGCGGCCGGCATCAAGGTGATCGCCCGGACGGACTTCTCGAAGGTTCGCCCGGAGCTCCACGAGCGCCACCCGGAATGGGCGTCCCGCCGCGCCGACGGGACGACCATCGAGGACGGCGGCGACGTGCATGTGTGCCCCTCCGGTTCCTACCAGCGGGAGTGCGCCCCGCGGATCGTCGAGGAGACGATCACCGTCCTCGACGTCGACGGGATCTACTTCAACATGGCCGGCTTCCAGACCTGGGACTACCGTGGCGTCGACCACGGGATCTGCCATTGCGCCGCGTGCTCCGAGGGCTTCCGGGAGATGTTCGGGCTTCCGCTCCCCGACACGCCTGACGTCGAGGACGCGACGTACCGCCGATACCTCGCCTACCAGGAGCGGACGCTCAGCGACTCGAAGCGGAGGATCGATGCGGTGATCCGCCGGCTCCGGCCGGATCTGGCGATCGACCGGCCATCGGACGGCCTCGGAGGGTTCGTACGACAGGAGTCGAACACGGCGCTCGACCGCTCGCCACCGGAGTGGCCGTACCGCGCATCGTCGAACACGAGATGGGTGATCAGCTCGCTCCCCCGGACCGTGTCCAGCAACAGCTCCGTGGACTTCGTGGACTACCCGGTCCGCCACGTCTCCGTCGCGCCCGAGCGTCAACGCCTCCGCCTGGCCCAATCGCTCGCGAACGGAGGCGGCCTGGACTACTACGTGATCGGCCGGCTCGATCGTCGCTACGACCGGTCCGGGCTCGGCGCGGTCCGTGAGCTCTTCGCGTACCACGCCGCGCACGAGGGCGAGTATCGCGACCTCACCTCGTGCGCCCGGATCGCGCTCCTCACGGGACCGCACGGGAACGGGGAGGAGTTCCGGGGATGGTTCCGGATCCTCACCGAGCACCACTTCCTCTTCGACACGCTGCAGATCGAAGCCGCGACCGAGCCCGTGCTCGCCCGATACGCCGCGGTGGTCCTGCCCGATCACCAGCCGATCTCCGACGACGCGGCGACGCATCTCGACCGGTTCGTCGCCTCGGGGGGCACGCTCGTCGCCACCGGCCGGACGGGCATGCGGACCGACGACCTGGAGCCGCGGGATGCGCCGGCGCTCGCCTCGCTGGGGATCGAGCGCATCCGCGAGATCCGGGCGAGCGTTCGCGGCGCGTACCTGGGGATCGATGACCGGGCGGGCTTCCCCCGTCTCGCCGACACGGACCTCGTCTTCCTCGACGGGGCGTACGTCGATGCCGAGTACGCCGCGGACGCGCATCGACGCCTTCGGCTGATCCCTCCCGGACCGTTCGGTCCGCCCGAGCGCTGCGTGGTGCCCGAAGCGACGGGCGAGCCCGGCCTGGTGATCCACCCGTTCGGCGACGGCCGCGCGGTCTACATACCGTGGTCGTGCGGGACGCTCGTCGACCGGCACGGCCACCCGAACACGTCGTCGTTCGCCGCCGACGTGCTCCAGCACCACGCCGGCCTGGAGCCCGTCGGGGGGAACCTGTCACCCATGGTCGAGGTGACGTTGTTCGAACGGAACGCCGGAACCGTCCATCTGCTCCATCTCGTGAACGGATCGGGACACCGCGGCACCGGCTGCGTGGAACCGGTGCCGATGCACGGGGTCGAGGTCACGATCCCCTACCAAGGCGAACCGTCCCGAGTCGCCGGGTTGGTCGCGGAGCGCGAGCTCGCGTGGCGCGCGGAGGACGGCCTGCTCACCATGCACGTCCCCGAGCTGGAACTGTTCGAGGCGATCAGGATCGCTCGTTGAGGATGGACGGACGCGAGGTCGCTGGACGACGATGACGTCTCGAAGGAGGAGTCGAGGGTGACGACGCATCCGAACTTCATCGCGGGCGAGCCGGCCGAGGCGACCACGACGGCCGAGAACGTGAGCCCGTCCGACCGATCGGACGTGATCGGCTCGTTCGCGATGGGCGATGCGGCACAGGTCGATGCAGCCGTCGAGGCCGCGCTCGCGGCACAGCCGGTCTGGGCTGCCGCCACACCCACCGATCGGTTCACGGCGCTCGAGAAGGTCGGGGTGGAGCTGAGCGCCCGCGCGACCGAGCTCGGCGAGCTGCTGTCGCGCGAGGAAGGCAAGCCGAAGGCCGAAGGCATCGCCGAGGTCCAGCGGGCGGCGTGGATCTTCAAGTTCTTCGCCGGCGAGGCGCTGCGGACGGCCGGAGAGCATGTGCGCTCGGTCCGCCCCGGCGTCGACGTCGACGTGATCCGCGAGCCGCTCGGCGTGATCGGCGTCATCACGCCGTGGAACTTCCCGATCGCGATCCCGGCCTGGAAGATCGCTCCGGCGCTCGCGTACGGCAACGCCGTCGTGTGCAAGCCGGCGCAGCTCGTTCCCGCGAGCGCCTGGTCGCTCGCCGAGATCCTGTCGCGCGCCGGTCTGCCGCCGGGCACGTTCAACTTCGTGAACGGCGGCGGCGGGACGGTCGGCGAGCGGCTGGTCCACCATCCGGATATCCGGGGCGTCACGTTCACCGGGTCACAGGCCGTGGGCCGGCAGGTCGCGGTGGCGTGCGCGGAACGCTTCGCGAGGACGCAGCTCGAGATGGGCGGGAAGAACCCGCTCGTCGTCCTGGACGACGCCGATCTGGACGTCGCGGTCGACTGTGCCGTGCAAGGGGCGTTCTTCCAGACCGGGCCAGCGATGCACGGCGAGCTCGCGGCTGATCGTGACCGCGGGGATCCACGACGCGTTCGTCGACGCGATGGTCGCCGCGATGCGCGCGCTCCGCGTGGATCACGCCCTCCAGGACGGGACGCAGATCGGTCCCGTCGTCGACGAGACGCAGCTCCAGCAGGACCTGGAGTACCTGCGGATCGGAACGGACGAGGGGGCCGAGATCGCCTGGGGCGGCGAGCGACTGGAGCGCGCCACCGAGGGCTTCTACCTCTCGCCGGCACTGCTCGTGCACACCACCAACGACATGCGGGTGAACCGCGAGGAGATCTTCGGCCCGATCGCGACGGTGGTGAAGGCGGCCGATGCCGACGAGGCCCTCGCGCTGGCGAACGACACGGAGTTCGGGTTGTCCGCGGGCGTCTGCACGACGTCCCTGAAGCACGCGGCCCGATTCCGCGACGCGTTGCAGGCGGGGATCGTCACCGTGAACCTGCCGACCGCGGGGGTGGACTTCCACGTGCCGTTCGGTGGGACGAAGGCCTCGAGCCAAGGCACGCGTGAACAGGGCCGATACGCGGTCGAGTTCTTCACGACGGTGAAGACCGCGTACATCCGGCCGTGAGCTGCCCGTGACGATCGACGTCGAGCTGGTCCTGGACGCTCGCGCGGACCTCGGCGAGGCGCCGGCGTGGGATACCGCCACGCGTCGCCTGATCTGGGTCGACATCACCGCGGGCCGTGTCCACCTGTTCGATCCGGCGACGGGAACGGACGAAGCGATCGACGTGGGTCAACCGGTCGGAGCGGCCGTCCCGACCACCTCGGGCATGCTCGCGCTCGCCATGCGGGACGGGTTCTCGCTGCTGGATCCCATGACCGGCCGGCTCGAGTCGATCGCCGAGGTGGAGGCGACCGCCCCCGCGACCTTGATGAACGACGGCAAGTGCGACGCCGCCGGACGCTTCTGGGCCGGGACCAAGGATGTCGAGGGGCGCCGTCCGCTCGGCTCCCTGTTCCGCGTGGACGCGGACCGCAGCCTGACCACGGTCCTGTCGGGGGTCACCCTGTCGAACGGCCTCGGATGGAGTCCGGATCAACGGACGATGTACTACATCGACAGCACGACCTACGGCATCGATGCGTTCGACTTCGAGCTTGCGAGACCGGCTCCGTGTCACGCCGCCGTCGCCTGGTCGACCTCCCGAAGGCATGGGGCCTTCCGGACGGGATGACCGTCGACGACGATGGCTTCCTGTGGGTCGCGTTCTGGACGGGGTCGGCGATCCGGCGGCTCTCGCCCGCCGGTGAGGTCGTCTCCGTCGTCGAACTCCCCGTGAGCCTGGTCACCAGCTGTGCGTTCGGCGGCGACGACCTCTCCGACCTCTACGTGACGTCCGCGCGGATGGGCCTGACCGATGCGCAGCTCGAGCGAGAGCCTCATGCCGGAGGGATCTTCCGCGTATCACCGGGAGTGCGGGGGCCGTCGGCGCACCGGTTCGACGCGCTCGCCTGCGATCGAGTGACCCGCCGATTGTGGGAACGATATCATGCTCAACGAGCCATATGAGCGCGCGCCGGATCCCGTCGATCTTGTTGCCCCGCTTCCTTCTCGACGGGCATCGCTCGGAGATCGAGGCCGCCGCTCGGGACGGTGCCGACCTCATCGCCGACGACGACCCCAACCTCACCGACGCCATACCGGCCGGGCTCGAGATCGTCGTCACCGGGATCGACGGATCGCTGCTGGAGCGCGCGATCTCGGCTCCCCGTGTCCATTGGGTCCACAGCGTCTCCGCCGGCGTCGAGCACCTCCCGCTCTCCCGGATGGCCGAGCGCGCCATCCTGCTCACGAACTCGGCGGGCGCGTACGCCACCGCGATGGCCGAGTACACGGTGGCGGGGATGATCATGCTCGCGAGGAACCTTCCCGCCTGGCTCGACGGTCAGCGCGAACGGCGATGGCTCGACGCGAACGCCTTCGACGGAACGGTCCTGCGGGGGAAGCGACTCGGGATCGTGGGGTACGGCGCCGTGGGCCGGGAGGTCGCGACCGCCGCCCGTGCGCTCGGGATGGAGGTATGGGCGACGAAGCGCAGCCCGTTGTTCGTGTCGGCCGAGCCGCTCGATCGCCTGCTCGCCGCGACCGAGCTCCCCGAGCTGCTCGCCGAGTGCGACGTCGTCGTGATGTGCGCGTCGCTCAACACGCAGCACCCGGCACGTGATCGGCGCGGCCGAGCTCGACATCGATGAAGCCGACGGCCATGCTCGTGAACGTGGCGCGGGGAGGCCTGATCGACGAGGACGCGCTCGTCCACGCGCTCCGCGACGGCGGGATCCGCGGTGCGCTGCTCGACGTGACGACCGAGGAGCCGCTGCCGCCCGACAGCCCGCTCTGGACGACGCCGAACCTCTCGATCACGCCGCACATCTCCGGCAACACGCCGGAGAGCTGGCACTGGCAGGTCGAGTTCTTCTGCCGGAACCTCCGCCTCTACCTGGAGGGATCGCCCGAGCGGATGGGCAACCTCGTCGACTACTCCGCCGTCGGCTGAGCTTCCACCACCTACAAGCGGGCGGCTTCCGGCACGATCTCGCGGCCGATCAGCTCGACCGACTCGAGATCGGTGTGCACCCACTGATGGACGAGGACGCGCTGGATGCCCGCCGCCGCGAACACCGCCAGGCGCTCGAGCACCTCGTCGACGGTCCCGGCGAGGTGGTTGGCGCGGAGATCCTCGAGGTACGCCCCGGCGTCGCCGTCCTCGCCCTGCCAGGCCATCTGCTCGGCGGCGCGCCGGCGCACGTCGGCCTCGTCGACCCCGACGACCGTCTTCGTCAGCAGCGACCGGCGCAGGCTCTGCGGATCCCGTCCGATCGCGTCGCATGCCGCCGAGACCCGCCGTCCGCGCTCCTCCGCGTCGGCGGGGTTCACGTGCACGAAGTCGTACTCGTCGGCCCACCGCGCGGCGAGCGCGACCGACCGGGGGCCGGCATCGCCGCCGATGATCAGCGGCGGGTGCGGGTCCTGGAACGGCGCCGGGAGCGCCGGACACGCCTCGAGCCGGTAGTGCTCACCTTCGAAATCGACCTGATCTCCGTCGCCACCCCAGAGGCGATGCACGATCTCGACCTGCTCCGTCAGGATGTCGACCCGTTCCCGCATGGGCGGGAACGGGAACCCGAACGCTCGATGCTCGCGCTCGAACCAGCCGGCCCCCATGCCCGAGCTCCACCCGCCCGCCGAGACGCGTGGTCCGCGGTGACGACCGACTTCGCCAGCTCGGCCGGGTGACGGAACGTGACCGGGGAGACCATCGAACCGAGCCGGATCCGCTCGGTGATCGCGCCGAGCGCGGAGAGCGTGGCCCACGCGTCGAGCGCCCCTCGCTCACGCGGATGGGAGAACGAGAGGTAGTGGTCCGAGCGGAACAGTCCCTCGTAGCCGAACGCTCTCGCACGCGCGCGCCAGCGTGACCCATTGATCCCAGGTCACACCCTCCTGCCCCTCGATCATCAGGCAGACGTTCACGGGTCACCGGGCCGACGATGCTCGCTCGGTCTTCGCGCGACGGACCGAGCTGACCGAGGAGCGCTCGATGAGCTCCGTGCCGAAGACGACGGTGCTCGAACGATCCTCTCGCCCTTCGCGGAGCCGGCGCAGCGTGAGCTCTGCCGCGCTCCTGGCCATGTCGGCGATCGGCTGGCGCACGGTGGTGATCGGGGGGTCCACCATGCTCATCCATTGCACGTCGTCGAACGCCACGATCGACACGTCCCGCGGGACGCGGAGGCCCTGTTGCTCAAGCGCGATCAGCGCCGACTCGGCCAGGATGTTGTTCGCGGCGAAGATGGCGGTGGGGGTCGGTCGCGCGCGGATGAGATCCGTCGCATCCTCGATCGCGTGCTCGCGATGGAACGAGCCGGACTTGATCAGCGACTTCGAGACGCTGATGCCGTGGTCCCTGAGCGTGCGCTCGTACCCGGCCAGCCGCTGATTCGCGGTCGGCACCTCGAGCTCGCCCGTGAGGATGCCGATCCGCGTGTGGCCGGCTTCGATCAGATGGGAGACCGCGCTGACCGCGCCGGCCTCGTTGTCGACGAGGACGGCGTCCGCGTCCAGACCCTCGACCCGACGGTCCACCTGCACGATGACGATGTCCTTCTCCATCAGCGACGCGAGGTGGCGCCGGTTCTTCGAGGTGGGCGTCACGATCACCGCGTCGACCCGCATGCCTTCGAGCAGCTTCAGGTACTCGCGTTCGACCTTGGGGTCGTCGTCGCTGTTGCAGAGGACGACGTGGTAGCCGGAACCCTTCGTCACAGCTTCCACGTGCTTGGCGATCACCGAATAGAAGGAGTTCTCGACGTCTCCGACCAGGAGACCGACCATCATCGTCTGCCTGGTCCGGAGGCTCCGAGCGATCTGGTTGGGGACGTACCCCAGCTCCCGCGCGGCATCGAGCACCACGCGGCGCGTCTCCTCGGACGCGTAGCCCGTGCCGGACAGCACACGAGCAGCGGTCGAGACCGACACGCCGGTCTTCTTCGCTACGTCCGCAACCGTCGCCATACGTCCCTCCCGGCCCTAGCCGTCGTCGTCGCCCGGGTACCGCAGCCCGATCGCCGAACGCCAGCGATCGAGTGTGAGCATATTCGCCAGAGACTCCTCCCACGGCATCACGTCCGAAGAACGCACGCCCGCGCGGACGAAGCCGTTCACGGCGTCGGCCTCGACCGTGTACACATCGGCATCCGTCGGAACCTCGATCGTCTCCGGCTCGGCGCCCGACGCGTTGCAGGAGGATGCGGGCATCCCCATCGATGAGACCGGGGAGCCAGGGAGACGGCAGCTCGATCCGACCCGACGATCCGATGATCCGGACGGATCGGTCGAGGTTCGCCTGGATCGAGCATGCCACGCGCGCCAGCACGCCCCCATCGAACGTGAGGGTGGCCGCGGTCGAGAGATCCACACCCGTCGGTCCGAGCACGCCCGCGGCGGCGACGTCGACCGTCGGAAGGACCGGGACACCGGCGCTCGCGGCCGCGACCAGGTGGGCCATCGAGGTCGTGTAGCAGCCGACATCGAGGATGCTTCCGCCCGCCAGGTCGCGGTCCCAGAGGTAGTTCGCGGGCGCCGGGCCGGCGTCGTAGCCGAAGACGGCGTCGATCGCTCGCACCTGCCCGATCGCGTCCGTCCCGGAGCAGCGCGACCAGTCGTTGGGTCTGCGGATGAGCAGCGGTACGCGAACGCCTCCAGCAGGAACACGTCGTTGCGACGGGCGGCCTCGACGATGCGGACCGCGTCGGCGTGCCGAACGGCGAGCGGCTTCTCGCAGAGCACGTGCTTGCCGGCGTCCGCCGCCCGGACCGCCCACTCCACGTGGGACGGATGATGCGTGGCCGACGTAGACGACGTCCACGGCGGCGATCCTCGAGCACCCCTTCGTACGAAGGGTGACGCGACGCCGCCGAACTCCGTGGCGAAGGCGGCCGAGCGGTCGGGATCGCGACTGCCGACGGCGACGAGCTCACCATCGCGCGACTCCCCCACGGCCTTCGCGAGGATCCGCGCGATCTTGCCGGTGCCCAGCACTCCCCAGCGCACCCGATCTCGTCCACGCGCTGCCTCGCTCCGTCAGGCGCGCTGCGCCGCGATCGATCGGGGACGTCGGGGTTGACGTCCGGTCCGAAGAACTTGATCACGAGCAGGTCGTCGCGACCGGTGTTGCGCACCTCGACCCCGCGGACGGCGCGGTCGTGCGTGACGAGCAGCTCGTCCAGCGAGGATCCCCGCCTCGGACCTGCAGCCCGCCGTACGTACCGGCTCCCGGACCACACCGAGCACGTTGTGGACCCCGGCGTCGATGCTCCGATACGGAGCATCCGGGACGCGACCAGGAGCTTCTTCCCGCTGAACTTCGTGGTGTCGTAGTAGATCCAGGACTCCTCGCCGCCGTCCTGCGATGGACCCTCGACGGGCTGCGGCGAGAGATGGTGGTGCTCGTAGAAGTTCGGATCGCCGTTCGCCTCCCAGTCGATCAGCTCGAGGATGAACCGCTCGCCCTTCGCCTCGCGATCCTCGGCGCCGCACGTCCTTCCACAGCAGGTCCTTCGAGATGATCCGCCCGGCGTTGAGCGCCTGCAGCATCGCGAAGACGTCCGAGTCCTCCTGCAGCTCGATCGTCAGCGCGGTGCCCGGCGCGTGCAGCACGCCGGACGGGATGTGGAAGCCCTGCGTCGGCGACCTGCAGATAGGCCGACCGAATGCTGCAGGATCAGGTCGCTGTCCCATCGCTCGAGGTACGGCAGCAGCAGCTCGTGGTTCCCCGCCTCCGCGATCGAGCGGATGCACGCCCGAGGAACGACTCCGGGTGCGGGCCCATGTCGACGCCCGGCGGGAAGTAGTACGCCTCGTCCTTCGAGCGGCGGCCGACGAGCGACGCGTGCTCCTGTCGCTGGTGCAGGTGGAGCGGCAGTCGGGCGCCGTAGTCGAAGATCTTCGCCAGGCGCCCGAGCCCGTCGTGGGTGGCGGCGTAGTCGCGTCCCCATGATCGCCGACCGGGTCGATCTCGACCGCGTCTCTGCAACGTGATCCGCTCGGGTCCGTCGAGGACGAGGTCAGCTCAGACCCTCGTCGTCGGGTCCGACGCGATTGTCCGCCTCGCGTCGTCGAAGCGAGCCATCGCTCGCAGATCGCGCCGCGCTCGCCGAGCGTCGTACGCGTCATCCGGCGTAGCCCCGAGGCGCCGGCCCGGCGGCAGGAAGTCACGGGCCACCCACGCCGGGGTCGAGGCGCAGGATCCCGTCGCCGTCGGCGAGCGCGCTCGACGATCGGTCACGTCTCGCATCGACCGCCATGGTGCCCCTCCTTCCGTTTCGCGAGCGCATGCCGGTCAGCCTGTCTGGAGCGCCGGTGGCGCCGACGGAAGCGACGCTCCGGTCGCCGACGATCGACCGCCCGGTATCCGGATCGAAGAAGTAGAGCTTGCGGGTATCGACGTACGATCTCCCGACGCTGACCCGATCTGCGCCGTGGTCTCGGGACTCGGCCCTGGCGACGAAGACCGTGCGATTGCTCGCTCGCCTGCTCCTTCAGATCCTGCGAGCGCCTTCTCGTCGATGTCGGAGGCGAGCTCCCGCGTGTCCTCGGTGACGACCGGCGGCGCATCGAGGGAGAAATGGAGGTACACGTCGGACCCCATGCCTTCGCGCAGGTCGACGACGACGGGGAACCGGTTGTCCGGTTCCGAGGACGGGACGAGCGCAGCGTCCTCCATGCCTTCGGGGCGGATCCCGAGGATCACCGTCCGACCTCGGAACGCCGCCAACCCCGGCCGCGCCGCGACGACCTCGTCCGGAACCATGAGCCGATGGCCGGCGAACTCGACGAACGTCGCACCCGGTCCTTCCGAGAGCACCGCTTCCACCAGGTTCATCGCCGGTGAACCGATGAAACCGCCGACGAAGAGGTTGACCGGATGCGCGTACAGCTCCTCCGGCGTCGCGACCTGCTGCAGCACGCCCTTCCTCATGACGGCAACCAGGTCGCCGAGCGTCATGGCCTCGGTCTGGTCATGCGTCACGTAGATCGTCGTGACCTTGCAGATCCTGCTGGATCCGAAGGATCTCGGCCCGCATCTGCACGCGCAGCTTGGCGTCGAGGTTCGACAGCGGCTCGTCCATCAGGAACGCCTGCGGCTCGCGGACGATCGCCCGGCCCATCGCCACCCGCTGCCGCTGCCCGCCGGACAGCTCCCGCGGGCGCTTCGTGAGGAGGTCCTCCAGCTGGAGCACCGGCGGCCGCCTCGCGGACCCGCCGGTTCATCTCGTCGCTTGCTTGACCTTGTGGATCTTCAGGCTGAGCGCCATGTTCTGGTAGACGGTCATGTGCGGATACAGCGCGTAGTTCTGGAACACCATCGCGATGTCACGGTCGCCGGGGGGGATGTCGTTGACGACCCGATCGCCGATCCTGATCGTGCCGTCGGTCAGGTCCTCGAGCCCGGCGACCATCCGGAGCACGGTCGTCTTGCCGCAGCCCGACGGACCGACGAGGACGATGAAGCTGCCCGTCCGGGATCGGCAGGTCGAGCGAATGGACGGCCTCCGTCCCGTCGGCGAACACCTTCGTGACGCCCTCGAGCGTGATCTCAGCCATCGGTCGAGCTCCATCTCTCGTAGGTGGGTGATCGCCGACCCGTCGAGCTGCTCATCCCTTCAGTCCCACCGAGGCGATGCCGCCGATCAGCCGCTTCTGGACGAAGAAGTACAGGAGCACGCGTGGGCAGGATCGTGATCGAGGTTCGCGGCCATCGTCAGGTTCCACGGCGTGTCGGCGCGCGTCACGAGGTTCGCGAGCCCGATCGCGACGGTGAACTTCTTGTCGTCGTCCAGGTAGATCAGCGGCCCGAGCAGGTTGTTCCAGCTCGCCAGGAACGTGAAGACCGCGCAGACCGTGAGCACCGGCGTCGAGAGCGGCAGGATGATCCGCCAGAAGATCTGCCAGTAGTTGAGCCCGTCCACCCGGGCCGCGTCGTCGAGGTCCCTGGGGATCGTGCGCATGTACTGACGGATCAGGAAGATGAAGAACGCCGATCCCAGGAACGACGGCACGATCAGCGGCAGGTACGTGCCGTACCAGCCGAGCTTCACGAAGAAGAGGAACTGCGGCACCATCAGCGCCTGCCACGGGATCAGCATCGTGACGATCAGGAGGTAGAAGAGCACCTTGCTCCCGCGGAAGCGCAGCCGCGCGAACGCGAAGCCGACGAGCGAGCACGAGATCAGGACGCCGAAGATGTTCGCGATCACGATGATCATCGTGTTGATCATGTAGCGGAAGAACGGCATGTTCATCGGTGAGGACCCGGCGGAAGTTCTTCCACTCCCACCACTCGGTCGGGAACCACTCCGGCGTCGGCGTGAACACCGGCTCGAGGTCCGGCTTCAGGGCCGCGGTCAGCATCCAGCCGACGGGCAGGAGGATGATGGCCGCAGACCGCGAGCAGGAACACGTACATCGGTGACCTTGTACGCGAGGCTGCGCGCACCGGTAGCGCGCGTCCCGAGGGCTGCGGTCGCGCGACCGGCTCCTCGTGTTCGACCGTCTCCTGGTGCGTCGAGCGTCTTCATCGGCTCATCGCTCCCGCTCGGGGTCGTACTCGTAGTAGACCCAGCGACCGGACGTGCGGAAGATCACGAGGATCACCGCGGCGGCGGCCGAGCACCAGGACCCAGGCCAGCGCCGACGCGTACCCGTAGTCGCCGTTCACGAACGCCTCGTTCCACAGGTTGATCAGGTAGAAGTTCAGCGAGTCGCCGAGCCCGCCCTGGCCGCCCCGGCTCAGCACGTACGCGATGTCGAAGACCTGGAACGCGTCGATCAGGCTCGGTGAGGAGGACGAACAGCAACGTCGGCGTCACCATCGGGAAGGTGACGTATCGGAACCGCTGCAACGGCCCCGCGCCGTCGAGCAGCGCGGCCTCGTAGAGCTGGGCCGAGATGTTCTGCAGGCCGGACAGGTAGATGATCGCCCCGCCACCGATCCCCCACAGGCCGACGAGCACGACCGACGGCACCGCCCACGTCGGGCTATCGAGCCACCTCGGCGGATCGTCGATCCCGATCGAGCGCAGCAACTCGTTGACGGCGCCGACGTCCGGATTGAGGAGCGCGACCCACAAGACCGCCACGGCGACGCCACTCAGCACCGACGGGAGGAACAGGATCGTCCGGAAGAGGTTGATGCCGCGGATCTTGAGGTTCAGCACCAGGGACAGGAGCAGTCCGGAGATGATGTACAGCGGCACCGAGAGCACCATGTACTTCAACGTGACCCTGATCGAGACCCAGAACGTCCGGTCGTCGAAGAGCTCGCGGTAGTTGTCGAAGCCGACCCACTTCGGGGGCGTGATGATGTTCCACTCGCTGAAGCTGAGCAAGACCGACGCGATGATCGGGATCATGAAGAACCCGATCGAGCCCGATCAGCCACGGGGACAGGAACAAGTAGGCGGCGCGCTGCTCCCTCCGCGCCTGCAGCCCCTTCCGCTTCCTCGCCGGAGCCCGTTCCTCGAGTGCCTCTACCACCCCATCTACCCCTACTGCTCCCAGGCGTCCCAGGCCTTGTCGAGGTTCTCCTGGATCGCCGGCGCGGCCTCATCCAGCGCCTCCTGCGCGGTCTTCTCTCCCCCGATCACGAACCCCCAAGCGTCGTAGTACGGCCCGACCACGTCCCAGCGGTCCGGGACGAACACCAGGGGCCGGGCGTGGCTCAGGACCTCCAGGCCCTCCTCGCGACCCGGGATCCCCTGCGCCCAGTCGACCTCGTCGGCGACCTCGAGATCGAGCGGGATGTCACCGTTGGTCTCGTAGCGGATCCGCTGACCATCAGTCGTCAGGAAGGCGATGAAATCCTTCGCCTCGTCGGGGTGCTCCGAGCTCGCCATCACGCCGACGCTGTCCGACCAGACGAAGAAGTACGGATCGACGCCCGCCGGCGTGGGAACGGCGGTCGTGCCGTAGTTGATCCCGGCGTTCTCGACCTTGTTCAGATCCTGGAAGTCGGTGATGACCATGGCGAGCTGGCCGTTCGCGAAGTAGTCCCGACCCTGCTCCCAGGGATCGATGATGTTCGAGGTCGGCAGGCAGCCCTGCTCGTACCCGTTCGCCAAGATCTCGAACTGGTGGACGAAGTCCGGCCCGTTCACGTACCCCTCGGCCGTCTTGCCGTCGGCGCTGAACAGCATGTCGAAGGGGACGTAGGCGAGCGGATCGGAGGCGGCGCCACCCCAGACACCGTTCTCCTTGTCGGTGAGCCGACACGCGATGTCGACGAACTCGTCGGGCGTCATCGGGGGCCACGGTGCCGGGTACGCGATCCCGGCCGCGTCGAACATGTCCTTGTTGTAGAGCATCTGCACGGAACCGACGTAGGAGCCGAGGCAGTAGAGGTGGCCTTCGTAGTTGCAGCTGAACTCGTCCCCCGGCTCCACGATCGACGGCACGTAGGTCGAGAGGTCGATGTTGTCCTGCTGCACCATGTCGTCGAGCGGCAGGAGGAGGCCCTTCCGCATGCGATCCAGATCGCCGCCGGCCACTACGAGGTCGGGTGCCTTCCCGGCGGCGATCGCCGTGTCCAGCTTGACGTCGTAGTTGTCCTCCGGGTACGCGGTGACGTTCAGGTCGATGTTCGGATATTTCGCTTCGAAATCGCGTCTCCAGCTCCGCGAGGAACGCCCCGCGCCCTGTTTCGGTCACCCAGAAGTCGATGGTGACCTTCTCTCCCGAACCCTCGCCACCGCCGCCACCGTCTCCGCCGCCTCCGCCCGAGTCGCTGGTCGGGCTGCTGGTGCAGCCGACGGCCACGAGCGCCAGCGCTGCGACCATCCCGACGACCCTCGATATCCACGCATCACTGACCCCCTTCGCCATCCAACCGCCGCGGCCCCGACCTACCGGGGGCCGATGACCGGCCGACTAGCTCCCCTCGTCCCAGCTTCTCCCAGGCCTTGTCGAGGTTCTCCTGAACGGCGGGCGCGGCGTCGTCCAGCGCTTCTTGGGCGGTCTTCTCACCCGCTTGCGACGTACCCCCAGGCGTCGTCGAACGGCGCGAACACATCGTCGCGGTCCGGCACGAAGATCCGAGGTCGGGCATGGCCCAGCACATCGAGGCCGTCTTCGCGACCGGGGATCCCTTGCGCCCAGTCCACCTGGTCGGCCATCGCCAGATCGAGTGGGATGTCGCCGGTGGTGTCGTAACGGATGCGTTGCCCCTCGGTGGCGAGGAAGGCGATGAAGTCCTTCGCCTCCTCGGGGTGATCCGACGACGACATCGCCGCGACGCTGTCGGTCCACGTGAAGAAGAACGGGACCACGCCCGTCGGCGTCGGCGGCGCCGTCGAGCCGTAGTTGATCCCGGCGTTCTCCACCTTCTTCAGGCCGGCGAAGTCGGTGATGACCATGCCGAGCTGGCCGGCGGCGAAGTAGTCCCTGCCCTGTGACCAGGGGTCCACAGCGTTCGTGGCCGGGATACAGCCGTCCTGGAACGCCGCCCGCGAGGAGGTCGACCTGGTGGACCATCTCCGGTCCGTTGACGTAGCCGGTCGCCGTGCGTCCGTCGGGGCTGACCAGCATGTCGCCCGGGAGGTATGACATCGGAGTCGTCCGTCGAGCGCACCCCAGACCTGATTATCCGCGTCGGTGAGCTGGCATGCGATGTCGACGAACTCGTCCGGGGTCATCGGAGGCCACGGCGCCGGGTAGGGGATCCCCGCCGCGTCGAACATGTCCTTGTTGTAGAGCATCTGCACGGAGCCCGAGAACGAGCCCAGGCAGTAGAGGTGGTCCTCCCAGGCGCAGCTCAACTCATCCCCCGGCTGGACGATCGCTGGCAGGTACGTCGAGACGTCGATCCCCTTCTCCGCCAACATGTCATCGAGGGGCAGGATCAATCCTGCACGGATCTCCTCCGGACCCGGGTACAGGGTCAGATCCGGCTCCTTGCCCGCGGCGATGGCGGTGTCGAGCTTGATCCCGTAGTTCTCCTCGGGATAGGCGGTGATGTCGAGGTCGATGTTCGGGTAGGCGGCCTCGAAATCCGACTCCAGGGTCGCGAGGAAGCCTTCTTCTTCGAACGTCCAGAGATCGATCGTGACCCGGTCGCCGGAGCCGCCCGTGCTGCCACCGCCGTCAGCACCACCGCCCCCATCCGTGTCGGTAGCGGTCGGACTGCTGGTACAGGCCACCGCCACGAGCGTCAGCACCGCGAACAGGCCCACTGCTCCTCGGATCCCGCGCATCTCCGATCCTCCTTCCGGTCCGCACCTTCTCTGACGCTTAGTACGGTTCCTCAAGCACGTTGGATCGGTATGGTAACGTTCCCAGGTCGCGGCGTAAAGGCTAGGGTTCGTCGCGACTTCGGGGATCAGCCATCACGGCGGCTGCGCGCATCCAAACGCGTCGATCATCCCATCGAGGAGGTTGCGCAGGAAACCTGAGAACGTTACCATCTTGCGCCGACCAGAGCGGCCCCGGAGAAGCTCCGAGGGCGCACGTGCAACATCGGAGGATCGGCGCCGCCGATGACCGAAGAAGACCTCGTCGTTGTGCAACGACTCTCACCGGACTCCCGGCCCGCGTGGTCCGACGTGACGTCCGCCGGGATCTTCCGCGTGGAACCGGGCGGACGGTTCGACCTTCACTTCCATGACTGCGACGAGTACTGGCTGATCTTCGCGGGACGCGCTCGCGTGACCGTCGGCGCGCGCTCCTTCGACGTAGCGACCGGAGACATCGTCTGCACCCCGGCGGGCACCGAGCACGACGTGGTGGGCGTGATCGAACCGTTGGAAGCCTTCTGGTTCGAAGGTCGAACGCCGCCCGGCGGGCGGATCGGGCACCTGCACCGGACCGAGGAAGCAGCCCAGGGACACGAGGTCCCGTCGCTCGCCGACGAGGGTACGGCGACCTTATGAGCGATCGCGCTCAGTCGTGCTGGTATGCGTTGACGAACGCGTCGGCGATCGTCGCCTTGTCGCCGCTGCGAAGCGCGGCGATCAGGTGCGCGTAGATCTTGCCGGACGGGACCGCCGAACCCGTCCGTGTCGAGGATCCGGTGGTTCGACGAAGTCGTAGTGGTAGAGACCCAGGCGAGGTGGGTGCACGTCGTCGACCAACGTCCAGTAGAGGTAGCCCTTGATCGGCACGCCTTCCTTCATGCAGCGGACCATCTCCATCAGGTAGGTCTTCAGGTAGCGCTCGCGCGTCCAGCCGTCGGGCCGCGGCTCGGCGGCCTCGCCGATCGGCTGCAGGTTCGCCGATGAGTTCTCGCCCATGTAGACCGGGAGGTCGGTCGTTGAAGTCGTTCGTCGCCAGGATGAACGTGCGATAGACCTCGCCGTCCATCATGTAGCGCTCCCACTGGATCCGCGTCGGTCGGTGTCGTCCGGGATCGCGGCGCGGGCCCCGAACGGCTCGTACACGTTGAGCGACAGGTAGTCGAGCTTCCTCGCGCGCGGCGAGGCGTACAGCGCGTCGAGGGTCTTCGTGAACCCCTCGGGCGGCAGCGTGCTCCGCGGTCGTCGTCGACCATCGCCGATGTACCGCTCGAACTGCTCGTCGGTCAGCTGCGACCTCGCGAGCGCGTCGATCGCGCTCCCGCCAGGCCGCTCGGCACTCGGCGATCTCGGCTGCCGCGTCCTCACGCGCCACGCCCCAGCTCCGCAGGCGCAGCAGGTCGTCGAGCTGCTTGTCGCACTCGTAGGCGCACAGGCTCGCGATCGTGTACCCGACGTGCGGGCGTCCCCCAGCCCTTCGCCTCGAACAGGTCGTGGATGCCGTCGTACGCCTTGACGTAGTGCGACGAGCATCGTGTCGAACGCCGGCAGCAGGTACTCCGGCCCCTTCCGCTCGACCCGGGTACCGGTCCGAGCGATGTGGTAGAAGAGCGGGAGCAGGTTGGGCTCGTTGTAGACGAGGAAGTGCGCCATCTTCTTGCCGCCCCGCGCCATCAGCCGCGTGTTGATCTCGTCCACGATCCGCGACCTGCGCGTCGACCAGCAGGCTCGGGCCGCGGTCCTCGAGCCAGATGTCGACCCCGAGCCACAGGGGATGCGTGAAGTGGTGCAGCGTGATGATCGGCTGCATCCCCCGGTCGATCACCAGCTCGACCATGTCGGCGTAGTGATCGAGCGCCGCCTCGTCCCACGGGCGGCGGATCGGTCGGCTCCGTCGACGGCCGACGGCTGGCAGCGCGCCCACTCGATGCCCATGCGGAACGCGTTCAGTCCGAGCGACGCGGCGAGCTCGATGTGCTCGGCGTAGTTCGTCCAGAACCGGATGCCCTCGCCCATCCCGGTCGATCCGGGCCATCCAGTCGGTGTTCTTGAAGCCCGTCCGGCTGGTTGAGGCCGCCCCCTTCGCAGTAGGGCGCATACGCGACGCCGAAGAAGAAGTGCTCCGCGGAGAAGCTGCTCTTCGAAGTCGAGATCCAGCTCGAGCCGCACGTCAGCCGCCTGCCTCGATCACGTTGAAATGACCGCGGCGGCCGTTACCGCCTTCTCGTCGGCGACCGCGAGCCGGAACGTGCGCTCGGTCAGATCGGAGAGCGACGAGTGATCGAAGCCGATGATCGAGCTCCGGACGAGGTCGTTCATCGGGTCGACCCAATGACCGGGCAGCGCGTCGGTGCCGTGCATCGCGCCGAAGATCGAGCCGGCCGTGGCCCCGTTGCAGTCGGTGTCCCAGCCGCCCTCGACGGCGAGCCCGATCGTGCGGGTGAAGTCGCCGTCTCCCCACAGGAGCGCCGCGACGACGACCGCCGCGTTGTTGATCGTGTGGACGCGGGAGTAGTGCCCGTAGCGCTCGTCGATGACCTCGCGACCCTCCTCCCAACCGAGCCCGCGCTCGTGCAGATCGCAGGACGGTCCGCAACGGCCTCGGTCAGCCGCGACCGAGCCGGCACGGAGGAGAGCGAGATGTGGATCGCCTCGCGGGCGTCGTCCGTGACGAACGACGCACGCGATCAGGGCGGCGACCCACATCTCGCCGTAGATGCCGTTCATGGTGTGCGACAGCGAGGCGTCCCGGAACGCGAGCCGCGACGCCAGCGCGGGGTCGCCGGGAGCCACGTAGCCCCACATGTCCGCGCGGATCTGGGCGCCGATCCACTCCCGGTACGGGTTGCGATGCGTCGCGGTGACCGGTGGGTGCAGACCACGGACCAGGTTGTGATACGCGACCCGTTCCGCCGTGTACACCTGGTTGAACGGCAGGTGGTCGAGCCACTCGGCGCCCACGTCGGCGGCGGTGAACCCGAACCCGTGATCCTCCAGGACGTGCAGGCCGAGGATCGTGTAGTCGATGTCGTCGTCGCGCGCCATCGCCACGATGTTGCCCCGCGTCGTCTCGGTCCAGCAGTCGTTCAAGCGAAGGCCCTCGGGGAACGGATCGAGCACCGGGACGTAGTCGGCGAGCGGCAGCGCGTCGGCGAGCTCCAGGTATCGGTGGATGTTCGACCGATCCCAGCCCTCGACCGGTTTGCCCAGGTTGCAGCCGACGCACCGGCCGCGCCACGCCCCCAGCAGCCGATCCCGCAGCTCGGCATCGCTCAACGTCAGCGGGGGGATCGAGGGCGCCGCCGGAAGCGCGTGCCCGATCGCATCGAAGTCGGACGGTTCGTCGAACGACCAGTCGTCGAGTTGCGCCGTGGCCTCCAGGCGCACGAGCGCGTCCTCGATCTCGTCGGGCGAACCCCCGTCGAGCGCGGCGCGGGCGGCGTCCTCCACGGGTCGCACGTCGGATCCGGCCTCGCGTCGCTGCGCGAGTTCGCACGACAGCATCACCGATGGATCGAGCGCATCCCACACCATCACGGCCCCTGTTCACGCCGGTCGGCTCATCGCGCGATGCCCATTCGTGCGTCCGATCGACGGCCTGGGCGTGCTGCGAGCGTCCCGGATGTGGGAACGATATCATGCGCCTTCCGAACACGAGGAGGAGATCGACGGATGGCGAGCTTCGGAGCGATCGTGCCCGTCCGGTGGATCACGACGATCGGGGTCAAGACCGATCCGGTGGCGTGGTCCATCGCGTTCGCCCGTGAGGCCGCGAGGATCGCGCACACGGAGCTCGACGGCGAGCCGGCGGTGGAGGTGCTCGATCTCCCGAGCCGCTTCGGCGGGCGATGCGTCAGCGTCCAGTGGGGAACGCCCGACGCCGCGGCGGCGCCGTGATCACCGGCTCGAACCCGACGCACCCTTCGACAGCGGTGAGGGAAACCTCGGGAGCACGCGTGCGCCGTCGAACCACTCGGTCAAGCGTGCCGCCTCGTCCTCGAGGGCCTGCATCCCGTCCGAACCGATGTCCTCCAGCATCATGAGGACGACATCGCCGGTGTCGCTTTGACTCCAGCCGCCGACGATCCGCCCGTCCCACCAGGCGGTGGGTCCGGCGTTGCCGGCGGTGTCGAACAGCTGTTCCTTGTACGAGCCGAGGTACCAGTCGCGCTCGGTCCAACCCATCGTGGTCGGATCCAACGGCGGCAGGAGCGCCGCCCACGGCTCCACCGCGGCGCTCGCCTCGAGATCGTCGGCCAGTACGTATCCCGTCTGCCCGTCGAGATCCACCTCGACCGCCCGGAGGTCGGACAGCGCTCTCCGCACGGCGGCGACGGTCGAGCCCAGCCACCACTTGAGGTCCGCGGCGGTCCCGGGACCGAACGCGCGCAACCATCGCTCGACCAGTCCCGCCACGCCTTCGACATCGGAGCGTGGAGCGATCTCCTCGCCGAGCCATGCTTCCATCGAGGTCCAACGGGGCCGCGAGACGGCCCACGATCCGACGTTCGATGCCCGCACGATGCGCCCTTCAGCGGACAGCACGGTCAATACGCGCGGTCCTACCGACAGCTGTCCGCCCCACGATCGCCCTTCGCCATACGCGATCGATCCCTCGAGTAGCGGGATCTCCTCCCGCAGCTCCGACGACGTGGCCTCCCGCCCGTCGGACAGCGCCGACACCACCTGTGCGCCGGCCCGGGACAACCAGCGCTCGCCGTTCCGCTGGAGTCCTGCCTTCTCGACGTCTCTGATGAGCCGGCGCCGCTCACTCGCCGCGACGCGATCGCTGGCTCCCGCCTGGGCGAAGCTCAGCGTCGATCGCGGGAAGACGAACAGGGTACGGCGCATCGCCAGATGCTTGACCAACGACCGGTCGTCGTAGAGCGCGCGCTCCATGTCGGGCGTACGCATGCCGTCGACACGCGCCCATGCGGAGAGGAAGACGGTGGCGGGATCGGACGCGTGGAGGCACACCATGCTCTCGGCCGCTTCCTCGACGTCACTGGCCCGATGGCCCGCCGCCACACGGTGACGACGAGCGAGTCGGGCTCGGCGCTCGACGACATCGATCGTGCGCATGGCTGGGCATCCTGCCACGACTCCGCGGGCGCGATCACGCCGACGTGGGCGTCTCGCTCGACGGTGTTCCCCGACCTCTCGGTCAGATCGTCGGGTTCACGTCGGCGAAGACACCCTCGGGGTTGGGGATCAACCACACGTGGGTCATCCACTCGCCGCCGGGTGACCAGATGTTCCCCATGGCGACGCACTCGGCCTCCGAGACGAAGCCGTACTCCTCCTCGTCCACGGTCCAGCCCTCGTCCTCGATGCAGTTCCACACGTGCTCGTGGTAGTGGGCCCCGATCAGGGTGGTCGGTGGCTCGGGGTATCGCCACATGTCCGCGACGAAGGCGACGGCGACCAGCTTCCACGTGCCGGTGAGTCGTTTCGTGTACATGAGGTACTCCGGTCGCGAGAAGTCGACGTCGCCGGTGATGGAGTAGGCGCCTCCATCCGTCCACTCGGGGATCCCGAAGTGCGCCCCGGTCTCGGCGTAGTCCCCGTCCATGCGTTCGAATCCCTCGGCAAGGGCCACGTCGACGTCTTCGTACCGCTCCATCGCCGCGGTGATCGCGTCCAATTGGCCCTGATCGGGCGCCCCGGCCGTGTGTCCGTCGGGAAGGTGAACGTGGACGGGACCGCTGTGCGTCGTGCTCGCCGGTCCTCCGACGATCCCGGTTTCGACCGTCGCCTCGGAGCCGTGAGCGTGGGTGGTCGCGGACGTGGACCCGCCGTGCGCGTGATCGGCTCCGGCGACGATCGCGGCGCTCGTGATCACCGCGAGGGCGAGCCCGTACACGACGATCGGGCCTCGACGCGCCGGCGTGACCCTCGATGCTCGGTGACGATCCGACAGCAGCAGCGCGCAGCCCGCCACGAGCGCGATCTCGAGGATCGTGGCCACCGCGTCCGCCACACCCACCGCCTCGGGGGTCCACGGGTCGGGGCCCACGGGGACCCCGGTCGTTCGTGACGCGACCCAGACCACGACGATGGCCAGGTTCCCGACCGCCCCGGCGATGAGGAGACGACGGTTGAACGTGAGCAAGCGTCCAGGCGGCCCATGCCGTCTGCGCGCACGCCACCGTGGCGAAGAACAGGCCGACGATGACCGCTTCCTGGACGTGGTCGCCGATCGCGGCGAAGTGGATCGCCCCGGCCGCCAACGAGGTCGCCGCGACCGCCACTCGGAGCGAGGACGCGGGGACCGAGCTGCCACCCGCGAGTGGTGACGGCGTGGGGTCGGAGACGCCCGCCGTGGAGCTTCCGGATGAGACGGCGGTTCTCGCCCATGGAGCGCAACCTAGCGCATCTCGCCAGATATGGGAACGATGTCAGGTCGGCGGGAACGGCGCTGGTATACATCCCTGATGCCCGGCTACGTCGCACTGCTGCGCGGGATCAACGTCGGTGGCAAGAACCTGATCAAGATGCCTGCGCTGAAGGCGTGCTTCGAGACGAACGGGTTCGAGGACGTCACCACCTACATCCAGAGCGGCAACGTGTTGTTCGCCTCACCCGAGACCCGGGCCGCCCGGGCTCACCTCGCGGATCGAGGCGATGCTCGCCGAGACGTTCGCCTATCGAGGCGACCGTCGTGGTGCGCAGCCGCACCCAGATGCGCGCGGTCGTCGAGCGCGCGCCGAAGGGCTTCGGCGCCGAGCCGGCGACAGTACCGGTACGACGTCGATCTTCCTGAAGGAGCCGCTGACCGCGAAGGTCGCGATGAAGAGCGTGCCCACGAAGCCCGGCGTCGACGAGGCGCACGCCGGGACCGGGCGTGCTCTACTTCTCGAGGCTCATCGAGAAGGTCACCCAGAGCCGGCTCAACACGATCGTCTCGTCGCCGATCTATCCGAACGTGACGATCCGGAACTGGAACACGACGACGAAGCTGGTCTCGATGATGGACGGCGCGGGCCCGAGCAGAAGGCCGACATGACGGAACCCATCGTCGAGAAGCCGGACATCCCTGCGGAGTACGGGGATCCGACACAGCGCCTCGAGTGGGCGGACGTCGAGCAGCGGCTCGTGAGCGCGAGCGTCTACTGGATCGCGAGCACCCGGCCCGACGGGCGGCCGCACGTCGTCCCGCGCGACGGCATCTGGCTCGACGGCGGGCTCTACTACGGCGGCAGTCCGGAGACCGTGCACTACCGCAACATCACTCGCAACCCGCACGTCGTGGTGCACGTCGGCGACGGGCAGGAGGCGATCATCGTCGAAGGCGCGGTCGAGATCGAGAAGCCCACGGAGGCGAAGGCCACGCGCCTGTCCGATGCGTCGTTCGCCAAGTATCCGCAGTACGGGCGTCATGGGGCCGGGGATGTACATGGGAGGCGTGTCCGTCCTGCGGCCGCGTCGCGTCCTCGCGTGGACGAGCTTCACCGAGAACGCCACGCGCTTCCGGTTCGAGTGAACGGAAGACAAGCGAAGCGAGGTGCGGGCATCGCCGCGGGAGCACTGAACGCGAGCCGGTTCATCGAGCGGCTGACGCCACTCGGTTCGTCGGAAGACGTCAAGGCGGCACGGCGCTACCTGGAACCCGGGGTGAAGGACCGGGGTGACGTCGACGTCTCGATCGGCGCGCGGATGGGCGATGTCTTCGCGCTGGCCAAGGAGTTCACCGACATGCCGCTGGACGAGGTGGAGGTCCTGCTGGACAGCCCGGTGCACGAGGTGCGGGTCGGCGCGGTCAGCATCATGGACTTCCAAGCCCGCAAGAAGCGCACGCCGCCGGAGCGTCGCAAGGAGCTGTTCGACCTCTACATCCGTCGCCACGACCGGATCAACACCTGGGATCTGGTCGATCGGAGCGCGCCGTACGTGGTCGGCGGCTACCTGTTCGACAAGCCGCGCGACATCCTGTACGAGCTGGCCCGGTCCACGGAGATGTGTGAGCGCCGAACCGCCATCGTCGCCACGTACTACTTCATCCGGCAGGACGACACCGCGGAGACCTTCAAGGTCGCCGAGGTGCTCGTCGACGACGACCACGACCTGATCCAGAAGGCCGTCGGTGGGTGGGTGCGCGAGGCCGGCAAGCGAGACCCCGACGGGCTGCTGGACTTCCTCGACCGGTTCGCCGCCACCATGCCGCGCACGGCGCTGCGCTACGCCGTCGAGCACCTCGACGAAGCCCAACGTGCCCACTACATGGGCCTGAAGAGGCGGGCGTAGCCGAGCCTCGAGCGACCGCGGTTGATCATGTCTAGGCTGTGTCTACGACGAACGAGGAGAGATCATGACGAAGAAGGACGACTTCACCGAAGAGGAATGGGCGCAGCTCCTTCGCGCTCCGATGATCGCGGGCTTTGCCATCTCGCTCGCTGACCCGGGTGGCCCGATCGAGTTGACGAAAGAGACGCATGGCATCCCTGAGGGCCGCCTCGTCGCCTCCTTCGACCGAGGAGCTCTTGACCGCCGTCTCGCACGACATCATGGAGATGGCACAACGCAAGAAGAACCCCATGGGCAACTACAAGATCGAGAAGGGGGCGCAAGCAGGCATCCAGATCCTCGACGAGCTCCGCGCCGTCGATGGTGTCGTCAGCGCGAAGGCCACGCCTGAGGAGGCGCACGCGTTCCGAGCGTGGTTGGTCGCCGTAGCGCAGGCCGCAGCCGACGCCGCCAAGGAGGGCGGGTTCATGGGGTTCGGTGCCGAGCTCGTGAGCCAGGGTGAACGCGACATGATGGCGCGGGTCGCCGAGGCCGTCGGTGCTTCGGGGTAGACGTCGCGTCGGCTTCGGCACGGAGAACCGCCGACGGGTCATGGGGACTAGTCCAATGGTGAGGGGTATGACTCGTCGTGCCCGGGATGGATAATCAGCCCTCCGTCCCCTCGAAAGGACGTGTTCCGTGACCCCCGTACGGTTCCGCGTCGCGATCGGTACTCGTTGTTCGCGGTGTTCACGCTCGTGGCAACGATGCTCGTCGCGAGCAGCGGTGTCGGTGAAGCGTTCCAGCAGGCGCAGGCGCAGGTCGTCAACCCCAACCCTGTGAACTTCACGCCGCAGATCCAGAACGGTCCGGTCAACGCCATCGTGCAGGTCGGCAACCGGATGATCGCTGCCGGCACCTTCACGACGGTACGGAACCAAGGCAGCTCCACGAACATCACGCGCAACCGCATCCTGGCGTTCAACGCCACGACCGGTGTGGTGGACACGGCCTTCAACCCGAACGCCAACGGCACCATCACCTCGATGCTCGTCGCTCCCGACGGCAACATCATCATCGCCGGGACGTTCACGTCGGTCGCAGGCACCGCCGCGACCCGCATCGCGAAGCTGAACCCGACGACGGGTGCACGGATCACGGCCTTCAACGCCTCCGCCGGTGGAGCGATCAACGACATGGCCCTGTGGGGGAACAAGGTCGTCCTCGGTGGTTCCTTCGTGAAGGTCAACAACATCACCCGCACCAAGATCGCCGCGGTCGACTCGGTGACGGGAGCGGTCGACTCGCTCGTCAACGTGTCCGTCACCGGTCTGTTCAACGGCGGCACGACCAACGTCCAAGAGCTCGACGTCTCTCCCGACGGCACCAAGCTGCTCGTCATCGGGAACTTCACGGCGATCGCGGGACAGTCGCGTGTCCAGATCGCCATGCTCACCCTGTCGGCTGGTCCGGCCGTCCTGGCGAACTGGAACACGAACGACTACTCCGGTGCGTGCGCTGATGCGTTCAACACGTACATGCGTGACGTCGAGTTCTCTCCGGACGGTGCCTACTTCGTCGTCGTGACGACCGGCGCCGGCTACTTCCCGGAGACGCTGTGCGACACCGCAGCGCGGTGGGAGTCCAACGCCACGGGTTCCGACGTTCATCCGACCTGGGCCAACTTCTCCGGTGGCGACACGCTCACGCAGGTCGCGATCACCGGCACCGCGATCTACGTCGGTGGTCACCAGCGTTGGATGAACAACGGCATCGTGGGCGACGTTGCGGCCGAAGGTGCCGTGTCCCGTGAGGGGCTCTCGGCACATGACCCGCTGACCGGTATCCCGTTCAGGTGGAACCCCACCCGTAACCGTGGCGTCGGCGTGTTCGCGTTCCTGGCCACGCCCGACGGTCTGTGGGTCGGTCACGACACCACGAGGCTCGGCGGCGAGACGCACAACCGCATCGGCATGTTCCCGCTCGCGGGAGCGCACGACCCACCCGTCGGCACCAACGCCACGCTCCCCGGCACCCTCTACAACGCGCCGGGGACGAGCTGCTCGGCAGGAGCCACCCCCTACCTGTACCGCGTCAATGCGGGTGGCCCGGCGATCGCTCCGAACGACTGCGGTCCTGCATGGACGGCCGATGCCGACGTCGATAACCCGCTCCGCACGAGCGGCAGCAACGCGGCGGACTGGGGGGCATCGGTGCCCACCAACGCTTCCGTCCGGCCACGACGCCGGCCGGGGTGTTCGCCACCGAACGGTGGTCCCCGTCCGATAGCCCGACGATGCTGTGGTCCTTCCCGTCACGGCAGGCACCGCCGTTCAGGTTCGGCTGTACTTCACGAACCAATACGACGGCACGGCGACTCCCGGAACGCGCGTGTTCAACGTCACCATCGACGGCGCGCCCGCACTGACGAACTACGACATCGTTGCGGACGTCGGTCACCGGGTCGGCGTGATGAAGTCGTTCAACATCACGAGCGATGGGACGGTCGACATCGACTTCACCCACGTGATCGAGAACCCGCTGATCAACGCCATCGAGATCGTGAACCCGACGTTGCTGCCCGGCCCGCAGCCCATCGCCGCGACGTTCCTAACCCGCAGGTCGTTCGATGGGACCGTGTTGAGCGCGAGCGACGACCTCAACACGCCCGGCACCGATTGGTCCCAGTACCGTGGAACGTTCTTCGTCAACGGCAGGCTCTACGCCGGCAACGCGGACGGGCACCTGTATCGGTGGAACTTCACGGGGAACAGTCTCGGCACCCGTGTGGACGTCTCCGTCGCCGCCAACTACGTCCTGGGTCCGACATGGCTCAGCTTCTCCGACGTGTCGGGCATGTTCTGGAACAACGGACGGCTCTACTACACGCGCACGGGCGACCCGAACCTGCATTTCCGGTTCTTCTCGGTCGAGAGCGAGCTGTACGGGAGCCAGGAGTACACGGTCAGCGGTCCGGGGATCGACGGCCTCGACTGGTCGGGCGTGAAGGGCTTGACCTACGCCAGCGGACACGTGTACTGGCAGACGAGTAACGGTGTGCTGCACGAGATCGACTTCTCGGGCGCTCCGTCCTCGGTACCGACAGCACCATCGGACCGATGGGCACCGCGGGGTCGAACGGGCTGTTCGTCCTGCCCTAATAACCTTCCATCTGCAGGGACGCGCCCTCGGAGAGATCCGGGGGCGTTCCCTTCTTCATGCGGGAGGGGTTGGAGCGGGCCTGGAACGCCCGAGAGAAGCCGATACTTATGACCCCCGGTAGCCCCAGGCCCGCAGTGAAACTCTGTCGTGTCAACGACGACGAAGCATCCCCCGGAAGTCCCAAAGGCTTCAGGCGAGCCGGCGGGGCGGGCCCGCGTGGGGCAGTTCCTGACACCGGCCAAGTCGGAAGGGTCGAGAGAGTCGCACGGATAGACTCATGCGGACGTGCTCGACCCCTCAGCGTGTCGAGCACGCTTCCACACGACCGGGAACGGCGGCCCGGAGGTCATCGCGATGGGATCGATACGAACGGTCCTGCCGAATCCTCTTCATCGGCGGGGAGCATTGGAGAAGAGCTTCCACCGTGCGCAGGCTGCAACCGTCGAGGGGGACTACTTCGAATTCGGCCTCTACCGTGGATTCCGCGTTCGCCCATGCCGTTCGAGTGGCGAAGCGGCATCTCCCGGCCAGCCCCATGCGCTTCTTCGGCTTCGACTCCTTCCAAGGTCTACCGCCACTCACCGGTGTCGACAGGACAACCGGCGAGTTCAGTGAGGGGCAGTTCGCGTGCGCGCTCGACGACGTTCGAGCGAAATTGGACGGCAAGGTCGACTGGTCGCGCGTCCATCTCGTCGAAGGTTGGTTCGAAGACTCGCTCACCCAAGATCTGAAGGAACGCCTGAGGCCTGCCCCCGTGGCCGTGACCCTGATCGACTGTGACCTTTACCGGTCGACCCTTTCCGTCCTCGCGTTCTTGGAGGACCTCCTGCAGGAGGGATCCATCCTGCTCTTCGACGACTGGGACTGTTTCGGAGGTCACGACCACATGGGTGAACGGCGCGCATTCCGGGAGTTCCTCGAACCGAGGCCCTGGTTCAAACCCGAGAAGTGGATCCGGTTCGGTCGACGCGGGCAGGCATTCATCATGCATCTCGAGGGGTGAAGCCTCAGTCGAGACAGAAGGTCGTGACCCTCGCGATCTCCACGGGTGGCGGTTCGAACAGCGCCGCGGCGGTCTCGGCATCCGCTCGGGTGTCGAAGTAGATCGCCACCACGGCTGACTCCGGCGGAACTCCGAGCGTCTCCGCGGCGGGCTGATCGCACGCGTCTTCGCCGACACCCGCCGAATAGCCGAACGCCTCGACGCGCGCCGTCGCGGCCGCCAAGGCCGGGTCCTCGAAGTCCTCGTCGATCGCAAGATACACGCCCCAGACGACGCCACCGTGCTCGAGCTGCGCGGGCGCCGGCACCTCGGGCTGCGGCGTCTGGGTTGGACTGCTCGTCTCCACCCCGGGGGTCGCCGGCGTTGCTCCATCGGGCGTTCGGATGGCGCGCGTCGCCACGAGCGAGAGGACCACGACGGCGGCCACGCCGAGCACGCCCGACGCGATCGTGACGCCTTGGCGGCGGCGGGTCCTGGCAACCGCGCGGTCGCTGTCGTGCGGCGGTGGCGCCGAGCTCGCCTGTTCGTCGAACGCCGCGCGGATGTCGTGCTCGAGGTCGTTCACGGCGTCCTCACGATCGATCGAAGGGTTTCCATGCCGCGTGCGACGAGCGACCGGGCGGCGGGGACCGAGCATCGCATCGTGGTGGCGACCTTCTCCTCGGGAAGGTCCTCGTCGTACCGCAGGACGATGGCGGTGCGCTGTCGGATCGGAAGATGCTGTAGGGCGCGCAGGAGCTCGTCGCGGGACCCGAGCTCCGGAGGCTCGGCCGCCCGTTTGGCGCCGCCGCCTCCCGCTCGAGGAACTCACGCTCGAGACGCACGCGCCGGAAGTGCGATGTGCACAGGTTGACGACCGTACGCCGCAGGTAGGCGTCAACATCGGGATACCCGCCGCCAGGAGCTCGGTATGCGCTGGACGCTCCCCGTCGGCCGTGCCGTCGATGTTCAGCGAGTCGATGCCCACGAGGGCCGCCCCCTGCTCGACGAGCCACGCGGCCCCCTGCGGCCGTCAGGTACGGATGGCCGGCGAAGTAGGCCTCCGAGCCCCAGTGCCTCGACCAGTCGGTCCGGGGAATGAGGCGCCTGCCATCCCCGCCGACCCGATGTCGCTGGAGCAGACCGGCATCGACCGACGCCAGGCCCACGGCGTCGACGACGATGCCCGGCAGATTCAACCATCCGGTCGAGCGGGGTCGATGCGAGGTCGCTCCCGTCTGCATACCGGTGCGCTGGGGTATCCAGATAGGTGCCGGTGTTGGCGACCATCATCCATCCGGCCGATGTGGAACTCGGTGCCTGGGGCGTACCGCTCGCGCGACGCCTCGCGTGTCAGGTGGTCGCCGATTTCAGGCCCGGGCAGGCCGGGGTAGGTCGTCATCCCGTGCCGGATCGACGTGACTGAGGTCGACCACCGCCGTCATCGCTCCAACCTACCCGACCCGCCATCGGCCGGCAGAGATGTGACAAGTCCGTCGTATGCGGCGGCCACCCCGACCGATGCGCTTAGCCTTTGCTCATGCGGCACGAGGCCGGACATCTCGCTGGACGTCACCGAAAGCGCCTGGCCTCACGTGTGACCCGGCGCGGCCGAGTCCTGATGGGGGCCGGGTCGTTGGCTATCGCTGCCGCTGCGCTCTTCTTCGTGATCCCGCGCGCGTCGGGCATCGTCATCCCGTCCGATGCCTGCGCCAGCCCGCCGCCGCTCGATACCTACCGGGGCGTCACGCTCCAGCCCCTCGCGATGGCCGCATTCAAGCGGGCCGAGCAGCGCGCCGGCCGACGTACCCGGTCGTTTGGAGCTACCGCTCCTGTGCCGAGCAGCGCACGGTCTGCCGGAACATCTGTGGGAGGGGGGAGTGCCCAGGACGATGCGCACCCCCGGGCAAGTCCTGGCATCAACTGGGTGCGGCTATCGACACGAACCAGCGTGGTCTGGATACTCCGACGATCGTCGAGGCTCTCAAGGGGGCTGGCTGGTGCCAATCACTCCCGACGAGCGACCCAGGACACTTCTCGTTTGGCGAGTGCCACTGATCTGATGAAGTTCGGTACCGACTCCCGGTGAGGAGGATCAAGGTGGGTGAGATGGATGACACCGGATCGATCGGATACCGCTTCGCGCGACAGCGCGACGAGGCGGCGATCGCTGCGCTCCACGCCGACAGCTGGCGTCGCACCTTCCGCAGTCTGCTGCCTGATCGCTACCTCGACGAGGACATCACGGCGGAACGCGCCGAAGCGTGGCGCCGGCGATTCGCCGACCCGGCTCGCGAGGTGGGCACCGTCACGATCGTTGCGGAACAAGACGGCGACCTGGTGGGATTCGTTCACTCCGTCATCGATGACGACCCCGAGTGGGGAACGCTGCTCGACAACCTCCATGTGCGCCACGATGTCCAGGGACGTGGGATCGCACGCCGACTGATCGGTGAAACGGCGGCCGCCCTGCGCGAGCGGGGTCGGCAGCGCGTCTATCTGTGGGCGCTCGAAGCGAACGAGCGCGCCCGGCATCTCTACGGGGCTCTTGCTGCAGAGGCCGTTGAAACCAGTGTCTGGGAATTCGCCGGTGCGGCCATCCCGAGCTTCCGCTATGCGTGGGCAGATACTCGACCCGCTGCTGGCATGCCTCCCGGAGGACGGCGAGCCACTCGAGCGATGACGTGGTGGAGCGTAGCGAGCTCAGGCGCCGCGTTCGAGGAACTCCCGCAGGGCGCGGAGGCGACGGTCCCACAGCGCGCCATTGCCGCGGCATCCACGACTCGGCTTCCGCGAACGGGCGCGTATCGAGCTCGAAGCGGGTCTCGCGTCCGACGCGCTCGCCCGTCGCGAGCTCCGCTCGGCCAGCGCCAACAGGTGCTTGGCCGCGGCCTGCCGGCTGATCCCGACGCGAGGAGCGAGTTGCGTCGCCGTGAGCGGGCCGTCGGCCGAGAGCTCGTAGACGATCCGGGCGACGGGTAGGCTCGGCGAGCGCGGCGAACACGCGCCCGGCATCGTCTCTCTTCGCGTCGGTCGCCCGGGCCATCGTCGATCGCTTCAGTGCCGAGGCTTCAGCGTCGTCGCGAGGTAGTCGACGAGCTCCTGGAGCTCGCTCGTCCAACCCTCGACGTTGCCGTCGCGCGCCTCGGGCGGCAGCTGCGCGAACCCACGCTCGACGACGGTGAGCAGCGTCGCGGCGCCTTCCTCCGCGTCGGCCAGCGTGAACTCGACACTCGTGGAGGGGTGGTCGTCGCCGGCTGGATGCCAGCGGTACACGAGACGGTTCGGCGGATCGATCTCGTCGAAGATGCCGGTGGCATTCGCGTCGTCCCATTCGAGGTAGATCTGGCCGCCGGGCCGCAGATCGACGACGGCGTCCTTCGTGGGGAACCAGCGCTTGAGCTGCTCGGGCTCCGTGAGTGCAGCCCACACCTGCGGGCGTGTGGCTTGGACGTGAGCTCCTTGCGGATCTCGTCGGGAACCGGTTCGTGGGTGCTCATCGATGGGTCTCCTCTCGGACCGTGACGACGGTGACGGTGTTCCGAAACGCGCAATACTTCGGTTGCGCATAGGATACGCAACAGTCGGGTTGCGCGTCAAGCAGGAGGCGTGACCGCGGCTCCGCAGTCGTGGTCGTGAGAGCATCGAGAGATGGTGCGGATCTTGATCGGCACGAACGACGGGCTCCGTTCCTTCGACGAGCGCGGGGATACAGGAGCCGCACATCACAAGGGTCGGTCAGTGACGGCCGTCGTTCGCGACGGCTGGACCTCGGGCGCTCGTGGATCGCGATGAATCTGGCACACGCCCGACGGTGAGTGGCGTCACGTCGCGACGCTGACGGGCCACACTGCTACCTGCATCGCCATGACCGATGCGATCCATGTCGGCTCGTCCGAGGCCCGCCTGTTCCGTCTCAACGGGAGAACGCTCGAGCCGGTCGAAGCGTTCGATGCGCTCGAAGGACGCGACGCTTGGTACACGCCTTGGGGCGGTCCTCCCGACACGCGGTCGATCTCCGAGTGGGGCCACGATGTCTACGTGAACGTGCATGTGGGCGGCATCCTGCATACACGTGATGGGGGCGTGACGTGGAACCCCACGATCGACATCGATGCCGACGTGCACCAGGTAGCGACCGCCCGGGGCCTCGTCTTGGCAGCGTGTGCTCGGGGTCTCGCGACCAGCAAGGACGAAGGCCTGACCTGGTCGATGCGCATCGACGGCCTCGAGGCCGGGCAGCAGCGGCGCGGCAGCCGGTGGTGGTGATCACGTCCTCGTCTCGGCGTCGAACGGACCCCGGGGCGGCCGCGCCGCGGTCTATCGAGCCGGTCTCGAGGAAGGCGCGTTCGAGCGCTGTCACTCCGGGCTCCCCGAATGGTTCGACGACAACATCGACACCGCATGCCTCGACGCACTGAACGACGGTTCCTACGCCGCTTTCGGCACCACCGACGGACAGGTCTACGGTTCGGACGACGCCGGTGTCTCGTGGCGGGAACTCACGAGTGGGCTTCCTCCCGTGCACCACGTGCTGATCGTTCCAGACTGAAGGAGTTTCATCGGATCATCCTCGTTCCCCCAAGGCCGCTCCGGAAGCCCTCCCGCCAGCTCGGATGGATCGGTTGCCATCCGAGGTCGTGCTTCGCCTTGTCGTTGGAGGCACCGCGGATCCTGGTGAACATCGAGACACCGGCCTCGCCCGCCGCGAGCCGGCCGAGCCACACGGGGATCCGCCGAGGTGGTTTCGCTCCGATCGCCGTGGCCAGCTCCGGCAACCAGTCGTGGACGGCGGCTGGTTCATCATCGACCACGTTGTAGGCCCCGGGAGCACCGCGTTCGATCGCACCCATGGTTGCGGTCGCCACATCATCCACGTGGACGAACGACCACACACCAGCGCCATCACCGATGATCGGGAGCCGGCGCTTCCCGCACGAGGCTCGACCAAGGGCCGTGGTCCGAGAACCCCGTCCCCGGCCCGTACAGATTCCGTATCGCAGCGCGAGTCCCTCGATGCCCTTCGCTTCGAGCACCGCATGCTCCAGATAGCGGATCGCGTCGAGCGTCTTCCTCATCGCTTGAGGCGGGTCCGGGTCGAACGGAAATCCTCCTCAACCCTCACGCGCCCGCCGACCCGCTCGTAGTTCCAATTGCCGTAGCTCTGGGCGACCACTCGGCGAGAGCCCGCTGCACGCGCCGCCTTCAACTGGTGATCGAGGCCTTCCGTCGTGAGGCGATTCGTGAGGGCGAATCCGTCATCGAACCGCTTGAAGCTCAGAGGACCACTGAGAGCGGTCATCTGGTGGACGATGGTTTCGGGCTTGACCCGCAACACCGCTTCCATGGCGGAGGCCTCGTCGAGGGCATCGGCCACGACGGCGTCTGATCCAACAGCTCGAAACGCAGCGGCCCCCTCCGGCGTGCGCGTCATCCCGACGACCTCGTGACCGGCTGCCACGAGCCGAGGGACCAGAGCCTTGCCAACCGCCCCGGTTGCACCTGCGATGAACACCTTCATCGTTGATCGATCATCATCGTTGATCCTCCAGTTCGATCCCGTGAACATCCTGCAAGAAGGAGACGAGGCAGGCCACCACGCTGTGACAAGGAGGTGTCAACCGACTTGTGTCTCGCGCACGACGGTCCCCACGGCTGTGGCTTTCGCCGTAGCCTTGCCGTCGTGGATCCTCTTCCGACGAGCCGCGGCGCCGACCGCGTGCCCGTCGACGTGGACGCGGGCTGATGCGTGTCGGCGTCGAATCCTGCCTCAGGGTCGGTGGCAGGAGGACCAGACGCGCTGGCGGCGCGCCGATGAGTACGGGGCCCCGATCGCCACGCCTGGACGCACGACCATCTCTCATGGAGGGCGCTCGCCGACGAGCCGTGGTTCGCGACGGTCCCGACGTTGGCGGCGGCTGCCCTGGTCACCGAGCGGGTCCGCTTGGGCACGTTAGTGGCGTCGCCGAACTTCCGTCACCCCGTGCCGTTCGCCAAGGAGCTGATGAGTCTCGACGATCTGTCCGGTGGCCGCTTCATCCTCGGAGTCGGTGCCGGCGGAACGGGGTTCGACGCGACGGTGCTGGGCGATGCGATCCTGTCGCCCGCTGAGCGGGCCGCCCGCCTCGAGGCGTTCGTCACGATGCTCGATCAGCTGCTCACCCATCCGGCGACGACCACCCAGGGCCACCGCTATTCGGGCATCGACGCCCGGATGATCCCGGGCTGCATCCAGCAGCCGAGGCTACCGTTCGTGATCGCCGCCATCGGCCCGCGCTCGATGCGTCTGGCCGCGCGGTTCGGCCAGGGCTGGGTGACGACGGGTGGCGCGTCGACCGATCGGGAGGAGTGGTGGAACACCGTCGCCGGTCTCTCGCGGCGCTTCACCACTTCACTCGCCGATACCGGCCGGCCGGCGGACGATGCCGACCGCTACCTCGTACTCGACAGGCTGCGGCCGTCCGCGCGACCGGTGACGAGTTCGCCGAGTCGGTCGAGCGAGCGGAGGACCTCGGATTCACCGACGTGGTCTTCCATTGGCCGCGCCCCGACGAACCGTTCGCCGGCGACGAGCGCCTGCTCTCGACGACATCCCGCCCGGCTCACGAACTGACCGAGCCGAGGTGACCCAGCTTCTCCGGATCGGTGACCGCATGCACCGTCTGCACGTGATCGTCGGCGATATCGAGTGACACCGCGACGACCGGCTTGCCTTCGGTGTCGAGGAACACGGCGCCGGGTTGGCCGTTGATCTCCACGGAGCCGCATGCCGCTCACACCCAGACGCTCGCCCGAGGCGTGACCTCCGACCAGCAAGCCGGGCGACCTGATCTCGCCCGTTGACCGGACGCGGGAACGCCGCGAGCCTTGCCCCCTCCGTCGCGTACGCCACGACGTCGGCGGCGAGCAGGCTGATGAGGGCCTCGGTGTTCCCCTCCGCGGTCGCTTCGAAGAACCTGCGGGCCAGCTCTTCCTCCGCTCGCGCGAGGCCTCGAAGCGCGGCTTGCCCGACTGAACCTGACGCCGCGCACGGACCGCGATCTGTCGGCAGTTGTCCTCGTTCTTCCCGACCACGGTTGCGATCTCGTCGTAGCCGTAGTCGAAGACCTCCCGCAACAGGAAGACCGCCCGCTCGACCGGCGTGAGGCTCTCGAGCAGCACGAGGAAGCCGAGCGACAGCGAGTCGGCGGTCTCGGCGTGACGTGTGGGGTCAGACTCGGTGTCGGTCAGCAGCGGTTCGGGCAGCCACGTGCCGACGTAGCTCTCGCGGCGCACGCGCGCCGAGCGGAGCTGGTCGATGCTGAACCGGGTCGTGACCGCCGACAGATACGCCTTCGGTGACTCGACCTCGATCCCACGAAGCGACTCCCGATGGAAGCGCAGGAACGCCTCCTGCACGATGTCCTCCGCCTCCGACGCGCTGCCGAGCATGCGGTAGGCGATCGAGAACATCAGCGGCCGCAGCTCTTCGTACACATCCGCTCATGCGTTCCTCCGAAGCCGTCGGGTCCCCATCCTCGTCTCTAGACGAGATAGCACCCCCGCCTGTGACACCGCTACCAGCGCGCCGCGTGGGTGTCACAACCACCCGGGCTCTCTCGTCTTACCTGCATGGAGTCCACCGATGCACGACTTGAGGAGGAACGGCTCATGCAGAGCGGCGATCAGCACGCTCCATCGTTGACCGGTTCGGGTTCAGCAAGCGGAACCGACGAATGTTGGGTCGGCCCCGACCTACCGAGCCTGGGCGCGGTCCTGATCGGCTCCGGCCTGTTCGTGACGGGAGGCATGCTCCTGTTCACCGTGATCGGAATCCCGCTCGGCATCCTCCTCTTCGCCGCCGGACTCGGGATGATGCTCACACCGAAGAAGCGCGAGACGTGACGATGGGTGGTCCGCGTCCATCGCTGGCCCGGGCGGCCGGGACGCTGCGGCTGTGCGGCATGCCTCCGGAAGAGGTACGTGCCGTCCTGACGGCCGATGACCCCGAGATCGTTCGCCGACTCCTCGAGCTCCCCACACGGAGCGGCTGGAGGAGGAAGTCGCCGAGCGCAAACGAACGCTCGCCACGCTCGAGCGCTCCCTCATCGACCGGATCGAACGGAACCGCCGTCGGCTCAAGGCTTCGACCCTCATGTGTTGACACTCCGCGCCCCTGTTCGTCACGTTCGGTCATCGATCCTCCCCCGCTGCTGTCCTCGAGGGTCTTCGCGATCCGCAGCCCGCGACGGCCGCCTCGGTCCGGTTGGACACGTCGAGCTTGCGATAGATCGCGCTCAGGTAGTACTTCACCGTCCCCTCGCTGATGCCCATCGCTCGTGCGATCTCGCGGTTCGTCTTGCCGACCGTCAGCAGCACGAGGACCTCCATCTCGCGCGGCGCGATCGGGAGCCTGTCGGTCATGGGAACCTGGTCGCGCGTCACCGGTCGGTGACGCCGACGTCCTCCCCACTGCCTCCGGCATCCGATCCCGACAGCACGGCCCGTCCGACGGTCTGGCGTTCGAGTCGAAGCATCGCGAGCACCGCCTGGGTGCGGGTGGAAACGCCGAGCTTGCGGTAGATCGCACTCAGATGACCCCGCACCGTAGAGAGCGCGATATCGAGCGCCTCCGCGATCTCCAGGTTGCTCTTCCCGTGGGCGACGTGAGAGAGGATCTCGCTCCCGGCGGGTGAGCTCGGTCTGGTGGTTGTCCATCCCCTATCGGTGCCCGCGAACGTCCCCTCGACAAACCTCACCGGCGGCGCGTGTATCCGAGAGCGACGCGATGCGCGTTTCGAGACCTCCGAGGCACGACGTCAGGCATCCTTGTTACGCTTGTCGAACGCAACATCCCTCACTCGAACCCGAACGGGTTCGAGCCCGCGGCGAAGGTTGGAAGACCCTGTCACTACAGCGTGCGTGGTTGTGGACATCGCTCCTGGTCGTCGGGATGGTGGGCGCGCTCGCCGGTGACGCAACCCCGCTCGCTCCCCGATCCGACGCCGCCGCGGCTGCCCCTCGCACGACGCCATCGATCCGGCGCTCGGCATCAAGAACCTGGATCACCTGATCTTCATCGTCCAGGAGAACCGTTCGTTCGATCACTACTTCGGGACGTTCCCCGGCGCCGACGGCATCCCGAAGAAACCCGGTGCGGGTGGGTTCGATGTCTGCGTCCGCGACCCGGAGGCGAACGGGGCATGTCGTCGGCCGTACCACGACAAGAACGTGTTCGACGAAGGCGGCCCGCACAACGTGAAGGCGTCGAGGATCACGGTCAATCACGGCGCGATGGACGGGCAGCTCCGGGCGCTGGTCAAGATCGGCAACGCGTGTCGCGCGAACCCGACGCGCGAGGGATGCAAGGAGGCCAAGCCCGGTCCCGGCGGAACGCCGGACGTCATGGGGTTCCACACGGCGGCCGAGATCCCCAACTACTGGGCCTACGCGAAACGCGTACGTGCTCCACGATCGGATGTTCGCGCCGTCCGACTCGTGGACGCTTCCCGCGCACCTCATGCTGATGTCCGGGCTGGTCCGCGACCTGCCCGGACCTCAACGACCCCATGAGCTGTCGCTCGGACCTGAAGTTCCCCGGCCGCAACGCCGCCGACGGCGATCGGAAGTTCTGGATACCGGCGGACGGCAAGCCGCGGCCGTACCTGTGGGCGGACATCACGTGGCTGCTGCACAACGCGGGCGTCAGCTGGGGCTACTACGTCGGCAACGACACCTGCATCAAGCCGCCATGTCCCAAGGTTGGCGCAGACGCCGAGCTGACCAACCCGATCATGAACCCGCTCCCCGGATTCAAGACGATCGAGGCCACGAAGCAGTTCGGACGCGTGAGCCCGCATCGGGAATTCTTCGAGGCGGCCGCGACCGGGATCGCTCCCGTCGGTGTCGTGGGTGGTGCCCACGTACGGTGACAGCGAGCACCCGCCCGACTCGGTGTCGAACGGGCAGGCGTGGGTCACCAGGCTCGTCAACGCCGTGATGGTCGGACCGGAGGAGCAGTGGCTCCACTCCGCCATCTTCGTCGTATGGGATGACTGGGGCGGCTTCTACGATCACGTGGAACCGATCCGGATCGATCCGAACGGCTACGGGATCCGCGTGCCGTCGTTCATGATCAGCCCGTGGGCGAGGCGAGGCATGATCGACCACCAGACGCTGACGTCCGATGCGTTCCTCAAGTTGATCGAGGACCGCTTCCTGAGCGGCCAGCGGCTCGATCCACTGACGGACGGGTGGCCCGATCCCCGCCCGACGGTCCGCGAGAACGCCTCGATCCTCGGCGACCTGGCGCTCGAGTTCGACTTCTTCCAGACCCCGATCCCGCCGCTGATCCTGGAGGCCTTCCCGCCCGGCCACGTCCGACAGGAGAACCCTGCCACGTGGAGCGGAGGATGAGTCAGGTACGCGTCGACCCGTAACGCGGAGGCACTAGTCGGTCCGGCTGCCGAACTCTCGCTGCACGGCGATGGCGTGCAGCGTTTGCAGACCCGCGATCTGCTCGCGTGCCCGCGTTCCCAGGATCTCGAGCGGCGGATCGGTCACCAGCCCGAGCCCGTCGAGGGCCTTCCAGATGAGCTCCTTACCCCGAACGCCCATGATCAGGATCTCGAGGTCGCGCACCAGGTTCGGCGCGCCCGGCAGATTGATCGCGCCTCGGAGGGAGTCGAGCCACGAGGTGGCGGTACCCAACAGCTCACGCGACGTCCGCGCGGACCCGCCCACGGCTTCGAGCACATCGCGGAGCGTCTGCTGGTCCTGCTCGACATCGGTCACGAACGTCCGGAGGAACTGGCCGATCTCGTCGTCGCCCTGCGCCGACGCGCGGCGACGCGCCAGATCGATCGCCACGATCGAGCCGGTCAGATGATCGTTCAGGTACGTCTCGAGCTTGTCCATGTCGCCAACGGTAACCGGTGCGGACACATGCAAGGCGGTCGTGGGCGGAACCTCGACCCCCGCTCGCCTCACCCGATCCGCCGACATGCACCGTAGGATGGGCCCCGATGGATCCGCCCGCGGTCATCACGTACGTCTACGAGTACGCCGACGAGCCCGGCGCGGTGGAGCTCAAGGACCTGAGCCCGAGCGTGGAGGACGTGCTCGGGTTCCGCGTCGCCGAGTGGTACGACGACCCGCAACTGTGGCAGCGGCTGCTGCATCCCGAAGATGCGGTGCGCGTGATCGCGGCGACGTGGCGCACGACGTTCCAGGGCATCCGTTACGAAGAGACGTACCGGATGATCTCGCGCGACAGCCGCATCGTCTGGATCCGCGACCGCGCCGAAGTCGAGCGGCTGCCCGACAACAGCGAAGTCTGGCGCGGCTCGTGGACGGTCGTGTCGGAGCCAGATCGGCTCGACGATCCCGATCGGCGCGACGAGCTGGATCAGCCATAGCCCGATGCCGCGGCAGAACCGAGTCACGCCGCTCGGGCGAGCTGATCGCGGACCCGGCACGATGCCTGGTGTACGGGAACCGCGGATGCCTCCACGACCGCGAAGGACGCATCCGCCGCGCCTTCGACGGGAAGCGGTGGATCGCGTGCCGGCTGCGGTTCCGCGACTGGCATCGCGCGCCGTTCATGCAGCCCGGCCGGTTCACCGAGCTCTTCTTCCTGGATGAGGCGACCGCGTTCGCCGCGGGTCACCGCCCGTGCGCGCTCTGCCGGCGAGAGGACTACGTACGGTTCACCGCCATCTGGCAGGAGCTCCATCCCGGCCAGAGAGGCGCCGATCCGACGGATGCGCAGCTCCATCGTGAACGCCTCGATCCCGCGACCGGCGGGCAGTCGACATCACGATGCGCGCGTCTCGACGACCTCCCCGACGGCGCGTTCGTCATCCACGACGGCGCGCCTCGGCTGGTACGGGGCACGTCCCTGCTGCGGTGGACGCCGTCCGGATACATCGACCCGGTGCCGCGACCACCGGGCGGGCGAGCCGTCGTGATCACGCCGCCGTCATCGGTGGAGGTCCTCCGACACGGCTGGCGGCCGGTGGTGCCGCTGTTCCATCCATCGGCGGGAACGGCGGTCGGTTCAACAGGCTGAGCTCATCCCGCCCGACGTGCTTCGTCGACCGGGCGGGCTAGGCGATGCGGCCACTCCTCGTCCGGCCGGCCGGCAGCGCATCGAGCGCGCGTTCCGCGCTCCCGGCCAGGCGTTGGAGCACGTCGCGCGCGGCGTCCTCATCCAGCGGAGGGAGCTCACGCAGCAACGCCGCGTGAGCCCGCTCGAACGTTCGAGACGCCTGCCGATGCGCGCGGAGCCCCGCCGGCGTCAAGGAGAGGTGTCGCGCGCGCTGGTCGTTCGGGTCCGGCCGCTTGACGACATGACCGCGCTCCGTCATGGCGCCGACGTACTCGGCCACGGTCGTCAGCGGCATCGCCAGCTGTTCGGCCAACACCGTGAGCGTCACCGGCTGCGTCTCGAAGACGACGCTGTACGCCGCGTACTCGTCCGGCCGGAGCCCCGAGTCGTGCATCGCCTGGTTCACCAGCCCTCGGGCCCGCTGACCCAGCACGAAGACGTCGAAGAGGATCGACGTCCGCGCACCCGGGCGCGGACGCCAGCTCGCGGTGTCGTCGACGTCGGATGAAGCGATTCGCCGACCGGCCATGCCGCGGACCATACCACTTGTTCCTACGAACCCGTAGTATCTCCTCCGACTTCGTAGTATCCGAACGAGCGGAGGAGGAACCCTGTGACGAACGCCGGACGCACGCGTGGGGCGATCGCGTGGCTCGTGTTGGTCGCGACCGCATGCACGGGTGGTGCATCGCCCGCCTCCACGCCACTGCCGTCCCCGTCTGGCTCTTCGTCACCCGTCCTCAGCCGCGACGAACGATGGATCGAGGATGTCCACGACCTGGTGGAGCAGATGACGTCGCTCCACCCCGACCTCTTCCACGGTGTCGAAGAGCCGGCGTTCGATGCGGCCGCCGATGACCTCCTCACCGCCCTGCCACGTCTGACCGATGACGAGGTGCTCGTCGGGGTGATGCACCTGGTTGCCATGATCAGCTCGCACGGACGGGACGGACACATGGGGGTCTGGCCGCCGGACAACCCGGACGTCGTCCACCGATTCCCGATCCGCGTCTGGGAGTTCCCCGACGGGTTGTTCGTCACCGACGCCCGTCAGCCGAACGCCGACCTCGTCGGCTCCCGGATCGTGTCCGTCGACGGGGTGCCGATCCGTGACGTCTTCCGCAGGCTGGATCCGGTCGTTCCGCGGGACAGCCCATCGAACCTCCGCGCCGCGCGGTCGGTCTTCCTCACCAGCGCGGAAGTGCTGGCCGGGCTCGGCATCGCCGCCGACGCACTCCAGATGCGACTCGAGGTCGAAGGGCCGGACGGGACGCGCCGGACCGCGATCGTCGATCCCGTCGACGCCGACACCTTCGCCGACTGGATCGGCGGATGGGAGCTCCTGCTGCCTGCTCGCGACGACGTCCTGTTCCTGCAGGACGCGTCCGCCCCCTACCGCGTCGAGTACCTGGATCCGAGCCGCACGCTCTACGTGCAGTACAACGTCGTCCGAGAGCACAGCTCGCAGGTGGTGGCAGCGATCACGCGGGCGATACGCGACCACCGAGTCGAACGGGTGGTGGTCGATCTGCGCTCGAACGGTGGCGGCGAGGCCGGCGGCTACCGCGAGCTGTTGCGCTTCCTCGCCCGTTCGGAGTTCGACAGGCCCGGCCGGCTCGCCGTGCTGATCGGCCGCCTGACGTTCTCCGCCGGCGTGAGTCTCGCCGCGCTCCTTCGGGACCGGACGCACGCCACGTTCCTCGGCGAGGACTCGGGCGGCGCTCCGCACTTCTTCGCGGACCCCGACACCATCACGTTGCCGAACTCGGGACTGCACGCGTTGGTCGCGACGGGGTCGTTCGGCGATCCGGACGACCCGCGCCTCACGCTCGAGCCCGACGTCGCGGTGCCGTACACCTCGGTCGACTACTTCGCCGGTCGCGACCCGGTGCTCGAGGCGGCGCTGCCCGCTTGAAGGTGCCGGTCGAACCACGCCTGCGTCCGTTCGATCGCGTCGAGCGCGTGGGCGCGTTCCAGCGGGACGTGGCCCTCCCGCGGGTAGACGACGAGCTCGGTCTCGGCACCCGCTCTCCGCGATCGCGTGGTACAGCTCCTCGCCCTGGCCGACCGGCGTACATCGATCCTCGGCTCCCTGGATGACCAGCGTCGGCGTGGTGCATCGATGCGCGTGCGTCACGGGAGAGCGCTCGACGTACTGGCTCGCCGGATCGTTCCAGTCCCCTTCCAGGATCGTCACGTCGTACATCCAGATCTCGGACGTCAGGTGGAACGACACGTTGTTCGACACGACCGACATGGCGACGGAGGCACCGAAGCGATCCGTCTGCCCGACCGCCCAGCCCGGCCATGAAGCCTCCGTACGACAGACCGGAGATGCCGAGCCGGTCCGGGATCGGCGATCGCCGTCGGCGATGCAATGCGTCGATGCCGGACATGACGTCGCGGAAGTCCACGCCCCCCGAGTCGCCGATCACCGCCTGCGCGAACGCATGTCCGCGTCCGATGCTGCCGCGCGGGTTCGGCAACAAGCACGCGTATCCCGCCGACGCCAGCAGCACGGCGTTCGGTTCCGAGTCCGAGAAGAACGCGCCCCAGTTCCACGTGGGACCACCGTGCACGCACACGATCATGCGGCAGCGGCCCCTCGGCGCCGCGCGGCGTCATCAGCACACCCTCGATCTCGACGCCGTCGTCGGGTGAGGTCCACCGGATCGTCCGGGCGTCCGGGAAGACGGTATCCGCCACGATCGCGTCGTTGAACGACGTGCACCGCAACCACTCTCCGCTCGCTCGGGTCGAACCGCGCCAGCTCGGGCGCCCGGCCGTGCGCCTGGTGCGTCGTCCAGATGGTGGCGGCATCCTCCGTCAGGACGCACACCGGCGTGGTCACCTCGTCGCCGATGAACGCGTCGCCGCGCCAGCGTTCCTCACGCCGGCCGTCGAGCCACACCCGTCCGCACGCCGTCCCCGTCCCGTCGACCCGCGAATACCACAGCGACCCGTCGTCGATCCAGCTCGCGATGCCGACCGTCTCCAGCTCGGGCCACGGGTCGGTGGTCGTTCCGTCCATCACGTCGACCACCATCACGCTGCCGTTCAGCAGTCCGTGGTCGCTCGCGTATCCCTCCGTCACCGCGACGCGCGTCCCGTCGGGTGACAGCGACAGCCACTCGATCTGCCATGTCGGTGTATAGAGCGTGCGCGCCGACCGCGCCTCGAGATCGAGCAGGACCACGTCGGCGGCGTACCAGCCCGATCCACCCGGAGGGTCGACGGACGCGATCGCGACGACGGTCGTGTCCCCGTCCCAGTCGAACTCCCACACGTCCGTGCCGGGTGGCCCGACCTCCGCGACATCCCCGGAGGACAGGTCGATCATGAAGAGCCGGCGGCGGGCCTCGCCGGGCCGGGTGATCGCGGGGTCGGGCGCGGGACCGGCGCCGGTCACCGCACGTGCGCTCCAGTCCAGCCCGTAGCAGCCGGGATCGGCGACCAGGACCAGCAGCCGTCCGCCGTCGCTCGACCACGCCATCGACTCCGCCGAGCCGGCGAACGTGCCGACGAGCGCGGGCTCGCCGCCCGGGATCGACGTGTACGGGAGTTGATGACCGGGCGTGATGCGATCCGAGAGGAACGCCAGCCGCGAGCCATCGGGTGACCACACCGGCGTGCGGTCGCTCCACGTTCCGCTCGTGAGCGGCCTCGGTGGCCCGTCGCCGTCGATCAGGTAGAGATCGCTCGGCGTGAACGACCCGACATCGGCCACCGTGTGATGCAGGGCGAACGCGAGCTGCGAACCGTCCGGTGAACACGCCAGCTCCGCGGGTGTGCGGACATCGAGCAGCCGCTCGACCGTGGGGCGACGTGGTCCGTCGGTGTCGTTCATGCGGGCATCGCGCCGGATGATAGCCGGACGTCCGCCGTTCCCATCAGCCGCTCGCGCGACCACGGAGCGGGCGGTTCAGGCTTCCTGACGGACGCCGATCTCGTCGAGGTGCCGCAACAGATCGGCAGGCTCTTCGTAGACGCGGTAGGCCCCGGCTCGCTCGAGCTCGTCCTGACCGTACCCACCGGAGAGGAGCCCGATGCCTAATGCACCTGCCCGACGAGCAGCGAGCAGGTCCCACACGCTGTCTCCGACGACCACCGCGTGGGCGATGTCGACACCCAGACGAGCGGCGGCTGCCAGGAACAGGTCGGGATCGGGCTTGGCGTGGGCGACCTGGTCGCGCGTCACGATGGGCGTGGACTCCGGCACGCCGAGTCCTTCGAGCGTCGGCCGTGCGCTCTCGATGTAGCCGCTCGTGGCGATCGCCCACGGCACACCGATCTCGGTCAGGTGCGCGAGCAGCTCACGAGCCCCGGGCAACGGGCCGGATACGCTCGACCCGGCTCGCGTACGCCCGGCCGTGGAGGATCCGCAGTCGATCGGCCTCCTCCGTCGTCACCTCGCGACCCGTCTCCCGGATCAGCGCGTTGGCGAACAGGCCGCCACTCATCCCGATCTTGCGATGGATCCGCCAGACCGCGAGCTCGATCCCCGTCTGATCGAGCGCGTCCTGCCACGCCAGGACGTGTTCATACACGCTGTCGACGAGCGTGCCGTCGAGGTCGAAGAGGAACGCCGGTCCTTGACCCATGGAACCTCCGTCGATCGGGCGCAGCTCGTCGAACCCTACCGGGTCAGCTGACGTAGAGCGCGGCGAGGTCGGCTCCGATCCGCGCGAGCTCATGGCGCACCTCGGGTGGTTCCAGGACCTCGACGCGGTTCCCGAAGCTCGCGAGCTCGGCGGCCAAGCTGTGGGCGGACCAGCTCCGGAGCCGCACCTCGGATCGCCCGTCCGACCGCACGTCGTCGCTGACGTGCAGACGCGTGCCGAACGCGCCGCGCAGCCATCGCGCCGTTTCGGCATCCGCGAGGGCCACGGCCTGGAAGCCCGCGCGGCGCTCATCGATCGACGCCTTGACGGCCTCCCATGCGTCGGCGAGGTCGAACCCCGCGGGGCGATCCACCGGACGATCGGTGACGACGACCGAACGGATCCGGCTGAGCCGGAACGTCCGTTGGCCGTCGTCGGTCCCGGCGACCAGGTACCACACCGAGCCCTTCGACACGAGACCGAGCGGGTGCACGGTCCGTTCGCTCTCGGGGCGATCGCGTCCCGCGTACCCGAGCTCCACCTGGACGCCCTCCACCACGGCGCGCTGCAGCACGTCGAGGTACGCGGGCGGAGGCACGGTCGTCCGATCCCAACCGGTCGGGTCGAGGACGACCGCCGACGCCGCCGCCTCCGCCTCGGCACGGAACGGCTCGGGCAGCGCGCGCATCAGCTTCCGGAGCGCCGCCTTGATCTGCGGCGTCGCGGCCGCCGAGGGGCCCGCGACCAGGAACAGCGTGCGGGCCTCGGCAGCGGTCAAGCCGGTGAGATCGGTGCGCGAACCTCCGATCAGGGACCAGCCTCCGCCACGCCCGGCCTGTGAGTACACGGGGATACCGGCCATCGCGAGCGACTCGAGGTCGCGCCGTGCGGTCCGGACCGAGACCTCGAGCTCGTCCGCGAGCTGGTCAGCCGTGACCCGACCGCGCGCTTGGAGGATCAGCAGGACGGCGACGAGTCGGTCGGCACGCACACCCGAAGGTTCTCACACAACATGGCCAGATGGTGGCCACTTCTGATAGGCATGATGGTCTCTGAGCACGACCGATCGACCGCCACATCGACCGAAGGGGGAAACGATGACGACCGCTGCGATCGAGGCCGAGGGCCTCGTCAAGACGTTCGGGGAGGTCCGCGCGCTCGACGGCATCGACATGGTGGCGAGCGAGGGCTCCGTGTTCGGGCTGCTGGGTCCGAACGGTGCCGGGAAGACCACGGCGATCCGCGTCCTGTCCACGCTGCTCCGCCCGGACGCGGGCCGCGCGTCGGTCGGAGGATTCGACGTCGTTCGCCAGCCGAAGGAGGTCCGGCGGCTGATCGGACTGACGGGACAGTACGCGGCGGTCGACGAGCTGCTGTCCGGCCAGGAGAACCTCTACATGATCGGCCGCCTGTTGGGTCTCGGCACGTCGGATGCGCGCGCAACGGGCGGGCGCGCTGCTGGAGGACTTCGACCTCTCCGATGCGGCGGCCAAGCTCGCGAAGACCTACTCGGGAGGGATGCGCCGGCGCCTGGACCTCGCCGCGAGTCTGGTGGGCCGGCCGCGCTTCCTCTACCTGGACGAGCCGACGACGGGGCTGGATCCGCGGAGCCGCCTCCAGCTCTGGGCCATCATCCGCAGCTTGGTCGCCGAGGGCGTCACCGTCCTGCTGACCACCCAGTACCTGGAAGAGGCCGATCGGCTCGCCGACGAGATCGTCGTGATCGACCGCGGCCGCGTCATCGCCGCCGGCACGCCACAGGAGCTCAAGAGCCCGGATCGGCGGTCAGGTCATCGAGGCGCGGCCGCTGGATCCCGCGGACCTGGCGGCGACGGCCGACATCTTGTCGGGGTTCGCCGACGGGGACGTATCGGCCCACGCCGACGGGCAGATGGTGACGGTCTCGATCGCCGATCGCTCCGCCCTGGGTCAGGCGGCCCGGCGCCTGGACGACGCGGGCCTCGTGATGGACGAGCTCTCGATCCGACGCCCCAGCCTCGACGAGGTCTTCCTCTCGCTGACGGGACACGCGGCGGAGGCCGGGCCGGACGAACGCGACGAAGAAGTGACCGAAGAGAGGAGCCGAGCATGAGTACGGTCACGATCGAGCCTCGCACGGCACCGGGCACGTCCGCGGTGCGCAACACGCTGTCGATCGCCCGGCGCAACCTGCTCCACATCAAGGCGACCCCGGAGCAGCTGGTCGAGATGTCGATCCAGCCGATCATGTTCCTGGTGCTGTTCGTGTACGTCTTCGGCGGGGCGATCGCGGGTTCCAGCAGCGAGTACCTGCAGTTCGCGTTGCCGGGGATCCTGGTGCAGAGCGTCGCGTTCCTGCCGTTCACGACCGCGATCGCGCTGAACGTCGACTTCCAGCGCGGCGTGATCGACCGGTTCCGCTCGCTCCCGATCGCCAGGTCCGCCGTGATCGGCGGGCGGATCCTGGCCGACAGCGCACGGATCGCCTGGAGCATCGTCATCATCACCGGATTCGCCGTGGTGCTGGGCTTCCGGTTCACGGGCGGGGCCGCCGGCGCGCTCGGAGCGTTCGCGCTCATCGCGGCGTTCGGCGTGACGATGTGCTGGCCGATGGCCTTCATCGGGATCACGGCCCGCACGACCGAGTCGGTCAACACGTGGGGCTTCATGATCATCCTGCCGTTGACGTTCGCGAGCTCGGCGTTCGCACCGACGGAGTCGATGCCCGGATGGTTGCAGGCGTTCGTGAAGGCCAACCCGGTGACGTCCGTGATCGACGGCGCTCGCGGGTTGATGCTCGGCGGGCCCGTGATGCGACCGGTGGTGCAGTCGCTGCTCTGGATGGCCGTGATCCTGGCGGTGTTCGTACCGCTCGCGGTCGCGCGCTACCGGCGGCGCATCTAGCGCCGACCTCCCCCGACGCGCCGGCGGTGATGCGCTCGAGCATCACCGCGCGGGCGCGGCCGTGTCGGAGCGAGGACCGGACCGGTCAGGCCAGGTCGAACATGCTCTGCGCGGGGAGACGGACGTCGATCGATGTGAGTTGCGTCCCGGCGTCGGCCGTGGTGACGAGCACGTCGCGAACCTCCCGGCTGATGATCGCCCACGTGACCCGGTTGGCCTCGTGGGCGGTCTCGGCTTCCACCGGGAACCCCTGGACGAGGGCCGTGAAGTCGGTCATCCGGCTCACCAGGATGTCCGGGTAGAGGGCGGTCAAGGCCCGGGCGATCCGCACCAGTTGGTCGTCCGCCAGCTCCGGGACGAAGCTGACGGCGGCATCGCGGAGGAACGGGTTGCGTCGTTTCGGCTCGGGTTGTGTCATGGACTCGGGTTGCGTCATGGTGGGAACTTCGGGTGCTCGCCCGATGTTCTGAACCGGTCGCGAGCGACTTACCTATGGATAGGTAGTCCGTAGCTATGGTCCAGGGGCTCCGCGATCGAGGTGGACGCCACCCGAACGGCCCACATCGTGATATCCCCGGGATGCGCCGCGCGGCAACGATGGGCCGAAGCGACCGCTCAGCGCTCCGGTCGGAGGTCGATCATCAGGATCGTCGCGTCGTCGGCGAGGTCGCCGTCCCGGTGCTCGCGCACCCCGCGCGTGATCCGCCGGGTGGCCTCCCGAGGAGAGGCGTCGCGGACATCGTCGAGGGCGTGGAGCAGCGTCTCCATCCCGTACGGCTCCCCACGGTCGGGTCTGGCTTCGACCACGCCGTCGGAGAACACCACCAGTCGGTCGCCCCGGCGAAGGGCCAACGGCGCCACCCTGACGGTCGCGTCGAACGGCATGCCGAACGGCAATCCGCCCTCGATGTCGAGGATGACGGCCGGCTGGTCACGACGTTGGAGGATCGGGGCGACATGACCGGCTCGAAGGATCGAGGACCGCACCGGGTCCGCCAGGTCGATCTGCAGCATCACCGCCGTCATGTATCCCTCGCGATCGAACCCCGGCCTCAGTGCCTCGTGCAGCGCCGTCGCCTGGGCGCCGATATCGTCACCGCGCCGGCGCGCGTTCCGATACGTCGCGATTCCGAACGCCGAGAGCCGGGCCGCGGTCAGGCCGTGCCCCATCGCGTCGAACACGCCGGCCGACAGTCGATCCGCATCGCACGCGTAGTCGAACGAATCGCCGCCGACCTCGTACGCCGGCTCGAGCGCGCCGGCGAGCGTGACGTCCGCGGTCTCGAAGGCCGCCAGCGGCAACTGTCCCCATTGCATCTCCGCCGGGAGCGACATCTCCTTGCGACGACGTGAGATGTGGAACTCATCCGTCCATCGGTCGGCCGCGTTGATGGCGTACCCCAAGACCATGGCGGCGGAGTGGACCGCCTCGACGTCGGTCTCCGACACGTCGAGACGCTCGATCGCCACCTCGAGCACGCCCTCGCGGACCCGACGAGCCGTCACCGGGACCACCACGGTGGTGCTGCGTCCACGGCGGATCAGCTGCGCCTCTCCGGAACGGTAGGCCTCACCCTGCGGTGAACCACTGACCGGTGCCGCTCCCGTCGATCCGGTCCCGGCCGTGAGGAGGCCGCGGTCCTCCAAGAGGGCCTCGTCCAGGTCGACGACGAGCATCCGAGCGCCCACCGCTCCGACCTCCACCCGCAACCGTTCCAACAGGACCGGAAGCAGGTCCGCTGCGCTCGCGGCATCCAGCTCTGCGAGCAGGCGGATCCCCGGGCGCCGGTCGTTCCCCTGCCCGATCATGCCTCGAGGCATGGCAGGAACCCGCCGAGGGTGTCGTCTCGGGCTCAGGCCTGCGGAACGGGAGGCTGGTCGGGCGACGGCGGAGGTGCCGGGACGGGGCTCGGTGGCTGCGGTACGGGATCCGGCTGGGGATCCGGCTGCGGCACCGGCTCCGGGGAGGGATCGGTTGCGTGGGCCGGTTGCGGGCTGCGGAGTCCGGCTGCGGCGCGGGGTCCGGCTGCGGGGCAGGATCCGGGATGGGCTGCGGCATGGGCGGACGGGGCACGGTCACCTCGAGCGGTCGTTCATCCAGTCGCTGGTGCATCGAGTCCTCCTCGGTCGGTGACCCGGGCCTACCCAGGCCGAGGGTCTTCGACACGCGGTCGCGGAGCGCCGCGATCGAAGTCCACGGAGACGCGCTCCGACGGGACCGCCTCTTCCTGCTTCGCCTGCATCGTCAGCGCCTGCTCATCCTGGGCGCCCGTCGGCGGCGCGAAGAGGGAGCGAGGCCACAACCCGCGCCGGAGCACCACGTTCACCTCTGCGGCAACCAACGTGAGCTGGGCTCCCACGTACAGCCAGGACAGGAGCCCGATCACGACGGCGAACACCCCGTACGTATCGCCTGCCCCGGAGATCCTCCGGTCGATGAGGTACCCGCCGAACGCCTGCAGTCCCGCCCAGACCACACCCGCGAGGATCGCACCCGGAAGCACGTCCCGCCACGAGACCGGCGCGACCGTCAGCGTCCGGAAGACGACCAGCATCGTCACCACGTTCAGCAGGACCGCGATCGACGTCCCGCCGACGACGGCGACCGGCGTTCCGATCGCGGCGGAGATCCCGGCGACGGTCGCCGTCGCGACGACCACGACACCGAGCGCGACGAGGACGATCGAACCTCGAACCACACGTGCCGGAAGGGCGGATCGATCGCGGCGAGGGACGTCCCACACCTCGTCCATGGCCGTCTGCACCGACGCGAGCACCGCCATCCCGGCCCAAAGCGCAGCTCCGATGCCCACGACCAGCGCGAACACGCTCCCCGAGATCGACCCCACGTTGTCGCGGATCTGGCTCCCGATGACCGGGAACTGTGCCAACGCCGAATCGAGGACCCGGCGCTGCAGATCCTCGTTCCCGTGCAGCGCGAAGGACGCCACCGTCACCACCACGAGCATCAACGGGAAGAGGGAGAAGAACCCGTAGTACGCGATCAGCGCCGCCAGACCACCGGCCCGATCGTCGCCGAACTTCCGGATGACGGCGGAGGGGAATGCCGTCCACCGGTGACGCTGCTGGATCTCGTCGGCACGGTGGAGCCATCGTTGGAGGCGGCTCATCGACGTTTCATTCCCGACGACCACGCCGGGAAACCCCCGGGGCTGCGTGTGGGTCGGCCGGTGAGCGGGTATGTCTCGGCCATGCCGTCGCGCCATGGTCCCTCGTTGCCGCGCGCGCGGGGCCCTGTATCAGCGACCGTGCTTGCTCGATTCGAGGGCCAACCGATCCCCTCGTTGATGGACATCCGCGCGGATGATCCGTTGGCGAGCGAGGACCTCCAGCTGGCGCTGTATCTCGGCTACGAGCTCCACTACCGGGGGTTCCACCGAGTGGACGACGCGCTGGAATGGGATCCATTCCTCCTGGGGATCCGCGCCGCCCTGGAACAGGCGTTCGAGGCGGCCCTCCGCACGGAGATGAACACCGAGCCGATCGACCCCGACGACGTGCCCGCCCGCCTGCGCGAGCTCGCCGAGGGCGGCCCGTCGGCGGTTGCCTCGTTCCTGGGCAGGAAGGCCGAGCGCTGGCACTACGAGGAGTTCATGATCCATCGCTCCGCGTACCACCTGAAGGAAGCCGACCCGCATTCGTGGGCCATCCCGCGTATCGCGGGACCGGCCAAAGCCGCGCTCGTGGAGATCCAGGCCGACGAGTACGGCGGTGGGGACGTCGAGTGGATGCATGCCGAGCTCTTCGGCCGCACGATGGAGCGACTCGGTCTCGACCGCACGTACGGTGCGTACGTGGATCGCATCCCCGCGGTGACGCTCGCCACCGTCAACCTGATGTCGTTCTTCGGCCTGCACCGACGGCTCCGCGGTTCGGCGGTCGGGCATCTCGCGGCCTTCGAACTCGGATCCGCTCGCCCGAACCGTCTGTACGGCGACGGGCTGCGGCGACTGGGTCTCGGCGAAGACGTCACGTTGTTCTTCGATGAACACGTCGAGGCCGACTCGGTGCACGACATGATCGCCACCTACGACCTCGCGGGTGCACTCGCTCGTCAGGAGCCCGATATCGCGGCCGACATCGTGTTCGGGGCACGGGCCCTGGACCTCCTCGACCGCCGTTGGGCCGACCACGTGCTCAGCCATTGGCGGACCGGGACATCGAGCCTGCGCCCCACGGAAACGTCAACCGACGTCTCAACCGACGTCGCTGCCTCGTAGGGAACTGCCCGACCGATGCGACTCGGCGAGACCAACCGACCGGAACGAGGGGTCAGTCGGTGAGAGCCGAGCTGACCTTGACCTGGTGGCTGCCGTCGCAGAGGGGCGCGATCCGCGATCGGCCACATCGACAGAACGCAGTGACCTTCCGTCGGCCGAATCGTTCGACACCATCCTGATCAACCACCGACACCGCACCTCTGACCAGCATCGGGCCATCCGGATAGAGCCGGACCTGTGCTTCCGCAGGGACCACTCGTTCACGCCGCGACATGGCGGTCCTTCCGCGGCCGGCCACCGGGGTGGACGATGTACTTGCGTGGCGACTCATGGACCCAACAATGCTCGTTCCGGTTGTAGATGGAGAGCCGGGTGGCGCACCCATCTTCTCCACAGGTGCGGCCGCCGGCGTAGGTCTTGGCGCGTGGAGCTCCCTTGTCGGCGGCAACCCCTCGGATCGGCAGCCCCTGATCGTGCCTCTGTGTCATAGCCGCTCCCGTCGCCCCGGTCGTGTGGTGTCGAACGGCGTGAGGCTACCCGGCGGCGGAACGCCTCAAACCACAGGAACGTCGGGAGGGATGCCGACGGGAGCGGCGTCCCCGGTGGTACCGCGCCGGAGCGGGATCTCGAACCAGACCATGGTCGATCCGTCGGCGATCATGCCCCAGCGCTCCGCGAGCCGGCCGACCAGATACAGTCCCCAGCCGGAATCCTGCTGGGCCTCCGATGTCCGGGGTTGCAGCTCGAAGCCTCCACCGGGATCGCGCACCTCGACGCGGAGCGCATCTCCCTCGACGTCGGCTCGGAGTTCGATCTCCTGATCCGCGGCGAGGTTGGCGTGGCGAACACTGTTGGTCACCAGCTCGCTGACCAGCAAGCGAGCGTCATCCAGGCACGCCGGTGAGGCCATACCGTCCAGCTGGTCGAGCGCATGTCGCGCGTAGGGAACGGAGTCGGGGCGTGACGACAAACGCAGGTCGATCACCCGCATGGGGTCGGTCCCCTCACCTGCACCGAACAGCCGCATCTCACTCCTCGCTCCGATGTCGCATGCCCCGTCTTACCCATCCATCGCATCTGCAACCGCGAGCGCCCCTATCGGACAGCGATCGGGACCGAGAACTCCACGCCACGCCCGTCGTCGGCGCCTCGAACGCGCAGTCCGAGCGCATCGAGCAAGCGGGCACGGTCGTCGGACGCAGGGTCTCCCAACGAGAACGCAGCAATCGCCGAGACGCGGATCGTGATGTCCGTCGGATCCCCCGACCAGGCCGCCTCCACGGTCAAGCCTTCGTCTCGCTCGTCCGTGCGTTCGATCGCGGCTGCGCAGACCTCCGAGAGCGCCAGTTTCAGATCCTCGACGACCTCGTCCGCGAGATCGAGCTGCCTCCCGATCGACGTCGCGAAGAGTCGGACCAAGCTGAGGGCATCGGATGACGCCGGAACCCGCAGCTCGACGGACCCGGCGATCGTCGATCCGGTCACGACATGTTCACTGAGCCGGGAGGTCGGCTGCCGATCCGACGATCGGCATGAGTGCGTCGATCCCGGTCAGGGTCAGCACCTTGAGCGGTGAACCGTTGACGCCCACGAGCGCGAGGTCACCGTCGCGCTCCCGGATGCGTTTCAGCGCCGTGACCAGGATGCCCAGGCTGCTCGAATCCATGAACCCCACGTGCTCGAGGTCGATGGCCAACCTGACCGTCCCCGCGTCGAGCAGCTCGGCGATCCGTTCGCGGAGCGCGGGTGAGGTGTGGAGGTCCAGCTCGCCGGAGACGGCGAGGACGGTCCACGCACCTTCGTCTCGAGTCTCGATGGTCAGGTCCACCGCACCTCACATCCTTCTCGCCGCCCGCAGCGGGTCCGCCCGTTCGCCGACGGCCCTTAGTATAGGTTCGACCCGAGCGAGGACCGGATGCCCGACATCGACACCGTGAGCGTCACCGTTCCTTCCGACCCCGGGTTCCTCCATATCCTCCGCCAGCTCACCGGCGGAGTCGCCGCGAAGCACCGGCTCACGATCGACGACATCGACGACCTGAAGCTCGCCGTCGACGAGGCGGCGAGCTCGATGCTCACCCGTCTGCCGTCGTCTTCCGCCATCACGCTGACGCTCGGAGCCGACGGGTCCACCGTGCGCGCGATCGTCTCGAGCGACGGCGTCGCCGACGATTGGCCGATCCCCGGCTTGCTCGAGTCCCTGTCGTGGAAGGTGATCGCGGGCCTGGTCGGCGACGCGACCGCCGAGCGCGACGCGAACGGCCGACCCGCGATCGTCCTGCGGAAGGACACGCTCGCCCCGACCGACCGATGACGGCCGACACCGCCGGGTCCGGCAGTGGGAGGGTGGACGACGCCGAGGTTCAAGAGCTCTTCCGACGGCTCCCCGACGACCCCGCCGCCAAGGAGTCGATCGTCGTGCTGTTCCAGCCGCTCACGGAATACCTGGCGCGGCGGTTCGCGGGACGCGGTGAGGCGCTCGACGACCTGACGCAGGTCGCCAACCTGGGCTTGCTCGGCGCGATCGACCGATTCGATCCGTCCCGTGAGGTGCAGTTCTCCACGTACGCGGCGGCAACGATCGTCGGCGAGCTCAAACGCCATTTCCGCGACAAGGGTTGGACCATCCGGGTGCCTCGCCGCTTGCAGGAGCTGGGCTTGCGGATCAACCGGTTGCTGCCCACCGTGAGCCAAGAGCTCGGTCGCCCGCCCACGATCGCCGAGCTCGCGTCGCGTCTGGAGGTGGACGACGAGGAGATCGTCGAGGCGATGGAAGCGGCCCAGGCGTACTCCACGATGTCGCTCGACGCGCCGATCAACGAGGACGGCGGGACCGCGATGGATGCGCTCGGAGAGCTCGATCCGGCGATGGAGCAACTCGACGAATGGGCCTCGATCGCACCAGCGATCCGCGATCTGCCTGCGCGTGAGCGGCGTGTCCTCTACCTCCGGTTCTTCCGGGGACTCACGCAATCGGAGATCGCGGAGGAGATCGGCGTGTCGCAGATGCACGTCTCGCGGATCTTGGCGCAAACGCTGCGACTCCTGCGCGGCTCGCTCGGAGCCGAGCCGGACGAACCAGATACGGAAGGAGCCCAGGGCACCCCCTGAGCTCCCCCGCTCGCCTACTTGAAGACGCTCGCCCCACCGGGCCCGACGAGCAGCCCGACGATGATGAGCACGACGCCGGCAACGACGCTGCCGCGGATGGCCGTCACGATGCCGGCGATCACGAGGATCGCGGCCAGCACCCACAACAGGGTCGCGGTCGCGCCGGTCAATGCGAGAAGTGCGTCCATGGGTCGATCTCCTTCGTCCGTCGAGTGGAACGGTCCCTACGCGTCAAACGATGGGGCATCGTCACGACGTATCACTCCTCACACGCTCCGGAGTGCCGCGCGTTGGACCGTCATGCTCACGCGTCACGGGCCCGTCTGGACCGGACACGTCTTCCAATGCGTCTCCGACGGCGCGCTTCGACGCCGCGGCCAGTGCGACGTCGCCGAGGGAGAGTATCCCGACGAGCCGTCCGTCCTTGCGGACGGGCAGGCGCCGGATCTGGTGCGTCGCCATCAGGTCTCGCGCTTCCGAGAGCCGCATGTCAGGGCTGACGTCGACGACGCTCTTCGTCACGATCTCGGAGAGCGTCACGTCGTGCGGAGACTTCCGAGCGGCGAGCACACGAACAACGATGTCGCGGTCGGTGACCAGCCCCAGCAGTTCGCCGTCCCTTCCGACGACGGGCACCACGCCGATGTCGTAACTCGCCATCAGACCCGCCGCATCGGCGGCGTTCATCTCTGGGCCCAGCGTCTTCGGATCTACGGACATCGCGTGCCTCACGAGGATCGACATCGGTTCACCTCCACGATCGGGTTGACGGACGTCCTTCCCCGTCCGGGGCACCCCAAACCGCTGAACCCGTTTCGGCGCGTTGACCCGCGGGCATCGACCCTCGTACCGTTCGACCGACCCCGGCGCGAAGGAGCTCGACCGTGAATACCGCGACACAGGCCAGCCAGACCGGCGAGCGATGACGAACGCCTCGGGGGAGAGCGAGAAGGAGCGCTTGGATCGCGAGCTCATCGAGCTCCTGAACGAGCTCCGCGTCGTGCTGACGGGTGTCCAGGTGTTGTTCGCGTTCCTCCTGACGCTCCCGTTCACGGCCCGGTTCCAGGACCTGGTGCCGACGCAGCGCCTGATGTACGCGGTGGCGTTCACCGTGATCGCGACGGCGAGCGTGCTGCTGATGGCTCCGACGGCGTATCACCGGATCCGCTTCCGCAAACAGGACAAGGAGCGGATGTTGCGCTGGGCGAACCGGTTCGCGATCGCCGGCGTCACCCTCTTGGCGATCGCGATCGGGACGATCGTGCTGCTGGTGATCGACGTCCTGTACCGGCTCCCCACGGCTGTCGTCGTCGCAGGATTGGTCATGACCCTCATCGCGTGGACGTGGTTCGCTCTCCCCCTCTATCGCCGCTTCGACGATGCCGGGGGCGATGTGGACCGGTGACGAGGCTCCGGCGCGTCAGCACGCAGATGCCCGGGATCGCGCGCCGACGAAGGGGGCGTGGATCGTCCTACGAGGATGCCCGGGGGCATCCGATCACGGATGCGTCCACGCTGGAACGGATCCGATCGCTCGCGATCCCTCCCGCGTGGACCGACGTCTGGATCTGTCCGCTCCCGGATGGACATATCCAGGCGACGGGAACGGATGCCGCCGGACGCCGCCAGTACCTGTACCACGAGGCATGGCGGATCCGCCGGGACGTGCAGAAGTTCCGCAAGGTCGAGCGGTTCGCCGACGCGCTCCCCGAAGTGCGCGCCACCTGCGACCGTGAGCTCCGGCGACGCGGGGCTCCTCGGGAGAAGATCCTCGCGCTCGCGATCGCGCTCCTGGACGAAGGCTCCTTCCGGCTCGGGTCCGAGTCGTACGCGCGGGAGAACGGCACGTTCGGACTCGCGACGATCCGACGTGGACACGTCCAGGTTGAGGCGTCGCAGATCACGTTCGACTTCACCGCGAAGAGCGGGAAGCGACGAGTCCAGGTGATCACGAACGCGCGACTGGCTCGGATCGTGCGAACGCTTAAGGGTCGCCGCGGCGGCAACGGTGAGTTGCTGGCATACGAGGAAGACGGCCGATGGCACGATGTGCGATCGGCGGACATCAACGCGTACCTCCAAGAGATCGCGGGCGAGGATTTCACGGCCAAGGACTTCCGGACGTGGCACGCGACCGTGCTCGCCGCGGCGCTACTCGCCGCCAAGGGATCCGAACGCACGGAAGTCACCTCGCGGCGGAAGGCAGAGTCCGCGGTGGTCAAGGAGGTTGCCGAGTACCTCGGCAACACCCCGGCGGTGTGTCGGGCTTCCTACATCGATCCGCGGGTCGTCGATCGGTTCCACGAGGGAACGACGATCGCTGGCTCGATCCGCGGCATCGACGTGAACGCCCCGACCGCCGCGAAGACCCGCGGACGGATCGAGCGAGCGGTGCTCCACCTGCTCCAGGATGGATCCCGCGAGGCCGCCGCCTGAAGCATGTCGAGCGGCGCGGGTGGGTATCCGCCAGGGATCGGCGACGGAGCGGCCGCAGCCGAACGACCGGAGAGGAGATCGCCGTGCCGCAGCGAGCGTGGAACCAGAAGCGCGAACGGCAGTACGAACACATCAAGGAGAGCCTCGAGGACCAGGGGAAGTCCGAGGACCTCGCCGAGGAGATCGCTGCGCGCACCGTGAACAAGGCACGCGCCCGCGCGGGCGAGAGCCGGACCGCCAGCCGGTCCTCCCTCGATGACCTCTCGTCCTCGCGCCGCGGCGGCCTCCGTTCACACTCGGGACCGGGGGGTCGAACGTACCGCCAGCTCTACAACGAGGCGAAGGACGCGGGCATCGAGGGGCGTTCGCGCATGAACAAGGGTCAACTGGAACGCGCGCTCGCGCGGCGCTGACCTTTGCTCAGGCCGACTCGGGCTCAGGCAGGGTCGGGGTCCTCGCGTGCCCAGTACGAAGGCGGGTCGCTCGCGGGGAACGATCCCTCGCTCGCTTCTTCCACCAAGCGTTCGGCGTCGTCCACGGACGCCGGAACCGGAGCACCGTCCGCGGCCGGCGGCGCTCCTTCGGGAGGAGGCATCGTGGTCTCGTCGGACGTCCGGCGTTCCACGGTCATCGCTTCCTGATCGGCGGTCGAGAGCCGCGGTCCCACGACCGTGTGGCCGCAGGAGTACGTCTCGACCTGGCGGCTCTCGGCTTCCTGCATGCCGTCGGCCACGGGATCGGCGGGATCGAGGTCGAACGAGACGTCGACAAGCGACCCTTCACCACATCGTGGACACCGGCCAGAAGCGTCGGTATCCGTACCAGGCGTCACGGTGTCATCCGACATCACGCTCTCAGTGTCCCACCCGCTGCACGGTCACACACGACACCCCGCCAGGTTTCGCCGGGCGCGCATGCGGGCAAGGGAGCGACATGCCCGAGATGGAACAAGGCGAGGGCCGGCCGGTACCGCAGGTCGGCCGGAACGTGTTCCTGTGGGGTCTGGTCGGGCGCGCTCGCCGGGGCCGTCTTGGGTGTGATCCTCGGCTTCGCCTTCGCGACACCCGGCGGGTTCGGCTTCTGGATGGCGATCGTCGGGGCGACCATCTTCGTCGGCGCCGTCAGCGCGTTCACGGCCGGGATCGCGTCGCTCGGAGCGCCGGCACCCGGCCGGGAACCGAGGGACACGCCGCCTTCGAACGACGGGTGAGCGGATCGGCTACGCGAGTTCGTCGTGCGCCGTGATCAGCAGATCCTTCGTCTGCTCGATCCCCGGCATCCAACCGGAACACGATGCCGACCGAGCCGTCGTCGCGCCACATGCACGCCGCCGCTTGGAGTCTGCGCCGCCCCGACGGGAACGCATCGATACTCCAGGCCTTCGAGCTCCCCGCTCACGGTCGCGCTCTCGTCGACGGTCGCTCCGCCGGAGGACATCCCCATGACGAACTGGCTGAAGATGTCGTCGGTGGCCTCGGACGTGCGGCCTTCGACGAGGAGCACGATGAACGACGGCACCGGCCCCGTGCCGTACACGCCCGCGGCCACGTCGAGGTTCGAGCCCTCCCCCTCTTCGACGAGTTGCGCTTCGAAGTCCCGCATCTCCTGCGTGGTGATGCGCGGGGTGCCGGCCACGACGTCGGGGAGTGTCGGTCCGCGATCCAGGACCGCCCGGACGCCGAAGAGCGCGATCATCGCGGCTGCTGCGCCAACCGCGATGCGCGCGAACGTGGACGCCCCGTTGTTCGTGGCGGGAGGCGCCGGGATCGGAGGTGGGCTCGGCATGCGGTCCACGCCCAGACGTCCGAACGTCGGTGAGGCGACCCCGGCGGCGCTGCCTGCCGGCCTCGGGGCTCCGGTCGCCGCTGCTGCCGGCAGGTTCGCGTAGCAGCGCCAGCAGAAGGCTGCCGCCTTCGGGTTGTCCCCGCCGCAGGAGGGACAGGTCGATCGCTCTTCCGTCTGCATCGCACGCTCCGAGCTGAGTATATGCCTGGGATTCCATCGGTCGGAAGTCCCGGGCGCTGTAGCTTCGCGCGCGACTAGAATCGGCCGCATGCCGCGAGGAGAGCGCGACCACGAACGAGATGCGCGTCCGGATGCGTCCAAAGGCATCGGCCTCGCGGTCGCGGGCGTGGTCGTGGCGTTCTTCGCATCGCTGGCGTGGGTGTTCATCGTGTTGCTCTATCTGTTCATCACGATCTACGCGATCGTGGTCGCGCTCGGCCCCGGCACCGGCCAGAATCCCGTCGTGATCGTCGTGGGATTCGTGCTCATCACGACGGTGCTCGCGATCTTGCTCAGCGTGACGATCCACCTCGTCGGTCGGTCGCTCACACCGAAGAAGTCTCGTTCACGATCCTGACAACGAGCGTCGACTTCACGTTCCTGACCGGTGTGTTTGCGCCGGAAGCGCTCTGTCGATAAGCTTCCAAGGCATGACCAACCTTCGACGGTTGGTGCGTGTGATCGCGATCCCCCTCGTGTTGGCGCTCACACTCACCATTCCCGCCCAGGCCGCGTACGCCGGTGGTCGCTCCGAGCGGTTCCAGAACGAGATGCTGCATCTGGTGAATCAGTCGCGGAACGCGCACGGACTGCACACCATCCGACTCAACACCCGTCTCTCGCGCGAATCGTTCCGTCACAGCGTCGCGATGGGACGTCGGTACGTGCTGTTCCACACCGCGAACCTCTCGAACCTGGTGCGGCCGTACGACGCGAGGACGTGGGGTGAGAACGTCGCGTACGCGGAAACACTGCGTCGTGTCGAAGAGCTGTGGATGCAGAGCACGCACCACCGCGTCAATCTCCTGAATCCCTCGTTCCGATCGGCCGGGATCGGTGTCGCACGGATCAAGGGTTGGCTCTGGGTCACGTTGCAGCTCTACGGCTGACCTCCACTTGGCCGGTTACTGGGCGACGTAGTAGGTTCAGGTCGTCATGACCACCCCCCGAACGCGTGCCTCCCTCTCGGTCAGCATGGTGCTGCTCGCGCTCATGGGCGTGTCGTTGGTCGCCCCCTCGGTGCGAGCAGCCTCGCATGTCGTTCCTCGTCCCTCGGAGCACGAGCTCGCGCGACGGATGCTGGATCTGGTGAACCGCGTGCGGGACCACCATGGGCTCGCGACGTTGTCGATGCACCACCGGTTGTCGGGCGTCGCGCTCCGGCACTCGAGGCGCATGGCCCGGAGCGGGACGATCTCCCATACGCCGAACCTCGGGGACCTGGTCCGCAGCGAAGGTGGTTCCGTGTTCGGCGAGGATCTCGCGAGGGGTCGCGGTCTGCGCGGGATCCTGGACGCGTGGCTGCGATCGCACGGACACCCGCCGGATCCTGCTCGACGCCGCGGTTCCGTCGCAGCGGCGTCGGGGTCGTCCACGTCGACGGCTTCTACTGGGTCACGTTGCAAGTCGTTCCACTGAGGCGCGACCGGCGACCGCGGATGACTATCCCAGCAGCGTCCGGACCTGCCGCAAGCCACCGTGAACTGCGCGAGATCGGTCACCCCTCCGACCGACAGGTTGCGGATGAAGCGCTGCAGGCGATCCTCGGCCTCGGCTCGCCGGACGAAGAACGCCTCGACCGCCTCGTCGACGATCAGCTCCGGCGCCTCCGCGATCACCTTCTCGACCAGCTGACGCCGAACCAGGAACAGGTCGTCTTCCATCGACTGGGCCGCCCATCGCTGCCAATGCGTGCCCACGGGCAGCGATTCCAATCGATGTTCGAGCCAGTCGAGCCCGACGCGCTCGCCCACCATGAAGAACGCGCGAGCGACCTGCAGCACCTCCCAGCTCGTCGCGTGCGCCACCGCGATGATGTCGGGGCCGTGGACCAGCTCGCCCTGGAACGCATGTCGTCGCGCGATCTCCTGCGGCACGCCCTTCGCGATACCAAGCGTCGCACATCGAGCTCATGCTCCTCGCGCCACGGCTCCGGGCCGATCTGCCAGATCAACGACGAGAACTCGGCGAACGACGTCCGCTGATCGTCGATCGCCTCGGACAACCGTTCGCCGTGCGATCTGCACGAGGTACCAACGCGACGCCGTCTCCACCAGGTAGTCGACCCCGCGCATCAGCTCGCCCTGCACGCGCGGGTCGATGACGCCGTCGAGCGCCTCGATCGCCTCCCAACGGTCGACGGCGCCCGTGACGTCGCGTGCGATCCGGTAGGCGCGCACGACATCGGCGGGATGCGAACCCGTCTCCGTCACCATCCGCGAGACGAACGTGATGCCCACCGAGTTCACGACGTCGTTCGACACGATCGTCGCGATCAGCTCGCGCTTCAACGGGTGCTGGGTGATCAGATGGCCGAACCGCTCGACGATGGCGGGCGGGAAGTAGCGACGCAGGTCGTTGTGCTCCAGGTACTCGGAGTCCGGAAGGTCGGACCCGAGCAGTTCGGCCGCGATCGAGCGTTTCGCGTACGCGAGCAGCACCGCCAGCTCCGGACGCACCATGCCTTGTCCGCCCGCGCGACGTTCGAGCATCTCCTCGGAGCTCGGCAGGAACTCCACCTCGCGTTCCAGCTCGCCGTCGGTCGACGAGCTGCTGCATCAGATCCTCGTACGCGTCGTTGCGCTGGACCGAGAAGTCGAGCTCCTGCGAGAGGATCTGCGCCTGCAGGTAGTTGTCGTACAGGACGTGCTCCACCACGTCGGGTGCGCATGACTGCAGCAGCTCGTTGCGCTCCGCCAGCGTCAGCTCGTCCGGCCGACATCGCCAGGCCCAAGAGGATCTTCCAGTTGACCTCGTGGTCGGACGTGTCGACGCCCGCGGAGTTGTCGATGAAGTCCGTGTTGATGTGGCCACCACCCAGGGCGTACTCGATCCGCCCCAGCTGCGTGAACCCCAGGTTCCCACCTTCGCCCACGACGCGCGCACGGACATCCGAGCCGTTGATGCGCACCGGGTCGTTCGCGCGGTCACCCACGTCGCCGTTCGACTCCCTGGACGACTTCACGTAGGTGCCGATACCTCCGTTCCACAACAGATCGACCGGGGCCTTGAGGATCGCCTTGATCAGTTCGTTCGGCGTCATATCGTCGGGCGCATCGTCGGGGAGCCCGATCGCGGCTCGCACCTGCGGTGAGGGCGTCACGCTCTTCGCCTTGCGATCGAAGATGTCGCCTCCCGTGGACACCTTGGTCCGGTCGTAGTCGTTCCACGAGGAGCCGGGTACGTCGAACAGCCGTCGTCGCTCCGCGAAGCTGCACGGACGGATCCGGGTCGGGATCGACGAAGACGTGGCGATGGTCGAACGCCGCCACGAGCTTGATGAACGGGGAGAGCAGCATCCCGTTGCCGAACACGTCGCCCGACATGTCGCCGATCCCGACGACGCTGAACGGCGTCGACATGATGTCGATCCCGAGCTCACGGACATGCCTCTTGACCGACTCCCACGCACCGCGCGCCGTGATCCCCAGCGCCTTGTGGTCGAAGCCCGCGCTCCCACCGGAGGCGAACGCATCGCCGAGCCAGAACCCGACCTCAGCCGCGACGCTGTTCGCCGTGTCGGAGAACGTCGCCGTGCCCTTGTCGGCGGCCACGACCAGGTACGTATCGTCCCCATCCAGCACGCGCACCCGATCGGGATGCACGACCTTCCCCTGTTCGAAGTTGTCCGTGATGTCGAGCAATCCCCGCATGAACGTGACGTACTGCTTGATGACCTCTGCCTTCAGCAGCTCCGGCGTCAGGCGGGCTCCGCTTGAGGATGAATCCGCCTTTCGAACCGTCGGGAACGATGATGGCGTTCTTGACCATCTGCGCCTTCATCAGCCCGAGCACTTCGGTCCGGTAGTCCTCCCGACGATCCGACCAGCGGATGCCGCCGCGCGAGACCATGCCGCCCCGGAGGTGGATCGCTTCCATCTCAGCCGAGTACACGAAGACCTCGAACAACGGGAGCGGCTTGGGCATCTCGGGCACCGACTCAGACCGCAGCTTGATCGACAGCGATTCGCGAACGGGCCGGTACGCGTTGGTCCGGACGCTGGCCTGGATGGTCCCGAGCATGTGTCGGAGGATCTGATCCTGGTCGAGAGAGACCACCTGGCGCAGGTCGTGGAGGACGTCCGTACGGATCGCCTCCATCGCTTCTTCGCCGGCCGCGCGATCGGGGTCGAAACGCGTCTCGAAGTACATGACGAGCTTCGCCGCGATCGTCGCGTTCTCGGCCAGCGCGTCGTTGCGATACTCCTCGGTGAATCGCGTCGAGATGCGCTGGCGATACTTCCGGAACGCGCGGAGGATGCCCACCTGCTCCCACGTGAGCCCGCCGGCCACCACCAATCGGTTGAGCGAGTCGGACTCGGCCTGACCCCGCCACACCGCGACGATCGTGTGTTCCACGCGCTCCGCGCTGTGCTCCAGGTCGATGACGGCACCGCGGGCATCCAGCACCCCGAAGTCGTGGATGTACGCCTTGCCGTCGCCGAGCAATCCGGTCGGGACCTCCTCGACGACGCGGAGGCCGAGCGCCTCGAGGATCGGCATGAACGCGGAGAGGTCGACCTTCCCGCCGGTCTTGTACAGCTTCACGCGCGTGAGACGCTCTCCGGCGCTCTCGTTCCCCAGGCCGACGACGAAGCCTTCGTCGCTCTGTTCCATCTCGTCGAGCTTGAGCACATCGTCGACGATCAGTCCCCAGTCGCGGTTCGACTTGTAGTAGTCGGGGAACCGGGGCGCGTATCGATCGGTCAGCAGCGAGCCTCGCTCCTGACCGACGCGCGCGATCAGGGCGTCGCGGAGGTCGTCGTCCCACGTGCGCGCGAGCCGTTCGACCTCCTCCTCCAGCTCCTCGTACGGAACCTCCGGGATCTGGACCCCCGGGTCCACGTGGACGGTGAAGAAGATCCGGGCGTTCTCGGTCTCGCCGAGCGACAGGTGGTAGTCGATCGTGGAGCCGTGGAACCGTTCCATGAACAGCTTCTGCAGGCTCTTGCGAAGCTCCGCGTTGAACCGATCACGTGGAAGCGCCACGACGACCGAGATGCTCCGTCCGTACAGGTCCCGGCGCACCAGCACCCGGATGCCGCCGTGTCGTTCGAGCTGGAGGAGTCCGCTGATCAGGCGGCGGAGCTCGCCCGCCGAGGCCTGGAACAGCTCGTCCTTCGGGAACGACTCGAACAACGTCGTCGCGGCCTTGTAGTCGTGCGACCCCGGGATCAGGTCCTCCGCCGTCAACACCTGCTCGAGCTTGTGATGCAGCAGCGGCGTCTTGGCGGCGGGCTCCATGTACGCCTTGGAAGTGAAGAGGCCGATCATCCGCGCTTCGCCGACGATCTCGCCGTCGGCGTTCACCTTGCGGACACCGATGTAGTCCATCCGCGCGCGCCGGTGCACCGTGGAGTACGCGTTGGTCTTCGAGAAGACCAACAGGTCGCCGTCTTCGATACGTCGCCGCAATCCCGGATCCAACGAGTCGAGCACGGTCGTCTCCGCGAACGTCGAGCGGCTCACATCGGAGAGGATGCCGAGCCCGCTTCCCGCAACGGCGCGGATCGCCCGGCCGTCGGAGGTATCGACCAACTCGTATTCGCGGTACCCGAGGAAGACGAAGTTCAGCTGGAGCAACCAGTCCAGGAAGTCGACGGTCTCTCCGACCTCCTGCGGCGAATAGCGGATGGCCGCGTGTCGTGCCATCTCGAGCATCTGGTGGGCGCGGTCCTGCATGGGCTCGAAGTCCCGGACGACGAGTCGGACGTCCCGAAGGATCGTTCGGACTCGTTCCTCCAGGTTCGCGCGATCCGCATCGGAGAGTCGCCGATCGAGCTCGAAGTGCATCACCGATTCGCGATGCGACGCATCCCGCGCCGACGAGATCCGCTCCAGCCGACCCTCCTCGTCCCGGGATGTGCCGACGACGGGGTGGAGGATGCGACGGACCACCAGGTTGCGCGCGGTGAGCTCCTCGGTCACGGAGTCGACCAAGAACGGAGAGTCGTCGACGTTGGTCTCGAGGACGGTGCCGGGCGTCGTGAAGCCTTCGGTCTCGGGATCGGGATGGAATGCGCGGACCACCCACGGCTGCAGCCTCCGCCCGTCCACGAAGTCGAACGTGCTGCGGACCATCCCGTAGAGGTCTTCGGGAGACGCGGAGGCGATCTCCTCGTCGGCGAGGCGGCGCAGGTACGTCTTGGCGAACGCCGTCACGGCCTCCCGACGCTCGGCGGGAACGCGCTCCGCGATCACGGCGAGCAACGGCGCGAGCACGGGACGGGGCTCGGAGCCGGATGCGGCAGCGGCGGGCCGCTGGCCCGCCGGCGGGGTCTTGCTACTACTCGCTCGCTCCACCGTGTCCGACACGTGGCCTCTCGGTGAGGTTCGATGGCCTCGGGCCGCCATTGTGACAGACCCCACGGAACCCCGGGAGCGAGGCGCCCGAAGCGGACCGAAGTGACCGGCGGTCGGGTGGCGGCAGACGCACGAAACGTTCGAAGTCTCGTCCCATCGGCCTCCGTCGTTCGGGAGGCCGCTCTCGACTTTCGTCGGTCGTGCTGCGTCACCCCCCCAACTAGGCTGGTCGACGGACGATATGGGTGAACAACGTGATCCGCGTCATGGTGGGCGAAGGGCAGACCTCCCGGAAGGGACTGCTCCGATTCGTGCTGGAGAACGAGGGCTACGACGTCGTCGCCGAAGCCTCATCCACCCTGGAGTTGGCGCAGCGACTCGTGATCCACCGACCCGACGTGGTCGTTCTCGACGACGGTATCGACGCGAGCGCGGTCGGCATGATGCGTGAGGTGTTGCCGTCGGCCAAGGTGATCCTGGTTTGGCCCCGCGGGGTGGCCGCGGTGGGCGTCGAGGCTCGCTTGGAACCATCGGAGGTCATGACATCCCTGGGGAGCACGGTGGCTCGTGCGATGGGCCGCGGCCCGGTCATCGCGCCGCCGAGGCCCCGCGTCGGGCCGCCCGACGTCATCGTCGTCCCCGAGTCCGAGCCCGCGGATCTGCGGACCAGCCGATCGAAGGGCCCCAACAGCAGGTGGCCCCGGCTCCCGTCACTGGCGACGAGGCCGCCGTCGAACCGGACACGACGTTGCCGGCGACCGACGTGACGGAGGAGGTCATCGACGTCGTCGACACCGAGGAGCCCCCTCCGCCCGTCGCCGCGGAGCCGCTGCCGCACGTCCTGTTGCGTCCGGGCGATGTCGCCACACCCACGTGGACGTACACGGCGCCCGGCGTCAAGGCGCCGCGCGGAACGCGGAGCCGGTTCGCGATCGTCGCCTTGGCGATCGTCGCCGGTGTCCTCGCGATCGCTCTTGCGGCGCTGTTGTTGAACCCGGACGCCGTCCGAACCACGATCGTCGCGGGCAGCGTCGGTGACTTCTCGCTGCCGGGATCGAACGACGGACCCGACGTGATCACCGACCAACCGGGTACGTACGAGGGGGTCGTCCACGTGCGCGCCGACGGGTCCATCACGCTGCAGGCGTCGGGCGACATCCGACTGCGCATCGACGGGCTCGCGCACATCGTCGCGTCTGGTGACGTGAAGGTCAGCGGCGAGGGCGTCGTGCGCAACGAGTCGGCGTCGAGGGTCCGCGCGCGCGGGAACGGCACCATGCGGGTCACGGTGACCGACGGCTCCATCCGTCTGCGCCTGCAGGGGACGGTCACGTCGCAGGGCAACGGCGTGGTACGCGTCGGCGGCATCGGCCGCTTCCTCATCACCCACCGGCCCGTCTGACCATGGCTTCGACCCGGTGGAGTACGCTCCGAACGTGGAGCGAGACGTGACCGCCGAGCCTCCACGCATCGGTGTGGTCGTGGGTGAGGGGCACCCGGTGCGACGGGGACTCCTGCGCTTCGTGTTGGAAGGTGAGGGGTTCCTGGTGTTGGCCGACGCGACCACCCCGGTGGAACTGGTGCAGGCGCTCGCCGTACACCGGCCCGACGCCGTCGTCCTGGACGATGCGATCGGATCCACCGCGGTCGTGTTGACGCGGGAGATGAGCCCGGAAGCCAAGATCGTCCTGGTATGGCCGCCGGATCTGGCGCCCATCAACGGCGACGCGACCGTCGATCCGTCGCAGGTCCTCCGCGAGCTCGGACCGGCCGTCGAACGCGCATGCGGGGTGCCCGAGGTGGAGCCCGAGCCCGCAACCGTGCAAGAGATGTCATCCCACCCGCGGCCGGCGAGCCGGTCCCGGCGGACGGCCGGCCTGGCCGACGTGCTTCCCGGTCCCGGCATGGTCCGCACGCGGGTGGATGCCGGACGACGAGGCGATCATCGTCGATCGCGAGCCCGCTCCGATCCTGATCCTGCCGGTCGTCTCCCGTCGTGGAACGCGATCCGCAACCCTAAGTTTGTCGATCCAGGACCAGACCTCGTCGCTGCGACGCGTCTACGTGCGAGCGCCCGTCGCCGACGACCTCGGCGACTGGAAGCGTTACGCGTGGCACGCCGCGCCGGATCCCGCGACGAGCGATCGACCAGCATGCGGCGTTCCGCGAGGAGCTCCAGCGGTCGGGAGCCGTCGTCGAGACCGGCTCCGCTCGCACGTCGGGCGACCCGGACGCGATCTACGCGTACGACCCCGTCGCTCATGACCGACGACGGCGCGATCATGCTCCGTCCCGGGAAGGAAGGACGTCTCGCAGAGCCCGACGACGTGGCGCGACGATCTGGAGGCCGTCGGGATCGCCATCTCCGGCAGGCTGTCGGCTCCCGCGACGGCGGAGGGCGGCGACCTCTTCTGGCTGGACCGATCGACGCTCCTGGCCGGACGCAGCTACCGCACGAACGGTGAGGGCGATCTCGCAACTCCGCGGGCTCCTCGGTGGCACGGTCGACGTCGTGGACTTCGACCTCCCCCATCTCCACGGACCTGACGAGTGTCTGCATCTGATGTCGTTCATCTCGCCGCTGGACGTCGACCTGGCGGTCGCGTACGTCCCGATGGTGCCGGTCCGCTTGATGGAGCTTCTCCGCGAACGCGACATCAAGCGTCGTCGAGGTGCCCGACGACGAGTTCGGATTCGATGGCGCCGAACGTGCTGGCGCTGGGACCGCGGATCGCGCTCGCGCTCGACGGGAACCCGGAGACCCGGCGGCGTATGGAGGCCGCCGGGGTCGACGTCCGGACCTACGACGGCAGCGAGATCTCGCTGAAAGGCGAAGGCGGGCCCACCTGCCTCACCCAGCCGCTCGAACGCGCATAGCCGCCACGTCGTCCGGTATCGTTCCACGCCATGGCCAGGCAATGGTGGTTGCTCCTGCACCTCGCGGGTGTGCTCGTCTTCGTCGGCGCGCACGGTGTCTCGATGTTCGTGCTGTACCGGATCCGCGGAGAACGTGACCGTCAGCGGATCGCAGACCTGATCGCGTTCAGCGGGACGTCGACGCGCGCGATGTACATCGGGTTGCTGATCCTCGTGATCGGCGGGGTGGGTGACGCCCTCGCGTTCCACCTGTTCTCGTTCTCACAAGGGTGGCTCCTGCTCTCGATCGCGATCCTGCTGATCACGATGGGCTTGATGTATGGGCTCGCCGCGCCGTACTTCCGGCGGATCACGGCCGCCTGTGAGGTACGGCCGAGTGGCGTGCCGCGCGTGTCCGACGAAGAGCTCGAGGACCTCCTGCGATCTGGCGAGGCACACGTGATCGCCGCCGTCGGCGTCGTCGGGCTGCTGTCCATCCTCTACCTGATGCTGTTCAAGCCGTTCTGAACGGGGCAGCTTCCGGATCGGTCATGCGGGAGGCAGCGGCCTCGCTGCGGGGCCGTTCACGACCTCTCCCGTCGGACCGAACCGCGAGCCATGGCAGGGACAGTCGAACGTCCGCTCCCCGGGGTTCCACGCAACGGTGCACCCCATGTGCGTGCAACGGGCGCTCATCACGTGCGGCTCAGCCTCCTGGCCCACGAACACCGCGAGCTTCTCGCCCGCTCGCTCCACGATCCCGCCCTCACCGGGTGCCAGCTCGGACACGACCTGGGTCACGGTCCGGGCGATCAGGACGTCACGCGTGGCACGCTCGCTGACGTCCTGCGGCACCGAGCCCAGGAGGAACCCTTTCGCCCCGACCATGCCCTTGTTGCCCACGACGATGAGGCCGGCATCGACCTCGTCGGCGGCTGCGAGGATCTGCGTGGCCGGATCGCCTTCGCGCAGGACCACGTCGGTCTTCACCTCACCGCCGTACGTGGCGATCGTGTCCTGCGTGATCAGCTCGCCCGTCTTCGGATGCCCCACGAACACGATCGTGACCGGAGCCTCCAGCGTCCTCGGCCAGCTCGAACCCCTTGCGCGCGGCGCGGTCGGCGGTCGACGATCCGTCGGTGGCGATCAGCACCCGTGCGATACAGCGGCCCGTCGACTCCGGCCGACGACGACCCGGACACGAGGAGGACGTCGCGCGGCGAACGCACCGCCAGTCGGTGTGCCACCTGGCCCAGGCCGTACTTCTTCCCGCGGCCGCCCGAGACGACCACGAGCCCGACGTCGTGTCCGTCGGCGAGCGCGATCAGCGCATCGGCCGGAACGCCCGCCCGGGCCTCGCCCGAGACGCGGCGCACCCCCGCCGCCTCTGCCTGCTGGATCGCCGTCGCGACGATCTGCTCCGCATCGGTCGGCCGCTCGAACGCGAACCCCACGATCAGCTGAGCGCCCTCTGCTCGGGCGAGGCCGGCCGCGACGGAGCCCGCCGCTTGCGCGGCAGCCGAGCCATCCGTCCCGAACAAGATCCGTTTGTACGCCATCGTTCACGACCCTCCTCGTGCGGGTCGTCACGATACCCTGGGGGCTCCATGAGCGACCGCGTCTTCAACTTCGCCGCCGGGCCCGCCACGCTCCCCCTGCCCGTGCTCGAGCAGGCGCAGCGCGATCTGGTGATCGCTCCCGGGCGTGGGGGCATCCCCGCTCGAGGTGTCCCACCGAAGCCCGTGGTTCGAGGACGTGATCGGTGAGGCGACCGCCAACCTGCGGTCCGTTGCTGGCGATCCCCGACTCGCACCACGTCGTGTTCTGCCAGGGGGGCGCATCCCAGCAGTTCTCGATGGTGCCCATGAACTCCTCCGAGGAGCCACGGGCGACGCGGCCGGCTACGTGGTCACCGGATCATGGGGCTCGAAAGCGCTCCAGGAAGCGACGAGGGTGGGATCGGCTCGCATCGTGTGGTCGGGGGAACCCGACGGGTTCGTGCGGGTCCCCTCCGACGACGAACTGGACTCCGTCGTCGATCCGATCGTCCGGCGTACGTGCACGTCACGTCGAACGAAACGATCCACGGTGTCGAGTTCCCCGACGACGCCGGCCGTCCCGCCGGCGGTCCCGCTCATCTCCGATTCGTCGTCGAACTTCCTCTCGCGGCCGGTGGACATCTCGCGTCACGGGCTCCTCTACGCCGGCGCACAGAAGAACGCCGGGCCGGCCGGGGTCACGATCGCGATCATCCGCGACGACCTGCTCGCCCGCATCCCCGACGGGCTCCCGACGGTGCTGGACTACCGCACGTACGTGCGACCACGGCTCGATGTACAACACGCCGCCGGTGTTCTCGATCTACGTCCTCATGCTGGTGACGCGCTGGCTCCGCGACGAGGTCGGCGGCCTGGAGGCGCAGCTCGAGCGCAATCGCGAGAAGGCGACGCTGCTCTACGACGCCATCGACGAGAGCGACGGGCTTCTATCGGGGCCACGCCGACCCCGGGTCGCGCTCCCTGATGAACGTCACCTGGCGACTTCCGACCGACGAGCTGGAGCGTCGCTTCATCGCAGGAGGCCGCGGCGACAGGTCTGGTGGAGCTGAGAGGACACCGGAGCGTCGGTGGCATCCGGGCGTCGATCTACAACGCGATGCCGCTCGAGGGCGCGCGCGCGCTCGCCGGGTTCATGCGGGCGTTCGCCGACGCCATGCACCCTGCCGCGTAACCCACCTCACCGAACTCGGTCACGCTCGCGGTCAAGTCAGCCGATCGGATTACGCCGATGGGGGTAGTCCATGACCGTCTCTCCCACCGAAGCAGGAGCCCGCTCGAACGGGCCCGAGACCCACGCCCAACGGCGCGAGTCCGACCTCGCCATCGGGACGCGCCTCCGGACGCCAGACCCCGGCGCCGACAGGCGGACGGATGGCTCGACCGCTGGGTCGCCACCACGGCCGACCTCACCCGCTTGAAACACGAGCACCCGATGATGGATGCCGTCATCGACGAGCAGATCGGGCGTCGGATCCGCATCGGCGACCACTGGCTCACGGACTGGGCCTCCTGCAACTACCTCGGGTTCGACCTGGAGGACGAGATCATCGCCGCGGTTCCCGAATACCTCGCCACGTGGGGCACGCACCCGAGCTGGTCCCGGTTGCTCGGCAGCCCGCGGCTCTACGGAGAGATCGAAGAGCAGATGACCGACCTCCTGGGATGCGAGGACGTCCTGCTCCTCCCGACCATCACCCACATCCACATGTCGGTGATCCCGGTCTTGGTGGCGAGACGGGACGATCTTCCTGGACGGCAGGGCACACAAGACGATCTACGACGGAGCCATGGTCGCCGCGGGACACGGCGCGCAGGTGACCCGCTTCCGGCACAACGACGTCGCGCACCTCGACGAGCTGCTCACCGCCAGCGACCCGGGACAGGCCTCGCGTGATCGCGATGGACGGCGTGAACTCGATGACCGGCAACGCGCCGGACATCGAGGCGTTCGCTCGGCTCGCCACCGAACACGACGCGCTCCTGTACGTGGACGACGCGCACGGGTTCGGCGTGATCGGCGAGCGTTCGCCGGCCGAGCTCTGCAACTACGGAACCTCGGGCAACAGCCTGCTGCGCCACCAGAACGTCGGCTACGACAACATCGTGCTGGTGGCCGGCTTCTCGAAGGCCTACTCGTCGCTGCTGGCGTTCGTCGCCCTGCCGACCGGGCTGAAGGATGCACTGAAGGTGCTCGCTCCGCCGTACCTGTACTCGGGGCCGTCCCCCATCGCCTCGCTGGCGACGACGATCGCCGGCCTCGAGGTCAACCGCACCCGCGGCGACATCGCGCGCTTCGCGATGTGGCAGCGAACGCACCGCGTGCTCGAGGCCCTGGACGCGCCTCGACATCGTGACGCCGAACGAGAGCGGGTTCCCGATCATCGAGATCCCGCTCGCCGACCACACGGAGATCGATCAGGTGGGCCGCTACCTCTTCGACCAGGGGATCTACACGACGATGGCGGCGTACCCGCTGGTGCCGAAGGACGAGGTCGGCTTCCGGATCCAGGTCACGGCCGCCAACACGGATGAGGAGATCGACCACCTGATCGACGTCCTCGGGTCGCTGCGCGAGCGGTTCCAGCTGCACCAGGCGCTCGCGTCCCCCGGCCATCCGCCGCCTAACGCCCGGTCACGCACTCGCCGCGTCGAACACCCTCCTCACTAAGGTCGCAGGTCGCCACGCCCGATATCGATGGGGCGATGAGATCTCGCGCATGGGTCGTCTACCTCACGATCGGGTATCGTCGTGCTGACCGCGTTCGTGTTCGTTCACCCCATCCGGGTCGGACCGCTGTTCAACGCGATCGGCCTGTCGGCCGTCATCGCGATCGTGATCGCCGTACGGATGCACGAGCCTCGACAACGGCTGCCCTGGTACCTGGTCGCGACCGGCCAGGCGCTGTTCGTCGCCGGCGACGTCATCACGTACAACTACGAGCGCTTCTTCGGCACCGCGCCGCCGTTCCCCTCGATCGGCGACCTGCTTCTACCTCAGCGTCTATCCGTTCCTGATCGCCGGCGTCCTGCTGCTGGTCCGACGGCGGAGCCCGGGACGCGACCGCGCCAGCCTGATCGACTCGCTGATCATCGCGGTCGGCGTCGGAACCCTGTCATGGGTGTTCCTGCTGGCGCCGTACGCGCACGACCAGTCACTGACGCTCGCTCCAGAAGCTGACCGCCATGGCCTACCCGATCATGGACCTGATCCTGTTCGGGGTCGCCGTCCGTCTGGCGGTCGACCGCGGGAAGCGACCGCCCGCCTTCTACCTGATGACCGGCGTCCATCGCGGTGCTGTTCACGACCGACACGATCTACACGCTGATCCTCCTGCACGGCTCCTACGACAACACCACCGGGCTGCTGGAGCTCGGGCTGGGGGCTCTTCTACCTCCTGTGGGGTGCCGCCGCCCTCCACCCGTCGATGGTCGACCTGGACGAGCCCACTCCCGAAGGCGAACTCCAGCATCCTCGCGCGCCGGCTCGCGATCCTGGCCGGCGCCTCGCTGATCGCCCCGACCGTGATCGTGATCCAGGCGATCCGCGGCGAGCAGGTCGACGTCCCGGTGCTCGCGGTGTGCTCGGCGGTGCTGTTCGTCCTCGTGCTGGTCCGCCTGAACGGACTCATGGTCGACATCGGCGAGTACCGGCGGACCGAGCGACAGATGCGCGAAGCCGAGGCCAAGTACCGCTCCCTCGTCGAAGGTCTGCCCGCCGTCGTGTACATCGCCGAGTTCGGCAAGGACGCCGCGTGGACGTACATCAGCCCGAAGGTCGAATCGATCCTCGGGTTCACCCCCGACGAGTGGACGGGCAGGCCGACCTGTGGCGCGAACGGATCCTGCCCGAGGACCGTGAGCTCGCCCTGGACGCGGAGCTCCGGATGCTGAACGGCGAACCGCGCATGCAGTGCGAGTACCGCATCATCGGCAAGAACGGCCGCGTCATCTGGATCCACGAAGAGGCGGAGGCGCTCTCCGACGACAGCGGCCGCCCCGTCTACCTCCAGGGCGTGATGTACGACGTGACCGAACAGAAGAACGCCGAGGCGCAGCTCGTGAAGGCCCTGGACACCGAGAAGGAGGCCGCGACCCGCTTCGCTCCCTGCACGAGATGCAGAACTCGTTCCTGCAGGCGGTCTCGCACGACCTCCGCACGCCGCTCACCAGCATCCTCGGGTGCGCCCTCACCCTCGAGGGCGGCCTGGACAACAGGCAGATCTCGCGCGAGGACGAGCACGACCTGGTGGGCCGCATCGCGACGAACGCCCGCAAGCTCCACCGTCTGCTCACGAACCTGCTGGACCTCGACCGGATGAGCCGGGGCATCGTGGCGCCCAACCGCAACGACGTCGACGTGACCCAGATCCTGTCCAGCGTCCTGGAGGAGAGCGCCACCGACACGCACCCGATCGAGCTCACGACCGCGAGCGGGTCCGAGCTTGCGCACATCGACGCCGCGCAGGTGGAGCGGATCGTCGAGAACCTGGTCGCCAACGCCATCCGCTACACGCCCCCCGGGACGCCGATCTGGGTCCGCGCGACCGGCGACGCGGAGAGCGTGCTGATCGTCGTGGAGGACGCGGGTCCGGGGATCCCCGAGGAGCTGCGGGACTCGATCTTCGAGCCGTTCCGTCAGGGGAACGAGGTCGTCACGCACAACCCGGGCGTCGGGATCGGTCTCTCCCTCGTCACGCGCTTCGCCGAGCTGCACGGCGGACGTGCCTGGGTCGAGGACCGCGAAGGCGGCGGTGCTTCGTTCCGCGTCTACCTGCCGTTCGCGTCCGCTCGGACGAGCGCATCGAGGATCTGCAGCCCGACGGCACCCTCGTCCCGACGGCGACCCGCGGTCCGAGGCAGGCTGAACCGTCTCGTCGGACCCGCCGGACCCGGCCGTCCGACGGAGACGAACCCCGGCCGGGGGAGGTCAAGCAGCCCATCCCTGGCTCCGATACCGGAACGATGGGGATGAAGACCGACCCGAGGGGGAACGGGGCGCCGTTCGACGGCGTCCCGTCATCTTCGAACCGCTCAAGCACCGGGACTTCCGGCTGCTGTGGTCCGGCATGACCGTGTCCCTGATCGGCGACGGGATCTTCATCATCACCTTGGCCTGGCAGGTCTACGAGCTGTCGGACGCGCCGACCGCCCTCTCGCTCGTGGGCCTGGCGATGACGGTCCCCAACGTGCTGTTCCTGCTCATCGGCGGTGTGGTGAGCGACCGGTTCGATCGGCGCCGCGTCCTCGTCGCGGCCGACCTCGATCCGTGGCCTCGCGGTCGGTGCGATGGGCGTGCTCTCGCTCTCCGGCGGTCTGGAGCTCTGGCACCTGATGGTGCTCGCGGCGTTCTACGGGGCAGGCACCGCGTTCTTCGGACCGGCGTTCGACGCGATCGTGCCCGACCTCGTGGCGACCGACCTGCTGATCCAGGCGAACGCGCTCGACCAGTTCGTCCGACCCGCGGCGTGGCGGCTCGCGGGTCCGGCCATCGGCGGGTTCCTGGTCGCGTGGAGCACCGGCGGCGCGTTCCTGGTCGACGCGGCGACGTTCGGCGTCTCGATCGTCGCGTTGCTGCTGCATGAGTCCCCATCCCATCGACACCCCTCGGGAAGGGAGGCCGACCTCGGCCCTCGCCGACATCCGCGAGAGGGTTCCGGTTCGTGCGCGCCCGTGTGTGGCTGTGGGGGACGCTCCTCGCCGCGGCGTTCGCCTACCTGCTGTTCATCGGACCGCAGGAGGTGCTGCTGCCACTGCTCGTCAAGGACCGATGGGGCGGGAGCCCGTTGACCTTGGGGTTCATCCTGGCGATGGGCGGGGTCGGGCGCGATCGGCGCCGCGCTGTTCATGGGACAGCGGGCAGGTCGCCGCGGCGATTCATCACGTTCATGTACGTCGCGTGGACGTTGTCGACGCTCGCGGTCGCCGGCTTCGGATTGGCGCACGCACCGTGGCAGGCGATGGTCGCGTGCTTCCTGTTCAACGCGCTCGAAACCGCGGGCACCATCGTGTGGATCACCACCAAGCAGCGCCTCGTGCCGCGGCACCTGCTCGGTCGCGTGTCGAGCCTCGACTGGTTCATCTCGATCGGCCTGCTGCCGCTGTCGTTCGCATTGACCGGACCGGCCGCCACCCTGGTCGGTGCGAGCCGCACGCTGGTCGGCGCGGGCGTCCTCGGCGCCATCGTGACCCTCTCGTTCCTCTTCCTGCCCGGGATGCGCTCGGTGGAGGAAGAACCCGTCCCGGGACCAGTAGCACCCCCAGCGTCCCTGGGACGTTCGGCCTCCCCCATCCGATCGACGTCGACGTCCTGAACCTTCGGTACTAAGGCTGGCCCCGCCGCGGGACGATACACATGCCATGAAGGCGCGAGCATGGCTCGTGTATCTCGCTGACCGGGGTGATCGCGACCCTGGTCTTCCTCTTCGTGCCCGGCGATGCGCATCGGCGGACTGCTGAACCTCATCGCATTGTCGTCCCCGATCGTGATCCTGGTCGCGCTCCGTCTCAACCGGGTGGAGTACAAGCTGCCGTGGATCGCTGATCGCGTTGGGTCAGTCGTTCTTCGTGACCGGCGACGTCATCACGTACAACTACGAACGGTTCTTCGGCACGGAGCTGCCGTACCCGTCGATCGGCGACCTCCTCTACCTCTCGGTCTACCCCTGCCTGTTCCTGGGCATCCTGTTGTTGATCCGTCATCGCAACCCCGGACGCGACCGCGACGGCGCGATCGACTCGTTGATCGTCGGCATCGGCGTCGGCGTGCTGTCGTGGGTCTTCCTGATCGCGCCGTACACGCACGACGCATCCCTCACGACGCTGCAGAAGCTCGTGTCGATCGGCTACCCGTTGATGGACCTGATGCTCGTGACCGGGGCGATCAGGCTCGCGGTCGGAGGCGGGCAGAAGAACCAAGCCTTCTTCTTCCTGCTCGCCGCCGTCATCGCGCTCTTCGTCACCGACGCGCTGTACGGCTGGGCCGGTCTCCACGGCGGCTATGACAACCAGACGGGCTATCTGGAAGGCGGCTGGGCGGCGTTCTACCTGCTGTTCGGCGCGGCGGCGCTGCACCCGGCCGTCCGCCGTTCTCCGAACGCTCGACCGAGACGAAGGCACGTCTGTCCCGGCCGCGACTCGTCGGTCACTCGCGGTCGTCTCGCTGACGGCGCCGCTGACGGACGCGATCATCGTCAGCCGGTACTCGACCGGGACGCAACGGACCGACCAGATGGTCGTGATCGTCGCCTCGATCATCCTGTTCCTGCTCGTCATCGCGAGGATGTCCGGATTGGTTCGCCAGCAGGAGAAGTCGGCCGGCCGCGAGCGCGCGCTGCGTGAAGCCGGCGTCGCGCTCGTCACGGCCACGAACCGCGAGGCGATCCACGAGGCGGCGATCGAGGCGGCCCGTTCGCTCGCCGGTCCCGAGGGCGCGGGATCCGGCTCTGCGAGGAGTTCGACGGTGAGCACGATGACTTCGTGGTGGTCGGCCTCGGACGGTGACGCCACCGCCGTGATCGGCGCCGCTTCTCGCTGGACATCCTGCAGGACTGGAAACGCCAACGGCTCTTGGCTCGCAACGCGTACATCGTGCAGTCGCACGAGAGCACGATCCGGGTGCCGCTCTCGGTGCCCGCGCACCGCGGAGGGCTCCGTGCTCGTCGCGCCGTTGTTCATGCGCGACGAGTTCCGCGGGATGATGGTCGTGGCGACCCCCGCAGGAGATGCCCGCTCCGTGGCCGACAGCCTCCGGGCGCTGTCTTCCCAGGTGGCGCTCGCGCTCGAGAGCGCGGCCCTCACCGAAGATCTGCTGCTGCCGTCAGAGCGAAGCGCGGTTCGCGTCGTTCGTCAAGAACTCGTCGGACGTCGTGACGGTGATCGAGCCGACGACCGTAGTCCGGTACGCGAGCCCGTCCGCCTCGCGTCTGCTCGGCACCGACCCCGACGAGCTGGAGGGCACGCGATTCATCGACCTCGTTCACCAGGACGACAAGACGCGCGTCCTGTCGTTCCTCACGTCGGCCGGCGACGGTGAGGGCGACACCGGCCTCCTGGAGTTCCGCCTGCGCCACCGTGACGGCACGTACCTGGCCACCGAGACGCTGCGCACGAGCCTGCTGCACGACCCGAACGTCAGCGGGCATCGTGCTCAACACCCGTGACATCACCGAGCGCAAGCAGTTCGAAGAGCAGCTGCAGCACCAGGCGTTCCACGACCCGATGACCAACCTCGCCAACCGGGCGCTGTTCCGCGACCGCGTGTTGCACGCGATCGAGCGGCAGGAGCGCGACGCGCAAGCCGATCGCGGTGCTGTTCATGGACATCGACGACTTCAAGACGATCAACGACTCGCTCGGCCACGCCGCGGGCGACGGGCTCCTGCTGCGAGGTCGGCGACCGGCTGAAGAACGCGCTCCGCGCCGCCGACACCGCCGCGCGTCTGGGCGGCGACGAGTTCGCGATCCTGCTGGAGGACGGCGGCGAAGGGATCCAGGCCGCGGACGTCGCCGACCGGATCATGCAGATGCTCGAGATCCCGTTCGTGCTCGAAGGCAAGGAAGTGTTCGTCCGCGCGAGCGTCGGCATCGCCGTCTCGGAAGAGCGCCGGCGAGGGTGGCGAGGAAGCGGCCGAGGCGCTCATGCGCAACGCCGACGTCGCGATGTACATGGCGAAGGAGCGAGGGCAAGGGTCGCTATCAGATCTTCGAGCCGGCGATGCACGACACGGCGCTGCGGCGCCTGGAGCTGAAGGCCGACCTCCAGCGCGCGCTCGAGCACGACGAGTTCATCCTGCACTACCAGCCCGTGATCGAACTGGACACGGGCCGGATCACCGGCGTCGAGGCGCTGATCCGCTGGATCCATCCCGAGCGCGGCATCGTGCAGCCACTCGAGTTCATCCCGCTGGCCGAGGAGACGGGGTTGATCGTGCCCATCGGCCGCTGGGTGCTGCGCGAGGCGTGCCGCTACGCGGTGGAGCTGCAGGGCGAGTTCCCGATGGAGCCGGCGTTCCACATGGCGGTCAACCTGTCGGCGACGACAGCTCGCGCGCCCGGAGATCGTGGACGAGGTGCGCGCCATCCTGACGGAGACCGGCTTGGCCGCACCCACGCTGATCCTGGAGATCACCGAGAGCATGGTCATGCAGGACATGGAGCTCGCGATCGAGCGGCTTGCAGGAGCTGAAGCAGCTCGGCGTGCTGCTCGCGATCGACGACTTCGGCACCGGGTACTCGTCGCTCAACTACGTCCGACGCTTCCCCGTCGACATCCTGAAGATCGACAAGTCCTTCATCGACGAGGTGGCCGACGGCGGCGAATCCTCGGCGCTCACGGCGGCGGTGATCGAGCTCGCCGGCATCCTGAACCTGAAGCCCGTCGCCGAGGGCATCGAGCGGGCCGACCAGCTCGACCGGCTCAACGAGCTCAAGTGCGACCTCGGGCAGGGGTACTTCTTCGCACGGCCGCTCGAACCGCGCGCGCTGCGGACGCTCCTGGAGGAGCGCAACGCGATGCGCGCCGAGGTCGAGGCGCTCGCGCAAGGTACGTAACTCCGCGCCCGCCGGGCGCGCGATCGACCTCGTACCATCGTCCGGACATGCGCGCCCGGTGTCTCCTCGCCATCCTGCTCGCCCTCTCCATCGTCGCCGGCATCCCTGCAGCCGGCCACGCCGCGCCCGGCGCCGGTCCCGCAACCGTCCTTCGAGGCCGGTCCCGGCCTCCGGCCCGGACGATCCGGCGGGATGGCAGCGCCAGATCGACGAGCTGATCGGCGGCCGACGGATGTCGGTGACGATCGGCGAACGACGGCGACGTCTGGTACCGGCATCTGGCGTGGGTGATGCGAGCGCCCGCGTCGAACGAGAAGCTGCTCCTGTCGATGGCACTGCTCGCGGCGGTCGGTCCCGACCGGGTGATCGCAAACGCGTGCGATGGCGACGGCGGCGTCCCGTGGACGGCGTGATCGACGGCGACCTGTGGCTGGTCGGTCACGGCGATCCCGAGCTCACGCCCGCCGGACTGGACGCGCTCGCGAAGCAGATCGGCGCCGCGAGGGTCACACGGATCGAGGGGTCCGTGATCGGCGACATGGGACCGTTCGAACGCGACTGGTGGGCGCCGGGTTGGAAGGACGACTTCCCCAAGATCGAGGTCGCGATCCCCACGGCGCTGGCGTTCCGCGGCAACGTCGGTCCCGAGGGACGGCACATCGACGACCCCGAGCTCCGGGCCGCTGCGTACCTGACGAAGGCGCTCCGTCGCAAGGGGATCGACGTCGTCGGAGCCGCACAGGTGGGGGCACCCGACGGGAAGCGGGTCAAGATCGCCGCGGTCGACTCCGCCCCCGTCGTGGAGATCCTGCGCCGGATGAACGTCGACTCGCTCAACTTCGACGCGGAGGTGCTGGGCAAGGTCCTCGGAGCCGAGGTCTCCGGCGTCGGCTCCATCGCGTCGGGCTGCCGCCGCTTTGGATGCGTTCACCGCCGCGAACGGCGCTCCTCGGTTCGAGCACAGCGACGGGTCGGGGCTCTCGTACGCGAACCGCGTCACGGCACAGGGGATCGTGCGGCTGCTGTGGGCGGCCGACCGGGAACCGTGGGGGTCCGACCTCCGGTTCGCCCTCCCCATCGGCGGCCAGGGCACGCTCGAAGGCCGCCTCGGTCACACGCGCGTGCGGGCCAAGACCGGCACGCTGACGTCGGTGTCCACGCTCTCCGGGTGGGTCTGGTCACGCATAGCGCAAGGACTGGATCGAGTTCTCGATCCTGTCCGACGGCCTCAGCAAGGACGACGCCGTCCGGATCGAGGACGCGATCGTGCAGCTCGTGAGCCGGCGCGCGAAGGCACCTGTCACATGAAGTTGGCCGTGTGCAGCTCGGAGATCTGCTCGGCCGCGTCGCCGTCGAACCCCAACTGACGGAGGCGCCCCACGCGGCGCCGGTGCATCGTCCGGTGGAGCTCGCGCACCGCCTTCACCCCCTCGCCCAGCCGGTCCGCCGCGATGCCGCCCGACGCCAGCACGACGAGCGCTTCCTCCACGTGCGGGCTCCCGGCAGACGTGTCGGCGAGGAACGATGCCCGCCGCTCCACGGAGGCGCGCAGGACCTCGCCGCGCTCGGGGTCGGCCTCCAGGAAATGGCGCGCGTGCTCCACACCGAACGCGACGTGCCGCGCCTCGTCCACGCGGGCTCGGCGGACGATGTCGGCCGTGACCGGATCGGGCGCGTAGCGTTCGATGAAGGACAGGTACTCCAGGAACGCGCCTTCCCCCAGGACCGAGAGCAGGAAGGACGCCTGCGAGAAATCCTCCTGCTCGAGCAACGACCGGAGCGACGCCTGGGTCTGCGCCGTCGAGTACTGGAGTCCGCCCCCGTTCGCGAGCGCCCGCTTGGTGAACGCCTCGATGTGCCGAGCCTCGTCGACCACCTGCGTCGACAGGAACATCACCACCTCGGTGAACCGCGGATGGATCCGAGGGATGAACTTGGCCGGGATGTACAACGCCGCGTACTCGTTCTCCGCGAGGTGCGTCATGATCTGACACACGGCACGCTCGACGTGATCCGGCAAGCCGGGGAGATCCGCCCACGCGATGTCGCGGGACGCGTCCCATTGCGACTCGGTGGCCTGCTCGTAGAGCGACGCGACGTTGTGTGCCCACACCCGGTCGCGCTCGTTGACCGTGAACGGGAACCTCGGCGACCCCTCCTCGATGACCGCGCCACGTGGAGAGAATCCGGTCGTGGCATCGGCGACGTCGGGGATCAGCGCCGCCTTGCCCATCAGCCAGTCCTTCGTGTCGAATCCCTCGCCGTCGGTCCGCAACGGCGCGCGGATCCCCCAGTCCGGGAGGTCCTTGAACATCAGCGCCGCGTGGACGCCCCGGCGGATCCGGTACAGGGCGCGGTCGCCGTCCGGTTCGGTCGCCACCAGCTCGTGGCCGGTGCCGCGGCACCACGCCGGGAGCTCGTGCGCGAGGCCGGCGTTGGCGCTGGAGAGCTCCAGGACCTCGCCGGGCTCGATGTCGGACAGGCAGACGTCCAGCGCGAACATCAGCCCTCCCGCCAGATCGAGGTCGCCCCCGTCGTAGCGGGCCGACGCCTCCGGCGGCGGCTCGTTCCGGGTCACCATCGCGCCGCGATCCCCTGCTCCTCAACGGCTGCGAACACGTCCCGGTAGCCGTCGAGCTGCGGGCCGACCCATTCCCGCAGCCCCTCAAGCTCCAGGATGCGCCGGTGCTCGGGGTTCGCCCAGTCCATCGCGCGGAGATGCGCCGTCCAGGCGTCGGCGACCTGCTGATCGAGAGACGGCATCGCCGTGAAGTTGCAGTGGGAGTACGGCGGCGACGTCCAGAACGGTGCGAGCTCGCCGGGTGGCACCTCCCCCGACCGCACGAGGACATCCCACGACGCCGCCCCCACCGCGGCGGCGTCGGCCCGTCCGTCGAGCACCGCAGCGAGCGCTTCGCGCTCGCTGCGGCCGGTGTCACCGTGCTTGCCGACGTCGCTGTCGAACCGCATCAGTTCGATGTCCTCGCCGGGATGCAGCCCCGCCTGGCGTCAGGCGATACACCGGCATGATCGCCGCCTGGGCCGAATCGGCGCTCCCGAGCGCGAGCGTCCTGCCACGGAGATCCTCCGGGGCCGAGAGCGCGCCGGCCCTGCACACGAGGAGCGTGAAGAACTCCACGTCGGAGTCGCGCATCGCGAGGACGCGGCACGCGCCGTGGGTGACATGGAACGTCCGCACGTACGCGAGGTTCGTGTTCCACGCGATGTCGATCTTCCCGGCGAGGAGCGCGTTCACCTGCGCCTCGTAGTTCAGGAACAGGACGACGTCCATCTCGATCGGAGCGCCCCGGAGGTACTCGCGGATCCCCTCCCAGATGGGCACCACCTTCTGGTCGTAGGCGACCGCGCCGAGCATCAATTCCTGGGTCATGTGGAGTCGCCTCCCCTCCTAGAGCAGCGGCATCCCGGCGAGCGCCTTGCCCACCAGGTCGTACAACACATCGGTCGTCGGCGCCATCACGGATCCGGCGCGAGCGTCGCGGAACGAGCGCTGCATCGGCAGCGCCGGGCTCAACGCCGCCCCGCCGCAGGCCTGCATGATCTCCGACGTCACCCGGATAGCCATCTCGTTCGCGGCGGCCTTCGCCGAGAGGACCGGTGCGGCGGCATCGGCCTCGCTCATGCGGCGCGCCAGGTCCGACAGGAACCCGCCGATCGCGTCGACCTCCGTCTGGGATCGCCCGATGCGCGCGCGGACCGTGGGGAGCTCGATGAGGGTCTGCCCCAGGTGCTCGAGCTTCGCGCCGGTCACGTGCGCGAGCCCCGCCTGGACGGCGCCCTCGGCGATCCCCACCGACACCGCGCCGGAGCCCAGCTGGAACCACGGCAGGACCACACCGAGCATCAGGTCGAGGCCTTTGCCCTCCTCGCCGAGGAGCCGTCCGTCGGCGACGGGCGTCGAGAACGTCATCGGCGCACTCGCGTTGCCACGGAGGCCCAACCCTTCCCACACGAGACCGGCCTCGACGCCCGGGGCGTCGTCGCCAACGAGGTAGAGGCTGGACGCCAGGGGTTCCTCCACCCCTTCCGGTCGCGTGGACACGACGTACGTCTTCGCGTGGCCCGCGCTCGTGACGAACGACTTCTGCGCGGTGATCGTGCCGCCGGCGATCTGGCTGACCGGAGCCCAGAAGTGGCTCCGGGACCCGCGTTCGCTGAACGCGAGCGTGCCCAGGCGCTCGCCCGAGGCCAGGCCCCGGATCGCATCGGAGCTCTCCGGCGCCGGCCAGCGTGACCTGCGCGGCGCAGACATGCATCAGGTAGATCATGGCGGAGGATGCGCATCGGGCGGCGAGGGCGCGCGTCACCTCCAGGAACTCCGCCGGACCGCCCCCCGTGCCGCCGGAGGCGTCGGGGATCGTCAGTCCGAGCAGGCCCGTCTCGGCGAGGGCGCCGACGGTCTCGTCGGGGAAGCGGGCGTCGCTGTCGACGTCCTGGGCGTTCGCGGCGGCCACGTCGACGACGCGGTCAAGTCCTTCCACTGGCATGGGCGGGTCTCCTTCTCGAGTCGCATCACGGATGCACCCGACCGGGTGCGCGATCAGACGGAGCTCAACGACGCACCACGGGGCCCACCTCCTTCCCGATCCGATCGACGCCGGTCCGCCGTCCGGCCGGCGATCCAGATCGGCACACGATAGCGGCCCGGAGGGCCGGCGCTACAGGTCGACCGCGTACCGCACGATCGGGACGTTCGCGCAGTCGAAGCGATGCGCGCTGGTCGTGCCGTCCCACGTCCACCCGCGGCCTCGTAGAAGCGGCGGCTCCGATCGTTGGCGGCCATCACCCAGAGCGTCGCACGGCGGTAGTCCGAGCGACCGGAGCCGTTCGTTCGCCCGAGTCGAACAGCCGACGTCCGATGCCGCGACCCGCCGACTCGGCGCCGGCAGGTAGATCGTCATGACCTCGGCGGTGCCGTCGCCGCGTCGTCGTCGCGGCTGACGGTCCGAAGCTGCAGAAGCCGACGAGCCGCGCCGTCCTCCCCGGCGACCAGCGTGCCCGAGCTCGGGCTCGGGCATGAGCCACCTGCTCCAGTCCCGCTCACGGGCGTCCACCGTGACCCCGTCCAGGAACTCGGCCGACAGGTCGTCGCCGTAGGCCCAGCGCCACGACGCGACGTGGACCTCGGCGATAGCCCGAGCGTCGGACGGCGTCGCGTCGCGGATCACGACGTCGACGGTCGTCACTCACGCCTGGCCGGTCCTCCCGGGGATGCAGCAGGCCGTAGAGGTAGGCGTCGACGAGCGCCTCCCACGACGCCTCGATGATGTTCTCCGAGACCCCCACCGTGGTCCATTCGGTCTCGCCGTTCGACGTGTCGATCAGCACGCGCACCGTCGCGCCGGTACCGACCGTCTCGTCCAGAACGCGCACGCGGTAGTCCTCGAGCTTCATGTCGTCGAGCGCCGGGTACTCGTTCGCCAGCGCCTTGCGCAGCGCGTTGTCCAGCGCGCCGACCGGGCCCTGGCCCTCCGCGCTCTCGATATGCCGGGTGCCGTTCGTGACGACCTTGACGGTCGCCTCGGCCAGCGCGTCCTCCACGTCCTCCATCCGCTGTTCGATGTGGACCCGGAAGCTCTCGATCGTGAAGAACGGCTGCTCCCAACCGCCCGCCCGGCGCATCAGGAGTTCGAGCGACGCGTCGGCCACCTCGAACGTGTACCCGCGCGCCTCCCGCTCCTTGAGCTCGTCCGAGGACCGACGCCGTGGCGGCCTCGGACATGTCCACGCCGAACTCCTCGGCCTTCATGCGCAGCGTCGCGGCTCCCCCGAGATCGCTCGCGACGACGCCGCGGTGATTGCCGACCGACGCCGGCTTCACGTGCTCGTACGCCTCTTCGAGCCGGGAGATGCCGCTGGCGTGGAGCCCGGCCTTGTGCGTGAACGCGTACCGGCCCGCGTACGGCTGGTGGGAATCCGGGGCGACGTTCGCCACCTCCGCCACGTAGTGCGCGACCTCGGTGAGGTGCTCGGCGGCGCCCTCGGGCAGGCAGTCGGCATCCATCTTCAACACCAGGTTGGCCGCGATCGGGATCAGGTCGGCGTTGCCGGTACGCTCGCCGTAGCCGTTCACCACACCCTGCACCTGGTAGGCGCCGTGCTCGACCGCGATCAGCGAGTTGGCCACCGCGCACCCGGCGTCGTTGTGCACGTGGATACCGAGCGCCGTTTCGACCTGGGCGTTCACCTCGTCGACGATGCGCGCAACCTCGAGCGGCAGCATCCCGCCGTTCGTGTCGCAGAGGACCAGCCGCTCCGCCCCGGCCTCCTGGGCCGCCAGGAGCACGCGCATCGCGAACCCCGCGTTGCCCACGAACCCGTCGAAGAAATGCTCGGCATCGAAGAACACGCGGCGGCCCTGGGCGCGGAGGAACGCGATGGAATCCCGCACCATGGCCACGCCCTCGTCCAGATCCGTCCGCAACGCCTCGGTCACATGGAGCTCGGACGCCTTGCCGACGATGCAGACGACCTCGGTACCGGTGTCGAGCAGCTCCCGCAGGACGGCGCTGTCCTCGGCGCGCTCGCCCGACCTCCGGGTCATCCCGAACGAGGTCAACGCGGCGTGGCGGAGCGTCTCCTTCGTCGCGAGCTTGAAGAATTCGGTGTCGCGGGGGTTCGCGCCCGGCCACCCCCCCTCGATGAACGGCACGCCGAGCTGGTCGATCTTGTGGAGGATCCGCATACGATCCTCGATCGAGTACGACAGCCCGGTCTGCTGGGCGCCGTCGCGCAGCGTGGTGTCGTAGAGCTCGACCTTCCGGCGCACACCGGGACCGGCAGTCACGCGGTCGCCCTCTCCACCACGAGGTCCCCGACGCCCGACGTGGAGAACCCCATCTCCCCCGCGCGCATGGAGTCCATCTTGGTGCACGCGAACCGGATGCCCTCCGACGACGCGGGCGGCGGCTCGTTCCTCGCCGACCTGCGCGAGCAGCATCTGTACCGCTCCGATCGCGGCGAGCGGGTTGATCGTGTCCTTGCCCACGTGATCGGGCGCCGTGCCGCCGATCGGCTCGAACATGCTGACCCCCGCCGGGTTGATGTTGCCGCCCGCGGCGATCCCCATGCCACCCTGGATCATGGCCCCGAGGTCGGTGATGATGTCGCCGAACATGTTGTCCGTCACGATCACATCGAAACGGGCGGGTTGATCGAGGAAGTAGATGCAGCACGCGTCCACGTGGACGTAGTCGGTCTCGACGTCCGGGAACTCCGCCGCCAGCTCGTTCACGACCCGCTGGTAGAGATCGCCCGCGAACGTCAGCACGTTCGTCTTGTGGACGAGCGTCAGCTTGCCGCGGCGGCCGGGACGCATCGCCAGCTCGAACGCGTACCGGACGATCCGCTCCACGCCGTGGCGCGTGTTGATCGACTCCTGGACGGCGACCTCGTGCTCGGTGCCCTTCCGGTGGAATCCCCCGGCACCGCTGTAGAGCCCCTCGGAGTTCTCGCGGACGACGACCATGTTCACGTCGTCCTCGCCGTGGGACGGCACGAGCGTCTGCACCCCGGGATACCGGACGATCGGCCGGAGGTTGACGTACTGGTCCAGCTCGAACCGCGCGCGCAGCAGCAGGTCGCGCTCGAGGATCCCCGGCTTCACGTCGGGGTGACCGACGGCGCCGAGGAAGATCGCGTCCATCTGCCGCAGCCGTGCGAGGTCGTCGTCGGGCAGCGTCTCCCCGGTCCGCAGGTACCGTTCGCCACCCAGGTCGAACTCGACCAGGTCGACCGTCGAACCCCTCGACCTGCCGGACGGCCTCGAGCACCCGGAGCCCCTCGCGGACGACCTCGGGGCCGGTGCCGTCTCCCGGGATCACGCCGATCGTGTGCGTCACGGCATGACCTCGACCGCGGAGTCGGGAGCCTCCTGCGAGCTCGCGACCCGCAGAGCGCGGTTGATCGCCGCCAGGTACGCCCGGGCGCTGGCCTCGACCACGTCCACCGACACGCCGCGGCCGGTCACGCGCCGGCCGTCGACGTCGAGCTGCACGACCACGTCGCCGAGGGCATCGGACCCGCCGGTCACCGACGACACGTTGAACATGATGAGCGTCGCCTCGACCCCGGCCGCGCGCTGGATCGCACCGCACGCGGCGTCGATCATCCCGTCGCCGAACGCCGACTCCTCGATCACCTCGTCGCCGCGCCGGAGCCGGACCGTGGCGCTCGGCGAGAGATGCGTTCCGCCGCCGACCTGGAGCGACTCGAGCACGAGAACGCCCTCCTCTGCCGCAGCCACGCTCCTCGCCGACGATGGCCTCGAGGTCCTGGTCGGTGATCTGGATCTTCCGGTCGGCCAGGTCCTTGAACCGCGCGAACGCCCGGTCCAGGTGCTCGGAGTCGATCGTGAGACCGATCTTCTCCAGCGCGTCGACGAACGCATGCCGCCCGCTGTGCTTGCCGAGGACCAGGCGGTTGCCCTCCAGGCCGACCGCGAGCGGGTCCATGATCTCGTACGTCGCGCGGTTGCTGAGCACGCCGTGCTGATGGATGCCGCTCTCGTGCGCGAACGCGCTGGCGCCCACGACCGACTTGTTCGGTTGCACGCTGTATCCGGTCGTCATGGAGACGAGCCGCGAGGTCCGGATGATCTCCTTGATGTTCAGGCCGTGCGTCACGCCGAGCGCCTGCCCGCGCGTGCGGACGATCATGGCGATCTCTTCGAGCGCGCAGTTGCCCGCCCGTTCGCCGATCCCGTTCACGGCGACCTCCACCTGTCGCGCGCCGTTCTCGATCCCGGCCAGCGAGTTCGCGACGGCGAGGCCGAGGTCGTTGTGGCAGTGCGTCGAGATGACGACGTTGTCGGGCGTGGCCTCGCGCACCACGCGCACCAGCTCGCCGAACTCCGTCGGCGTGGCGTACCCCACCGTGTCCGGGACGTTGATCGTGGTGGCTCCGCACTCCACCGCCACGCGGAAACACTCGAGCAGGAAGTCCAGCTCGGTCCGGGTCGCGTCCTGCGCCGAGAACTCGACGTCGTCGGTGTAGCTGACGGCGAGCTTCACGTTGTCTCGGATCGCGTCCAGCACCTGACGGTGGGACATGCGCAGCATGTCCTCCATGTGGATCTGGCTGGTCGAGATGAACGTGTGGATCCGCCACGCATCGGCGCCCTTGAGCGCCTCCGCAGCGCGCACGACGTCGCCTTCGGTGGTACGCGCGAGCGCGGCGATCACCGGACCGCGGACGCTGGACGCGATCTCGGCCACCGCGTCGAACTCCCCCTCGGACGAGACCGGGAACCCGGCCTCGAGGATGTCCACGTTCAGCCGCGCGAGCTGCTCGGCGATCTCGACCTTCTCCGCCCGCGTGAGCGCGATGCCGGGCGCCTGCTCGCCGTCGCGCAGGGTCGTGTCGAAGATCCGTACGGTGTTGCCGTCGGCTACGTTGCCTTCCTTCATGTGGGGACCACCTTCGTCTCGCTCTCCAACCAGGGCATCATCTGGCGCAGCCCCCGTCCCACGTCTTCGAGCTGGGACGTGCGCGCCTGCTCCCGAAGTCGGAGGAAGGTGGTGAATCCGCCGTCGGCTTCCGCGATCCACTCCTTGGCGAACGTGCCGTCCTGGATCTCGTCGAGGATCCGGCGCATCTCGGCGCGGACCTCCGTGTTGATCACCCGCGGCCCGCGCGTGTAGTCGCCGTACTCGGCGGTGTCGGAGATGGAGTAGCGCATCCACGACAGGCCGCCCTCGTACATCATGTCCACGATCAGCTTCAGCTCGTGCAGGCACTCGAAGTACGCGCTCTCCGGCTGGTAGCCGGCCGCGACCAGCGTCTCGAACCCGGCCTGGACCAGTGCCGACGCTCCTCCGCAGAGCACCGCCTGCTCGCCGAAGAGGTCGGTCTCGGTCTCCTCCTTGAACGTGGTCTCCAGCACCCCGGCGCGCGCGGCGCCGATGCCGGCCGCGTACGCGAGCGCGCGCCCGTGGGCCTTCCCGGTGGCGTCCTGGTGCACGGCGATCAGCGCCGGCGTCCCGATGCCCTGCTCGTACGTGCGGCGGACCAGGTGCCCGGGACCCTTCGGCGCGATCATCGTGACGTCCACGCCCTCGGGCGGCGCGATCGTGCCGAAGTGGATGTTGAACCCGTGCGCGAACATCAGCATGTTGCCGGGCTCGAGGTTCGGCCCGATGTCGTCGGTGTACGCCTTCGACTGCGCGGTGTCCGGCAGCACCACCATCACGACGTCGGCCTCGCGGACGGCGTCGGCGTATCCAGGACGCGCAGGCCGGCGTCCTCGGCGACCTTCCGCGACGACGGACCCCGGACGGAGACCGACGCGGACGTCGAGCCCGGAGTCCCGCAGGTTCAGCGCATGCGCGTGACCCTGGCTCCCGAAGCCGAGGATCGCGATCTTCTGCCCGCTGCAGCGCGTCCGCGTCCGTGTCCTTCTCGTAGTAGATCGTCGCCATCGTCGTCGTCGTCCTTCCTCGTCCGTCGTCCTGTTGGCAGTCCCGCCTCGCTGGCTACGGATCCGGTCCGAACTCGCTGATCACACGCCGCCGCCGTCCCACGACGCATCCTCGCCGCCGGCGGCCTTGGCGGACCGGAGCGTCCGCTCACGGATACCGCGGTTGCCGCGGGTGAGCGCGATCCGCCCGGTCCGGGCGAGCTCGACGATCCCGAAGTCCCCCAGCAGCTCGAGCAGCGCGGACAGCTTGTCCGGCGATACCGGTCGCCTCGATCGTGAGCGTCTGGTGCGTGGCGTCGGACACGCGCACGCGGAACACCTGGCAGAACTCCAGGACGCGGGCCCGCGCCTCACCCTCGGCGCGCACCTTCACCAGCATCAGCTCGCGCTCGACGGTGTCGGCGGGCTCGTGCTCCAGGATCTTGATCACGTTGATCAGCTTGTTGAGCTGCTTCGTGACCTGCTCCAACGGCTTCTTGTCGACCGTCACGACGATCGTCATCCGGGAGAGCCCGGGCTTCTCGGTGGGTCCGACCGCGAGCGAGTCGATGTTGAACCCGCGGGCGGCGAACAGTCCGGCGACGCGCGTCAGGACGCCGGGGCGGTCCTCGACCAGGACGGAGAGCGTGTGGAGGGTGCTCATGCGATGGGTGCCTCCGCGGGATCGTTCGCCGGCTGCAAGCCTTCGGGTCCGGTGATGATGTCGTCGTTCGACGCGCCGGCCGGAACCATCGGGAAGCACATCTCCCGCGAGTCCACGCGGAAGTCGATCACGACGCTCTGATCGGTGATGGACAGGCCTTCTCGATGACCGTGTCGACCTCGTCGGGATGCTCGGCGCGCAGGCCGACGCACCCGTAGGCCTCCGCGAGCTTCACGTAGTCCGGCGTGTCGTACGTCAGGTGCACCTGGCTGTAGCGCTCGTCGTAGAACAGCTCCTGCCACTGGCGGACCATCCCCAGGTACGCGTTGTTGATGATCGCCGTGATGAACGGGATCTTCTCGGTCGTGGAGGTCGCCAGCTCCTGCGCGGTCATCTGGAAGCAGCCGTCGCCGTCGATCGCGATCACGCGCTGGTTCGGCATGCCGGCCGCCGCGCCGAGCGCCGCCGGCACCGCGAAACCCATCGTGCCCAGCCCGCCCGAGTTGATCCACTGCCGCGGCTTCTCGAATCGCCAGAACTGCGAGGCCCACATCTGGTGCTGGCCCACGCCCGACACGACGATCGTGTCGTCGTCGGCCGCCTCGCGGAGTCGCTCGATGCAGTACTGCGGCTTCAACGGGCCATCGGCCTGCTGGTCGTACGCGTAGGGGAACTCCTCCTTCCACGCCTCCAGCTGGCCGAGCCAGGACGTCCGGTCGGGAACACCGCCGGCCTCGTCCTGCCGCTTGCCCAGGTCGTTCGCGAGCTTGCCGATCACGTCCTTGCAGTCGCCGACGATCGGCACGGCCACCGCGCGGTTCTTCCCGATCTCTGCGGGATCGATATCCACGTGGATCACGGTCGCGTCCGGCGCGAACGCGTCGAGCTTGCCGGTGACGCGATCGTCGAACCGCGCGCCGAGCGCGATCGAGCAGGTCGGACTTCTGCATCGCGGTGACCGCCGTGTAGTTGCCGTGCATGCCGGGCATCCCCAGGCAGAGCTCGTGCGAGTCGGGGAACGCGCCGCGCGCCATCAGCGTGGTGACGACGGGCAACCGCGCGCTGGTCGCCAGCTTGTACAGCTCCTTCGTGGCGTCGGCCTTGATCACGCCGCCGCCGACGTAGAGCACCGGGCGCTTCGCCTTCATGATCAGCTTCGCGGCCTCCGAGACCTGGCGCGCGTTGCCCTTCGTGGTCGGCTTGTAGCCGGGCAGGTTCACGGAGTCCGGCCACTTCCACGTGGTCTCGTTGACGAGCACGTCCTTCGGGCAGGTCGACGAGGACCGGACCCGGCCGGCCGGTCCGCGCGATGTGGAACGCCTCGCGGATCGCCTCGGCCACCTCGCCGGGATCGGTGACGAGCATGTTGTGCTTCGTGACCGGCATCGTGATGCCGGTGATGTCGGCCTCCTGGAACGCGTCGTTGCCGACGACCGGCGTCGGGACCTGCCCGGTGATCGCCACCATCGGGACGGAGTCCATCTTCGCGTCGGCGAGGGCGGTCACCAGGTTGCAGCCTCCCGGACCGGACGTGGCCATCGCGACACCCACCTTGCCCGTCGCCCACGCGTATCCTTCGGCGGCGTGGCCGGCGCCCTGCTCGTGCCGACACAGCACGTGGCGGACGCTGGAGTCGAGCAGCGGGTCGTACGCCGGCAGGATGGCGCCGCCGGGGATCCCGAAGACGATGTCGACGCCCTCGCCCTCGAGCGACTTGAACAGCGCTTGCGCGCCGGTGACCTTCATCGGGCGGCCACCTCCTCCGAGCGCGCCTCGACACGGGACCCGTCTCGACGCGCTTCACCGTGGCGGACAGCCGATGGGACAGGTTCCGACACGCCCGCTCGAACTCCCATGGCGTCCAGTCGCGGCGGCGCATCTGCAGCACGTCGTCTCGCTGGTCGTCACCGAAGTCGAAGCCCGAACCCAGGTAGACGACCTCGGACGAGAGGTAGCGATCGACCGTGGCGCGCACCGAGGGCTCGGCGGCCTCGACCGTGACCTGGCCGGGACCTTCCCAGAGCACGCTCGCGACGACGGTGCCGTCCCGCTCGAACTCGTACCGCATGGTCCTCTCCTCCTCTCGGACCGTTCCCGATCCGTTCGCTCGTCGTTCGTGGAGCGTTCCGCTCGCGTGGGGGTAGAAAAAACCCCCCGGGGCTCCGAGGGGCATCCGGCGCGGTCGCAGGCCACAAGGGCCCGCCCGCGCCTAACGAATAAGTACGAGGTCGCTGCGTCCGAACAGCTTTCTGGTCGACATGGTCCTGCCAGTCTACGGGCAGGTCAAGCCGTGTCAACCCGCCGACCGGCCGACCACCGACCAGCCCACCGCGGCCACATCGATCCCAGATCGGCGGTATCGAGCGCCGACTGATCGGTCTCCTGGCTCGACATGCATCCCTCCCTTCACTACGGAGGAGGCGCACGCAGCTCCGCCGCGACCCTCTCGCGGCTCGGTCAGATGGCCGAACGTCAGCGAGTGTGGGCCGTTCCCACCGGAATGCGATGCGGCGGAAGTCCGCATCCTGCGGGACCTGGACGGGGGTGTCACACTCGACCGGACGAACACCGAGGGAAGGAGACGGAGATGCGTAAGGTGCTCTCGATCGCGGCGGTCGCGGCCGTCGTCGTGCTGGTGGCCGGGTTCGTGGCACAAGCGGGAACGGGCGGACGGCAGCGCGCCGCGACGGTGATCCACGTGGTGGAGCGCGCCACCACCGACCTGGTGATCGACACCGGGCCCACGGGCGACTCCAGCGGCGACCTGCTCACGTTCGCCAACGACCTCTACGACGAAGACAACGCCGACAAGGTCGGGCGGAATCAAGGCAGCTGCATCCGCATCAATGCGACCGAAGGTTCGTGGGAATGCACGTGGATCAACTTCCTGAAGGGCGGAGCGATCACGGTCGAGGGGCCGTTCTACGACACGCACGACAGCGTCCTGGTCATCACCGGCGGGCGGGGCCTGTACAAGGGGGCTCGAGGAAGCATGGAGCTGAAGGTTCTCCTCGACGGGACGGGCTACGACTTCATCTTCCGCCTGCTGTCGTCGTAGCGACAGGTCCCAAGGCCGAACCTCGGGCACGCACCGCCCTCCATATACTCCTGGCGTGCCTGCAGACCCGCGACGGTTCCGGCTCGCCGGTGCCGTCACCGCGCTGTTCAGTGCCCAACTCGCCACCGCGCTCGTGCCGTTCGGTATCGGGGCGCTGGCGCCGTTCCTGCGCGTCGAGTACGACCTGACCCGTGGCCAGGTCGGTCTGGCCAACTCTCTGATCTTCGCCTGTGTCGCGGCCTGTTCGATCCCCGCCGGCAGCGTGGTGGACCGTGTGGGCGTGGCGCGCTCGCTCTTCCTGTCGTGCGCAGCGGTGGGGATCGGCGCCCTGGGGCTCGCGGCGTTCGAGGGCTACGCGGGCCTGGCCGTCGCCCTGATGGTGGTGGGCGTCGGCTACGCGGTGATCTCGCCGGCGACGAACAAGGGTGTACTGGTCGCCGCGCCCACACCGAAGCGCGGCAGCATGATGGGCATCAAGCAAACGGGCGTCACGATGGGCGCGGCGCTGGCGGCGGCCTCGCTCCCGCGCTCGGTCGAGCGCATCGGGATCCACTCGACGCTGCTGATCCTCGCCTGCGTGATCGTCACGATCGGGGCCATCGTTTCGTTCGCGTACCGTCGGATCGTCGGGGAGGGAAGGCGAGCCCGCGGACACGAGGGCCTCCCGGTCCGGACCGGTTCCGTCCGTCGGATCGTGATCCTGGGGAGCGTGGTGGGGACCATGGTCGCGGCCCAGCACGCCGTCGCGACCTACCTCACCCTGTTCCTGGTCGATCGCCGGGCGATGAGTGCCACCGGGGCTGCCGGACTCCTCACGTTGCTCCACCTGAGCGGCACGGCGGCACGGATCGGTTGGGGGTGGGTGAGCGACCGGATGGCGAACCGGATCATGACGATCGTGATCATCGGTTCGGTCACGGTGGGCTCGCTGCTCATCCTCGCCGCGGTGGGGACCACGATCCCGTACCCAGCGCTCCTGTTGCTGGTGACCGTCCTCGGTCTCGCGACCCAAGGTGGGAACGCCGTCTACCAGACCGCCATCGCCGAGGAGGACGAGGCCCGTGCCGGCTGGGCGTCTGGGGTGGGCATGACGCTCGGCTTCACCGGAGCCATCATCGCGCCGCCGATCTTCGGGGCGACCGTGGACGCGACGGGCTCCTATCCGCTGGCGTGGACGCTGACGGCCGGCGTCGTGGCGATCGGTGTGGCCGTCGCGAGTGTCCTGGCTCGGGCTCGACGGATCGACGTCATGCAGCCCGCCTGATCCACGCGAACGACACCAGCGGGACCGCGAGACCGGTCGCCGCCACCGTGAACGCGAGCCACGGGAGACCGGCGTCCAGCAGGGTCCCGCCGATCAGGCCGCCGACGGCGAAGGACCCGAGACGCAGTGTGTTGAACACCGCAAGACCGACGGCGTTGTGTCCGGCGGGCGTATGGCTGAATCCGGTGAGTGAGGGCGACAAGAGCGCCCCGGCGCCCAGGCCCAGAACGACCAGCGCGGGCACCGTGATCCACCACGCCGCGAGGGATGCGACCGCGAGCGCCGTGAGGCCGACGACGCAGCCGGCGACGCCCCAGCCGAACCATCGCCGATACGCGACCTCGTGACGGCGGCCCGTGATGGGACCCATCGCCGCCATCGTCAACGTCATCGCCATCAACACGACGCCGGCTTGCGCGCCGGTCAGGACGCCGCTCACGATCAACCAGGCCGGCACGGTCACCTGGACGAGGCCGTTCGCGACCATCTGGAGCCCGGCCCCCAGGGAGGTCAAGCGGGCGTTGGCGTCGCGCAACCAGCCGCGCAGCTCGGGCGGTGCCGACGGTCCGCGGATCGCCCGGCGCACCATGAGGACGCTCCCGATGGCGACGGTCGCGACCGGCACCGCGACGATCCATGCCCCCGCCGCCGACGCGGCGATGGCCGTCATGCTCGACCCCGCGGCAATGCTGATGCCCAACACCATGCGGGTAGGGACCCCCGGATCGTGGCGGAGATCGCGGGGGACCCCCAACCCTGCCGTCACCATCACGCCGATGCCGAGGGCGATGGCCGGCACCGCGACCCATCGCCATCCCGCGAGGTCGAGGAGCAGCCCGCCGATGAGCGGTCCGAAGGCCAGGCCGATCCCGTTCGAGGCTGCCCACCACCCCAGCGCCCGGCCGCGCCGGGGACCGTCGAGGAGCTCGGTGCTCACCTGCACCGAGGTCGGCGTCACGCCGGCGAGCGCGACCCCTTGTCCGACGCGGGCGATCCCGAGCACCGCCACGTTGGGCGAGTACGCGAGCAGCATCGAGGACCCGACCAGCAAGAGTCCGGATGCGATGAGCGAACGTCGAGAACCGATCGCGTGCGCCACGATGCCCGCCATCGGCATCGTGAACGCCATCGCCACGTTCAATAGGACCACGGTGACCGTTGTGAGCGAGATCGGCATGTCGAGGTCGTGCGCGATCGCGGCGACCGCGACGGTGACGGAGGTGTTGGCGACCGTTCCGACCAACCCCGCGCAGGCGAGCTCGGCGGCGAGGAAGGGGTACGGGTCTCGCCCGCCCGCGCGGGGGGCCGGAACGGTGATCGGTGGCTCGGAGGACCGGCTCAGATCTTGTGCCCGACCCCCTCGATCACGTGCTTGCAGCTCAGCACCTGCGTGTCCTCGACCGCCTGCACCTTGTGCTTCTGGTTCGGGAGCGCGTGGAACGCCATGCCGGGTCCCAGCTCCGCGTGCTCACCGTTGAGATCCACGGAGAGATGGCCCGAGATCACGTACATCACCTGCTCGTGCGGATGGGCGTGCTCGACCGCCCCCTCGCCCTTCTTGAAGGTGAGCCTCCCCACCTCCACGAACTGACCGGTCACCAACTCCCCGTAGGCGGTGGAGTACTTCGGCGTCACGAACTCCTTGTCGACCTCATCGAACACCACGAACGGCATCGGTCGCTCTCCTTCTCTCTCATCGATCTCCTAAGGCGCCGTCCGGCGCCGCCGTCAGGACAGCGTGCCCGTGCTCTCGTAGATCGGATCGACCAGGTTCTTGAAGCTCACCGCGGTCACGTCCTCGAGTGCCTCGACGGTGTGCTCGGCGTTCGACGGATGGAAGCTGCCCTCGCCGGGGCCACACTCGTAGGTCTCGCCGTTGCAGGTCACGCGCAACCGGCCTTTCAGGATGATGAAGACCTGTTCCTCCGGGTGGGCATGCGTCTTCGCTCCCTTGCCGGCTCCGAAGAATGTCTGGGTCACCTCGATCTTCTCGCTCCGCAGCACCGGTCCCCGCGCGTCTGAGTACTGCGGGGTGACCTCGTGGTCTTGGTCGCGATCGAAGTTGATCTTGCTCATCGCGTCTCTCCCTTCATGTCGGTATCCTGTTCATCGGTCATCGCGCCGGCCGATCCATGGTCATTCCTCACCGCCTACGTGGCGATCAGGTCCAACTCCTCGAACGTCCGAAGGACATCGGCCTTCATCAGCGCCACGCGGTCGTCGGCGGGATCGCGAGGGAACGGCAGATCCACCTCGACGGTCTGCCGCAGATGCCCGCCTTTGGCGAGGATCACGATCCGGTTCGACAGCTCGACCGCCTCGCCGACGTCGTGGGTCACGAACAGGATCGTCTTGCGGGTCTCGACCCACATGCCGTGGAGCTCACGCCGCAGGCCGCGCGCGGTGATCGCGTCGAGGTGCGAGAACGGCTCGTCCATCAGCAGCGCATCCGGCTCGATCGAGAACGCCCTGGCGATCCCCACCCGCTGTTGCATACCGCCCGAGAGTTGCGACGGCCAGGACTTCTGGTGCTCGCTCAGGCCCACCATGTCCAGATACCGGGCGGCCCGGGCGGTCGCCTCGGCGTTCTGCTCCGTCTGGACGAACAGCATGTTGTCCATCACGGATCGCCACGGGAGCAGCCGGGGCGCCTGGAAGACGTATCCCACACGCGCCTTGCCGCCGTTCTCGGAGATGTCGACCTTCCCCGACGTCGGGGACTCAACCCCGGCCAAGATGTTGAGCAGGGTCGACTTGCCGCACCCGGAGGGACCGACGATCGAGACGAACGTGTGCCCGGACGCCTCGAACGACACGTCGTCCAACGCGACGATCGGCCGCTCCTCGCCGTCGAAGACCTTCCGGAGGTGCTCTACCTTGACGGTCGCCACTCGGTTGTTCCTCCTCAGGGCTCGGGGATGCTCAACGGCTCTTCTCCGGCGGCTTGGATGCGTGCTTCGGATGGCCGCCAGCGGAAGACGCGCTTCGCCAGACGTTGGAAGACCAGTTGTTCCACCAGGATCGAGAACAACGCGAAGTACAGCGTGTACCCCACCATGGCCTCGAAGTTCCCGTAGTCGCTGGTGTCCGCGATGGCCCATCCCGCCCCGGACGTCGCGGCGAACACCTCGGCCAGCACGAGGCCCTTCCATCCGTTCGCCAAGCCGTACCGGAGCGCCGCGAACAGGAAGGGGCTCAGGGAGGGAAGCACGAGCTGTCGCATCTCCCGACGCTGCGGGACGCCATAGGCGTGCGCCATGTCCCGGAGGTCCTTGGAGACATCGCGGACGCCCTCCGAGATGTTGAGGATCACGTAGGGAAGGGCCGCGATGAAGACGACGATGATCGGGCCCTGGCTGCCGAACCCGAACCACATGGCGACCAAGAGCCCCCAGATCAGGTAGGGGAACGCCAGCCCCACGACCACGAAGTCGTGGAACAACGCCTCGATGCGCGGCGACACGCCCATCGCCAGCCCGACGATCCCGCCGACGCCGAGCGCGAGGAGGAGCCCGATCAGCAGCCTCGTCAGGCTGATGCCGAAGTTCCGGAGTACCGAGCCGTCCTTCGCCATCTCGATCATCTCTTCCAACACGCCGGCGGGCATCGGGATGATCCGGGACGGCAGCAGCGGGACGATCACCTGCCAGGCCACGAGGAAGAGGATCGGAGCCGTGATACGCGCGGCCCGCGGCGTCGTCATGACGCGCCGCAAACGTGACGGCGTTCCTCGAGGCGCCGCGGTCCCGGCGGTCGCCTGCATCAGCGCACCCCGCTCACGTGAACGCCTTCGGCCGCCAACGGAAGAAGCGCTCCTCGAGCCGGGTCAGGACCAGGCGCTCCATGATGAGTGCGAAGGCCACCAGGAAGAACGCCCATGCCACGACGCCGGTGATGTTGAAGAACTGGAACTCCACGCGGATCTGGATCCCGACGCCGTCGGCGCCGCCGAAGAGCTCGGTCAGCGCCGTGATCTTCCACGCGATCGCGAAGCCGTATCGCACGGCGGTGAACAGGTAGGGGGCCAGCGCCGGGAAGATGACGCTCCGGAGCCGGGTGCGCCGGTCGACCCCGTACGCGGTGGCCATGTCCAGCAGGTCGCGCGGGATCGCCCGGACCCCCTCCACGACGTTCACGGTGATGTGCGGCATCGACGTCAGGACGATGGCCACGATGGGTCCCAGGGCGGAAAGGCCGAAGATCATGACGGCGATCAACGCGAAGATCAGCCCCGGCATGGTCAGGGTCACCATCACGTAGTCGCGGAAGAACCCGTTCCAGTAGGGACTGCGTCCCATCGCGATCCCCAATGCGGTGCCGAGCACGAATGCGATCGTGAAGCCGATGATGAGGTGCTTCACCGTGGCCCAGAAGTTCTCCCAGAAATCGCCCGATCCGAGGATCTCCCACATCTCCCGGACCACGTCGAGCGGAGGCGGCAGCTGGAACGGCTCGAAGACGAACGTCGACAGGAGCTGCCACGACCCGATGAACAGGACGTAGCCCGCGATCCGCCACCGCCATGTGCTCGGCCCTCCGGAGGGGTCCTGGAGCTCGACCTGCACCGGGCGGCCGGCTTTGGGGGGTTGCGTCGTTCGGATCGCCACGTCTCGCTCGCTCCGCTCGTGCGGTCGGGGTGCTCGAGGGGCCGACCTGCGGCCCCTCGAGCTCCGGTCTTCGTGTCAGCGCGTCTCGGATCCCGTGATCATCACGCGGGCGGGTCCTCCGCCTCGACGACCACGAACTCCGGGATCTCGGCGTCCGGGTCCATCCATCCCGTCTCCTTCATCAGGTCGTAGATCGCGGTCTCGTTCTCGACCCATTCCTCGTCGAGGTACACGGTGGGCACGAAGAAGTCGTAGTCCTGCATGTACTCCACCGCGAAATCGATGTCTTCCTGTTCCTCCACCGAGAAGTGCTGCGGGTAGAGCGCGATGATCTCGGCTTGATGCTCCGCCCACTCCTGGATCCCCCGCTCCCAGAGGGCGAGCATGAACTGCACCGCGTTCGGGTTCTCGTCGAACCAGTCCTTGCGTGCCACGAAGTTGTTCCCGTTCACGCCCTTGTGCCCGGGCGCGTACTCCTGCTCGTAGAGCTGCCAGGGAGCGCTCGTCGGGTCGTAGAGGGCCCGCACCTCACCGGTCCGCCAGTACGGGAACGCCGCCTCCGGGATGCAGACGCATGCGTCGACCTCGCCGCGCAACAGAAGGTCCATGTTGGCGAAGTGATCGCCCTCTCGCACGTCGAAGTCGTCGCAGTCGCTGTTGTCGGGCCGCTCGATGCAGAAGTCCAGCCCGTACCAATCCTTCGTGAACATCCCCCAGACGATCGTCGACGAGACCGGCCCGGGAACCGCCACCGTCTGACCAGCCAGGTCCTCCATCGTCTGGACCGTGCTGTCCTCGCGCACGAAGACCGGGACCCGCAAGTTGTTGTAGCTCCCGAACGTGACGGTGTCGATCCCGGTCTCCTCCTCGAGCAGCGGGGTCTCGTACGTCGCCATCGAGACGATGTCACCGTGACCGCCCGCGAAGAACGCGAACTCGTCCCACGATGACGTGGTCACGAGCCGAACGTTGTATATGTCCTCGTACTCGGGGATGATCCCCTGGTCGTTCATCCAGTCCAGGACCGGGTCGGGAGAGAACGCGAAACGAACGACCGTACGTCCCTCCTCGTCCCCGCCTCCGCCGTCGTCGTCACTGCAGGCCGCCCCGACGAGCGCGAGCGCGCACAACGCCGCAGCGATCCGCAGAACCTTGCTCTTCCGCATCCGCCCCCTCCTTATGGTGAGACCCAACGGGTCCGCGTCGACCGTTCGCCGCGCCGCTGCGCGGCATCCGAGACCCAGGGGCCTCGGATCCATCCCTCCCGATCGCCGTCACCTCCTTGTACGGACGAACCATCCGTACATGAACGCGAAATCTCGATGACATTTGATGCACAATATTCAATCCCAGTCAAGTCCGGCGTGCCGAACGGAGTCTCGAGCCACCGACGACGACCTGTGTACTATGTCTCGCCATCGGCCGTCTTCGAAGGAGAAACCCCAGGTGAGAGCCGCTCTTCTCGCGGAACCGGGACGGATCGATATCGCCGAGATGCCGCATCCGGACGTCGCCGCCGGCCACGTGCTCGTGGGTGTCAACACCCTGGGAGTGTGCGGGACCGACCGGCAGATCTTCTCCGGTGACATCCCCGTCTCCTATCCGCGGATCATGGGGCACGAGATCGTGGGCGAGGTGCTGGAGCCCTCGGAGGGCTTCATCCCCGGGGAGCGCGTCATCGTTGACCCCTCGATCACGTGTGGCCGATGCGAACGATGCCTGGAGGGCCGAGGCAACATCTGCTCGAACGGCTGGCTGCTGGGCCGCGACCGCGACGGCGGGCTCTGCGATGCGATCTCCGTGCCGGCGACCAACATCCATCGGCTGCCCGACGACGTCACGGACGATGTCGCCCCATTGATCCAGGTGCTCACCACCTGCGTCCACGGTCAGCGGATGGTCGACGTGTTCCCCGGGGGATCGACGGTGATCATCGGACTCGGCGTCACCGGATTGCTCCACCTGCAACTCGCGAAGCTCCGCGGCGCATGGCCGGTCGTCTGCGTCACGCGGAGCGAACGCAAGCTCGAGCTGGCACGAGATCTCGGAGCTGATATCACCGTGCGATCAGCTGAGGGTGCGGTCGAGCAGGTTCGTGAAGCGACGCGTGGTGGCGCCGATGTCGCGATCGAGTGTGCCGGGAAGGTGGCGACGCTCGCCTCGGCGGTCGCGATGGTTCGCCCGGGTGGCCGCATCCTCGCGTACGGCACGATCGCCGAGACCGAGGGTGCATTCCCGTTCTACGACCTGTACCACAAGGAGCTCGCGATCATGAACGCCCGAGCGGCGCGCCCCGAGGATTTCCCCGTGGCGATCGGGAGCGTGGCCTCTGGGCGGGTCCGCCTGGATCCGCTCGTCACCCATCGGTTCCCGCTCGCACGAACCCCCGACGCGTTCCGGGCCGACGAGATGCCGGAGGCGCTGAAGGTCGTCGTCGTGGTGGGGAACGACCGCGGATGAGGGCGATGGCGGTCGTGTCCTACGACGCTCCGCTCCGGGAGATCGACCTCCCGGAGCCGGAGGTACCTCCCGGGTACGCACTCCTCGAGGTGCTGACCTGCGGGGTCTGCTTCAGTGACGTCAAGACCGCTCGGGGAGTGATGCCCTACAGCGACGATCTCTCGCTCCCGCACGTCCCCGGCCACGAGATCTTCGGCCGGGTGGAGCGTTCGAACCCTCCCGGATTGCTTCAAGAAGGCCTGCAAGGCACCGTATATCAGTACTGGCCCTGCGGAGGCTGTGAAAGCTGCCGACGCGGGGACGAGCCGCTCTGCGAGCGGTTGGAGGCGTGGATCGGCTTCACGAACGATGGTGGATTCCGTGAGCGGCTCGCGATCCGTGCGGACCGGTTGATCCCGATCCCCGACGGGATCGACCCCGTGCTCGCGGCGCCGATGTCGTGTGCGTTGGGGACGGCCTACCGATCGGTGGTCGTTCGTGGCGGTGTCCGCGCCGGCTCCCGCGTCGTGATCCTGGGACTGGGAGGGGTCGGGATCCACGCCGCACAGATCGCCCGCGCCGCGGGCGCCGTCGTCATCGGCTTCGACCTTCATCAGCCCACGCTCGAGGCTGCCGGTGAGCTCGGGCTGGACGCGCGCCGAGCGGATGCTCCGGACTCAGAGGCAGACCTGTTCGTCGGAGGCCGGCGCGCCGACGTGGTGATCGAATCGGTCGGACATGACGATTCGTTCGCGAAGGCCGTCCGTGTCGTACGGCCCGGTGGTCGGATCGTGGCCGTCGGCTACGCGGCCTCGAGCGCGTATCGGCTGCCGTCTCCCCGCCTCGTCCTGGACGAGATCCAGGTCGCCGGATCGCGCTACGCTCACCGTGACGATCTGGAGCACGCGATCGCGATGGTGGACGAAGGCGCGGTGCGACCCATCGTCGGCATGGTTCGGCCACTCGAACGGGTGAACGAGGTGTTCGACGCGCTCGTCGCCGGTGAGGTCGTGGGTCGAGCCGTGCTCGATGTCGCCGGCGTGATGGACGGAGGCGCATCGTGACCCCCGCGGCTTCCGGTCCCGGCGACCTCATCCGCTATCGTGGGTCGACGGTTGCCCGAGAGAAGGATCCGATGGGTCGCAAACCGGAGACGTTGGAGCGCGACACCACCGCCAAGGTCGTGGCGGAGCGGCTCCGGGACGAGATCCAGGCCGGCACACTCAGCCCCGGAACACGGTTGCGACAGAACGACATCGCGCGGCGGTTCGGCGTCAGCACGACGCCGGTCCGCGAGGCGTTCGCGCAGCTCCAGGCGGAAGGGCTGGTGCGTATCGATCCCCATCGAGGCGCGGTCGTGTTCCATCCGACGGTCGAGGACCTGATCGAGTTCTATGAGATCCGCGAAGTGCTCGAGTCCCTCGCGATAGCGCAGGCGATCCCCCACCTGGATCCAGAGGAGGTGAAGAGCCTCAACGCCTTGATCGACAAGATGCGCAAGACCGACGACGCCCGGCGGTGGATGACCCTCAACGACGAATTCCATCTCCGCCTCTACGAGCGCGCCGATCGACCTCGACTGAGCGGGATGATCGAGAACCTGCGTGACGCGTCCACCCCCTACATCCACATGTACGTCGCGGGTCGACCCCCCGCTGCGCGCGCGAACGAGGAACACCAGAAGATCCTCGACGCATGCATCCGCGGCGACCGCAAAGCGGCCGAGACCGCCATCCGCGAGCATCTCCGCTCCGCTTCGCGCGACCTCGTCGCGTTCTTGAGCGCGTCGAGCTGAACGGCGAGGTCGGCACCGACAGCTAGCGGGAAAGAAGGGCGTCCGCGTTCACCGCGTACGCGGGTGTCTCACCAGCGAGGGTCGCAACCACCTGCTCGGCCGCCTTCCGCTGCTGTTCGACCGTCGCCTCCTCGCTGTAGAAGGCTGCGTGGGGCGTCACGATGACGTCGGGATGCCGGAGGAGCACGTCGTCCGGTTCGGGCGGCTCGGTCTCCAAGACGTCGAGGGCCACGCCCCCGAGATGCCCCGTTCCCATGAACACACGCAGCGCCTCCAGGTCGAGCAGCGGCCCCCGTGACGTGTTGACGAGGAAGGCTCCCGGTTTCATCCGGCCGAGCTCGGCTGCCCCGATGAGGTGCCGGGTCTCGGGCGTGAGCGGCGCGTGCACCGAGACGACGTCACTCCGGGTAAGCACGGCCTCCAGATCCCCCGGCTCGACGCCGGCGGACACCATGGCTTCCTCGGGCACGAACGGATCGAACGCCACGACCTGGAAGCCGATCGGCGCGGTCTTCTCGGCGAGCCGCCTGGCGATCCGGCCGAAGCCCACCAGACCGAGCGTCCGCCCACGGAGCCGATGGATGGGACGGGCGGGGGCCAGATCCCATCCACCTGCCCGAACGCTTCGATCCAGCACGGCGACACGCCGGACGAGCGACAGGATCAGGGCGAGCGCATGATCCGACACCTCGTCGATGCAGTAGTCGGGCACGTTGGTGACGACGATCCCCTTCGCCGTCGCCTCCGGGATGTCGATGGTGTCGAGGCCGATCCCGTACCGCGCGATGATGCGGCACCGAGAGAGCGAACGGATCACGTCGGCCGGGATCGGGGCGTAGCAGTTGAGGATGGCGTCGGCATCGGCGACGGCTGCGACGACCTCCCCGGGCTCTTTGAGGTTTCCGCCGAACCGCAGCTCGTGACCGGCCGCCGCCAGGAGAGCCGTCTCCGCCTCCAGATGCGGGAACACGTGGTCGGTGACGACGACGACGCCCATGTGCTCAACCCTCGCTCGACCGCGTCGCGGCCCCCGACACCGGTTCCCTCAGGCTCCGCGGATCCAGGCGCAGGAGTTCGGCGGCGTTCCCGCCCAGGACGCGGGCGCGGTCCTCGCTCGGTCAGTCCCTCGACGCTCATCACGAAGCCGACCGGATCGTCCTCACCCATGTCGTACGGGTAGTCGGTTCCCATCAACACGTGATCCGCCCCGTACCGTTCGATCAGCCGGCCGAGATCACCGGCGTCGAACACCATGGAGTCGAAGTACAGCCGCTGGAGATACTCGCTGGGTGGTCGGCTGATGTGCTCTCGACAATCGGCGCGCGCGTGGTACGCGTGGTCGAACCTCGCCGGATACGACGGCAGGTAGCCGCCGCCATGCACCACGCAGATCTTGAGTCCCGGATTCCGCTCCAACACGCCGCCGAAGATCAGGCGCGAGATCGCGACCGTGGAGTCCATGGGCATGCCCACGGTGTTGATCAGGTAATACGCGGCGAGCCGTTGCCCGTCCGAGTAGCCGTTCGGATGCATCACGATCAAGAGGTCCAGCTCCTGCACGCGCTCGAAGAACGGTGCGTACTTCGGGTGATCGAAGTCCTCGCCGTTCACGCTCGTGCAGATCTCGATACCGGTGAACCCGTGTTCCTCCACGATGCGGTCGAGCTCGACGACCGCCGCCGGAACGTCTTGTAACGGCACGGTCCCCAAGCCCACGAAGCGATCCGGATGTTGCGCGACGATCCGAGCGATGTTCTCGTTCTGCATCGAGGCGAGGCGTGCTCCCAGCTTCGGCTCGGTCCAGTAGAAGTATTGCGGCGGCATCACCGAGATGGCTTGGATGTCCACACCCATCCGATCCATGTCACGGAGCCGAACCTCGGGGAGCGACAGCTTGGGGACGATGTCCGCGAGGTGTCGACGGTTGTAGTCCGCGGTCGATTCACCTTGGTAGTAGAAGAACGGGTCCTTGTCCAGTGTGAAGAACGGCCGCGCCAGCTCCTCGCACTCCGGCGACATCACGTGACAGTGGATGTCGATCGTGACCGCGTCCGATGGTGCCTGGTACGTCATCCCGTCCTCCGCTCGAGCGGGAAGCTCACGTCATCCGCAGCGTGTTGCCACGCGCGTCCGGCCGCGAGCACCGACACGGTCCCGTCGTCACCGTTGACGGCGAGGACCTGATCGTCCACCACACCGGGATCCACGCCGATCACCGCGGGCAGGCCCAACGAGCGCGCGACCTCGAACAGGTGCGCGCCTTCGTTCCCTGTCTGGGCGACCATCCCCGCAGCGCCCCAGAGGAGCGAGGCCAGCTGCGGAATCACCGCGGACACCACCAGCACGCGGCGAGGTGGTGGTGCCGTCCACGCCGAACCGGTCAGCGCGAACGCCACGCCGGCCCCGATACCGGGGGAAGCCGATCGGCCGGCCAACGAACGTCCTCGATCCTCCGCGACCGAGAAGACGAAGGGCTCCCATCGATCGTGCCCCGACCGAACCGACGCGATCCGCCGCCGCGTCGCACGTTCGAGAGCCTGCGGGGTGAGCCACCACACGTGGTCGGGTCGCGAGAGCGATGAGGCGGCGTGCAGCGCCTCTCCGATACCCAGCAACAGCCCCAACACCCGCGATGCGCGGCCCACGTCGGGAGGTCGGAACGTCGACACACGGGCGAGCTCGTCGAAGGGCTCGGGTCCGAGGATGGCGCGGAAGCTCGTGCCCGCTTCGACGTCGATCCTCTCAGGCGACACGTGCCATACGGCGGCCGCCAGCTCCCTAGACAGACGCCGGGCCTCGCCGATCGCCGCCGCCACGTCCCGCACCTCGATCCGGGCCGGACGAGGGATCTGGTCGAAGGCGAGCGCCCACGGCAGGACGCAGCTCTCGCCGAGGGGGCCCGGATACGCCGAAGCCGCCACAGCCAGGCGGCCCGCGACCGGCGGGTATCGACGCCGTCCCGGCGACGCCGGCACGGCGACGACCGTCGCCGGTCTCGAACGACCGGCCTGCAGCAGCATGACCGAGCCGGAGGACCAGCCCCACTCGATGGTGTCGTCGCCCGTGGAGCTCCGGACCAGCCGCGCGAGTGAACCGGCGGCAAGGATCGCGTCGGAAACGATCCCTTCCGGCAGGTCCTCTGCGGGCAGCGCGTCGTCGGTGCCCAACGTGAGGGATACGCCATCGTCCCTGCCCTCGACCAGGTCGGCCGGCGCTTTCCGCGTCGCCGAGATGCGCACCCGGCCATCTGGTTCGACCGCCGCGACACCGCCTGGGGAGAACGCGACCCACGGTTGGATCAACACCGCGACGCCGTGCGCGGCCGGATCCACGTGCAATCGCTCACCCCTCGCGAGCACATCTCTGGTGAACGCGGATGCCCAGCAACCGCGGACGGCGGCCTCCACGTCTTCGAGCCCGACGTCCAGGTAGGTCGCGAACGCGCCCGACCAGAGCGGGTCTCCCTCCAACGGCGAGGACGACCGGACAACGACCGAGCCGCCCAGTGCCGCGACGATCGTCTGGAGCTCTCCGCGGAGCTCCTCGTCGAGTTCGACCGAGGAGACAGCGAGGAGGGCGGCTGCAGGCGTACCGTCGCGAGCAGCAGCCGAGCCGGCGGCGAGGGCCGCCGCGGACTCCCCGCGTGGGAGGACCCACCCGGGAAGCACGGGCATCTCCGCGGCGGCGGCCTTCGCCAGCTCGGCAGCCTTGTGACCCGCGATCCCTGGATCGCGGGTCAGCGCGTCGCCGAGCGGGATCAGTCGCCCCACCGTCAGTCGACCACCGTGATCTCGTCGAGCGGGAACGTGGTGAGGAGCTCGTGACCCGTGTCGGTCACGACCAGCATCTCCTCCAGGCGCACGCCGAAGTCATGCACCTTCCCGTGTTGGGTCTCGAGCGCGAACACCATCCCGGACTGGATCTCCACCGGATGTTCCAGCGACCAGATCCGCGAGATGACGGGTTGGTCGTACTGCGCCAACCCCAGGCCGTGGCCCCAGAGGTTCGCCGCGGCCTGATCCTCGTCCTCGTACCCCCAGACCTCCATCGCGGACGGCCACTTCGCGGCGATGTCGGCCGTGGTGACCCCGGGCTTGACGGCGTCGATCGAATCGCGGAGCCAGGTGAGCGCGAGGTCGTAGTACTGCTTCATCTCCGCCGTGGGCTTGCCGCCGACGCAGAACGTCCGGTAGACGCAGGACTTGAAGCCGTTCCACGTGAGCGCCGCGACGTCGATGATCACGAGCTCGCCCGGGCGGATGATCCGGTCGGAGAAGTTCCGCCAGTTCGGCCACGCGTTCGGCCCGGACGACACGATCACGTCCTCGACGTCCTCGACGCCGGGGAAGGAGTACAGGTACTCGAACCCGAACGCGGCGACCTGGTTCTCGGTGAGACCGGGCTTCAGGAACTTCGACATCTCGTAGTGGAACGCGTCGCAGATCGAGGCCACGATCCGCAATCCGTTCTGTTCGTCGGGGCTCTTGACGGCGCGCGCCTCCATCATCGGCGTCATGCCGTCGGTCCAGTTGATCCCGGCCTGCTCGAACGCACGCATCATGTTGATGTCGATGAAGTCCACGCCCAACGGCTTGTCCTTCACGCCGGCGTCCGCGAGGTCGCGCACGATGGCGTTCGTGAACTTCTCGACCTGCATGGCCGACGCGCCGCCCGCCGCGCCCTTGATCCACGAGAACGAGTGGCGCACGTTCTGCTCCGGGATCCACGGCGAGTTCTTCTTGATGTGGATTCCGATGTCGCCCTGTTCGTACAGGATCGGCTCCTGTCCTTCGATCAAGATCGCGTACCGCAGCCCGGGCTTGAGCCGGTTCCAGCCCGGCGTCAGGGTCGACGTCACGTACCGGGAGTTCTCGTCGTACATCAGCAGCATCGCGCCGAGCCCGTGCCGCGCCATCGCCTCGCGCGCCCGGGCGAGCCGGTACTCCCGGACGCGCGACCAGTCGATCCCTTCCTTCCATTCCAGGCTGGCGTATCCGAACGTCTCTTTCATGTCATCCCTCCACCGATGTGATCGAACGCGGGCCGACGGGTCACGACGAGCTTCCCGTCACCTGATCGACGATCTGGAGGAACGCGTCGTCGTCGACGAGACCTTTCGTCTCGAGCGAGCGTCCCTTGACCTCGTCGAGGATCGTCTGCAGCTGTTCCGTCGTCGCCGTGCGGCCCAACCGATCCAGGTTCCCGAGGATCGAGTCGAGCCCGGAGCCCTTGCCGAGGACGAGGACGGGAGCCGGTTGCCCCACCAGCTCGGGCCGGTAGGGGAACGACTCGATGAGCTCGTCGCCGACGTTGCGCACCCACGTCGAGATGATGCCGGACTCGACGTTGTAGAGCCGCTCGCCGACCACCGGCCGGTTCGACGGCTGGGCGACGCCCGCCAGCTCCATCACCATCTTGGAGATGTCGAAGAACCGCTCGGTCTTGATCCCCGTGTCCATCCCGTACATCGTGAGCAGCGCGAGGACGGTCTCCTCCATGGGCGTGTTGCCCGCGCGTTCGCCGATGCCGGTGACGGTCGTCTGGATCACGCCGACGCCCTCGGCCACCGCGAGCAGGGTGTTCGCGACGCCCAGACCGAAGTCCATGTGGAAGTGGGTCTCCAGCGGGACACCGAGTCGCTCACGTGTCTGTCGGACGAAGAGCTGCACACCGTGAGGCGAGAGCACCCCGAACGTGTCGACGAGCCCCACGGCATCCACGTGGCCGTTGGTGGCGACGTTCTCGAGGAGATCCAGGTACTCGACCAAGCCCGCACGGGTCGCGTCGATCGGGAAGAACGAGACGGTCAAGCCCAGCTCGTGCGCCAGCGTGGTCGCCTCGATGGACGCGTCGATCGCGCGTTCCACCGGCCATCGATACGCCTTCTCGATCAGGTGATGGCTGGAGGGGATCTCCATCACCACGCCCTCGACGCCGCAATCGGCCGCCCGCTTCACGTCGTCGACCATGCAGCGGGAGAACGCGTAGATCTTCGACGGGAGCCCCATCTTGACCATCTCCCGGACGGCGGCGTCGTCGGCGGGAGACACCGCCGGCAGACCGGCCTCGATCCGATGGACCCCGGCCTCCGCGAGCGACTCGGCGATCCGGAGCTTGTCGTCCTTCGTGAAGACGACACCCGCCTGCTGCTCGCCGTCACGAAGCGTGACATCGTGCACCTGGACGGAGCCGGGCAGCGACAACCCGTCGCGGATCTCGGGGAGGAAGTTCCAGGGACTGCTGAACCAACGATCGGACTTCCACGGCTCGTCGGTCATCCGGCCCCCCTTCCCGGTTCTAGTGCATCAAACATAGTACACAACCTCCCCTCCTCGCTAGTCGGCCGTGCTCTCACCCCAGCCGGTCGGGTCTGGCCATGGCCGGCTCCCCGTAGACCTCGGGGTTGATCACGTTGGGCGGCCGCTCCCCCGCGATCATGGCCCGCAGGTTCTCCACCACCGCCAAGGCCATCGCGTCGCGCGCCTCCCACGTCGCGCTGCCGATGTGCGGCGTGAGGATCACGTTCGGGAACGGCGAACAGCTCGGGGCTCGGCGAGGGCTCGCCGACGGGCGGCTCCTGCCGATACACGTCCAGGCCCGCGCCGGCGATCGTCCCGTCGCGGAGCGCGGCGACCAACGCCGGCTCATCGACGATCCTGCCCCGTGCCGTGTTGACGAAGAACGCGGTGGGCTTCATCAACGCGAACTCGCGCTCCCCGAACAGCTCGTGCGTGGTGGCGTTGTACGTGGTCATCACGACGACGAAGTCGGCCGCACGGAGGAGCTGATCGAGTTCGGGCTCCCAGGTGACGTTCAGCTCGGCCTCCCGCGCCTCGCTCAGCCGGTTGCGCTTCGTGTACGAGATCTCCATCTCGAAGGAGCGAAGCCGCTTCACGATCTCGGCGCCGATCTCGCCGAGCCCGACCATGCCGACCCGCTTCCCCGTCAGTTCGTGCGTGAGGAACGTGGTCGACTGCTCCTGATGGAAACGCCCCTCCCGCGTGAAGCGGTCCGCCTCCACGATCCTCCACGCCAGGCCGAGCACGATGGCGACCGTGAGGTCGCACGTGGTCTTCGTGATCAGGTGCGGGATCACCGTGATCGGCAGCTTCCGCTCGGTCGCGGCCTCGATGTCGACCACCGTCGGCCACAGCGCCATCGTGGCGATCCCCTTCAGGTTGGGGGCGGCGTCCATGACCTCCGCGTCGATCGGCGTGTCGCCCAGCATCCAGATGTAGTCGCAGTCGGCGACGCCGCGCAGCAGCTCGTCCCTGCCGATCATCCGATCCGACTCATGCACCTCGAGGTCCGCGAACCCGGCGAGCGCGACTCGCCCCACCTCCTGGATCGGCTGGACGGCGAACACCTTCGGCCGGGTCACGGTCGTGCTCCGAAGATGCTCGCCGCGGTGGCGCGCAGCATGGCCTCGCGCTCGAGATCGGTGAACCCTTCGATCGTCTCCAGACGCCCGACGGGATCGTCGAACGTCATCGGGGCCGGCCAGTCGGTGCCGAACACCACGCGATCAGCGCCGACGACGTCGACGAGGTACCGCAAGGCGCGGGGGGTGTAGACGACCGTGTCGTAGTAGAAGCGGCGGACGTACGAGCTGGGCGGACCCTGCGACTTCCCGCGCGAATCCGGCCACACGTGCCACCCCTGGTCCAAACGATCCAGGGCGTACGGCACGTAGCCTCCGCCGTGGCACAGGCAGATCGTCAGTCCGGGATACGCGTCCAACACGCCGCCGTAGATGAACGACGCGAACGTGATGGTGCGGTCCACCAGGTTCCCGATCGAGTTCAGGAGGAAGTACTCCTGCGTCCGCAGGCCGACCACCGTGTCGTTGAACTGGTGGATCAGCAGGAAGACCCCGAGGTCCTGTGCCGCCTCCCAGACCGGGTCGAACACGTCGAGGTCGTACGTCTGGCCGTTGACGTGGTCGTCGATCATGAAGCCGGTCAGCCCGAGCTCCTGCATCCCGCGCGCCATCTCCTTGACGGCGCGCTCGGGATCTTGCATCGGGAGCGTCCCGAGCCCCATGAACCGATCGGGATGATCGCGAACCATGCCGGCGATCTCGTCGTTGGCCTCTCGTGCGATCCGCTCGGTGACGTCGGGCGCTTGGTGGTACTGATAGAAGACGTCGGTCGGCGAGACGCATTGCACGTCGATGCGGAGCGCGTCCATGGTCTCCAGTCGCTTGGCCGACATCCCAGAGGTTCTTCGGGTTGCCCAGCTCACCGTCCGCGGTCGTCATGCCGTGCCAATCGGTGCCGTCGTCCATCACCGCCTGTGCGGAACCGCTGCCAACGTGCAGTGACAATGCACGTCGATGATCCTCGCCTCCGTCATCCGCTCCTCCTGTTGCCGGTCGACACCGGCCGTCGCCGGCCCCGATCAGAGGCCGTGCATCGTGTGGCTCATGCGCGCCGTCCATTCGTGCTTGGTGACACCGGCGAGCGAACGCATCGCTTCGGCGTACGCGTCGCTCGCCAGGAACGCCTTGGTCGCGTCGGGGTCGGGGAGCTCCACGTCCAGGATCCAGTCGTAGTCGGTCGCCAACGTGCCGACGTTGGTGCCGATCGTGAGCTTCTCGACCCCGGCGGCATCGCCGAGCCGGCGCACCTCGTCGAGCGCGGTGGCCTTGGTCGCGTCGTCCACATCGTCGTCCCAGATGAACATCGCCGCGTGTCGAACGGCGTCGCGCGTGATCAGCGGCTGGCCGTCGTACCACCAGTCGATGCGCGCGGTGTACTCGCCCTGACAGACCGCGGCGTTGTAGACGGCCACCTCGTGGTGCACGTCGTCCTTGTTGTACGCGTCGATCCCCGCCTGGTCCTCGAAGTCCAGATGGAGCGCCACGTCGTAGCTGCTCGGCGGGCCCTTCGAGCCGGCTTCGCCACCGGGGCGTCCGCTTCCACGGTTTCGACTCGGCGAGCACCGTGGATCCGCCGAACAGATCGGTGCCGAAGTCCAGCGCCCGGACGCTCGGGCACGTGAACCGCATGTAGGCAGATCCCTTGGTCATCCAGAGCATCTCCTCGGCGCCGTTGCCTTCCTTCAACATGAAGAACGCGCTGTGTCGCAACATCCGATCCTCCTCACTCGGTCGATGATCAGGTCGATCCCAACGATGGTCAGTGGTCGTACGCCGGCCCCGCGCCACCGCCTCCGAGGCGGCCGATCAGCTCGTACGCGAGGTTGGCGGCGGCCAGGCTGGTGATCTCGGCGTGGTCGAACGGAGGGCTGACCTCGACCACATCGGCGCCGATCAGGTGGAGACCGTCGAGCGCCCGGAGGATCGACAGGACCTCGCGGCTCTGGAGTCCGCCCGGTTCGGGGGTCCCGGTTCCCGGTGCGAACGCCGGGTCCATCACGTCGACGTCGATCGAGACGTACACCGGCGCGTCGCCCACGATGGTGCGGAGGCGCTCCGCCGACTCCTCCGGACCGATGCGGGCGACCAGCGGCGCCGAGAGGATGCGGAACCCCATCCCGGCGTCGTCCGCGAGGTCCTCCGCGCCGTACAGCGGCCCGCGGATCCCGACGTGCGCGGTCGCATCGGACCGGAGCAAGCCCTCCTCGGTCGCGCGGCGGAACGGCGTTCCGTGCGTGTAGGACGCTCCGAAGTAGGAATCCCAGGTGTCGAGGTGGGCGTCGAAGTGGATCAGGCCGACGGGTTCCCCCGCCAGGTCGCGGACGCAGCGGAGCACCGGAAGCGCGATCGTGTGATCGCCACCCAGCACGACGACCCGGTCCGCGCGTTCAAGGACGCCGCGCATGCCGCGTTCGATCTGTTCCACGGCGGTCTCCGGGGAGAACGGTGTGCACGCCACGTCGCCGGCGTCGGCCACCTGCGTCGCCCCGAACGGGAAGCGGCCCGTGTGGGGATCGAACGGGCGCAAGAGCCGCGATCCGGAACGGATCGCGGCGGGCCCCAGCCGCGCGCCGGGCCGATAGGTGACGCCGGAGTCGAACGGGACGCCGACCACGCCGATCCCCGCATGCCCGACCTCATCGAGCACCGGCAATCGCGCGAACGTCGAGATCCCCGCGAACCGCGGAACGGCGAAGGCGTCGACCGGGCCCCGGATCTCGTCGTGAGGGTCGACCGGACCTTCGTGCATCAGGCGACGACCGCCGGCCGTTCCATCTCTTCGAACAGCTCGAGGATCTCGGCCTGCATGATGGCCACGTCCTTGTCGGTCTGCTTCCGCGGGAAGGGCAGCTCGATCGTGAGGTCGCGGAAGACCACGCCCTGGCTGCTGATCATGATCACGCGGCTGGACAGGAGCACGGCCTCCATCACGTCGTGCGTGACGAAGAGAACGGTAGCGCCGGTGTCCAGCCAGAGCCGTTGCAGCTCCACCCGCAGATCCCGCGCCGTGATGGCGTCCAGGTGGCTGAACGGTTCGTCCATGAGCAGCAGATCGGGTCCGATCGACAGGGCGCGCGCGATCCCGACCCGCTGCTGCATCCCGCCGGAGAGCTGGCCCGGATACATCCCGCCGCTCGACCCCAGGCCCACCAGGTCGAGGAACTCCTTCCCTTTCGCGGCCTTCTCGTCGTTCGAGCCATCGTCCAGGACGTAGACCATGTTCTCCAGGACCGTCTTCCACGGCAGGAGACGCGGGTCCTGGAAGACGTATCCGATGCGAGCCCGGCCTTCGTCGCGACCCAGGACCTCCAGCGTGCCCGCGCTGGGCTCGTCGATCCCGGAGACCATGTTGAGGAACGTGCTCTTCCCGCAGCCGGAGGGTCCCACCAGCGTCACGAACGCGTGCCCCTCCGCCTCGAAGCTGATGTTGCGGAGCGCGTGCACGGGCTCCTGCCCCGACCGCGTGGGCGGGAACACCTTGCCGAACGCCGCGAGCGACCAATCGAGCCACGCCACTACCTCCGTTCGGTTGCCGGGGTCATCGCCGGTCGGGCGCTCACACGGACCATCCCGCGCTGCCGACGCGCCATCGGCGGTAGTGCCGAACCACCCGTTCCATCACGACCCGGTCGAAGAGCAGGATGATGACCATCATGATCAGGCCCCAGCCCATCAGGCCTTCGAAGTTGCCGGCGTCGTACCAGTAGTGCGCCCGGAATCCGACACCCTTGTCGTTGCCGAACCACTCGACGAGCAGGACCGCGCCCCACCCCGCGAGGATCGCCGAGCGGTACCCGGCCACGATGTACTCCATCATCGACGGGATCACGAGCCATCGGAACTGCCGGTCGTTCGGCACGTGGTAGGCGCCGGACATGGCGAGCAATGAACCCGGCGTCGCGCTCGCTCCCTGGAACGTGTTCACCACGAGCTGTGGCGTCGCGGACACGACGCAGACGACGATCGGCCCGATGTTGCTGAATCCCCACCACATCACGACCAGCAACGCCCAGATGAACGCGGGAAGCGTGATCCCCACGAGGATCAGGTCGGTCAACAGGTAGCGCACCCGCCACCACTTGGCCATCGCGATGCCGATCGCGATCCCGAGCACGAGGACGAGCGTGAGCCCGATCGCTGCGCGAACCAGACTGATGTAGATGTTCGGCAGGATCTCGCCACTCTGCCACTCGTCCACCAGGAACTCGAGCGTCCCGAGCGGGTCGGGATCTCATCGAACGCGATCCCGGCCCATTGCCAGATGAGCACGGCGAGGATCCGAGCCGTGTAGCGCGCGGCGCGGTCCGAGACGAGCCACCGATACCACGGGCGAGGCGGCGCCTGCAGCAGCTCTTCGGGAAGCGCCGTCATCGTTGACCCTGCGTCGGTCCGGCTCATCCGTCTCCGTCCTTCGGCCCGCCGGGGTTCCGCCAACGGAACACGCGCCGCTCGGCCGGAGCGATCATGAACCGCTCGACCAGGATGACGAAGATCACGAAGAAGAACATCCACGCCAGCAGGCTGACGACGGAGAACAACTGGAACGACTTCTCGAGCTGGTAGCCGACACCGGTGCTGCCACCGAACGTCTCGGCCAGCGCAGCCAGCTTCCACGAGTTGGCGAACGACACGCGTCCGCCGGCGAACAGGAACGGAACGATCGAGGGGATCACGACGCTCCGCCCGGTCTGCGAGCTCGAGCGCCGGAAGGAACGACTCATCGCGAGCAGCCCACGGTCGACGGACTCGACGCCCGCCGCCACGTTGATCGCGATGCCCGGCAGCACCTCGAGCATCACGACGAACGCCGGGCCGAACGGACTGATCCCGAAGACGATCAACGCGACGACGGCGTACACGATCAGCGGCACGTTCGCGAGGATGTAGACGAAGTCGTGCAAGAACGCCTTCGCGTACCGGAAGCGTCCCATCAACAACCCGATCGGGATGCCGAGGATCAACGCCAGGACCCACCCGAGCATCGTCTTGAGGAAGCTCGCGAGGAAGTTCGTGAAGACCTCGCCCGAGACCGTGAGCTCCCACATGCGTTGGACCACCGACCACGGGGCCGGAAGCACGAACGGCTCCAGTACGAACGCCGAGAAGAACGACCAGATCCCGATGAAGCCGAGGGCACCGAGGAAGGAGTAGAAGATCTTCGCGCCCCGCCGGCGTCGCGACGTCAGGGCGTCGACCGCTCGTTCGAGTTCGACGTCCTCGAGTTGTGCCTGGGTGGTTGCCATCGCTCCTCGGATGCGTCGGGGTCGCCCGCTTCGCGGGCGACCCCGACGACCTCGTCGTCAACGGTCGGACGGAAGGATCAGCGGAACTCTGCGGGGCACGCCTCACCAGGAGCGGAGGGGTCCTCCATGACCGCGTGCTCTTGGAACTCGGCGTCCTCCGGGATGATCCCGGCAGCCTTCACGAGGTCGAAGACCGGCTCTTCACCGTCGACCCATTCCTGCGTGATGTAGGGACTCTCCACGAACCAATCGAACGTGTTGCTGAAGTAGTCCTTCATGTACTGCGCCTGCTCGGGCTCCTCGACCGCGAAGTGCTGCGGATACGTGTCGATGATCTCGTCCCGATGAGCAGCCCACTGCTCCATCGCGCAGTCCCACACCTCCAGGAAGAACGCGGCAGCCCCCGGGTTCGCGTCGAACCATTCCTTGCGGCCGACGAAGATGTTGCTCATGACGCCTTCGTGACCGGGGACGACCGTCTCGCCGTACAGCTGCGAAGCGGACAGTCCGTCGTACAGGACGTTGAACTCCCCCGATGCGACCGCGGGGATGACCTGGGTCGGGTCAACCAGTCCGCCACACGCGTCGCCTTCCTTCACGAGCGTGGGGATGATCTGGTAGTCGCCGGTCACGATGCCGATGTCGTCCGATCCTTCGGCCCATTCGCGGTTGTCCACTTCCTTGATCAACGACGACCAGATGATCGTGTTGCCGGCCACCGACTCGGTCGCGATCTTGCAGCCCGCCGGCATGTCGCCGACGGTCTCCCAGTCCTGATCGGCCGAGACGATGATGATGTCCTTGTTCATGTTGAACAGGCCGAACGTCACGGTATCGATGCCCTGCTCCTCGAGGAGCGGGGTCTCGTACGTGCCGGTCGAAGCGACATCGGCGTGTCCGCCGGCGAACGTCGCGAACTCGTCCCACGTGGCGAGCTGGAGGATCCGGTAACCGGACTCGGTCTCCATCGCCTCCAGGATGCCTTGGTCCTTCACCCAGTCCCACGCCGGATCCGGTGCGAACGTGAACCGGATGATCTCGCTCTCTTCGCCGCCGCCAGTCTCGCCGTCAGAGCCGCCACCGTCGTCGTTGCCGCATGCCGCGGCTACCACGGTCAGCGCGAGTGCTGCGAGCAGAGCGGCGGATCGCCGATGCCTCACGTGATCTCCTCCCCCCAAGTCACGGTCTCCATCGCGTAGCGTGCAAAATATAGGAAACACAACGCGTGCGAGTCAAGGCAGGGTCGCGGAAGCACGTTCGACGGACGTTGGATCGGAAGCTCAGCGCAACGACGACAGGTCGATCGCCCGGCCCGACTCGACGCTCTGCATGATGCCCTCGAGCACGACGGCGACCTCCAGGCCTTCGGGCCCGCCGGTCTCGGGTCGGCTCCCGTCGCGGATGCAGCGAGCGAACTCGACGACCTCGTCGTGGATCGTGTCGAGCTGATCGACCGGCTGCTCGGCGCGTGCCTTGTCCGCACGGGCCTGCGTGAACAGTCGGCTCCCATCCTCTTCGTTCCAGACGTTCTGATCGGTGGCGTAGACGGCCAGCGATACGAGGCCCGGTACGAAGTAGCTCGTCCCGATCTGGCCGATCGGGCCGCTCTCGTACTCGATCGAGACGGCCGTCGCCTCATCGAGGCCCGACGTACCCGCAACCTTCTTGGAGAACGCGACCAACCGGGCCGCGGGACCGACCAGGTAGTTGAACGTGTCGACCGTGTGCACGCCGAGGGCCGTCATCCCACCGGCGGGACATTCGGCGGGATCCTTGCGCCACGCGGGGAGGTCCGGCTTGTGCGCGCCCGGCGACGAATGGAACCCCTCCATCTGCACGATCGTGCCCAGCTCGCCCGACTCGACCATCGACCGGATCCGGCGGTTGGCGGGTTGCCGACGACGGTTGTGGCCGACCTGGAGTGTCACCCCGGCCCGCTCGGTTGCGTCGATCGCGCGACGCGCATCCGCGACGGTGAGGGCCAGCGGCTTCTCGACGAAGACGTGCTTGCCGGCGTCGGCGGCCAGCTCGATGAGGTCGGCGTGCGTCGAATGCGGCGTCGCGAGGATCACGCCCTGGATCGTGGGATCGCCGAGCATCGACTCGAGACTCTCCATCGGTGCGCAGCCATGCGCGTCGGCGAACGCGCGCCGGCCCTCCTCCGAGCGCGCGAAGCACGCGACCACCTCGGCCTCACCGCTCGCACGTGCGGCCTCCGCCAACACGCCGCCGAACCAACCGAGCCCTACCGCACCGAGCCGAACCGTCTCCATCGTCGACCTGCTCCTCGCTACTCCGCGCCGAGCCTCGGTGCGATCGGTCCGCGAGATCCTGCGTCGACGGTGCGCCGCTCGCCGGGATCGGTCATCTCGATCGGCATGCCGACGTGTCCCTCCATCGCCGCCATGGCCTGCTCGATGTCGCGCGCGCGACACGCGTCGATCAGTGCTCGATGGGCAGCGTTCGCGCGGCGTCGGATCTCCGGGTGCGAGCGTTGCGCCTGCGCGACGTAGACCGACGCCGCCTCCTCCAACCCGGTGAGGATGGCCGCGAGCCTGGTCGCGCCGGTCGCCTCATGGAAGAGGGAGTGGAACCGGAGGTTGAGCGCCACCCATCCCGCGAGATCGTCGACCTTCGCCATCCGATCGCACAATGCCGCGGCGTCGGTCAACTGCTCCTCACTGATCCCGACGACGGCCATCGAGACCGCGAGCGGCTCGAGCTGCTGGCGGATCTGTCGGATCTCCTCCATGTCGTCCCAGTTGAGCTCCCGGACCACGCCACCCCGATGGCGGTCCAAGGTGATGAGTCCTTCGGTAGCGAGATCCCGGAGTGCCTCACGGACCGGGGTCGTGCTGACGCGCAACTGCGTCGCGAGGTCTGCCTGGATGAGTCGAGACCCGCCGGTCAGATCGCCTCGGAGGATGGCCTGCCGGAGGGTTTCGCGGACGAACTCGTGCGCCGTCCGCCACTCTCCGTCCGCCGTTCGCAGTGCCACGCGTGACCTCGCTCCGCCGCTCTGATCCATCGCTCTGTTGAAACACAGCTCGCACTTGCGACACTATGTATCATACAAAGTGCTGGAGGTTGAACTCTATCTTCCAGCACGGCATCGGCAAGTGCAACGTCGTCCTCGGACGCGTGCAATTCGGGACGAGGGAGGGTTCGATGGCTGGGTACGCCCGCGGGAGCTCGGGGGTCGACTGGGAAGATCGGATCGACTTCGACCGCCTCCGAAGAGACCGGGTCCGCTCCGCCAAGGCGGCCCTGCAGGCATCCGATATCGACGCCTTGCTCCTGTGGAAGGACGAGAACGTCCGATATCTGACGTCCCTGCGGGCGCAGCTGATCGCGGGGAAGATGACATCGCTGAACGGCGTCCTCTTGACCGCCGACAGCGATCCGATCCTGCTGTGTTCCGGTGGCGAGATCGACAAGGTCAACATGGGGATGTCGTGGCTGACCGCCGCGCACGCCATCCCGATCATGGAGCAGGCGGAGCTCGTCGATGCGTTCGTGAAAGCGACGCTGGCGCCCCTGCTGGCCGAGCTCGGCGTGAGCGAAGGGCGCATCGGCGTGGATCAGCCCAACTTCTCGCTCATCGAGTCGATGCGGACCCACCTCCCCTCCCTGCAACCGACCGACGGCGACGCGTTGATGCAGCGGGTGAGGCTCGTGAAGAGCCCTGACGAGATCGCGATCATCCAGGAGTCGTGCGCGATCGGCGACTCCGTGACGCGCCGCGCGATCGACGCCACCCGGGAAGGACGGCGCGAGAACGAGATCGCCGGCGACGCGATGCAGACGCTGTACTACCTCGGCGGAGAGATGGCGCACGTCATCACGCCGTTCGTCGCGTCGGGTGAGCACATGTCACCGCCGCATCGCATCTGCACGGACAAGATCGTGCGCAACGGCGACCTGTGCTTCATCGATATCGGTGCCATGTGGAACGGCTACTTCGCCGACATCGGACGGACGATCACCACGGGGACGCCGAACGAGATGCAGAAGCGCGTCTACACCTCGGTCTACGAGGGCTTGATGGCCGGGATCGCGACGATGCGCCCCGGCAACACGAACCAGGACACGTCGGACGCCATCATCGCGAAGGTCGCGGAGCACGGCTTCGGCGACAACATGTTCAGCTTGTTCATCGGCCACGGGATCGGCATGGGAGCGAACGAGCCGCCGTACATCGGCGAGACGCTCCCGGGATCGACCGTCGTCGAGTACCAGCCGGGCATGGTCTTCGCGGTCGAGCCCTTGGTCTGGGTGCCCGACGTTCGCGGAGGCGGCGGCGTGCGCATCGAGGACATGGTGTTGATCACCGACACGGAGCCGGAGGTCCTCTCCCGTGTCGGGTACGACGAGCGCTTGCTTTCGTGACGCGAGCGTCGCCGGACACCCGGGCGACGATCCGCGACCGCGTCTGGGAGGCGTCGGCACATCCGTCCGAGCCGCCCGTCATGCGGCGGCCCGCCGTCTACCTGGTGGGGGCCGCGACCGTCCTGGTCCTCGGCACCAACTGGCCGATCATGTCCCGCGGGGTCGACCTCATGCCCGCCGGAATGGCTCGCGGCGTTCCGGCTGGGAGGCGCCGCGATCCTGGTGTCGGCGATCATGGTCGCGCGTCGCGGCATCCGCCGGCCGACGCGCCACGATCTCCCGATCTTGCTCACGGTCGGCGTCGGCCAGCTCGCCATCGTCACCACGATCGTGTTCGTCGCGTTGCGCTTCGTCCCTCCCGGCCGTTCGGCGATCCTCGTGTACGCCTCCACCCTCTGGACGTTCCCCCTGGCGGCGCTCGTCCTGCACGAGCGCCTCACCGCGGCGCGGATCGCCGGACTCGCGCTCGGTTGCACGGGCCTGGCGTTGCTGCTCGAGCCGTGGTCCACGGATTGGTCGGACGGGCGGACGCTCCTCGGGTTCGGACTGCTCCTGCTCGCCTCGATCCTGAACGCCGCCACGACCGTCCACGTGCGCGCCCACCGCTGGCGGGGCACGCCGCTGGAGCTGATGCCGTGGCTGCTCGGCGTGGCGGCGGCCCCGATCATCGTCCTGGCGTTCGCGCTGCACGGCCCTCCGCACGTCGAGTGGACCCTCTCGACGACCGGCATCGTCGCCTACGAGATCGTCTTGGTCTCCGGGTTCGCCGTCTGGGGGTTGATCACCCTTGCGCGGAGCGTTCCGGCGATGTCGGCCGGCCTCATCCTGATGGCGACCCCGGTCGTGGGTCTCGTGTCGTCGATCGTCCTCGTCGACGAATCGGCCTCGGTTGCCGTCGCGGTCAGCCTCGTCCTCGTGCTCGGCGGCGTCGCGTTGGGTCTGCGGTCAGATCGGAGCTCCGTGATCGTCCCGCCGCCCTGATCCCCGCCGTTCATATCCGATACGATGCGTGATGCATCCTGTGTGAAAGGGGAGGATAGCCATGCTGCGGCACGTCGCGATGTTCAAGTTCAAGGAAGGCGCGACCCAGGAGCAGAAGGACGCCGCTCGCGACGCCCTGCTCGCACTCGAGGGTCAGGTCCCGTCGTTGCGGAAGATGACATGCGGTCACAACGCCCGATTCAAGAACCCGAACAACTGGGACATGGTCCTGGTCGCGGACTTCGACGATGTCGAGGGCGTCGAGTCCTACTTCGCGAACCCGATCATGAATGCCGCCTCGGACCTGGTCGCATCGGTCACGCAGAAGGAGATCACCGCGCGCGTCCAGTTCCTCTACTGACCGGATCGCTCGGCTGACGTTCAACGAGGGGAGGGCCGGATGCCGGTCATCGATATCCACAACCACGTGACGCCACAGATCTTCCGCGACGCGATCGAGGAGCGAGGCGACTGGTTCGGCCTCGGGCCCGACGTCGGTGAGCTGCACATCCCGAAGTTCTCCATCTCCCCGGCGGATCGCATGGCCGAGATGGACGAGATGGGCGTCGACATGCATTGCCTCACGATCAACACCGGCTTCTTCCAGTACGGACTCGATCCCGAGGTGACGAAGGTGATCGCCCGTGAGTGCAACGACGAGCTCGCGCGGTGGACGCGAGGCGAACCCCGACCGGTTCAGCGCGCTGGCGTCCGTCCCCATGCAGGACGTCCCGGCAGCGATCGCCGAGATGGAGCGGGCGATGGGCGAGCTGGGGTTCAAGGGCGTCACGATCGGCGATCACATCGCCGGCAAGATGCTCGACGAGCCGGAGTTCCGTCCGTTCTGGCGATCCGTCGAAGAGCTGGGAGCCGTCGTGTTCTTCCATCAGTGCAGCTCGACCGTGGTCGAGGCGCGCACAGCTCGGTACGGGTTGCCGAACACGATCGGGAACCTGGCCGATCGCGCGATCACGTTCGGCACGCTGGTGTTCGGCGGCGTGATGGACGAGTTCCCCGACCTGAAGATCTGTCTGGGACACGCGGGCGGTTACGTCGCCTACGGCATCGCGCGCATGGACAAGGGCTGGCGGGCCGGCGCGCTCGATGACATGCCGGAGTTCGAGGATGCGCGCACCGTGCTGGCCAACGCGCCGAGCGACTACCTCGGTCGCTTCTACTACGACTCGTGCACGTACACGGAGGAGACGCTGCGGTTCCTCCTGGACGCGGTGGGTTCGAGCCAGGTCGTGCTGGGCACGGACTACCCCGCGCCGATGATCCTGGATGACGCGGTCAACTGGATCAACTCCCTGCCGAGCCTCACCGCGGACGAGAAGGACGCCATCTTGTCGAAGAACCCCGCCCGGCTCCTGGGGATCTGACCCGAGGGCGAGGCGAGGACGAGCATGGATGGCCTCGCCGGCGCCGTCGCGCTCGTCACGGGAGGCAACACGGGGATCGGCGCCGCGATCAGCGCCCGTCTCGCGGCAGAAGGCGCGACGGTGGCGGTCGGGTACGTGGAGGATCCCGATGGCGCCGCATCCCTGGCCACCGCCGCGGGGCGTTCGGCGCTCGCGGTCGCGTGCGACGTCACCGACGCCGGGTCCGTGGAGCGCGCCGTTGCGGGGATCGAACGGGAACTCGGAGCCGTCACCATCCTGGTGAACAACGCGGGGATCCTCAACCGCAGCGCGTTCGTCGACATCGATGAGGAGCGGTGGGACCACGTGCTCCAGGTCTCGTTGTACGGGTCGTACCGATGCGCACACGCCGTCGTGCCGGGGATGCTCCGCGAAGGCCGCGGCACGATCGTCAACGTCGCATCCGAGTTGGTGGACCTGGGCGCGACGATGCACGCGCACTACATCGCGGCCAAGTCCGGCGTGGTCGGGTTGACGCGCGCGCTGGCGCGCGAGCTCGGGCCGCGGAACATCCGGGTGAACGCCGTCGCGCCCGGTCCGACCGACACGCGCATGGTGGACGGCGACGCCATCACGCCGGCCTTCCTGGAGACGATCCCGCTCGGCAGGATCGGCCGGCCACAGGACATCGCCGGAGCGGTCGCCTTCCTGTGCAGCCGTGACGCGTCGTGGATCACCGGCCAGGTACTGCGCGTGAACGGCGGACTGGCGATGGGTTGACCTCGGGGAAGGAGAGCGGATGAGCGACGCCGTGGAGATGGCGCGGGTCAGCTGGCCGGCGTACCGGGACCGCATCGCGCACAACGCGATCGTGATCGTGCCGATCGGAGCTCTGGAACAGCACGGACATCATCTCCCGCTGGGCGTCGACGGGATCCTGGCCACCGAGATCTCGCGCCGGGTCGCGCGGCGCGTCGACGGACTCGTCGCGCCGACGTTGGCCTACGGGTTCAAGTCGCAGCCGCGCACCGGAGGCGGCGACCACTTCCCGGGCACGACGAGCCTGGACGCCGCCACGCTGATCGCCCTGGTCCGCGACGTGTCGATGGCGCTGGCCCGTCACGGAGCGACGCGGATCGCGATCGTGGACGGCCACTACGAGAACGAGATGTTCCTCTCCGAAGGGGTCGACCTGGTGATGCGCCAGATGCGTCAGGAGCGGATCGACGGCGTGAAGATCGTGAAGCTCCGGTACTTCGAGGAGGTCGACCAGGAGACGATCGACCTGTTGTGGCCCGACGGCTACCCCGGGATGGCGCTCGAGCACGCCGCGTTGATGGAGACGTCGATGATGCTGTACCTGGCTCCGGAGCTGGTGGATCTGGCGGCCGCCCCCGACGAACCGCCGCCGTCCTTCCCTCCCTACGATGTCTATCCCCCGGACCATTCGTGGGTCCCGCCCTCCGGGGCGCTATCGTCGCCGCATCGGGCGACGGCTGCCTTCGGCGAGCACCTCGTGGATCGGTTCGTCTCGCTGGTGGCGTCGGCGCTCGAGCGCGAGTTCCGCTGAACACCCTCGAAGACGAAACGGAGTCAACGGACCGCCGGACGATCCGTCAGGGCGAGCGAGAGGAGACATCGATGGACGTTCGATTCACCGACACGGAGGGCATCCTGGGTCCACCCGACGGGCGCGTGTTCCCGCGGTTCATGGGGCCGTCCACGTTCGCACGACTCCCCCGGCCCGATCAGGTGTCCTCCTGGGACGTGGCGGTGGTCGGCGTGCCGTTCGACATCGGTACGAGCTACCGGCCCGGGGCGCGGTTCGGTCCGATCGGGATCCGCCAGGCGGCGCGCACGCTCCGCAACTGGCACCCGGTGATGGAGGTCGCGCCGTTCGGGAGCCAGCAGGTGGTCGATGCCGGCGACGTCGCGTGCAGCACGTTCGTGATCGACGACGCGATCGCGACGATCGACGATGCCGCCACCGAGCTCACGAGCGACGGCGGGAGGCTGCTGACGTTGGGCGGCGACCACACGATCGCGTATCCGCTGTTGCGCGCGCTCAACCGTCGCCACGGGCCGGTAGCGCTGGTCCATTTCGACGCACACGTCGATACGTACGACACCTACATGGGCGCGCCGTTCACGCACGGCACGCCGTTCCGTCGTGCATCCGAAGAAGGGCTCTTCGTCCCCGGGCACTCCATGCATGTGGGGATCCGCGGCTCGAAGTACGGGCCCGAGGACCTGTCGGAGGACGCCGGATTCGGGTTCGTGGTGATGGGGACGTGGGAGATCGAGACGATCGGCATCGCGGGATACGTCGAGCGCATCGTGGAGCGCGTCGGCGACCTCCCGCTCTACCTGTCGATCGACATCGACGTCCTGGATCCCGCGTTCGCGCCCGCAACCGGGACGCCCGAGGCGGGTGGGTTCACCAGCCGGGAGCTGCTCGGCATCCTCCGGGGACTCCGCGGCCTGCACCTGGTCGGCGCCGACATCGTGGAGGTCGCGCCGGCGTACGACCACGCAGAGATCACATCGATCGCCGCGGCGAACGTGGCCTACGAGCTGCTCTCCGTGATGGCGCCCGCGGGCTGACGCGGATCGGCGCCGGCCGAGCCGCGTGGGCTACGCCTCGCGCATCTTCGTCGACTCCGCCAGCTCGGCGATCCGTGGGTCGACCTCCTGCCGCCTCGCCTCCATATCCTCGAACAACCCGAGGATGTTCGCCTGGACCGTCGCGACGTCCGGATCGCTCTGCAGGCGTGGATACGGGAGTTCGATCGGCAGGTCGGCGAAGTTCCGTCCCCCGTACTCGATGATGATGATCCTGCTGGAGAGCTGCACCGCCTCGAGCACGTCGTGCGTGACGAACAGGACCGTCTTCTTCGATCGCTCCCAGATCGTCTGCAACTCTTCGCGCAGCTTGCGAGCGGTGATCGCATCCAGGTGGCTGAACGGCTCGTCCATCAGCAGGAGGTCGGGTTCGACCGAGAAGGCGCGGGCGATCCCCACGCGTTGCTGCATGCCGCCCGACAGGTGGGCGGGGTACATGTGCTCGAACCCATGCAGTCCCACCAGGTCGACATACTCCCGGATGCGCGCCTTCGTCTCGTCGGTCTTCTCGCCATGGACGTACAACAGGTTGTCCAGCACGGTGCGCCAAGGGAGCAGGCGCGGATCCTGGAAGACGTAGCCGAGCCGAGCCGCCCGCCCCTCGTCCGTCGTCACGTCGACGCTTCCCGATGTCGGCGTCTCGATGCCCGACACGATGTTCAGGAACGTGCTCTTCCCGCACCCCGAAGGACCCACCATCGACACGAACGTCTGCCCGCTCATCTCGAAGTCGATCCCGTCCAGCGCGCGCACCGTCGGCTGATGCTTCGTGGGAGGTGGGAACTCCTTGATCACGTTCGTCGCCTTCAGCCTTGCCACTCGACCTCCCTCGCGATCCGATATGCGTCACGGTCAGTCATCCGGCTCCCGTATCATCCGACGTTCGTGTGACTGACACCGAAGCCCGTGATCCGCCCACGCCAGCGATGCACGGCGCGATCGACGCGTTCGATGATGCCGCGGTCGAGGGTGATCACCACGAAGAGGACGATCAGCCCCCAGCCCATCAGCCCGTTGAAGTTGTTCACGTCGTACCAATAGCGCGCGCGGAACCCGGCGCCCTCGTTGTTGCCGAACCACTCCACCAGCACGACGCATCCCCACGTGGCGATGATGGCCAGGCGGAACCCCGCGATCAACGCGCCGGACATCGAGGGAAGGATCAGGTGCCGTACCTGCCATCGGAACGGCACCTCGTAGGCGCCGGACATGTCTCGGAGCTCGCGTGGGATGGCGAGTGACCCTTGCAAGACGTGGACGATCAGTCCCGGGGTGGCGGACACGACCGCACAGAAGATCGGCGCTCGGAACCCGAACCCGAACCACATGACCCCGAGCAGCGCCCAGATGTAGGCGGGGAGCGCCAGCCCGACCGTGACGATGTCGGTGAAGTAGGCCTGGACCCGCCACCAGCGACCCATCGCGTATCCGACCGGGAGGCCGATCGCCACGACGAAGACCAACGACACCGCCGCACGCTGCAGGCTGATGAAGAGGTTGCGGACGAGCTCGTTGTTCCAGACGCTCCACGCGTCACCGCCGAACGGCCGGTTGAACTCGTCGATGATGAACCGGAAGGTCTCGACGGGCGTCGGGAACCGCGGGCTGAGCGCGCCCGCGAGCTGCCACACCACGACGAGCGCGATCCGCGACGTCCAACGAGCGGTGCGATCGGCCAGGAGGAACCGGATGACCGGGCCCCGTCGCTCGTCGGCGGCAGGGGCCGGCCGGCCGCCGGCCGGCGCCTCTGTTCGTCCGATCACGCTCTGTCCCATCTCGCTCCCTCGCCTAGTACCGCAGGACGTCTTCGCCCCGCTTGAGGCGATACCGGAAGATGTACCGCTCCACCCGCATCAGCACGACGCGCTCGATCACGACCACGAAGATCACGAAGAACATCATCCAGGCCATCATGTCGGCCACCGAGAACCCCTGGAACGCCTTGCGGATCTGGACGCCCACCCCCGTGGTTCCACCGAACGTCTCGGCGAGGGCGGCCAGCTTCCACGAGGCCGCGAACGACGCGCGCGCGGCCGCGAAGAGGAACGGCGAGAACGACGGCACGACGATGTCGCGCAGGGCGGCACCCGTGGGCCGGCCGTACGCCTGGCTCATGGCGAGCAGCCCCCGATCGACGCCTTCCACCCCCGCCGCGACGTTCAACGAGATGACCGGCAGGACCAGCAGCGCCACGACGAACGCCGGTCCGGCGTCACCGAGGCCGAAGAGCAGCAGCCCGAGGATCGCGTAGACGATCAGGGGCACGTTCGCCGCCAGATAGACCAGATCGAAGAAGAAGTTCTTCGCGTACCGGTAGCGACCCATGAGGATCCCGATCGGCACCCCGACGATCACCGCTCCGGCGAATCCGATCATCGTCTTGCGGAGCGTCTCCCAGAAGTTGATGAACACCGTTCCGGGGGCGACCCCACGTTCGGGATCGCCGACCACGAAGCCCCACATGCGGTCGGCGACCTCGGCAGGACTCGGCAGCAGGTCGAAAGCCGTGCGTTGGATGCCCGATGCGACCTGCCAGAGGAGCAGGACGGTCGCGGCGCCGAGCAGCGAGTACACGGCGGCCTTCCGCCGTGTACTCGCCGTCTTCCTCGACACGTCGAGGGTCAACGCCCTCGGCGAGGACGTTTCGCTCTCGGTGCTCGTCTCCGAGGCCAACGCGCTCCTTGCTGGTCGTGGCTACGCCGGCAGGCGGCAGGTTTCCTCGCCCGACGACGGGTCGATGCAGACGTGGAGCGGCTGGCCCTGATCGGCGCTGATCAGGTCGGCGTCCCGCAGGAGCTCCGTGACCTGAGCCTCTCCGTTGATCCAGTCCTCGGTGAGGTACACCGAGTCGACGAACTCATTGAACTGGTTGTCGTACCAATCGTTGAGGTACGCCAGCTCCTCGTCGTTCGCGTAGCCGAAGTCGTCCGGGTAGGCCTCGAGGATCGCCTGGCGGTCCTCCGCCCACGCGTCCAGCCCCCGTTGCCAGACCGACAGGAAGAACGCCACTTCCGGGATGTGATCGTCGTACCAATCGGCCAAGACGACGAAGTTGTTGCTGTCCATTCCCTCGTGACCCGGTTCGTAGTTGTCCGCGTAGAGCTGGGACGCCGACTTGTTGTCGTACAGCCCCACGATATCGCCGGCCATCAGCGGCCCCATCGCGTTGTAGATCGACGTGACGCCCGCGCACAGGTCGCCGCTGAGCACCAGCTCCGGCGCCAGGTCGAAGTCGGTGATCGCCATCTGCAGATCGCTCTCGTCTTCGGCGAGGGTCCGGCCGTCGAGGTCTTGCGCAAGGGCCTGCCAGACGATCGTGGAACCGCTGAAGGACTCGACACCGACCTTGCAGCCCTGCGGGAGGTCGGCGAACGTCTCATACCCGCTGTCGGCGGCCACGACCACGATGTCCTTCGCCATGTTGTACTTGCCGATCGTCACGGTGGGCACGCCGTTCTCCGACTCCAGCACCGGCGTCTCATAGCTCCCGGTCGACACCACGTCGGCGTGTCCGCCCGCGAAGAACGCGAACTCGTCCTCGGATTCGAACCGCTCGATCGTGAACCCGGATTCGGCTTCCATCTCCGCGAGGATGCCTTGGTCCTCGATCCAGTTCCACACGGGATCGGGTGAGAACACGAAGCGGATCGTTCCGCCGTCCCCGCCGTCCCCGCCATCGTCTCCGCCACCGCAGGCTGCCATCACGAAGACGAACGCGAGCAACGCAGCCATGATCCGGATCGGTCGGTGCCGTCTCACCGCAGAGCCCCCTTTCGGCCGGGCACGCACGTGCTCGGCATCCGCTACCCCCTGGACGCTCCGTCGCTGGACCAGCCGACGCCCCCTCCAGGACCGAAGAACCCCTGGTCACGGTCCGTACCAGCCACCGCGCTGGGGAAATCGGGCTCCTCCGCATCACGCAACATACATAATGTCTGCCGCCCGGTCCAGGCAGTCTGCGTCTATCCGACACGTTCACGGCCACGGTGAGGCCGGGTCGGGACCATCGCGGGGTTGAGGTCCCCCGGATGGCGCGTCAGCCGCGATGACGGTCGAGCGCCTCGAGGAACACGTCGAGGTCCGGCTGGACGTGGAAGCTGGGCTCGATCCTGCCCTCCAGCGCATCGATCGTCTTGTAGCCGTTGCCGGTGACGTAGGCGACGGTCTCCTCATGGGACCGGATCACGCCGCGCTCCACCAGGCGCTTCAACACGGCGATCGTGACACCACCCGCCGTCTCGGTGAAGACCCCTTCCGTCTCGGCGAGCAGACGGATCCCGTCGACGATCTCGTCTTCGGTGCACGCCTCGATCTCGCCTCCGGTGGTGCGCGCGACCTGGAGCGCGTAGAACCCGTCCGCGGGTGCCCCGATCGCGAGCGAGCGGGCGATCGTGTCGGGCTTCACCGGTGTCACCTCGTCGGATCCCGCTCCGAACGCCTGGGCGACGGGGGAACATCCCTCAGCCTGAGCCCCCGACACGCGGTAGGGCTTCTCATCGACGGCGCCGATCGCGATCAGCTCGCTGAACGCCCGGTGGATCTTCGTCAGGAGCGCCCCGGAGGCGATCGGCACCACGACATGGTCGGGCAGCCGCCACCCCAGCTGCTCCGCGGTCTCGAACCCCAGCGACTTCGAGCCCTCCGCGTAGTACGGCCGCATGTTCACGTTCACGAACGCCCACGGCAACGACTCGGCGACCTCGGAGCACAAGCGATTCACGTCGTCGTAGTTCCCGTCGACCAGCACGACCTTGGCGCCGTACGCCTCGGTGGAAAGGACCTTCGCCCGCTCCAGGTCGTCGGGGACGAAGACGTAGCAGTCCATCCCTGCCTTGGCCGCGTGCGCGGCGGTCGCGTTGGCGAGGTTCCCGGTCGACGCGCACGACACCGCTTCGAAGCCGAACGCGCGTGCCATCGTGATGGCGATCGACACGACCCGGTCCTTGAAGGAGTTCGACGGGTTGACCGAGTCGTCCTTGATCCAGAGCGTGTCGAGGCCCAGGCGCGCGGCCAGATTGGATGCCCGTCGGAGGGGCGTGAACCCGGCGCCGAGGTCGATCCGGTCGATACCCGGACCACCGGGGAGGAGCGATTCGTACCGCCAGAGCGTGCGCGGCCCGGCCTCTGCCTGCTTGCGGAACACCTCACCGTCGATCGACTGCAGGTCGTACGTGGGCTCAAGCGGCCCGAAGCACTCCTCGCAGATCGTCAGCGGCTCGACGGCGTACTGCTGGCCGCACTCTCGGCACTGCAACGCGTGGGGGGTGGTGATCCTGACCGTCATCGACTCATCCCGTCACGGCGCCGTGATCGGCGGAACCCACGAGCTTCGCGTACTTGGCGAGCGCCCCCGTCGTGTAGCGAGGCTCGGGCGCTTTCCATGCGGCGCGACGCGCCCCCAGCGTCGCCTCGTCCACCTGGACATCGATCCGGCGCGCGTCGGCGTCGATCACGATCCGGTCGCCGTCTTCGATCAGCGCGATCGGACCGCCGACGAACGCCTCCGGAGCGATGTGTCCGACGGAGTACCCCTTGGTCGCGCCGCTGAAGCGGCCGTCCGTGATCAACGCGACGTCCTTGCCCAGACCGGCACCGGCGACGGCGGCGGTCACGGCGAGCATCTCCGGCATACCCGGCGAACCCTTCGGTCCCTCGTAGCGGATCACGATCACGTCGCCGGCCGTGATGGAACCGGCCGTGAGCGCCGCGAACGCGTCGTGCTCCGAGTCGAACGGCCTCGCGGTTCCGGTGAACACCATGCCCTCCGCGCCGGCGATCTTCATGACCGAGCCGTCGGGTGCGATCGAGCCCCGCAGGATGGCCGTTCCGCCGGTCGGGTGGATCGGCTCGGCGAACGGACGCACCACGGTGCCGTCGGCGCGCCCCGGGCGCCAGGTCCGCCAGGTTCTCCGCGATCGTCTTGCCGGTGACCGTGATCGCGTCGCCGTCGAGCAGGCCCGCGTCGAGCAGCTCCTTCATCACGACCTGCACGCCGCCGACGCGGTCCAGGTCCTGCATCACGAACCTGCCCGCCGGGCGCACGTCGACCAGGTGGGGCACACGGCGTGAGATGGCGTCGAAGTCGTCGAGCTCGAGCGGCACCCGCGCCTCACGCGCGATCGCGAGCAGGTGCAGGACGGCGTTCGTCGATCCGGCGACCGCCATCACGACCGCGATCGCGTTCTCGAGCGCCGCCTTCGTGAGGATGTCGCGGGGGCGGGGGCCGTCGTTCGCGAGCAGCCACGCCACCTGCCGCCCGGTCTCGCGCGCGAAGACCTCACGCCGGTAGTCGACGGCGGGCGGCGACGCCGCGCCGGGGAGCGACATGCCCATCGCCTCGGCGGCGGCGGCCATCGTGTTGGCCGTGTACATGCCGGCGCACGAGCCGGTCGTCGGACACGCGGCGCGCTCGATCTGGAGCAGCTCGTCGTCGCTCATGGTCCCGTTCCCGTGCGCGCCGACCGCCTCGAAGACGTCCTGGATCGTGATATCGCGCTCCTGGTACGTGCCCGCCAGGATCGTGCCGCCGTAGAGGTAGACGGCGGGCAGGTTCAACCGCGCCATCGCCATCAGCATGGCCGGCTCGCTCTTGTCGCATCCGGCGATCCCCACCAGCCCGTCGAACCGCTCGGCATGCATCACCAGCTCCACGGAGTCGGCGATGACCTCGCGGCTGATCAACGACGCCTTCATGCCCTCATGCCCCATGGCGATACCGTCGGAGACCGAGATCGTCGTGAACTCGATCGGGACCGCGCCCCCCTGACGCACGCCTTCCTTCGCGAGCGCGGCGAGCTTGTCCAGGTGGTAGTTGCAGGGGGTGACCTCGTTCCACGACGACGCCACCCCGATCTGCGACTTGCCGAAGTCCTCCTCGGAGAACCCCACCGCGCGCAGCATGGCGCGGGCCGGAGCACGTTGTGGGTCCGTCGGTGACCTCCCAGCTGCGGGGGCGGTCGTCTGCCATGTGGCGGGCCTCCTGGGCGAGCGGGTGAAGGGACACACGGTACCAACCGGCGTGTCGCGGTGGTCGGGGCGCGGAGAGCGTCGGATATCCTGCGGAGCCATGATGCCTCAGGTCCCCCCCGACGCCGGCCGAAGCTGGTGGTTGCACGACGCGCTCGCCGCCGATGCGGGCGAGCCCACCCCTCCGTTGGCGAACGACACGACCGCCGACGTCGTCATCCTGGGTGGCGGATACACCGGGATGTGGACCGCGTGGTTCCTCAAGGAGGCACAGCCGGACCTCGACGTCGTCCTGTTGGAGCAGGACATCTGCGGCGGCGGCCCGAGCGGCCGCAACGGCGGGTTCGTGAACAGCTGGTGGAGTGGGATCGGCGAGCTGGCCCGTCGGTTCGGTGACGCCCAGGCGCTCGCGCTCTGCCTCGCCGGCGAGGAGAGCGTGAAGGCGATCGGCCGCTTCTGCGCCGAGCAGGGCGTGGACGCGTGGTTCCGTCCCGACGGCGATCTGGGTGCCGCCAGCTCCGAGGCGCAGATCGGCTACTGGGCCGAGAACGTGATGGCCGCGGACCGGCTGGGCATGCCCGACCTGTTCCGCGTGGTGGATCGCGAGAGCGTCCGTGAGCTGATCGACACCCCTCGCCTGCACGGCGGCATCTACACGTCGATGGGCGCGACGGTCCAACCGGCCCGTCTCGCCCGGGGGATCCGTCGCGCGCTGCTCGCGCGCGGCGTGCGGATCCACGAACAGACGCCGGTCACACGGTTCGGCTCGGGATCGCCGGTCATCGCCGAGACGACTCGGAGGATCGGTGCGCGCCGGTGCGGCGGTCGTGGCCTTGAACGCGTGGGCCGCCAGCTGGAAGCGATTCCGACGTCTCCTCACGGTCCGCGGCAGCTACATCGCGCTCACCGCGCCCGTCCCCGAGAAGCTCGAGGAGCTGGGCTGGACGAACGGGATGGGGTTGTGGGATCACCGGGCCGCGCTCCACTACGTCCGCACGACGCCGGACGGACGGATCGCGTTCGGGGTCGGCGGCATGCAACCGGGACTCGCGCGATCGATCGGTCCGCGGTTCGCCTGGGATGAGAAGGCGGTCGGCGTGGCCGCGGAGGACCTCTACCGCATGTTCCCGTCGTTCGCCGACGTGCCGATCGAGGCGGCGTGGGGCGGCCCCATCGACGTGGCCGGGCACCACCTGCCGTTCTTCGGATCGCTCGAGCGCGGCAACGTGCACTACGGGCTCGGCTACACCGGCAACGGTGTCGGCCCGTCGCACCTGGGAGGTCAGATCCTGGCGACGCTGGCGCTGGGCCGGTACGAGCGACCTGTTGTCGCTGCCTCTCGTCACGGAACCACCGATGCGCTTCCCGCCCGAACCGATCCGCTCCTCCGGTGCCTACGTCGCGAACCAGGCGATCTGGCGGAAGGATCAGCTGGAGGATCGCGGCGAGGAGCCGAGCCCGATCGTCGACTTCGTGGCGCACCTGCCGCGTCGACTGGGGTACAACCTCGGGCCATGAGCCCTGGCTCGGCGTTCGAACGGACCCGGCCGTCGTACGGGCGTCAGACGGCGAACGGCTCGTAGCCGGGCGCCGTGAGCGGCCAGGGGTTGGCACGTCTCCCACGCCTCGGCCACGTTGAGGACCAGGTCGTCGCGGAACCGCGGACCCGTGATCTGCAGGCCGAACGGGATCCCGTTCGTGCACACGCCGGCGGGCACCGAGAGCGATGGGTGTCCCGTGATGTTCGTCTCCCCGGTGTTGTACGCGTCGGCCTCTTCCCGCTGCTCGGGCCCGGTCCCCTCCGGGCCGAACCCCTCGACGCACATCGTCGGGGTGAGGAGCACGGCGTCGTCGCCGAGCAGCAGGTCGAGGTCGAGGACGTGGTCGAACCGGCGCCGCCTGGCGGCGAGATACTCGTCGACGGAGATGTCGAGCGCCATCGTCATCGTGAAGCGGAAGCTGGGCGAGAAACGGTCCAGGTGATCCTGGACGAACTCCGGCCCGAGCTGATGCAGGTGCTCCATGGCGCACAGGGTGAACCAGTCCTCGCCCGTCGACCCGCTCCTGAACACCGACCCGATCTCGAGCGGCTCGACGGGCAGTCCCAGGTCGCGATCCACGGACGCGAGCGCGGCGTCGAACCGCTCGGCCACCCCCGCCGGGAGAGCGTGGGTCCCTTCGAACCGAGGGACGGCGAACGCCCGGACCGGGAGGGCGTCGCCCATCGTGAGGGGGAACGGCAACGCCGTCGGGTCGCCCGGCACGGGCCCGGCCTCCAGCGAGAGCAGCAGCCGCAGGTCCGCGATCGACGTCGCGAGCGGCCCGAACGTCGAGAGGTCGATCCATGTGGGGATGGGATCGCGTCCGATCACGCCGTTCGTCGGTTTGAGTCCCGCCAGTCCGCAGAACGCCGCCGGGATCCGGATCGAGCCTCCGCCGTCCGTCGCCGTCGCGATCGCCGTCATGCCCGCCGCGAGCGCGGCCGCCGGAACCGCCGCTCGAGCCGCCCGGCGACCAGTCCGTTCCCCACGGGTTCCTCGTGGTGCCGTACAACGAGTTCGTCGTGAACCCGGCGAACGCGAACTCCGGTTGGTTGGTCTTGCCCACGACGACGGCGCCGGCGGCTCGGAGCCTCCGCGGCACCAGGCCGTCGTGGGTCGCGGGCGGGGCATCGGCGAACACCACGGAGCCGAACGTCGACGGCATCCCGGCAACGTCCTCCATGTCCTTCACCAAGAGAGGCAGCCCGGCAAGCGGACCGACGTCCTCGCCGTTCACGAGTCGCGCATCAACGTCGCGAGCATCGTCGAGCGCCTGCTCCCGAAGGCGGATCACGGCGTTGAGCGGAGGATCCAGCCGCTCGATCCGATCGAAGGACATCGCGACCAGCTCGGTCGCCGACGTGCGCCCGTCACGGACGGCGGTGGCGAGCTCCGCCAGCGTCATCGACCGGCGGTGCGTTCGCGGACCCGCGTCAGGGGGCGACCCCGCTTGAGGTCCTTCAGCGACGACGGTCGACGCGTTGCGGCCGGGAACGCCCATCACGCCGCCACCCGGGTGAGTGCCGCCGCCGCACAGGTAGAGCCCGGCCACGGGCGTCCGGTGGTCGCCGAAGAAGGGGATGGGCCGGAACGAGAACATCTGATCGGGCGTGAGCTCGCCCTGCATGATGTTGCCGCCGAGCAGCCCGTACCGATCCTCGAGGTCCTTCGGGGTCAGCACCTCCAGGTGCTCGATCATGTCCGGCAGACCCGGGCGCATGGCGCGCCAGCTCGTCGATGACGCGTCCCGCGAAGGCATCGCGCTCGGTCTCCCACGACCCCTCGCGCAGCTCGAACGGCCCGTACTGCGTGAACGCCATCATGATGTGCTTGCCCGTCGGGAGCGAGCTGCGGCTCGTGCGCGGTCGGGAACATCACCTCCGCGTACGGATGCTCCGACGCCCTGCCGTACTTCGCATCGTCGAACGCGCGTTCCAGGTACTCCATCGACGGCGACATCGCGGTGAGACCACGATGCACATCGCCCTCCTGATCCCACGCGGAGAACGTCGGGCAGCGCCGACAGCCCGATGTTGATCTTCACCGAGCCCGAACGCGTGCGGTATCGCCGGATGTCGCGCACCACGTCCGCGGGCAGTTGCTCCTCGCCGACCAGGTCGAGGTACGTGGTGGTCGGGTGGGCGTTCGACACCACCGCTCTGGCGCGGACGAGCGATCCGTCGTCCAGCTCGACGCCGACGGCGCGGCCCATGGCTGTTGACCGCGATCCGCGACACCGGAGCGTCGGTGCGAACCGTGGCGCCGGCTGCCTCGCGCGGCGCTGGCCATGGCGCGCGAGACGCCGCCCATGCCGCCCTTCACCCATCCCCAGGCGCCGAAGTGCCCGTCGACCTCGCCGATCCAGTGGTGCATCAGGACGTAGGCCGAGCCGGGCGTCATCGGTCCGCACCAGGCGCCGATGATCGCCTGCGTCGCGAGCGCCCCCTTCACGCGTTCGTCGTCGAACCACTCGTCCAGGAAGTCGGCCGCGCTCATCGTGAACAGCCGCACCAACTCGTGGATGTCGCGCCCGGTCCAGCCGCGGAAGCGGCCGGCCGTCTTCGCCCACCGCGGCGGCCTCGGCCAGGCGCATGTTCGGCGGGACGACGAACAGCAGGTCCTTCAGGAGCTTGGCGACGCGCTCGAAGTACGCGTCGAACGCTACCCACGCCTCGGCGTCGTGCGCCGACAGCCGGCCGATGTTCTCGCGATCGCGCGCCATGTCGCCCCAGAGCGTGAGCGACGTACCGTCCGGGAACGGCACGAAGTAGTCGGGCTGATGATCGAGACCTCGTACCCGTGGCGTTTCAGCTCGAGCTCGCTCACGATCCGCTGCGGCATCAGCGACACGACGTAGGAGGCGCTCGAGACGCGGTAGCCCGGCCACGGCTCCTCGGTGACCGCGGCGCCGCCCAGGACGCCTCGGCGCTCCAGGACCACCACGTCGAGCCCGGCCTTGCGCCAGGTACGCGGCGCACGCCAGGCCGTTGTGGCCTCCGCCGACGATCACGACGTCATGTTCGTTGCGGCCCATGGCGGGGAAGCCTACCGACCGGCGCGCCTTCGTGCATGATGCACGCGAGCCTCTTCCCGGATGAAGGATGGCTGCACATGGAACTCCGCCTCGACACCATCGATCGCGACCTCCAGCGTCGCGCCCGCGCGTTCACGGACGAGGTCTTGGTCCCGCTCGAGGACGAGTGCGAGGCGAACGACGGCCTCACGCCGGCCAGCGCGGCGCGCGCGAAACAGGCCGTGCTCGACGCGGGCTTCAACGCGATCAACCACGCTCCCGAGGACGGCGGCCAGGGGCTCGACACGTTCCAGCAGATGCTGGTCGAAGAGCAGTGGGGCCGGGCGACGGGCGCGCTCTGGGACGTCCCGTGGCGTCCGGCGATCCCGCTCGCCCGGGGCACGGAGGCGCAGAAGGAGCGGTACCTGCGTCCGGCCGTCCGGGGCGAGCGGCGCGAGGCGTACGCGATCACCGAGGAGCAGGCGGGCTCGGATCCGTCCATGGTCCAGACGACGGCGCGCCGCGACGGCGACGCGTGGGTGCTCGACGGCGAGAAGTGGCACGTGACGTCCGGCGACGTGGCCGACTTCTTCCTGGTGCACGCCCACGTCGACGGTGACGCCGACAAGCCCACGGTCTTCCTGGTCGACAAGGACCAGCCGGGCGTGCGGCTGGTCCGGACGCCGAAGTACATGCACACGTTCGTGTTCGAGCATCCGATCTTCGCGTTCGAGGGCGTGCGGGTGCCCGCGGATGCCGTGCTCGGCGACGTGGGTCAGGGCTACGACCTCACGAAGGATTGGTTCGTCGAGGAGCGGCTGATGATCGGCGCGCGGACGATGGGCGCCTCGGCGCGCGCGCTCGAGCTGTCGCTCGCGTTCGCGGAGGGACGCGAGCAGTTCGGAGGCCGATCGTCGGCTTCCAGGCGATCGAGTTCATGCTCGCGGACATGGCCGCCGAGATCATGGCCGCGACGTCGATGCTGTACCGCGTGTGCTGGATGGCGGCGCGCAGGCGGCATCGACCGCAAGGCAGCTCCATGCGCAGGCGTCGGCCGTCAAGCTCGATCTGCAGCGAGACGGCGGGACGCGTGATCGACAAGGCGGTCCAGATCCACGGGGGGCGCGGCTACATGCGGGAGCAGCCGGTGGAACGGCTGTGGCGCGAGCTCCGGGTCGACCGGATCTGGGAGGGGACGTCGGAGATCCAGCGGGTCGTGATCGGCAACGAGCTCCGCAAGCGTGGCCCCGGCGCCTACACGGGGTGGCCGGCCCAGGAGTGAGCGACGGTCCTCAGGAGGCCGTTCCGCAGCAGCGGTCGCGTGACCACCTTGAACCACTGGAGCACCGGATAGCTGAGCGCGATGACGCCGAGGACGATGGCGACGACCGAGACGCCCGCGTTCCCGCCCACCGACAGCGCGACGCCGAGACCACCGCGATGGTGCCGAAGACCGCGGCGAACAGGACCAGCGCGTCGCCCGGACCAATCCCGGACCGAGCTGGACGCGACCGATCGCACGAGCGCCCCGTCGGGTCGTACTGGTACGCCCACAGGATCACGACGCGCCGCGCCCACCATCCCCACCATGACCGAGATGGCGCCGAGCGGGTTCCGCGTGCGCCCCGAGCTCTGATAGATGCCCATCCTGCCGTCCTAGGTGCCGGCCAGACACTCACTGACTTCGTCAGGAAGGCCCGGAATCTTGAGTCCTTCCCCGCCGCGAACGAAGTCGTACGGGATCCCCGACCATTCCTCCGGCAGACCCGGATAGCCTTCCGGCCGTGTGGGCGCTGTCGTACTGGAACCCGATCCAATCCGGCGACTCGAACCCCTCCGTGTCGTACGGGGCCACCGCCACCACGCCGCGGCCGAACCGCCTGGATCTCGACGAGGAACCGTCCCTGGAACGCGATGTCGTCCTCGGCGAAGAGCTTGATGTACCACCGCTCGACCTCGAGCAGGTATCCCTGGTCCGACGGGGGCGATTCCGGGCCCGTGAAGTGGCGCATGTCCACGACCACGAGTGGTCCCGTGCACCCCCGTGATGCGACGGACCAGTCCCGAGGGGATCGGTGAACGGAGGCGTCCCCGCCGGGGGCGTCGCCCATCCGTCGTCGCACGTGCCGGTCGGCGGGCCACTCGTCGGTGGAGCCAGAACGGGCAGGGCGGGCGGGGTCGGAGACGTCGATGGCGACCTCGGAAGGGATCGGGGACGACCGGAGGCGATGTCGACGGCGGACTCCTGCGCCGGGTCGGCGCCGTCGCACGCGACGAGCGACGTCATCAGCACGCTCGCGAACGATCGAGATGCAGAACCTACGCAACGGAACGCTCCGGCACGGTCGGGGGACGCCCCGAGGATACCCATAGCGCCGATCCTTGGTAGAACTGGTGGGCATGCCCGACCACGTCCACCCCAACGACGAGGAGCGAGGCGACGCCCACCCGCTCCCCGTCAGCCGTCGCCGCTTCCTCCAGCGATCCGCCATGGCCGTCGCCGGCGGCGTGCTGTTCTCGTGCACCGGCGGCACGGGTGATCCGCTCGGTCGCCCCGAGCCCGACCACGTCGATCGACACGCGCTGGCCGATCAAGCAGGTCATCTACGTGATGATGGAGAACCGCAGCTTCGACAACCTGTTCGGTCGGTTCCCCGGCGTGAACGGGACCACGACGGGCGTGAAGTGGGGCGAGGAAACACCGTTGATCCGGTGCCCCGACTGGCTGCCGGGCGACCTTCCGCACGACCGGGCGGCGGCGCTCAACTGCTTGAACGGCGGCAAGCTCGACGGGTTCGCGGGCGGCACCTACGGTGACCCCTGGTCGTACTCGCAGTTCCAGGAGCAACAGCTCCCCAACTATTGGCTCTGGGCCAGGGAGTACGCGCTCTCGGACAACTTCTTCGCCTCCGCGCTCGGACCCTCCTACCCGAACCACTACTTCTTCATCGCGGGGCAGTCGGGCGGCGTGATCGACAACCCGGAGAACATCGATGTCCGCGTCGAAGGCGAGAAGAAGTTCAAGAGCTGGGGATGCGACGCGCTCGGCGACGACGTGTTCGTGCTGGTGAAGGACGGGCAGGGGAACCTGTCGAAGCACGACTCCTGTTTCACCTTCAAGACGGTCGGCGAGCAGCTCACCGACATCGGCGTGGACTGGCGCTACTACTCCGCCATGCCCGGGCAGGTGGGGTACTTCTGGAACGCGTACAACGGCATCCACGACGTCATCCACACGGACCTGTGGCACGAGCACGCTCTGAACCCCGTCGACCGGTTGATCGACGACATCGAGGCGAACGCGCTGCCCGCCGTGACGTGGGTGACGCCGCACTTCGCCCTCTCCGATCACCCGCCGGCCAGCTCGTCGTTCGCGCACAACTGGCTGACCGACATCGTGAACGCGGTGATGCAGGGCGACATGTGGGAGCACACCGCGATCTTCATCACGTGGGACGAATGGGGCGGGTTCTACGACAGCGTGATGCCGCCGGCGGTCGACGATATCGGGATGGGCTTCCGTGTGCCGCTGTCTGACGATCTCCCCGTACACGCGTCGCGGGTTGATCGACGACGAGCTGGGTGAGTTCTCGTCGCCGCTTCGGTTCATCTCCGACAACTGGGGCCTCGACTACCTCACGCCCCGCATCGCCGACACGCACAACTTCGAGCACGTCTTCGACTTCTCGTCGCCGCCCCGTGCACCGGTCGTGGCGGCCGATCGGGCGAAGACCTACGGCGACCCGTTCGAGTATCCGGATGACTTCCCGGGGTGGCCGGAAGGCACCGTCCCGGTCGACGGAGCCCTTCTAGTCTGGGTCAGACGTGGTCCGAGGGATCACGAGCGCGTCCACCGCCACGCACCCATCCGACGTCACGATCACCGGGTTCACGTCCAGCGCATCCAGCCGGTCGCCGAGGTCGGCGGCCAGGACGGAGAGTCGGGTGACGGCGTGGACCAGCGCGTCGACGTCGGCCGGCGGCGCGCCCCGGACGCCGTCGAGCAACGGCCGGACCGGAGCCGATCGACCAGATCGCCGCGCACGCGGTTCGTCCAGCGGCGGGAACGCCAGCCGCCGGTCGTGGAGCACCTCGACGAGCACGCCCCCTGCCGCGACCAGCACCAGCGGCCCGAACTGCGGGTCGCGGACGACCCCGAGCGCCAGCTCGACCCCGGGGGCGCCATGGCGGCCACGACCACCTGCGGACCGAGCCGCGGCGGCGATGTCGTCGTAGGCCGCGCGCAGCGCTCCGGCGACCGGCCACGTCCAGCACGACGCCGCCGACGTCCGACTTGTGCCGGACGCCGGGCGCCGCGGTCTTCAGCACCACCGGCCATCCGACCCGCTCGGCGGCCGCGACCGCTTCGTCGGCCGAGGATCGCCGCGACGGCATGCGCGATCGGGACGCCGTAGTCGGCCAGCAACGCGAGCCCGTCGAGCTCGGGACAGCTCGGCCCCAGGTCGCCAGACGTGCTCGCCAACGCTCGCGGACGTCGTCGGCGACCGGCGCCGGCGGCACCACCGCCGGCAGCGCCCGCCGGTCGCCGGTATCCGAGCAGGTGCTTCAGCGCCGCCAGATCCCGACGCGGTCCCTTCGAGCACCGGGATGCCGTCGTCGCGCAGGAGCGCCGCCTCGTCGTTCGCGACCGCGCTCGCCAGGTTCGACAGGACGCAGAACGGCTTGGTGGTCGACGCGAAGACCTGGCGCGCGATCGTCGAGATAGCCGACGTCGTACGGCTCGCCCTGCCGGGTCATGTCCACGACGAACGCCAGCGCGGCGATGTCGGGGTCATCGTGCAGCGCGTGGAGGCACTCGATGAAGATCCGATCGGCGTCGATGCCGGTGCCCCAGGCGTCGAGCGGGTTCGCGGCCTCCAGCCCGGGGTCGAGCGCGTCCTGGATCCGCGCCGTGGTCGTGTCCGAGATCTGCGCGAACGGCACGCCGAGATCGGCCGCCACGTCGACCAACAATGCCGCGCTCGCCCCCCGAGTCGTGGATCGACGCGATGCCGCGCCCCGTCGTCGACACGGCGGGGACCGGAGAACAGCTCCATCGCATCGGCCATCTCGTCGAGCGTGGTCACGCGAAGGACGCCGTACGCGTCGAAGAGCGCTTCGTACGCCCCGTCCTCCCCGGCGAGCGCGCCGGAATGCGCCACGACCATCGACTTGGATCGCTCGGTCCGGCCGACCTTCAGCGCGATCACGGGCACGTCCCGCTCCGCGGCGTGCGCCAGCGCCGCCCGGAAGGCGTCGGGACGGCGAACGGTCTCGATCAACAGCGCGATCACCCGCGTGGACGCCAGCCCGAGCGCGTGCTCCACGTAGTCGGCGACGTCGGTGACGAGCTCCTGCCCGGACGACACGATCACGTTGAACCCGATCCCGCGGTCGTTGAACGCGAGCGCGGCGAACGCCGAGCCCGAGTGGCTCACGAACGTCACGTGGCCGCGCCGGATGTCGTCGGGCGTGTCGAACCCCGTCGCGCGCAGGCTCGCTTCGAGGTTGAGGAACCCCATCCCGTTGCCGCCGCACATCGCGATCCCGGCATCGCGGGCGATCCGGGCGACGCGCTCCGTCAGCGGGGGCAGGCTCGGGCGACGGAGGCTCGGCCTCGTAGAGCGATGAGAACGTCACCGCGGAGCGCGCGCCGGCGGCGACCGCATCGCGGAGCGCCTGTTCCACGCGCTGGTTCGCGACGCCGAGGATCGCCAGGTCGACCGGCTCGGGGACGTCGGCGATCGACCGGATAGCACCGCAGGCCCTGGACCTCGTCGTAGCCGGGATTGACGGGATAGATCTCGCCGTCGAAGCCCCCGCGGAGGAGCTCGACCATCATCTGGCGGCCGAGCGAACCCTCTTTGACGCTGGCACCGACGACGGCGACCGAACGCGCCTCGAGCATGCGCTCGAGCGCGGTCCGTTCGTCGGGTTCGCCGCCGGCTGCCGTCACCCGTTGCTCGTTACCTGATCATCTGTGGCCGACGGCCTTGTCCTTCTTCGCCATGTTGAACGCCTGCCAGCCGGGGATGCCGTTGACGCCGCCGCCGCCGTGCGTGGCGCACGACCCGTGGTACAGGCCCTTGATCGGCGTGCGGTAGTCGGCGTAGCCGGGCGCCGGGCGCATGTGGAACAGCTGATCCACGCTGAGCTCGCCGTGGAAGATGTTGCCGCCCAACAGGCCCAGGTCCTGCTCCATGTCGTACGGCCCGATCACCTGCCGGTCGATCACCGCGGCCTTGAAGTTCGGCGCCAGCTCCGTGTACTTGTCGATGATCCGGTCCGCGTACTGCTCCAGCTCGTCGCGGTGCGGCTCCGTGTTCCAGTCGTCCGGCACCCACTGGCTGAACATCGAGAACACGTGCACGCCCTCGGGCGCGAGCTGCTTGTCCAGCGTGGTCGGGATCGTGCCGTCGACGAACGGCGCGATCGCGGCCTTGCGCTCGATGTGCGCGTCCTGGAACGCGCGCTCGGCGTACTGCGGGCTGAAGCACAGCTCGACCGAACCGGTGTGGTGGTCCTGCTGGTTCTTCCCGGGGTTCGCGATGAAGTCCGGCAGCTCCGACATCGCCACGTTCACCTTGACGACGCCGCTCCGGGTCTTCCACCGCTCGATGTCCCAGACGAAGTCGGCCGGCAGCTCGTGTCGCTCGATCAGGTCGAGGAACGCGATCTGCGGGTGGATGCAGCTGACCACGACCGGCGCGCGCAGCTCCTCGCCGTTCTCGAGCGCCACGCCGACCGCGCGGCCGCCGCGGACCAGGATCTGCTTGACCTTCGCGTCGGTGCGGATCTCGGCGCCGAACGACTCGGCGGAGCGGCGGATGGAGTCGGAGACGCCACCCATCCCGCCCTGCTGGAACCCCCACGACCCGAGGTGACCGTCGCCCACGTCGCCGATCGAGTGGTGGAGCATCACGTACGCGGTTCCCGGCTCGTCGGGGCCGGCCCACGTGCCGATGACGCCGTTGACGGTGAGCATGCCCTTGATCTGCGTCGGACTCGAACCAGTCGTCGAGCAGGTCGCTGACGCTCATCGTGAACAGGCGCGTGACGTCGGCGACGCCGCGCGTGCCGAGCTTGCGCATCTTCCAGGCGGACTGGGCGCTCGCGAGCAGATCGTCGGGCGACAGCGAGCCGAGCTTCGGCGGCACCTGCAGCAACAGCGGCCCCAGCACGTCGGCGACGCCCTTCAGCCACGCCTCCCACTTCGGGAGGATGTCGGCGTCCTTCTTCGAGAACTGCGCGATCGAGTCGTAGCTCTTCTTCGCGTCGTCGGCGTAGACCGTGATGGCACGCCCGTCGGGGAACGCCTGGTAGTACGGGCCGAACGGCGTGACGTCGTAGCCGTGCTGCTTGAGGTTGAGCTCGCGGATGATCGTGGGCGGCATCAGCGACATGACGTAGGAGTACGTCGTGACCTTGATCTCGGGGTGGTTCGGGAACGGCGCGCTGGTGTCGGCCGCACCGCCGGTCTTCCCCCGGGCCTCGAGCACCACGGTCCTCGCGCCGCTCCGCGCGAAGTACGCGCCGCTCGTCAGACCGTTGTGCCCTCCACCGATGATGATCGCGTCGTAGACGTTGGCCATGCCGTTCCATCCCCTTCTGGTGTGCGGCTCGATATCGCGTGCGATCCGGTCCGCACCGACGGCACGAACCGCCCGGATTATCCCCTGACTTTGAATCATGAGTCAACTCCAACGCACCTGCCTGCAGCTTTGACATCCCTGCTCAAGGGCGTACAGTTCGTTGAACCGCTAGACAATATCGACGCGTGGAGGCCTCTCGGCCTGCACGCCGTTCAGGCAAGGGGCATCCCGGTGAGTCGAACCCGCCAGAAGCAGTCGAAGGACCGCCACCAGGAGATCCTGGAGGCGGCGGCCCGGGTCATCACGGACCGTGGGTTGGCCGAGACCCGGATCTCGGACATCGCCGAGCGCTGCGGCGTATCGCCGGGGCTGATCCTCTACTACTTCGAGTCCAAGGACCGGCTGCTGGTCGAGGCGCTGACCTACGCGAACGACCAGTTCTACCTGCGGCTGTCGCGCGAGCTGCGGCGGATCCCGACCGCGCGGGAACAGCTGGACCGCCTGATCGAGCTGTCGGTTCCGGGCCTGCTGCCGGAGTACGAGCGCCTGGACGAGTGGGCGCTGTGGATCGAGATCTGGGTCCGGGCGCTCCGCGACCCGGCGCTGGCGAAGGAGCGCGAGGCGCTCGATCGCCGTTGGCGACAGTCGATCGCGGACATCATCCGCGAGGGACGCGTCGCCGGCGAGTTCCCCGACGGCGTGGACGCGGACGACCTGGGGCAACAGATCGGGGCCATGATCGACGGCCTGGCGATCCAGGTGCTGATGAACGACACGGCGTTCACGCCGCAACGCATGCAACAGGTCTGCCGCGACGTCGCCGCCAAGCTCATCGGCTTCGCGCTCGAGCCCGCCCCGGCGGGAGCCTCCGCCTGACGTGCACGGAAGATGACACGGTGACCACTCGCTCCGTGATCCGCCACGTGACGTTCGATTGCGCCGACGCGTACGTGCTCGCGACGTTCTGGTCCGCCCTCACGGGCTGGCCGGTGGACGACGAGGCCGAGCCGGGTGACGACGAGGTCGGCGTGATGGCGCCCGACCCGCTCCCGATGCTGTTGTTCATCCACGTGCCCGAGGGGAAGGTCGTGAAGAACCGCGTGCACATGGACGTCGCGCCGCTCGACCGCACACGCGACGAGGAGGTCGAGCGGCTGACCACGCTCGGTGCCCGGGTCCTGGCCGATCACCGCACGCCCGAGGGTCGCGGGTGGATCGTCATGGCCGACCCCGAAGGCAATGAGTTCTGCGTGGAGACGAGCGACGCGGAGCGAGCGGTGCTCGACCGGTCCAGCTAGGCCCTGGGCGCGGCGGCCCTCGACCTTCTAGCCTGTCCAGCGATGGAACCCATGCCGTTGATCCTGGACGTCGACACCGGGGTGGACGACGCCCTGGCGATCCTGTACGCGCTGGCGTCGCCGGAGGTCACGTTGATCGGCGCGACCACGGTGATGGGCAACGTCGGCGTCGAGCACACGACCGAGAACACCTTGGCCATCCTGGACCTCTGCGGATACGCCGATGTCGAGGTCGCGAAGGGCGCGGGTCGTCCGCTCGTCCGCGATCACATGGCGTTCCCCGTCGTCCACGGCGAGCGCGGTCTCGGCCGCGCCGAGCTACCGCCGGCCACGACGGCACCGTCGGAGCGCGACGCGGCACGGCTGATCGTGGAGGTCGCGCGCGACCGGCCGGGCCAGATCCTCCTGGTCGCGACGGGTCCGCTGACCAACGTGGCGCTGGCGCTGGCCGAGGAGCCCCGCCTCCCCGAGCTCCTGAAGGGGTTCGCGATCATGGGTGGCGCCTTCGACCATCAGGGCAACACGACCCCGGCGGCCGAGGCGAACATCTGGGTCGACCCGGAGGCGGCACAGGCCGTGTTCCGCGGGTTCGCCGGCGTGCCCGAGGACAAGCTCCCGGTCGCCGTCGGACTGGACGTCACCGAGCAGGTGAAGCTCGACCGTGACGGTGTGAACGCGATCTGCACGCCCGCGCCGGATTCGCCGCTCGCCCGCGTTCCTCCAAGAAGCCGTGCCGTTCTACATCGAGTTCTACGAGCGGTACGGATCGAGCGAGGGAGCGTCGATGCACGACCCGTTGGCGCTGGCGATCGCGATCGATCCGTCGCTCGCGACGATGCAGACGACGCGCATCGAGGTCGAGACCGACGGAACGTGGACGCGCGGTGCGACCGTGACCGACCTTCGCGGGATCCGCCGCAGCCCGTGGCCCACCGGATGGATGCCCGAGGACAACGCGCGTGTCGCGCTCGACGTCGACGCGCCCGCGTTCATGACCCGCTTCGTCGAACGGCTGCGCGCGCTCGTCGAGGCGAGCGCGTGAGGTCCGACGGGATGAAGGTCGAGAGCGCGCCGACCGTCGCCGTCCTCGGCGCGATCAACGTCGACCTGGTCGTCTCCGGAGCGCCCCTGCCCGGTCCCGGACAGACCTTCACCGGCGGGATGTTCGCGCAGCATCACGGCGGGAAGGGCGGGAACCAGGCGGTCGCGGCGGCGCGCGCCATCCAGCGAGGAGCGGGCATCGCCTGGTCGCGGACGTCCGAGAGCGGGCGTCTGGATGCTGGGCGCGGTCGGCGACGATCAGCTCGGCGTGGCTGCGCTGGAGACGCTCCGCGAGGATGACGTCCAGACGGATCATGTGGTCGTCGACATCCGATGCTCCCACCGGTGTCGCGCTCATCGCCGTGGGCATCGACGGTGAGAATCAGATCTCCGTCGCTCCCGGCGCGAACGCCCTCCTCGAACCGAGCGACGTCGTCGGACGCGCTCGAGACGCTGATCCCGCGCGTGGTGCTCGCGAGCCTCGAGGTTCCCGAGCGGACGGTGCGAGCCGCGCTCGAGTGGGCGCGCGATCACGACGTGGTCACGATCCTCAACCCCGCGCCTCCGCAACCGTGGGTGCGCGATCTGCATCCGGCTCGCAACGCACGTCACCCCGAACGAGCACGAGCGCGCGGCGCTCGGCGAGATCCCTACGGGCGTCGTCGTCATCGAGACCCACGGTGCCGAGGGTGCGGTGATCCACCGTCCCGACGGAACCGCGGAGCCGGTCTTCGCTCCGACCGTCCCCGTGGTCGACACGACCGGCGCCGGCGACTGTTTCAACGGCGTCCTCGCGGCAGGGCTCGCGTGGGGCACCGAGCTGTCCCCAGCCGTCCAGGACGCGGTCCTGGCGGCCTCGCTCTCCGTCGGCACGGCCGGCGCCCGCGAGGGCATGCCCGATGTCGCATGCGATCGCGGGAGCGCGGGAGCGGTTCGGACCCTAGGGCGCGAGCGTCGCGCGGATCGCGTCGACGAGCGCACGCCCGTACACATCGCCCGGGTCCTTCTCCGGGTTGTAGCAGCCGATCGAGACGCCGATCAGCGCGGACGACGCAGCCAGCGGACGCATGATCGCCACGAGCTCGTCCACGTTCAGCCCGTCGGGCATCAGGTAGTCCGTCGCCGGGAACTCGTCTTCGCCCAGGATGTCGACGTCCAGGTGCATCCAGAACCGGCCCGCCCGTGGCTGCGAGATCGCCGGCGACGCGCTCCCCGACAGCGGCCGGCCCTCCCGCCTACCACCTCGTCCTTCGAGACCGGCCGGAATCCGGGACCGAGCTCGGGCGCGATCTGGGCGAACGTGGGGACCTCGTCCGGGTCGCGGAATCCGATGGGCACCACGTCCTCCACGCGGGCGGACGCGCCGCCGCAGACGTCGACCCACGCGGCGGGCCCTCGGCCGAGCGCGACGGAGAGCGGCATATCGGCGGCCTCGCCGGTCGGCGACGTGACGCCGTCCGAGAGATCCAGATGCCCGTCCAGGTACGCCACGCCGGTTCGACCCAGCACGTCGCGCGCGGCGGCCAGGGCGCCCGGCAACTCGGTGCAGCACCCGCCCACCAGGAACGGCCGCTCGCCGGACGAGAGCGCCGCGGCGGTCGCCTCGCGGATCGCCGCGGTCGTCGACAACACGTCGGCGCTCCCCAGGATCCCCGTCACCGGGTCCCGCACCTCGCCCCGGATCCGCACGTCGAGGTCGCCCGCATCTCCGCCGACCACCTCGGCGAGCCCGAGCTCGCGGAGCTTCCCCGGACCGTGCTCCGTGCCTCCCGCGCGTCCGACGGAATCGATCGGGACGCCGAGGTACGTGAAGTCGGCCGGCACTCAGCCCTCGGCCTCGCGGCCCATGGCCAACCGGTACTCCTCGTTGAACCAGTACAGGAACCGGTCCTGGCGCGGGTAGACGCCGGTCGTGAACGCGCGGGAGCCGACGCCGGTCTGCGCGCGAACGCAGACCTCCCAGTCCTGCTTCGAGATGAGGTCCCACAGCTCGACGACCGGCTCGGGCTTGAAGTCCGGCCCCGCGATCGTCTCGGGACGGAACAGGTACTCGCTCACGACGGTGCGTGTGGTTCGGACCCTTCGGGTACGCGATGTAGTACATCCCGCAGTCCGGGTGCAGGTTCAGCATCAGGTTCGGGAACTCGTAGCTACCGTAGTACATCTCGTAGTCCTCGGGCAGCGAGGCCGGGCAGCTTCGGAAGCTCCGACGTCCCGCTGATCGTGAAGCTGGTGGCGCCCTCGATCATGCGGTTGCCGTCGTCGCGGATCTCCTCGTCCCACACCTCGCCGAACCGGAACAGCGGGACGACCTGCACGAGCTCGGGGTGGATCTGCGGGCAGTGCAGGCACTCGTTGTAGTTCTCGACGACGATCTTCCAGTTGGCCTCGACCTCGTACACGATGCGCACGCCGATGCGCAGCTCGTCCATCTTGAAGCGCTCGAACGCCGTGATGGACTCGGCGCCGTCGGTGAGCGCCTCCATCAGCGGACGCGGTTCGCCCGACAGGTTCACGAACAGGAACCCCGCGTAGCTGTCGACCGTGATGCCGTGCAGCGGATATGCCGAACGGTCGAAGAGCTCGTCCTCCTTCACGTTCGGTGTACCGATCAGCCGCCCGTCCAGGTCGTAGGTCCACGCGTGGTACGGGCAGACGAACGCCTTGCGGACGTGGCCAGTGCCCTCGATGTCGTCGACGAACTTCGTCCCGCGGTGGCTGCACACGTTGTAGAACGCGCGGATCTCACCGGCGAGGGTCCGCACGAGGAAGATGGATTCGCCGGCGATGTCGCGGACGATGTAGTCGCCCGGCTCGGCGACCTCCTCGGTGCGACCGGTCGCAGACCCAGTCGCCCCACCAGATCCGTCTCGCGCTCGCGATCGTAGACATCCCAGGCTGGTGTAGTCGCTGCCCTCGAGCGTGGGCCGCGGTCGCCAGGGGCCGGTGTCCTCACGGAGTCGGTCCAGCGGGCTTCGGTCGGTCTGCATAGGTCTCAAGCTCCTCGGGCGGTTGAGCCACCAGGATACGGCGAGCGACGCGTGCCGGCCGGTAGCGGGTGGTCAGTTCGCCAGGCCGTCGACGAACGAGGCGATGTGCTCAGCGTGCTCGTCGTAATGCACGTACGTCTCGTCGGCGAACCACGCCTCGGCGGCATCGTCGACCTCCGGGAGGGCCAAGACGGCCGTCCGGACCCGGTCACGCGCCGTCACCGCTCCGGCCTCCACGTCGGCCCATGCCATGGTCTTGCTCTGGTCGGCGATCTCCTGGTTCATCCGATCCCAATGCTCGTCCGGCTCGGCCTCGAACGGGTCCGAGAACGATCCCGCACGCATCACGTCGATGTACTCGCCGCAGAAGTCGGCCCACCGCGCGCAATGCCACACCATGTCCTGCACGGACCAGTCGCCGACCACTCCACCGCGAGAACGCTCGGCAGCGGGCACACGCTCCACCTGTGCCCACATCCGCGTCCACGCGGTCTCCTCGCGATCGAGCAGCCGATCGTGTCGGTCGCTCATCGCGTCCTCGGGAAGCCGAGATCCACGCGACTGGTCCCCGGGTCGGGCCAGCGGGACGTGACGACCTTCTGCCGCGTGTAGAACGTTGATGCCGTCCGGTCCGTACATGTGCTGGTCGCCGAAGAGCGATGCCTTCCAGCCACCGAACGAGTAATACGACACCGGTACCGGGATGGGGACGTTCACGCCGACCATGCCGACGTTCACGTCGAACTGGAACTGTCGCGCCGCGCCCCCGTCCCGCGTGAAGATGGCCACGCCGTTCCCGTACGGGTTGTCGTTCACGAGCGAGAGCGCTTCGTCGTACGTGGACGCATGCACGACCGAGAGCACCGGTCCGAAGATCTCGTCCGTGTAGCACGACATCTCGGGGCGGACGTCGTCGATCAGCGACACACCCAGGAAGAACCCGTCGCCGCCGAACGTCGCGTCCTCCCGGCCGTCCGTGACGACCGTGGCCCCCTGTTCCCGCGCCGCGTCCAGGTAGCTCGCCACCTTGTCGCGATGCTCGCGCGTCACGAGCGGGCCCATCTCGGACTCCGGATCGTTGCCGGGGCCGACCTTCACCTTGGGGAGACGCTCCTGGATCGCGTCGACGAGCGGCTGCGCCACGTCGCCGACCGCCACGATCACCGAGATCGCCATGCAGCGCTCGCCGGCCGAGCCGTAGCCGGCGGAGACCGCGGCGTCGGCCGCCATGTCCACGTCCGCGTCCGGCAGGACGATCATGTGGTTCTTCGCGCCGCCGAGCGCCTGCACGCGCTTGCCGTTCCGCGTCCCCGTCTCGTAGATGTAGCGCGCGATCGGCGTCGACCCCACGAAACTGACGGCCGCGATCGTCGGGTGCTCCAGGATCGCGTCGACCGCCACCTTGTCCCCCTGCACGACGTTGAAGACGCCGTCGGGAAGGCCCGCCTCGTTCAGCAGCTCCGCGATGTAGAGCGACGCGCCCGGATCCTTCTCCGAGGGCTTCAGCACGAACGTGTTCCCGCAGGCGATCGCGTTCGCGAACATCCACATGGGCACCATCGCCGGGAAGTTGAACGGGGTGATCCCCGCGACGACGCCGAGCGGCTGGCGGATCGAGTAGACGTCGACCCCGGTCGAGACCTGCTCGCTGAACCCGCCCTTCAGCAGGTTCGGCACGCCGCACGCGAACTCGATGTTCTCGAGCCCCCGGGCGACCTCACCCATGGCGTCCGACAGCACCTTGCCGTGCTGCGCGGTGAGGATCTTCGCGATGTCCGTTCGGTGCAGGTCCACCAGCTCGCGCAGGCCGAACATGATCTCGGCGCGCTTGGCCAGCGACGTGGCGCGCCATGCCGGGAACGCCTCGGCCGCCGCCTGGACGGCGCGATCGACCTCGTCGAGGGTCGCGAGGTCCACCTCGTGCGTCTGCGCACCGGTAGCCGGGTCGAACACGGGCCCGGTCCGCCCCGATTCCCCCAAGACGACCTTGCCGCCGATGTAGTGACCGATCCGCTCCATGCTCCCCACTCCCCTGCCCGGCTCGAGGGACTCAGACGGCCATGGTAGCTGAGGCGGAGCGCGGACTCATTCCGAGGCGAAGTCCAGCCGGGGAACCTCCGAGCCGGGGACCGCCGGGTGATTCGTCAGGTGCTCGAGCAGCTCGCGGATGCTCGCCGTGGCCACGCAGACGGTGCTGTCCGCCGCTCCGTAGTACATCCGCAGCGTGTCGCCGTCGTCGTCGACGATCCATCCACACGGGAACACGACGTCGGGCACATCGCCGGATCGCTCGTAGATCGTCTGCGGCCCGAAGACCCATTCGTTGCCTCGCGAGATGACGGTCGTGGGATCGTCCCGGTCGAGCAGCGCCAGTCCGAGCCGATAGATCGAGCCGGACACGGTCCTCCGCACACCGTGGTAGCACAACAGCCATCCCTGATCGGTCAGGAGCGGAGGAGGACCCAGCCCGATCTTGTCGGCATCCCACCACGCCCCCTTCCGCGCGGGGAGCAGGATCTGTGTGTCGCCCCAGTGACGGAGGTCCGGGCTCCACGTCAGCCAGATGTGGGCGCCGTGCTCCGAGCTCCTGGCCGCCGGACGATGGATCAACCCCCAGCGCCCGTCCGAACTTCTGCGGGAACAGCGCCGCATCCTTGTCCTCGGGCGACTGGATCACGCCGCGCTTGTCGAACGTCCGGAAGTCGGTCGTCGTCGCCAGGCAGACGAGCGGCCCTCCGGGCGAGAAGCCCGTGTAGACGATGAGGTAGCGGTCACCGTCGTCGTCTCGCGTGATCCGCGGATCCTCGACACCCCACTGTTCCTCGAAACAGCCGATGTCCGGGACGATCGCGCGGTTCAGATCGACCTCCCAGTCCGTGAACCCGTCGTCGCTGGTGGCCACGACCAGCCGGGACAGGCCGGTCCGGTCCTCGACCCTGATCAGGAGCAGCGTCTGCCCTTCGAACGACACGGCCGCGGGGTTGAACGCGGCGTTCACCATGCTGGGGAACGCCGACGGCTTGACGATCGGGTTGCCCTCGTACCGCGTGAACAGCTCCCTGGGGTCGACCTCATGCACCATGCGGCTCCTCCGATCACTCAATCTGCGCCGGTTCCACTCCGATGGAAGAGTTACGGGTGATACTCGACTCTCGGGTATCCTCCCGCGCTGGCATGCAGCTACCAGAGTCCTTCTCGACGCTCGTCACCCGACTTTCCCACAGGCCGGTGGTCGAGGCACGGGCGGTCCCGGGCTATGACCCGATCTTCAACGCGGGTCTGCTGGTCCACGAAGGCGTCTATCACCTGTTCGCTCGCGGCGTGCGCGACGGATACCACCGCAACCCGGGCGAGGGCCCGCGCTTCTTGGACTACGTCTCGGACATCCTGGTGTTCGAGTCGGCCGACGGCATCAACTACGCGTTCAAGTACGTGCTGGCGACGTCCGGCGAGGACGGCGACCACACGTTCGAGGACCCGCGAGTGCAGCGCGTCAGGAGCAGCGGCAACGTGCAGGTGGTGATGACGTACACGAACCTGCCGCCGTCGTGGACAGGCCTCCCGTGGCGGATCGGGGTGCACCGACTGGTCTTCGAGGACGGCCGGTTCCACCTGGACGGGGAGAGCGGCCGCGTGATCGGCCCCGAGGGCATCGGCAACAAGGACGCGGTCATCTTCAACCTCACGGACGGACGGGTGGCGCTGATGCACCGCATCGAGCCCAGCATCCAGGTCGCCGTCTTCGAATCGCTCGAAGCCATGTGGCACGACGACGCCACGTACTGGGACGACCACCTCGCGCACCTGGACCGGCACACGATCCTGTCTCCCTCGCCCGGGGCGTTGACCGTCGGTGCCGGCGCGCCCCCCGTCCCGACCGACGACGGACTGCTGCTCTTCTTCCACGAGCGCCGCGGGGACGGCTCGTACACGGTGAACGTGGCCCTGCTCGACGCGGCCTCGGGATACGTGATCTCCCGGCTGCCCCAGCCCCTCCTCGAGCCCGAAGCTCCGTGGGAGCGCGCCGGCGACGTCGACAACGTCGTGTTCGTGCAGGGTGCCCACCGGCGTGAGGACGGCAACATCTACCTCACGTACGGCGCGGCCGACCGATGCGTCGGCGCCGCCACGGTGGACGAAGGTCAGTTGCTCGCCGCGCTCCGCGCGGCCCGCTGACGCGGAGCGAACCGTTCCCGCGCGGCCGACGCGTGCTGCAGCGTGGAGACGAGCGCGATGGTCGACTCGGCGCCCTGGTTCTGGTTGACGCCGTCGGGCTCCAGCCCGTCGAACGCCCCGCCCGTCTCCGGATCGAACATCGCCACGCCGACATCGTTCGACCCCTCGAACCACCCCACGCAGAGCCGAAGGGCGTCCACCCACCCATCGTCGGCGGTGACCGCGAACGCGCGAGCGCATGCGTCGGCGAGGACCCCCGCTTCGATCGGCTGCTGGTCGAACGCGGGGCGGGCGTCACCGGGGCCGCGCCCGGCCGCGGGCGTGGCGCTCAGATGTCCGTCGAGCGTCTCCTGATCGACGAGCCATCGCAGGAGGCGCAGTCCCTCGGTCACCGCCTCGTCGTCGCCCATCACGCTTCCCGCGGCGATCAACGCTTCGGGCAGCAGGGCGTTGCCGTACGCCAGCCGATCCTCCGGCCACGGCCATCGCTCGTCGGCCGTGCCTCGGGGGAGCGCGGCCAGACCGTCGATCACCAGGGCGCGGGCGGCGTCGCACCGCTCGTCGGTCGCCAGGAGATCGGCCGCTCCCACCACGGCGTGCGCGGTCGCGCGCGGGTACCCCGAGCGGAACGCCGCGACCTGCTCGAAGAGACGACGGGCCTCGCGACGGATATGCGGCCAGCGGGCGGAGGCAGCCACGACGCCGATCCCGAAGATCGCTCGACCGTTCGCGTCGTCCGACGACGGGTCCTCCGTCCACCGACGGTCGAACCCCATCCTCAGACGGAATGCCCCTCCGCCCTGGTGCGCCTGCACCAGGAACGCCAGCCATCGTTCCGCGAGCGCCTCCGCGACCGGTTCGTCGGAGCGGACGGCGACGACGAGCCCTCGACCGGCGTCGTCGGTGCAGTAGCCGAGCGAACGATGAGGCATCGCGCCGATCGCATGCTCGAACACGCTGGTGTCGTCCGTCATGCGCTGCAGGTGTCGGAGCGTGGGCTCCGGCAGGGTCATGCCGCCGCTTCCCGCTCCGCCAACACTCGGTGTGCCAGACGGAGGTACTCCTCGCCGATGTTCGGCCACGCCAGACGCTCCGCCTCGAGTTCGGCCTGGGCGCGCATCGACCCCGCCAGCGCTTCGTCGGTGAGCAGCCGTCGCAGGGCCTTCGAGATCGATTCGGGATCCTCGTGAGGCACGATGATGCCGCACGCGGTCACCAGCTGCTCGATGGCGTGCGGGAACGCGGTCGCGACGACCGGCTTGCCCGCGGCGATGGCTTCCACCAGCACACCGGAGCTGATCTGCTCGCGGGACTCGTACGGCAAGAGCACCACGTCGGCGCTGCGGATCAGCGAGCGCAACGAGGCGGTATCGAGGTAGCGGTCCTCGAACACGATGCGTTCCGTCACGCCTTGCTCGGCCGCCAGACGGCGCAGGGCATCGCGGTACCGCTCCCCTTGACGCAGCAGGACCTTCGGATGGGTCTGGCCGGCGATCACGTAGGTGGGTGCAGGATCCAGGTCGCTCAGGTACGCCATCGACTCGACGCCGTACTCCAGTCCCTTGCCCGGACCGATCAGACCCCACGTCAGGACGACGGGCTCGGCACGATGGATGATGCGTGGCCCCTCGATGTTCGGCGGCGCTCCATGCGAGACCACGGCGACGCGATCCGGCGCGACGTCGTGGACCGCGATCAGGCGGCGCCGGGCCGCATCGGTCATGGTGACCAGGATGTCCGCGGCCTCCATGAGCTCTTCGAGCACCAACCGCTGGTGCGGCGACGGATCGGAGAGCACGGTATGGAGCACGACGATGACCGGGATCGGTGACGCTCGAACGAAGCCGACGACCTCGTCGCCGTCCTCGCCTCCGTAGATCCCGTACTCGTGCTGAAGGATGGCGACGTCGTACGCCTTCATCTCTGCCAGGGCCGCATTGCGCGACACCCGGTCGCCCCAGTACCACTCGGAGATCACTTCGGGCTGATTCGGAGGCTCGGGCTCCTCGAGCGCGCGGATCACGCCGCTGCTGGAAGGCTCCATGGCATTGCGGAGCGACGCCCCGAACGTGGCGAGGCCGCAATGGGTCGGCGGGTAGGTACCCACGAAGCAGATGCCGAGCGGATCCATGTCTCGCTCCTTCGTCGTTCCCTCGTCCACGGTCTCATCCATCCATGAACGGCCGGTGTCCGGCCGGTTCCGATCGCATGTCCAACCCGTCCTGGTCCGGCGGCACCTACCCGCGTTCAACGTGGTCTACACGCTGCCCGCGGTGCCGCTTCCCTCAGGAGCCCCGGTCATACGATCCGGACGGGCGCCGTCTCGCATCGGGGGCGGTCGGGCGGCCATCTCCGTGGTGAGCGACCATGGTACCGCGTCCGCCGATCGGTGGCCGACGGTCACATCTCACGCGGAGCCGGCTACGCGAGCAATCCGAGCACGCCGCGTTTGGCCAGTTGGTCGGCGACGATGTTGCGTTGGATCTCGGATGTTCCTTCCCAGATCCGATCGACCCGCAGCTCGCGGAAGAAGCGCTCCGCCACGTTCTCGCGCATGTAGCCGCGACCGCCGAAGATCTGCACCGCGCGGTCGGCGACCCTCCCGGCCATCTCGCTCGCGTAGAGCTTGGCCATCGAGCACTGCGTGTGCTGCAGTTTCACGTCTTGCCCGGCGTCGATGTTCTCGGCGAGCCGATACGTCATGAGCCGCGCGGCCCACAGCTCGGTCAGCGAATCGGCGAGCATGTGCGCGATCGCCTGGTTCTCGATGATCGGACGGCCGAACTGGACCCGCTCCTTGGCGAACGCGGTCGCCTCTTCGATCAGACGCTCGGCCGCGCCGCAGCACCGGGCGGCGATCATCAGCCGTTCGTACCGGAACCATTCGTACGTGAACGCCAGACCGTCGCCCTCGCGCCCGACGAGGTTCGTCGCGGGGACGCGCACGTCTTCGAACGCGACGATCGGATGTTGATCGGCGTACGTGTGCGAGTACCGCGGCACGCGCACCACGCGGACGCCCGGCGTGTCGTGGTCGACGAAGAGCATCGCGTGCTCGCCCGCGTGCTCGCCGTCGACGATCTTGCCCTGGAAGAACGCGAAGTTCGCGGTGTTGAACGACGTCACGTGCATCTTGACGCCGTTCAGCACGTACTCGTCGCCGTCGCGCCGGACGGTCGACGCGATCGCGTCGACGTCGGAGCCGGCGCCCTCCTCCGTGATCGCGTAGCACTCGTGCCGCTCGCCGCGGATCGTCGGCAGGATCCATCGCTCGAGCTGCTCAGGGGTGACGACGGCGGGCGCCCACGCCGGCGGCGTGTGCACGCACCAACCGAGCGCGTTCGTCACGCGGCCGAGCTGCTCGGAGACGAGCGTCTGCTGCAGCATCGTCATGCCGCCGCCGCCGAGCTCCTTCGGCATGTTCATCGCGTCCAGACCCAGCTCGACCGCCAGCCGATGATGACGTGCCTTCGCGTCGTCGGGGATCAGGCCCTCGTGCTCCTCGGCGTGAACCTCCCAGGGGATCAGCTCATCGTCGACGAATCGGCGCGCGCGCGTCTGGATATCGCGGTCCTCGTCCGACAGGGGATACGACGTCATCGGTGTCAGTTATCTCAGGAACTCGAGGCGATCGCGATGCGCGGCCACGCGCGCGATCGTCTCCGCATCGATCTCGTGCTCGCGGTCCGGCTCGTCGACGTTCGGCCGCTCGCCGAACAACTCGCCGGAGAGGTACCGCTGTCCCGTATCCGCGATGACCGTCACGATCCGGCTGAACTCCGGATGCTTCTCGGCCACCTTCAGCGACGCGGCCACGTTGATGCCGGATGACGGCCCGCAGAGCAGTCCCTCTTCGCGCGCGAGCCTCCCGGCCATGTCGATCGCCTCCGACGTCGACGCCGCGACGATGCCGTCCACGAGGGAGAGGTCGAGGTTGGGCGGGATGATGCCGTCGCCGATGCCGGGCACGCCGTGCGTGCCCCACCGATGCTCGGAGATCAACGGGCACTCGGCCGGCTCGACCGCGTAGACGCGGACGGCGGGGTGATGCGCCTTCAGCGCCCGCGCGACGCCGCTGATCCACCCGCCGGTGCCCTGCGCGGCCACGACGGCATCGATCGCTCCCCCGCTCTGCTCCCAGATCTCCTCGCCCGAGGCGAGCTGTGCCTCAGGATTGTCCGGGTTCTCGAACTCCGCCGGGACGAAGAAGCGATCGGGCTCGGCGGCCACCATCGAGCGCATCGTGTCCATGGCCAGGTCGATGTCGGTCCCCGCGCCCGGCGTCAGCACCAGCTCGGCACCGTAGCCGCGGATCATCGTCTTGCGCTCCTCGCTCATCCCCTCGGGCATCACGATCACGCACGCGTAGCCCTTGATCGCGGCGACCGCCGCGCACGCGATCCCCGCGTTGCCGGTGGTGCACTCGACGATCGTCATCCCGGGTCGGAGATCGCCGCGCTCCTCCGCCTTACCGATCATGTGGGCGTAGATCCGGTCCTTCACCGAACCCGTCGGGCCGTACCACTCGACCTTCGCCAGCAGTTCGACGTGCTCGGGAGCGACGCGGCGCAGGCGGACGAGCGGCGTCCGGCCGATGACGTCGAGCAACGTCGCGGCCGCGCGACGGTTCGTGTCCCACGCGATCGACATCTGCGCCCTCCCTCCGGCTGGCGAGCCTACGCGCACTCCGGTGCGGGCCGGTAGCGCGGCTCCGTTCAGCCCGCCGCGGTCCGTCCCCGTTCCACGTACCCCAGCCGGCGCGAGACGGCGCCGGCGGCCTCCATGGTCGATCGGGCGATCCGCGGCAGGTCGACCGCGCGCATCCGGAAGGCCGGCCCGGACACCGACAGCGCTGCGACGACCTCGCCGTCGGACCCGCGCACCGGAGCCGCGACCGCGTGCAACCCCTCCTCCAGCTCCTCCAGGGTCTGCGCGTATCCGCGGATCCGGATCTCCTCGAGCTGAGCCAGGAGCACGGAGGGATCGACGATCGTGTGCGAGGTCAAGCGCTCGAGCGGCCGGGTCACCAGGCGGTCCCGCTCCGACGCCTGCATGTTGGCGAGCAGCACCTTGCCGTTCGACGTGCAGTGCAGAGGCGTACCCCGCCCGACCCAGCTCACGCTCACGATGGCGCGCGTCCCCGAGATCTGATCCACGTAGACGACCGAATCACCCGAGAGCACGCCCAGGTTCACGGTCTCGCGTGTGCGCTCGGCCAGGTTCTCCAAGATGGGGTGGGCGGTTCGGACCAGGTCGAGGCCCGCCATCGCCGCCCCGGCCAGGCGGATCAGCCCGAACCCCAGCCGGTACTTCTCCGAGACGGGATCGCGCTCGACGAGGCCTCGTTCGGCGAGCGTGGCGATCAGGCGGGATGCGGTGGCCTTGTGGACATCGAGGAGGCGTCCGAGCTCGGTCACGCCCAACGCGCCCGCTTCGGCGATCAACTCCAGCGCACGGATCGCCCGCGCGACCGACTGGAGATTGGGCGATCCCTCGTCTCGCATGTCGCAACACCTTCCGCTCAGTGCAACGTCCCAGAAGGTAGGCGGACGCCTCGATGGCTGTCAAGGCGACGGATCGGCCGACGGACGACGAGGAACGCTCCCATCGTGCGCAGCAGACGGAGGTGGTTGGTCGCGGGCAGGGATGTCGGCCCCTCGGCACGAGGATCGTGTGGCTGGCGACGCTAGCCGTTGACGGAGAAACTCGAATTCGGATTGATCTCGCGATTCCGCGAGTAGAAGCCGGCATCGAGCACGACCCCCGAATACGGCACCTTCACCTGCACCGGACTCGCGTCGTGGTCCTGCCCGTTCTCGCACGCATCGATCAGCTCCGCCATGAGGTGCCCGACCACGGGAGCGTTCTTGAATTGGTTCCCGCTCGTTCCGACAGCCATGTAGAACCCGCCCAGGTCTGACCTGTCGTACAGGGGGATCCAATCGTCGGACACGTCGTAGAGGTCGGCCAGCCCTCGCGGCTCCGATGGCACCTGCAGGCTCGGGATGCGGCGGGCAACTCGGTACACCTGGGCCTCGTACTGCGACTTCGTCACCTCTCGATCGAAGTGATCCGGTTCCTCCAGCCACACCTGCGGATCGCAGGGTGGATCCTCGCTCCCGATCAGGATGTTGTTCCCGCTCTCGGGCCGGAAGTAGATCCCTTGATCGCCGTCCGAGGTATGGAACCCCTCGTGCTCGTAGTCGACGCCCGGCGGCGCCGGGACGATGTGCACCTCGTGGCGGAGCGCGCGGGTCTTGATGTTCATCGTCTCCTCGACGCCGGCCATCCGATTGATCACGAAGGAGTGAGGCCCGGCCACGTTCACCACGATCGGTGCGTCGATCTCCTCGCCCGAGTCGAGCGTGACCCCTTGCACGCGGCCCCCGCTCCTTCGGATCTCGACGATCCGCTCGTCGAACCGGAACCGGCCACCCTTCGCCTCCGCCGCCACCTGCAGATCCTGGGTGGCGAGCTGAGGGTTGCTCACGTAGCCGGAACCGCTCGTGAAGATCGCCCCCGCGAGCTCCTCATCCGGCTTGCGAAAGAAGTCGCCTCCGTCTTCCGGTCGGCTGGGCGGCCAGAACTCGTGGACGTCGTAGTAGGGGATCCGGCTCTTCAGCGTGTCCGTGTCCCACTCCTCATGGTCGACGCCCAGGTTTCGGAAGTGCTCGAGAACCTTCTCGTGATGGCCGGTCTTGCTCTTGAGGAGCACGGTGCCGCACTGCATGTACCTGGCGATCTCGCGCTCGTTCGCATCGATCTCGAGGTAGTTCGGCCAGTCACGCCAGTAGGAGAAACCTTCGTGAGCCATCGCGACGCCATCCCACGATGAGTAGTGGGCACGAACGATCGAGCACGAGCTGCTGGTCGGGCCGTATCCCGCTGCGGGGAGCTTGTCGATGTTGAGGGTCTCGTAGCCGCGTTTGCAGAGCTCGAACGCGATCGCGGCCCCGATGACGCCGGCTCCGATGATGACTGCGTCGGATGTGGTCTTCATAGCGAGGAAGAGTACCCACATCTCCTCGCGCGAGCCTCTTGACTGCCTGCCCATCCCAACGATACGCTCCGCCCCATATCCGAATAGTTAGGAACCTTTCCTATTGCGGAAGAACGTCGAGGAAGGGGCCCCGTGAGAGGCGTGTCGTCGAGGTGGGTCAGGCACATCGCCGCGTCCGTGCTGCTCGTGGCCTGTGCGTCTGAACCGATGAGGGAAGGGAGCCTCGCGAGAGCCAGCCACCCGAAGGCCGCCGTCCCCGCCTTCCTGCGCGTGGATCAGGTCGGGTACGGGACCGACGCGCCGAAACGGGCGTTCCTCATGACCCGCGAACCTGCTGCCACTGCCACCTACGAGGTGGTCTCGGATGCCGGCAGCGTCGTCGCCTCAGGCGACGTCGGCGCCGACCTCGGGGACTGGAGCAAGCGCTTCCCGCACGTGTACGCCGTCGACTTCGACGCGGTCACCTCGCCCGGCTCCTATTCGATCCGCGTAACGGGCACCGTGACCGCGACGTCTCCTGCATTCCTGGTCGGCGATCCGGCAGCGCTGTTCGCGCCGCTCTTGGCCAACTCGTTGCTGTTCTATCAGACCCAGCGCGACGGTCCGAACGTGATCGGCGACGTGTTCAGCCGGCAACCGTCGCACCTGCACGATCGGCGAGCACGGGTGTACTTCCGCGCGCACTACCGCCCCGACTTCACGATCAAGGACCCGGTCCCGGTGCCGAACGCTCCCCGGATCGACGTCTCGGGTGGATGGTTCGACGCGGGCGACTACATCAAGGGCATCCAGACCGAGAGCTACACCGCCGCGATGCTGCTCGTCGCGAGACGCGATCACCCGCAGCTCCTGGGACCGGGCGCGGACGCCGACTTCACCGCGGAGCTGCGGTTCGAACTGCAGTGGCTGATGAAGATGTGGGACGACGAGACGGCCACCCTCCACTACATGGTGGGGTTCGGCGACGGAAGCGAGCGCTACGCGGGCGACCATGACCCCTGGAGGCTGCCCGAGGAGGACGACACCTACGGTGGAACGGACCCGCGCTACCGCTACATCCGCCACCGGCCCGTGTTCCGCGCCGGTCCGCCCGGATCACCGGTGAGCCCGAACCTCGCCGGCCGCCTCGCTGCGGCGTTCGGTCTGTGCTCACAGGTGTATCGCGACGCCGATCCCGCATTCGCGGATCGGTGCCTGCTCGCGGGCCAGCACATCTTCGATCTGGCGGATACGGATCCGGATCGGCTGCTCACGTTCTCGCCGTTCGCCTACTACCCCGAGACGGAGTGGCGCTCGGATCTGGAGCTGGGCGCTGCCGAGCTGTACCGCGCGACAGCGGCTGCCGGCGTGCCGTCCGACCTGCCTCACCCCGACCCCTCCTACTACCTGGAGCAGGCTGCCGACTGGGCACGCGCCTATCTCACGGAGGAGGACCACGGCGACACGTTGAACCTGTACGACGTGAGCGCCATCGCGCACGCCGAGCTGATTCGATCGTTGGATGAAGCCGGGGACCCCGACGGCCTGGCGATCGATCGAGACGCGCTCATGGACGACCTCGAGCGGCAGCTGGTGGGAGCCGCCGAGCAGGCGACGACCGATCCGTTCGGGTTCGGGTTCCCCTACGCCGCGTACGACGGGACCTCCCACGGGCAGGGACTGGCCATCACGGCAGCGCTATACGACGAGCTCGCCGGCACCGACACCTGGTCGGAGTTCGGCCGGCGCCAGCTCGACGTGATCCTGGGTGCGAACGCCTGGGGAACGTCCTTCATCGTGGGCGCCGGCACGACGTTCCCGGCATGCCCGCATCATCAGATCGCGAACATCCTGGGTGCGCTCGACGGCACGTCGCCTGTCCTGCTCGGAGCCGCGGTGAACGGCACGAACTCGAAGAACCAATTCAAGTATCTGGGCCTTCCCGACCACGCACGGGCATGCCCGCCGGGCGGGACGGACAGGTTCGTGCGGTTCAACGGGATGGGCGCCCGCTGGTGGGACGACGCGCGCTCGTGGCCGACATCGGAGCCGGCGATCGACTTCGCTGCCACCACGCCGCTCGCGTTCGCGATGCTGATGTCGTGACGCGGGCGGCTCGCTGTCATCACGCGACTTCGCCGAGCTCGGCGAGCATGCGCTGCTGCCATGCGACCGTCGCGCCGACCTCGTTGAACGTGAAGACGTGGAGTCGTTGGATCGCCGCGACCGGGTCCGCGACGGTCGCGCCCAGCCCTTCCAACAGCGCGTCGGGCCCGAAGCTCCCCGGCGACAGCAGGTGCCCGACGATCTTGCGGTTCTTCTTCAGGTAGCGAGCGGAGTCGGCGACGCCGATCCGCGCCGCGACCCGCATCAGCTTCGTGATCTCGGCAACGCCCGGCACGCCCAGGTGGATCGGCATCGAGATCCCCTGCTCCCGGAGCCGTGGGATCCACCTCGTGAGGGCGTCCGGGTTGAAGCACATCTGCGTCGCCATGTACGAGGCGTACCGCTGCTTCTCGAGCAGCGTCGCGAGCAGCACGTCGTCGGCGATGTCCGGGTGGCCTTCCGGGATAGGCGGGCACGCCGATCTCCAGGAACGGATGGCCGAGCTCCGCCATGGCGCGCAGGAGTGAGATGCCGTCGTGGTACTCGCCGCGATCCTTCGCATCGCCTCCCACGACGAACACGCTCCGGATCCCGGTGTCGCTCGCCCGCTGCAGCAGCGCGTGCAGATGCTCATGGTCGCGGATCATGTGCGCCGATAGGTGCGGGACCGCCTCGTGTCCCATCGCTGCGACGTCCTCCGCCAGGTCGAACGTCGCCTCGATCCCGTGGCTCGGCGACGCGGTCACGGTGACGGTCGCCCCGGGCGGGAGCGACGCCGCCCGGTCGAGGGCGTTCGACAGCGGGATCAGCTCGAACTTCGGACTGGAGACGAGCGCGCGGAGCGCCTCGGCCACCTCGGCCGAGATCGCGTCCGCATCCCGCTTGCCCATCGCGCGCTCCTCACACGTTCGAGTCGGGGAACGACGCCTTCTGACGCTCGATCCATCCCCGTAGCTCTTCATCGACCGCCTCGTCGATCGCCGGCGGCTCGTACTCGGCGAGCATCTTCTTCCAGATCGGGTTCGCCCGGTGAGTCGCGTCCAGCGACCCCTCGGCCTCCCACTGCTCGTAGCTGTTGTTATCGGCGATCGACGACCGATAGAAAGCGGTCTCGAAGTTCGCCAGGGTGTGTGCCGTGCCCAGGAAGTGCTGGCCGGGCCCGTTCTCGATGATCGGCTCCAGCGCCTGCCCGTTCTCGGACAGGTCCACCCCGTTCGCGAACGCATGCATCATGCCGCACTGGTCCAGGTCCATCACGAACTTCTCGTAACCCATGGTCAGCCCGCCCTCGAGCCATCCGGCAGCGTGCAGCACGAAGTTGACACCGGCCAGCATCGTGGGCACCAGCGTGTTGGCCGACTCGTACGCCGCCTGGGCATCCGCGACCTTCGATCCGCAGAGCGAACCGCCGCTGCGGAACGGCACGCGCAGCCGCCGGGCGCACGCCGCCAGCGTGTAGAGGACGAGCGCCGGCTCGGGCGTGCCGAACGTCGGTGCACCCGACTGCATCGACATCGACGACGCGAACGAGCCGAACACCACCGGTGCGCCGGGCCGCACGAGCTGCACGTACGTCATGCCGGCCATCGACTCGGCCAGCGTCTGCGCCGCCGCGCCGGCGACGGTCGCCGGGCTCATCGCCCCCGCAAGGATGAACGGCGTCATGATCACCGCTTGGTTCGCCTGGGCGTACGCGCGGGCGGCGCCGAGCATCGTCGAGTCCCACACCAGCGGGCTGTTCGCGTTGATCAGGCTCAGGACGACCGCGTGATCCTCCAGGTAGTCAGCGCCGAACAGGATCCGCGCCATGTCCACCGTGTCCTGTGCGCGTTGCGGATGCGTGACCGAGCCCATGAACGGCTTGTCCGAGTACCGCATGTGCGCGTAGACCATGTCGTAGTGGCGCTTGTTGACCGGCAGGTCGACGGGCTCGCACACGGTTCCCCCCGAGTGGTGCAGGTATGGCGCCATGTACGCGAGTTTCACGAAGTTCTGGAAATCCTCGATCGTGCCGTACCGACGGCCGCCGTCCAGGTCCCGCACGAACGGTGAGCCGTACGCGGGCGCGAGGACCGTGTGCGCGCCGCCGATCTCGACGTTGTTCTCAGGATTGCGCGCGTACTGCGTGAACCGCTCCGGCGCCGTCGCCTGGATCAGCTCCCGGCACATCCCCCGCGGGAACCGCACGCGATCGCCGTCCACGTCGGCACCGGCCTCCCTGAACAGCTTGTGTGCGTCGGGGGCGTCGCGGAAGTCGATCCCGACCTGCTCCAGGATCGTGTCGGCGTTCCGCTCGATGATCCCGAGACCCTCCTCGGTCAGCACCTCGAACGGGGGGAGCGTGCGCGTGATGTACGGGACGCGGTCGGGCGCGGAAGCGGCGCGTGCGGCCTGCCGTCCGGCCCGGCCACCGGTACGTCTGCGCGGTGCGTCCGGCGTGGACGCCGATGTCTGATCGGTGCCGCTCATGAGGTGCTCCTCTCGGTCGTGCCGGTCGCGGACGCCGGGTCACGGCGGCGACGGCGGCGCTCGTCGCCGGTCGCTCCGCCCGAGCTCCGCGGGGCGGGCAGCGGAACGACGGTCGCCAGCCGCGTGGACGGCTCGGTGGTGTGCGGGATGCCCATGGCGCCGACGAAGTGCTCCTGGAACCGGGGCTCGATCGCCGTCTCGATCTTCTCCACGCGGCGCACGACGTCCTCGATCTCGCCTCGGGCCGCCCGGTTCAACAACGCGATCCGCGCGCCGGTCCCGGCCGCGTTGCCGGCCGACGTCACGTTCGCGGGATCGCAGTCGGGCACCAGGCCGAGGACCAGCGCATGGACCGGGTCGATGTGCGCGCCGAATGCCCCGGCGAGCCGGATGCGGTCGACGGTCTCGATCCCCAAGTGATCCATCAGGAGTCGGCAGCCCGCGTAGAGGGCGGCTTTGGCCAATTGGATCTGCCTGACGTCGTTCTGCGTGATGACCAGGCGCGGCTCGCCGTCGTGCAGCACGAAGGAGAACGTTCGGCCGTCGGGAACGACCCGGGGCGTCCGCGATGCCAGCGCGCCGTCGATCACGCCATCCGTCGTCAGGATGCCGGCCAGGAACATCTCGGCGACCACCTCGATGATGCCCGACCCGCAGACGCCCGTGACCGCCGAGGCGTCGAACCCGGCTTCGTCGGACCACCGATCGTCACCGATCACGGTGAATCGCGGCTCCAGGGTCCGTTCGTCGATACGGACCCGCTCGATCGCCCCCGGCGCGGCGCGCTGGCCACAGCTGATCTGGGCACCCTCGAACGCCGGCCCCGTGGGGCTCGAGGCGGCCAACAGCCGGTCGCGGTTGCCCAGCACGATCTCCGCGTTCGTCCCGACATCGACGATGAGGTTCACCGTGTCCTGTTGATAGGGCGCCTCCGACAAGATGACCCCGGCCGTGTCCGCGCCCACGTGCCCGGCGATGCACGGCAACACGTACACCCGTGCTCCCGGATGCGTGTGGAGGTGGAGATCGGTCGCACGCCGATGCACCGCTCCGTCGGTCGCGAGCGCGAACGGCGCGCCGCCCAGCTCCGTCGGATCGATCCCCAGGAACAGGTGATGCATGATGGGGTTGCCGACGATCGTGAGCGCCAACACGTCGGCCGGCTCCGCGTCGACCTGCACGCAGAGGTCGACGATCAGCTCGTCGACGCAGGTCCGCACGGCGTCGGTCAGCTGTGCCTCGGACCCCGGGTTCATCATCACGTACGACACGCGGCTCATCAGGTCCTCGCCGAACCGGATCTGCGGGTTCATCGCGCCGCTGACGGCCAGGACGTTGCCGCTCGCCAGATCGCAGAGCTGCCCGGCGACCGTGGTCGACCCGATGTCGAACGCGACGCCCAGCGCTTCGTCGCGGAACCCGGGCCACACCGCGACGATGGTCGAGCCGTCGTGCACCGCGACCGTCGCCGCCCAGTCGCCGGCCCGGAGCGTTCGCTGCAACACCGCCAGCACGTGGTCGTCGCACGCGAGGTCGGTGAGCGACCAGTCACGCTCGAGCGCCTCGAGCAGCCGCTCCAGATCCCCGGACGGGTCGGCCATGTCCGGTCCCCGGACCTCGACGTAGTGCAGACGCACGATCGGATCGACCTCGATCGCATGAGCGTCGGCCTCCTTTCGCACGACCTGCCGGTGCAACTGGCTCTCCGGCGGGACGTCCACGACCAGATCGCCGACGACGCACGCGTGACAGCCCAGTCGTCGCTCGGGGGCCAGGCCGGACCGGTCCCGGAAGGTCTGCTCTGGCACCGAGAACGCCGTCAGGTGATCCGAGTCGGAGGTGATGCCGTGCTTCGCGAACTCGCCTTCGCTCACGACGACCTGGCAGCGGCCGCAGATGCCGCGTCCGCCGCAGACCGAATCCAGGTCCACGCCCAGCGATCGGGCTGCCGACAGCAGGTTGGTCCCGCGCGGGAACCGCCCGCGCTTGCCGGACGGGGTGAAGACGACGAGCGCTTCCGGTTCGACGCTCACGGTCCGGATGGCGCCTCGACGACGTCCGTGCCTGCGCCGCGCCTGCCCGCTCTGCCACCCCTCCGTCCCCCGCCCGCGCCGGCGGGCTGTTCGCGGAACCGCGCGATCCACTCCTGGCAGTCGGGGTCGTTGCCCATCATCACGTCGGCGGCCATCACGGCGGCACGCACCTCGGTGTGCAACGGGCTCGTGATCGCCGAGGTCATCCCCGACGCGATCGCCATGGTCAGGAACGCACCGTTGAGCGTGTTCCGGTTCGGCAGACCGAAGCTGACGTTGGACGCGCCGCACGTCGAGTTGACACCCAGCTCGTCGTGCAGCCGACGGACGAGCGCGAACACCTGGCGCCCCGCCGTGCCCATCGCGCCGATCGGCATCACCAATGGGTCGACCACGATGTCCTCTTTGCCGATCCCGTGGTCGGCAGCTCGCTGCACGATCTTCTCCGCGACCGCGAACCGCACGCTCGGGTCCTCCGAGATACCCGTCTCGTCGTTCGTGATGGCCACGACCGCGGCGCCGTACTTCGCCACGAGCGGCAGCACCTGCTCCAGGCGCTCGTCCTCACCGGTCACCGAGTTCACGAGCGGCTTCCCCTGGTAGACCGCGAGCCCGGCCTCCAGCGCCGCGACGATCGACGAGTCGATCGACAGCGGCACGTCGGTGAGCGACTGCACGAGCTGCACGGTCTCGGCCAGGATCGCCGGCTCGTCGGCGAGAGGGATGCCGGCGTTCACGTCCAGCATCTGCGCGCCGGCCTCGACCTGCGCCATCGCGTCCACGATCACCGTCGAGTAGTCGCCGGCCTTCATCTCCTCAGCGAGCTTCTTGCGCCCGGTCGGGTTGATCCGCTCGCCGATCACGACGAACGGGCGGCCGCTGCCGATCACGACCTCCCGCGTCGCCGAGCTGACGACGGTGTCGGTCATGCCCCACCGTCCGTGGTCGCGAGGCCACCGTCGCGGGCGAGGCCGTCGAGCGCCGCATCGGGATACGCGGCTTCCAGCCGCTCTGCTTCCTGCGCTGCCTCCGCGTCCAGATCGTCGCCGCACGGCCGGCTCTCGCGATGCCACTCGTTGAGGTAGTCATCGGTGCCGATCAGGCCCACGCGCGTCGCGGCCATGTCGATCGCTTCCTGGAAACGGTTGGTGAGCTGGACACGCGCGGCCGTCCGGCCGCTCTTGGCCACCACCTGCGCGGGGATGTCCCGCCACCAGATCACGGTCAGCTCAGCGACCATCCGGCACCGCCGTCACGAACCGCTCGATCGACGGCTGAAGATCGCCGTACCCGCTCGGACGATGCTCGAACGCCAAGCCGAGGAACGCCGCGGCGGCCCGGCCCCGTTCCACCAACGCCGGATCGTCGATCTGCGACAGGTACACGACCCGTTGGTAGTTCCCGAAGTAGAGGGGGAGCAACTCCGGGTGGGTATCGAGCTTCAGTCCCTGCACGACCAGACGGTCGAAGTGCCGGCACAGGAAGTCGGTGAGGTAGAACGTGAACGGGTTGGCCTCGTGCATCGCGGCGAACGTGTCCACGCCAGCGAAGAACCCGTAGCAGTGGTCGCCGGGCAGCCGCTCGACGCCGTGTGCGGCCACGACGTCGTCGAGCGCACCGGCCGTGCCACAATCGCCGTACGCGACGAACATCGCGTCGTAGGAGCCGGTCGCCTCGGCCTCCCGGAGCTTCGCGTCGACCCGCCCCGCGATCTCGTCCGGTGTGTTGTGCAGCTTGCCCGGCAGGCATCGCAGCGTCACGTGCGTCCAGCCGTTCAGGTCGATCACCGCGAGCACCTCGCGGGCGATCGCGCCGCACGCCACGACCAGCACGCGGCCGGTCGCGCCGGCCGGCGCCGGCGCGTCGAACGTGACCTCGTCGTCAAGCAGTCGCGGCTGCACGGCGAGCCATCACCAACGCCTGCGCGGTCTCGGAGGCAACGGCAGCGTCGCGGCAGTAGGCGTCCGCGCCCACCGCCTTGCCGAACTCCTCATTCAACGGGGCACCGCCGACCAGCACGATGTAATCGTCGCGGATGCCTTGCTCGACCATCGTGTCGATCACGACCTTCATGTACGGCATCGTCGTGGTGAGGAGCGCGGACATCCCCAAGATGTCGGGCTTGTGCTCCTCCAGCGCGGCCAGGTACTTCTCGACCGGGTTGTTGATGCCCAGATCGACCACGTCGAACCCGGCACCCTCGAGCATCATCGCCACCAGGTTCTTGCCGATGTCGTGGATGTCCCCCTTCACGGTGCCGATCACGACCTTGCCCATCCGTTCCGCACCGGTCTCGGCGAGCAGGGGCCGCAGGATCTCCATGCCGGCCTTCATCGCGTTCGCGGCGAGGAGCACCTCGGGCACGAACAGGATGCCGTCGCGGAAGTCGATCCCGACGATCCTCATCCCCTCGACGAGCGCCTCGTTCAGGACACGGTCGGCGGGCCATCCGCGGCCGAGCAGGATGTTCGTGCCCTCGACGATCTCGGGGGCCAGGCCATCGTAGAGGTCGTCGTGCATCTGCTTCGTGAGTTCGTCGTCCGGCAGTGCGGACAGATCCAGCTCTTCGTCGCTCATCGCGCTCTACTCCTCATCGATGTCACGTGCTCTTCCCGCTCATGCTTTCAGCCGCTCGCCCTTGGGATCGACGAGCGGGTCCGCGGCCACGGTCGCCGCGAACCGTTCGCCGAAGTACTCGACCTCCATCGGCGTCCCCTCCGACGACAACTCCACCGGGACGTACCCGTAGACGATCCCGCGTCCCACCGTGTAGCCGTAGGACGCCGACGTCACATAGCTGACGACCCGGCCGTCTGACCGGATCGGTTCCTTGCCCATCACCACGACGGCCGGATCGTCGAGCGTCAGACAGGCCAGCTTGTGGCTGTGCCCTCGCCCCAGGATGGTGTCCAGCGCAGAACGTCCCTGGAACTCGCCTTTGTCCATCCGTACCGCGAACCCCAGCCCCGCCTCGAACGGGTCGTGCTCGGTGTGGATGTCCTGGCCCCAGAGCCGGTACCCCTTCTCCAGGCGGAGCGAGTCGAAGGCCCCCGAGCCGGCGGCCACGATCCCGTGCTCGCGACCCGCTTCCCACAGCACGTCCCAGGCGCGGCCGCCCATGGCGAACTGCCCGTAGAGCTCCCAGCCCAGCTCGCCCGCATACGAGATGCGCTGCGCCCACACCGGGCCGACCTCGCCGACGTTCAGGTACCGCGCCGTCAGGTAGGGGAACGCATCGTTCGACACGTCGGCATCGGTCACGGACGCCAGCACGTCACGCGCCCGCGGTCCCCAGAGCCCCACGCAGAAGAGCGAGCCGGTCCGCTCGGTGATCATCACGCGCTCGCCGTCGCGGATCTGGGCGCGCAGCCATGCCAGGTCGTGCTGGCCGGATCCACCGCCCGTCACGACACGGAACAGCTCCTCATCCTTCCGCGTCACGGTCAGATCGCACCGGATCCCACCGGACGGCGTCAGCATCGCCGTGTAGACGACGGAGCCGACGGGTCGGTCGATCCGGTTCGCGCTGGTGCGCTCCAGGAAGCCGAGCGCATCCGGTCCCGTCACGTCGAACTTCGCGAACGGTGTGATATCGAACAGCGCCACGCGCTCACGGGTAGCCACGTGCTCGGCGCCGACGGCGGGCGACCAGTTCATCGCCGCCCAGCCCTCGCGGCGCTCCCAGTCGGCCCCGGTCAGGAGCGCGCGGTTCGCCTCGAACCACTGCGGACGTTCCCATCCGGCGCCGGTGAAGCACTCGGCGCCGAGCGCCATGTGCCGCTCGTAGAACGGGGACAGCCGGAGCTTCCGCGGCGCGGTCATCTGCTGGAGCGGGTGCAGGATGTCGTAGACCTCGCGATACTGCTGGGCGCCGCGAGCCCGCACGTACGGTGGTGTCGTCTGGAACGGGTAGAACCGGTTCGCGTCGGCCTCGGCCAGGTCGTAGCCCGGCTCGCCGTTCACCATCCACTGGGCGACCTGCTGTCCCATCCCGCCGCCGTGCGTGACCCACACCGCCTCGCAGACCCAGAGTCCGCGGACGTTCGCGGACTCGCCCACGATCGAGCCGGCGTCGGGCGTGAACGAGAACATCCCGTTGATCGACCGATCGGGATCGCGCGGGTGCAGATGACCGGCGAGCGCGGGCAGCAGCCGTTCGGTCTCACGTTCGGCCGCGACGAAGTCCGACGGCGTGAAGGGCATGAGCGACGGCATCGTCCCGTCGCCGTGCCGGCGGATGTCGCGCTGCGCCGTCACGATGGGCTCGTGGCGGTAGTTGCCGACCCCGTAGTGATCCTCGCGGTGCCGGAAGTACATCGCGCGATCCTGATGGCGCAGGATCGGGTGGACGACCTCGCGCGACTCGCCGGCGAGCTCGGGGATCGGGTCGGTCCACACCAGCTGGTGCTGCACCGCGACGAGCGGTATCGGCACGCCGGCCATGGCGCCGACCGTCGGGCCCCAGATCCCCGCGCAGATCAGCACGCGCTCGCACTCGACGTGCCCGCGATCGGTCTCGACACCGTGGACCCGGCCGTCGCGGATGTCGAACCCGGTGACCGTCACGCCGCCTTCGAATGTCACCCCGCGGGCCGACGCCTGCTGCGCCAGCGCGGTCACGATCCGGACCGCCTTCGCGATGCCGTCGCTCGGGACCAGGTACGCGCCGAGGATCGCGTTCGCATCGAGCAGTGGGATCCGCTCGGCGGCCTCGGCCGGGGCGAGCAGCTGCGTGTCCTCGATCCCGAACGCGCGCGCGAACCCTTGCCGCCGTCGGAGCTCGGTCATCCGCTCGGGCGACGTGGCGACCTCGACGCCGCCGACCCCGAACCACCCCGGCTCGCCGTCCAGCTCGAGTGAGTCGTAGAGGCGAACGGTGTCCTGCGCGATCCGGCACATCGTTCGCGAGCCGTTGGTCTGGAAGACCAGTCCGGGAGCGTGCGACGTGGAGCCGCCCGTCTCGAACAGCGGCCCCTGGTCGATCACGAGAACGTCGGTCGAACCGAGCTCCGCCAGGTGATAGGCGGCGCTCGCCCCCACGATGCCCGCCCCGACGATCACCGTCTGCGCCCGGTCGCGCATCCCCGTTCCTTCCCGTTGCAGGCTCGGTCGGCGCGCCACCGGCCGCCGATCGAAGCTCGTCGGGTCCATGGTGGACGCCGGGTGTTGCGGTGACAAGTACAGCGTTGCGTCCTCAGCAACTACCTGAGCGGCTCATCCCCCGCCATCCGGGCCCCGGAGCGCCTCCAGCCCTGAACGCAGCGCCCGTCCGTACAGGTCGATGTCGGATCCCAGCGCGATCATCCGGAACCCCCGATCGCGCATCGAGCGCGCCACCTCGACCGATCCGACCAGGACGCCGGCCGCGATCCCGGCGGCGGAACACGCCGCGAGCACGCGATCCTCGGCCTGCGTCATGCGCCGGTCGCCGAACTCCCCCGGAACCCCCAACGCGATCGACAGGTCGAACTGCCCGACCCACAGCACGTCCACGCCCGGTGTCGCGGCGACCTCCTCCGCGTGGTCCAGCCCGGGTTCGGTCTCGATCTGCAGGATCACCAAGGTCTGCTCGTCGGCGGCCCGCATCGCCTCGCCGACCCCGCCTCCCAGCTGATCCGCGTAGAGCAGACCGAAGCCCCGGCTCCCGTGAGGGGCGAACCGCGCAGCCTGCACCACACGCTCGGCGTCGATCGAGTCGTCGATCATCGGAACCATGACGCCGCGCGCCCCGAGGTCGAGCGCGGGAGAGATCAGGTGGCGCGCCGAGCCCTGCACACGAACGAAGAGCTCCAGATCCTGGGCCGAACCGGCCGCCAGGAGAGGGCGGATGCCTTCGATCCCCCACCCCGTGTGCTCCAAGTCGATCATCACGAAGTCCGCACCGGCGGCGGCCGCGATCCGTGGGATGCCCAGCGTGTGGAATTCGAACAGCATCGTCCCGAGGACGACGTCCCCACCCGCCAACCGTGAACGGATCGACGCGGGAGCCATGGGCATCATCCGAGGTTGAGGACGACGGTCTTGAGCTCCGTCAACCGTTCCATCGAGAAGCGGCCGCCGACCCGCCCGACGCCGCTCTGCGAGCCCGCGCGGCCGCCGAACGGCAGGTGCGACTCCCAGTAGTTCGTCCCCTCGTTGATGTTGACCCATCCGGCCCGCACCGACTCGGCGAACCGGAGCCCGCGGCCGAGGTCCCTCGTGAAGATCGCCGACAGCAGCCCGTACGGCGAGTCGTTGACCGCCGCGATCGCCTCGTCGATCGAGCGGATCGTCGAGACCGGCGCGACCGGGCCGAACGTCTCCTCGCGGGCGATCTCCATCTCCGGGGTGACGCCGTCGAGCACGGTCGCGTCGTAGAACAGGTCGCTGCCGTGTTCGGCGGCTCGGCTGCCTCCCGTGAGCACGATCGCGCCCCGGTCGACCGCGTCGCGCACGTGGCGCTCGGTCTTCGCCGCCGTCGGCTCGTTGTTGACGGGCCCCAGCGTGGTGGCGTCGTCGAACGGGTCGCCGATGTTGACCTGCGTCTCGATCGCGGCCGTCAGGAGCGTCAGATATCCCTCGCGGACCTCCTCGTGGACCAGGATCCGTTCTCCTGCCGTGCAGCTCTGCCCCGCGTTCAGGAAGCAGGCCGTCAGCGTCGCGGCCACGGCCGCATCCAGGTCGGCGTCGTCCATGACGACCAGCGGTCCGTTGCCGCCCATCTCGAGCAGCAGCTCCTTGCCCGCGGCGCGCCCGGCGACCGTGAGCCCGGTCGCGATCGAGCCGATGAACCCGACGGCCTGCGTCCGAGGATCCGCGGCGATCTCGTCGCCCACGACGGCCCCCGGTCCGGTCACCATGTTCACGACGCCGGCGGGGATCTCGGCCGCTTCGAAGCACCCGGCGAGCTTCGCCGCGCAGAGCGACGTCGTCGGTGCCGGCGCCCAGACCACGGTGTTCCCGTACGCGATCGCGGGTGCCAGGATCTCTGCCGGCATCGTGTACGGCCAGTTCCAGGGGCTGATGATCGACACGACGCCGCGAGGCACGCGGTAGAGCAATACCCGCTTGTTCGCGTCGACCGAGGGCGGCATCAGGCCCTCCATCCGGCGTGCGTCCGCCGCCGCCATCTCGAAGTAGACGAGCAGCTCGTCGACCTCGTCCCGCGCTTCGGCCCGGAGAGGCTTGCCCTGATCGAGCGTGAGTGTCCGTGCCAGGTCGTCACGGCGCTCGTCGATCACGTCGGCGACGCGATCCATCGCCGCCGCGCGGTCGAACGCGGAGCGCGCCGCCCAGCCGGGCCACGCACGGTTGGCGGCCTCGATCGCCCGGCCCGCGTCGGCGCGGGTCCCTTCCGCGACCGTGCCGATCACGTCGCCGGTCGACGGTGCGACCGCATCGAACGTGGCGCCGTCCTCGGCATCGACCCAGTCGCCATCGATGAACAACTGCACGGACCCGGCCATGGCTCCCCTCTCGTACGGAGCGGGGCGACCCGAAGGCCGCCCCACGCTCCGCTGAACGCGCGCTACCTCAGCTGGTCGGCATCCAGGCTCCCCACGTGTCGGGGTTGGCGTCGATCCAGGTCTGCGCCGCCTCGCCCGGGTCGGTGCCTTCCTGGATCTCCAGGGCGACGCCGTTCTGGTCCTCGGCGGTCCAGTTGAAGCTGGACAGGAACGCGAACGCCGCCGGGTCCTTCGTCTCGAGCTCGGCGCTGAACGCCTTGTACAGCACGTCCTCCGCGTAGTCGCAGTTGTAGCCGGCGGCCGCGTCCGGGTCTTCGGCCGCGATCTGGCCGCATTCATCCGTGTAGGCGGGGAGCTCGACCTCGACCAGGTCGTACTTGGCGTTGGCCCACTGCGGCGTCCACCAGTACATGAGGATCGGGTCCTGGTTCGCGTACGCCTTGTCGAGGGCAGCGAGCGACGCCGCCTCGGACCCGCTGTACACGACCTCCAGGTCCAAGCCCAGGCTCGCGATGATCGCCTCGTCGAAGATCGAGTACGTGGTGTCGGCGCCGAGGAACCGGCCCTTGTCGCCGGTCTCGGCCGTCGCGAACTCGTCGGCGTTGTCCTGGAACCCCTCCCACGTGGCGTAGTCCGGGTTCTGTTCGACCACGTACGACGGGGTGAACCATCCGATGTTGCCGATGATCCCGAGCTCGCCGGCGTCCACGACCGTGCCGGCTCCGTCGATGTAGTCCTTGCGGTCCTTCGCGTGGCCGGACGGCCACACCTCGAGCGTCGCGTCGACGTCGCCGTCGGCCATCGCCGGGAACTGGGCCGACTCGTTGACCTCCTGGAGCTCGACGGTGCATCCCATCTCGCTCTCCATGATGTTCTTCGCCACGTTCGCGTTCGCCGCCGCGCCCACCCACGGGTTGACCGCGATCACGATGGTGTCGCTCCCGCACTGGGCCACGGTCGCCTCGCCACCGCCGGTCGCACCCGTCTCGCCACCGGTGTCGGCGGCGGGCGGATCCTCCTCCACGTCACTGCAGGCCGTCATCGCGAGCGCGAACACCGCGAACACCGCCACCAGGGTCCACGAGCGTTTCCTCATGCGTCCTCCTCCTCTTCGATCATCTCGTTCGGTTCGACGAGCGCGCGGACACGTGTCCACCAGCCCAGGCCGCTTCCGACCGGTCCGCGCATGGTGCGCGGCGCTGAACCCATCGCCTGAGTTATACGGTCGAGGACCACGGCGAGGAGCAGGATGCTGACGCCGGCCACCACCCCTCGCCCGATCTGTTGCTTCCCGAGCGCGAAGACGACCTCCTGCCCTAGGCCGGCCGCGCCGATCAATCCCGCGATGATCACGACCGAGAGGACCATCATGATCGTCTGGTTGACGCCGAGGAGGATCGACGGCCGGGCGAGCGGCAGCTGCACCTTCCGCAGGAGCTGCCACGGCGTCGAACCGAACGCCCGTCCGGCCTCGACGATCTCCTTCGGCACCTCGCGGATCCCGAGGTTCGTCAGGCGGATCCCCACCGGCAGGGCGTACACGAACGACGCGATGATCGCCGGCACGCGGCCGGGTTCCATCAGGAACAGCACCGGCACCAGGTACACGAACGCCGGCATCGTCTGCATGGCATCGAGGATGGGTCGCGAGACCTTCTCGAACCGGTCGCTGCGGGCCGCCAGGATCCCGAGCGGGATCGCGAACGCGATCGTGATGGCCACCGCGACGAGCACCGAGCTGAGCGTGCCCATGGCGAAGTCCCACATGCCGAGCATCCCGATCGCCGCGACGCAGGCGAACAGACCCACCGCCAGTCGCACGCCCGAGACACGCCAGGCGATCAGCGCGAACGTCCCCGCGATCATCCACCAGGGAACGCCCGTGAACAGGTTCTGGATCGGGTCCAGCAGGTAGATCAAGACGAAGTCGCTGATGGCGCTCGTGATGTCGCCCAGGTTCGCCTGGCACCAGTCGACGATGGCGTTCGCCGGCGTCGCGACCGACATCTCCCAGGCGGCCGGGAACTCCTGCTGTTTCAGGACCTCGCGACCGATCAGCACCGCGGCGATCGTCGCCAGGACGGCAGCGGCGATCGTCATCCGGCGGGTGATGACCCGTCCGGCGATCCGGAGTGGCTTGACCTTCCGCCGTTCGCGGACGCTCCACGCGGTCGTGACGCGATCGAACACGATCGCCATGACCACGATCGCGATCCCGCCGTTCAGCGCCTGCCCGACGTTCAACTGTTGCAGCCCGTCGAGGACCGTCTGCCCCAGGCCGCCGGCGCCGACGAACGCGGCGATCACCACGATGCCGAGCGCCATCATGATCGTCTGGTTGACGCCGAGCATGATCGACGGCTTCGCGAGCGGGACCTGCACCAAGCGCAGCTTCTGGCGGATCGTGGAGCCGAAGGAATCGGCCACCTCGAGCGACGTCTCGGGAACCGTCCGGATGCCCAAGGCGGTCAGCCGGATCGCGGGCGGCAGCGCGAACGCCAGCGTCGCGAACAGCGCGGGCGGCTCGCCGATCCCGAAGAGCAGGACGAACGGCAACAGATACGCGTATGCCGGGATCGTCTGCATCGCATCGAGGATGGGCCGCAGCACCCGTTCGACCCGAGGACGCCGCCCCGCCCAGATCCCGACGGGGATGCCGATCGCCAGCGCCGTGGTGACCGAGATGATCATCAGTGCCAGCGTCTCGAGGCTCTCCTCCCACACGCCCAGGAGGCCGAAGCTGAAAACGCCGGCTGCCGTGAGCAGCGCCATGCGCCACCCGGCGACGACGCCCGCGAGCGACGCGGCGCCGACGACCAAACCGAGCCACGTCATCCGCTCGAGGAGCGCGAGCGTTTGGTCGTAGACGACCGTGATCGTCTCTTCGATCGGCGTGATCAAGTAGACGAACAACCAGCTCGTGGTCCGGTTCTGGATCGCCCAATCCCGGAACGCGTCGAACCATCTCGTGACGTCGACCACCAACCGCTCGGGGAACCCGGGGTTCAGCCACGTCAACCCGATCCACACGACGACGACCGCCGCGACGGTCCACGCGATCCGGCGGGGCCATCGGCTGGGTGCCTGGAGGTTCACCGACGTGGCCGGCGCGTCCTCGATCGAGGCCGGGCGCTGACGGGGTGGCGCGACGGCCACGAACTACCGCTCCTCGACGAGCGCTGCCATGACCGATCCGCGATCGACGAGCCCCACGACGACGTCGCCTTCGACGACCCGGATCGTGCGATCCGCATCGGCCACCATCGGGATCAGGTCCTGCACGATCGTCGCCGGCGCGACCGTGGGTCCGTCGGTCGGCATGTTCCCGTTGACGGGCCGCATGATCGCTCTGGCCGTCAGGACGTGCGTTCGCGGAACATCCTTCGTGAAATCGGCCACGTAGTCGTCGGCGGGATGCGCCACGACCTCCTCCGGCGTGCCCACCTGGACGAAATGCCCGTCCTTCATGATGGCGATCCGATCACCGAGCTTGAGCGCTTCCGCCAGGTCGTGGGTGATGAAGATCATCGTCTTCTTCAGGTCACGCTGGAGCTTGATCACCTCATCCTGCATGTCGCGCCTGATCAGGGGGTCGAGCGCGCTGAACGGCTCGTCGAACAGCAGGATCTCGGGATCGTTCGCGAGCGCTCGTGCCAGTCCCACCCGCTGCTGCATGCCACCGGAGAGCTCCTCCGGGAACGACTGACCCCACCCACCGAGACCGACGCGCTCGATGATGGTCTCCGCGGCGGCGGTCCGCTCCCCCTTGTCGCGGCCCTGGATCTCGAGGCCGAACGCCACGTTGTCGACGATGCGTCGGTGCGGCAACAGGCCGAAATGCTGGAAGACCATGCTGATCTTCTGGCGCCGCAGCTCGCGGAGACGGTCGTCGCTCACCGTCAGCACGTCCTCGCCGTCGATCAGCACCTGGCCGGCCGTCGGCTCGTGGATGCGATTGATCATGCGAACCAGGGTGGACTTGCCCGACCCGGACAGCCCCATGACCACGAAGACCTCGCCCGGCGCGACGTCGAACGAGATGTCGCGCACCGCCGCTACACAGCCGGTCTTCTCCAGGAGTTCCTGTCGGGACAACATCGCGTCCGGCGACCCGACGATGCGCTCGGCCTTCGGCCCGTACACCTTCCAGACGTTGCGGCACGAAACGGTTGCGTCGTCCAACTGCCCCCCTCAGGTGCTCCGGGCGCGGGTGCTCAGCGGCCCATAGTGGGACGAAGGGCGCCGCCTGCGCAAGGTAGCGGTTGCGACATGAGCAACGGGTCGCGTGCATCAGGCCCGCAGGGTCGGGCAGAATCGCCGGGATGGCCACCACGCGCTACGACTTCGTGATCGTCGGGGGTGGCTCCGCGGGAAGTGCCCTGGCCAATCGCCTCTCCGCCGATCCCGCCAACCGCGTCCTGGTGCTGGAGGCGGGCCGTCCCGACTACCTGTGGGACGTCTTCATCCACATGCCGGCGGCGCTCCCGTTCCCGATCGGCAGCCGCTTCTACGACTGGAAGTACGAATCCGAGCCGGAGCCGCACATGAACGGGCGCCGGATCTACCACGCGCGCGGCAAGGTGCTGGGGGGATCCAGCAGCATCAACGGCATGATCTTCCAGCGCGGCAACCCCCTGGACTACGAGCGGTGGGGCGCCGACCCGGGGATGGAGTCCTGGGACTACGCGCACTGCCTTCCGTACTTCAAGCGGATGGAGCGATGCATGGCCGCCGACCTCGAGGACGAGTTCCGCGGCCATGCGGGCCCGCTCGTGCTGGAGCGCGGGCCGGCGAGGAGCCCGCTCTTCGGTGCATTCTTCGAGGCGGTACAGCAAGCCGGCTACCCGCTCACCGACGACGTGAACGGCTTCCGCCAGGAGGGGTTCGCGCCGTTCGACCGGAACATCCGGAACGGCCGACGGCTCTCCGCGGCCCGTGCGTACCTGCATCCGGTCATGAGCCGACCGAACCTGGATGTGCAGACCCGCGCGTTCGTCACGAAGGTGCTGTTCGACGGCGAACGTGCGGTGGGTGTCGAGTACACCCACCTGCGGGGTTCCAGTGAGGCGCGCGATCGCCGGCGAGGTCATCCTGTGCGGCGGTGCGATCAATTCGCCGCAGCTCCTGCAGCTGTCGGGGGTCGGCAACGCCGACGAGCTCCGGGCGTTGGGGATCGACGTCGTGCACGACCTTCCGGGGGTGGGCGAGCACCTGCAGGATCATCTGGAGGTGTACATCCAGTACGCCTGCAAGCAGCCGGTCTCCGTCGCCCCGTACATGAAGTGGCGCTGGCGCCCGCTGGTCGGCCTCCAGTGGCTGCTCCTGCGGAGCGGTCCCGGCGCGACGAACCACTTCGAGGCGGGCGGGTTCGTGCGGAGCAACGAGGACGTCGCCTACCCCAACCTGATGTTCCACTTCCTGCCGATCGCGGTGCGCTACGACGGCTCGGCACCGGCGAGCGATCACGGCTACCAGGTCCACATCGGCCCGATGTACTCCGATGCGCGCGGATCCGTGAAGATCACCACCACCGATCCCTCCGTGCACCCCGCGTTGCGGTTCAACTACCTCTCGACCGATCAGGACCGGCGGGAATGGGTCGAGGCGATCCGTGTGGCGCGCAACATCCTCAATCAGTCCGCGTTCGATCAGTTCAACGCCGGCGAGCTCTCCCCGGGACCGAGCGTCGAGACCGACGAGGAGATCCTTGCGTGGGTGGCGAAGGACGGTGAGACTGCGCTGCACCCGTCGTGCACGTGCCGGATGGGAACGGACGACCTGTCCGTCGTGGATCCGGACACGATGCGCGTCCGCGGCGTGCAGGGGTTGCGGGTCGTCGACGCGTCGGTGATGCCGTACGTGACCAACGGCAACATCTACGCGCCGGTGATGATGGTCGCCGAGAAGGCCGCGGACCTGATCCTCGGCGACACGCCGCTCCCGGCGGAGAAGGTCGAGTTCTACCGGCACGGCACCTCCGTCTGACCGCGCGCGATCGCCGAGCGCAACGGTCGCCTGCGACCGACTAGGCCCCGAACCCCAGCAGCAACAGCCCGCCGATCACGAGCGCGATCCCCGCGTACTGGTTCGGCACCGGCCGCTCGTGCAGCACCACCACGGACAGCACGACCGCGATCAACGGGAACACGGCTGAGGCGGTGAGCACGATCGACACGAACCCCATCTCGGCTCCCGAGGAGTACGCGATCACACCGAGGAGGTCGGCCAGCCCGACGCCGACCGCACCGACCGTTGCGCCGTTCACCCCGATCCCCGTGATCTCGGAACGACGGAAGGCGGCATAGCTCGAGAACGCGACGAGCTGCGCCATGCGCGAGGCCCAGAGTCCGACGACCCACCCCACGCGTTGGGAGAGGTATCCGAGCAGGAACCCGCCAACCCCGAACATGACCGCGGACACGATCGCCCACGGGAGCCCCGGCGGACGGGCGCGATGCAGACCCTCCTCGACCTTGCGGAGATCCGTCGAGGCGAGCATCACGCCGACGATCGTGACCACCCCGCCGGCGATCGCGAGCGCGGTGGGGCGCTCGCCCAAGACCACGATCGCGAGCGCGACACCGACGACCGCATACGTGGCGCCGATCGGCGAGACGATCGCCACCGGACCCAGCTGGAGCGCCCGGTAGTGCGTCACGTACGCGACCGCCGAGGCGACGCCGTTCAGCGCCACGAACCCGAGGTATGGCCCCAGCGTGCCGAGGTCGTGCTCGCCCAACGCGATCAGCACCGTCATGAAGAGCGCGTTGAACCCCTGCGACACCACCACCGTGGAGAGGCTGCCGATGCGCCGGCCGACGACGGCGCCGCCGAAGTCCGCGAGCCCCCATCCGAGGGCCGCGACCAGCCCGTAGATCACGCCGGCGGCCTGGCTTCGGCCAGCGCGTCGACGGCGACGGCCCCCCGACCCGCCACCAGCAGCGGGTTCGCCTCGAGTGAGGTCAACCGTCCGCGCAGGTCGTGGGCTGCCCGGGCGATCCCCTCGACCGCCCGGGCCGCTGCCCGGACGTCGTGGCTGCCCTCGACGAGCCCGCATCGTTCGGCCTGGGAGCGCACGAACGCGAGCGCCTGCGAGGGAGTCAGGGGCGCCGCGACGAACGTCGCCGTGCCGGACTCCACATCTGCACCCCCAGGCCGCATCGTGATGCAGGCGCCGAACGCGTCGTCGACCACCGCGCCGACCAGCACCTCGACCCCGGCGACCATCCGTTGGACGAGCACCCGAGGTGTGGCTGCGCCGGCACGGCGCGCGACGCGCAACACCTCGTCCGCGGCGGACGCAACCGATCCCCCGTCTGCGAGCCCCAGCCGGACGCCCCCGAGCTTCGCCTTGTGGGGCAGCTCCGGAGCCAACGCCTTCACCGCGACGGGGAACCCGATCGCGCGGGCGGCTGCAGCGGCGGCGGCGGGGGAGGCGGCCACGCGCTCCACCGGCCGCCGAACGCCGTACAGCGACAACAACTCCGCGGCGCGCGCCTCGTCCAGCGGCCCGGAACGGCCGCGCAGCAGACGGATCGCTCGCGAGCGGTTCGGATGCGATGGCCGGTCGCGGAACGCCCCGGCGCGCGAACCTTGGAGCTCGACGAGCGCACGGATCGCGCCCGTCGCCGCCCGGTGCCCCTGCAGGAACGGGAGCCGGGACCGAGCGACGACCCGCTTGCCGGCCGTGCCGTATCCGAGCGGACCCATCGACACCGAGGCGAACACGACGCCGGTCTCCTCCCGCAGCCGGCGGGCGGCGAGCAGGACGGGATCCGCCCACACTCCTTCGCTCTCCTCCCGGGGAGGGAACGCGTCGAACGCGACGAACCCGATCGCGGGATCGCGCGCAAGCGCCTCGAGCGCCGTGCAGAACATGTCCGTCTCGACCGCCGCTTGCCCCGTGACATCCAGCGGGTTGTTCTGCGACGCGTAGTGCGGCAGTGTCTTCCGCAGCTTCCGTCTGGTGGCCGGCGAGAACTCCGGCAACGACAGGCCGCGCGCGCCGGCGGCTTCGGCGAAGAGGGTGCACGCGCCCCCGGACTGCAGCGCCGCCGCGATGCCCGTGGTCCGCATGCGCGTGCCGTACGACAGCAACACGGCCGCCTCGAACATCGTGACCGGGTCCTCCACCATGATCGCGCCGCGCTGCCGGAGCCACGCGTCGCGGAGCGCGGTGTTGCCGGCCAGCGCCCCCGTGTGCGCCACGATGGAGCGCCGAGCCGCCTCGCTCCGTCCTTCCGGCGCGCAGACCAGCACCGGTTTGCGCGCCGCGCGCAGCGCATCCAGACCGTGGCCGATCCCCTCGACGTCGCGCATCGTCTCGATGTAGGTGCAGACGACCTTCGTCCGGGGATCGGCGGCCGCCCACGCGAACAGGTCCCCGAGACCCAGCACCGCTTCGTTGCCGACCCCGAGGATCAGCCGCAGGCCGGCGCTGCGGTCGGAAGCGAGCTGCGTCATCGTCCACGCGACGGTTCCGGATTGCGAGATCACGCTGATCGAACCCGCGACCGGATCGGGCGGGGGAGACGTCCCGTACGGCGCCACGTGATCCGCGTAGTTCACGAACCCCTCGACGTTCGGGCCGAGGACCGGCAGGCGATGCCGGAGTGCCACGGCCCGCAGCTCTGCCTGCAATGCCCGTCCCTCATCACCGGCTTCCGCGAACCCGGATGACACCACCATGGCGGACCGCACGCCGGCGGCGCCGCACTCGTCGACCATCCGGACGGCGACGCGAGCCGGAACGACGATCACCGCCAGGTCGACCCCGGGCGGGAGCTCCCGGACGGTCGCCCGGCAGGGCCGGCCCCAGACTTCCTCGTACTTCGGGTTGACCGGATACACCTGGCCGTCGAATCCAAGATGGCGCAGCGAACGCTCGATCTCAGGCGCCCAGCTGTCGGGGGACTCGGACGCGCCGACGATCGCGATCGAGCGCGGTGACAGCAGCGGCCCGAGGTTCCAGTCGTTCAGGACCCGGCGGGTCACGCCTCTCCTCGGAACCTCGCGTCCCGCCACGCGATCGCGGCCTTCAGTCCCTGTTCCTGCGTGATCCGGCGGAACTCGTCACGCGCCGGGAGGTTGGCGGTCTCGATCATCACGTCCAGCTCGGTGTTCGCCGCCATCGCCGCGCGGAACCCCGCCACGTCCCAAGCCCGGTTCGCAGCCCGTTTCGACGTCTGCACCACGAACGGTTCGTTCTTCGCGATCTCCTCGGCGAGCGCCAAGGTGGCGTCGTCCAGCTCGTTCCTCGGCACGACCCGGTTGACCAATCCGATCCGGAGTGCTTCGTCGGCAGGTACCCGGTCGTCGCCGGTGAACAGCAACTCCTTGGCCTTGCGGACGCCGACCACCCACGGCAGGAACATCGACACGACGCCGGACCCGAACCGAACGTCGACGTAGCCGAAGTAGGCGTCGTCCGCGGCCACGGCCAGGTCGCACGCGAGCATCAGGTCGGTGCCGCCCGCCAGGCAGTAGGACTGCACCTGCGCGATAACCGGCTTCGGGTTGTCCAGGATCTCGAGCATGGCCTGCGTCGAGTGCGACAGGTCCTCGTGCCACCGCTGGGCGTCGAGCGCACCCCCCGAGGCGTCTTCGGTCAGGTCGTAACCGGCGCAGAACGCGCGACCCGCACCTCGCAGGATGATCACACGGACGTCAGCGTCGGCTCCGCGCCGCACCGAACGCCTGTGAGAGTGCCTCGATCAGCCCCGCCGAGAGCGCATTGAGCGCCGCCGGCCGGTTCATCGTGAGCCGGCGGACCGGCCCGATGTCCTCGGTCAGCACCAGCGGTTCGTCGGTGGCGGCGTCGGTCATGGGGTAAGCCTCCTCGTGGGGTCGCATGGGCCGGACCTCGGAGCTGGGCGCGGGCGAGCATCGTATCGGCTCGGATCGCGGAGCCGTCAGCCGCGGGGCATCCCGAGCACCTGCTCCGCGGCGCGGACGCCCGATCGGAGAGCCCCGTCCATGGTGCCATGGTGATCGGGGCCGGCCGTGTGTTCGCCGGCGAACGCCACGCGCCCGACGCTCCGCCGGAACTGATCCATCCGGTCCCACGACCGGTTGTCCCACGAGACGTAGGCACCCATCGTCAACGGGTCGAGGGACCACGACTTCAACACGGGCGTGCCGCAGACCGTGAGGTCGGGGTTCAGCGCTGCCAACCGCTCGAGCCAGGGACCGGGATCACCGGCCGCTGTCGCGAGCGACTCCTGGGCCAGCTCGGAGCCCGCGAACGCCGTCAGGCATCGGCGCACGCCGCCGGCTCCGTTCGCGACCCAGCACCAGAACGGCAGTTCCGCGCTCTGGATCGCGCGAGGGATCGTCGCTCCATCCACGGGGACCGCCACCTTCGACGCGACCCCCATCCGCAACTCGTGGAGCGCGATCGCGAGTTCGTCGGGGAGGAACGGTTCGAACCGCATCGACGCGGTCACCCGAGCGGGGAGCGCCACCACCGCGGCATCCGCGTTGATCTCGATGTCGCCCTCCACGCGGATCGTCACGCTCGCCGTCCGGTGGAGCACGGATCGAACGCGATGGCCGAGCCGCACGTCGGGAAGGGACGCAGCGATCGCGTCGGGGAGGGCCTGATTGCCCCGCGCCATGCGCCGGTACGTCGCCGCGGGAGCCGCGAACGCCGGCGTCGCATCGCCGACGACGCGCAGCGCCACCTCCGACAGGTCCAGAGCGTTCGTCCCCAGCAACCGCATCCGCACCGCCCAGCCGCCGGGCGCGTCGACGGTCTCCAGGAACGTACCGAGGGTCAAGCCGGCGATCTCGCCCGGACCCAGCCGGGACAACGCGGCATCGGCCGCCTCGAGGAACGCATCCTGCGCCTCCAGGCTCGACGCTCCGGGACCGCGCGCGTCGCGTCGCAGGTAGTCGACACCGGACGCGACCAGGGGGATGCCGAACCGATCGGCCCAGCGTTCGACCGCCGCGTCTGCAGGCATGATCCACTCGGCGCCGAGCTCGGCGATCTCGCCGTTGTCCAGCGGTACCGACCAGACGCGACCCCCCACCCGATCGCGAGCCTCCACCACGATCACATCGCGCCCGGCATCCGTCAGCGCACGAGCGGAGGCCAGACCGGCGAGCCCCGCCCCAACCACGACGACCCTGCCGACCGTATCCATGAACGAGAGGATGCACCCGAGGACGGCGCTCCGCGACCTTGCAACGCGCTGGGCGCCTATGGTACTCACCCTTTTTGGGCTCGATCGCCGGCACGCCCGGCGCCCGCATACGAGGAGGCGACCGTTCCGATGGCACCTGGACGAAGGCCACACCCCATGAATCGGCGCGATTTCCTTCTCCGGGCAGGGGGGACGGCGATCGCCCTTCCGAGCCTCGCCGCCATCCTTGCCGCCTGCCAGAAACCCGGCACCACGCCGAACGAGGGTGGGGGCGGAGGGAGCGCGACCGCCGTCGGTGACATCCCGATCGCCAACCCGAACAGTCCGGTACTGCTCCCGATGAACGGCGAGCCGATCGCCACGTCCACGCCCATCGAGACCGACGGCGTGCTCCAGGTCTACAACTGGGACGCCTACTTCTACAAGAAGGTCCTGAAGGCGTTCGAGGATGAGTACGACGTCAAGGTCGAGTGGACGACGTTCAACAACATGGAGGAGGGCATCCAGAAACTCGTGGCCGGCCAGGTCACGGCCGACGTCTTCTTCCCCACCACCGACTACATCCGCCGGCTGGTCGCGAGCACCAACCTGCAGCCGCTCAACCACGAACTCTTGCCGAACCTGCCGGCGAACGTCTGGCCGGTGTTCTCGGACCCAGGTCCCTGGTACGACCTCGAGGCTCGCTACACGGTCCCTTACGTGATCTACACGACCGGCGTCGCCTACCGTCGGGACCGCGTCGAGGACGCCGAAGCCGCTGCGATGGGCTACGAGGCCTTCTTCGATCCACGATTCGAGAACGCGGTCAGCTACTACGACTCGTACCGAGACGCGCTCGGGATGATGCTGCTCCGCAACGGAGGGACGGACCCGGACTCCTCCGATCCCGCGGAGATCGGAGCGGCGAAGGACGCGATCCTGCAGATGATCAACGACAACGGAGCCCGACTCACGATCAACGGAACGTACTCCCGACTCCCGGAAGGTGAGATCACGGTCTCCGAGGCGTGGTCGGGCGACATCGTCGGCGCGAAGTACTACCTCCCGAAGGACACCCCTGAGACCGTCCTGGGGTTCTGGTACCCCGAGGACAAGAAGGGGCTGATCGGCAACGACACCATGGCGATCCCCGCGAACGCTCCGCACCCGCGACTCGCACACGAGTTCCTGAACTTCTTCCTCGATGAGAAGTGGGGCTACGAGAACTTCGCCGGTTGGAACGGCTACCAGCCGCCGTTCACGTCGATCGTTCCGGAGCGCTTGGTCGAGGAAGGCGTGGTACCGGAGGCGCTTTCGCTCGCGGTGCTTGGTGAGGAGAACTTCACACAGGGCTACCTGCAGAGCGAGTTGACACCCGAAGCCGACGCGATCTGGCTCGGCGCCTGGAACGAGATCCTCGCCGGTGGCTAGCATCGAGGCGGAGCCGCGGCGCCGGAAACGCCGCGACCGCTCCGCCTCCGAGAAGCGGACGGGTGTCGACTATCCGCGCTGGTACTGGCCGACGTTCACCGCACCCGGCCTCGTCTGGCTGATCGTCTTCTTCATCTTGCCGTTCTACGTGGTGATCTCGGTCGCGTTCGGAACGGTCGATCCGTTCTTCCGCACCCCGCTCCCGGTGTATCAGCCATGGTGGTGGAGCTTCGAGACGTTCTCGGCGACCCTGCAGAAGTTCGGGCCCGGGGGGATCTATCTCGACCCGCTGATCCGGACGCTCCAGTATGTGGTCGCGGCGAGCCTGATCTGTCTGGTGATCGGCTATGCGGTCGCGTACTACACGGCCCGTTTCGCCGGGAAACGACGGGGGCTGATCCTCATCCTGCTGATCGCGCCGTTCTGGATCAGCTACCTGATGCGGATCTACGCGTGGCAGAGCCTGCTCCAGCCGGACGGGTACATCAACGACTTCCTCGGGATCTTCCAGATCGCGCCGGTCGAGTGGCTGGCGGGCAAGCCGATCACGGTGATCTTCGGTCTGGTGTACGGCTACATCCCGTTCATGATCTTGCCGCTGTTCGGGTCGCTGGACCGCATCAATCAGAGCCTGTTGGAGGCGGGACGCGACCTCGGAGCTGGACCGTTCCAGACGTTCCGCCGGGTCACGCTGCCGCTGTCGAAGCCCGCGATCCTCGCGGGTCTCGTCATCGTCTCCCTCCCGATGTTCGGCGACTACTACACGAACAACCTGATCGGCGCGACGACCACATCGATGTACGGCAACCTTCTCGACGCCGCGGTCGGCCAAGCGGGTCAAGGACCGGAGGCGGGCTCGCTCGTGCTCATCCTGGTCGTGCTCGTCATGATCCCCATGCTCTACTACCTGGGGGCCACCAAGCGCGCCGCGGAGGGACGAACGTGAGCGACGCTGGAGACAACGCGTTGTACGCCACCCCGGAGCTCTCCGCGAGCACGACACGGAAGGTGAGCGGCGGGTGGTTGGGCAACCCGTGGCGGAAGCCGCGATTCCTCCAGGCCATCACGTGGGGCTACCTGCTGTGGTCGATCGTGCCCGTCATCATCGCCGTCATCTTCTCGTTCAATGCCGGACGCTCACGCAGTACGTGGCAGGGGTTCTCGATGCGCTGGTGGTACGAGGACCCGTTCGACTCGCTCTGGCACGACCTTGCCTTGCGTACCGCGATGTTCCAGACGTTCAAACTCTCCTTGCTCACCGTGTTGCTCGCGGTGCCGCTCGGGACCGCGTTCGCGATCGGGATCGACCGGTGGCGAGGCCGCCCGGCCGCGGGAGCGAACTTCTCGATGCTGTTCTCGTTCGTGGTGCCGGAGATCATCCTGGGCGTGTCCCTGTTCCTGATGTTCAGCAACCTGCTGAACAACGTCGTGAAGTTGGGAACCGTGACACAAGTCATGGGGCTGGTCACGTTCCAGCTGTCGTACCCGTTCATCATCGTGCGCGCCCGACTCCTGTCGATCGGGCCCGAGTACGAGGAGGCGGCGATGGATCTGGGCGGTACCCCGAACCAGGCGCTGCGCCGGGTACTGCTTCCGCTGCTCTCCCCGGCCATCCTGGCCAGCGTCGCGCTCGTCTTCGCCGACTCCGTGGACAACTTCGTCACGGTGCGCTATCTGTCGGGGCAGGCCGACACCGAGCCGTTGTCGGTCAAGATCTATTCGGCCGCGCGCTCGTCCCCAACACCGGCGGTCAACGCCGCGGCGACGGTCATGCTCGTGACGACGATGATCGTGATCGCGCTGGGGTGGTTGCTGTATAAGCGCTTGAGTAAAGGACAGAGTGCCGCCGACGCGACCAGCTTCGTGGACATGTAGCCGACGGCGGTCGCGGAACCCGTTCTCTCAGCCGGCCGCGGCATCCTCGAGATCGGAGGAGACGGACACGGGCGTGCCGATGTCGGGGAGCACGCGCAGCGCCTCTCGCGGCAGATGTACGGACACCGCCGTCCCGGATGCGAAGGGAACGTCCCCGCCCTCGTTCTGGAGCCACGCCTGGATCCGCTGGCCGGGCGCGAGCGTGACGAACACCTGCAGGATCGAACCGACGTAGACGACCCGCTCGACCATGCCCGGAACGCGGTTCTCCCCGGTGGTCCCGGTCGCCTGGAGGTCGACCCGCTCGGGACGGATCGTGATCTTCGACGCGCCCTGGGTATCCGACTCCCCCTCACCGGCGATCAGCTCGAACTCCCCGAGCGTCACGCGGCACCCACCGGTGCCCTGTCCCTGCGCCGTGCCTTCCATCAGGTTGGACACGCCCAGGAAGTCGGCGACGTAGGCGGTTCGCGGCTGCTCATAGATCTCCTGCGGCGGACCCACCTGCTCCACCTGCCCCTGCGACATCACCGCGATGCGGTCCGACATCGTGAGGGCTTCCTCCTGGTCGTGCGTCACGTAGATGAACGTGATCCCCACTTCTTCCTGCAACGCCTTCAGCTCGATCTGCAGCCGCTTCCGCAGCTTGGCATCGAGGGCGCCGAGCGGCTCGTCCAGCAGGAGCACGGCGGGGTTGAGGATCAACGCACGCGCGAGCGCGACGCGCTGCTGCTGGCCGCCGGAGAGCTGGGAGGGACGCCGCTTCGCGAAGCCGGAGAGCTGCACCAGCTCCAGCGCGCGACCGACGCGTTCCGTCGTCTCCTGCTTCGAGGCCTTCTTGTACCGGAGACCGAACGCCACGTTCTCTTCCACCGTGAGGTGCGGGAAGAGCGCGTAGTTCTGGAAGACCGTGTTGACGTTGCGCTTGTGCGGCGGGGTCTGCGCCATGTCGACGCCGTCCAGGAGGATCTGGCCCTCGGTGGGCCGCTCGAAACCGGCGATCATCCGCAGGCTGGTCGTCTTCCCGCAGCCCGAGGGGCCGAGCAACGAGAAGAACTCGCCAGGCGGCATCTGCAGATTGATGCCGGCGACGGCCGTGAAGTCGCCGAAGCGCTTCACCAGATCGACGAGTTGTACCTCTCCTCCGGCCATCGTCCGCGGAGCATAGCGCGGAGCCGGACCAACGGGTCAAGCTCGGACGACGACAGCCCGGTGGGATGATTCGGCGATGAGCGAACCCCATCCGTCCCCACCGGCGACGGAGGATCCGGCGGCCTCCCGCCGCGACATCCCCTCGCTGCTCGGGGGCTACTGGTCGTTCGGGCAGTACTGGGGTGTCTGGGTCATCCTCGTCTTCGAGTTCCAACGACATCACGGCATCGACGACGCACGCATCGGCATCTACTACACGCTGCTCTCGCTGACCGCGGTGGGCGTGATGCTCCTGGTTGCCCCACGCCTCCAGCCCTTCCCGCTCTCGACATCCGTCCCGCTGTCCCTCGGCCTGCTCAGCCTCGGGGCGATCGCGCTCGCGTATCTGCCGACCAGTTGGATCCTGGCGGCGTTCGTGCTGGTGGGCATCGGCAACGGGTTGATCGACGTCTACCTGAACGTCGCCGCGCAGCGCGCCGAAGCCGAGACCGGGAAACCGGTCCTCCAGTGGCTCCATGCGAGCTACGCGCTCGGCGGGATCACGGGAGCGTCCGCCGCCGGGGCGATCCGCGCGGCGGACCTCGACTTCCGGCTGGGGATCGCATACGCAGCCGTGGCCCTGGCGGCCACCGCATGCTGGACGGCAGCGCGGGTTCCCAGCGTGCGTCATGCGGAAGGCGCGCAGACGCTGTTCTCGATCTCCGCGCTCTTCAAGGCACCGAAGCTCCTGGTGCCGTCGCTCGTCGTCCTGTCGGCGTTCCTGATCGAGGGGTCGATGGACGTCTGGTCGGGGCTCTATCTCCGCGACGAACTGGGGGCGTCCGCCACGGCGGCGGCCATGGCGTTCGTCGCGTTCGCGTCGGCGGTCCTGTTCGGGCGGCTGTTCGCCGGCCGCGTGCTGTACGGCATGGGCAAGCGCATGACGATCCTGGTCGCCGGGTTCGGCTCGCTGGTCGGCGGGACGATCGCCGTCGCCGCGGATCAGGTGTTCGTGGTCGCGCTCGGCTTCCTGGTGCTGGGGTTCACGCTGTCCGCCGCGGTCCCGGCAGCGTTCGGCCTGGTGGGCGAATCAGGGGAGGATCCGACGAACGCCATCGCGGCCGTGACCACGGTCGGCTACACCGGCTTCATCTGGAGCCCGCCGTTGCTGGGGTGGGTCGCGCAGAGCTTCAGCCTCCGGGCCGCGATGGGCGTGATCGTGATCGCCACGTTCGGCATCATCGTGGGCGGATTCCTCGCACCACGCGACGTGCACGACGCTTCGCGCGCGTAACCTCGAAGCTCGGCGGCCGGCTATTCGGCCAGGTTCACGTAGATGTGCTTGGCCTCCAGGTAGTCGTCCAAGCCCTCGCGACCCAGCTCCCGGCCGATCCCCGACTGCTTGTAGCCGCCCCACGGCGTCTCGGTCGGCGCGGGCTGCGAGTCGTTGATCCACACGATGCCGGCGCGAAGCGCCTTCGCCGTGTTGAGCCCCTTCTTGATGTCGCGTGTCCACACCGCGGCCGCCAACCCGTACTCGTTGTCGTTCGAGAGCTCGATCACCTCGTCGGCCGACGTGAACGGGATCACCGACATCACCGGCCCGAAGATCTCCTCACGCGCGATCCGGGCGTTGTTGTCGACGTCGGCGAAGATCGTCGGGGGAACGAAGTAGCCGTTCGCGAGCTTCGGGTCGGTCGGCGCGTCGCCCTGCACGGCCATCTTCGCCTCGCCCTGGCCGATCTCGATGTAGGACAGCACGCGGTCCTGCTGCTCCTTCGACACGAGCGGCCCCATCGTCGTGGCCTCGTCTTTGCCGTCGCCCAGCGTCACCGCTTGCGCGTGGCCGACCAGCGCGTTCAGCGCGTCGTCGTAGATCCTCTTCTCGACGAACACGCGCGACCCGGCGGAGCAGATCTCGCCCTGGTTCCAGAAGATGCCGTTCGCGCTGCCCTGGATCGCTGCATCGAACTCCGCATCGGCGAACACGATGTTCGGCGACTTCCCGCCGAGCTCCAGCGTGACGCGCTTCAACGTGTCCGCGCCCGTCCGCATGATGATCTTGCCGACGTCCTTCGAGCCGGTGAACCCGACCTTGTCCACGTTCGGGTGCGACGTGAGCGGTGCGCCACACGTCTCGCCGAACCCGGTGAGCACGTTCAAGACGCCGGCGGGGAGCCCCGCCTCCTCCAGGATCTTCGGGATCTCGAGCGCCGTGAGCGGTGTCTGCTCGGCGGGCTTGAGGATCACGGTGCACCCGGCCGCGATCGCCGGGGCCACCTTCTGCACGGCCATCATCATCGGGTAGTTCCACGGCGTGATCGCGGCCGCGACGCCCATCGGCTCCTTCACGACGAGCGACATCGCGTCGGGTCCCACCGGCGGGATGTCGCCGTAGATCTTCGTGGCCCACCCGCCGTAATACTCGAACATGAACGCGACCTCGGCGATGTCCTCGCGCGCCTCGCCGATCGGCTTGCCGGAGTCGAGCGATTCCAGCTGCGCAAGGTGCTCGTGCTCGCGGCGAACGATGTCGGCCGCACGCAGCAAGATCCGGCCGCGCTCGCGCTCGGTGGTCCGTGGCCACCATGTCCCGTCGTCGAACGTCCGGCGAGCGGCGGCGACCGCCGCGTCGACGTCAGCCTGCTTCGAGTCCGGCGCCGTGGCGATGACCTCGCCTGTCGCGGGGTTGAACACGTCGAACCCGGTCCCATCGGCGGCGTCGACGAACTTCCCGTCGACGTAGTTCTGCAGTTGGTCAGCCATCAGTTATCCCTCCCAAGCACGGGGTCGGATCGGATGTGACAGCCTAGTACGGTCGACGTCTCCGACGGTACCTGACGACGCCGTCTCAGGGCTCGAGGTCCGGCGGCGGCATGCCGAGCCCCCACGCGTCGGCACCTCCGTCGACCACGACGGTGGTGCCGGTGATGTACGCCCCACCAGAGGAGGCGAGGAACGCGATCGTCGCCGCCACCTCCTCCGGCAGCCCCGCTCGACGGAGCGGGACGTGCGTGGCGAACTCATCGACGACGTCCTGGCCGCCGTACTGGAGGATGCCTTCGGTCTGGATCAACCCCGGGGCCACGCACACCGCCCGGATCCCGAACCTGGACCATTCCTCGGCGATCCCGGCGGCGAACGTCTCGAGAGCCGCTCGCGCCGTCGACGGAGTGGATCATCATCGGGATGCCGCGCCGGGGGCTGAACCCCAGGAACGCCACGAACCCCGAGCGTCGCGGGATCATCCAGCGCTCCGCCACGCGCTGCGTCACGTCCCAGGTGGCGTCGACATTCAGTCGGTGCACGGCCCGCATCCCCTTGAGCGCGATCGACTCGAGCGGCGCCGCGAACTGCCCCCCCGCGTTGTTCACCAGGATGTCGGCGCCGCCGAACCGCTCGTCCACCGCGTCGAGGAACGCCTCCACCTGCTCGGCCTCACGGACGTCGCTGGACATCGCCAGGCACTCCGCCCCGGCGGCCTCGAGGTCACGGCGCACCACATCGAGCGGATCGGGCCGGCGGCCGCAGATCGCGACCTTGGCGCCGGTCCTCGCGAGCTCGGCCGCCGTCGCCCGGCCGATCCCCGTCCCGCCGCCGGTCACGATGGCCACCGCACCGGCATTCGCGTCGGATGCGAGCGGGGAGCGGAAGCCGTCTGTCATCGTCGACGAGTATGGCGAACGGCTGCGTCGACCGCACCGACCGCCGTTCCGCGGCCGAGGGCGTAGGCTTGTCGCATGGGTTGGATCTTGTTGGTGCTCCTCCTGATCGCCGCCGCGTTCGGCGTGCTCGGCATCGTCATCAAGGCGACGATCTTCGTGGTGCTCACGATCGTGATCAGCACGATCCTGCTCGCCTACATCGCGTACTGGCTGGTCAAGCGCCAGGCCAGGAAGGTCTCACAGGACCTGGATCGCCGGCTGCAGCCGCCGTCGCAGCCCCCGACCCAGGATTATCGCTACTGATCGACCGGGGATCGGCCCGGTTGATCCGCGATCTCGCGGGCCAGGGCCAGGACGCGTTCGCGCTCATCGGGCGATAGCGGGGCCAGCAGCGCCCGGAGCTCCTCCACGGACGCGATCAGCCTCCGCGTCTCCCGGAGGCCCTCGCCCTCGTCGAAGCCCTCTTCCTTCTCCTCGTCGCCGTCGACGCCGTCGTTCACCCCGCTATCGAACCACGTTCGGTGTCTCCGTGGGAGCGCATCCGATCCACGAACCCGGCCAACGCCCGGCCGGCCAGCAGGAACAGCAGCGTGAACGCCAGCCCGATCCCGAGGAACACGAGCAGGCGGGTCCCGGTCGGCGATCCAACCCAGATCGAGCGAACGACGAGCGCCGTGGGCACCGCGACGATCCACGTCCACAGCAGCGTGCGAACGCCCGGTCGCCGGTACGCGCCGGAGACGGGTGCCACGGCGAACCACGCGACCTCCAACGGCACGGCGTTCCGCAGGAACAGGTCGAGCGCCCCGATCTCATCATGCGAGCGGATCCCCGCGAGCACGAAGACGGCCAGCGCGAGTCCGTCCACGGCGGCCAAGAAGGCTATCGACCGGTCACGTTGGACCTCGCCCGACATGAAGGGATGTTCCCAGACGCCGATCGCGTCCGATCCGGCTCCACGTGAGCCGGATGCGGTCGTAGCATCGAGTCATGGATCGCGTCACCGTGTTCTACGACGATGACTGCGGCTTCTGCCGATGGTCGGCGTGGAGGATCGGCCGGTGGGACCGCAGGCGTCGGCTCCGCTTCGCTCCGATCAAGAGCCCCGAGGGCCAGGCGCGACTCGCGGGCTTCGACACCGTTCGACGCGACGGTTCGTGGCACCTCGTCACGCGCGACGGCCGCGTCACCTCAGCCGGCGCCGCGGTGGCACCGTTGCTCCGTGAGCTCCCGGGTGGACGCGTGCCTGCATGGGTGGCGAGCACGTTCCCACGAGCTACCGATCGAGCGTATCGGGCCGTCGCGCGCCGGCGCGGCCCGTTGGGGCGGCTCCTGCACGTCGACGCGTGTGAGGTTCCCGCGGAGCGATGAAGGCCGCGACCCGCGACGCCGTCGCGGAACTCCGGGCGGTCGCCGACCCGACGCGACTCGCGGGCATGGGTCGGGTCGGCATCAACGTCGAACGGGCGCTGGGCGTCTCGATCCCACACCTGCGCGCCCTCGGACGCCGGCTGGGACCCGACCACCCACTCGCGATGGAGCTCTGGGAGAGCCGGATCCATGAGGCGCGGATCCTCGCGTCGATGGTGGACGATGCTCCGCAGGTGACGCGCCCGCAGATGGAAGCGTGGGTCGTGGACTTCGATTCGTGGGACCTCTGCGATCAGGTGACGGGGAACCTGTTCGCGCGCACCCCGTTCGCGTCAGCGCTGGTGCGCACGTGGACGAAGCGACCGGAGGAGTTCGTCAAACGGGCCGGCTTCGCCCTGATCGCGGAGCAGGCCGTGCGCGACAAGGATGCGCCGGACCGTGCGTTCACCAGATGGTTCCCGGTGATCCGCTTCGGCGCGACCGACGAGCGCAACTACGTGAAGAAGGCTGTCAGCTGGTCCCTGCGGCAGATCGGCAAGCGCAACGCCGAGCTCCACGCGGCCGCGATCGCCGAGGCGGAGGCGTTGACGACGTTGCACGTGGCCAGCGCTCGCTGGGTCGGTCGCGACGCGCTCCGCGAACTCTCGCGGGACGAGACGCAACGGCGGGTGCGTGAAGGAGTGCGGCGAACCCGCGCACCCGGCTAGCGCTCGGTCGGCGCACCCGCCCCGATCACGGCCTCGACCTCGATCTCCACCTTCCAGCGCGGATCGAGCAGCGCGGCGACAGCCACCATCGTCGCGGCCGGCCGGACGTCGCCGAACACCTCACCATGCACGTGCCCGACCGCCACGTGATCGCCGGGATCCGTCAAGTACATCCGCGTCCGTACGACGTCTTCCCTCGACGCTCCGAGGGCCACGATCGCGTCGAGCACGATCTCGAGGCAGCGCCGCGTCTGGACGGCCACATCGGGGTCGACCTCACCATCGGGCCAGACCGGCGCCGTGCCGGAGACCAGGACCCGGTCTCCGGCACGGACGGCCCGGCTGAAGCCGATGGTGGGCTCGAAGGGCGAACCCGACGAGACCCGTTCCAACGCCTTAGCTCTTCTCGATCAGCTCTGCCGGCGTGTCCGGCACCGTCACCGTGCGTTGCGGCTCATGACCCTCGACATCCACCTTGGGGAGCCACTCGAGCCACTTCGGCAGGTACCAGTTGCGGTCGCCCAACAGCCGCATCGACGCGGGCACCAGGATCGATCGAACGATCGTCGCATCCATGAAGACCGAGACGGCGAGGCCGAAGCCCATCTGCTCGAGCGACGTGAGGCGGCCCGCGGCGAACCCACCGAAGACCGCCACCATGATGATGGCCGCACCGGTGATGATCCCACCCGTGGTTCGCAGCCCGTAGGCCACCGCCTCGGCGTTGTCGTGGGTCTTGTCGTACTCCTCCCGGATCCGGCTGATCAGGAACACGTGGTAGTCCATCGACAACCCGAACAGGATCGAGAAGAGGAACAGCGGGAGCCACGACTCGATCGCGTCCACCTGCTGGAAACCGAACGCGTCCGCGATCGTCTTGCCGATCGGCAGCCCACCCTTCTGGAACACCAGCACGATCAGGCCGTACGCAGCACCCACGGAGAGGAGGTTCATGACGATGGCCTTCGCCGGCACCACCAACGAGCGGAACACCACGGTGAGCAGGATGAACGACAACAGCAGCACCACCATGATGATCAGCGGCGTGTACGTGTCGGAGATATCGAAGAAGTCCTTCACGAAGGCGCTGTCCCCGCCGACCAGCACCTCTGCATCGGTGTCGGCGAAGGCTGCCGGTAGGTAGTCGGTGCGGAGCCGCTCGATCGCGAGCGTCGCAGCTTCGCTCTGAGAGTCCGTGGCCGCGCCCGCCAACGGTATCTCCACGAGGCCGACCTGCCCGTCCTGGCTGACCTGCGGCGCACTCGGCGTTCCCAACGCCGGATCATCGCTGATGGCCTGTTCCAGCGCGGTGACGGCGGATGCGTAGTCGGGCGCCAGTTCCCCCGGCGCGCCGACCTCAGCGCCCGGCGTCCCGACCCCGCCGTCCGTCACGATCACGACGTCGGCTGAGGCTTGCGACCCCGCCTTCGGGAACAACGTGAGGATCGCGTCGAACGCCTGCTTCGACTGTGCGTCGTCGGGCAGCGTCCCGATACCGGCCAATCCGGTCTTGATGCCGCGACCGTCATCCTCGGGGTGGCTCTGCAACCAGTAGGGAAGCGAGAGCGCGATCAAGAACGTGGAGGCGAGCACCAGATACATCACCGGGCGAGCCATCACGGCGCGAGACGCGCGATCCCAGAAGCCACCTGGCCGTCCGTGCTCCACCTCGCGGTTGCGGCCGAAGATGCGACCGGCGTTGATCTTGTCGCCCAGCAGCGAAAGGATCGCGGGCAGCAGCGACATCGACGCAGCGACCGACACGAGCACCACGATGATGGCGCCGCCCGCCAAACTGCGGAAGATCGTGGTCGGCACCAACAGCATGCCCGCCAGCGCGAGCACCACGGTCAGGCCGCTGAAGAACACCGCCCGGTTCGCGGTCGCGCCCGAAGCCGCGATGGCCTCGAGCTTCTCGCGTCCACGATGGCGCTCCTCACGGTAGCGAGAGACGATGAACAACGAGTAGTCGATGCCGACCGCCAAACCCATCATCGAGATGAGGTTGGGGGTGAAGAAGCTGAAGTCCCACATCACGCCGAACAGCCCCACGATCCCGAGCGTCACGACGATCGCGAAGATGGCCATGATGATCGGCGTGACACCGGCGACGGCGGCCCCGAACACGATGATCAGCACGATGATCGCGGCCAGGACGCCGATGCTTTCGCCGAAGCGCAGGTCTTCCTCGGAGATCACCTTGAAGTCCTCGGAGGAGCTCACCTGGCCCAACATGTACGCCTGGATGCCCTCGCCCGATGCTTCCTCACGGGCGGCCTCGATCTCGGCGAAGTGCGGCGTGGCCTCATCCGCATCCCCGGTGAGGACCACCGTGAACAAGACCGCCTTGCCGTCACCCGACGCGATCGGTCCGAGCGCGGCGACCGAGGGATCGGCGGCGGACGCCTCCGGAAGGGGGAACTGCGTGGGCGCCGCCTGGATCACATCGGGCCCGAGTGCCGACAACGAGGCGAGCAGTCCGTTGACGCGCTCGACGAATGCCGGGTCCTCGATGGCGCCGGCGCTCTCGCCCGCAACCACGAAGGTTTCCGTGACGATGTCCTCGGCGAGCTGGCGGTCCTCCAGGATCGACTGGGCACGCTTGGCTTCCGGATTGTTGGTGAAGTCGAAGTCCGTGGTGAGTGCCGGCCCCAGTAGCGTGGCCGCGGAGGCCACCCCCGCAACGAGGATCAGGAACCAGATGAGGACGGTCCTGCCGGGATGACGGCTACTCGCCCGCGCCAGCGTTTCGGGATTCAGCTTCATTCGATCCGTCCCCTCTACTCGACCGCTCTTCCAGACCTGATGACGTACGGTGTATGCTTACGGCGTATGTTTTACATGTGTACGGTGTAAGTCGTCAACCACTATTTCAAGGAACCCGCGATGGCACAGCGAACGGAACGCAAACAACGCGAGAAGCTCACGCGCGACCGGATCATCGACGCGGCGCTTCAGATCATGGACGACGAGGGTCTCGATGCGGTCTCGATGCGGCGGGTGGGACGGGCGCTCGGGGTCGAGGCGATGTCTCTGTATCACCACGTGCGTGACAAGGACGACCTGCTGCTCGGCATCCGCGAGCGCGTGCTGTCCACGTTCATCGATCCGGGCACGGAGGGCGACTGGGAGGAGCGTGCGCGCGATGCGGCTCGCTCGTGGCGCGAGATCCTTCGGGCCCACCCGAACATGATGGTGCTGATCTCGGAGTCGAAGCGATTCGAGATGACACCGACCTCGATGCGACCGACCGAGACGGCGCTCCGACTGCTGCGCGAGGTCGGGCTGCCGGAGGACGACGCGGTGAAGGCGTTCTGTGCGCTGGGCGGGTTCATCGTCGGGTTCGTGATGTTCGAGATCGGGGTGGCGAACGCGTCCGGTCCGGCTGACGCTCCACCGACGCCGGAAGGGCTCGTCGCGGCGCTCCCGTCGGACGAATTCCCCTGTTTCATGTCCTCCCTGCCGTACCTGATGCAGGGCGACCTGGACGAGCGGTTCGAATACGGCTTGGACCTGCTGATCGCGGGCATCCGGTCGAAGGCCGTCGCGATGCCGGTCTCGCCCGTCGCGGACTAGGGACGGATCCTCGGGGCGAGCGCGCCTCGATGACCGACCACCGAGGCCGCCAGGGCATGCCCCGCCGCCGCGCTCGCCGCGGGGTCCTCACCTCTGAGCCGGGCCGCGAGGTACCCCGCGTCGAACGCATCCCCCGCAGCGGTCGTGTCCGTCAGACGCTCCGGCACGGATGCGTCGACGGAGAGGGCGACATCACCCGCGAGGACGACGCAGGGGTTGGACCCATCCGTCACCACGACCTCGCGCGCGCCCATATCACGGAACGCGTCGGCGATCGCCCGCGGCGCGGTGCGGCCGGTGAGGCTCCGGCCGTCCTCGGTCGAGGCCAGCAGCACGTCCGCGACCGGCGCGACCCGTTCGGCCCAGCGGCGCGCCTCATCGTCGTCGGCCCAGAGCGCCGGCCGATGGTTGGGGTCGTACACCACGAGCCCACCTCGATCGCGCATCGTCGCAGCGAACGTCACGAGGTTCTGGCGCCCCGCATCGTGCAGCACGGCCAGGGAGATCCCGCTGAAGCACAACGCATCGACAGCATCGCGTGGGGGAAGCAGGTCTCCGGGCTCATCGAGCGCACCGCGGAAGGGACTATCGTTCCGCTCGTACGTGAACGAACGCTCGCCCGCCGCGTCGACCCTGACGCGGTACCGGCCGAGTCGGGCGCCGGGCACGACTCGGAGCAGGGAGTCATCGATGCCCTCCTCTCGACAGAACGTCAGCAGCGCATCGCTGTCGGGATCGTCCCCCACAGCGCTCGCGAGCCGGACGTGCAACGACGTCGGGGAGGCACGCGTCAGGTAGACGGCGAGGTTCAACGCATCGCCGCCGAACCCGCCGTCGGCCGGCCGCGTCCGATCCTCCACGATCTCGACGAGCGGTTCGCCGACGATCAGAACGTGGACCGCGGTCACGCGGGCAGCCGCGACGCCGCCAGCGCCTGGGCGCCGATCTGTTCCCACGCTTCTTCGCGGATCAAGGCGGCTGGGCACACCCAGCTCCCGCCCACCGCGAAGACGTGGTCGATCGCCAGGTACGCGCGTGCCTTCTCGGCGTCGATCCCACCGGTCGGGAGGAACCGGACCGAGGGCATAACCGCGGCCATCGACGACAGCGCACCGACCCCTCCGGCCGCCTCTGCCGGGAAGAACTTCACCTCTCGAACACCGGACGCCGCGACGGACATCAACTCGGTCACCGTCGTCACACCTGGAACGAACGGGACGGGCCGATCAGCGGCCGCTTCCAATAACGCTGCGCTCGACCCCGGGCTCACGGCGAACACGGCGCCGACGTCGAGCGCTTCCGACAGCTGACCCGGTTCGATGATCGTGCCGACGCCCACCACTGCGTCCGGCACGGACGACCGGACCGCGGCGATCGCGGCCAGCGCTCCGGCGGTGCGGAGCGCGATCTCCATCGCCGGCAACCCACTCTCGACGAGCACCCGCGCGAGCGCGACGGCCCGCGAAGCGTCGTCCACTTCGATCAGCGGAAGGACCCGCTGCGGGCCGAGCAACGCCGCGAGGGAACCCGGCCGGCGCTCATCGATCACGCGATGAGCTCCAGCTCGCGTCCGACCCGCTCGAACGCGTCCGCCGCCTCGCGGAGATCGTCCTCGGTGTGATCGGCGGTGACGATCGTCCGCACTCGGGCCTTCCCGAGCCCGACCGTCGGGAACACGATGGCGGGGCAGAACACGCCCTCCTCGAACAGCCGGCGCGCCAGCGTCTGGGTCTTCTCCTCGTCGCCCGTGATGACCGGGGTGATCGGCGTTTCCGACCCACCGGTGTCGAACCCCAGCGCATGCAACCGTTCCTTGAACACGTCGGTGTTGGTCCACAGGCGCCGAAGACGGTCGGGCTCGTCGTGGATCACGTCGAGCGCCGCCAGGCACGCAGCGACCACCGATGGTGGTGCGCTGGTGGAGAACAGGAACGGCCGGCCGCGATTCTCCAGCCACTCGATCAGGTGATGCGGACCGGCGATGAATCCACCGAGCACGCCGAACGCCTTCGACAGCGTCCCCACCTGGATGTCGACGCGCCCGTGCAGCCCGAAATGATCGACGGTCCCGGCTCCTCCCTCGCCCAGCACGCCGCTCGCGTGCGCGTCGTCGATCATCATGATCGCCCCACGCCGTTCGGCGGCCTCGACGAGGCCGGGCAACGGCGCGATATCCCCGTCCATGGAGAACACCCCGTCGGTGATCAAGAGCTGGCGCCGGCCGGGCCTCGCGGTCTCGGCGAGCAGCGCGTCGGCCGCATCGACGTCCTTGTGGGGGAACACCTTGATCTCGGCGCGCGACAGTCGGGCGCCATCGATGATCGACGCGTGATTGAGCTGGTCGGAGACGATCACATCTTCCTTCGAAAGGATCGCGGCGACGGTCCCGGCATTGGCGGTGAAACCCGACTGGAACATCAGCGCCTCGTCCGCGTGCTTGAAGTCGGCGAAGCGCCGCTCGAGCTCGCGGTGCAGCGTCATCGTTCCCGCGATCGTTCGGACCGCCCCGCTCCCGGCGCCGAGCTCGAGCGCGGCGTTCGACGCCGCCTGGTTCAGGCGCGGATGGTTCGCGAGCCCCAGGTAGTTGTTCGACGCCAGATTGATGACATCGCGACCGTCGAACCGCGCACGGGCCCCGGTGCCGCCTTCCAGGATGCGTGGATGCAGCAGCAGGCCGTCCTCGCCGAGCTTCGCGAGCTCGTCCCTCAGGTGATCGAGCGCTCCCATGCGTCACTCCCCGGGAAGGATGATGACTTTCCCCGAACGTCCTGAGGCCGTCGTCGCGAACGCCTCCTCGAACCGCTCCAGCGGGAACCGATGCGTGATCACCGGCCCCACGTCCACGCGCCCCGTCGACAGCAGCGTGGTCGTCTGTTGCCAGCGTCCGGAACATCTCGCGTCCCGTGATCCCCTGCAGCCGCGCTTCCTTGAAGATGACCTGATCGTTCAGATCCAGCGTCACCGGCCCGTCGGGCAACCCAAGGAGCGACATGCGGCCGCCGCGGGCGAGCATCTTCGTTCCTTGGTCGATCGCGCGCGCGTTCCCGCTCATCTCGAGCACCACCTCCGCACCGGTCCCGTTCGTCGCGTCCATCATCGCGGCAACCGGATCGACGTCCGTCGGGTCGATGCACAGGTCGGCCCCCATGCCCGCCGCCATCGCTCGACGGTAGTCGTTCGGCTCGACCGCGATCACCTTCCACGCTCCGAGCGAACGAGCGATCGCCACGGCGAACAGTCCGATCGGGCCACACCCGATCACCGCGACGGCGTTCGTGGCGATGTCTTCCCCGCCGCCCGTTCCGAACGCCGCGTGCACGGCGTTGCCGAACGGCTCCATGATCGACGCCGCGTCGGGATGGATGCCCTCCCCGACGATCCATGCGTTCGCCGCGGGGATCACGACGTACTCCGCGAACGCCCCCTCGATGTCGACGCCCAGGATCCTGAGGTTCTCGCAGATGTGCGCCCGGCCGGTTCGACAGGTCGAGCACCGCCCACACGAGACATGGGTCTCGGCGGCCACGAACGCGCCGGCGTCGAGGTGGTGAACCTCGGACCCCACCGCCTCGATCGTACCGGCGACCTCGTGCCCGAACGTCATCGGTAGCCGGGCGATCCGTTTCTCCGCCCACTCGTTCCAGTCGTAGATGTGGAGATCGGTGCCGCAGATCGACGTCGCATGCACGCGAACGAGCACCTCTCCCTCGCCGGGAACAGGTATCGGGATGCTCACGAGCTCCGCCCCTGCACGCGGTGCCGTCTTGCGGAGGGCGCGCATCGTCGCGGACATGCGCCGGAGCCTATCGTGAAGGGTGGGAACCTCGAGATGCGATGGAGGCGTCCAAGCCCGCACATCCGACCAGGAGGAACGGACCATGCGGTTGAAACTCTTCTGCGCCACGGTGCTGTCGCTCGGGCTCCTCGCCGGCGCGTGTGCGAACGCCTCATCAGGCGATGGCTCAGGCGACGGGGGAACGGGCCCGGAACCCACCGGTCCCACCGCTCCGAGCGGTTCCGACCAACTCGTGCTCCGGATCGATCAGGTCGGTGGGTTCGTCCCGATCCAGTACCACCTGGTCAGTCTGCCGTTGTTCTCCCTCTACGACGACGGACTGGTGCTGACGCCCGGGCCGCAGATCGAGATCTATCCCGGTCCGGCACTGCCGGCGTTGGGACAGCAGCGTCTCTCGGCCGATGCGATCCAGCGGTTGATCCAGGCCGCGATCGACGCGGGCCTGGACAAGGACCGCACGTTCCAGACGATGATCGTGTCGGATATGCCGACGACCGTGTTCACGCTCACGATCGACGGGCAGACGCACACGACGGAGGTCTACGCGCTCGGCTTCGATCAAGGTGGCAAGCCGGACGGCATGTCCCAGGAGGAGTTCCAGGCACGGAAGGAGCTCTCGGCCTTCCAGAACACGGCGACCGATCTCTCCTGGCTCCCCGAGGGGTCTGTCACGGACGAGGGACTCTACGAGCCGACGTCACTGCGGATCTACTCGAGCACCTATCAGCCGGATCCTTCGCTCACGCAGTCTCCGGTCGCGTGGCCGCTGACTCCGGGGCTGGATCTCTTCGGTGATCCCATGGACACCGCGATGGACGGCATGCGCTGCGGGACGGTCGCCGCGGACGCCGCCACCTCGCTCCTCCCGCTCGCGGAACAGGCGAACCAGCTCACACCGTGGACGAGCGACGGTGGACGGTACGGCCTCCTGTTCCGTCCACTGCTTCCCGACGAAGCGGGCTGCTGAACCCGACCGGGCGAGGGCCGCGGGATCGCGGCCCTCGCCCGGTGTCTTCCTTCGAACCCCGATGTTCAAGCCTCGGGCGGGTGGGGCCGATATCCGTCACAGAACTACCTTGAAGCAGGTAGCCACGTGACGGTTGACGACAACGAGCCCGCGGGTGTCGACGCCCTGACCGCCGAAAGCGGTTTCTTGGCCGATGCGGTCATGGGCGAGATCGACGGCGACCGGGACCTCGAACGGCGCTTCCGGGAGCTTCAGGCCCGCTACCGAGGGATCATCGACCGCCTCCCGGCCGTCCTCTACATCGACGGCGTCGACGAGGGCGACACCATGGTGGACGTCGGCCCCGGCATCTTCGACCTCCTGGGGATGACGCGCGAGGAATGGCTCGCCACGCCCGAAGGCTGGCGGGACGTCATGCACCCCGACGATCTCGATCGCATCGTGGCGGAGAGCGAACGAACGGTCGCCACCGGCGAGCCCTTCCGCGAGCAATACCGCGCGATCCATCGCGACGGGCACGAGGTATGGATCCGCGAGGAGGCCATCCGCGTCGACGACGAAGACGGCAACCCGCGGTTCTGGCTGGGACTGATGCTCGACATCACGGGGACGATCAACACCGAGCGACAGCTCGTCGAGGCGCAGGCCAAGTACGGGGCGCTCGTGGAGAACATCCCCGCGATCGTGTACGTGGATCTCGCGGACGAGCGCATGACGACGACGTACGTGAGTCCGCAGATCGAAACGCTGCTCGGGATCACACCGCAGGAGTACATGGACGACCCGGAGCTGTGGTTCAAGCATCTGCATCCGGACGATCGTGAGGAGGCGGTCAGCAGCTACCGGGCGGGGCGAGCCCTTGGCCAACCGTTCACGCTGGAGTACCGCCTGATGGCACGAGACGGCCGCGTCGTGTGGTTCAGCGACAGCGCCGTCGTGGTGCACGATGCGACCGGCGAAGCCATCTACCTCCAAGGGGTGATGCTCGATATCACGCAGCGCAAGGAGGCCGAGGAGCAGATCGCCTTCCTCGCGTATCACGACAAGCTGACCGGCCTGCCGAACCGCGTCCTGTTCGACGAGCTCCTGGGGGTAGCGCTCGCGAGGGCACGCCGCCACGGGCTGGGCGTCTCCGTCATCTCCGTCGATATCGACAACTTCAAGCTCGTGAACGACAGCCTGGGCCACGAGGCGGGCGACCAACTGATCGTCCTCCTCGCGGAACGACTCCGTGAAGCGACGCGCGAGACCGACCTGGTGGCCCGGCCGGGGGGCGACGAGTTCCTGATGCTGCTCGCCGACATCGAACCGTCGCTCCATCCCGAGCTGGATCCCTCCGCGACGATCGCCGAGTCGGTCGCCTCACGCGTGCAGACGTCGTTGCGCGAGCCGTTCGAGGTCGCGGGCACCGAGCTCTACCTGACCGCGTCGCTCGGCATCAGCCTCTTCCCCAAGCACGCCGACGACGCAGAAGCGTTGATGCGGCATGCCGACAACGCGATGTTCCGGAGCAAGCGGCTGGGGCCCGGCGGGTCGTTCGTGCATGCGGCGGACGACGCCGACGCCATGGGCAAGCTGTCGCTGAGCACGCGGCTGCGGAGAGCCGTCGAGAACCAGAGCTGGATGCTGCACTATCAACCGTTGATCGACCTCGCCACGGGGAGCATGGTCGGTGTCGAAGCGTTGATCCGCTGGCCGGAACCGGGCGGCGGACTCATCCAGCCGGGCGAGTTCATCCCGCTCGCGGAGGAGATGGGTCTGATCGAAGCGATCGGCGATTGGGTCGTCGAGGAGCTCAGCCGGCAGGACGCGTTGTGGAGAGCCGACGGGATGGCGTTGGAGATCAGCTTCAACCTGTCGCCCAGGCAGCTCTGGCAGCCCGACGTCGTCGACAAGATCGTGTCGCGTCTCGTGCTCGCGGAGATGGACCCGACGCGTCTCACGGTCGAGATCACGGAGTCGACGGCCATGACCGACCCCGAGCGGACGCAGGCGATCCTCGAAGACATGCACGCGCGCGGCTTGCACCTCGCGATCGACGACTTCGGTACGGGCTACTCGTCGCTCGCGCGGTTGAAGCACATGCCGTTCGACGTCCTGAAGATCGACCGTTCCTTCATCCGCGAGGTCGACACGGACAAGGACGCGGCCAGCATGGTGTCGGCCATGATCGCGCTCGCCCAGAACATGGGGATGGTCTCGCTCGCGGAGGGCATCGAGTCCAAGGCCGAGTGGGTGTGGCTGGTCAATCACGGATGCGAGCAGGGGCAGGGGTACTACTTCTCCCGGCCGGTCCCCGCGACGGAGATCCTCGCACTGCACCGCCGGGCATCGCTCACCGTCATCGAGTCGCCGGGCGCTTGATCGAAGGTCTCAGCGGCGCTTCGGCCGACGCAGGCCGGATCGCCGGCCGCGGCTCGACCCACTGAACACGAGCCTCGCCGGTGCCACCTTCATACCTTCTTGCTCGAACTCCTGATGGAGGTCCAGGCGAGCAGCCATCCGGCTGACGTCGCCCTGCTGATCGGGAGTGACGAACGTGACGCTCATCCCCGTCCGGCCCGCGCGTGCGGTCCGGCCGACACGGTGCACGTACCCCTTGTCCTCGAGCGGTGGGTCGTAGTTCACGACGAGCGTGATGTCGTCCAGGTCGAGACCGCGAGCCGCGACGTCGGTCGCGACCAACACCCCCACGTGCTTGTCCTCGAACCGTTGCAGCGCCTTCTCGCGCGCTTGCTGGGTCATGTCGCCGTGCATCATCACGGTCGGCACATCCTGGGCGCGGAGCTGGCGAGCGAGCGACTCGACGCGGCGTTTCGTGTTCACGAACACGAGCGTCAGGCCCGCTTGCTCGTTCACCAGCTCGACGAGCTTGTCGAGCTTCTCGTGCGAGCCCGCCGGCACGAACCGATGGTCGGCCTCTTCCACCGTCTTGCCGTCCGAGATGATCTCGTGCCGGACGGGGTTCTTCGTGTAGACGTCGGCGATCCGGCCGACCGCGCCGTCGAGCGTGGCCGAGAAGAACATGGTTTGGCGGTCCCTCGGCAGGAGCCGGACGATGCGGTCGACCTGCGGTTGGAACCCCATGTCGAGCATCCGGTCCGCCTCGTCCAGCACGAAGATCTTCACGCCGTCGAGCCTCACCAGCTTCCGGTCGGCCAGGTCCTGCAGCCTCCCGGGGGTGGCGATCAGGATGTGCGCGTCTCCGACACCCCTCGACTGTTCGGTCACGCGCGTGCCCCCGTAGACCACCTTGGTCTTCAGGTGTTTCGCACGGGCGATGTCGACCAGGTCGTCCGCCACCTGCTGAGCCAACTCCCGGGTCGGCACCAGGATCAGCGCGGCGGGATGCTTCGTGTCGTCCGGCGAGAGCTGTTCCACGATCGGGATCGCGAAGCCGAGCGTCTTGCCCGACCCCGTCTGCGATTTGGCGAGCGTGTCGCGCCCCTCCGTGGCGTCCTGGATGACCATGACCTGGATCGGGAAGGGCTCGTGGATGCCCCGCTTCGCGAGCGTGTCGATCACAGCGTCGGATACGCCAAGGTCACGGAACGATGTGGAGGAAGGAGCCATCTGCACGACGAGCGTACACCCCGGCGGCCGCCGGACACGGTTCCGCGCCCTCGGCGGTAGGCTGCCGGAACCGAGAGAACCGACCGAACGGAGCGACCGATGGACGACCGAACGCAACTCTGGAACGACTTCGCGGCGCAGCTTGCCGTCGACAGCATCCGATGCACCACGGCGGCGGCGTCCGGCCATCCGACCTCATCGATGTCGGCGGCGCATCTCACCGCGGTCCTGTACGCCGACCATCTGCGCACGCACGTCTCCGATCCCGCCGATCCGGCCAACGATCGATTCGTGCTCTCGAAGGGTCATGCGGCCCCGGTCCTCTACTCCGCGCTGAAGGCGATCGGCGCCATCTCGGACGACGAGCTGCTGTCCCTGCGCCGGTTCGGCTCGCCGATCCAAGGGCACCCGGCACCGCTTCCCGAGCTGCCGTGGGTCGACGTCGCGACCGGATCGCTGGGCCAAGGACTTCCCGTAGGCGTCGGGATGGCGCTCGCCCTTCGGCTCGACGGCTCGCCCGGTCACGTCTGGGTCATGGTGGGTGACTCCGAGATGGCGGAGGGTTCCGTCTGGGAAGCCATGGAGACGGCGTCGTTCCACGGGCTGAGCGATCTGACCGCGATCCTCGACCTCAACAGGCTGGGCCAGCGCGGCCCGACGATGCACGGGTGGACCGCCGACGTGTTCCGCGATCGCGCGGTGGCGTTCGGCTGGCACGCGATCGAGATCGACGGACACGACGTCGCGCAGATCGACGCGGCGTACTCCGAGGCGAGAGCCACCGACCGCCCGACGTTGATCGTCGCGCGGACGGAGAAGGGTCATGGCGTGTCGTTCACCGCGAACGCCGAGGGGTGGCACGGGAAAGCGCTCTCCGAGGAGCAGGCGGTCGCGGCCATCGCCGAGCTCGGGGGACAACGAAGCCTCACCGTCACACCGCCCAAGCCGGAAGCCTTCCTCCCGATCGACCTCGGCACGCCGCATGTGGGCGAAGCCCCGGTCTACGACGGCCCCGTCGCCACCCGCAAGGCGTTCGGCGACGCCCTGCGCTGGCTGGCCGGTCATCGTCACGACGTGGTGGTGCTCGACGGCGAGGTCGGGAACTCCACATACACGGACGAGTTCCTCGAGGCCGCCCCCGAGCGATTCTTCGAGGTCTACATCGCGGAACAGACGATGGTGGGAGCGCAGGTGGGCATGCAGGCGCTCGGCAAGACGGCCTTCTCCGCCACGTTCGGTGCCTTCTACACGCGCGCCGCCGACTTCGTGCGCATGGGGGCGATCGGACGCGCGGACCTCCGACTCTGCGGCTCGCACGCGGGCGTGTCGATCGGGGAGGACGGCCCCTCGCAGATGGCGCTGGAAGACCTGGCGACGATGCGCGCCTTGCACAGCTCGACGGTCCTGTATCCGGCGGACGGGAACGCGACGGTGAAGCTCGTGACCGCCATGTGCGACCTCCCGGGCATCTCGTACATCCGCACGACGCGCGAAGCGACGGACACGCTCTACGGCCCGGACGAGGCATTCCCGATCGGAGGCAGCAAGACGCTCGCATCGGGACCGGACGACCGGGTGACGTTGGTGGGAGCCGGCGTCACGCTGCATGGGTGCGTGGGCGCGGCGAAGACGCTGGCCGATGCGGGCATCACGGCGCGCGTGATCGACTGCTACTCCGTGAAGCCGATCGACGCGCCGACGTTGCGGACGGCCCTCGAGGACACCGGTCTCCTGGTCGTGGTCGAGGACCATCGGGTCGAGGGCGGCATCGGCGATGCGGTCCTCGATGCCCTCGCGGCGACAGGTCCGCTCTCGGGCAGGGTCGTGAAGCTGGCCGTCACCGACATGCCCGGGTCGGGCACGCCGGAGGAGCTCCGGGCGTGGGCCGGCATCGACGAGGCGACGATCGTCGAGCGCGTACGGTCGGCGCTCGACTAGCGCACGTCCGCCGGCGTCTCAACCCGCGGCGAGGCGTTGGGCACCCCACCGAGGGCGAACGCGATGATCTCCTCGGGCGGTACCGGTCGGCTGAACAGATAGCCCTGGCCCATCTCGCAGCCGCGGGAGACCAGCAGGTCGAGCTCACCCCGGGTCTCGATGCCCTCCGCCAGCGTCGTCATGCCCAGTCCCGAGGCGAGTTCGATGAATGCGCTCACGATGCTCGCCGCTTGAGGATCGTGGTCGACGCCCGAGACGAACGAACGGTCGACCTTCAGCAGGTCGATCGGAACGTCGCGGAGACGCGAGAGCGAGGAATACCCCGTGCCGAAGTCGTCGATCGCGATGCGCAGACCGCCGCGGTGGAGCTCCCAGAGGATCTCCTGGGCGCGGTCGGGGTCGATCATCGCGGACGTCTCGGTCACCTCCACGACGATGCGCGACGGATCCACCGAGCCCTCCCGGATCTGCGAGAGGATCTTGCTCGCCAGATCGGGCTGCCAGAACTGCCTGGGCGACAGGTTGAAGCCGATCTCGAGGTCGATGCCCAGGTCCCGCCACGCTCTCGCTTGATAGACGACCTCATTGACGACCCATTCGCCGATCGTCTCGATCAACCCCAGCTCCTCGGCGAGCGGGATGAACTCTCCCGGCGGGATCATGGAGCCGTCCGCATCCGGCCACCGGATCAGCGCCTCGACGCCCGACATCGTTCCGGTCGAGAGCTCGATCAACGGCTGGTAATGCAGCATCCACCGCCGTCCCTCGACGGCCTTGCGGAGCTTGGTGACGAACTGCAGCTTGGCCGAGGAGTCGAACGACCCGCGCGCCGACACGACGTAGCCGGCCGGGCCGGACTTCTTGCTCTGGTACATAGCCGCCTCCGCGTTGCGGAGCAATCCGCCCGGTTCGGCGCCATCCTGGGGGAACAGGCTGATGCCCATACTCGCCGAGACGTAGAGCTCGGTCCCCGCGACCACGAACGGCGACGTCAGCGACTCGTGGATGTGCTGCACCACCGACTCCGCCCGGATCATGGCCGCGTCCATGTCGCCGCGTTCCTCGCGTTCCAGGTCAGCGAGCAGCAGCAGGAACTGGTCGCCACCGCGCCGGGCGACGAGATCGGTCTCGCGCGTCGACGCGCGCAGGCGCTCCGCCATCAGCTTCAGGAGCTCGTCGCCTCGGTGATGGCCGAGGCTGTCGTTCACCAATCGGAAGTCGTCGAGGTCCAGGCAGACCACGGCGACCGATCCATCGTGTCGCCGCGCACGGTCGATCGACAGGCTCAGGAGCTCCTCGAACATCGATCGGCTGGGCAGGCCGGTCAACTCGTCGTGGTAGGCGAGGAACGCCACCTGCTCCTCGTCCCGCTTGCGGTCGGAGATGTCGAGCATCACGCCGTGCGAGTACAACGGGGCGCCGTGCTCGTCGCGCACCAAGGCCGCCTGGTCGAACACCCAGACGACCCTGCCGTCCTTCGCGAACATCCGGTACTCCAATGCGAACGGCTCGCCGGTCTCGTTGTGGCGAGCGTTCTCGGCCAGTGCGCGGGCGCGATCGTCGGGATGCAAGACCTTGGGCCACAACTCGGGATCAGCCAGCCACTCCTGCTGTGAGAACCCCAGCATCCGCTCTACCTGCGGGCTCACGAAGATGGACGCGGCCTGCTCGTTGACCGCATCGATGTACGTGATGGCCGGGATGTGCTCGACGATCGACCGGTACTGCTGCTCGGCGAACCGGCGCGTCTCCTCGGTCCGCCGGCGCTCGATCGCCGCACCCAGCGCTCCGGACGCTGCGCGGAGGGCACCCGCCTCCACCTCGGACCACGCCCGTACACGCCCGTCATCGAAGCCCAGGAACCCCCACCACTCGGCGCCCACGAAGACCGGCACGGCGACCACGCTGCCGACCCCCTCGCCAGACAGGACCCGCTGCTCGCTCTCGGGGAAGCCGCTCACGGGACCGCACACCTCGCCCCGGCGGCCGAGGACCTCGATCCAACGCGAGAAATCGGGTGCGTAGGGATGCAGGTGGTTCGCGGGATCTTCGAAGATCCGCTCCACCCCATCGGCGTCCCATTCGAACCGCAGATCCATCCACAATCGGCCGTCGGGACCACGGGTGTTCTGGAACAGGTACGCGCGGGAGACGTTCGCAGCGGTGCCGAGGTGCGCCAGCACCTCATCGATCCGATCGTGCCAGGCCTCGTCCCGCAAGAAGCGCTCGGTGGCGAACGCGACGGCTCCGAGGACGGCCTCTCCGATTCCGGCCGGAGCCTCCATCCACCGAGCTATCGGCCGTACGTGGCTCGTTCTGAATACCCGAGCGCAGGAACCGACCGGACGCCTGCTACCCTTGGCGGGCCATGCCCGACTACAAGGAAGTCCTGCACGAACGCCTCTACGTCCGTGTGCCGGGTACGGACAAGCTGCGGAAGACGGCGGCCGCGCGACTGAAGCACCTGCTCGCGAACGGCTGGCGCGAGACCGACCGTTCGCAGACGCCGGACCACGTGATGGTTCGTTTCGAGCGAACGGGCCACGCCCCCATGAAGGCGCGCCTGCCCAAGTTCGTCGCCGAGGTTCGGATGGAACGTCGCCCGCGGCGTGACGGACAGGGTGGCGGCCCTCGCGGCCGCCGCTGATCATCCGCTCCGAACGCTGATCGCCGGATATCATCCGGTCGACGCGCGTGTTCTCCGGATGATGTTCGGGTATCCTCTCTACGACCGCTAGATCTCCTTCGCGTTGCCCGCAACCGTGCGCCGGGCGCGCACTGACAAGGAACGACGGGGTGTGAGCATGAGCGTCGAGATCCATCCGGAGCCGGCCAACGTCCGGCCGGGGCACCGGGACCCGCATGCCCATGCCGCGCACCAGCCGTTCGAATACCCCCTGAAGCGGGAGTACGTCGAGCCCGACTGGACGCGACTCCCCGGCTACCGCGACGTCACCACGGAGCAGTGGGAGTCCGCGCAATGGCAGCGCGCCCACACCGTGAAGAACCTCAAGGAGTTCAAGGAAGCACTCGGCGACTTCCTGGACGACGACCTGCTCGCGGACATCGAGCGGGACCAGCAGGAGCGCGCGACGATGTCCATGCTGATCCCGCCGCAGATGATCAACACGATGGAGGAACACGACCTCCGACACGACCGCGTTCGCAACTACATGGCGCCGGCGCTGAGCGACCGGCAAACGGAGTGGACGAGTCACCCGATGTCCTCGCGCGATTCGCTGCACGAAGCCGACATGTGGGCCGTCGAGGGGTTGACCCACCGCTACCCGACGAAGGTCCTCGCCGAGCTGATCCCGACCTGTCCGCAATACTGCGGGCACTGCACGCGCATGGACCTGGTCGGCAACGACACGCTGCAGGTGCTCAAGTACAAGTTCGAGGTCAAGCAGAACGACCGCTGGGACCAGATGCTCGACTACCTCCGGAAGACCCCGCAGGTGCGCGACGTGGTCGTGTCCGGCGGCGACATGGCCAACGTCCCGATCAAGCGGCTCGAGGACTTCGTGTCGAAGCTGATCGACATCGAGAACATCCGCGACATCCGGATCGCGTCGAAGGGGTTGATGGGGCTCCCGCAGCACTTCCTCCAAGACGACGTCCGTGCCGGGCTGGAATCGATGGCGACGAAGGCTCGGTCACGCGGCGTCGACATCGCGTTGCACACGCACGTCAACTGCGCGCAGCAGGTGACGCCGCTCGTCGGCAAGGCCGCGCAGATGACGCTCGAGGCCGGCTTCCGCGACGTGCGCAACCAGGGCGTGCTGCTGCGGGGCGTGAACACCGCACCGAACGACCTGCTGGAGCTCTGCTTCATGCTCCTCGATCACGCGAAGATCATGCCGTACTACTTCTACATGTGCGACATGATCCCGAACGCCGAGCACTGGCGGACCTCGGTGGCGGAGGCGCAGGACCTGCAGTACCGGCTGCTCGGCTACATGCCGGGGTTCGCCACGCCACGGGTCGTGTGCGACGTGCCGTTCGTCGGCAAGCGCTGGGTGCACATGCTGAAGGACTACGACCACGTCAAGGGGATCTCGTACTGGACGAAGAACTACCGGACCGGCATCGAGGATGACGATCCGGATGCGCTCACGCGCCGGTACCCGTACTACGACCCGATCTACACGTTGCCCGAGGAAGGCCAGCAGTGGTGGCGGGAACAGGTGGCGGCCGACGAACCGGCCTCGCTCCCGGCGTGAACGTCAGCCGTTCACCACGACGCTGAAGGCTTCGGCCCACGTCCGCTCCTCCTCCTGGGACAGCACCTTGTACGAGTGCAGGTTGGCCAGCATGTCGTCGGTGGGGAACACGAGCGGGCTCTCGGCCAGGAACGCCAGGTAGTCCTGATCCGCGGGCTTGGTCGCCTCCGCGGCGTGCTGTCGCACCAGATCCTGGACCGCGGGCACGGGCGTCACGTATCCCACCCACTCGGTGATCGCCGCGGCGATCTCAGGGCGGTAGACGAAGTCCAGGAACGCATGCGCATCCGCGGGGTGCGTCGCCGTGCGCAGGAGCTCCATCGGCGTCACCCACAAGATGCCGCCTTCCTCCGGCACCACGAACCGGAGGTCGGGGTTCGCCAGCTGCAACTGCAGGACGTCACCCGACCACGCCATCGTCGCCCACACGTCGCCCTCCGCCAGCGCGCGCGTGTAATCCTGGCCGTAGTACTGCCGGACGATGCCCGCATCCCGCTGATCCAGCAGTTTCTGCTGCGCACGTTGGACGTCGTCGTCGGTCGCGTCCTGGATGTCGACACCGAGCGACAGCAACGTCAGGTTCATCGTGTCGACCATCTCCGTGAGCATGCCGACGTGACCGGCGAAAGCGGGATCCCACAGGTCTTCGAACGAGCCGAGATCGCGGCCAGTCTTGCCGGGGTCGTACGCGATCCCGGTGATCCCGCCTTGCCACGGGATGCTGTAGGCATTGCCCGGGTCGTACGCGGGATCGGCGAACGCCGCGCCGATGTTGGCCGACACCGTGGGAAGCGCGGTGTGATCGATCGGTGCCAACCAGCCCAGGCGCTCCATCTTGACAACGACCCAGTCCGACAGCGTGATCAGGTCGTATCCGGGGTCCTGGTCGGCGCTCATCTGCGGCAGCAGCTTGCCGAAGAACGCGGCGTTGTCGTTGATGTTCTCGCGGTACGTCACGTCGATGCCCGTCTCCTGCTCGAACGCGACGAGCGTCGGGCTGTCGGCGCCTTTCGCGCCCGGGTCGATGTAGAGCGGCCATTGGGCGATCGAGAGCTCGTGCGTGAGCGGTGGCAGGCCGGACGGAGAGGCCGGGACGTCGGTGGGTGCGCGGTCCGAACCGAGACCACCGCACGCGGTCAGGAACGCGGCGGCCGCGAAGCCGGCTCCGCCTTTCCCGGTCGCTCGTAGGAGGTCTCGTCGCGTGAGCCGGTGAGCCGCCAGACGCTCGAGGCGCAACAGATCGTCGATCGACATGCTCGCGACATCCTCGTCCTGACCGAGCGCTTGGTCAAGATAGGGCGTGTGCTACCGTGGCCGGGCATGAGCCGGATCCTCACCGTGGTGGCGGCACAGGTTCGCCCGGTTCCCTTCGATCCTGCGGCGACGCTGCAGAAGTTCGAGGACGAGGTGCGGATGCTCCGCGGCGGGTTCCCCGACGCGGACCTCTACATCTTCCCCGAGCTGTACCTGACCGGTGAACATCCGTTCACGCGGCCGCCGAGCGGATACGTCGAAGAGGCCCAGTCGATACCGGGACCGCTCACGCGCGCCGTGGGTCGCATCGCCAAGCGCGCGGGCCGGTGGATCGCCGCTGGCTCCATCGTCGAACGCGACGGGGACGTTCTGTATAACACCGCGATCGTCCTGGCCCCGTCTGGCCGTCTTGCCGCGCGCTACCGGAAGGTCTTCACGTGGCGTCCGTTCGAGCCATACGCGGTCGGCACCGACGCCCCGCCCGTGTTCTCGATCCCCGGTGTCGGCAAGGTCGGCCTGATGATCTGTTACGACGGCTGGTTCCCGGAGATGGCCAGAAGCCTCGCGCTCCGCGGCGCCGAGGTCATCGCGCACCCGACCCTCACGTCGACGCCCGATCGCGAGGAGGAGTTGGTCCTGGCGCGTGCGAACGCGATCACGAACCAGTGCTATGTGATCAATCCGAACGCCGTGGTCACGATCGGAGGCGGCCGGAGCATCGGTGTGGACCCCGAGGGACGGGTGCTGTTCCAGGCAGGATCGGGCGAGGAATTCATCCCCGAGGTCCTCGACCTCGATCGGGTCAGGACCGTCCGCGATCGCGGGACCCGGGGGCTCAACCGGTTGCTCCGGCACGTGCAGGACGCTCCGCGCGCCGCGTTCGAGGCCTACGAGGATCTCGGGCGAGACTGACGCGCGGTTGCGGCCTGCGCCAGCGTGGCCTCGAACAGCCGCCTGAGCATCCGCGCGGTCGGTAGGCTCGGATCGATCGCCTGTTGTTGCACGAGCCCGTCGGCCGCCGAGGCGAACGCCTCCCCGACGCTCTTGGCGTCGAGATGCTCGATACGGAGCTCCTTCGCCAACTGCCGATAGAGCGTCACGAACGGCGCGCGCCACCGGGCGTATTCGGCGGCGTACCGCTCCCGGATCCGCTCGTCGGAGAGCGCGAAGACGTAGATCGACATGTGCACCCGCATCACGTCCGCGGTCGCGGGGAGCGCCATCCACGCGATGACCGCGCGCATCCGGCTCTCGGCGGGTCCGGGGCCGTCGACCAACTCCTCCAGCGGCTGGATCCAGTCGCGCCTGGCCTGGACCAGGAGCGCCAGGATGAGGTCCCGCTTGTCCGTGAAGTGGTAGTGGACCATCCCGTGGGAGATGCCGGCGCGCTGCGCCACACGACGGGTCGTGAAGCCGTCGGGACCGTTCTCCGCTAACGCGCCCCGCGCCGCTTCGAGGATCCGCTCGCGTGTCGCCGCGCCTTGTGCTTCACGTGCGGAACGCGGGACGTCAGCAGCCATGATGCTCCCGAGCTAGCCCCAGAGCACGCCGATGCCCTCGGTGGCGGGACTCCCCGGCAGCATCTCGGAGAACGATGTGCCGTAGGGACAGTCGTCCCGCAGCTTCAGCACCAGTGGATCGAGGTTCGGCGGTTGGGAGAAGTCGAACGCACCGGCGAGCGGGCTGGCCTGCGCGTCGCGCTCCGTCAGCTGCTTGAGCCCGTGCAGGTCCTCGATGAACCGCAGCACCGACGAGAACTCATAGACGGTGTCGTCGACGTAGCCACCTTCGGGACTGTCTCCCGTGCGGGTGTAGGGCGAGATGATCAACGCCGGCGTACGCGGACCCAGCCCCATGATGTCGTAGTGAGGTGGCATGACCCCGTCGTAGAACCCACCGAAGTCGTCCCACACCACCACGATGGCCGTCGTCGCCCAGTAGTCGCTCCGCATGATCGCGTTGATCTGCGTGACGGTCCAGTTCTCCCCGGCGCACACCGAGACGCCCGCACCCGGGTGCTCGTTGTACGACTCGGGCGGGACCAGCCACGAGACGGCGGGGAGCTCCTCGGCCTTGATGTCCTGGATGAAGTTCTCCGGTGGCTGCACCTTGGCCCACATCTCCGGGTTGAACCGCACGTGCCGGATCGCCTGCAGCGCGTTCATCCACTGATCCTCGTTGGCGTAGTACTTCCATGGGATGCCCGCCTTCTCCAGCAGGTCCGGCACGGTTTTCACGTTGATGCAGGTCCGGATGTTCTCCCAGAATGGGTTGATCTTGTAGATCATGTTCGGGAAGTTGTTCGTGTAGTTCTTCTCGTAGCGCATGATCTGCGTTTCCTCGGCTTCGGTGAGGTCATCGCGGAAGTGCGGCGTGAACTCGGTGGGGTCGTCGCAGTAGCTCCCCGGGTGATCCGTCGTGCTCTTGTTGTCGACGATGCCCTTCGCCTGCGCGGCGACGGTGTACAGATGCTCGGGGAACGTGGGACCGAACATCGACGTGAAGAAGTGGTCGGCAAGAACGAAGCGATCCGCGTACGCCCAGTAGTTCGGGAGGCTGGATCGGTTGAAGTACGTATAGCCCGACATGTCCTCACCCGAGCCGATGATGTTGTAGCCGTTCATCGCGCCGCCGTTGATCGCGTACAAGCCCGACGAGAACCCATGCGTGATGTCGTGCGGAGCGACATCGGGAGCCGGCTGCAGCTCGTACTTGGGACCGGGCGTGCAGACCCCGTCCTCACACGTGAGCGTGCCGCCGGACGTGGTCCCTTCGGCGCCCGGATACGTCGCGAAGTAGTTGTTGAACGTCCGGTTCTCCTTGATGAGGAACACCACGTGCTCGATGGGGCTGTCGGGACCGACGACGCCGATGCCGCCGTCGTTCCCGCCACCGCCGCCGTTCCCGCCACCGCCGCCGCCGGACGGACTCGCGCTGCCGTCCGTGGATGGAGCGCCACCTCCTCCGGACGGCCAGGCGAACCAGGCCAGGGAGACCACGCCGACCAGCCCGAGGGCGACGACCGCGCGTCGACGCAGGATCTGTCGGCGCGTCGGTCGTCGTCGATGCCCGGAGGCGCGGCGGATGATCGGACCAGGAGGCTGCTGCACGCCCGGCGAGTCTACCGTCGGCCCGGTGGCCGGGAGCGGAGCGTGCGCAAGAGCACCGCCAGCCGCCGAACCGTCGCCCGGTAGCGAGGATCCTCCGACCGGCTCCGCAGCTGGAACGGATCGGCCCGGCCGATCGCTCCCGTCAGGTCGTAGAGCTCGATGGTCCCGTCGTCGCTCTCGATGTAGGCGAAATCGCTCGTCCGAACACCTTGCCACGCAGGGACGTTGCGGTCCCCCGCCCATTCGATGAAGACCCCGGCAGGCGGTCTCCACCGTTCGCCGAGGATCGCCGGCGCGAAGCTGCGCCCGTCGACCGGCTGACCGGGCCGGACGCCGGCGAGGTCCGCGATCGTGGGCGCGACGTCCACGTTCGAGATGAGTCCCGGCACGTCTCGTGCGGCGGCCGCGGGGAACCGAACGGCGAAGGGCGTCCTGATGCACTCCTCGTACGGACATCGCTTGCCACGGATCCGATGCTGACCGAACGCGAACCCGTTGTCGGTCATGAAGATGATCACCGTGCGCTCGAGCTCGCCCTCGGCTGCCAGCTGGTCCACGATCCGCTCGATGGCATCGTCCACCGCCATGAGCGTCTCCGCCTGGTGCCGCCGGTCGTCGAGGTATCCGTCCCGCTCAACGCTGTCGAGGGGTCGGAGCTTCCGCACCCACCCGGGCTTGTCCGCGACGTTGCGCTCACCGACGCTCGGCGTCACCGGGAGCGCGACATCGGCGAACGCACCCGCGTGCCGGGCAGGCGGCGTCCAGGGCGGGTGCGGTGCGCTCGTCGCGAAGTACAGGAAGAACGGCCGATCGTCGGGGACGGTGCGAAGGAAGTCGACCGCGTGATCGGCGAAGAGATCGGTGGCGTACGTCTCGGACGCATCGCTCGTTTGCATCGCCACGCCCTGGTCGACGAATCCGAAGTTCTGGTACGTCGTGATCGCGGCCGTGTTGCGCTTGACGACCCAACGGTCCCACCCAGGCGGGGTGTACGGTCCGCGATCGAACGGGTAGCGGTTCAGGTATTTCCCGATCAAGCCGGTGAAGTATCCGGCGTCGTGCAGCCATGTCGCGATGGTCTCCGTGTCGTCGAAGAGCCCGCCGTCGTCGTTCGTGCGGACGCGCGTGTGGCGGCTGTACCGGCCCGAAAGGATCGTGGCGCGCGACGGGCAGCAGATCGGTGTCTGGATGAACGCGTCGGGGAACCAGAGCCAGTTCCCCTGGGGGTCGCGGATCTGCGCTTGCAGCCACGGCAGGGCCGGAGGGTCCGAAGGCAGGGTGTCGAAGGACTGATCGTCCGTGAGGATCAGGACGATGTTCATCCGGTCGTCGCGGACCGGCGGCGCAGGGCTCGACGTGGACACGGCCACGGCCAGGATCGCCACGGCCAGGATCGCCGCGGCAGCCTGCCGCAGGCTACCGCCCGGCATCCATCCAGCCGCCGTCGCGCCCGAACCGCGCCGCGACCAATCCGGCCGCGATCGACAGGGCGATCTCCTGCGGCGACCGGCCCCCCAGATCCAGCCCGAGGGGGGAGCGGATCCGGGCCAGATCGTCGTCGGCGAAGCCCATGACCCGGAGCGACTCGACATACGGTCCGACATGCCTCCTGCTGCCCATGACGCCGACGAACCGGGCCGGCGACCGGAGCAGCGCTGCGAGCGACTCGGCGACCCCGGGTGCGTCGTGGTCCGTGTGGACCGCATCGGTGGTCGGATCGAGCGCCAGTCCGTCCAGCGTCGAGCGGACCTCGTCTGCCTCGGCGCGGTGTGCCGCCGTCACCCGTTCCGTCCGCGGTTCGACAAGCGTCGTGCGATATCCAAGGCCGTGCCCCAGTGCCAGGAGCTCTCGAGCGACCGGCGTCGCCGAGAAGACGAGGAGGACGGGCGGCGCGGGCTGTGGTTCGACGAAGACCTCGATGTCCCCGAGATCGTGGTGGAACAGCGCGGTATGCGGCTCCACGGAGCCGGCGGCCAGTGCTTCCGCTGCGATGCGCGCCGCCTCCGCGTCGAACTCGGCGCACCCGAGCGTTCCCTCCAGCGGCCCACCGGAACCGATCACGATGCGCGCACCCACCGGGCACGGGGGTGCTCCGATCTGCTTCACGGCGGTGATCGTGACCGTGCCCGCCGCGCCCCGTTCACCCGTCGGCTCCGGATCCGCTGCAGCGTGGCCGGTCGGATGTGCGCCGGTCGCGCCGGCGAGCAGATCCACCGCGTGCGGGACGACGGGCATCACGGCCTCCAGGCTCTCCCGGACGCCCTTGGGGCTCCCGGGCAGGTTGACGATGAGCGCGCGGCCCACGCTGCCCGCGACGGCGCGGCTGAGCGCCGCCATCGGGGTGTGCGCCACTCCCGCGGATCGCATCAGCTCGGAGAGCCCGGGCGCCTCACGCTCGATCACGGCCTTGGTCGCCTCCGGGGTCACGTCACGCGGGCCGAACCCGGTGCCGCCCGTCGTGACCACGAGCCCGTGGTTCGCGGACTCCTCTCGCAGCACACGCTCGATGTCGGGTCGGTCGTCCGGCACCACGAGCCGGCTATCGACCTCGAACCCGGCCTCGCGCAGGATCGCCTCCGCCGCGTCGCCGGACGTGTCCTCTCGCGTGCCGTGCATCACCCCGTCCGACACGGTGATCACCGCGGCCCGACGAGCATCCTCGACCATGGCGCCATCCTCCCACCTCCATCGCGGCGTGACGTATTACCGTTGCCGCTGAGATCGCCGCCGACGCGAGGAGGACGGATGAGCACATGGATCGACGGGCTGGCAGAGGCGCTCGGGGTCGAGCCGCTGACCGCATCCGAAGCCGACCGCCTGCTGAGGACCTCCCGCGACGTCGCACATCGGGTCGAACGGAAAGGCACGCCATTGGCCGCGTTCCTGCTGGGGATGCACGTCGCCAGACGAACGGCAGACGGGTCGCCTCGTGACCTGGCTCTCGACGACGCGATCGGGATGACCGAAGCGCTGCTCCCGGCCGCGGGCGACGAGCAGCCGTAGCGCCGGAACCGCGGTCCCGGGTACGCTGGTCACATGACGTCCTGGGAGCCACCGACCACTCCGCCTCCGGCCGAGGGCCCGCTGATGGACTCGTTCGGTCGGATCGCCGATGACCTCCGGGTCTCGGTCACGGACCGGTGCAACTTCCGCTGCACGTATTGCATGCCGGCGGAAGGGCTGGCCTGGCTGCCCAAGAGCGAGATCCTCACGTTCGAGGAGTCCGCGCGCCTGCTCGGCATCTTCGTGGGCCTGGGCGTTCGCTCGATCAAGGTGACCGGCGGAGAGCCGACCGTGCGCGCGGACCTCCCGACGCTCGTCCGGATGTTCCGGGACGTCGGTCCGCAGCTCGACATCTCCATCACCACGAACGGGGTCCTGCTGGACCGGCTCGCGCGGCCGCTCGCGGAAGCGGGCGTGGACCGCGCCACGGTCTCGTGCGACTCGCTGATGCGCCACCGCTTCGCCGACATGACGCGGCGCGACGCCCTGGACAAGGTCTTCGCCGGGCTGAAGGCAGCGGAGGATGCCGGCCTCACTCCGATCAAGATCAACACCGTCGTCATCGGGGGAACGAACGACGATGAGGTCGTCGAGTTCGCGCGATGGTCCCGCGAGACGGGCTACGAGGTGCGGTTCATCGAATACATGCCGCTCGACGCGGAGCACGCGTGGGAGCGAGCCAAGGTCGTCCCATCGGCCCGCATCCTCGAGATCATCGGGTCGGCGTTCCCGCTCGCGCCGATCGGACATGCGAACGAGCCGGCCACGTCGTACGCGTTCGCCGACGGAGCCCCGGGACGGATCGGCGTGATCGCGAGCGTGACGGAGCCGTTCTGCGACTCCTGCAACCGCCTCCGGATCACGGCCGAAGGGCAGGTGCGCGCGTGCTTGTTCTCGCTGGAGGAGACGGACCTGCGCGGGCCGCTGCGTGACGGCGCGACGGACGACGAACTGGCCATGCTGATCCGCACGACCGTGTGGCGGAAATGGTCGGGTCACCGCATCAACCACGCCGATTTCGTGCAACCCGCGCGCAGCATGTCGATGATCGGCGGCTGAGTCCGCGAGATCTCAACGAAGCTGCCCCCAGGATGCAGACGGGGGCGGTCGCCCGCCCCCGTTCTGCTTCGTTCGCGGACGCGTTCCTCTACTCCGAAGGCGCCACCGCGATGTGGTCGAATGCCATCTGCTCGCCGAACTCATCGTAGGAGAAGTTCACCACGTTGGGCGAGACGATCTCGTTGATGTTCGTGAACCTCCGCGGCACCCAAGGGACGATCTCTTCCATCAGGTACTTGTCGAAGTCCGCCCAGCACTGCGTGCGCGTAGTCGCCGACCGGGAGCGCGGCGCACTCCGCCAGCTTGTCATCGGCGCTCGGCACTTGCGTCACCGAGTACCCCCACTCGGTCAGCTGGTCCGATGAGGCTCCTACCGCGGCGTAGTTGCAACACGAGGGGTAGAGCCCTTCGGAGCCGAAGATCGGCGGCCCGAACGTGAACGCGTCCGGGTAGTCCTGGAGCCAACCGGTCGCCAGGCAGATCGGGATCCGATCCCCCAGGCTGTTGCACTTGGCGTACATGGTCGTGGTCTCGAGGGCCTTCACGTTGAAGGTCATCCCGATCTGCTCCACGTTCTGATTGAACAACGCGGCGACACGCGGGTTCGGCTCGGTGGTCGATGTCAACGCAAGGATGTTCTGGCATGACGGATCGTCGCATGACCCGTCGCCGTCCGTGTCGTACTTCGATAGTTTCATCTGTTCCTGAGCCAGGGCAACGTCGCCCGAGCCATCCGGTGTCGCGTACGGGTCATAGTCGGTAAGGAGGTTGTTGATCAGCGCGTCCGGGAAGATGTGGCCCGCGACGATCCCGGTAAGGGCCCCACCTCCGAGTTGGATCGCACCGGACTTGTCGAGGATCAGGTTCATCGCCTTCCGGACGTAGACGTCGTCGAACGGCGGCACGGCCAGGTTCATGCTCGTGTAGATCACGGAGTTCTGCGTATGCGTGAACAGCATCGATTGCAGGTCGGGGTTCGTGCTGTATCTCTGGAGAACCTCTGCCGGTGGGGCGGCATCGGCAACGTAGTCGATCTCACCGGTCTCCACCTGGTTGTACAGGTCGGCCGCCACTCCCCCGATCGTCGTCTCGATGCGGTCGACGTACGCGGGGCGCAGATCGTCGGTGGCCGGGTCCCAGGAGGGGTTACGCACCAGCACCACCTGGCGCCCGGGGACGTACCCGGAGACGGGCTCCTGCTGGTCGGCCGGGACCGAGAAGTCGAGCTGGTCGGTTCCTTCGAACATGTAGGGCCCCGTGCTGACCAGGAATCGCCCGTAGTTCTTCGTGTGCCCTTCTGCGGCTCCGAGCGGGGCGTCGCCGTTCGGCGGTATCGGGGCCGCGGCAGGCATCGCCATCCGCCAAGCCAGGTCACCCGTCGGCGCCGTCACCTTGATCTCCAGCGTCTGGTCGTCGATGGCCGTCATGCCCGAGATGGTGTCGGCCTTGCCCTCGCTCACGGCGTCGAATCCCTCGATCGCCGAGTAGTAGAAGGCGTAGCCGCCCGAGCTCGCATCCAGATCGGCCTCGCGCGTCAACGCACGGATGAAATCCTGCGCCGTCACGGCGACGTCCTGGAACGGGGGCGAGTAGAAGACGCCGGTCTTGATCGGGAACGTCCACGTCAGCCCGTCGTCCGAAACGGTCGCGAGATCGGTCGCGAGATCGGGCCGGAGCTCGGTCCCACCTTGGTCCACCGGCAGCCCGTTCGTCGTGTACAGGGTTCGGAGCAGGCAGCACTTGAAGTACTCGAACGACAGCTGGTAGTACTCCTTCTGTGGATCGTAGGCGGCGCTCACGTCGCCTTCTTGGGCCATCCTGAGCGTCCCGCCCGAGGGGATCTCTTCTCCGCCAACCGACGCCGACGGACTCGACGGTGGCGTCTCATCCGCGCCGCACGCGGCGGCCACGATCGCGAGCACCGCGATGACCGCGGCGGATCGCACGACTCTCTTCATGCCACACCCCCTCTAGACAGGCCGGCGCATGGTGCCACCGGGCCCGGACAAACGTCCAGCCACCTGGGGATACGAACGGGCTCCTTGCAGAAGGTTGCGCATCGCACGTGCGGGAGCTTGCGATTCCTTGCCCACCGCGACCGTCCGAGTTCCGCGGCGCGTCGCGCCCACGACACCGGGCGTTCATCCCACCCTGACAGCCTTGGGCCTGCCGAGAGGACGCGCCCCCTCTCAGGCGCGGGGGCCGGGCGCAGGTCCGGCCCCCGCGACCCCCCTCATTCACAGGTTCGAGATGGTGACCGGCTCGATCGGACCCGCGGGCTCGAACCCCAGGATCTGGCCGTAGAACGACAGCTCGGCCTCATGGGCCCGGATGATGTGCTCCGCCTTGCGGAACCCGTGCTGTTCGCCCGGGAACAACAGGTAGGCATAGGGCAGGCCCTTGGCTTCCAGGGCATCCACCAAGATCTCCGACTGGGCCGGGGGCACCACCTCATCCTCCGCGCCCTGGAGCAGGATCATCGGGCACGAGATCAGGTCCACGAAGTGGATCGGCGACCGCGCTCGGTACAGGTCGGCCGCCTCGGGATACGGCCCCACCAGCGTGTGCTCGTACCGGGACTCGAACTTGTGCGTGCCTCCCGGCTTCGCGAACGGCTCCAGGTCGGAGATGCCGTAGTAGCTCGCGCCCGCCGCGAACCGGTCGTGGAACGTCAACGCACACAGCGTCGTGTAGCCGCCGGCGCTGCCGCCGCGGATCAGCAGTCGTTCACCGTTCACCTCGCCGGACTCGGCCAGATGACGGGCGGCGTTGATGCAGTCCATCGTGTCCACCACGCCCCACGTGCCGTTCAGCCGTTCGCGGTACCGGCGTCCGTACCCGGTGCTCCCGCCGTAGTTCACGTCGACCACGGCGAAGCCCCTGCTCGTCCAGAAGCGAACACCCAGGTCGAACGCGGCGGATGCGGCCGATGTCGGGCCGCCGTGGCTCATCACGATCAACGGCGGGAGCTCGTCGGGCGGACCGGTGACGTCCTTGTTGGCCGGCGGATAGAAGAACGCATGAGCGGTGAGCCCGCCCTCGGTCGGGAACTCGATCGCCCGAGGCGCGGACAGGTACTCGGCCGCGACGGTGATCTCCTCGCTCACCTTCAGCACGTCGACGGAGCGCGCCAGGAAATCGAGGAGGACCACCTGAGCGGGTGCGGATGCGCTCGATCCGATGAACGCGAACGTCTGACCTTCCGCCGCCATGAACGGTTCGTCGATCGCGTCGTACGGGAGGTCGAGATCCAGCAGCTCGCCGGACCGCGGATCGAGGAGCGCGACGTGCTGAACGCCATCGCGGTTCCACAGACACGCGATGCGACCGTCGTCCAGGAACGCGTACGACGCCATCCCGAATACCCACTGTGGCCAGCCGAACTCGGCGTCCATCGGACAGAGCGGCCGCACGTCGCCGTCGACCTCGCGGTACAGGTTCCACCACCCCGAGCGGTCGGAGGCGAAGTGGAGCACACCGTCGGGGCTCCACGACGGCTGGAAGACCGATTCCTCCGCCGCCACGCCGGCGACCAGGCGCTCGTTCGACACGCCGCCGTCCGGATCCAGATCCGCCACCCACAGCTCGGAACCGTCCCACGGCATCCAGGGCAGGTCCCACGTCAGCCATGCCAGCTTCGTTCCATCGGGCGAGATCCGAGGCGAGGAGTAGAAGTCGCGGCCTCCCACGACGATCACCGCGTCCTGCGAGCCGTCCGCGGCCATGCACACGAGCTCGTTCACGATGTCGTTGGCCTCGTGGCGCTCACGGACGCAGATCAGGAGCGTGCCATCCGGGGTCAGGCGCCCATCCGCATAGCGGTGAGCCCCGTCGGTGTCGGGCGTGATCGGTTCGGGTGCTCCGGCGGGCTCCTGTCGATAGAGGCGCTGGTCGGCGAAGTTCGAGGCGATGACGACACCACCGTGCACCACGAAGGAGCCGCCCCCGTACTCGTGCACGGTCGTCCTGGCGTTGAACCCCGCGGGGGTGACGTCCGTCGGCTCGGCGCCCGGCCCCGCCCGGACCACGACCGACCGACCACCCTCGGCGGGCCTGCCCTCGACCCAGTAGACCGATCCGCCGTCGATCTGCACCTGGGTCAACCGCACGCCGCCTTCGACCAGCATCGCGGCGCTGATCGGCGAACGCCACGTCCCGTACGGCGCGACGCTCGGTGGCGTCACCTCGGGCTCCTCCCGACGATGACCCGGGTCACCTTGAGCGAACCGCCCTTCGTGACCTCCACGTCCGTGAAGCCGCCGGATCGGTAGACCGGGGTCACGTCCCGCGCGCGGTCGGGATCCACCTCCATCAACAGCCACCCTCGGCGGCGGAGCCACCCCGGCGCCTCGTCGACCGTGCGCCGGATCAACCCGAGACCGTCGTCGCTCCGGTCGGTCAGGGTGTGCAACGGTTCCCAATCGCGGATCTCGTCGGGGAGATCGGCCATCTCGCCGCTCGCCACGTACGGCGGATGGAGCGTGATCACGTCCACGGCACCACGCAGCTTCTTCGGCAACGCTCCGAACAGATCACCCTGCCGGAAGTGGGCGTCCAAGCCCAGCCGTCTGGCGTTCTTCCGCGCGAGCTTGATCGCCTCATCCGAGATGTCCGTGCCGTAGACCGAGGCCTTGGGAGCCTCGTTCGCCACGGCCAGCGCGATCGTTCCACCGCCCGTCGCCAGGTCGACGGCCACCGGTGCCTTGCGCTTGCGCAACCGGCGCACCGCCTGCTCGGCGAGGTACTCGGATGAGTCGCGCGGCACGAACACGCCGGGCTCGGCGATCAGCTCGAGACCGCGGAACTCGGCGAACCCCTTGATGAACGGGATCGGCTCGCCGGTCGCGCGTCGCGCCACCATGGCCTCGAAGCGACGGCGGTCCTTGGCCGAGACCTCGTCGCGTGCGTCCGGTTCGCCGTCGAGCACGAACCACAGCAGCTCCTGCGCCTCCCAGCGCTCGCGATGCTTCTGCCAATGGTCGATCGACGGCGACGCCTTGAGCGTCTGGATGGCCTGATCGAGCAGCTTGCCGGCGTTCACGGGGACGCATCGTACCGGTTCGCATCGCTACACTCGTCCGCGTATGCCACGTGCCGATGCCGACACCCCCGCCACGAAGACCGCGACCGCCAAAGCGAAGAAGCCGCGTGCGCGGCGAACGACGGGGTCACCGTCCGAGGTCCGCCTGACCGCGGATCGGCTCGTGGTGCGGGTCCCGGAGAACGGGGAACGCAAGTCCTCGAGCGGCCTGCTGATCCCGGCGACCGCCGCGCCCGCGCCGAAACACCTGGCGTGGGCGGAGGTCCACCTGGTCGGCCCGGACGTCCGCGTCGCGAAGCCGGGAGACCGCGTCCTGTTCCTCCCCTCATCCGGGCTCGAGGTGGAGCTCGACGGCGAAGAGCTGGTCCTCCTGCGCGAACGCGACGTGCAGGCGGTGGCATCGCCGCCGGCCACGAAGGCTGAACGTCAGCCGGGCCAGTACCTCTAGCGCCAAGACGTCAGGCGGGAACGAAGCTCAACCGCATCGTCCGTCGGTTGTTCTCGCGGTTCGGATCGACCAACACCACGGATTGCCACGTTCCCAGCGCGAGCCTGCGGTCGAGCACCGGGAGGATCACGGACGGAGAGACCAGGACCGGCAGGAGATGATCGCCGCCGTGCCCGACGGAACCGTGACGGTGCGCGTATCGGTCATCTCGCGGCAGGAGCCGTTCCAGCAGATCCTCGAGATCGCCTTCGGAGCCGGAGCCCGTCTCCATCAGCGCCACACCCGCCGTGGCGTGGGGGACGAACACGTGCACCAGTCCATCGCCATCGGTCGTCGGCCACGAACCCGCGAACGCGCTCGGTGACGTCGACCGCGCGTCGGCCGGACGTGTCGACCTGGAACTCGACCGAGCGCACGTCAGGACGTGGGTGAGGGCTCGTCGGGACCGGGGACACCGGTCCCGGATCCGCCGTCCTGTTCCACGCGGCGGCGACACCGGCTCGGGGGCGTCGACGACCTCTGGCGCGGACCCCAACCCCGGTGGGGGCGCCAACGATCCGCCGACATCAGCGATGCCGAACCCCGCGTCGGGAGCCGACGGGTCGGGCGGGGGCGGCGGGGGCGTGAACCCCGATACGCCCGTGGCGCGCCGACGTCGAGGGCGGGCGACGGGGTGAGCATGGCGATGACGCCGGCCACGACGGCCAGTCCGCCGCCGGCGATGCAGAGCCAGATCCCGATGCCGAGCGAGAGAGAGAAGTAGTCCGCGAGCGAGCCGGGCAGACCGATCCCCGCGAACGTTCCGGCCACGTTGTCGATCACGTTGTCCTTCTGGAGCGTGGCGTCGTACAGCGCGAGGCCGCCCCCGACGGCTCCGCCGACGATCATCACGATCGCGACGACCCGACGGCTGCTCGCCATGACCAAGAGCCCGGCCGCGACGGCGACGATGACGCCGGCGACGAGCGTCCACTTGCCGTCGTTGGCCTCCCACCCCGTGACGGAAACGGTCCCCTGCGCACGGATCTCCTGCGGGGATCTGCGACGGTTCGATGCCGATCGCCTCCGCGATCAGGTCGAAGTTCACGCTCACGGTCGCCCAGGTCAGGAACGAACCGATCACCATCGCGACGCCGCCGACGATCCCGAGGACCGTGGGCGTCATGGGGCGTGCGTTCTCGCTTTCCATGGTGTCCCCTCCTACGCTCTGGCCGGAGTGTTCCATCGGTGCATCGCCGATGCACGCCCATCCAGACATCGATGGCCGGCTCTAGGCGACCGCTGCCCTCCGCCAACGCCTCGGTGTGTTCGTCCTCGACGAACGCGTCGAACCCCAGCCTCCACGAGAACGACGGCCACCGGTAGTCCACGGACCCCTCGGCCGGCCGGTAGGCGGCCGTGTACAGCGTGCCGAAACCGCTCTCGTACGCGGTGCTGAACAGCGGGGAGCGAAGGAACGCATCCTCGAACGACGTCGCGGTCGTCTCGGCGTGCTCCAGCAGGTCCACGATGCAGCGCTCCGCTCGATCGTGCGGGTCGCGCGGGCTTGCTCGGGCCATTCCACGATGCCCTGATGGTTCGTCGCCGCCGGGAACGCGCGGAAGATCGGCTCACGATCGGGCGACAGGTAGGCGGTCAGGATCCCTCCCGCGCGATCGGCCAGCGTGAGGTTGTGCGCGAGCGCGTACGGCAGGCGGCCGAGCGTCGCGCGCGCGGAGGAGACGTCGTCGCACGTCTCGAGCAGGTAGCGCACCACGAGCGGGATCCCGAATCCGTCGCCGAGCACGCGTCGCCCGCCGAACGTGAGCGACACCGCCAGACCGGCGTCGTTGATCCCGTCCAACAACCCCCACAGGCAGTCACTCATCCCGATGACCCGACGCTCGGTCAGCCTCGTCGACCAGATGATCCCCTCCATCCGTGAGGGCGCGTAGTCGTAGTTGCGCACCAGGACCGGACCGCCGTCGCGCGACCACACACCCTGTGAGCAGGCGGCGAGATACGGCGGCGGCCGGTAGAGCGACAGCATCCGCGCCGCCAGATCGCCGCCACCCGCCAGCTCGACGACGCGCTCGTAGGCCGGCATCAGCTCCGGCATGTGCGCGCGAAGCATGCGCGCGCTCGTCGCGTACGACGGACGCGCCGCCTCTCCCTCACGGAGGAACCACTCCTGGTAGTGCGGCCACCGCTCCTGGAAGACGGCCGCCCATCGCCGCCCGAGGTCCAGCTCCTCGATCGACCGGAACGAGAACGGGACCATCTGCATCAGAGCATCTTGAAGCCGAAGGGCTCGGGCGTGATCGGCGGCTGCGCCTCCAGCGCGATCGGCACGCTCGCGAACTGCGCCTGCACGCCGTCGATCCACCGACGCGCCCGATCGGTCAGCTCGTGATCGTCATCCAGGAACCGCCCACGGGTGACCATGATCCCCAGATCGGCTCCGGGGTACCGATAGTGACCGGGCCCGGCGATCCGTAGGTAGAACGCCTCGTGCTCGTCGGCGACGGTATGCCAGTCGGTTTCACGCCGGGCGTACGTGATCGAGTGGTCGCTGTCCATCCGCCAGACCCCGGTAGCCGGGGCGTCGACGATCTGCTCCACGCGATCGTCCGTCTGCTTCAGGATGAACTGCGTCCAGTCGTCGATGTTGCCCGGGTGCGCCCACCGCTCGTTCAACTCGTCGACGTCGATCTCGTAGTCGACATCCATGAACTCGAGCAGATGGAACAGGAACAGCGGCATGTCCCCGTACGCGACCGCGGTGACGTTCGTGATGCTGGACGCGCCGGTCACCCGCGGGTTCAGCTCGCCCAGGTACATCTCGCCCGAGGCTTCGTCCGCGAGGAAGTCCAGCTCGAAGTACCCGAGGTACCCCTCGTGGCGCAGGCGCTCACCCATCGCGAACGTCCGCTCCCTGGCGAGCGACCGCTGCGACTCGGTCAGCACGTCGGGGAAGACGTCGTTGCCGCACCAACCGCCGTCGTACGGCGTGAGCTCGGGGAACCCTGTCAGCTCAGCCATCAGACGGGCCGACCAACGTGCCGTGCCGCGTGATGACGCCTTCGATCGCGCATTCGCGCGGGTCGATCCTGCGCATCACCTTGAGGTCGTGGCCGACGATCTTCTGCTCCTGCGACGACCAGTCTCCCTCGTCGGCGATGAAGAACGTCGTCTGCCCGGAGTCACCGTACGGCGTCTGCACCACCAGGTCGTCGCCGAGGACCGCATCGCGAGCCAGCTGCATGAGCCCGGCGTAGTCGTTCGCCCGGCCCATCGTGTTCGGCACGCTCGGGACACCCGCCTCGTTCCCGAGCTGCGTGGTGACGATCTTGGAGTCCAGGCGGTGACGGAGCGACGCCGGAGGGAACGCCACCTCCAGCCCGAGTTCGCCGGCGAGCTGCTCGGTCTCCTCGTCGAACATCAGGAACGCCGCCTTGCCACCCGGGCCTCGGCGACCCACGAAGTCCACGACCTCTTTGTGCCCAAGCAGGTAGTTGCAGATCTCCTCGATCGAGGAGAACGCGCGTGAGCCGCGCTCCTTGGGAACGAAGACGTTCGGATGGAGGCCGTCGAACGAGTCGTAGTAGTTCACGAACTTGAAGTTGCGCACCCAACGATCGATGCCGAGCAGGTTGAACGCCGTCGCGGAGACGAAGTAGATCGGCCGCTCGTTCGTGCGGAAGTAGCTGCGGATCTCGGCGATCCCGCGGAGCGGTCCGTCCTTCAGGTGGCGCCTCCTCGTGCGGCGCTCGGAAGGTACCGCAGCGCGTCCCGCCGGGCATCCTCGATGGTCGAGCGGACCTGGGGTCGAGGGGCGGCCTTGGACGCCAACTTGACGCAATGATGTAATCGAGTAATCTTCCTTGCATGACACAGCACCGAACCACCTCACCCGATCAGCTTCAGGGCTGGTTCGCCGGCCGGCTTCCCGCCGACTGGTTCTCGGGATCCCTCAGCGTCGACGCCGACCGTGACGAGGTCTTGGTGGTCGGGACGCTCGCCGAACCCGAACTGGCCGCCGACTCGTCCGCCGACACCGTCGCGGCGGCGCGTGCGTCCCGGATCGCCGGGTTCCGTGAGGACACCCGTGGTCACCGGATGCGGATCGCCGACGAAGCTCAGCACCGTTTCGGCTTGAAGGTCTCGTGGGGAGCCACCTGCGGCGATCAGACCGTCCTGTTCACAACCCTTGCAACGCCTGCCATGACACGACTGCGGATGCCGGAGCGTCGTGTGCTCGACACGCTCGTCGACGCCGGGGTCGCGCGGAGCCGCAGCCACGCGCTCGCGTGGTGCGTCCGGCTGGTTGCCGAGCGCCAGGATGACTGGCTGAAGGACCTCCGCGGTGCGCTGGAATCGGTCGAGAAGGTCCGAGCGGAGGGCCCGAAGGACTGATCACCCCGTGCCCGAGCCGGCGCTACGCGCCGGCCCGGCGGACCTCCACCACCACGTTCATCGCCTTGGCCACCAGCACCCGATCACCGGCGGCCAGGTCGGCCGGTACGCTCTCCCGACCCAAACGGGCCGTTTCCACCCTGCGGTCCGGGTAGACTACGGTCACGTCCACGTGACCGACCCCGTGCACGTCCCACGGACGCACCTCTAACACGACGGCTTCCTGTTCCCCGAGCACGAGGGCGAGCCTACCCAAGCAGCCGGACTCAAGCTCCATCGCCCGGGCGCCGACGTTGCAGGAATGACCGAAAGGGGAGGCTTGCTTCGTCGTCGGATGTTCACGTTGACGATGGTGACGGCGCTCAGCGTCTCACTGCTTCCCTCGCACGCCGCACAGGCGTTCGACGCGCGCCGCCCCACGCTCGGCGAGGCGGGCTCCGGGCCGCCGCCCATCCCCGTGGTCCTTCCCAGGTCGCACGGCACCGCCGCTCGCAAGGCTTCCCCGTCGTCGATCCTGTGGTCCGACCTCGACAAGTCGACCAAGTGGGCCAAGGAAGCGATCAACTACGTCGGCGCCGCCAACGAGTGGATGCGCGACTTCGCCCCCAACCCCGACGGCACCTATCCGTTCCAACCGTCGACGCTCGAGACCCGGAAGTACTTCGCGCGCGCGGTCGTGCTGGCGCTTGCGCCCGACGAGCCCGTTGACCCGACGATCACGTTCGCCGACCTCGACCCGAGCGACGCCTTCTACCCGGCCGCGAACGTGGCCGTGAAGCTCCATTGGATGAAGAAGACCGCGGCGGGCACGTTCGCGCCCGACAAGGCCGTGACGATGACCATGGTCCATCGGGTGCTGACGATGGCGTTGGGTCTCCAGCCCGCGATCAAGTCGCTGAACCGCCTGCACACGGCCGACGGCGTCAGGTTCGCGCTCCCGCCCAACTTCGGCGCGTTGATCCTGGGGATGCGCCTCGGCCTTCGGTACAACAGCTCCGACGAGACGAAGGACGTCACGCCGGCCACCCCGCTCTCGCGCGCTCAGGTCGCCTACTCGCTCTACCGGGCGGTCACGCAACCATCGTGGAACGTGCCCTCGTTGATCGAGCAGTACCAGGACATCGAACTGCCTTCGCTCACGCCCGATCAGCAGCAGATCGTCGAGTGGGGCGTCAAGTTCGTCGGCTTCCCCTACATCTGGGGTGGCGAATGGGGGATCACGGACCCGTCGTACGGCCAGCCCGATCCTGGGTTCGATTGCTCGGGCTTCACCTGGTGGCTCCTACGCGCGAGTGACGACGCCTATTGGAACGTGTCCCCGCCCCGGCCGTACCTGGGCTGGGATCTGCCGCAGCGGACCTCGGCCGACATGGCGACGGTGGGCAAGCTCACGTACGAGAAGCTGCGGCCGGGCGACCTGATGTTCTACGACGGCGACGGCGACGGGCGCGTCGACCACGTCGACACGTTCATCGGGAACGGGTGGGCGTTGGACTCCTCGAGCACACCTGGCGGCGTGACCATCATGTGGGTCGGCGATGGGTGGTATCGCGACCACTTCGTTCACGGCCGACGGATCCTGCCCGACCAGCCGTCCTAGCGGTCGGCGTCGCGGTCCAGCTCCGCCTGGAGGACCGCTCGCTCGGGCTCCGTGAGCGGGCGCGATCGATCTGCGTCGGGATCTCGAGGCACCACGACGGCCTCGGCCTCGGCCGCGACCGTTCCGTCTGCCTTCACGATCTCCTCCCGCGTGCGGACGCTGGAACGCCCGAACGACTCCAGTCGACAGCGCACGACGATCTCGCCGTCGGCTTGCGTGAGCTGGTTCCGGTAGTCGATCCCGATATGGGCGAGCACGAAGTCCCAGCTGCCGTTCGCACCGCCGAGGACCCCCTGGGCCCAGGCGTCGCGGCACTCCTCCAGGTAGGTCAGGTAGACGCCGTTGTTGACGTGACCGTACGCGTCCATGTCGCGCCAGCGGATCCGGATGCGCGTCTCGTGCATGCGACTACGGATGTCCCGGGCTCGCCATCGCGCGATTGTCCCACGCGCGCCCGCCGCCCCCGGACGTCAGAACGGCCCGGATGGGGGATCCGGACCGTTCCTTCGGAGAGAGGGGCTCCAACCAATGGTTCGTTCGACCCGGCGGAAGGGTTCACGGCGAGATGTGGCGAAGATGTGACCGTCAGTTGTGGGGGTGACCGAGATGCCGGTCGATGTCCCGTTCGGCGACGCGCACGCTCCCACGGGAACCCACGACGGCCTGCAGGAACACGTCCCGCTCGAGCGCGAGGAGTCGGCTATCCCTGAGCGCGGTGACCGTCGCCGTTCGAGGGACATCGCGGAGCAACGCGATCTCACCGAACGACGTCCCGGGACCCAGCTCGCGGCGTGGTTCGCCGCCGATCGAGACGCTCACTGTGCCGTCGGCCACGAGGTAGTACCGGTCACCTGGTTCGCCCTCCCGGATGATCATGGTGCCCGCCGCCACGGGCAGGTCGATCAGATGCCATGACAACTGCTCGATGATGTGCTCGGGCAAAGGCGCGAAGACCGGGATGCGCCGCAGGAGCTCCACCTCCGGTCCCGGTGCGACGGAACGGGCGTCGATCCTGGTGAGACGCGGCCAGGTGACCACGACCACGCCGACCAGCAAGACGCCCGCCGCGACGAACGCCCCCCGCGGTCCGAACCCCGACACGAACAGCGGCGCCGCGGCCGATCCGACCGCCAGTCCCAGCATCTGGAGCCCTTCCTCCAGTCCGAAGACGCGCGCCAGCACGTCGTCCCTCACCGCGCGTTGGAGCAACGTACGCGCAGCCACGTCGAAGAACGCGCGGGCCGCGCCGGCGGCGGCGATCAACAGCAGCGCGACGGCGAGCTCCTGAGCGAACCCCACCGTGGCGAGCGCGACCCCGCTGGCCGCGAGCCCCCATGCCATCGCGGGTGAGAGCCGACGGCGGCTCGCGAGCGACAGCGCGATGGTCGCCCCGACGAGTCCACCCACGCCGAACCCCGAGGCCAGGATCCCGGCTCCCGAACTTCCCACGTCCAAGATCTCGATCGCGAGGAGGGCGTAGAAGACGTCCAGCAATCCGATCAGGAAGAACTGCGTTCCCCCGACGCCGAGCAGGAGCGCCGCACCGGGTTCCGAACGGAGCTCGCGGAAGCCGGCGAGCGCGTCGTCCACGAACGTCCCCGCGCCCGCGGGGACCCGAGGCTCGGTCTCGCGATACAGCCGCAACCGGAAGGTGAGTGCCGTGGCGACGACCATGAACGCCGTCATCACTCCCACCACCCCCTCCGGTCCGATCGACACGATGAGCGCCGCATTGAGCCCCGGCCCCACGAGGATCCCCAACCCTTCCGACATGCCGGTGGCCGCGTTCGCGGCGGTCAGTTGCTCCGGGGTGTCCGCGAGCTGCGGCAGGATCGCGTAGTGCGCGGGGCGGGTGAACGTCACCGCGCAGCTCGACAGCACGGCGGCCGCGTACGCCCATAGCGGTGGCGCCTTCCACAACGCGATCGCGAGCAGCCCGCACGCGGCCACTTGGATCAGGTACCCGAGGCTGAGCGCGGTGTCGCGCCGGAGCCGATCACCCAGGATGGACGTGAAGGGCGCTACGAGCGCCGCCGGAACCAGCTGAGCGACCAGCACGATGCCCGCAGTCGCGGTCCCGCCACGCTCGAACGCGTACACGATGACCGCGATCCACACGGCGTACTCCTGGGCGTTGAACAGGAAGAAGCCGGCAAGGACGCGCCGCAATGAGCCGTTGCGCATCACGGAGCGGAAGACCTGCGCCGACCTCCCCAATCAGCTCCGCCTCCCTCCGCGAGCGCCGGTGAACACTCGTCGCGGGCACGCCGTTCGAGGTCAACCGCCTGGCGGACGTGAGGGTACCGGAACGCCGACGGGGCCCCGCAAGGGCCCCGTCGTCGCGGCTGTCCGTAGGCGTGGACTAGAAGTCCATGTCCCCGCCGCCGCCGGGCATCGCCGGCGCCGGGCGTCTTCTCGGGCTTGTCGGCGACGACCGCCTCCGTCGTCAGGAAGAGCGCGCCGATGCTGGCCGCGTTCTGCAACGCCGAACGCGTCACCTTCGTCGGGTCGATCACGCCGAACTTCAGCATGTCGCCGTACTCACCGTTCGCGGCGTTGAGGCCGTGACCCGGGTCGAGCGCGCGGACCTTCTCGACGATCACGCCGCCCTCGAGTCCCGCGTTGAACGCGATCTGCTTGAGCGGCTCCTCGAGCGCGCGACGGACGATGGCCGCCCCGGTGAGCTCGTCACCCTTCAGGTCGACCTTGTCGAGCGCCGACTGCGCGTTCAGCAGTGCCACGCCACCACCGGGAACGATGCCTTCCTCGACGGCCGCCTTCGTCGACTGCACCGCGTCCTCGATGCGGTGCTTCTTCTCCTTCAGCTCGACCTCGGTGGCCGCGCCGACCTTGATCACCGCGACGCCGCCGGAGAGCTTGGCCAGCCGCTCCTGCAGCTTCTCGCGGTCGTAGTCGGAGTCGGTCTTCTCGATCTCGGACTTGATCTGGTTGATGCGACCCTGGATGTCGGCTTCTTTGCCGCCGCCCTGCACCACGGTCGTCTCGTCCTTGGTGACGACGACCTTCCGCGCGGAGCCGAGCAGGTCGAGCGTCGCGTTCTCGAGCTTGAGGCCGACCTCCTCGGAGATGACCTGTCCGCCGGCGAGGATCGCGATGTCCTGCAGCATCGCCTTGCGTCGATCCCCGAACCCGGGGGCCTTGACGGCGACGGAGCGGAACGTCCCGCGGATCTTGTTCACGACGAGGGTCGCGAGGGCCTCGCCCTCGATGTCCTCGGCGATGATCGCGAGCGGCTTACCGGACTGCATGATCTTCTCGAGCAACGGCAGCAGTTCCTGCACGCTCGAGATCTTCTTGTTCACGATCAGCACGTACGGGTCCTCGAGCACCGCTTCCATCCGCTCGGGATCGGTCACGAAGTACGGCGAGATGTAGCCCTTGTCGAAGCGCATGCCCTCGACGAACTCGAGCTCCATGCCGAACGTGTTGGACTCCTCGACCGTGATCACGCCGTCCTTGCCGACCTTGTCGACCGCTTCGGCGATGACCTTGCCGATCTCGGGGTCGGCCGCGGAGATGGCTCCGACGTCTGCGATCTGCGCCTTGGAGTCGACCTCCTTGGACTGGTTGCGGATCGCCTCGACCGCGAGCTCGACGGCACGCTCGATGCCGCGCTTCAGCGACATGGGGTTGGCGCCGGCCGCGACGTTGCGCAGGCCTTCCTTCACGATCGCCTGCGCGAGCACGGTCGCGGTGGTGGTGCCGTCACCCGCGACGTCGTCGGTCTTCTTGGCGACCTCCTTCACGAGTTCGGCGCCGACCTTCTCCAGCGGGTCGTCGAGCTCGATCTCCTTGGCGATCGAGACGCCGTCGTTGGTGATGGTGGGGGCGCCCCACTTCTTCTCGAGGACCACGTTGCGGCCCTTGGGGCCGAGCGTGATCTTGACGGCGTTGGCGAGCTGGTCCATGCCCCGCTCCAAGGCCCGTCGTGCCTCCTCGTCGAACGAGATGATCTTCGCGGCCATCCCTTCCTCCTCCTCCGGCTTCTTCGGTCCGGTTTCTCAGCCTGCGTTGTCGACTGCTAGCACTCGGCGGTGCCGAGTGCTAACGATTCTAGGTCGCGGGTCTCCCGGCTGACAACGCGAACCGAGCGTCTGCCATCATCCAGGGGATGACCGATCCCCCCGCGTGGCAACGACGGTTCTCCGCGACGCAAGTGGGCTTCCCCTCCTGGAGCCCCAGCGCCGCAGACCGTTTGGCGTTCGTCTCGAACGAGAGCGGCTCCTGGCAGGCCTGGATGACCCACCGATCCACCGGAGAGCGCCGGCAACTCTCGACCGAGCCGTTGGGGGTGGAGGGGGTGCTGGTGAGCCCCGACGGGCGCGTCGTGTGGTGGCGGGACGACACCGGCGACGAACGAGGCTGGTGGGTGGCGGTTCCGTTCGAAGGCGGCGAGGCGGCACCGCTCGGGCCCGGACTGCCGAGCGGGCGTGCGGCCGGCATCTCGTTCGCCGACGGCACCATCGCGCTGGGCGTGGTCACCGACGAGGACTACCAGGTCATCGTGGCGGAGCGTGGGTCGATCCCCAGGGTCCTGCGAGCGAGCACGAACCCGCTCGGGGTGGGGAGGCTGGACCCGCCCGGTTCGGGCGGACTCTCGGCAGACGGTCGCCTCGTGTGCATCCGCCACACGGAGCACGGCGACATCGTCCATCAAGGGCTCATGGTGCTCGACGCGACGGACGGCACCGAGGTCGCGCAGCTCGTGGATCCCGGCTCCAACCTGGATCCGGTCGCGTGGAGCCCGCGACCAGGTGACGATCGCCTGCTGTTCACGTCGGAGATGGGTGCGTTCGAGCGTCCGGCGCTCTGGTCGCCGAGGACCGGCGACCGCCGAGATCTCACCGTCGACCTGCCGGGAGCGGCGATCCCGGTCGGGTGGTGGCCGGATGCGTCGGCGATATTGGTGCGGCACGAGTTCGAGGGAACGTTCGAGCTCCACAGGGTGGACATGGACGGCGGGAAGGCCACCCTGGTCGCCGCTCCGACCGGCGAGATCGATGATGCCGCCGTTCGCCCGGACGGTGAGGTGTGGTTCAACACGAGCGACAGCGTGCATCCGCCGCGCGTGGTGAGCACCGACGGTGACGTGGTGTTGGCGACCGCATGGTGAGCCGGCTCCGGCCGGCCGTCCGTACCGATCCTTCTGGTTCGAGAACCCGCAGCGGGCAGCGCATACAGGCCTTCGTGGCGACCCCACCGGGCGAAGGACCGCACCCCACCGTCATGAGCGTGCACGGTGGACCCGAGTGGCACGAGCGCGATGCCTTCGATGCCGAAACGCAGGCGTTCGTGGACGCGGGCTATGCGGTCGCGCTCGTCAACTACCGGGGATCGACCGGCTACGGGGTCGCGTTCCGTCAGGCATTGGTGGGCGACCCGTGGTTCCCGGAAACCGAGGACGTGATCGCCGGACTCGACGCCTTGATCCGAGCGGGCATCGCGGATCCGGAGCGCGTCGCGTTCTCCGGTTGGTCGTGGGGAGGCTGTCTCGCATGCCTGAATGCCGGACTCCACCCCGAACGGTGGAAGGCCGTCTTCGCGGGGATCCCGTCGGGAGACTTCGTGGCCGCCCACGAGGCGTGCATGCCGGAGATCCAGGCGTACGACATCGCGCTGTACGGCGGGACGCCGAGCGAGGTGCCGGACATGTACCGCGACCGCAACCCGATGACGTACGTCGACCGCGTGATCGCTCCGGTCCTGATCATCGCCGGAGAGGAAGACCCGCGGTGTCCCATCGAGGGGATCACGCCGTGGGTCGACGCCCTGCGGTCACGCGGTGTGCCGGTCGATCTGCAGCTGTATCCGCAAGGTCACCATGCGAACGCCGTCGATCAGCAGATCCACCACATGCAGCTGATCCTCGACTTCCTCGCCGCCCACGTGTGATCGGATCCGAGCGCTAGTCCTCGCCGGCGCCCGATACCACCATGTCGTTGATCTGCTCGACGATCTCGGCGTTCGCCAGCGTGGTGACGTCGCCGAGCGGGCGCCCGCGCGCGACGTCGCGCAGGAGCCGCCGCATGATCTTCCCCGAGCGCGTCTTGGGCAGGTCGGTGGTGAAGATGATGCCGTGCGGGCGTGCGATCTTCCCGATCATCTGGGCGACGTGGTCGCGCAACTCCTCGGCCATGGCGTCGTCCCCGACGAACTGGGACTTCAACGTCACGAACGCCACGATGGCTTCGCCGACCAGATCGTCCGGGCCTGGACACCACGGCGGCCTCGGCCACCTTCGGGTCGTCGACCAGGGCGCTCTCGATCTCATACGTCGAGAGTCGATGGCCCGCAACATTCATGACGTCGTCGATGCGACCCAACAGCCAGTAGAAGCCGTCCTCGTCGCGCTTGGCGCCGTCGCCTGCCACGTAGACCTCGGGCCCGTACTGGCCGAAGTACGTGTTCACGTACCGGTCCGGATCACCCCAGATGGTCCGCGCGATCGACGGCCAGGGGTGGGTGAGCACCAGGTACCCCCCGCCGCCCAGGGGAACCGAGTTCCCCGCTTCGTCGACGACGTCCGCGCGGATCCCGGGGAACGGGTTCGTGGCCGAGCCCGGCTTCAGATGCGTCACGCCGGGGAGCGGCGAGATCAGGATGGCGCCCGTCTCCGTCTGCCACCACGTGTCGACGACAGGGCATCGCTCACCGCCGATGAACTTCCAGTACCAGACCCACGCCTCGGGATTGATCGGCTCGCCCACCGATCCGAGCAATCGCAACGACGAGAGATCGTGCCTCTCGGGGAACTCCGTCCCCCATCGCATGAACGCGCGGATCGCCGTGGGCGCCGTGTAGAGGATCGTCGCTCGGTACGTCTCGGCGATCGGCCCAGAGCCGGTCCTTGTCGGGCCAGTCGGGCGCGCCTTCGTAGATGATGCCCGTGGCGTGATTCGCGAGCGGGCCGTACACGATGTACGAGTGACCGGTGACCCATCCGATGTCCGCCGCACACCAGTACACGTCGTCCTCGTGGATATCGAAGATCATGCGATGCGTGGCCGCCACCTGCGTCAGGTAGCCACCCGTCGTGTGCGCGATGCCCTTCGGCTTGCCCGTGGTTCCGCTCGTGTAGAGCAGGAAGAGGAAATCCTCGGCGTCCATCTCCTCCGGCGGGCATTCTGCGGGTTGGTCGGCGATCAGCTCGTGGTACCAGTGGTCGCGTCCGGGTGTGAAGGAGTGCTCCCCGCCCGTCCGACGGACCGTCACCACGTGCTTGATCGTGGGGCAATCGAGGAGCGCCGCGTCGGCGCTCTCTTTGAGCGGGACGACCTGGCCCCTGCGGTAGCCGCCGTCGGCCGTGATCAGGACGGTCGCTTCGGCATCGTTGATGCGGTCCTTCAGCGACTCCGCCGAGAACCCACCGAACACCACCGAGTGCGGCGCCCCGATCCGCGCGCACGCGAGCATCGCGACGGGAAGCTCGGGAACCATCCCGAGGTAGATGGCCACCCGGTCGCCCTTCCGCACGCCGAGGCCTTTCAGCGCGTTCGCGAAGCGACAGGTCTCTTCGTACAGATCCCGGTACGTGATCGTGCGGGTGTCCCCCGGCTCGCCCTCCCAGTGGTAGGCCACCTTGTCGCCGCCACCTGCCTCGACGTGGCGGTCGAGACAGTTGTACGAAGCGTTCAGTGTCCCGCCGTTGAACCACGTCACCCAGGGGGGGTTCCAGTCCATGACGGAATCCCAACGTCGGAACCACGAGATGCGCTCCGCTTGCTCCGCCCAGAACCCCTCGGGATCGGCCTCCGCGTGGTCGTAGATCGTCCGATCGGAGATCAGCGCCCGGTCCACGAAGGCCGCGGGAGGCTCGAACACCCGCTTCTCGGAGAGCAGCGCCTCGATGTTCCGCTCGGTCTCGCTCACGTGTACCGCACCCCTCGTGGTCGCCCGGAGGCAGCATCGTACGCAGGAACGCCGTCGGCCGCGACCGGACCTGAGCGACGGAAGTACTTGCAACACGGCCCCCGTAGCCTCACCATCGTGTGTGAGGCCGCCGTCTGAGGCGGCCTTGAGGCATAAAGGGGAAGGAGGCAGGCGGTGGCGCAATACGAGGGCTACTGCATGAAGTGCCGTGAGAAGCGGACGTTCGAGGGCGAGATCGTCACCCTGAAGAACGGCCGCCCCGCCGCACAGGGCGCCTGCCCGGTGTGCGGCACGAAGCTCACGCGCATCTTGAGCAAGGCCGATGCCGAAGCGGGGAAATAACCGGGTCTGACCAGGCGATCCCTGGTCAACGAGAACGGGACAACAGCGTCTCCGGGTCGATCAGTACCGGCCCGGGGCTCATCCGTTGGTGGCGGGCCGACAGGTCCGCCACCGTCGTTTCGTCGAACACCTTCTGGGCCGCCCTGGCCACGTCGGCCCAGAACCCCTGCAGCCCGCACTGCGAATCCTGGAAACAGGTGTGGTCGGAGGGCTCCAGGCAGAACATCGGGAAGATCTGACCCTCGATAGCATCCGCGATCTGCCCGATCGTGATCTCGGCCGGGTCCCGCGCGATCCGGCACCCGCCTCCGGCCCCCCGGAAGCTCTCGACCAGCCCGGCCTTCGAAAGCGCGCCGAGTTGCTGTTCCAGGAATCGGAGCGGGATCTGCTGACGCTCAGCGATCTCGCGGGCAGGCACCAACGTTCCTTCGCCGCGGCGGTTGGCGAGCTCGATCATCGCCCGCATCGCGTATTCCAGCTTCTGAGAGACCTTCAGCACGGCGTTCGCCCCATCGAAGCCAGCCTAGGGTGGCCTCGATGCGGCGTCAACGCACCCATCTCCGCCGATGCCGCTCCACGCAACTCCCTGGTTCTGGGTATGCATACCATCCCCCGAACGGTCGACAACCACAGGGAACGCCCTGTCCACGAGACGCGCCTGGGGAAGGAGCGGTGAGAAGACGATGGCCCGCATCCTCGTCGTCGATGACGAACCGGATGTCCTCCTGCTCTGCCGGGTGAACCTCCAGCATGCCGGCCACGAGGTCCTGGAGGCCTCGGACGGCGAGCAGGGCCTCGCGCTCGCCATCTCGCACGTGCCCGACGCCATCGTCCTGGACCTGATGCTGCCTCTGATGGACGGGTACGGCGTGCTGTGCCACCTCCTCGAGGATGAGCGCACCCGCGACATCCCCGTCCTGGTCCTGACCGCCAAAGCGCAACGCGAGGACCGGGTCCGCTGCTGGGAGGAGGGCGCCTCCGAGTACATGACCAAACCGTTCTCCCCGGCTGCGCTCTCCGCGGCGCTGTCGCAGCTGATCCAGATGGGACCCGCGGATCGGCAGGAACGGCGGAACGACGTGCTCAGGAAGCTGCGGGACGAGTCGCCGTCGTGGCGCTAGCCTCCGGCGGTTCCCTGGCCGTCGACGTAATCGACCCCGACGATGATGATCGCTTGCGCCTCGTCCGCGATGTCGACGGCGAGCTCGGGATCGAGGACCGCCACCCGGGCGCCCTCGAAGTACGTGTCCGCGATATAACGTGCGTTGGAACGGTTCTGCGGCGCGTTCGCACCGCCACGGAAGTAGATGATCGTCCGGGGGACCGGCTTGGAGTCGGCGTCGCCCGGATCCTGGGCGGCGACGTAGCCGTCGGCCTCGAGCAACTGCTGCACCTCGGCGGCCAGCCCGGCCTCGTTCGTGCCGTTGAAGACCGCGATCAGGACGCCCTCGATCTGCGGGCTGGGCGTCTCCTTCGGGGGTTGCGTGGGCGAGCTGCTCGGAGAGGCGTCGGACGGGCTGGGCGAACCATCGCCGCCGGAGCCCGTGGGCGGGGTCACGACCGCCGCGCTCCCGAACCCGTTCGCGAGGACGGCGATGCCGCCCGCGACGAGCGCCAAGATGATCACGATCCGTGCGGTGCCCAGATTCACGCGGCCCATCCTACCCCAGGGCCCGACTCGACCCGGCTAGAGGGGGATCCCGAGCCGACCGGCGGTGCGCTTGCGTCGCCGGGCATCGCGGATGCGTCGCAGCCGGCGGACCAGCATGGGGTCGTACGCGATGGCCTCGGGCCGATCGATGGCGCGGTTGAGCAATTGGTGGTAGCGCGCGGCGGAGAAGCCGAAACGCTCGCGGATCGCGCGCTCCTTGGACATCCGCAGCTTCCAAGCTTCGCGCTCGAAATCCAGGAGCTCACGGTCGCGCTGATCGAGCGCCGCGACCTCCCCCGCCTTCCCCTCGGTGGACGAACGGCTCACGGGTGCGAGGCTAGCAACCGTCACCCGGCGTTCAAGCACCCGGGGGGAACGAGCCGAAATCCAACAGGGGGACCCAACACGACCATGAGAGGATGCGAACCGTGGTGACGACCGGTGACGAAGTGGCTGCGGAGGCCGAACGCGCGCCCCGCAGCCCCGCCGATCATCTGCGGTCGGTCGCGCAGCTCAACATGCTCCACAGCCTCGCCGCGACGCTCAACTCCCTGGCAGACGCGGACGAGATCAGCGCGGCCATCACCGCCGAGCTCCGCACGATCGTCGACTACCACAGCTGCCGCGTCTACCTCCTCCAGCCGGACGGGCGGACGCTCTATCCCGTGTCGTTCCGCGGGGAGATGTTCTCCGACTACGAGAAGGACACCGTCGAGTCGCTGATCTCGGAGGTCGGCGAAGGCATCACAGGGTATGTCGCCGAGCACCGGAGATCGCTGATCACGCCGGATGCTCGAGAGGTGAACTTCGCGGTGCAGATCCCCGGCACCGACGACGTCCTGGAGTCCATGCTCGCAGTGCCCATGGCGGTGGGCGACACCTTGCTGGGCGTGATCACGCTGTCGATGCTCGGCTACGGCAAGTTCGACGAGGAGGACCAGCGGCTGCTCGAGGTCCTGGCGTCGCATGCAGCCGTGGCGTTCGAGAACGCGAAACTCTTCCAGGCTGAGCGTGAAGCGGCGGAGACATCGACGTCGCTCCTGCACCTGTCCCAGACCCTGACGCAACTCCACACCGTCGAGGACATCTTGCGGCAGGCCATCGATACGGTTCCGCATCTGGTCGCCGCCTCCGGGCTCTCCGCGTACCTCCGCGACAAGGAGACGGGCGACTTCCATCTGCTGCACCTCGGCGACGGTGCGGAGCGCGTGCCGACGCCCGGGGTGGTCCCGGCCGACATCGCCGCTTCGTTCCTCGCGCGCGGGACCGAGCCGTTCGCGGTCCCGCGCGAGATCGTCGCCGGGTGGCCCCGCGAACTCTGGCCGTCGGGTGAAGCCGGCGAGGCGCTGGTCGCCCCGCTCCGCTGGGAGCCCGACGGGTTCGTAGCGCTGGTGATGGGTGCGAAGGATCACGACGGGCGGTTCACCGGACGGGACCTGCGCCTGGCCCGTGGGATCGCCGACATCACGTCGCTGGCGTTGGGTAACGCCCGGCGTCTCTCCGAGCTGGAGCGGTTCCACGAGCTGGTCGCGAGCCTCGACGCCGTCTTCTGGGAGGCCGACGCAGCGACGTTCAGGCTCTCGTTCATCGGAGGCCGGGCCGAGGAGCTCCTCGGCGCACACGATCAGGAGTGGATCACCGAGGGGCGCCATTGGGGAGACCACGCGATCCTCGAGGATCGCGACGCGGCGATCGCCGCCGCCCGCGTGGCTGCGGACTCGGGTGAGGACCAGAACCTCGAGTACCGGGTGTCTGCGCCCGACGGTCGCACGATCTGGATCCGGGACATGGTGCACGTGGTCCGCGGAGCACAGGGGCCGAGGCAGCTCCGTGGCCTGATGATCGACATCACCGAACGCAAGCGCGCCGAGCAGGCCCTGCGACGGAGCGAGCGCAAGTATTCCGAAGCGTTCCGGCGGGAGCGCGAAGCCGCGCAGCGTCTCCGCGCGCTGGACGACATGAAGAACACGTTCCTGGAGGCTGTATCGCACGATCTCCGGACCCCGCTCACGTCGATCCTCGGCTCGGCGCTGACGCTCGAACAGACCGAGCTGAAGCTGCCGCAGGAGGACGCGCTCGACCTCGTGAGCCGGATCGCAGCGAACGCCCGCAAGCTCGAGCGATTGCTGTCGGATCTGCTCGATCTCGACCGGCTGCAACGTGGGATCGTGAGCCCTCAGCGCCGCCCCACCGATCTGGCGGAGCTCGTGCATCGCAGCGTCGACGGCACCGAGAATCCGGGCGGCCGCGATATCGAGGTGGAGGTCGAGTCCATCACGGCGTCCGTGGACGCCGCGAAGGTCGAGCGGATCTTGGAGAACCTCCTGTCGAATGCGATCCGGCACACACCGGACGGCACGAAGATCTGGGTGCGGGGGTTCGGTCAGGATGGCGGCGTGATGCTCGTGGTCGAGGACGAGGGCCGCGGGATCCCAACCGATCTGCACGAAGCCGTGTTCGAGCCGTTCCGACAAGCACCCGGCTCATCCTCGACGCACTCGCCGGGCGTGGGCGTGGGGCTTTCGCTCGTGCGGCGCTTCGCCGAGCTGCACGGGGGTCGCGCGTGGCTCGACGATCGCGAGGGCGGCGGCTCGTCGTTCCACGTGTTCCTGCCCGGCGGTTGACGGCTGGCCTTCGCGGGCCGCCCGACGGTACGGTGGGCCGGTGGAGTTCGCGTTCGCGCCCGACGACCTCGGGTTCATCGCCGATCCGTATCCGGTCTACGCGGAGATGCGCGAACGGACGCCGATCTGGTACGACGACGCCACCGACCATTGGCTCGTGCCGCGGTTCAGCGATGTCAACGCCCTCCTTCGCGATCGCCGGTTCGGCCGCACGTATCACCACCTGGCGACGCACGCCGAGATGGGCCGCCCGGATGAGCCCGACTGGCACGGACCGTTCTGGCACCTGATCCGCAGCGGCATCCTCGACATGGAGCCACCGGATCACACGCGCGTCCGATCGCTGGTCTCGAAGGCGTTCACGCCGCGCATGGTGGAGGGCATGCGCGAGCGGATCCAACGGATGATGGATGGGCTGGTCGACGACGTCGTCGGTGCCGGGGAGTTCGATCTGATCGCCACGCTCGCCGAGCCCCTGCCGGTGGCGGTGATCGCTGAGCTCCTGGGTGTACCGCCGGCCGATCGCCCACTGCTGCGGCCCTGGTCCGCCGACATCTGCGGGATGTACGAGCTTCGGCCGTCCGAGCAGACGGCGCGCACCGCGGTACGGGCCTGCATCGAGTTCTCCGACTACCTTCGAACGCTGTCGCGGGAGCGCCGGGCGACACCGCGCGACGACCTCATCAGCGCGCTCGCGCAGGTGATCGACGACGGCGAGCGCCTCACCGAGGACGAGCTGATCGGGACGTGCGTGCTGTTGCTGAACGCCGGCCACGAGGCAACGGTGAACGTCACCGGGAACGGATGGTGGTCGCTGTTCCGCAACCCCTCGCAGTTGGCGCGGCTGCGCGAGCAGCCGTTCTCTGGCTCCGCGGGCCATCGAGGAGCTGATGCGCTGGGACACGCCGCTGCAGATGTTCGAACGGTGGGTGTTGGAGGACTCGGAGATCTGCGGCGCGAACGGTGCCGAAAGGGGCCGAGCTCGGGTTGCTCTTCGGATCTGCCAACCGCGACGCACGCGTGTTCGTGCACCCGGACGAGCTGGACGTGGCGCGAGAGCCCAACCCGCACGTGTCGTTCGGCGCCGGCGTGCACTTCTGTCTGGGAGCGCCGCTCGCGCGGTTGGAGCTGGAGACGTCGTTCACCACGATCCTTCGCCGGATGCCGGCGCTCTCCCTGGTGGAGGAGCCACAGTGGAAGCCGAACTACATCATCCGCGGGCTGCACGGGCTGCGGGTGGCGGCCTGAGCTCATCGGGCCTGGGATCGCCCGGTCGAAAGAGCCGGCGGTCGGATTCGAACCGACGACCTAGCGATTACAAATCGCTTGCGCTTCCGGACTGCGCCACGCCGGCCGGTCGGGGCGAGTCTACCCCTGCCGCGCGCGCCGGAACGCCGAGCGCTTGCTGAAGAGCGCGTACACGACGAACGCGTAGAGCCCCAGCGTCAGCACCCCCGTGGCGTTGCCGCCGGACAGGCTTCCGATCCCGCCCAGGAGGCCGAGCGACGCGATGACGAGCGAGAGGATCCTTCCTCCCTCGGAGAGCCGCAGCACCAGGATCCCTGCCAGGATCTCGAGCAATCCGATGACGACGCTGATCAACCCGATGCCGCGCGCGACCCCATCGCTGTCGAGCGTGCCGATGGAACCGATCCCCGCGAGATCCTCGGGGCTCACCGTCATCAGGACGAGGCCGGCGAGGGCCTGGATCGCTCCCAGGACGATGAGGATCACGCCGGCCGCGGTGACCAGTTGGGGCCGCGCAGGCCCGACGATCGGTGCGGCCGCTTCCCATGCCATGTCGGGTCGAGGCGGCGGCGGCGGCGGGAGCGGGGGAGGGAGCGGCTGCATCATCGGAGGATAGCCACGCCTCAGGGACGTCTCGACACGAGCACGTAGCCATACAGCGCCGCCGCGAGCGATGCCGAGGCGTTCAGCGATCCGACCTGGCCCCGCATCGGCAGAGCGACCAGCTGGTCGCATCGCTCACGCACCAACCGCGACATGCCCTCGCCCTCGCTGCCGACAACCAACGCGACGCGGCCGTCCGGACACGGCCGGTCGAAGATCGTCTCGTCTGCGCCGCCGTCAAGGCCGACGACGGTGAAGCCTGCGGCCTGCAATCGATCCAAGGCGCGCGGGATATTGGCTACACGCGCGAGCGGCAGGTGCAGCAACGCCCCCGCCGATGCCCGGATGGCGGCCGGCGTCACGTCCGCGGCGCGGCGCGTCCGCGAGACCAACACCGCGGCTCCCGCAGCCTCGGCAGATCGCGCAGCCGCCCCGAAGTTCTGCGGGTCCGTGATGCCATCGAGGACGACCACGAGTGCGTCGTCCTCGAACGGGAACGATCCCAGATCGCGCTCCCCCAGCTCGCCCGGACGTTCGGGGTCGTCGCGCAGTCGCGCGACGACCCCTTGGTGATCCGGTGCCAGGCGATCGAGTTCGACACGGTCAGTCTCGTGCAGGTCGATCCCCGCGGACGCCGCCGCTTCGACCACGGCCCGCAGGCCCTGGGTGTCACGGACGCCGGAGGCGACGAGCACATCCGTCACGCGACCCGAGCGGATCGCCTCGACGACCGAGCGTCGTCCCCCGACGACCGTTCGATCCGTCATCGGAGCGTCGCGAGAGCGAGGCACCCGACGCCGTCGCCCGAGAGCCCGAGACCTTCCGGACGGGTGGCCTTCACGGACACGCGATCCACCGGCACGTCGAGGACTCCCGCGAGCGCTGCTCGCATCGCGTCACGGTGCGGTGCGATCGCCGGGCGGTCGCAGATGACGGTGACGTCGCAGGATGCGGGAACCAGATCGACGTCCGCGATGAGCGAAACCGTCCGGGAGAGGAGCTCGAGGCCGCCGATCCCCTCGACGTCAGGATCGGTGTCGGGGAAGTGCTCACCGACATCACCGAGCGCGGCGGCGCCGAGGAGCGCGTCGGCGATCGCGTGACAGACCGCGTCGCCGTCGGAGTGACCGGCGAGCCCCTCCTCCCCGTCGAACCGCACACCGGCCAGCCAGAGCTCGCGTGCCGCGTCCCGCGCATGGACGTCGAACCCGAGGCCAACGCGGTGATCGGTCACCCCTGCCCTCCGAGGATCTCGTCGGCCCTCGACAGGTCCGCAGCCGTGGTGATCTTGAAGTTCCCCGGCTCGCCCGCAACGGTGCGCACCGAGGCACCGCCCCACTCGAGCAGCCCGGCGTCGTCCGTGAACTCCAGTCCCGCCTCGTCGGCCTTCGCCAGGGCGTCCCGGAGCCGTTGGACGCGGCATGCCTGGGGCGTCTGCGCGAGCGCCAGCTCATCGCGCAGCTCCGTCCCGACGATCGAACCGTCGCGGACACGCTTCACGGTATCGACCAGTGGAAGCACGGGAACGGCCGCGTCCGCGCCGGCCAGCACGGCATCGACGACCGCGGAGAAGAGTTCGGGCGAGGCGAACGGGCGCGCCGCGTCATGCACCGCGACGACATCGGCGCCGCTACCGACGACGGCGACGGCGGCCGCGACGGACCGTTGTCGCGACCCCCCGCCGGTGACGACGACGACCTTGTCGCCGTGCGGTGCGACCAACGTACGCGCCCGGTCCTCGTACCCCGGCGGCGCCGCGACCACGGCGGATGCGATCGACGGCGATGCGAGTGCCTGTTCGATCGCGACGACCAGCATCGGTCGGCCCCCGATCGCCAGGAGCGCCTTCGGCCCTCGGCCCCGCACGCGGGTCCCGGATCCGGCCGCGACGATCACGGCGACCGCTCGTCCTTCGTCCATCCGTTGAAGCATGGCAGACGCCGATGATCGGAGCGGAAACGCGAGGAGAGCGGCCGAGCGGTGGGTGCGAGACGACGAGCTAGGCGTCGACCTCGGCGAGGGCAGCGAACACCATACGGCCGGTGGTCGTCTGGATCACGTTGGTGACCCTGACCTCGACCTGCGTGCCGATCTGGTCGGTTGCCTTCTCGACGACGACCATCGTCCCGTCGTCCAGGTACCCGACGCCCTGGCCGTGCTCGCGGCCCTCCTTGACCAAGCGGACCGAGATCTCGTCGCCGGCGGCATACGGCACGCGGAACTTCGACGCGAGCGCGTTGATCTGTGCGACCGGAACCCGCAGGGCCTCGGCCACCTTCGCGAGGTTGGCGTCGACCGTGATGAGCGTGCCTCCGCGCTCGCGGGCGAGGCGCACGAGCGCCGCGTCCACGTCCATCACGCCCGTCTCTTCGACGAGCTGGAGCTGGATCGTCGGGGACTTCTGGAGCTCGACCAGGACGTCGAGCCCGCGGCGGCCGCGTGTGCGCCGGCGCGGGTCGGACGAATCCGAGATCGACTGCAGCTCCCGCAACACGCCGTCGTGCAACAGCATGGTGCCGGCGACGAACCCGGTCGCCACCAGGTCGGCGACCCGGCCGTCGATCAGCGCGCTGGTGTCGATCACGTGCAGGTCGCCGCGACTGGCGACCGCGGCCCGCGGCTTCATGCCGACCAGACCGAAGATGTCTTCGTACTTCGCCGCTCCCACACGGAACCCGAGCGACCCGAGGACCATGTACAGGAAGATGAGGGTCGGCCACGCCGCGTACGCCGGCAGGAACAGCAGCGGCACCATCAACAGCGCACCGATGATCAGGCCGACGACCATGCCGACGACCGCCCCCGCGAGCTGCGGGGCGGGGGTCCGGCGGAGCTCATGCTCCAGGCCGGTCACGGCACGGAGGGTGAGACGACCGAGGACCCCGCCGATCACGTAGCCGATCCCGGCGCCCAAGAAGACGTAGAGGAGGGTTCGGGGTCCGCTCGGCTTGGCAACGGCGGCACCCAACTCGAACCCACCCGTCGCGAACAGGGCGATGAAGATCAAACGAACGCCCTCGACCAGGCGCCCCCTCAGCGCGCTCTTGCGACCCTCCGACGTGGGCTCGCCCATCCCCTCGGTTCCTTCCCATCGCCTACCGGGGCACGGCTCGTACCCCTCCTAGGAGGCATCGGTTGGGAAGGCCCGTGACCTGAACGGTTTGTGGCCGAAAAGGGCGTCGAGAGCCGCGGAACGAGGCGGTTGGGCGGGCGGCGGATCGGGTCGGGGCTCGGAACCTAGGCCTGAGCGGCCATCTTGACGCCGTGGGCGCCGTCCAGGACCTCGTCGATCATGAGTTCGGCCTGGTCCTCGGTCTTGGCCGTCGCGTAGGAGAGCTCCGAGATCAGGATCTGGCGGGCCTTCAGGATCATGCGCTTCTCGCCCGCCGACAGGCCCTTCTCGCGTTCGCGGATCGCGAGGTTCCGCAGGACCTCGGCCACCTGGTAGGGGTCGCCCGAGTGCAGCTTCTCCATGTTGTTCTTGAAGCGGCGGCTCCAGTTGGCGGCCATCGAAGACTCGTCCTCGGTCAGCACCTTCAGGACCTTCTTGACCTCGTTCTTGCTGACCACCTGGCGCAGACCGACCTGCTCGGTCGAATCGACGGGGATCAGGAGCGTGAGGTCGCCGTATGCCACCCGCAGGACCAGGTAGGTGCGCTTCTCACCGAGGAATTCCTTCTCGCGAAGCTCCTGGATAACTGCCGCTCCATGCTCGGGGTGGACAACGGTGTCGCCTTTACGGAACAAGGAACTCCCCTTTGCGGACGTGGAGCGCGGGTGGACTAGTCATAAGATAGCACGCCTCGGCTATCCAACGCAACCCAAACATGCAGGTCAGACGGCCTTTTGACCGCATCGAGGGGTCCGAAGAGCCTACGACTCGAGCCCATCCGGGTGGCCGGACATCCCCCGCAGCGCCCATCCCAGCGCCTCTCGGACATGTCGGACCGGTGTCACGCGTACGCCGTCGACGTCCGCTGGCCCACCCGGTGCGGCGTAGACGATCGAGCACCCCGCCGACCTGGCCGCCGAGACGCGCTGGGCCATGTTCGGTGCCGCCCGAACCGCCCCGGTGAGCGCCACCTCTCCCACGAAGGCGGACCCGGCCGGAGGCGCGACGCCGGTGGCCGCGGACGCGAGCGCCGCCGCGACGGCGAGGTCGCACGCCGGGTCATCGAGCCGGACGCCACCCGACGACGCCCCGAACAGCTCCGACCGGCCGAGCGGGATACCCGCCCCGCGATCGAGGACCGCGGCGACCAGCTGGAACCGCCGGGGATCGAGCCCGGTCGCCTGCCGCCTGGCCGGGCCGTCGGAGGCGCCGACGAGCGCCTGGACCTCCACCGCGAGGGCCCGCCGCCCCGCCTGGGGCAGCGCGATGGCCGCTCCCGGTGAGGGAGAGCCGGATACGAGCAGATCGGTCGGGTCGATCTCTGCCAGCCCTCGCGCCCCCATCTCGAACCATGCCGTCTCGCCTTCGGCGCCGAACCGGTTCTTGCCTCCCGAAAGGACCCGAAGACCCGAGCGCGGATCCCCATCGAACGTCAGGACCACGTCCACGGCGTGCTCCAACGTCCGCGGACCGGCCAGATCGCCGTCCTTCGTGACGTGGCCGGTCAGGAGCACGGCGATGCCTTCTTCCTTGGCCAGCCCGACGAGCGCGTCGGTGCACATCCGGACCTGCGAAGGACCACCGGGCATCTGGGTCCCCGACGTGTCGCGGATCGTCTGGATGGAGTCGACGGCCAGCAGGAACGGACGGCTCTCCCGCGCGGTGTCCAGCACGTGCGCGAGGTCGCGACCGGCAGCGAACGAGATGGCGTCGCCGGAGACGCCCAGCCTGCGGGCGCGTGCCGCTACCTGCGCGTGCGATTCCTCGCCCGACACCAGCACGCAGGTCTGCCCCCCCGCCGAAAGGTGCGCGAGCACGTGGAGGAGCAACGTCGACTTCCCGATCCCGGGCTCGCCGGCGAGGAGCGCGACCGAGGCGGGGACGACACCGCCGCCCAGCACCCGATCGATGCCGGCGAAACCCGTAGAGACACGCCGTTCGTCGTCCGGGGCCGACGCCAGCGTCACCAGCGACGGCGCGTTCGCGGATCGGGTCCCGGCGCCGTTGGCGGACCGGACCTCGTCGATCGTGCCCCACTGACCGCACCCCGGGCAGCGTCCCACCCACTGTGACACCTGTTGACGGCACGTCGAGCACGCGAGGATCGTCCGCTGCTTCGCCACGGGGCGACCATACGTGCCGGGTCTGACATCGCTTGCCACGGATCGATCGCGCGCCTATCCTCGACATGAGGGACGCACAGCGCGTCCCGGCTCCACGAGGCTCGGAAGGAGGGATGAGGAATGGCTGCGATCTCGGTGCTCGACATCGCGCAGTCGCCGCGTCCCTCCGTTTCCGCGTAGCCGCCGCCGCACCCGCACCTCGGCTTCCGCTCCGCGACTCCTCAGGACGTGGCGTTCCCGTTCGCCACATCGACGAGGAGGTTCCGTTGCAGAACAACGCATTCGAGCACTTCTTTGACGAAGGGCTCATCGAGAAGGTCATCCGACCCATCAAGAGCGGTAAGGAAGCATCGGTCCACCTGGTCCGCGCCAACCCGAGGACGACCGGCGAGACGCTGGCCGCGCTGAAGATGTTCCATCCTCCGGATCGCCGTGCGTTCCGGGACGAAGGGATCTACCGGGACGGCGAGTTCATCAAGCCGCGTCGGATCCGACTGGCCGTGGAGAAGCGGACCACGTTCGGCAAAGAGGTCGCCGCGGCGATCTGGGTCGATCGCGAGTGGGAGATGTTGAAGACGCTCTCCGCCGCCGGCGCGGACGTGCCGAAGCCGCTCATGCGATCCGACCGCGGCATCCTGATGACCTATATCGGCGACGAGGACGACGCCGCGCCGCAACTGCGCAGCTATCGACCCGATCCCGAGGAGGCGGAGGAACTGCTGCAACAGGTGATCCGCAACGTCGAGCTGTTCCTCTACCGCAACGTCATCCACGGCGACCTCTCGCCGTACAACATCCTGGTCTGGGATGGACAGGTGACGCTGATCGATCTGCCGCAGGCGGTCGATCCCCGCAAGAACCGGCACGCCCGGGAGCTGCTGGAACGCGATCTGTTCCGCGTCTGCGATCACTTCGAACGGTTCGGGGTGAACAGGTCTGCCGCTTCGCTCACCGCGGACCTGTGGACGGCGTGGGAGTTCGCCGATCTGGTGCCGGAGGAACTCCGGGGTTTGGTCTGACCCCCGGAGCTCACGGCTCGGGGAACGCGGGGGCGTGGCTCCGCGCGGCCGGTGTCTCGCCCCGCCCGGCCCGGGGTTCGCCGGAACCGGCCCAGCGACGGGCTCGTGAGGCCTTCGCGGCATGCTGCGCGGCCCGACGGTCCCGGCGGTTGCTCACGTACCGCTCCATGTCATCGACCATGAGCTCCGCGACGATCAACCCTCCGAGTCCCTTGCTCATGACCCCCTCCTTCCGTCGAGACCGGCCGCGTCCGGCGCCGATCCGACCCCCGGGAGACGACGCACGACGAGCGAACGCGACCCCCAGATAGGTCGGTCCGGAAGCTTGAGCCGCCGCCACGCCGGCGGGCGGACGACGATCGGGCGCTTACGGTCCTCCGCGATCATCCGGGCGGCGAACGCCCCTCGGATCCCTACGCTCATATGGCCTCCTTCGGTCGCGGCCGGCCTGGTTACGGGCCTGATCCGAGGCTAAGGACGTGGTTCGTGGCGGACCAGCGGGATTCCCCTAGCGGACCTGCCCTGACCCCTACGGTCTGCCGGGTGCTCGGGGTACGGAGAGGCTCGCATCACGAGCGGGGGTTCTCCGGTTGCCGAGGCGGGAGAACGCGATCGAGACGAACCCGATCACGATGAGCGGCACGAGCACCATCAGCTCGAACCCGAGACGGTCGCCGTCGAACCCCGCGGGGAGCGCGTCGTCGGGCCGAGCCGTACCGAAGCCCGGCCACAGGAGGCTGATCACCGCCAAGAGGGACCAGCCGGTTGCGGCGACGGTGACGAGCGCGGCCATCCCTCTCCCGCCTGGAACGCGGAACGGGCGCGGAAGATCGGGTTGGATCGACCGCAATCGAAGGAAGCTCGGGAAGATCAAGAGGTAGGCCAGGACGATGAGTGCGATCGATACCGTCAGCGACGCGGAGAAGTAGCGCTGGCTGTCACCTCCCGTGAGCAGCAGGAACGCGGCCATGGCGCAGAACGAGACGGCGCCGGAGACGACGCCCATCACCACCGGGACCCCGGTGCGCTCGTTCACGCGGCCGAGCACGGAGGGACCCGCCCCGTCGATGCAGGCGGCCGCCTGAGCGCGGCCTGCGCCCATGATCCAGGCGGATCCGCTGGCGGCGAGGACCCAGACGAACAGAGCGGCCATCACCCCGCCGAGCGCGGCGCCTACGCCGGTCAGCACGACCGAACCGTCGGGGGCGATATCGCCTCCGTACACCGTGAACACCGTCCTCATGGCGTCGATCAGTCCGTGCAGGGAGGTGATCCGCTCGGCCGGTAGGACGACGAGCACGGCCAGGATCGGGATCCCGTACATGAGCGCCTGAGCGACGCCCGCTCGGAAGATCGCCGCCGGGATGTCGCGCCGCGGATCCACCATCTCCTCGCCTGCGGTGGAGGGGAGCTCGATCCCGACGAAGCTGTACAGGAGGATGGGGACCACAGCGATGAACGTCGCGACATCGGGGGTGAAGTCCGCGAGCGCGACTCCTTCGATCCCGTTGGCGACGCCGTACGCGATGACCGTGATCGTGAACACGCCGAGGAGCACGATCTGACCGATCGCTCCGCTGGACGGGATCCATTTCCCGTAGCGGAGCGGCACCACCGCCCCAAGCGTCGCGACGCCCACGAAGGCGGCGCCGAAGGCGAGCTTCCATCCCGTCCCGAGTGGCGCGAAAGAACGCTCGACCACGGTGATCGCGACGATGGTGACAGAGCCACCCAGCCACATCGGCGTGCCAGCCCAATACAGCAACGACGTCAGCGAGCCCGCCCAGCGTCCGAACGCCGTCCGGACCCAGACGTACGCCCCACCCTCGTCCGGAAGCGCGGCCCCCAGCTCGGCGCTCGCGAGTGCCGAGGGGATGAAGAATGTGACGAAGAGCACCGCGAGCCAGGTGAACGCCTGAGCGCGTCCGATGGCGATCGCCCCGATCGTGTCCACAACGACCATGGCGGACATCAGGAACAAGACCGTGTCGAACCGACTCAGTTCGCGACGAAGCTTGGATTTCTCCGATGGGGGCCCGACGACGACGCCATCCAGGCTGATGGAGGTGTCCGTATCGCTCACGCTGTCAGGGTCAGGGAGATGGTCGTCGCGTCGCTAGCGGGTTTCCCCTACTCCTGCGACTCGCCGAGGAGTTCGCGCTCGATCACGAGGCGCGTGAGCTCGGTACGGGATCGGATCTGGAGCTTTCGGTAGATGCGGGTGAGGTGTGCCTCGATCGTCGCGACGCTCACGAATATCGTTTCAGCGATCTGGCGGTTCTTCAGCCCCTCCGCGACGAGCTCGGCGATCCGTCGCTCCGTCGGCGTCAGCGTCCCGCTCGCCCGGCCGGGGGCAGATCGCTCGAGCTCCTCGAGCGCCTGGCCTTCCCACGATCTCGCGCCCATCGACGCGAACCGCTCGCGGGCGTCATCCAGGGCGTCCGCGGCAGCCGTGCGGTGACCGCCTCGCAAGAGCGCCTGCCCCTGCAGCAGGACGGCACGAGCTGCGTCGGGGCGGAAACCGAGCGTGTCGAAGGCTTCCGCCGAGGCACGGAGCGGCGCGACCGCGTCCTCGGCCTGCCCGCTCGCGACGAGGATGGCGCCCCGGCCCCGGTCGGCCCCAGCCCGCGCCCAGGCGTTGTCCACACGCTCGGCCTGCGCTTCGAGCTGCGCGAGCAGCGCTTCCGCCCTACCGATATCGCCCGAACGCGCGAAAGCCTCGATCGCGTCCGGAAGGACGGGGAACGCTCCCGGTTCAACGACGCCGATCGCTTCGAGGATCGCGACGGCCTCGGCGAGGGGGGAGCGGGCATCCGCGGCATTCCCCTCCGAGAGCGCGACCAGCCCTTGCACCATGAGGGCCCGCACTACCGCGGTTCGCTCTCCTCGTGGCCGAGCCCAGCCCAGGAGGAGATCCGCCGAGCGTCGCGCATCTGCCGCGTGGCCGAGCCACGCGGAGACGAGCGCGCTCGGATAGTGCAGCCATCCGGGCGGGAAGCGCGCGTCCTCCGCTGCCTCGATCCCGAGGCGCGCCAGCTCGCGAGCCTCGACGAGGTTGCCGGCAGCGCACTCCAAGAGCGAGAGATCGTAGAGACGGTACGGTCGCGTCAGCTCCATCCCTTCGCGGGCGGCCGCCTCGAGGGCGTCATCGAAGCGTTCCCGAGCCCCCGGGAGATCGCCTGCCCAGAATCGGAGCTTCCCCGAGAGGGCCCGCGGAGCTTCGCTGGTGCCCTGAGCCCCAAGGGCGAGCTCCAGGTCCACCGTTTCGTTGAGCAGATCGGGACGAGGGTGACCGATGAGCGCCTCCATCACCGCAAGCGATGACTGAGTGAGCATCTGCAGGCGCGCGTCCGCCGTGCGTTCGGCGATCTCGAGACCGGCGCGAGCGCACCGGATCCCGTCCTGCAGGTTCCCACGCAGCATCCCGCGGAGCCATGCGAGCATGTCCAAGACGCGACCACGCAGCGCCTCGTCCTCGCCCGCATCGTCGAGCGCCTCCTCCAAGAGACGTTCGCCGAACGCCAGGTCGTCGTCCTCGACCTCGAATCGTTGCACCAACACCTCCGCCCGAGCGGGTCCGTGCGGCAGGCTCGCCAACAGCTCGTCCGCGAGCACCAAGGCGCGACCCGCCTCTCCGGAGGCCGCCAGATGGGCGATCTGCTGCAGACGCCTCCTCCGTACCGCTTCCTCGTCGTGTACCGGAGTGAGCCGCAAGCTGTGGGCGATGAAATCCGCTGCGAGATCGGGCGCCCCTCGACGGTTCGCCCGGGCCGCCGCATCCTCCAGCAGAGCGGCCGCCTCGGCATCCGCGCTCTCGGTCGAGAGCGCGACGTGTCGCGCTCGAACGTCGGGCTCGCTCGCGAGAGCCGCGAGACGAGCGTGGAGCGCGCGTTTCGCGATGGGATCGATCCTCGCGTACACGACGGATCCGACCATCGGATGGGAGAACCGGACCGTGAGATCGTCCTCGACGACGAGGAGGCGCTCCTCTTGGGCAACCCCGAGGGCCTCGTCGAGATCGTTCGTGAGCGAGATCTCCCGCAGCGCCCCCACGGAGGAGCGGCCCATCGCGGACACGATCTCCAAGAGCGTCCCGACGTCACCTGCGTGCGAACCAACCCGGTCGCCGATCGCGAGCTGGACGGAATCCGGCAGCGGGAGCGGGCCGGCCGAAGTGTCCGTTCCTTTCACTCGAAGAGCGCGGGCGAGCTCGAGTGCGTAGAGCGGATTCCCGGCCGACATCTCGGCGATCCGACGGAGGGTCGGCCGGGAGATGGCACCCCCGCTATCGCCGATCAGACGACGGATGTCATCGAGGTGAAGGGGCCCTGGCTCGACAACGTCCTGACGCTCAGGTGGCAGGGTCGAAGCCAACGCCAGCGGATCCACGTGCGCGGCATCGTGCCGGAGCGTCGTGACGACGGCGATGGGCTCGGTCTCGAGGCGGCGAAGCGCGTAGCGCAACGAACGTGCCGAGAACGAGTCCAGCCATTGCACATCGTCGATGGCGAGCACCGCGGATCCGTCACCCGCTATATCCCTGAGTGCCCCGAGAACCGCTCGGCCCGTCGAGAACGGGTCGTCCGTCCCGACGGTCAAACCGGCGAGGCGATACCCCTCGAAAAGATCGGTCAGACCCACACCGGAGAGTGGCATCTCCTCTTCGGCCGGCCGCGATATCAGGACTCGGTGGCCTCGTGCTCGGGCATCCGAGATGGCGAAACGCCAGAGCGCCGTCTTGCCGACGCCTGGGCCACCACCGATCGACAGGGCGGATGGCCCGGCCGAGACCGTCGCCATGAAGCGATCGATCCGAGCACGTTCTGACTCACGTCCGACCAGCTCGGTTGTCGCTGTCGGAAGCCCATCACTCACCGATGGAGCATAGCGAGGAGCTGCGCGCCACTCGCCTTCGCGACGCTACTCGGTGGAGCCGGCGAGCTCCACGGGTGGGATCTCGGGAGGCACGATCGACCCGCCGTCGAACACGATCTCGCCGTCCACGGCATCCACGATGATCGTCTGACCGGCGCGGAACTCCTTCCACAGGAGCTTCTCGGAGAGCGGGTCCTCGACCAGGCGCTGGATCGTCCGACGCAGCGGCCGGGCTCCGAGGGAGGCGTCGAAGCCCACCGTGGCGAGCAAGGTCTTTGCTGCCTCGGTCAGCTCGATGTCGATGTCCTTGGCCTTCAGCTGGTCGCGCACGCGGGTCATCATCAGATCGACGATGTTCTTCACGTCGTCCTGCGTCAGCGAGCGGAACACGATGACCTCGTCGATCCGGTTCAGGAACTCAGGCCGGAAGCTCTTCTTCAGCTCCTCGGTCACGCGGTCGCGCATGCGCTCGTACGTGACCTCTTCGTTCGCCGAGGCGGCGAAACCGATGCCGGGCCCCTTCTGCATGTCGCGGGTACCCAGGTTCGAGGTCATGATGATGATGGTGTTCTTGAAGTCCACCTTGTGTCCCTGCGAGTCCGTCAGGTGCCCGTCCTCCAGGATCTGCAGCAGCGTGTTGAACACGTCGGGGTGGGCCTTCTCGATCTCGTCGAACAGGACCACGCTGAACGGCTTGCGGCGCACGGCCTCGGTGAGCTGCCCGCCCTCCTCGTACCCGACGTAGCCGGGAGGCGAGCCGATCAGCCGGCTGACCGTGTGCTTCTCCATGTACTCCGACATGTCCAGCTGGATCAGCGCGTCCTCGTCGCCGAACAGGAACTCCGCGAGCGCCTTGGACAGCTCGGTCTTCCCGACGCCCGAAGGCCCGAGGAAGATGAACGACCCGGAGGGCCGGCGCGGGTCCTTGAGACCCGAGCGGGTGCGGCGGATGGCGCGCGACACGGCGGAGATGGCCTCGTTCTGCGTCACGATCCGCTTGTGGAGCTCGTCCTCCATCCGCAGCAGCTTCTCGGTCTCCTCCTCGGTCAGCTTGAAGACGGGGATGCCGGTCCAGATGGACAGGACCTCGGCGATCTCCTCCTCGTCGACCTCGGACAGGATGTCCATCTCGCCGGACTTCCACTCCGCCTCTCGGCGGGTGCGCTCCTCCTGGAGCTGGCGCTCTTCGTCGCGGAGCGACGCCGCGCGCTCGAAGTCCTGGCCGTCGATCGCCGATTCCTTCTTGAGGCGGACCTCGGCGATCTTCTCGTCGATCTCGCGAACGTCGGGCGGCGCGGTCATGCGACGGATGCGCATACGGCTGCCGGCCTCGTCGATGAGGTCGATCGCCTTGTCGGGCAGGAAGCGGTCGCTGATGTAGCGGTCCGCCAGGTTCGCGGCCGCGACCAGCGCGTCGTCGGTGAAGTTCACGCGGTGGTGCGCCTCGTACCGGTCGCGCAGACCCTTCAGGATCTCGATGGTGTGCGGGACCGTGGGCTCGTTGACGGTGATGGGCTGGAACCGCCGCTCGAGCGCCGCGTCCTTCTCGAGGTGCTTGCGGTACTCGTCGCGCGTGGTGGCACCGATCGTCTGCAGCTCGCCGCGCGCAAGCATGGGCTTGAGGATGGAGGCCGCGTCGATCGCGCCTTCGGCCGCGCCGGCGCCCACCAGCGTGTGCAGCTCGTCGATGAACAAGATGATGTCGCCGCGGGTCTTGATCTCCTTCAGCACCTTCTTCAGGCGCTCCTCGAAGTCACCGCGGTAACGCGAGCCGGCGACAAGCGCTCCGAGGTCAAGCGTGTAGATCTGCTTGCCCTTGAGCGTCTCGGGCACCTCACCGCGCACGATGTCCTGGGAGAGACCCTCGACGACGGCGGTCTTGCCGACGCCGGGCTCCCCGATCAGCACCGGGTTGTTCTTTGTCCGGCGCGACAGGACCTGCATGACGCGCTCGATCTCCTGCTCGCGGCCGATCACGGGGTCGAGCTTGCCCTCACGGGCCAGCTGCGTGAGGTTCCGCCCGAACTGGTCGAGGACCATGGACCCCTGTGGGCCGCCCTCGCCGGAACCGGCGGGAGTCTGCTCGCCCTTGCCACCGGTGTAGCCGGAGAGCAGCTGGATCACGGTCTGACGGACGCGGTTGAGGTCGGCGCCCAGCTTCTGCAGCACCTGGGCGGCGACGCCCTCGCCCTCGCGGATGAGCCCGAGCAGGATGTGCTCGGTACCGATGTAGTTGTGTCCGAGCTGCAGCGCTTCACGCAGCGAGAGCTCCAGGACCTTCTTGGCGCGTGGGGTGAACGGGATGTGTCCGGTGGGAGCAGCCTGGCCCTGGCCGATGATCTCTTCGACCTGCTGACGGACCGCTTCGAGGGAGATGTTCAGCGACTCGAGTGCCTTCGCGGCGACGCCTTCGCCCTCGTGGATCAGCCCGAGCAGGATGTGCTCGGTACCGATGTAGTTGTGGTTGAGCATCCTCGCCTCTTCTTGGGCGAGGACCACCACTCGTCTGGCGCGGTCCGTGAAGCGTTCGAACATGTCAGCGTCCTCCGGGCAATGACCCGCATGTTCCATGTCCCCGGGGATCCACGGACCACGTCCTACCCCCGAGGTGCGCCGGGCGCCGCCGACGAACGGTCACGGCGCCCGTTGAGGCTGAGTATACCTGTGGCCCCCGATAAGCCTTGAGCGTCACCAACGTTTCCTCTCGCCTCGGCGCTTCCATCTCGCGGATCTCCTTACCTAGTTCTTCGGATGTTCGCCGCCCGGGGATTAGTCAGATCGCGCGGCTGATATCGGAATCCTCCGTTGGAACTACAGGAAGTCCCCCGAAGGTCCGTTGCGCGCCGGCAGAGCCGCGTGGAATCATCCAGACACCTTCCCACGACGGCGTTTCCCCCCGCCATCGACGCGATCCTTGAGGAGGTCACGCGTGCGAGTGTTGGTCGTGGACGATCATCCAGGCTTCCGTCAGGCATTGACGAGCGCCCTGGAGATGGTGGATGAGATCGACGTCGCGGGGGAAGCAGGTGGTGGTGTCGCCGCCTGCCGAGAGGCCGAGGACGTCGAGCCGGACGTGGTGCTGATGGACCTGTCGATGCCCGATCTCTCGGGGTTCGACGCGATGGAGCGGATCCACGAGGTCCGGCCCCGGCTCCCGGTCGTGATCCTCACCGCCGACGCCGATCCCGAGGTGGAGGCGGAGGCCCGTCGGGCGGGCGCGTCCGGCTTCGTGGCCAAGGGAACCCGGCTGGACGACATCGTGATCGTGCTGCACGAGGCCACGGAGCGGACGGCGTAGCGGCAGGTCGGGCTACTGCGAGATCGACTGCTCGACGCCGCGGAGCCTGCCGCAGAGCTGGATCAACAGTTCCCTGGCCAGCTCCGGGTACTCGTCCAGGAGCGCGTTGAAGTCCCACGACGTCAGTGAGACGGTCTTCAGGTCGGCCTTCGCAGTGACGGTTGCGGAACGCGGTCCCCCGTCGATCAGCGAGATCTCCCCGAAGTACGAGCCGGCACCGAGCGTGGCATGCTCCACCCCGTCCACGGTGACCACGGCCTCTCCGTCCTGGATCATGTGGAACCCCACGCCGCTCTCACCTTGCTTCGCGATGACCTTGCCGGCGGGGAACTCCACCTCTTTCGCGATGGCGGCGACGCGTTGGAGCTGCTTGTCGCCGAACCCGCTGAACAGCGGCACCGACCTGATCCGCTCGATCGCCTGCTGCTGATCCATCGCGTCCCTCCTCCGCTCCCGTGTCGTCACGGGCGTGCGCGCGGCCAAGTATAGGCCGAGGCCTCGGGGCGGGTGCGGGCAGCGCGGGCGCAGCGAGAGCTACGGCGTCTCGGGCCGGTGGTGCGGAAACAGGATCAGGTCACGAAGGGACGGCGCGTCGGTCAGCACCATCAGCAGCCGGTCGATGCCGATGCCGATGCCTCCCGCGGGCGGCATGCCGTGCTCGAGGGCGGTCATGAAGTCCTCGTCCAAGGGATGGGCTTCCTCGTCCCCGGCGAGCCGCTCCGCCATCTGCTGCTCGAACTTCTCCCGTTGCTCGATCGGGTCGGTCAGCTCGCTGAACGCCGTACCGAGCTCGATGCCTCCGACGATCACGTCGAAGTGCTCGGTGAGCGCGGCATCGCTCCGGTGCGGACGGGCCAGCGGGGAAACCTCGCGCGGGTAGTCGCAGACGAATGTCGGCACGAAGAACGTGTGCTCCGCGAGCTTCTCGAAGAGCTCGAGCACGATCTTCCCTGGACCCCACGCGGGGTCGACACCCACGCCGGATCGGTCCGCCAGGTCGGACAGATCCGGCCGGTCGAGCGTGACCTCCTCTCCGATCGCTCGGGAAACCGCGTCCAGCACGGTGACCCGTTGGAACGGAGCAGCCAGATCCAGCTCGCGGCCGCGGAACGTACCGACGAGCGAGCCGTTGACCGCGGTCGCACAGGCCCGGATCAGATCCTCCGCTATCCGCATCATCGTCTCGTAGTCACCGTAGGCCTCGTAGAGCTCGAGCATCGTGAACTCCGGGTTGTGTTCGCGGTCGATGCCCTCGTTTCGGAAGTTCCTGCCGATCTCGTAGATCCGCTCGAGCCCACCGACCAACAACCGCTTCAGGTACAACTCGAGCGAGATCCGAAGCTTGAGGTCGGTGTCCAGCGCGTTGTGATGCGTCGTGAACGGCTTCGCCAACGCGCCGCCGGCAATGGCCTGGAGGACGGGCGTTTCCACCTCGGTGTACCCGCGATCGTCCAGCTCCCGTCGCATGGTGCGGAGGACCGCCGCCCGCGCGTCGACGTACCGACGCGCCGCGGGATCGGTGATGAGGTGGAGGTATCTGCGTCGCTGCTGCAGGTCGGGATCTTGCAGTCCGTGCCACTTCTCGGGGAGCGGACGCAACGCCTTCGTGAGCATCGTCAGCGAGTCCACCTTGAGCGACAGCTCACCGCGACGCGTCCGGACGACGTGGCCGCGAGCTCCCACGATGTCTCCGAGGTCCACCTCGTCGAGGAGGCCGTACCCCTCACCGAGCGTCGCCTCCTCGCAGAAGAGTTGGAGATCCCCGGTCCGGTCCCTGATCACCAGGAAGGTCAGCTTGCCGTGGCGCCGTGCGAGGACCACCCGTCCGGCGACGGACGCGCGCCGGTCCGACTCCTCTTCATCATCGAGCCTGCCGTCGAACTCCTCGAGCAGTGGTGCCGCGTGGGTGTCGACGTCGAACCTGAGCGCGAACGGTTCGGTCCCGACCTCGCGGAGGCGCTCCAACGACTCCCGGCGTGCGCGCAGGACCTCTGCTTCGCGCGGCAGCGGCTCGTGCGACTCGAACTCACTCATCGGCGGTCACCACGTTGCGCTCGAAGACCAGGCGGAGCCCTTCCAGGGTCAGCCACGGCTCGAGGTGCTGGACCGTGTGGCAATGCGGGATCACGACGGGGGCGAGCCCGCCGGTGGCGATCACGACGGCGTTCCCGAGCTCGCCGATGATGCGTTCGACGATCGCGTCGACCTCACCGGCGGTGCCGTAGATCAGGCCGGACTGGATGCACTCGACCGTGCTCTTGCCGATCACCGATGCCGGGGCGGTCAGCTCGACGCGCGTGAGGCGCGCCGTCCGCGAGAACAGGCTCGCCGCCGACGCCTGGATGCCGGGCGCGATCACGCCTCCGATGAACTCTCCCTTGTCCGAGACCACATCGAAGTTGGTGGCCGTGCCGAAGTCCACGACGATCGCCGGACCGCCGAACCGCGTGAACGCCGCGAGGGCATTCACGACACGGTCGGCGCCGACCTCGCGGGGATTGTCGGTGAGGATCGGGACGCCGGTCTTGGTCCCTGGCCCCACGATGACCGGCGGAGACGGGAAGTAGCGGGCCGCCATCTCCCGCATGGCCGCCGTGACGTCCGGAACGACGGACGCCACGACCATGCCGGTCACCTGCGACTCGAACGACATGTCCTCCTGCGCGAGGAACGCGGAGAGGAGCAGCGCGAGCTCGTCCGCGGTCCGCTCGGGCTGCGTGGACATCCGCCAGGTGTGCGCGAGCTCGGAGCCGCGGAAGACCCCTAGGACGATCTCGGTGTTGCCGACGTCGGCGGCGAGGAGCATCGCGGGCATCCTATCCAGCCGCGGGGAGGCGGAGGTTGTCGATGAGGCGCGCGGACGGGAAGCGCGCCGCGATCAACGCGCGGGCAGGTCGGTCCACCTCCGCGAGCGGCGTGAACGTCGCCTCGTCGACGACGACGGCGTAGTCGAGTTGAGCGAGCGGCGTCGCGCCCACCTCACGTGCCATGGCCGCGACCATCACCGCGGGATCACGTTCGCCGCTCCGGGCGAGCTCCGCGGCCTCAGAGAGCGCGAGGAAGAGGCATCCCGCCTGCGCTCGCTCCTCGGGCGAGAGGAACGCGTTGCGGGACGAGGAGGCAAGGCCGTCGCGCTCACGGACCGTGGGACACCCCACGACGGTGACCGGCAGTCCATGTCGGTCGACCAGCCGGCGGACCAGGAAGAGCTGCTGGGCATCCTTCTCCCCGAAGTACGCGACGGACCGCCCGACCACGGCGAACAGGCGAAGGACAGCCGTGAGCACTCCGGCGAAGTGGCCGGGCCTGGAGGCGCCCTCCAGCACGTCGCCGATCGGTCCCGGGTCCGGCACCTGGAGCTCGACGCCCGGCGGATAGAACTCGTCGCCGGCCGGCGCCCACACCAGGTCGGCCCCGAGCTGTTCGGCGAGTGCGACGTCGCGTGCCTCATCCCGCGGGTACCGGGAGAGATCTTCGCCGGGAGCGAACTGCTTCGGGTTCACGAAGATCGAGACGACGACGAGGTCCTGTTCGGTCCGGGCACGCTCGATGAGCGATGCGTGACCGTCGTGCAGCGCCCCCATCGTCGGCACCAGCCCGACGGCGGCGCCGGCGGAGCGCTGTGCGTCGACCGCGTCGGTGAGGTCGACCGCGGTGCGGATCAGTTCCATCGCGCGAGCACCTCTTCGACGGCCGCGCGCCGGTCCTGCGGCAGGCGGCCGGACGTCGAAGCGAGCTCGAGCGCGACCCGGCAGAGCGCGACGTAAGCGTCGACGACCACGGGGCCTTGGTCACGGAGCGCTGCCAGGTTGCGCTCGATCGTCGTGGCGTCGCCCCGCACGGCCGGACCGGTGAGGGCGTCCGCCGGTCCCAGCCGCTCGACGTTGTCCAGGCTCGCGCGCTGCAGCGGCAGCATCGCGCGACGGGGGTCGGGCACGCCCGCCCGCCGGAACAGGTCCTCCGCGATGCCGCTCGTCACGATGAGGTAGTTCGAGGCGAAGACGGCAGCGGCGTGATAGAGCGGTCGCATCGCCTCATCGAGCCGGAACGGGCGCGCCATGAGGTCGTCAGCGATCCGCTCGCCCACCGTGAACGCCCCGTCGTCGTCGGCGGTGACGGCCATGGCGCAGCCGGGCAATCGCTCCAAGGCACTCGCGACGTCGGGGAGCGTCTGCAGGGGATGCAGGGCGAGCGGCCGGGCACCGGCCGCTCGCGCGGGCGCGAGGACGTCGAGCCCCGACGCACCCGAGAGATGCGCCACCCACTGGCCGGCACGGAACCCCCCGGCGACCGCGATCGAGCCGACGATCGGGGAGATGTCGTCGTCCGGGACGCCGACGAGGACGAACTCGCCGTTCCGCGCGGCGTCGGCGGGATCCATGAAGGGCACGTCCGGCAGGAACCGCGACGCGCGGTCGCGGGTGGGGCCGCGACCCGACACCGCGACCACCCGATGGCCGGCACGACCGAGCAGGACCGCCATCGCGGTCCCCACGCGCCCTGCGCCGACGACCGAGATCTTCATCGCTGCGAGTATGCCAAGTCACACGATCCAGACGATGGGACCGTCGGGCGCGGGCGCATCGGCCGGAGGCGTGAGCGGAACCAACCCGTCTCGCGAGGTGACGAACAGTCCTTCCGCGGTCTGCACGATCGCGGACCCGTCGATCGTGAACGTGGCGTAGGGGATCCCCGACACCGGACCGACGTAGCGTGGACCGACGATGCCGTTGCCCGACTCGGTGTCGAGCAGGTAGAGGCCGCGGCGGACGCCTTGCCGGCCGACGACGAGCGCCGCGTCGTCGGTGCGAGACCAGGCCAGGAACCGCGCGATCGCGAACCGGTCGTCACCGACGCCATACGGGAGCGGCAGATCGCCGGTGCCGATGAAGGAGAGCCCCGCTCCCAACAGGTCCGCATGCTCCTGCTCCGGACGGCTGGGCAGTGGAGCGCGTGTGGCCAGCGCGCCCTCGGGGACGACGATGATGTCCGACACGCCGTTGACGGCCATCATCGCGTACCCGGGCACCACCGGATGGATCCGGCCGATCCCGGCGACGAACACCCCGACGCGGCCGCCGCGATCCAGGGTGAAGAACGTTTGGGCGTCGTCCTGCCCGATGGAGAGCAGATCGCCGCAGAGCGCCGGATCCGCGAACTTGCGATCACGCAGAGCGGGGACGAGCCGAGCCCACACGATGGAGACCGACCGGCGGCACCCGGTTCGCAGCGGTCCGCGACGCACCACAGCGACGGAGGACCCGTCGGGCGCCCAGGCGACGTCGTCGCCGCGCAGGATCGGCGTCGCCCGATCGTCCGGAGCCAAGAACCGCAGGACCGAGGCCTCGAGCCGGCCGTCGGGCAATGCCGACGTGACCCCGATCCACCCGGCCGTGGCGCCGTGCGCGTCGACCAGCTCGATCGTTCGGGGGACCCGGGGACCTCGCAACACCCGACCGGTCGCGAGGTCCCAGCGCCAGAGGCGTGAACGATCCGGGCCGTCCGGCACGGCGTAGACCAGCGTGCCGGTCAGGTCCGCCACCGGTGCGACCCGCTGGGGCGCGCGTGGCGTGGGAGCCGTATGCGCGTTGAGCCACCAGCCCACGGCGATCGCGAGGACGACGACCGCGAGAACGACGGCGACGAGCGATCGGGATCGGGTGCTCGTCGGCTCTGCGGCTTCGTGGTGGGCGGGGCGGCTCGACGGGCGGGGCGGGGGTGCGGACGGAGCCACGCTTGCGGTGCTCGCCGCCTCGCGGCTCCGCTCATCGGAGTGGCGCCTCACCGGCACTCCCGCCGCTTCCGACGGGGGTCGGCCCAACTCGTAGAGTGCGGCGGAGCAGTTCGGACACGTCGAGTCGTCGGTCGAGCCGTGCCAGTCGCAGCGGAGGCACGTCCGTTCGTTCGTCATGCGGGGACCCGGAGAGGAGGGTGGGCGGGGCGGACGGGTTGGTCGGGGAGGCGGACGTGGAGGAGGTGGGTGTCGTCGGGGAGGACGGGGTCGGGGATGAGGTCGATGAGGGGCAGGAGGACGAAGGCTCGCTGGTGCATCCGGGGATGGGGGACGGTGAGCCGGTCGTCGTCGATCGTCAGTTGGTCGATCAGGAGGATGTCGATGTCGATCGTTCGGGGACCCCAGCGGATCTCCCGGGTCCGACCGAGCGAGGCTTCGATCCGGTTCACGGCGTCCAGGAGTGCGTGCGGCTCGAGTTCGGTCTGGACCTCGGCGACGATGTTGAGGAAGTCGGGCTGATCCGGCCCGCCGACCGGATCGGTCTCCCAGACGCGGGACGTGCGCACGACGTCGATGCCCGGCTGTGCCCCGAGGAGATCGATCGCGCGCTGAAGGGTGGCGAGCCGGTCCCCGAGGTTGGAACCCAGCCCGAGGAAGGCCTGCATCATGCGGCTACCGGTTCGGCGCGGTGGCGGCGGCGGCGACCCCGTCGATCCCCAGCCGCAGGGCGGCGTTCGGCTTGTGCACGACGACGGTGACCCGTGCGACGCGCTCCAGACGCAGGAGATCGTCCGCGATCGCGGCGGCCATCGATTCGATCAGGTCGAACGAGCGCTCCTCGACGATCGCGCGGGTCGCATCGGTGATGCCGCGATAGTCCGCGGTGCCTCCGATGTCGTCGTCGCCGACATTCACCTCGATGTCCAGGTCGACGACGAAGTCCTGCGGGGTGTCCTTCTCCCCCGGACGGGCTCCGTGGTTCCCGGTGGCTTTGATCCCGGACAGGAACAACCTCGCGGTGGTCAATCCTCTCCCTCCTCCTCGACGTCGTGCCATGCATCTTCCTCGTATCCGGCCAGGTCGACCCATGGTGGCTTCCGCTCGAGCTGGATCGACACGATGCCCGACCCGTCCCCGTGGCCACCGTGCGGCTCGCGGAGGTAGCGGGCCCGCAGGTACTCGTAGATCATCGGACCGATCGTCTCGATCGCGTCTTCCACCAGGAAGTGCCGGCATCCGGGCAGCAGGCCGAGCGTCGACGTCGGGATCGCTGCGTTCAACCGCTCGGCGATGGCCGGCGGGTAGAACTCGTCCTCCTCGCCCCAGAAGATCAGCACCGGGATCTCGAGCGTCCCCAGATCCGCCTCGCGGTCGGCCAGCCCCGTGCCGTCCATGGCGTCGGCGAACCGGAAGAACGCCTCGACGTTGCCGGGGCCGGTCCACGGCCGCAGGTACTGCATCACCTGCTCCGGCGTGATGCGATCGGGATCGGCCATCCCCACGCGGAGGGAGGCGCGGATCCCCGAGTGCACGAAGAGCTCGACCCGCTGGTCCGGCGGTGTCCGCTGGATCTCGCGGGTAAGCAGGGTCGGCCACGCGTCGAACGCCGTGCTCGACATCAGGACCATCGCGTCCACTCCGTCGTGGTCCAGCGCCAGCAGCTGGGCGACGCCACCTCCGACCGAGTGTCCGATCACCGCGTAGCGCTCGACCCGGAGACCATCCAACAGCTCGCTGATGTAGCCGGCCTGCGCGACGAGCCCGAGCGGTGCGTGCTCGGGCTTGTCCGAATCACCCGAGCCCAGCATGTCCGGGACGATCACGCGGAAACGCGACGACAGCAGCGGCCCGAGGTCTCGCCAGACGAACGACGACTGCGGGAAGCCGTGGATCAGCACGACGACCGGGCCGTCGCCGTCATCCGTATAGGCGAGCTCGCCTCCGGAGGTCGGGGCGCGGCGCTTGTCGTCGGCCGGGATCATCCCCTCGCGCCGACGATCGCGTCGACGACACGAACGACGCGCGCCATCTCCTTCACGTCGTGGACGCGCACGATGTCGACACCCTCGGCCGCGCACCAGGCGACGACCCCCGCCGTCCCTTCGATGCGGTCGCCGACCTCGGTTCCGGTGAGCGTCCCGATGAACCGCTTGCGGCTCGGCCCGACGAGCACCGGGACCCCCAGATGATGGAAGGCTCGGATCTCGTGAAGGATCGCCACGTTGTGTTCCAAGGTCTTGCCGAACCCGATCCCCGGGTCGACGCAGAGCCGGTCCATCTCGATCCCCGCCGTGACGGCCGCCTCGACCCGATCGCTGAGGAAGCCGCGGACCTCGGCGACGACGTCGTAGTACACGGGGTCGTCCTGCATGGTCTTCGGGTCGCCCTTCATGTGCATCAGGATCATGCCGGCGCCGGCCTCGGCGACGACGTCGAACATCGCGGGATCGTCGCCGGCCGACACGTCGTTCACGATCGACGCCCCGGCCTCCACGGCCGCCCGCGCGACGTCGGCCTTCCGCGTGTCCACCGAGACGGGAACGTCGGGGAGGTCATCGACGATCCCGCGGATGACCGGCACGACGCGGCGGATCTCCTCATCGGCCGGCACGACCTCCGAGCCCGGCCGGGTGGACTCGCCGCCGACGTCGAGCAGATCGGCGCCGTCGACCACCATCTGGCCCGCGTGCTTCACCGCGTCGTCGATATCGGCGTACACGCCACCGTCCGAGAACGAGTCCGGCGTGACGTTCACGATCCCCATGACCAAGGTGCGAACGCGGAGTGGCAGTGCATGGGGTCCGCAACGCCAGGCGACCTCGTCGGGCATCCACCAAGCGTAGTCCGGTTGCTTGCGCCGCGTTCCGGCAGGGATGGGATTACCGCATGCCGATGTGGCTCATGGCCTCCTGGCGCGTTCGCGCGTCGGTGCGGAAGAGCCCGCGCACCGCAGAGGTCACGGTCACCGAGCCCGGCTTCTTGATGCCGCGCATCGTCATGCACAGGTGCTCGCACTCGATCACCACGAAGACGCCCCGCGGTGAGAGCGCCTCGTCGAGCGCCTCCGCGATCTGCGTGGTGAGCCGTTCCTGGACCTGCGGGCGCTTGGCGAGGAGGTCCACCACACGGGCGATCTTGGAGAGGCCGGTGATCTGCTGCTGCTTGTTCGGGATGTAGGCGACGTGGGCCTTCCCGCTGAACGGGATGAGGTGGTGCTCACACATCGAGTAGATCGGGATGTCGCGGACCATGATCATCTCGTCGTGGTCGGCGCCCTCGACGACCGTCACCAGTTGCGAGGCGTCCTGTCCGATCCCGGCGAACACCTCGCGGTACATCCGTGCGACGCGGGCCGGCGTTTCGCGCAGGCCACCCCGGGCGGGGTCTTCGCCGATCCCCTCGAGGATCAGTCGGACACCCTCCTCGATCTTCCGGTCGTCGAACGGATCCTCGTCCATCTCGGCTCGATGCTACCCGTCGTCCGTGCGAACGAGACCGTCCAGGGTGTTGGGAAGGTTCGAGAGGTCGACGAGCTCTCCGGCCCGCGGCAGCTCGCTCGTCTCGTCCTGCCGGTTGATCCACACGCACGGCAGTCCGAGCGCGGCGCATGGCTGCACGTCGTGGAAGAGGGACGCGGCGACATGCACGTGCCGCGACCGGTCGGCTCCGGTCTGCCGGAAGAACGCCTCCCAGTGTTCGAACGCCGGCTTGTACGAGCCGATGTCGGACGCCACCACTCGCAGGTCCACCGGAACACCGATCGCGGTGAGCGACGCATCCAGGAGATCGGCGTCGGTGTTCGACAGGATGCCCAGCTTCCAACCGCGGCGACGCAGCTCCGACAACGACGCCGGAACGTCGGCGAAGAACGGCCAGGTCGGCAACGATGCCCCGAACGCGTCCTCGTGCCCCGGAGGAACGTCGAGTCCTTCGGCCGCGGCGACCTGCGCGAGCGTCTCGGCCATCACGGCCCGGTAGGGGATGCCGCGGCCGGCCTGCACCGTGGGCTCGATGTCGTGGTAGCGCGCGGAAAGCGCGTCCGCGTCTGCCTCGGGCCAGAGCGACGACAGCGTGCCGCGGATGCCGCCGAGCCAGTCGATGAGCGTTCCGTAGCAATCGAACGTCGCCCATCGGTCCGCCGGCATGCGCGGATTCTACGGGCAGCGGGAAGGGCAGGTGACGGGCTACGCCGGAGCGAGACCCGGGTCCCCGAGCGTGCCGGGAGCGGCGGGACGGCGCCCACGCTTCTTCTGGCTTGCACGGGTCACGCCGAGCCCGGCGCCCCGCTCCTCCGCCTCGCGCGGCAACCGCCTCTCGATATCCCGGAAGAACGCCTCCACCTCGTCACGGTCCAACGTCTCCTTCTCCAGGAGCGCGGCCGCGAGCGCGTCGAGCTTGGGGCGGTTCTCGGTGAGGATGTCGAGCGCCACGTCGTGGGCTTCGTCGATCAGCAGACGCACCTCCTGGTCGATCTCGAACGCGACGGCGTCGGAGTAGTCCGGCGTGGAACCCCAATCGCGGCCGAGGAAGACCTCGCCCTGCTTCTGGCCCAAGCTCCGTGGCCCGATCGTGTCCGACATGCCGTACTCCGTCACCATCTGCCGCGCGACCTTGGTGGCGCGTTCGATGTCGTTGGCCGCTCCGGTCGTCACGTCTCCGGCCACGATCTCTTCCGCGACACGTCCGCCCATCAACATGGCGAGCTCGTCGCGCATCTGCTCGCGCGTCATCAGGAACTTGTCCTGCTCGGGCAACGTGAGCGTGTACCCGAGCGCCCGGCCACGCGGGATCACCGTGATCTTGTGGACCTCGTCGGTGTTGGGCAGGATGTGCGCGACCATGGCGTGTCCACCTTCGTGGTACGCGATCAGCCGGCGCTCTTCTTCATCCATCACGCGCGACTTCCGCTCGGGTCCGGCCATCACGCGGTCGACGGCCTCCTCGATCTCCTTCATCGAGATCGACTTCTTGGACCGACGAGCGGTGAGCAGTGCGGCCTCGTTGATCACGTTGGCCAGGTCGGCGCCCGTGAAGCCCGGCGTGCGTCGAGCGAGCACGGCCATGTCGACCGTGGCATCGAACGGCTTGCCGCGCGCGTGCACCTTCAGGATGGCCTTGCGTCCCTCCAGGTCGGGCCGGTCGATCACCACCTGTCGGTCGAACCGACCGGGCCGCAGCAGCGCCGGATCCAGGATGTCGGGGCGATTCGTCGCGGCCATCAGGATCACCGTCGAGCGCTGGTCGAACCCGTCCATCTCGACCAGGAGCTGGTTGAGGGTCTGCTCGCGCTCGTCATGGCCGCCGCCCAGGCCCGCCCCGCGGTGACGGCCGACGGCGTCGATCTCATCGATGAACACGATCGCGGGAGCCGATGCCTTCGCCTGCTCGAACAGATCGCGGACACGCGCGGCCCCGACGCCCACGAACATCTCGACGAAGTCGGAGCCGCTGATCGAGAAGAACGGCACTCCTGCCTCGCCGGCCACGGCCCGCGCGAGCAAGGTCTTGCCCGTCCCGGGAGGACCGAACAGGAGCACGCCTCGCGGGATCTTGGCTCCCATCGCCTGGAACTTGGCGGGCGACTGCAGGTACTCCTTGACCTCTTCGAGCTCCTCGATCGCCTCGTCCACGCCGGCGACGTCGGCGAACGTCGTCTTCGGCTGGTCCTTGGACACGGTCTTGTGGCGACTGCGCCCGAACTGCATCACGCGCCCACCGCCGCCCTGAGATCGGTTCATCACCCAGAGCAGGACCCCGGCGATCAGGACGACCGGGAGGATCACCGTGATGAGCGTGGAGACGAGCGTGTTGGGGAGCTGCGGATCGGAGTCGTAGGGCACCCGCGACTCGGACAACAGTTGCTCGAGCTCGTCGCCGGACTCGGAGAGGTACGGAGCGCGGTAGGTACCGCCCGTGGGGCCGTAGTCGCCCGTGATGATCTGGTCGCCCTCGAGGAACTTCGCGCTCTGGATGTCACCGTTCGCGACCGCCGTGCGGAACTCGGAGGTGGTGAGCGTGGTGCCCTGCTCGTCGCCCCCCAGCATGGACAGCACCAGCATGAACCCCACCGTGATCAGCACGATCCACAGGGTCGGGGTGCGGGCGACCTTCCGGAGAGGACTCTCGGGCTGGCTCAGCTGGGGCTCCTCGAGGTGGGCGGAGATGACATGGGCTCCGGCGCGGCGCGCGTCGGAGACCCGTTTCGCATGGTAGCACCGGTCGGAGACACGGGTGATGGGACCGACGGCGGCCGTTCCTATGAGTCCCGGAGGGCCGGGCGTTCGCTACGCGCCCGGTATGCCTCGGGACGAAGCGTCGCGATGTACGGCAGGTTCCGGAACCGCTCGGCGTAGTCCAGGCCGTAGCCCACCACGAATTCGTTCGGGATCTCGAAGCCCGTGTAGCGGATGTCGAGCGGAACGCGTTGCAGATCGACCTTGCGAAGGAGCGCCGCCACCTCCAGCGACGCCGGTTTGCGCGCCCGCAGGTTCTTCAGGAGGTAGTTGAGCGTCAAGCCGGAGTCGACGATGTCCTCGACCAACAGCACGTCGAGCCCTTCCAGGTCGTGATCCAGGTCCTTGAGGATCCGCACGACCCCCGACGTCTGCGTCGCCGCCCCGTAGGACGACACCGCCATGAAATCGAACTCGAGCGGCAGGCGGATGTAGCGGGCGAGATCCGCCATCACCACGAACGCACCCTTCAGGACCCCGACCAGCAGGAGCTTTCGACCGCGCGTAGTCGTTCCCGATCCGCTCCCCCATCTCGGCGAGCTTCGCCTGGATCTCGTCGCTGGTGATCAGGACTCGGTCGATGTCGGGTTCGTAGGCCTCCACGTGACTCGTCAGTGTAGAGAGCGAAGAACGATCGATGAGCGTCACGCCTTCCCCTTTCCCGGTCGGGGTCGTTCGGCCTCGCCGTCGCGGGGGGAAGGACGAGAGAGTCGAACATACTCCCGGTCACGCCGTGCCTTCAAGCCGGAAGAGAGATCCCGGTGCCTCCCCGGTCGTCCCGAGGCCAGATCGATGACCGCGAGGACGTCGGCCCGGGCGCACGCGACGCCGCATCCATAGACGGCCTGAGCGACGACGCGGCCCGCGATGGCACGCGGCAGATCGAGGAGCCGCGCGGCGAGCAGGTCGGCACCCTCAGGCGTCTCGGCGACGACCTCATCCACGACCTCGAACGTCTGACGCATCAGCTCGTCGGCGTCCTCGCGGAGCCCCGCGGCGGTCCGAACGAGTGGTTCGCGGAGGCGCCGATCGACCGCGCGCTCGAGCGCGGGAAGCCCCCGGAGGCGGACCGCGTTCCGCAGGAACCGTGTGTCGGCGTTCGTCGGATCCGTGCGGGGCCGCAGGTGCAGCGCACGGCAGAACGACTCGACGTCCTCGCGCGTCACATCGATCAAGGGGTTCACCCAGGTGCCGGTCACCGGCGCGATGCCGCCGAGTCCCCGGATCCCGCTCCCCGTGATCAGCCCGATGAGCACCGTCTCGGCCTGATCGTCCATCGTGTGGCCGATCGCGGTCCGCGCGACACCCGTCTCGCGCGTGACCTCGGCGATCGCGAAGTGCCGCTGCTCGCGCGCCCAGGCCTCGATCGACGCGCCGGCGGGCGGCGTCGAGGTTGCTGCACGCGGATGGAAGGCGAGGTCGTGCCGCGCCGCGAGGCGGCGGACGTACGCGGCGTCCGCTCCCGACCCCACGCGGAGCCGATGATCGAAGTGGAACACCTCGAGGCGGACCCTGAGGAGCCGGCGGAGCCGGACGAGCGACTCCAGCATGCAGACGGAGTCAGGACCTCCCGAGACGGCCACCAGCACGCCCTGACCGGGGAGGAACATCTCGTGCTCACGTGCGGTCGCCGTCACCCGCTCCAGGACCCGGGCGACGGCCGGTGGTCGGCGCATGGAGCCTGCTAGCCGCCCACCCTCGCGAGCCAGCGTTCCGGTTCGCCGATCTCGTCGAGCGTCGGCAGGTCGCTCGCGCTCCGCCAGACCAGATTGAACGTCGACATGCCCGCGCGATCGACGACGGTCCGGACGAAGCGCTCGCCCGTGTCGTACTGCTTGATCTTCTGTTCGAAGCCGATGGCCTTCTGGAGCGATCGCTCGAGGCTCGACGCCTTCCGGCGGGCGGAGAGCGCGCGGCGCATGCGCTCGACGTCCTTCACGTGATCGCGGGCGACCTCGTTCATGACGTACGACGCGTGTCCTTCTAACAGGGACATGAGCGCTTGCATGCGCATGAACATCTCGCGCTGCTCGGGTGAGAGCAGCAGGAAGACGCCGCCCATCCCTCGCCAGTCGCCGCCGGCCTTCGCCTCCTCGGCCGCACGGCGCAACTGGTTCATCAGTTGGCCCGAGTCGAGTTGGATGCTCCCGAGGTAGTCGTCGACCTGTCCGGAGAGGTAGCTGCGGAGCCAGACCGCCGAGCCGAACTGCACCCGGTGTGTCACCTCGTGGATCGCGATCCACAACCGGAAGTCTTTCGGAGGGAGCGAGTACCGTCGCTCGACCTCGACGATGTTCGGGCCGACGAAGTACAGGAGTCCCTCGTCGTCGGGCGGCAGGAACACGTCGTACTGGCCGAGCACCTTTCGCGCGACGTAGCCCATCAGCGCGCCGGTCTGCGCACCCAGGGCCTTGCGCTTGAACTCCGCCCGGCTCGGCCGTCCGTCGAGCATCCGTTCGGCGAGCGGCTCCAACAAGCGCTGCAACCCGTTGAGGTTGGCGCGGATCCACTCCGAACGCGCCATGACCCACGCGCGCGATCGGAACCCCTGGACCTCCAAGTCGGTGAAGCCGCTGATCAAGCCTTCCGCGCGGGGCACGATCTCGGCCATGTCCTCGCGGAGCCGGGCGCGCTCGACACCGGGGACCGGGACGCCGGGGCCCGAGACGCGCTTGCCGATGTCGACGGCCGTGCCCCAGTCCGCCAGACGGGCCGCGTACGAGCCCATCGACCAGTCGAGGGTGTTGGCGGCGTCCATCGGCGGCGAGGAGGGACTAGCCCTCTTCAGCCTTCTTCCGCGCTGCGATCATGGCCGCCCGGCGCGCTTGGCCCTCCGCGACGCGACGGTCCGTCCCCTTCTCCAAGAGCTCGGCGAGCTTCTCCTCGAAGACCGCCTGGTCGAGGCTGACCTCGGCGTGCGGGGCCGGGGAGCCGCCGGTGCGGCGGCGCGCGCGGCAGGTGGCGCGGCTTCGGCGGGGGCGGCCTCCGGTGCTGCGGCTTCGGCGGGAGCGGCCTCCTCCGCGGGAGCACCCGCAGGTGCGGCGGCCGGTGACACGGCTCGGCCGCTGCCGGAGCTGCGGCGGCGCGGCGGCTGCGGCGGCGGCCGGAGCGGCGGCGGCTGGGGCTGGTGCGGCGGCGGCGGCGGGAGCCGCCCCGACGGCAACCGGTACCGCCGGCGGCGCCACCACGACCGGGGCGGCCTGCGAGATATCGACGTCGCGACGGGGAAGCGCCTGCCCGGGACGCACGCGATCCGCGCGCACCACGCGAAGGCCCTCTTCGTCCTTCGCGAACCGGGGCGCGTACCGCATGTACATCACGATCAGGAACAACACGATGGCGATGCCGAGCACCGCGAGCAGCTGCGCCATGGTGAACACCCAGCCGCCGTTGTTCTCGACGGGCGTGGTGGACGGATCGACCGGGGTCTGCGCGATCGCGCCGGTGATCGATGAACCGATGAACACAGCGGCTCCGGCCAGGACGAGCAGGAGCCTGCGGGAGGTCTTCATCGGGCGGATTGTCGCAACCTCAGGTCCGAGCGGCAACCAGCGTGCACCTGGACCAGTTCGGATCGGCCGCTCGACAGATCGCCGGCGGCGTGAACGTTCCACGGTCCGAACCACCTTCCGTCGGGCGTCACACGGGCACCTGGAGCCGGAGCGGGGATTCGAACCCCGGACCTACCACTTACGAGGCGGTTGCTCTACCACTGAGCTACTCCGGCGGCGGTTGCCGAGTCTACCCAACGCCCGTGCCCGACCAACGGAACGGGCGGGATGACCCCGGCAGACGTGGTGCAGGCACCACCGCATGAACGCCGGGTTGCCCGCTCGTCGCGACGGCCGTCATCGGGGATGATGCTGCGCATGAGCTCGAACGGCGAGGTGCGCGTCGGGGGCCCCATCCGACGTGTGATGGTCGGCACCGATCGGTCAGAGACGGCCGAGCGAGCGGTGGCGTGGGCCGCGGCGTTCGCCGATCGCTACGAGGCCGACCTCCACATCGTGCAGGTGATCGTGCCAGGCAACCCCACCGATACGGAGTTCGGTGCCGCCGAAGCGACGCGCGCCCGGGGGGCGGCGGACTCGCTGCAGACCTACGCCACGCAGATCGCCGGAGCGAAGGGTCGCTCGCACGTGGTGATCGACGACGATCCCGCGATGGCGATCGTCCATGCCACCGAGGAGCACGAGATCGACGTCCTGGTGGTCGGGAACGCCGGCATGGCCGGCCGCAAGGAGTTCCTGCTGGGCAACGTGCCGAACCGGATCAGCCACAACGCCCGCTGCACCGTGATCATCGTCAACACGGCGGGCGACGCGCAGACGGTCGTCGACCGGCGCACCTCCTCCACCGGGCCCGCGTCGCTCCGCACGAGCGCCCTGGAGACGGAGACCGAGCCCCACCTGATGGCCCGCGGCACGCGGATCGCCACCGTGTTCGCCAAGCACGGCTTGAAGGAGCTCTTCGGCCGCCCCGACGAAGAGGGGTCGGTCGGCAAACAGCGCCAGGCCAAGCGGCTGCGGGCCGCGCTCGAGGAGTTGGGACCGACGTTCGCGAAGCTCGGGCAGATCCTGTCGACGCGACCGGACCTCCTGCCTCCGGAATTCATCAAGGAGCTTGCGACACTGCAGGACAACGTCCCGCCCGCTCACCGAGGCACAGGTCGTCAACGTGATGGAGGAGGAGTTGGGCGTGCCGTGGGAGGACGTGTTCGATCACATCGAACCCGGCCCGCTCGCCGCCGGCACGATCGCACAGGTGCATCGCGGCGACGTTGGCCAACGGATCGCAGGTCGTGGTGAAGGTCCAGCGCCCCGATGCCAAGGAGCAGATCGAGCAGGACCTGGCGCTCTTGGAGGTCTTCGCGGAGAAGGTCTCGCACCGTCCGGGCCTCAAGCAGGTGATCGACATGGAGGCGGTCTTCGCACACCTCTCCGACTCGCTGCATCGCGAGCTCGACTTCCGGCAGGAGGCGAGCAACATGCGCCGGATGGCGACGGTGATCGAGCCGTTCTCGCGGCTCCGCGTTCCGGAGGTGCACGGCGACTTCTCCACGTCGCGGCTGCTGGTGATGCGCGACGTCGCCGGGGGGCCGATCTCGACCGCGCCGGAAGGTTCCGCGCGCAAGGAAGCCGCGCGCCAGCTCTTGGAGTCGTTCTACAAGCAGATCATGGTCGACGGGTTCTTCCACGCCGACCCGCATCCCGGCAACCTGATGTGGCAGCCGGACGAGGATCGCCTCTACTTCCTGGACCTCGGCATGGTCGGCGAGGTCAGCGCCGAGATGCGCGAACAGATGATGCTGCTGCTGATGGCGTTCTGGCAGGAGGACGTCGGGTTCCTGACCGACATCTCGTTGATGTTGTCCGGTGCGATCGACCGCACCGACCTCGACGTCGACGCGTTCGGAGAGGAGATCGGCGCGTTGATGGCGAAGAACCGGACGGCGTCCTTGAAGGACATCCAGCTCGGTCCGGTCTTGCAGGAGATGACCGAGATCTCGCTGCGCCACAACGTGCCGCTCCCCGCATCGCTCACGCTGACGGGGAAGGCGCTTGCGCAGATGCAGCTGGCTGCGGCGCAGCTCGACCCCGAGCTCGATCCGTTCGACGTGGCCGGGAAGTTCCTGATGCGCACGGTCTTCACGGGGATGGGATCGAAGCTCGACCTGAAGGCGGTCTTCTATCAGACGCAGAAGATCAAGGTGCGCGCGATGCGTGTGATCGAGGCCGTCGAGCGGTTGATCGGCGCGCGGCCCGGCCAGAAGCTCGAGGTGAACTTCCGCGCCGCGTCGCTCGAGAACACGATCCGGCGGGCAGGGAGACGACTGGCGCTCGGCCTGACCGCCGGCGCCGCGATCTTGGCCACGGGGCTGACCGCCCTCTCGACACGCACCGCCGCGTGGGTCCCCGGTGCGTTCGCGGTCGTCGCGGGCCTCCTGACGCTCGGTCTGTTGATCGATCTGTTGCCGCGTCGTCGCGAGTAGCCGTCAGACCTCCGCCTCGGAGCCCTTCGACGTGATCGTCGTGGGCTCGGACGGAGCTGAAGCCCCGCCGTCCTTCTTGATCGATCGCACCACGGCCTTCTCGAGCACGAACGCGATCACGCCCATGCCGAGCCCCACGATCCAGCGCTCGACGCGCCGGATCCCTTTGGGCTTCTTCGTCCGACGGGGGCCGGTCACGCCGAGGACCTCACGCCGACCGGCAGCGGGAGACGACCCTCGATGCGTCGTACCGCGACCCGGTTCCGACGTCACCGTGAGCCGGCCGTCCAGCGCCCCCAGCCGATCCGCGATGCCCTGGATGCCGGAGCCGGAGCCGACGCCGTTCGTCGTCGGAGTCGAACCCTCGTCCGTCGTCGACCACCGCGAAGACCAGCTCGAGCGCCCGCTCCGAGAGCGACACCGTGACGGAGGACGCCGAGGCGTACTTCGCGACGTTCTGGAGCGCCTCCAGCACCGAGAAGTACACAGCCGCCTCGATGTCCTGGGGGTACCGTCCGATCCCGTCCACCCGGACCTCCACCGGCAGTCCGGACTTGCGCGCCTGCGCCTCGATGGCCGCGGCCAACCCCTTGTCCGCGAGCAGCGGCGGATAGATACCGCGAGCCAGATCGCGCAGGTCCTCGAGGGCGGCGTGCGTCTCGCCCTGGAGCTGTCCGACCAGCTCGCGCGCCTTCTGCGCGTCGCGTTCGATGAGCCCGTCCGCGAGCTTGAGCTTGACGGCGAGTGCGACGAGCTGTTGCTGGGCTCCGTCGTGGATGTTCCGTTCGAGCCGGCGCCGTTCGGCATCCTGCGCGGACACCAAGCGTTTCTGCGCCGCCTTGAGCTCATCCAGGCGCGCCCTGAGCGCCTCGGACAAGCGCACGTTCCGCAGGACGAGCCCCGCCTGCGACGCGAGGTCGGCGATCAGCTTCTCGTCGGCCGGCGTGACCGGATCACTCGTCGGCTTGCGCACGGCCAGCGCACCGAGCAGCTCACCGCCCTGCTCCACGGGATAGACGCGATCCATCCCCTCGATCGGCGGTACCGATCCATTGGCGAGCGGGATCGCGGGACGACCGTCGGCGTCCGCCGGCCACGCCGCCACGTCGCGGAGCTCGTGATCGACCGCGAGCCAGACATCCGCACGTTCGCCTCCGATGCCCTCCCCGAGGACGCGAGCCATGCGCGGCAGCACGTCCTCGTCGGCGTAGGCACCGCCGACCCGTTCGGAGAATTCCGCGAGGACCTCGTACGGGCTCGCCCGCCTCCCGTAAACGAGACGGTTCGCGAAGCGCGTCACACGGGCGCGCACGGGCTGGAACGTCACGGCGACGATCACGGCGGCGAGCATCGTGAGGAACGAGCTCTCGCGGCCGAGCCAGGCGCCTGCACCTACCACGATCGCGAGATACACCGCGCTGGCGAAGATGGCCAGGAGCGCATAGACCACCGTCTTGCGGACCACGACATCCAGGTCGTAGAGCCGGTAGCGGAGGACGGCCAACCCGATCGTGAGCGGCAGCAGGAAGAAGGCTGCACCGGACACGACGGCATCCAGGAGCAGCGCATCGCTCGGGATGAACAGTTCGCTCGTCAGGAGCGTCAGGAACATGACGAGCATCGCGAATGCGACCCACTTGATCTGCTGTCGCTCGACGCCCCCCGCCCTGTGGAACCGCACGACCAGCGAGAGCACCGATCCGGCGAGCAGGATCAGGAAGACGAACCCGGCGTCGGCGAACCAACCGATCGCCGACTCGACCGCCGGAAGGAAGAGGGGGTTCGTCACCCAGATCTCGTCGGTATTGCCGGTCAGCCGCTCCTCGCCGAACACGATGCTCAAGGAGATCAGTGCGAGGCTCACGACGATGGCCCACAGGAACGGTTTCCATCGAGGCGACGGGAGGCGGCCGTCGGGGAACAAGAGCGGAAGCAGGAACAAGACCGGAAGGAGGCCGAGCGGCCACCCGACGTTGGCGACGATCGCCACCGCGCTTACCAGGAACCCCGACCGTCCTCCGCCTTCGACGAGGACGCCCATGATCACGCCCGTCGCGAACAGGCTGACCGCCGCGCCGGCCCCCCACAGGAGGAGTCCGCCGATGACGTTGCGCCGGTCGCGGCTGAGGATGAGCGCGCCGACGACGCCGAACATCAGGAACGCCAGCACGTACGGGATGTCGTCCGCGATGGACCCCTCCCTCACCCCCTCGACCACCAGCGAGAGCAGGGTGATGCAGACGAACACGCCGAAGAGCACCCAGGGCCACCGGGCGGGACGGACCGGCGTCAGGTCACTCGATGACGACACGGAACACCTCCACGGGCTCCTCGCGGCCCTTCACGTACCGGGCCCGATCGACTCGCACACCACGCCGGGGGCGGCCGCCACCGTGGACGCGGCCGCCACGACCTCGCCGCCTTCGGCCTCCGACTGCAACCGTTGCGCGATGTTCACGGCATCACCCACCACCGTGTACTCCAGCCGTCCGCCGCCCGCCGACCGTCCCCGCGATCACGGATCCGGTGTTGACGCCGATCCCCACGCCGAGCTCCGGAACGTCGAGGCCCCACCCTTCGGCGTTCAGCTCCGCCTGGCGTGCCTGCATCGCGATCGCGCACAACAATGCGCGCTCCGCGTGGTCCGACGTGGGCTCCGGCGCGCCGAAGACGACCATCACCGCGTCGCCCTGGAACTTGTCGATCATGCCTCCGAGCGACAGGACGACCTCCGCCATGGCCGACAGGTGCTTGCCGACGACCTCCGCGACGTCGCGCGCGGAGAGTCGTTCGGCGAGGGCCGAGAAGCCCCGGATGTCGGAGAAGAGGACGCTCACCTCCACCTCCTGCGGCTCGATCGCCATCTCCGGGATGCGCGGCCAGCCGGTCGGCGAGCTGCTGCGGCACGAACGACGCCAGCGTCTTGCGCGACGTGGTCTGCTCGACCACGGCCGCGTGGAGGCGCTTGAACTCGTCGACCAGTGCCCGCGCCGGCGCCGTCGCCGGCCATCCGCCGGAACAGCGCCGTCACCTGCGAGTCGACCGCCTCCTGCGTGGTGCCGAGCGCCGTCGGCGATCTCCGCGTAGCCCAGGCCCTTCGCCATCATGTCCAGCAGCTCGCGTTCGCGCTCCGCCGTGTCGTCGCGGCCCGACAGCCGCTCGGCGATCGTCGGATCCACCGTGCTGCCGCCGGCATGGACCTCGCGGATCGCGCGCGCCAACTCGTCGCCCTGCGAGATCCGGTCCTTCAACAGGTACGCCAGACCGCTATGGCCGCCGCCGAGCAGGGCCAGCGCGTACGCCTCGTCGTCGTGAGCGGACAGCACCACCACGCCGGTGTCCGGGTGGTCGATCCGGATCGCGTGCGCGCAGTCGATCCCCTCCAGCTGGAACGACGGCGGCATCTTGATGTCCGTCACGACGACGTCGGGCACATGCTCCGCCGCGGTCGCCAGCAGCGTCGGCGCGTCGGCCGCCACGCCCACCACCTCGATGTCGTCGTAGGAATCGAGCAGCGCTCGGACGCCCTCGCGGACCGAGACGTTGTCCTCGCCCAAGCACCACTCTGATGCTCATGCCGCGTACCCCGTGCCGGTCGAGACCCGCGTGTACCATCCGCGCATGATCCGCGTGGTGTTCGCCGAGGATAACTACCTGGTCCGCGAGGGAACAGCCGCGCTCCTCGCCACCTCCGATCAGGTGACGCTGGTCGGCACCGCGACGACGCGCGACGAGTTGATCGCCGCCGTCGAAGAGCACGAGCCGGACGCCGTCCTCACGGACATCCGGATGCCCCCGACGGGCACCAACGAGGGCATCGAGGCGGCCAAGGAGATCCGGGCGAGCGCACCCGGAGATCGGCGTCGTCGTGCTCTCGCAGTTCGTCGAGGAGGACTACGCCTACGACCTGTTGAAGGACGGCGCGGCGGGGCTCGGCTACCTCTTGAAGGAGCGCGTCGCCGACGTCGAAGAACTGGTCCGCGCCCTGGGGGAGGTGGCGCGCGGCGGCAGCGTGCTCGATCCCAAGGTGGTCGAGGCGCTCGTGGCGGCGAAGGACCGTATGGCGCACTCGCCGCTCGCACAGCTGACGGACCGCGAGCGCGAGGTGCTGTCGCATATGGCGCAGGGCGAGAACAACGCCGCGATCGCCGCGTCGCTCTTCCTCACCGAACGCGCCGTCGAGAAGCACATCAACTCCCTGTTCCACAAGCTCGGTCTCACCGAGGAGCCGGACGTGCACCGCCGCGTGATGGCGGTGCTGGCGTTCCTCCGCGAGACCGGCGACGCCTGACGTCACTGCGCCCTCCGCGTGTCCACGATGTACACCGAGCACGGCGAATGACGGAGCACGATGTTCGGCAGGCTGTCGCGGACACGCCACCGTCGCGCCGTGCACGCCGCGATTGCCGATGACGATCGTCTCCGCGCCTTCCTCGGCGGCGACGTCGCAGATGCGCACGGCGGGGTCGCCGCTCTCCACCCGCGTGCGGGTCGCCACCGAGGGGAACCGTGTGCGGATCCCCTCGAGGTACGCGGACGGGTCGGCTGCGCGATCCGGGTTCACGACCGCCTTGAGATCGGACTCGGGGCGGACGTAGAGCACGAGCAGCTCCGCGCCGCGCTCGCGCGCGATCCGGGCCGCGTCCTCGACCGCGAGGTCGGCCGCGGCCGAGGTGTCGGTTCCTACCAGGATGGTGGTCATCGGTGGCCTCCTTCGTTCGTGGCTCCACGGTAGGACCGGCCGCCGCGCCGAACGACCCGGCGTCCACCACGGTTCCGCAGGGATGCCAGCACCACAACGAGCGGGTGGTTCCGGCCCGCGGTTCCACCGGCCATCCACCTACGCCGGGCACGGCGAACCGGCGAGAATCATCCGGAGAGACGGGGTAGACAGGTGGAGCGATGAGCGACCGAACGGCGGGACGGCTGGCGTGGACGATCTGCGGCCTCGCCGTCGCCGCGATGGTCGCCGACCTGGTCCTGTTCTTGGTGACGCCCCAGTCCGAACTGGCGGCGGGGTTCCGGCAGACCGGCGCCGACGTCGTCGATGAGCTCGCGAACCTGGGCCTGCCGCTGATCGGGGCGGTGATCGCGTCCCGCCGTCCGAAGAACCCCCTCGGATGGCTCCTGATCGCCGCCGGAGCCGGGATCGCCATCTCGAACTTCGGCTACGCCTACACCGTCTACGCGACGCAGGTCGAGGGCGCGGTCCTCCCCGGCGCGGCGGTCCTCGACTGGCTCTCCGCCTGGTCCTGGAGCCTCGCGTTCGCGTCGCTGCCCCTCCTGCTCCTGCTCTTCCCGACGGGGAAGCTCCACTCCCGGAGATGGCGCCCGGTGCTCTGGGCCTCCTTGGCCTGCAGTTCGGTGCTGGTCGTGAGCGCGTTCGCGGCGGCGACCGTCGCCGCGATGACCTCGAACGTGCCCCTGGTCAACGACGCCGTGGCGTTCGAGGATCCGCAGGTCGAACGCATCTTCAACGTGACGTTCGTCGCGCTGTTCCTCGTGGCCGCCCTCGCGGTGGTGGCGCTCGTCGCCACCCTGATGCGCTTCCACGGGTCCCGGGGAGAAGAGCGCCTGCAGCTCCGTTGGTTCGCGCTGGCCGCATCCCTGTTCGTCGGCGTGATCATCCTTGAACAATTCGTCAACGAAGCGTGGGTCTCGGTCGCGTTCCTGTTCGCCTCGATCGGTCTGTACGGCGCGATCGGCATCGCGATCCTGAAGTACCGGCTGTACGACATCGACGTCGTCGTCCGCAAGACGGTCATCTACTCGATCCTTGCCGTGATGCTCCTCCTGGTCGGTTTCGGGTTCGTCGGGATCGCCACCCGGGTGTTCGCGTCCACGGCGGGAGCGAGGTTGGACCTGGTGGCCGGCGTGCTGATCGGGCTCGCGTTCTGGCCGCTCCGCTCGGTGGCCGCCCGCATCGCCGATCGGCTGGTCTTCGGCGGCCGGGCGTCGCCCGTACGAGGTCCTCACCACGTTCTCCGGCCGGGTCGGAGAGGCCTACGCAGCCGACGACGTGTTGCCACGCATGGCCCAAGTGCTGGCGATGGGCATCGGGGCGGTCCGAGCGACGGTCTGGCTCCGGGTCGGCGCAGACCTCCGACCTGCCGCGCACTGGCCGACGGGGACGGCCGAACGACCGGCGGTCGCGCTGGACGGGAACCGCATCCCCGAGCTCGACGACGACCACGCCGTGGAGATCCGCGATCACGACGAGCTGTTGGGTGCGCTCTCCGTCACGATGCCGGCTTCGGACCCGATGAACAGCTCGAAGGAACGGCTGGTCGGAGATCTGGCATCGCAGGCGCGATTGGTCCTTCGCAGTGTGCGACTCATCGAGGAGCTCCGTGCGTCCCGGCAGCGGCTCGTAGCCGCCCAAGATGACGAGCGCCGAAGGATCGAACGCAACATCCACGACGGCGCGCAGCAGCAGCTCGTCGCGCTGGCGGTGAAGCTCAAGCTCGCGGACGGATTGATCGAACGCGACGCACAGAAGGCGCGCGAGCTGGTGACGCAGCTCCAGGGTGAGACGCACGCCGCGCTCGAAGACCTCCGGAACCTGGCTCGCGGCATCTATCCCCCGCTGCTGGCCGATCAGGGGCTGGGAGCGGCGCTCGAGGCCCAGGCCCGAAGGGCCGCCGTCCCCGTCACGGTCGAACCGGACGGCGTCGGTCGCTTCTCTCGGCAGGTCGAATCCGCGGTGTACTTCTCGGTGCTCGAAGCGCTCCAGAACGTCACCAAGTACGCCGAGGCATCGGCGGCCACGGTGCACCTGTCGAGCGACGGCGACCGGCTCACGTTCCGGGTGACCGACGACGGCCGCGGGTTCGATCCGGCGTCGACGTCGTACGGGACAGGGCTCCAGGGCATCGCCGACCGGCTGGCGGCGCTCAACGGCGAGCTCGAGGTACGGAGTGCGCCGGGGAACGGCACCACGATCGCCGGACACGTCCCGGTAGTCGGCACTCCATGACACGACCGAGTGCGATGACTCCTTCCGGTGCTAGGTTGCGTATCCAGTCGACAAGAGGGGGAACTCCGCATGCAACTTCGTGACGGGCGCCGCGGGCATCGGCGTCGAGCGTCCATGGCCGTCCTCACGGCGGGGATGACCCTCACCGCCGTCCTGGCCATCACGTGGCCCGCCCGATCCAGCGAGCGAGCGCAGCCTCAGCGCGCGCGGGCGAACCGCATCGCCGTGAACTTCGACGTGCGGGCCGACGCCGGTGTCGCGGCACCCGACGCCCGGACCGCCAGCGCACGGCTGGCGCTCGCGCGGCGATTGGGTACGCAGGGCGTGATCCAGTCCGATCCGTTGACGGGCACGCTCCGGATGGTGGGTCGCCTCGACGGATACATGACGGCCCGCAGCACGAGGCCGGCGCGGTCCGTCGCGATGCGTTTCGTCCGTGCGAACCTTGCCGCCTTCGGTCTGCGGGCGGCCGACCTGAAGACGTTCCGCCTGCGGCAGGACTACGTGGACATCACCGGCGTGCATCACATCTCGTGGACGCAGGCGAAGCGCGGCGTCCCGGTGTTCCACAACGGGCTGCGCGCAAGCGTGACCGGCGACGGGCGCTTGCTCAACGTCACGGGCTCGCCGCTCCATGGCATCCGCGTCGCGTCGATCGTCCCGAGCCTCGGATCGGCTGACGCCATCCGAGCGGCACGTGTCGACGGCGGCGCCGAGGTGGCGGTCGGTCAGGCGTCCGATTCCGCGTCGCTCGTCCTCTTCCCGACCGGCCGTGGCACGCGACTCGCATGGAAGACGTTCACGTGGCCACACACGCAGCAACTCAACCTCTCCGTCGTTGATGCGAGGACCGGCTCGGTGCTGTACCGCCAGAGCCTCTCGAGCGACGCGACCGGCACCGCGACGGCATGGGAGTTCTACCCGAGCGACCTGGTTCCCGCGGGCGGGAACACCGCGAACCCCGTCACGTTCCCTGTGAACGACGGCACGCGCCTCTTCAACGACTTCGCCCACGTGTGGGCGGATGTGCGGGACAACAACAAGGTCGACCCGAACGAGGTGATCTCGGCCGTCTCGGGCACCGACTGGAGCGCGCCCGCGCTGCTCGACACCACGACCGCCTCGCAAGGCTGCACCACGTCGCGGCCGTGCACGTGGGACCGGAACGACCCGTTCAGCTGGCAAGCGAACATGACGCAGAACGCGGCGCAGGTCATGTACTACCTGACGAAGTTCCACGACCATCTCGCGAGCGCGCCGTACGGGTTCACGGTCGCGGCCGGCAACTTCGAAGGGAGCGATCGGGTCCTCGGCCAGGCCATGGACGGAGCCAACTCCGGCAACGGCCTGCCGGACCAGAACCACTTCAACAACGCCAACATGGGAACGCCCCCAGACGGGCAGTCGCCCACGATGCAGATGTACCTGTTCCATTCCGAGCCGGGGTTCCCGCTCCCGAGCGTGAACGGCGGCGACGACGCCGAGGTCGTGTACCACGAGTACACGCACGGTCTCTCCAACCGGCTCGTCCTGTACCCGGACGGCACGTCGGGTCTGTCCAACCAGCAGGGCAACTCGATGGGCGAGGGGTGGAGCGACTGGTACGCCGAGGACTTCCTGAACAACCTCGGATTCAAGCCGGACACGGCTGCCGTCGGTGATGTGATCATGGGCCAGATCACGTTCAACGAGCTTCTCCGCTCGCAAGCCATGGACTGCCCGGTGGGTGCGTCCTTCCCGTGCGGCGGCACACCCGACGCCGGGTCGGGCGGCTACACGTACGGGGACTTCGGCGACATCGCGGGCTTCCCCGAGGTGCACGCCGACGGAGAGATCTGGGCGGAGACGCTCTGGCAGATCCGTGGATCGCTCGGCTCGGCGACCACCGCGGCGCTCGTAACGCGCGGCATGGAACTGTCGCCGCCCGCCCCGTCGTTCCTCGACATGCGGAACGCCATCATCCAGGCCGATCTGGCGAACTTCGCAGGCGCGAACGCGGCGGCACTGTGGTCGATCTTCGCGGAGCGCGGCATGGGGTTCTTCGCGGCGTCCACGAGCGACGACTTGACGCCGATCCAGGACTTCTCGACACCGGTCGATTGCGCGACCGGCGACTGCGCCACCGTGTCCGGCACGATCAAGGACAAGGTGACCGGGAAGCCGGTCGCGGGCATCCGCGTGTCGGTTCCGGGCCTGGATTCCGGGTTCGCCTCCGACATCGCGGACACCACCGACGGCTCCGGACGATTCTCCATCGCGGACGTCCCGTTCCACACGTACCGTGAGTTCGTCATCGGCGGCGGAGGCTACGAGGCGCTGATCGTCAAGAACCTCACGGTCGACGGCGACACCACGCTGAACAAGAAGGTGATCCGTGACTGGGCATCGCTCGAAGGCGGTGCCAAGGTGGGAGCGTTCACGCCTCCCGATTACGGTCCGTTCGGTTGTGGCCCCGAGCAGTTGTTCGACCTCAACCTCGGGACCGGTTGGGGGTCCGACGCCGTCGGCAGCACCGAGGGCAGCAACAACGACGGACCCCGCAAGGTCGTGGTCAAGCTGCCGAAGGCCGTCGACATCACCAGCTTCGCGGTCGCTTCGACCGGTGCGTGCGGGGACGGCCCCGAGGCCGGGGTCAAGCGGTTCCGGGTCGAGACGAAGGCCGGCGGCGGGTGGGTGACCGCGTTCGAGGGCAACGCGCCGAACAACGGCAAGCTGAAGACCTACGTGCCGACCAAGGGCAAGGCCAACGTCCGGTTCGTGCGGTTCACCATGTTGTCGAACCACGGTGACCCGCTGTTCATGGACGTGATGGAGTTCTCGGTCCGCGGCAGGTAGCGGATCGATCCGGGCAACCGGGAGGGCCGGCATCCGCCGGCCCTCCCGACGCCTTCCGGTTCCTTGCTCTCATCCACGGGAGCGACCGGGGTTGCCTTCCGACAGATGTCCGTTGGGTGTAGCGTCCACGCCGGTTCGTTCCGGCCGAGGGGGTATTCGATGAGGGGATCCGTCCACCACGGCGCGCGGCGCCGCTTCGGCATCGCGGCGCTGGCAGCCGTGCTGACCGTATCCGTCCTTTCCGCGATCACGGCGTCGGCTCGGCCGGCCGACGTGAGGACGCCGCATCTGCGTCGCGCGAGCGCGGCGCTGTTCGACAGCCGGGCGACCGGCGCTCCGGTCGTGCCGGGTCGTGCCGTCGCGCGAGCGCGCGCCGCGCTCGCCGAGCGACTCGGGAGCCAAGGTGTGGTGATCGGCGATGCCCAGACCGGAACGCTGCGGATGGTCGGCAGGCTCGACGGGTTCCTCACCGGCGCGAGCGCGCGGCCGGCGGCGCAGGTGGCCATGGACTACGTGCGGGCGCATCTTCGGGCCTTCGGGCTGGACCGGGCGGACCTGCGGACGTTCCACCTCCGCAAGGACTACGTCGACATCGTCGGCACCCACCACGTCTCATGGACGCAGCGCGCCGGAGGCGTGACCGCGTTCCGGAGCGGGCTGAAAGCCAACGTCACGGCCGACGGACGCCTGATCAACGTGACCGGGCCACCGGTGCACGGGCTCCGGCTCGCGTCCAGGCTCCCCCGCCTGGGTTCGCTCGACGCGCTCGGCGCGGCGAGGCGGTCCGCGGGGGCACGAGAGCTGGCCCCGCAACGCGGGGACACGGCGAAGCTGGTGGCGTTCGCCACACCGCGAGGCGCACGCATCGCGTGGCAGACCATGACGTGGGTGGACCCCAACTTCCTGGCCCTCTCGGTGGTCGACGCGCAGACCGGGAGCCTGCTCTGGCGCAGCAGCCTGACGCACGCCGACGCGGTCGGCACGGGTCAGGCCGTGGGCATGTTCCCCAGTGGCGACGTCCCGAACGGCGGCGGTGATCTCCGGCCCGTGACGTTCCCGGTGTTCGACGGAACGGCGCTCTCGGGGAACAACGCGCACGTCTTCGCGGACGTCAACGACGACGACGAAGCCGCCCCGAAGGACGAGATCAAGGCCGTCACCGGCACGGACTGGTCCTACACGCCGGAGTACGACACGACGACCGCGTCGCAGAACTGCTCGACGCACTTCTTCTGCACGTGGGACAAGACCGTCGCGAACGACTGGAAGCGCAACCGGAACTGGTTCGGTGTCCAGTTCTTCTACTTCCTGAACACGTTCCACGATCACGCGCTCGCCGCGCCGATCGGATTCACCGAAGCGGCGGGCAACTTCCAGGTGACGAATGGATCGGGGCAAGGGCTCGGAGGGGACGCCGTCCAGGGTCACCTCCTCGATGGCGCGAACACCGCCAACGGGTTCCCCGACGGTGGCCACGTCAACAACGCGAACTTCTCGACCCCGCCCGACGGCGAGCCGGGCATCATGCAGATGTACCTGCAGCGGAAGGCCCCGTGGGGTCCCGGCATCCCGAGCGGCGACTCCGGCAACGAGGCCGAGACGGTCTATCACGAGTTCGCCCACGGACTGACCAACCGGCTGGTCACGACGCCCGGACGGCATCCCCGCCCTGAACGCCCAGCAATCGGGATCGATGGGCGAGGGCTGGGGCGACTGGTACGCGGCCGACTTCACCGACAACCGGGGTTGGTTCATCGACACGCCGGCCAACGGTGACGCGATCGTGTTCCGGTATTCCGGCGGCGACGAGGTGTCGTTCCGGACCTCCGCGATCGACTGCCCGGTGGGTGTGGCCGCGGAGAACTGCCCCGTCGACGGGATCGGCACCGGACCGGGCGGCTACACCTACGCCGACTTCGCCGAGATCATCGGCCAGCCGCAGGTGCACACCGACGGCGAGATCTGGCTGCAGACCCTGTGGCAGCTCCGCGAGGAGCTCGGATCGGCGGTCATGGAGTCCCTCGTGACGCGCGGCATGGAGCTCTCCCCGCCCGAGCCGTCGTTCCTCGACATGCGCAACGCGATCCTGCAGGCCGACGAGGTCGTCTTCGCCGGCGCGCACCAGAGCCAGCTCTGGACGACGTTCGCCGAACGCGGCATGGGCTACTACGCCGCGGCGGCCGACGGCAGCGACGTCAACCCGGTGGCGGACTTCGAGATCCCGCCGGACTGCGCCGTCGACCCGTGCGGCAGCGTCTCCGGGACCATCACGGACTCGGTGTCGGGCGAGCCGCTCGAGGGTGTCCACGTGGGCGTCGCGGGCCACATGTCCGGGCTCGGCAGCGACCTGGGCGACGTGACGGACGCGGCCGGGACGTTCTCGATCGACGACGTGCCGTTCCACACGTACGGCAAGTTCGTCGTGGACCAGACCGGCTACGAGCAGGCGACCATCTCGAACTTCAAGGTCGACGGCGCCGAGACGGTCGATCGCGAGATCACCCGCGACTGGGCGGCATTGGAGGGCGGCGCCACGCTCGTGAAGGCCTCCCCGCCGGACTACAGCGACTTCGGCTGCGGACCCTCGGGGGCCTTCGACCTGTCGCTCGGGACCGGGTGGGGATCGGACTCGCCGGGTCCGCGGTCGGTGGTCGTGAAGCTGCCGCAGAGCGTCGACGTGACGAGCTTCGGCTTCGATCCCGGCAACACCTGCGGCGACGGACCCGACGCGGCCACGAGGACCTTCAAGATCTACACCAAGAAGGCCGGCGGCGCGTGGGTGCTCGCCTATGCGGGCGGGAAGCTCAAGACGGGACGACTCAACACGTTGATCCCCACGGGAGGCAAGCGCGGGGTCCGGTTCGTGAAGCTCGTGCTCCTGACGAATCGCGGGAACCCGTCGTACATGGACGCCAGCGAACTGACGGTTCGCGGGTCATAGCGCACGATCGTCGGGCCGGCGCCGCCGTTCAGGCGGCGCCGGTCGCGGCGGCCCAGGCAGCTTCCAGTCGATCCGGGCCGAAGACCGCCTTGGGGATGTAGGCGGCGGCACCGCACTCCGCCGCACGGGGCGCGTACTCGTCCTCCTCGTACGTGGACAGCAGCAGGACGACCACCGCGCCCGACCCCGGCTCCGCGGCCAGGATCTGCCGCGTCGCGTCCAAGCCGTTGATGCCGGGAAGGTTCACGTCCATCAGCACCAGGTCCGGTGCGAGGTCGGCCGCCATCGCCACCGAGTCCTCGCCCGACTCGGCCTCGCCCACGACGTCGAAGCCGTCCGTGGCCTCCACCACCATGCGGGCGGCCATCCGGAACGGCTCCTGGTCATCGACGATCAACACGCGAACGGTCATGGCATCGGTCTCCAGGAGAAGCGTCCCACCCGTCTTGGGCGAACGACAGTAGTGCCAGCACCACTTTCCCTATCGGCGAGTTGCGGGACTCGCGCTAGGCGGCGAGCTCGGCGAGCCGCAGGAACGCGCGTTCCAACAGCATGCGCGGATTCAGGTTGAGGTCCTCGGCCAGGTCCGCACGGGCTTCCTCGATCCCGGCGAGCCCGCGTGCGGCGCGGACGACGCTCAACCGGTCGTCCGGCACCAGGTCGGGGTTCATGAAGAGGTCCGGGCCGCCGCCGATGGCGCCGGCGATCCGATCGCGCAGGAGCGACGAGACCGCCAGCAGCTCCCAGTCGATGTAGTCGCGCTCCGCGCGGCGCTCGCGGCGATGGAACCGGGTCTCGATGCGTTTGATCGCCCCTCGATACGCGTCCTCCGGACGCCCACGTTCGTCCAGGAACGGCGTGAGGGCCGTCTCGAGCTCGGCCTTGAGTCCCTTCTTGTACTCGGCCGCGGCGGCGAGCACGACGTCGGCAGCCACGAGCGCCCCCGTGGGGCCTTCGGCCGCGAGCGACACGGCCCGCTCCGCGGCCTCACGGAACCGCAGCCCGTCGGCCGCGGTGGCCAACCGGCGCGCGCGACCCAGGTTCCCGCCGGCCAGACGCGCCGCGAGACGCGCGCGCGTCTCCTCGACCCCCTCGCCGGTGAGCACGTCCACGACGAACGCCTCGGACAACGCCGTGAACGTGATGACGTGGCACCGGGACAGCACCGTGTCCGGCAGCTCGTGCGCGCGAGCCGACATGAGCAGGAGTACGGAGTCGGCCGGCGGCTCCTCGAGCACCTTGAGCAAGGTGTCCGCCGCGGCCGGTGACAGCCGATCGGCCTCGCGGATCATGAACACCTTGCGGCCAGGCTCGGGCGCGGTTCGGTAAGCGGGCGTCCAGACCTCCTCGCGGATCGTGTCGACGTGGATGTCGCGACCTTCGGGCTCGACCAGGAAGACGTTCGGGTGGTGATCCTCGAGCGCCAGTCGGCACGCGCGGCACGTGCCGCAGCCGCCGTCGGCACACAGGAGCGCGGCGACGAACGCTCGTGCCGCGATCGACTTGCCCGACCCCTCGGGGCCGGCGAAGACGTAGGCGTGGTGCGGCCGCTCGGCGGCTCCGCTGAGGAACGCCATCGCGGCGTCTTGGCCGGGCACGCGATCGAGGACGACGCTCACGTCGCGATGCTACCCGGCCGGGCCGACCGTGCCGTCCCCCGGTATCGGGGCGTCCTCGTCGCGATCCTTCAACACCCGTTGCAGCGCTTCCCTGACGCTCACGAAGACCTCCGCTGGAGGCTTGTCCGCGTCGACCACCACGAAGCGCTCGGGGTGCTCCTCCGCGATCTTCAGGTACGCATCGGCAACCTTCGCGTGGAAGTCCTGGCCCTCCATCTCCATCCGGTCGGGCGCTTCGGTCGACCGCAGCAGACCCAGCTCGGGCTCCACGTGCAACAAGATCACCAGGTCCGGGAACAGGCCCTGCGTCGCCCACACGTTGAGCGTCAGCACGTCCTGCTCTCCCAGCCCGCGAGCCCAGCCCTGATACGCGAGCGACGAGTCGACGTAGCGGTCGGACAGCACGATCTTCCCGTCGGCGAGCGCGGGTCGGATGACCGACGTGACGGTCTGGGCGCGGCTGGCGGCGAACAAGAGCGCCTCGGCGCGCGCGTCGAGCTTGCCGGTCTTGGGGTCCAGCAGGACCTGCCGGATCTGCTCGCCGAGCTCGGTGCCCCCGGGCTCGCGCGTGACCAGCACGTCCATGCCGAGCGACCGGATGTACTCCTCCGCCAGCCGGATCTGCGTGCCCTTCCCCGCTCCCTCGACGCCTTCGAGCGCGATGAAGAGCCCGGTGGCGGGCGGTCGCTTCAGCTTCGGCACGAGCGTGAGGGGTTGTGGACGGGAGAGCCGGTGACGCCGCAACAGCCGGCGGGTGTTGAGCCCTGCCGCCAGCGCCAGCAGTCCGGCGGTCCAGAGCGCGAGCCGGGTCCCCGACAGGTCGATCCGATGGCCGCCGACGTCGAACTGATAGTCGCCATAGACGCTCGACAGGATAGGGAAGACGGTGAGCGACAGGAAGAGACCCAACCGCGAGAGAACGGTGAGCGAACCGAACGTTCGACCCCGGAACTCGTCCTCGACGTTCTCCTGGAGCAGCGTGTAGCCGCTCACCCAGGCCAGCCCGCAGAACAGGCCGAGCCACACGGTGACGAACGCGGCCAGCCCGAGCGTCGGCATCGCCGCGAGCAGGAAGAGCGTGGCAGCGGCGGCGACCAAGGACCACACGAACGTCAGGTCGCGTTCGACGAACTTCGCGACCTCGTTCGTCCCGGCCATGCCGATCGCCATCCCCACGCCGAAGGCCACGACGACGATCCCCCAGCCGGCGGAGCCGCCGTCCGCGAGCGTCTTGTTCACGAAGATCGGCCCGATCGCGAGGACGGCGCCAACGGCCGCGAACGCGATGCAGATGCCCCCTGTCATCGCGGAGGCGACGGAGTCCTCGCGCAGGAACCTCACCCCGTCGCGCACGTCGCGCCAGACACGCGAGAGATCGAACCTGCCCATCGAGCGGCCCGCCGGGGTCCGGATGGGCACCCCGCTCACCATCAGCGCCGAGAACGCGAACGTCGCCCCGTCGAGCAGGAGCGCGAACGTCTCCGGCTTGGCGAAGCCCACCAGCGAGCTGAACGCGGCCAGCAGCGCGAAGACCGCTGCACCCAGCGGGAGCGTGCCGTACGTGCTCACCAGGCCGATCGAGTTCGCGTTGGCGAGTTGACGCCGCGGCACCAGGTTCGGCATCGAGGCGTCGCGGGCGGGCGTCCACAGCAACGAGAAGCACTCGATCACGAACGACAGCAGGAAGATCAGCCACAGCTCGCCGACGAACGCCATGGCCGCGTAGAGCGCGCCGCGCGAGATGTCGGCCACGATCATGAGCTGCTTGCGGTCGAACCGGTCGACGAACACCCCCGCGAGCGGTCCGAACAGGATGGCCGGCAACATGCGCGCGGTCATCACGCCGCCGACCGCGAGACCGGCGGCCGCGGTGCTCCCGGAGAGACGAGCGACCAGCGACGTCACCGCGACGAACCCGACCCAGTCACCGAGTGACGACACCGTCATCGCCGCCAGCAGACGGGAGAACCCGGTGTGCGTCAGGAGGTCCTTGAGCGTCGCCGACTTGGTACCGCGGAGCGCGGCGACCTCGTCGGCGAGGCTGGACACGACCCGCTAGGCCTCGGGCGCGTCGGGGACGGCGGCGAGCGTTGCCGCGGCGGCGGCCGGCGCCTTCTTGGCAGCGGGCTTGCGCTTGGCGGGTTTGCGCTTGGCCGCGGCCTTCCGCTTGGCCGCCGCCTTCTTGGGTGCCGGCTTCTTCTTCGCCTTGGCCCGCGCCTCGCGAGCGGCCGCCTTGGCGGCTCGCACCGCGGCCTCGGCCTCGACGTCGCCTTCCTTCGTGACCTGGAAGTCCAGGTCGAGCTCGGCGCCACAGTTCCAGCACTTGACGCTCTTCGGGCGCTGCAGCAGCAGCGAACCGCACTGCGGACACGGGTGATCCTTGATCGGCGGGTTGCTCACGGCGAACGTGCACTCCGGATAGCGGTCGCAGCTATAGAACGGCGCGCCGAACCGGTTCTTGCGTTCGACGATCTCACCCTGTGTGCATTCGGGACACGTGACGCCGGTCGTGACCGGCGGGTCCTTGCGGATGTAGCGGCACTCCGGGTAGCCGCTGCAGCCGACGAACGGACCGAAGCGGCCCACCCGCTCCTGCAGCTTGTGGACGCCGCACTCGGGGCACGTCTCGTCCAGCAGCACCGGCTCGGGACGCTCGCTCCCGTCCATGTTGCGGATGTAGCGGCACTCCGGGTAGTTCGGACAACCGATGAACTTGCCGAACCGGCCGAGCTTGACCTGCAGCTTGCCCGGCTCGCGCCCCTCCTTGGGACAGAGCGGACAGCGTTCGTCGAGCTCCTCCTCGTAGCGCTCGAACGAGTGCTCGGCCTTCTCGAGTGCTCGCTCGAACGGCCCGTTGAACTCGTGGAGCACCTGGGTCCAATCGATCCCGCCCTCGGCGATGTGGTCGAGCTCGTCCTCCATGTGCGCGGTGAAGTTGACGTCGACGACGTCGGGGAAGTGCTCGATCAGCTTGTCGGTCACGACCATGCCGACGTCCTCGGGGTAGAACCGCTTCTCCTCTAGGCGCACGTATCCACGATCCTGGATCGTCGAGATGATCGACGCGTACGTGGAGGGACGGCCGATCCCGAGCTCCTCCAGCGTCTTCACGAGCGACGCCTCGGAGAACCGCGGCGGCGGCTGCGTGAAGTGCTGCTCCGGAAGGACCTCGAGCATGCGCAGGGCCTGCTCCGCCGTGAGCTCCGGCAGCGTGGACTCGGCGTCGGGGTCGGCGGCGTCGTCGCGTCCCTCCTTGTAGATGCGGATGAACCCGTCGAACACCAGCGTCTGACCGGTGGCGCGCAGCCCGTAGCGGACGTCGCCGCGCCGGATCCTGCGCCAGCGCCTCGATGTCGATCCCGACCTGGTTGAAACGGGCGTCCGCGACCTGGGTCGCGACCGTGCGCTGCCAGATCAGGCGGTACAGCCGCACCTGGTCGGATTCCAGGATGCGACTCATCAGCTCAGGCGTGCGGAGCACAGAGGTCGGTCGAACCGCCTCGTGCGCCTCTTGCGCGCTCCGGGACTTGGTCTTGTACCGGCGCGGCTCGTCGAGCGCGTAGGCCTGGCCGTACGTGCTCTTCACCAACTCGGCGATCTCGCGGAGTGCGGTATCGGCGATGTTCAGTGAGTCGGTCCGCATGTACGTGATGAGGCCGACGGTGCCCTCACCGGGGAGGTCCACGCCCTCGTACAGGCGCTGTGCGAGCGTCATGGTCTTGCGCGCCGAGAACCCGAGCTTCCGTGCGGCTTCCTGCTGCAGGGTCGAGGTGGTGAACGGCGGAGCCGGCGAACGCTTGCGCTCCTTGCGCTCCACGTTCGTCACGCGATAGCCGGCGCGGTTCAGGCGTTCGACGTGCTCGGCGGCGTCGGGCTCAGCGCCCAGGTGCACGCCCTTCTTGTCGGGTGAGGCGGCGAGCTTGCCTTCCGGCACCTCGACCAGGCGAGCCAGGAACGGCTGCGGGTCACCGTCGGGCGTGAGCCTGACGTCGACGCTCCAGTACTCGATCGGGTTGAACGCCAGGATCTCGCGTTCGCGCTCCACGATGAGTCGGACCGCCACGGACTGCACGCGCCCTGCCGACAGGCCCGGACGGACCCGCTTCCAGAGGAGCGGCGAGATGCGGTAGCCGACCAGACGGTCGAGGACGCGCCGGGCCTGCTGCGCGTCGACGAGCTTCATGTCGATCTCGCGCGGCTCGCGGAACGCCTCCAGGATGGCGTCCTTCGTGATCTCGGTGAACGTCACACGCTTCGCGACGTCGGGCGAGACCCCCAGGATGGTCGCGACGTGGAACGCGATCGCCTCGCCCTCGCGGTCGTAGTCAGTCGCCAGGACCAGGTCGTCGACCTTCTTGTGGGCCGACTTCAGCTCGCGGACGTGGCGCTCGGACTCCTCGGGGACCATGTAGTCGGGCTCGAAGTCGTGCTCGACGTCCACGCCGAGCTGACTCTTCGGCAGATCCCGGATATGTCCATAGGAGGCACGGACGGTGTAGTCACCGCCCAGGTACTTCTCGATCGTCTTCGCCTTGGCTGGCGACTCGACGACGACCAGGGTTTTCGGCATACGCAACGAACCTTTACTGGGCTGGGGGAAAGGGTGTCAACGACATCCCCTTGGCGGCGAAGGTACCACCGCGGCCGCCGGCGACGGGGAGCGCAGGGCTCGGAGGGTGGCGAGCGACCACCGCCCAGAACACCGGTCGTCCGGCCGATATTCCCGGCCCCGCTGCTACGCTCGGACCTCCCCGAGACCGATGGAGCAACCATGCTCGCCCTCTTCACCGACTTCATCACGGAAGAGATCGTCCAGTACGGCTACCTGGCGATCTTCATCCTGATGCTGCTGGAATCCGCGTGCATCCCGATCCCCTCCGAGGTCACGATGCTGTTCGGGGGAGCGCTCGCGAGCACCGGCTTCGTGGGTGAGGGACACGAGCTCAGCCTGTTCTGGGTCGGCATGATGGGGACGTTGGGCAACCTCGTCGGCTCCTGGATCGCGTACGGCGCCGGCGCGTGGGGGGGCCGGCCACTGCTCGATCGCTTCGGCCGATACCTCCTGATCCGCCCGCACGAGATCGACAAGGCGCACGACTGGTTCGAGCGACACGGTGACGCGGCCGTGTTCTTCTCCCGCCTGCTCCCCGTGATCCGCACGTTCATCAGCGTGCCGGCCGGCGTGGCACGCATGAACTTCGTGAAGTTCACCATCTACACGGTCCTCGGCTGCCTGCCGTGGACGTTCGCCCTGGCCTGGATCGGCTTCGTGCTGGGCGACAACTGGACCGCGGCTGAGGAAGTGATCAGCCCGATCGCATGGGCGATCGCCGTGGTCATCGCGGCAGTGGGCATCTGGTGGATCACCCGGAGGTGGCGTCACGTGCGAGAGGAGTACGCGGCCTTGGACCGCGCGCGCGACGCCGAACGGGCCGAACCGTAGACGGGGTTCGTCCGGCGGCCCTCGGTCAGAGGTTCACGACCATGATCCACGAGCCGCCCTCGTCTTCGTCGACCCGCTCGAATCCCACGCGCTGATACATCATCCTCGAGCGGTTGTGCACCGCGACGGACAGGGACAGCGCCTGGAACCCTTCCTCACGTGCCTGCACCATGAGCGCGCGCAGCAACGTGCCGCCGATGCCCTTGCGGCGGTGGAGCGGTTCGACGGCCAGGCCGAGCTCGGGGATCTTTTCGTCCACGAACCCGTAGCCGGGCGCATCCACCGGGAAGAGCCGGTACCACGCCGCGCCGACGGGCACGCCGTCCAGTTCCGCGATCACCCCGGCATCGCCCGGACGGCCCCAGCCTTCGTGGAACCGGCTGAGCATCGGCTCGGCCAGGACCTCTTCCATCGGCTCCCGTGGCCAGTCCGGGTTCCACCGCGCGGCCTCGTACAGCATCCTCTGCAGGAACTCGACGTCGTCCTGCGTCGCCGGTCTGATGTTCACCCTGCCCCCTCGACGTCGTGCGAAGCTTGGTTTCCGATGGGAACGCTAGTACAGCGCGTGGTCCGATGGCTCCGGGACTTCGGGGAAACCTGGGCCCTGCGGCTGATCCAGTGGGTCTCCGTGCAGCTCGGCCGCTTCACCCCCCGTGTCCAGACCCGCATCGTCCGGGCCGTGCAGGTGGCGGTCGAGGTGCATGTCAAGAGCTTGGCCGACGACGTGAGCACGCAGGCTGCCGCGCTCACCTACGCCACGTTCCTCTCGCTCCTCCCGCTCTTCCTGGTCGGCTTCTCGCTCGCCGGCACCGTGATCTCGAGCGTGGGGGAGACCGAGTGGTTCCAGGTGTTCATCGACGACATCCCCGGGCTCTCGGAAACGGGCCTGGACGACGCTCGCCGATCAGCTGCGTTCCCGGGCCGACATCGGCGTGGTCGGGTTGATCGGAGCCCTCTGGGCGGCGTCGGTGCTGTCGAGTCGCGCGGAGCGGGCACTCTCGACCGTCTTCGGCGTCAAGCGCCGCAACGTGGTGAACCGGTTCCGGGCCGTGATGATCACGGTCGTGCTCGGCGCCGTGGTGATCGGCGGCCTGATCGTGGGCGCCGTGGTGCAGAGCTTCGACCTCGACGGCCTGATCGCCATCCCGGCGTGGTTCGTCGTGCGCGCGCTCCTGGCGCTGATCGAGTTCGGCTACTTCCTGCTCCTCTACAAGTTGCTCACGCCGAGCCGAACCCTCCGCTGGCGCGATCACCTCCCGGGAGCGATCCTGATGATGATCGGCTTCGGCGTCCTGAAGATCGTCGGCGGCGCGATCGTCGGGCTCACCGTCGCGCACTGGTCGTCGGTCTACGGGACGATCGGCGGGATCTTCGGCCTGCTCGTGATCATCCGCGTGGCGATGTGGATCTTCCTCTACGGCGCGGAGCTCTCGTCGGTGCTCGTGCGCGAACGACGGGGCGATCCGGGGGTGCCACAGGCGGAGGTCGTCTGACCGAGACTAGTCGGGCTCGGACGAGCCCACGGGAGGCACCAGGCCGATCTCCGGCGCGACCGACTGCAGGCCGGCGATCGCCACCGACAAGAACTCGTCGAGCGGCAGGCCGATCGAGGCCTCGACGTCGGTGATCTCTTCGCGGTTCACGCCCGGTGCGAACGCCTTCTCCTTCAGCTTCTTCTTCACGGACGAGACCTTCATGCCCTGGGCCCGTTCGGGACGGACCAGGGCGGAGGCGACGAGCAGGCCGGCCACGGCGTCGGCGTGGACGACGGCCTGCGACATGCGGTCCGTCCGGTACCGCTCGTACGCGTGGGCGAGCACGCCGTTCACGATGCGCTCGTCCACACCTTCCTCGCGCAGCCACGAGGCGGCCAGCTCGGCGTGCCCGAGCCCCTCGTCGCCGGTGTGGTCCTGATCGAGGTCGTGGAAGAGCCCCGTGAGCCCCCAGAGATCGACGTCCTCGTCGAACCGTCCGGCGAGCGAGCGCATCACGCCCTCCACGGAGATGAGATGGCGGACCGTGGTCTCCTTCAGGCACTTCTCACGACAGAACGCGACGGCGGTGTCCCGGTCCACGTCAGGATCCCTCCGACGCCGCGGCCTTCGCGGCGCGGGCCGCGCGCGGATCCTCGAGCGGGAACGGCACGCTCGTCAGCGCCGCTCGCTCCTCGAACAGGAAGAGCCGTTTGATGAAGAGCGCGCTCATGTTGTGCAGGATCAGGTGCCGCCACTTGTTGATCACGAACTCGGGGATCACCACGTTGACGACCGTGTCCGACCGGACCGTGAACCGGCGAACCTCGTCGACCATCGGGCCCGTCAGGTCGCGGAACGGTGCCTCGACGATGTCCAGCGGGATCCCCATCCGCGAATCGAACCACTCCTGCTCGAGCCGGTTCGCGTTGACGGCTTCCGGATCGAGCTCGAAGTAGATCGCGCGCGTCTCCGCGGCGCCGATCGACCGCGCGTAGTTCACGGCGCGGATCGTCGCGTCGTTCACGTTGGAGACGAACACCAGGGTCACCGTGCGCTGCGGGATCAACGGACGCGCGTCCACTCCGGACGGGGCGCCGTCCTCGACCACCACCGGGACGTCGGTGACCACGACGTTGGGCTCCCGGAGGAGTCCCGCCTTGAGCTGGATCAGCTTCCGGTTCCGCAGGAGGTAGCCGACCAACCCCTGCGAGATCTGCTCGGGCACGATCACGCTGATGAAGTCGGCGGGTTCGCGGTCGATCGTCTTCAGGTACCGCCGCATCGCGCCGAGCAGGTCGTCGCCGCGACAGGCGAGCGGCTCGAGATCCGGTCCGCCTCCAGCGAACACGCGCCAGCGATCCTGCAGCTCGGGCGGCACGGCGCCGCCTTCGGCGACGGGATAGACGGCATGGACGTCGACCGGACGGAACGAACGCAGGTACCCGAGCGCCTCCGCGGTCGACGGGTCCAGCTCGCGCACGAGCAGCACCACGTGGTTCGCGCCGAGCTCCCCGGGACGGACGGTTCCCCGCCGGAGCTGGGCCATGACCGCCGTGTAGTGACGGTGGACGGAGAGGAACGCGAAGATGATGATCGGGATCGCGACGAACACGATCCATGCGCCTTCGAGGAACTTGGTCAGCGAGACGATCACGAGCACGACGAACGTGGCCACCGCGCCGACGGTGTTGATGACGATGGAGCGTTTCCACTCCTTGGGCGCCTCCGCCCCCTTCCGCTTCTCCTTCAGCCAATGGCGGATCATCCCCGTCTGCGACAGCGTGAACGCCGTGAACACGCCGATGACGTAGAGCTGGATCAACCGGTTGAGGTCGGCCTCGAAGACCACGATCAACAGGCTCGCGAGGGAGCCCAGGACGATGACGCCGTTGGAGAAGACGAGGCGGTCTCCCCGGTTCGCGAACTGCCGAGGCATGAACCGGTCGCGCGCCAGGATCGACGACAGCCGCGGGAAGTCCTGATACGCGGTGTTCGCCGCCAGGATCAAGATCGCGCTCGTGAAGAACTGCACGATGTAGAAGACGGGACCGCCACCGAACACCGCATGGGCGATCTGCCCGACCACCGACCCTTCCTCGCTGACCGTGATCCCCTGGATGTGCGTCGCCAGGAACGAGATGCCCAGGAACATCGTCACCGAGATGGCTCCCATGATCGCGAGCGTCTCCGCGGCGTTCTTCGCCCGGGGGTGACGGAACGCGGGCACCCCGTCGGAGATCGCCTCGACCCCGGTGAGCGCCGTGGCGCCGGATGAGAACGCGTGCAGGATCACGAACAGCGTGACCGGCGCGGCCACCTTCGCGAGCTCGTGGGCCGGCTCCAGTGCTCCACCACGACCGGACAGCCGCCGATCACGCACTTGGCGAGCCCGACGATCAGGAGCGTGAAGATCGACACGATGAACGCGTACGTCGGAACGGCGAAGAGCGTCCCCGACTCGCGCACGCCTCGCAGGTTCGTCAGCGTGATCAGGACGACGAACCCGACCGCGAGCTCCACCTTGATCGGCGCCAGGCTCGGGAGCGCCGAGATCAGCGCGAACACGCCGGCGACCACGGACACCGCGACCGTCAGCACGTAGTCCGTGAGCAACGCGGCGGCTGCCACCAGCCCGGGGAACGTGCCCAGGTTCTCCCTGCTCACGATGTAGGAACCGCCGCCGTTCGGGTACGCCCGCACGGTCTGGCGGTAGGAGGACACGACGATCACCAGCAGCACCGCGATCGCGAGGGCGATGGGCATCGCGTACCGGGTCCCGATGACGCTCGCGATGAGCAGCACCCGCAGGATCTCCTCGGTGGCGTAGGCCACCGAGGAGAGCGCGTCGGACGAGAACACCGGCAGTGCAAGGACCTTCGGAAGGAGGGTGTGCTCCAGGCCCTCGCTCGGAACCGCCCGCCCGAGGAACAGCCGCTTCACGACCTCGCTGATCGGCCCCTTCGACGTGGTGCGGTCCATCGGCGGATGCTACCCGGTCGGCTCGGCCACCCATCGGTAGCCGACACCCGGGCTCGGTCGTGATCAGCCTGGGCGCTGACGCGTCGTCTCCGAGCTTCCTCGGAACGCGCGGATGTACGTCCGAAGGTACGTGGTCTCCGTCCCGTACCCCCGGCCCCAGACCTTGCCGAAGTAACCATCCGTGCGTCAGGAGCTTCCCGGGGTCCGTCACGAGCGCCTCGAGCAATCCGTACTCCGTCGGCGTCGAGGTGCACGGTGCTCGCCCGAGCGGTGACGAGCCGCCGTGCCCGATCGACGGTCAGGTCGCCGAACGCGCACGACCGATGGACCGGGGTCCCCGGCCCGCGCCGCCGCAAGGCCGCGCGAGAACGAGCGAGCAGCTCTTCCATCCCGAATGGTTTGGTCACGAAGTCATCCGCCCCCGCATCGAGCGCCGCCACCTTCTCCTGTTGTCCCTCGCGCACGGACACGACGATGATCGGCACCGCACTGAAAGCGCGGATCCGCTCGATCACCTGGACGCCGTCCAGGTCGGGAAGGCCGAGGTCGAGCAGCATCAGGTCGGGCGTCACCTCCGCCGCAGCGACGACCGCCTCCTCGCCCGTTCCGACCGCCGTGACCTCATACGCCGTGCGCCTCGAGACTGGTGCGGAGCGCGCGACGGATCTGCGGCTCGTCGTCGACCACGAGGACCTTCACGCATCGCCCCACCTTCACCGGGAGTTCGAACACCACGGCGGTCCCGCCGCCGGGAGCCCCTTCGATCCAGATGCGCCCGCCGTGCGCCACGACGATCGCCTGGGCGATCGCGAGCCCGAGTCCGCTCCCGGCTCGCTCCGGTGCCGTGTCCCCGCGATAGAAGGCCTCGAATACCCGCTCGCGCTCGGCCTCCGGGATCCCGGCACCCTGGTCGGCCACCCGGATCTGGATCGAGTCGTGGTACGCAGAGGCCGCGATCTGCACCTCGCCGCCCGCCGGAGAGTGCGCCGCCGCGTTCTCCAACAGGTTGGTGAGCACCTGGTCGATCTGCACGGGATCGACGAACACGTCGGGGAGGTCCGGCCGGACGTTCAGCCGGACATCGATCCCCTGGAATCGAGGTCGCATCCTCGCAACGACCGCGTCGACGATCTCGTCGATCGCTGCCTCTTCGCGTGCGAGCACCAACGCTCCCGCGCGGATGCGCGAGAGGTCCATCAGGTTGCCGACGAGCCGGTTCATACGATCGGTCTCTTCCAGCACGGTGGTCAGGAGCTCTCGCTGCTGGGCGGCCCCGTACGTCACCTCGTCGGAGAGCAGGCTCGTGACCCCGGCTTTGATCGACGCGAGCGGCGTCCGGAGGTCGTGCGTCACGCTGGAGAAGAGCGCCGCTCGCAGCCGGCTGGTCTCGGAGTCCAATTCCGCTCTTCGAACCAGCCCTTCGGATCGCGCCCGTTCGAGGGCGAACGCGGCCTGTGTCGCCGCGGCCTCCAGGAGCTGCCGATCGTCGGAGGTGAACGGCTTCCCGTCGATAGGGCGCACGGCGGTCAGTGAGCCGAACGACGTGTTCCCGATCGAGATCGCCAGCGTCTGCGACGGCCCGCCGGGGTCATCCTCGGTGCCGATCACGCGAAGGGTGGCACCACCGTCTTCGGCCGTCGCCGAAACCTCACACCGGAGGAGACCGAACGGTTCGATCAGCGCCGAGGCGAAGTCGTCGAGGACGCGATCGATCGGCTCACCCGACAGGAGCTTGGTAGCCAGGTAGCCGAGGAGTCGGGCGTCCCGCTCTCGCTCGGACGCGCGCTCGCGTTCGTCGATCATCCGCGCGACCACGAGCCCGACGACGGTTCCCGCCACCAAGAACACGACAGCCGCCACGACATCCTGGATGCGCGCCACCCTCAGGGTGTTCTCGGGGAACGTGAAGAACGATGCGAATGCGAGGGAACAGAGGATGGCGGCGATCACGCCGGCGCGGATCCCTCCGGAGGTCGACGCCAACACCACGGCGAGGAAATACAGGGACACACAGATCACGTCGCTCTGCGCGTCGATCAGCAAGGCGATCCCCGTCGAGACGGCCGACAGGGTGAGGGCGATCGTGGCTGCCTGAAGCGGTGTTGCCCGGCGGCCGGGATGGAACAGGTCGCGAAGGCTCATGGCTGAACGCTATCCCCTTTCACGACATCTTCACGGTGTCCGGGCCGACCTTCACGCCTCCCTCACGGCACGGCGTCGACCATGTGATGGAACGACCAACGGACGAACGAGGAGCTGCACCGTGACGAACACCCGGCAAACGCCCCGACCGAACACCGCGCTCCCGACCCCTTGCCGCATCCGGGCGCCTATTCGCTCAAGCGGCTCATCCTGGGGCCGGCCATCCCGACCGCACAGCTGATCCACGAACGGCTGGGGAAGTCGACCGCGCTCGCGATCTTCTCGTCCGACGCGCTGTCCTCCGTTTCCTATGCCACCGAGGAGATGCTCCGGACGCTCTTCATCGCCGGCGCCGTCGCGACGGCCGCGTTCTCATTGATCATGCCGCTGTCGTTCGTCATCGTCGGCGTGCTCGCGATCCTGATGTTCAGCTACCGCCAGACGATCAAGGCGTATCCGTCCGCCGGCGGTGCGTACATCGTCACGAAGGACAACTTCGGCTTGGTCCCGGCGCAGGTCGCCGGCGTGGCGCTGTTGACGGACTACGTGCTCACGGTGGCGGTTTCGGTATCGGCGGGTGTCTCGGCGATCATCGCTGCCGTTCCCGCGCTGCACCAGCTCCGCGTACCGTTGTGCATCTTCTTCATCGCCATGATCGCGGTGGGCAACCTGCGCGGGGTGAAGGAGTCGGGACGCATCTTCGCGGCTCCGACGTTCCTGTTCCTGACCATGATCGGCTCGCTGATCGTCATCGGGATCGCGAAGCTCGCGGCCGGAACGTTGCAGCACGCCGCGACCGGCGACTTCGCGGCGGGATGGGCGAGCGAGAACGCCGCCAAGGGGATCGAGCCGCTGGCGGTCGTCGGGCTGTTCCTCGGCCTGCACGCCTTGGCTTCCGGGAGCACCGCCATGACCGGCGTCGAAGCTATCTCGAACGGCGTCCCGGCGTTCCGCCCACCGGAATGGAAGAACGCGCGCACCACCTTGATGTGGATGGGCGCCCTGCTCGGGATCATGTTCCTGGGCATCTCGTTCCTGGCGCAGCAGGTCCAAGCCGTCCCGGATCCAACGCAACAGCAGACGGTGCTCGCCGAGATCGGCCGTGCGGTGTACGGGAGCAGCACGCTCGGTCACGTGCTCTTCTACATCCTGCAGATCGCCACCACCATGGTGCTCGTGCTCGCCGCGAACACCGCGTTCGCCGATTTCCCCAGGCTGGCCAGCTTCCAAGCGGGCGACGACTTCCTCCCGCGGCAGTTCACGACCCGCGGACACCGGCTGGTGTTCTCGAACGGGATCATCGCGCTCTCCGTGGCCGCTGCTGCCCTGGTGATCGCGTTCGGCGGCGACGTCACGCGCTTGATCCCGTTCTACGCGATCGGCGTCTTCACGTCGTTCACGCTGTCCCAAGCGGGCATGGCCAAGCGGCACCTCCGCCTCCGCGAGCCGCACTGGCGGATCGGACTGCTGATCAACGGGCTCGGGGCCGTGGCGACCGGGGTCGTCCTCGTGGTGATCGGGATCACCAAGTTCACCCACGGAGCGTGGGTGGTGATCGTGCTGGTGCCGATCATGGTGTACGGATTGATCCGGCTGGCCCGGCAGTACGACGTGGAGCAGCATGAGCTCAAGCGCGACCTCGAGCGGTTCAGCACGGAGGACCTCCGGCGGCCCTCGATCGTGCTGCTGGTCGATCAGGTCGACTCGAAGACCATCCACGCGCTCCAGTACGCCAAGACGATCCGCGCAGACGATGTTCGCGCCGTCCACATCGAGGAGGATCCGCTCCGGACGCTCCAGCTCGAGACCGCCTGGAGCGCCGCGGGGTTGAGCGCCGTCCCGCTGAAGATCCTTCGAGCCGGAGGCGAGGGCAGCAGTCGTCTGGCCGGATTCATCGCTGGACTTCCGGAGGACCGGGACGTGAACGTGCTGATCCCCGTCTCGCATGAAACGTCGGCGCGCGAACGGATCTCGGAAGCCAGAGCCGGCGCTCGGCTCACCAAGGCGTTGCTCCCCTACGAGCGGGTGCGCGTGACGCTCGTGCGTGACCACCCCGACGGGGTGCATCCCTTGTCCCACGACGAGCACGGGAAGCCGGTCGTACGGCTGGCACCTCGAGGACAGCACATCGCCATCGTGTTGGTGGACAAGCTGGATAGCGCCATCCTTCGGGCCGTTCGCTACCCGCTCACGCTCGGGTGCACCGAAGTGTGGGCGGTCCACGCGGCGGTTGACCCGGACCGCGCCGGGATCCTCGTCAAGAGATGGATGGATGCCCGGATGCCCGTCCCGCTCGACGTCATCGAATGCTGGGATCGCAACGTGGCGCGCGCGCTCGAGGAATACGTGGTGAGCCGGTCGGCTGTCGGGACCGAGGTGACGGTGGTCCTGGCTCGGAGGGACTTCCCCAAGCTCAGCCAACGCCTGCTCCACGACCGATCGGGCAGCAAGATCATGCGAGCGCTCGGTCGCTACCCGCACGTCGACGTGACGCGCGTCCCCTACTATCTCGCGCCGCATGCCGCTGCGGAACCCGTCGTGGCACCCTCCGTAGGCGTCCAGTAGGCTCCCCCGGCATGAAGGTCATCGTCATGGGATGTGGGCGTGTGGGGTCGGAACTGGCCCTGCAACTCCTCGACGGCGACCACGAGGTCGCGGTGATCGACAAGAACCCGCCGCGTTCGTGAAGTACCCGCCCGGGAACGAGCGCGAAGACGATCGTGGGGCTGGGATTCGATCGCGACGTCCTGGAAGAAGCGGGCATCAAGGAAGCCGATGCGTTCGTCGCCGTCTCCAGCGGGGACAACTCGAACATCGTCTCCGCCAGGGTCGCGCTCGAGCATTACCACGTGCCGAAGGTCGTGGCCCGGATCTACGACCCGCGCCGGGCCGACATCTACGAGCGGCTGAACATCCCCACGGTCGCCACCACCAAGTGGGGCGTGAAGCAGATCCAGCTGATGCTGTTCCACGACCGGAGCGAGCTCCGCGAGAGCCTGGGGGGCGGCGACCTGGTCCGCGCCCGGGTGCCGGTCCCCGCGCACCTCGTGGGGAAGTCGGCCACATCGATCAACGTCGCGGGGCAGCTCCTGGTGGCGGCGGTCTCACGCGGCGGCGGCGGGTTCATCCCCACGGACGACTCCACGCTGCAAGAGGGCGACTACCTCGGCGTGATCATGGCCAAGGACGGCATGGAACTGCTGGACGCGGCGCTCGAGCCGCCGTCGGCGGGAGGGCTGCACTGATGCGCGTCGTCGTCACGGGCGGAGGAGCGGTCGGCCGTCACCTCGCATCGGACCTGGCGGATCGTGGTCACGCGGTGACGTTGATCGACCAGAGCCCCGACGTCGTCGAGAAAGCGCGGGAATGGGCGCCCAAGGTGAACGTGATCCTCGGCGACGCGTGCGAACCGTGGGTGCTCGAGGCGGCCGAGCTGTCGAAGGCCGAGGTCGTGGTCGCGGCGACCGGCGACGACGAGGACAACCTGGTCACATCGCTACTCGCCAAGCAGGAGTTCGCGGTTCCCCGCGTGCTCGCCCGCGTGAACCACCCCAAGAACGAGTGGCTCTTCACCGAGCAGTGGGGCGTGGACGCTGCCGTCTCGCCCCCACACATCTTGACCGCGATGGTGGAGGAGGCCGTGACCGTCGGTGACCTGGTTCGGCTCATCCGCCTCGAGGGCGGGCGCATCTCGATCGTGGAGATGACGCTGCCGGATGCGTCGCCCTCGGTGGGACGCCCTCTCTACGAGCTCCGCCTACCGCCCGACTCGGCGGTCGTCGCGGTCCTCCGTGATGGCCACGTCGTCATCCCGCAGCCGGAGACCGTCTTCTCCCCCGGCGACGAGGTCGTCGCGCTCTCGTCGCCGACATCCGAGTTGGCGCTGCGGAACGCCATCGTCGGCGACAGGATGGCGGGGAACATCCCGCCGACCGACGACAGCATCGACGGCGCAGCTTCGTTGTAAGCGGCGCCGCGTCGTTCGATCATCTCGAGGGTCTCGACACCTCCGTCGCCACCCGCAGCATCCGATCGCGTTCGAGGACCAAGGCGAGCTGATCCGCGAACGCCCGCAGGACGCGACGCTCGGAAGCGGGAAGCGGGTCCGGTCCGCCGCGAAGCACCAAGACACCCAGGTTGCGGTTGCCGATGTTGAGCGCGACTCGCTCGATCCCGGATCCCTCGGCCGTGAGCGGCACCGAGCCCGGCGCCGCGTTCACGACGAGCATCTCGTCCAGACCGCTGGCATCGCCTCTCGGCTGCACGAACAGGGCACCATCCCGGAACCCGAACCGGGAGACCGCCAGCCGAACCACCACCGTGTAGCTCTCGTGATCAGGCCCCTGCTCGACGAGGGCCCGGCTGAGGTCCTGCAGCGTCCGCAGCTCTCGCTCCCGCGCCTCCGCCGCCTCCGCGCGCGCAGTGGCCCGGGACATCAGCACGGAGACCAGCACCGAGAGCCCCAGATAGACGAAGAGCACCACGACGTGGTCCCCCCGTCCGATCGCGAACGTCCCGTACGGGGGGATGAAGAAGAAGTTGAACACCAGGAACGAGGTGAACGAGGACACGATCCCGGGGACCAGTCCGCCGATCGCCACCGTCACGACGACCAACGCCAGGAACACGAACCCGTTGCTGAGCGGGGTGATGTCGTCGCGGAACGGGATCAGGAGCCCGGCCAGCGCCGCGGTCCCGGCGGTCGCCATCACATAGCCCGCGACGGAACGCTTCGACGATCTCATGTCGGCTCCTTCGGCTCGAACCGATACCCCATGCCGGGCTCGGTGATGAAGTAGCGGGGCCGGGCGGGATCCGGCTCGAGCTTCCGCCGGATCTGCGCCATGTACACCCGCAGGTAGTTCGTCTCATCCAGGTACTGCGGACCCCACACGTCCTGTAGCAGTTGCCGCTGGCTGATCAGCTTGCCGGAATGCCTGACCAGGATCTCCACCAGGTGCCACTCCGTGGGCGTCAGACGGATGTCGGCGTCGGCGATCGTCACGCGCTTCGCCGCGATGTCGATCCGGAAGTCGTCGGTGACGACCGATGCCTCCTCCCCCGCCGGCAGGAGCCGTCGCTCGGCTGCCCGGAGCCTGGCCAGGAGCTCGTCCATCCCGAAGGGCTTCGAGACGTAGTCGTCCGCCCCGGCGTCGAGTGCGTGGACCTTGTCCTGCTCCTGGTCGCGCGCGGACAGCACGATGATCGGGATCGACGTCCACGCCCGCAGTCCGCGGATCACATCGACGCCGTCGATCCCCGGCAAGCCGAGGTCCAGGATCACCACGTCGGGATGGCGGCGGGCGGCCAGCTCCAAGGCCCGCTCACCGTCCGCCGCCGTGTCGACGTCGTACCCACGCGCTCGCAGGTTCGTGCCCAGGCCGCGCAGGATCTGCGGCTCATCGTCGACGACGAGAACGCGCGTCATGCTTCCGCCTTGAATGCCAGCACCATCGTGAGCCCGCCGCCCGGCGTGTCCTCGACCTCGACCTCGCCGCCCATCGCCTCGACGAAACCGCGCGCGACCGCCAAGCCGAGGCCCACGCCGTCCCCGGCCGAGTGATCACCGAGCCGCTGGAACGGTTCGAACACGCGCTGGCGCTGGTCGGGAGGGATCCCGGGACCGCGGTCGACGACCCGGAGCTCGACACGACCGCCCGCCTCGGAACCCAGGATGCGGATCGTCCCCGGCGTCGAGCCGTGGATGCGAGCGTTCGCCGCGATGTTCGCGATCGCGCGTTCCAGCAGCGCCGCGTCGACATCCACCCGTGGCAGCGTCTCCGGCACGTCCACGTCGATGTCCCGTCCGTGGTCCGACAGACTGGCGAGCGCCTTCGGGACGACCTCGTCGAGCCCGACGCGACTTCGCACCAGCCGGAGGCTCCCGGTCTGGATGCGACTGGCATCGAGCAGGTTGCCGACGAGCGAGCTCAAGCGATCCGTCTCCTCTTCGATCGTGGCCAGGAACTCCTCGACCTCCGCGGCGTTCCATGCCACATCGTCCTGCCGGAGGCTGCTGACGGCGGCCTTGACCGACGCCAGCGGCGTGCGGAGATCGTGCGACACGGCCGCGAGGATCGCGGCGCGCAGGTCGTTCACCTCAACCAGGTCGGCCGCGTGCTCCGCCTCCCGCGCGAGCGTGCGAGCCCGAACGGCGACGGCGAGTTGCCCGACGAAGGCCGTCAACACACGCCGCGTGTCGGCCGGGAGTCGCGCCCCGCGGATCACCAACGCCGCATCCTCACCGAGATCGAGCGATTCCGTTCCGTCGTCCGGCGTCGCCGGAGCGTCGGGACCCGCCGATGCCTCGACGACCCACTCGTCGTCGTCGGTCCGGCGGATCACGGACACGGCCTCTTGTTCGAACGTCACACGAACGTGCTCGACCAGGCTGGGGAGCGGATCCTCGTCGGAGATCAGCCAGCCCGCGAGCCGGGCGAGCGCCTCCGCTTCCGCGCGTTGTCGCTGTGCCTCGATCCGCAGACGCGCGGCTCGGTTGACCAGGCTGCTCACGACCGTGGCCACCGTGACGAACACGGCGATCGCGAAGAGGTGCTCGGGCTCCGCGATCGTCCATGTATGGATCGGGGGGACGAAGAAGTAGTTCGTGAGCAGGGAGCTGACCAGCGCGGCGACGAGCGCCGGCCACAGCCCGCCGATCGCCGCGACGCCGACGACCAACAGGAGGTACATCAACAGGACGCTCGGCAGGCCCACCACATCACGGAGCCCGGTGAGCACGACCGTGAGCAGCGTCAGCGTCACGACGCCGAACGCGACGCCGAACGCGCGGCGGCGCGGGGACAGCCCCTCGACCCGTTCCGCGCGCAGCGGCTCATGCGGCGCCGCTGTCGACATCGAGATGATGTGAACGTCGATCGGACCGGAATCGCGGATCACCGCGTTGATGACCGATGGGCGCAGGAACTGCCTCGTGCGAGGCCGGTTGCTGGCGCCGAGCACCACCTGCGTGACGTTCTCTGCGCGAGCGAAGTCGAGGAGCGCCTCGGGCATGCTGCGGCCGACCACCTCATGGAACGCGCCGCCGACCATCTCCACGAGACTGCGCGTCGCCTCCAAGGCCGGGATGTCCTCGGGTCCGGCTTCCGGGATCACGTGGACGGCGAGCAGCTCACCACCGCGGCGCGTGGCGATGCGGGCGGCGCGGCGGATCAACGGTTCGTCTTCCGCACGGCCCGAGACGCCGACCAGGATCCGTTCCCGCGTCTCCCACGGACCCTCGATCCCGTGGTCCCGCATGTAGTCCTGCAGCGCCTCGTCGACCCGGTCGGCCATCCACAGCAACGCCAACTCGCGGAGTGCGCCCAGGTTCCCCTCGCGGAAGTAATTCGCCAGGGCGGCGTCGATCTTCTCCGCGGGATAGATGTTGCCGTGGGCCATGCGCCGACGGAGAGCGAACGGCGTCATGTCGACGAGCTCCACCTGGTCCGATGCACGAACCACCTCATCGGGGATCGTCTCGCGCTGCTTCGCACCGGTGATGCGCTCCACGACGTCGTTCAACGATTCCAAGTGCTGGATGTTCACCGTGGAGATGACATCGATCCCCGCCTCGAGGAGCTCCTCGACGTCCTGCCATCGCTTCTCGTTGCGCGAGCCCGGGACGTTCGTGTGGGCCAGCTCATCGATCAACGCGATCTGGGGCGCCCTGGCCAGGATCGCGTCGACATCCATCTCCTCGAACACGATCCCCGGTACTCGATCGTCAGGCGCGGCGTCACCTCGAGATCGCCCAATCGCTCGCGGGTCTTCTCTCGGCCGTGGGTCTCGACGAACCCCACGACCACGTCGGTGCCGCGCTCGCGACGCCGCATCCCCTCGCCGAGCATGGCGAAGGTCTTGCCGACGCCGGCCGCGTAGCCGAGGTAGATCCGGAGCGTGCCGCGCATCGTCACGTCCCTACGCTAGGCGTTCCAACGCGAGGTTGAGGAGCAGCACGTTGACCCGGGGTCTCCGAGGAACCCGAAGGTCCGCCCGGTGGTCTGCCGATCGATGAGGTCGAGCACCGCTTGGACCTCCAGTCCCCGCGCCGCCGCGACGCGGGGAGCCTGGAGCCTGGCATATGCGGGCGTGATGTCCGGGTCGAGGTTGCTCCCGCTGGTCGTGACCGCGTCCGCTGGGACCTCGGTCCCGGCTCCGACGCCTTCCAGCACGCGTACCGCATCGACCGCACTGGTCACCGTGTCGATCAGGTTCGGGTTGTTCGGGCCCAAGTTGGAGGGACCGCTCGCCGTCGGGTCGTACGACCCCGGCCGGGCCCGGAACCACTCGTCTCCCTCGAACGCCTGCGCCAGCAGCTCCGAGCCCACCACGGTGCCATCCGAGCCGAACGAGGCTCCCGTTGGCGCGGTTGGACATCGTGACCTGGGAGATACCGGTGACGGCGAGCGGGTAGATCACACCGAGCACCACGGTAAGGACCACCAGCATCCTGAGGCCGGCGAGCAGGTGGCGGCGCATCAACCCAACCTCAACCCAGTGACGAGCAGATCCACGAGCTTGATCCCGATGAACGGCGCGATCACGCCGCCCAGCCCGTAGATCGCGAGGTTCCTGCGGAGCATGGAGGCAGCCGGCTGCGGCCGGTACTTCACGCCGCGGAGCGCCAGCGGGATCAGCATGATGATGATCACCGCGTTGAAGATCACCGCGGACAGGATCGCCGACTCCGAGCTGTGCAGCCTCATGACGTTGAGCGTCTGCAGCTCCGGGAACACGCTCACGAACATGGCCGGGATGATCGCGAAGTACTTCGCCACGTCGTTCGCGATCGAGAACGTGGTGAGCGCGCCGCGCGTGATCAGGAGCTGCTTACCGATCGCTACGATCTCGATGAGCTTCGTGGGGTTGGAGTCGAGGTCGACCATGTTCCCGGCCTCCTTCGCGGCCGACGTGCCCGTGTTCATCGCCACACCGACATCGGCCTGCGCCAGCGCCGGCGCGTCGTTCGTGCCGTCCCCGGTCATCGCGACCAGCTTGCCGCCCGCCTGCTCCTCGCGGATCAACGCCATCTTGTCCTCGGGCGTCGCCTCGGCCAGGAAGTCGTCCACGCCGGCCTCCGACGCGATGGCCTCGGCCGTGCGCGGGTTGTCGCCGGTGATCATCACGGTCTTGATCCCCATCTTGCGGAGCTCGTCGAACCGCTGGCGCATCCCTTCCTTCACGATGTCCTTCAGGTAGATCACGCCCAGCACCCGCCGATCCTCCGCCACGGTGAGCGGGGTCCCGCCCTGGACCGCGATCCCCGCGACGATCGTGTCGACCTCCTCCGAGACGGACGCCGCCACGTTCCTCGACCCATCGGCGCACGGAGTCGGCCGCGCCCTTGCGCAGCTCGCGTCCGTCGACGTTCAGTCCGCTCATCCGGGTCTGCGCCGTGAACGCCACGAACTCCGCACCGACCAGGTCGCGGCCGCGCAAGCCCGTACCGCTCCTTCGCCAAGACCACGATCGAACGCCCCTCGGGCGTCTCGTCGGCCAGGCTCGTGAGCTGGGCCGCGTCGGCCAGCTCCTCCACCGTCACCCCGGGAACGGGGATGAACTCGGCGGCCTGGCGGTTCCCGAGGGTGATCGTCCCGGTCTTGTCGAGCAGGAGCGTGTTGACGTCGCCGGCCGCCTCGACCGCCCGCCCGGACATCGCGAGGACGTTCCGCTGCACCAGCCGATCCATCCCGGCGATGCCGATCGCCGACAACAGCGCCCCGATCGTGGTCGGGATCAGGCAGACGAGGAGCGCGACCAGCACCACGATCGACTGCCGGGCCCCCGAGTAGATCGCGAGCGGCTGCAGCGTGACCGTCGCCAGCAAGAAGATGATCGTCAGGCTCGCGAGCAGGATGTTGAGGGCGATCTCGTTCGGCGTCTTCTGTCGCTTGCGCACCCTCGACCAGCGCGATCATCCGGTCGATGAACGTCTCACCGGGCTTCGAGGTGATCTGGACCACGATGCGGTCTGACAGCACCTTGGTGCCACCGGTCACGGCGCTCCGGTCGCCGCCCGATTCGCGGATCACCGGCGCGGACTCGCCCGTGATGGCGGACTCGTCGACGGAGGCCACGCCCTCGACGACCTCGCCGTCGCCGGGGATGATCTCGTTCGGCTCGACCACCACCCGATCGCCCGGCAGCAGCCGCGTTCCCGGCACGAGCTCCTCGGAGCCGTCGGGCAGGAGCCGGCGAGCCATCGTCTCCTGTCGGGCCGCACGGAGCGCCGCCGCCTGCGCCTTCCCCCGGCCCTCGGCCACCGCCTCGGCCATGTTCGCGAACAACGCGGTGAGCCAGAGCCACAGCGGTGATCTGCCCGGCGAACAGCGACGGATCGAGCGCGAACAGGATCGTGGTGAGCACCGCGCCCACCTCGACCACGAACATCACGGGGTTCTTCGCCATCGTGCGCGGGTGCAGCTTGCGAACGGCATCCGGGAGCGCGGCCAGGAACATCGTCAGGTTCACGTGAGCAGCCCTTCCACGATCGGTCCGAGCGACAGCGCCGGGAAGTAGGTCAGCGCCGTCACGATGAGGATCACGCCGACCAGCAGTCCGCCGAAGAGCACGGAATCGGTCGGGAAGGTCCCGAGCGACTGCGGGCACGTGCTTCTTCTTCCCGAGCGACCCGGCCAGGGCGAGCGCGAACACGATCAGCGCGTAGCGCCCCAGCAGCATCGCGATGCCGATCGACGTGTTGAAGAACGTCGTGTTCGAGTTGAGGCCACCGAACGCGCTGCCGTTGTTGTTCGCGCCCGACGTGAACGCGTAGAGCACCTCGCTCAGGCCGTGGGGTCCGCCGTTGAGGATCGAGGCCCGCGCCGACGGGATCAGCAGCGCGGCGCTCGTCAGGCCTAGGATCAGGGCGGGCACCAGGAGGATGTACAGCGAGATCAGCTTCATCTCCCGTGGCTCGACCTTCTTGCCGAGGTATTCCGGCGTGCGGCCGACCATCAGCCCGGCGATGAACACCGAGAGCAGCGCCAGCACCAGCATGCCGTAGAGTCCCGCCCCCACGCCGCCGGGCGTGACCTCGGACAGCATGATGTTGACCAGCGGGACCGCGCCGCCGAACGCCGTGTAGGAGTCGTGCGCCGACACCACCGAACCCGTCGACGTGCTGGTGGTCGCTGACGCGAACGTAGCGCTCCCGGCCAGCCCGAACCGAACCTCCTTGCCTTCCATGTTCCCGCCGGCGAGCGCCGGGAGGGCCGCGTTCCCGGCGGCTTCGAAGTGCCACGCGATCGAGCGAACCGCTGATCCAGAACAGCGCCATCACGGCCGCGAGCACGTACCCCTGCTTGCGGTTGCCGACCAGCTTGCCGAACGTGCCGGTCAACGCGAACGGGATCACCAAGATGAGGAACAGCTGGAAGAAGTTCGTGAGCGGGCTGGGGTTCTCGAACGGGTGCGCGGAGTTCGCGTTGTAGAAGCCCCCGCCGTTGTTGCCGAGCTCCTTGATCGCCTCCTGCGACGCGACCGGACCGCCCGGGATCGCCTGCGTGCCGCCCGTCACGGTCTCGACCGTCTGGAAGCCGTGCAGGTTCTGGACCACCCCTTGCGAGACGAAGAGCAGCGCGAACACGAACGCGATCGGCAGTAGGATCCGCACCGTGGAACGCACCATGTCGGACCAGAAGTTGCCGATCGTCTCGGACCCCGCGCGCGTGAACCCGCGGACCAGCGCGACCGCGACGGCCATGCCGACCGCCGCGGAGACGAAGTTCTGGACCGCCAAGCCGCTCATCTGGACCAGGTGGCCCATCGTGGATTCGCCCGAATAGGACTGCCAGTTCGTGTTGGTGGGGAACGACGCGGCGGTGTTGAACGCCTGGTCCGGATGGACGCCGCCGAAGCCGAGCGACAGCGGCAGGCCGCCCTGCACGCGCTGGAAGATGTAGAGCACCAGGACCGAGCAGAACGAGAACGCCAGGAGCGACATCGCGTAGGCGGTCCAGCGCTGCTCGAACGTCGGATCCACGCCGGCGGCTCGGTAGATCCACCGCTCGACGCGGAGCGAACGATCGGACGCGTAGACCCGCGCCATGTAGTCGCCGAGCGGGCGGTACGCGGCCGCCAGGACCACGACGAGCACGAGGAGCTGGACCCACCCGCTCATGTCAGAAGCGCTCCGGGAAGAGCAGCGCCGCGACCAGGTAGAGGACCAGGGCGCAGGCGATGCACGAGGCCGACGATGTCGGACGTCACAGGCGGTCGACCCCGCGAACCAACAGGGCCAGCAGGGCGAACATCCCGATCGTCAGCAGTACGAACACGACGTCCATGGGGCGAACCTACGCCCGCCGTGAACGCGCTGCGATGGGTCCTAACGCATCCTTGACGCCGGGGCGTTCGACCCTGATGTCGCCCCTCGCGACGAACCGCGCTACGCGCTGAACTCCAACCGCGGATTGATCATCCGCGGGACCGCCTCGGTCGTCCCCGAGCACGCCCTCCACGACCACGCGCGTCCCGAGCGTGAGCCCCTGGATGCCGCGACGCCCCATGAACACCAGCAGCGCCTCACCCGACCCGTCGGAGATCGAGCGCCTCCAGCGACTCCTTGCCCTCCATGGGGAACACGGTCAGGCGCTTCACCACCCCGGCGATCCGGACGCGCTGACGCGGCGGTCGTCGTCGGCGATCCGGACCGTGCCGGCGATCTTGTCCGACCACGCCTTGATCTCCGCGGCATGGCGGGCCTCGTCGCTCTCCGCGAGCTTGTCGAAGAAGCGGCGGAAGACCCCCATCCGCCGACGCTACGAGGCGACCGACGCCGCGTCCGCCTGACGGATCTCGTCCTCGAGGTCCGACTTGCGCGACTTCGAGAGGTAGATCATCACGCCGAGGATGGCGATCGAGACGCACGCGACCGCGATCCGGAGCGCGGTGTCCGGCGCGTGCGTGACGACGAGCGGGGCGATCAACAGCGCGACCAGGTTCATCACCTTGATCAGCGGGTTGAGCGCCGGGCCCGGCCGTGTCCTTGAACGGGTCGCCGACCGTGTCGCCGATCACCGCCGCCTTGTGCGCCTCGCTGCCCTTGCCCCCGAAGTGGCCCTCCTCGATGTACTTCTTGGCGTTGTCCCACGCGCCACCCGAGTTCGAGAGCATCACCGCGAGCAGCTGCCCGGTGAGGATCGAGCCGGCCAGGAACGCGCCGAGCGCCTCGCCCTTCAACAGGAAGCCGGCGATGACCGGTGAGAGGACCGCCAGCAGGCCGGGCGTCATCAGCTCGCGGAGCGACGTCTTCGTGCAGATGTCCACGACCCGGCCGTAGTCCGGCTTCTCGGTGTAGTCCATGATCCCCGGGTGGTCGCGGAACTGGTTCCGCACCTCGACCACGACCTGCGCCGCCGCGCGCCCCACCGCGCGGATCGCGAGCGACGAGAACAGGAACGCGACCGAGCCTCCCAGGAGCAGGCCGACCAGGACGTCGGGTTGGTCGATCCGGATGCCCGTGAAGTCGAACCCGGCACCGCGCAGCGCTTCCTCGAACGAGCCGAACAGCGACGTCGCGGCGATCACGGCCGTCGCGATCGCCAGGCCCTTGGTGATGGCCTTGGTCGAGTTCCCGATGGCGTCCAGGCCGCCCAGGATCTCGGCCGGCCGGCCCTCGAACTCGCCGGACATCTCCGCGATGCCCTGCGCGTTGTCCGAGATGGGACCGAACGTGTCCATCGACACGACGACGCCGACCGTGGTCAGCATGCCCATGCCCGTCAGCGCGATGAAGTACAGGCGCTCGGCCGTCGAGTTGCCCAGCAGGAACGCGGCCATGATGTTCCCGGCGATCACGATGATCGACCAGACCGTCGACTCCAGACCGACGGAGAACCCGCTCAGCACCGTCGTGGCAGGACCGGTGACCGTCGATTCGGCGATCTCCTGCACCGGGCGGCGGTTCGTGTCCGTGAAGTGCTGGGTGAGCACCTGGATCACGCTCGCGAGGATCAGGCCGAACGCCACCGCGAAGCCCGGCTTCAGGGAGTTCATATAGATCTCCGAGATGACGAACACCACGGCTGCCGAGATGATCGCCGAGACGAAGAACCCGCGGTTGATGGCCTTCATCCCGTGCTCGTCTTCGCTCCTCGGCGACACGACCATGATGCCGATGATCGACGTGATCACGCCGACGGCACGGACGAAGAGCGGGAACATCACGCCGGCGATCGCGCCGATCTCCGAATCCGCGTACGCAGCGGCGCCCAGGATCAACGAGGCGACGAGCGTGACCTCGTACGACTCGAACAGGTCCGCCGCCATACCGGCGCAGTCGCCGACGTTGTCGCCCACGTTGTCGGCGATCGTCGCGGCGTTGCGCGGGTCGTCCTCGGGGATACCTTGCTCCACCTTGCCGACCAGGTCGGCGCCGACGTCGGCGGCCTTCGTGAAGATGCCGCCGCCCACCCGCATGAACATGGCCAGGAGCGCGCCGCCGAAACCGAATCCCACCAGCACGCTGGTGGCGTCCTGCTTGTAGATCAACAGGATGACGGTCGCGCCGAGGAGACCGAGTCCCACGGTGAACATGCCCGCGACGCCGCCCGACCGGAACGCGATGCGCATGGCCATCTTGAGGCCCGATTCCCGCGCCGCGTTGGCCGTGCGGACGTTGGCGCGGACCGCCAGCCACATCCCGACGTACCCGGTCGTGGCGCTGAACACGGCGCCCAGGATGAACGCGAGCGATCGTCCGAACTTGATCGCGAAGTCGGAGTGCTCCGCGTTCTCCGGCGCGGGGAGCGCGAAGAAGAGGATGACGGTGAGCAGGCCGAGGAAGATGCCGAGCGTCCGGAACTGCCGGGAGAGGTAGGCCTTCGCCCCCTCCTGGATCGCCGTGGCGATCTCCTTCATCTTCTCGGTGCCCTCGGGCGCCGCGAGCACCTCGCGGACCAGGTAGTAGGCGAACACGAGCGCCATCAGCGAGATGACCAGGATCACCCACAGGGACTTGTCTTCGAACGACCCGAATACCGCTTGGATCGGGCCACTCTCCTGGGCCAAGACGCCGTGCATCGAACCTCCTCGAGATGTGGTGGGAGCGCGCTCTCTCGCCCGGCGTCTGGCCGGGAACGCGTGAAGTATAGGGGAAAGGTTCGTAGCCGGTGACCTGCGTATACTCCCGCCCGCGCGGGTCTGCCCGCGCCGTGCTGGATGCGGCGAAGGAGCGGGTGGCGCGCATGGGCTTCGAGGGATCTTCGCTCTGGCGCGTACGGCAGAAGGTCGGTCACGACCTGTTGCTGTGGCCGGGTGCGACCCTCGTGGTGGAGGACGCCGACGGACGGATCCTGCTCGGTCTCCGCCGCGACAACGGCGAGTGGGCCCTCCCGGGAGGTGGCGCCGAATCGGGCGGCAGCTTCGCCGCCACGGCTCTGGACGAACTCCGCGAGGAGGCTGCGCTGGACGCCGACGCCGAGGACCTCATCGCGTTCGCCTGCTTGTCCGAGCCCGCCGACCACCTGGTCCCGTATCCGAACGGCGACCGCACGCACTACTTCGGCATCCTATTCGCGCTCCGCCGTTGGCGAGGCGAGCCGGCGCCCGACGGCGACGAACTCCTGGAGCTTGGGTGGTTCGATCGCGCCGCGCCGCCGGCGCCGCTGATGCACAGCTCGTTGGTGACGCTCCGGCACTACGCGGCGTACCTGGAGACCGGCGCCTTCCAGGTGGGCTGAGCTATGGCTCCGTCCGCGGCGGCCGGAAGTAGAGGAACGCCAGGACGCCGGCTAGGACCGACGCCGCCAGCACACCGGTCTTGGCCTCGTTCAGGCTCTCCGTTCCCTCGCCGAACGCCAGCTCCGCCACGAACAACGCAACCGTGAACCCGATGCCGGCGACCTGACCGACGCCCGCCACGTCACGGCTCCGGCTGCCCTCCGGTAGCGTTCCGATCCGGAGCCGTATCGGCCAGCGATGCCGATCCCCAGACGCCGACGAGCTTCCCGACGACGAGCCCGAGGACGATGCCGAGCGTGACGCGGCTGCTCAGCGCCGCGCGGAGCGACTCCGACGACAACTCGATCCCCGCACTCGCCAGCGCGAACAACGGGAGGATCACGAAGCTGGTCCACGGCAGGAGGACGTGCTCGACGCGGGCAAGGGGCGAGACCGCCTCTTTGGAAAGCCAGGAGAGGCATAACCAGGCGTCCGCGTCGACGTCGGGCGAGGCGGGATCGTCGGTCGTCTCGTCGGCCGTGCGTCGCGCCTCCTCGCTGACATGACGAGGGCGCTGGAACGGCCTGGTCGGGGTCAGGAGCCCGAGGATCACCCCGGCGATCGTGGCGTGCACTCCCGACTCGAACATCGCGAGCCACAGAAGGAACCCGAGGAGCAGGTACACCACGGTGGCACGCACCTGGATCTGCTGGAGTCCGACGATCGCGAGCACGAGCAGGACCGACGACACCCAGCGTCGGCCACTCGATGCCTCCCGAATAGAAGAAGGCGATCACGATGATCGCGCCGATGTCGTCCACGATGGCCAGCGCCAGGAGGAACGGCCGGAGGTCCGCCGGGGCCCGCGCGGCCGCCAACGTGAGCACCGCCAGGGCGAACGCGATGTCGGTGGCCATCGGCACGCCCCACCCTCGGATGCCCGGCGTGCCGACGTTCAACACGACATAGATGAGCGCGGGAAGGACCATGCCTCCGACCGCCGCAACGATCGGGACCGACGCCACGCGCCAGCGCCGCAGCTCTCCGGTCGTGAGCTCCCGCTTGATCTCCAGTCCGACGAGCAGGAAGAAGAGCGCCATGAGGCCATCGGTCACGAGGTGGCGGAGATCCTCGCTGATCGCGCGGGAGCCGATGCGAACGGAGATCGGGGTCGCCCACAGCCGTTCGTAGGCCTCCCGCCATGGGGAGTTCGCCCAGACGATCGCCAGGACGACGGCGGCGAGCAGCACGACCGCGCTGGCCGACGACGCCTGCAGGTACGCCTGGAGCGGACGGAGGATCCGCCGGGGGACGGGGCGGTCCGAGTGTGCCCACGGAACGCGGATGCCGGAACGCGTAGGGCCGTCGTGGCCGGGACCGGTCGGTGCCATGCGTCGAACTCCTGCCGACCAGACTTCCCGGCGCACCTTCGGACCGGCACATGCTACCCGCCGGCCGGCCTTCACGGGTTCCTCACACCGGTTCGGTTGTGGCTCACGGGAGGCGCCCGTACGCTTTCGGCGTCTTGTCAGACGGTCGACACGTTTCCTCGTCTTCCCGCATCAAGCCCGCGTACCTCATCGTCGGTGGGGTGGTTGTGGTCGCGGCTGTGGTGCTGGGCTTCGTCTTGTTCGGCGGCGACGCCGGCGGCATCATCCCCGGCATCGGGGGGAGTCCGAAGCCGCCGACGCCCGAGTTCGCGTTCGATGTCGCCAAGGTGACGCCCGTCGCGACGCGCGACGACGTGACGCACGCCGAGCTCCAAACCGCTGCGGAGGATGCGGCCGGCGAGGTCACGGCGCAGATGGACGCGCTCTACATCGGCGCGTTCCTGGAGCCCGACAATTGGCTCGAAGGGTCGTACGACGGCGTGTGGGAGCTGTTCGAGGAAGGCGCGAGCGCCGAGGCGCAAGCGCAGGTCGAGACGCTGACCGCGGGCGTCGGCGCCGGCGACGCGTTCGAGCAGATCCTTCCCCGGAAGGGCACGCTGAAGACGAAGGTGCTGTTCGACCAGGAGGAGCAGGCCTTCTCCGTGGTCGCGATCACGCGGTTCGAGGCCGTCGGAACCGGCAAGGACGGCGACGACGTTCGCATGACCAGCCGTGGGCAGTACGTCTTCCAACAGGTCGACGGCGAATGGCGCGTCGTGTCCTTCAAGGTGTTGCGCGACAACGAGGTCGAGGCGTCCGCCCGTCGCCGAGCGCGACCCCGTCGGGGAGCACGGCATGAACGTCCGCCGGCGCACGCTGATCGCCGTCGCGGCGTTGGTGGCATGGGTGGCCGGATCCGCGTTGGGCTCGCTCGGCGCGGTCGCTCCCGCGTCCGCGCAGGCCGGGCTCGTGATCGGCAAGGCGCATGCCGGGTTCGCTCCGTCGCTCTCCGGCGACGAGCCGATCGTCCTGCTGGTCGTGGGAAGCGGGGCGCGGCTGGGCGACGATGTCGAGCATTCGCTCGCCGACTCGCTCCACGTCGTCACGATCAATCCCGACAAGCACAAGGCCACGGTCATCGGCATCCCGCGCGATGCGTGGGTGGAGATCCCGGGGCGCGGCACGGGGAAGATCAACGCCTCGCTCGTCGCCGGCGGTCCCGACCTGCTGATCGAGACGGTGGAGAACATCTCCGGTCTCACGATCGACTATTACGCGCTGACCACGTTCTGGGGCATGTCGCAGCTCTACGACAACCTCGGCGGCCTCACGATCGACGTCCCGTTCCCGATGCAAGACTCGTTCTCCGGATCCGACTTCGAGCCCGGCGTGCAGACGCTCGACGGCAAGCAGGTGCTGGCCTTCTCGCGCGACCGGCACAGCCTGAGCGGCGGCGACTTCGCACGGCAGGAGAACGGCGGGCGCGTGCTGATCGCGTCGCTCGCGCAGTTCCGCAAGCAGTTCCAGGCGGACCAGAGCACGTTGTTCACGTGGATCGCGTCGGGCATGCGCAACGTGCAGACGACCGTGCCGTTCGACGAGGTCATCCAGCTCGCGTACACGTGCTCGCACATCAACCCGAAGGGTGTGACGAACGTCGTCCTCCCGGGGACGACCGGGTTCGAAGGCAGCCTTTCCGTCGTCCATCTGCTGTCCGAGAAGGACGTCATCTTCGCCGACGTGAAGTCCGACGGCATCCTGAGCAAGAAGCACGTCCCGCCCAGCCCCACCGAGAACGAGACCTGACCGAGAGGTCTCGGCCGGGGGGATATCGCTCCTCTGCTACCGTGACCGCTTCGAAGGGGAGTAGTCCGACAAAGGGCCCGCCGTCAGCACGGCCGCGCACCGCGGCCCGGCGACCCTCCGCCGCGGCGGGGACGAGACGTTCGGCCATACGCTGGAGGCACGACCGTTGTCGCTACATGACGATCTGACCGACACCCACCCATCGCGCCAGCGGTTGGCCATCGTGCTCGCGGTGGCGGCTGCCATCCCGGCGATCATCCTGCGGGTCGCCACGCCCGACATCCCGCCTCCCCTCCAGGCCGCGCTCTTCGGGCTGGCGATCGTCGGCGCGGCGTTCATCCTGTCGTGGGCGGCGGAGGTCGCGCAGCTGGATATCTCCGCCGGACTCGCGATCGCCGTCCTGGCGCTCATCGCGGTGCTCCCCGAGTACGCCGTGGACTTCGTCTTCGCCTGGCAGGGCGGGAACTCGTTCGAGGCGACGGGTCCGGCGTGCCTGCCCCCACCGGGCGGCGGAGAGGAGTCACCGTGTAGCCTCGCCCTCGCCAACATGACCGGCGCCAACCGGCTGCTGATCGGCATCGGCTGGTCCATGGTCGTCTTCATCGCGTGGTACCAGATCCGCAAGCGGGACGGCGCCCCCGCGATGAAGCGGTGGGAGGGCGTCACGCTCGACCGGAGCCACACCGTCGAGCTCGCCTACCTGGCCGTTGCGACGATCTACTCGTTGACCCTGCCGCTGAAGCACTCGATCACACCGTTCGACTCGCTGGTCCTGGTCACGATCTTCGTGCTCTACACGATCCGCGTGTCCGGAGCGCCCGCCGAGGAGCCGCACCTGGTGGGACCCGCCCGCTACCTCGGCACGTTCTCAACCCGCCCCCGGCGGGTGACCATCGTGGCGATGTTCGTGTTCGCCGCCGCGGTGATCCTGATCTGCGCCGAGGAGTTCGCACACAACCTGGTGGCCACCGGCGCCGAGCTCGGCATCAGTGAGTTCGTCCTGGTGCAGTGGCTGGCGCCGCTCGCCTCGGAGGCGCCGGAGCTGTTGATCGCCGGTCTCTACGCCTGGCGCCTCAACACGAACGCCGGTCTGGGCACGCTGGTCTCGTCCAAGGTCAACCAGTGGACGCTCCTGGTCGGCACGCTCCCGATCGTCTTCTCGATCGCGGCGGGCGGTCTGCACGGACTGCCGATCGCGGCGCAACAGCGCGAGGAGCTGTTCCTCACCGCAGCGCAGTCGTTCTTCGCCCTCGCGATCTTGTCCAACCTCTCGATGTCGGTCCGCGAAGCCTGGCTCTTGTTCGGGTTGTTCTGGGCGCAGTTCATCGTCGGGGCCATCGTCCCGGAGTCGTGGCATGCCGCCGAACGGATCGGCGTCGGCATCCTCTACATGGTGCTCGGACTGCGCCTGTTCATCAGCGATCGTGCACGTCTCCCCAAGTTGCTGCACGACGGGTTCCGGGCGTCGCACGCCGAACTGGCCGCGCCCGCCGACGACGGCTGACGCGGGCAGGACGCAGGTCAGCTCGCGGGCGGCTTGGGGCCGGGGAACTGATCCTCCTCGGTCTCGTTCCACGCCGTGGAGCCCTTGAGCGGCTCCACGTTGAACTGGTACTCGAAGACGAGCGCCCCGCCGTACGCGGCACCCATCGCGACCAGTCCGGCGATCACGACCGAGAGCACCATGACGGCCGCTCCCGTCGAGTGCTCGTCGAACGCCGCGAACCGCAGGATGAGGTCGACGACGACGAGGGCCGTGACCGTGAGCATCACCGCCATGTGCCAGTTGGCGGTGCGCCATACCTGCGTGTGCTCGGCCTTCCCGATGAGGCCCGTCGACGTGTCGCGCGGCATCCCCTTCCACCAATCCCAGAACCCGGTGATCGCGGTGCCGACCGACACGATCGCCCCGGCGACCAGGACGAACGTCGCCGCCCGGTTGAAATCGTGGGCGACGAGGCTGACGGAGTCATCATCTGCCGTGACGAACGAGACGACGTCGAAGACCGCCGCCAGGATGTAGCAGACGATCGGGAAGTCCGTGAGCGGAGGGTGGCTCGGCTTGCCCGACCATCCGCGGATGCCGTGGAACTTCCGCCCGCGCAACGTCAGCGTCGGCTTGATCGAGAACAGCTTCGGCATGGACCCCCTCCTCGCTCGTCGATCGTCCCGGTCATCCTGACACGACCACGGATCAAGGTCGCGCCGGTAGCATCGCGCGGATGGACCCGCGCGCGTTCCTCGCCTCGCTGACGGCCGACGGAACCGACGCGGAGTCGCTCGTCCACGTGCGCGAGCTCCCGGCCCGGAGCCCGTCCGTCTCGCCGTTCCCGAGCTGGATCCCGCCGCTGGTGCAGGACCGGATGGCCCTCGTGGGGATCCACGGCATCTACCCGCACCAAGCCGAAGGGCTCGAGGTCCTGGCCGCCGACCGCAACCTGGTGATGGCGACGGGAACGGCCAGCGGGAAGACCTTGGTCTACAACCTGGCGTTCGCAGCGGAGGCCGTTGAGCGCCCGACCTCCACCGCGCTGTACCTCTTCCCGACGAAGGCCCTCGCGCGGGATCAGCTCCGCGCCGTCCGCGCGCTGACGATCCCGCAGATGAAGGCGGCGGTCTACGACGGCGACACGCCGCGCGCGGAACGCCCGCTGATCCGCAAGAACGCGAACCTCGTGATGACGAACCCGGACATGTTGCACCTGGCGCTCCTGGCCGACCACGCGCGGTGGGCCGACTTCTTCTTCCGGCTCTCCCTGGTCGTCGTCGACGAGGCCCATGTCTGCCGCGGCGTGTTCGGGTCACACGTGGCGATGACGCTGCGGAGGTTGCGGCGACTCGTCGCGCACTACGGCGGTTCACCGCGCTGGATGCTGGCGAGCGCGACGATCGGTAACCCCGGCGAGCTGGCCGACCGGCTGACCGGGTTGGCGTTCGACGAGGTGACCGCGGACGCCGCGCCGTCCGGCGAGAAGCTGTTCGCCCTCTGGAACCCGCCGATCATCGACGAGGACACCGGGGGGCGGCGGAGCGCGCTCACCGAGGCATCGCTGCTGATGTCGAAACTGGTCCAGGACGACATCCGCACGATCGGGTTCACACGGTCGCGGAGAGCCGCCGAGCTGCTGGCGGAGTTCGCCCGTCGGGACGTGGGCGACGCGCAGAAGCGAGCCCGCATCAAGTCGTACCGAGCCGGCTACCTGGCGGAGGATCGTCGCCGGATCGAGCGCGAGCTCGCGAGCGGAGAGTTGCTCGCGATCGCCTCCACGAACGCGCTCGAGCTCGGCATCGACATCGGCTCGCTCGACGCGGCCGTGCTCACCGGTTACCCGGGCACGCGCGCGTCGATGTGGCAGCAGGCGGGTCGAGCCGGCCGTCGCGACACCGACTCGCTCGCGATCCTGGTGGCGCAGGACGACCCGCTCGATCAGTACCTCGTGCACCACCCCGAGGATCTGTTCGACAAGCCGGCCGAGGCGGCGGTCATCGACCCGACGAACCCGTACGTGCTGGAGCCGCACCTGCGCTGCGCCGCACGCGAGCTCCCGTTGCACGAAGAGGAGCTCGGGTACTTCGGCGACGTGCGCGATGTCGTCGAAGGCGATCGACCGCATGGTGGAACGTGAAGAGCTGGTGCGCCGCAAGGACACCTGGAACGATCGCGGGCGCGAGTCGCCGCACCGCTCGGTCGACATCCGCGCCGGCGCAGGACACATCTACTCGATCGTGATCGGCGACACGGGCGAGCTGCTCGGGACGGCCGACGAGCACCGCGCGTACGCGTCGCTCCACCCGGGCGCCGTCTACCTGCATCAGGGCGACCAGTACCTGGTCGACGAGCTGGATCTGGTGACGCGCGTCGCCGTGGTGCACGAGGCGAACCCCGACTACTACACCCAGTCGCGCGACATCACGGACATCGAGGTGGTCGATGTCGGCGAAGCGGGACGGACCGGCGACGTCGACGCGTTCTTCGGCGCGGTGCGCGTGACGAACCAGGTGGTGAGCTACGTGATGAAGCTGGTCTCCACCAACGACGTCGTCGACGAGATCCCGCTGCCGCTCCCGCCGCAGCACCTCGAGACCAAGGCGGTGTGGTGGACGATCCCGCAAGCGGTCGTCGACCGGGCCGCGGTCTCGGCTCGCGATCTGCCCGGCGCCGTCCACGCGGCCGAGCACGCCGCGATCGGGCTCCTCCCCCTGGTGGCGACGTGCGACCGGTGGGACGTGGGCGGCGTGTCGACGCCGCTCCACCCGGACACGGGACTCTGCACGATCTTCATCTACGACGGCTACCCGGGCGGCGCCGGCATCGTCGAACGCGGATTCCGGACGGCGGAGCGCTGGCTCGCGGCGACACTCGAAGCCATCAAACAGTGTCCGTGCTCGCGTGGCTGCCCATCGTGCGTGCAGTCGCCCAAGTGCGGGAACGGTAACGAGCCGCTCGACAAACAGGGCGCCGCGGCGCTGCTCGCGGCGATCATGGGCGGCCGATGGGGCTGAGGGCTCGGTGATCTACTGGAGCGCTTCGAGCGTTCGGCGTGCCTGCGCCACATGGAAGCGATCGTGGCCGGCGATCATCCGGAACGCGAGGTCGTAGCTCTCCGGACCGCGTTCGGCGTGCAAACCCACTCGCTGCCGGAGCTCGCCGCGCGTGCGTTGCCATAGCGTGACGTTCGCCAGGCGGAGCGCGTCGAACAGGTCGAGCAGGCTGTCCAGGCCGTCGTCGTCGGCGTGGAGCTTGTCGACCCAGAGATCCTGGTCGTACCCGATCAGCGGGGGTTCGTTCTGGGCGAGCACCCATCGATACCGGCCGGACATGACGACCTCGGCGTCCGTGATGTGCGCCATGCACTCGAACGCCGACCATTCGTGCGGCTCCGGTCGCAAGCCCAGATGGGGCCCCGCCTCGGCGGCGAGCTGCCGGAGCGCTGCGGGCGTTCTCGCCTGCACGCCCGCGGGGTCATCGTCGCCGAGGAGGCCGAGGAGGTACTCCTGATACGCCTTCGGCTCGTCGATCGGGTCGGGTACCACCGGCTTCTGCATGCTCGCGTTCCTCCTTCGATGGAGGTTACCCGTCCGCGTGGGGCGAGAGTCGGAGCTCCATCTCGATCTCATCCCTTATCGGCACGCCGCGCTCATTGACGAGAGGGATGGAGGGCTTGCGTTTCCGCGACTCCTCGACGGCGCCCTCCCGTACCGCCACCACGTCGAATCCGCGTGCCCGGTAGAAGCCGATCGCGCGCGTGTTGTCGTTCGTCGTGATGAGCCACACCCGCGAACAGCCTGCACGGCGCGCGACCTCGGCAACGGCACCGAGGAGGAGCGACCCGTAGCCACGGTCCTGAACGACCGCATCGATCGTGACCACTTCGCAGGTGTCATCGTCGATCTCGTACGTGAGGAGGCCGACGACGCGGCCCGCGTCATCGGTCAACACGATCCCCGGGAGTGCGGCAGGTCGATGGACCACACCGTGCGCGACGACGATCTCATCACCCCAGCGCTCGCGCACGAACGCGCTCACCCAGGCCCGGTCGGCGTCGACCAGCGGACGTGCGGTCGGCGTCACGCCCCCGGCCATGGCTGAGGCCGGCTCATCGACCGATGTGGGCCATCCGCAGGACCGTGCTTCGCTCCCCGGGCTTCAGCCCCATCGCGACCAGCGTGACCGCGTACACGGCGCATCCGATCCCGGCAGAGATCACCAGATCCACGAGCCACTTCTCCGCGGGGAGCGCGGCATGCGTGGCCCACATCGCCAGCCCGCCGGCGAGGGTGGGAACCAACAGCCGGACGTACCAACCGTCGAACGGCCAGATGCCCAGGAACCGGCGCACCAGGAACAGGCGCGCGAGGGCGCTCATCGTCAAGGTCAGAGCCTGCGCGATCGCGGCGCCTCGGATCCCGAGCACCTCCGGACGCGCGAGGGCGAACGCGACCCCGATGTCGAGCGCGAAGCTGCCCACGTACACCAACAGATCCCATCCGGTCCGACCCGCCATGATCAAGATGAAGCCGACGGTACCGACCATCACCGGCACGATCATCCCGATGATGAGGATGCGGAGCGCGTCCTCACCTTCGACGAAGTCCCCGCCGAAGATGCGCAGGACCGGGCCGGGCAGGATCGCCAGGACCAGGAGGACGGGGATCGTCGCTGCCAGCGTCCACCGCGTGACCGACTTGTAGAGCGAATCCAGTTGCTCGCGCTCGCCGCGGTGGTGGAGGTCGGCCACGAACGGACTGAACGTCAGTGACACGCTCGTCAGGAACAGGAACAACGCCTGCGCCGCGCGCAGGGCCGCGCCGTAGATGCCGACGCTCGAGGCACCCTCCGCCCCCTGCGAGCTGGACAGGATCGACAACACGAAGAAGTCTGCCCAGAAGATCAACTGCGAGAACAGTGTCGCGGGAGCACGCAACGCGCCGAACCGGATCAGCGCTCGGGTGTGCTCCTCCGGGATCCCTTCGCGATCCGTGCCACCGGCCAGCGGGCGGGCGCGGACCGTCCATCCCCGCCACGCGATCGCGAGCGCGAGCGCCCACGACAACCCGAACGCGAGCGTCGTCATGGCGGCGCTCTTCGAGACGGTCCAGAGGCCGACGGCCAGCGCGATCCAGCCGAGCGGCTGCACGATCCATTGCGCGAAGAGCGTGGTCCGCATGACCTTCAAGCCGCGGGTCGCTCCCAAGAACGTGAAGGCGAGTGCGGCCAACGGGATCGCGAACGCGGCCGCGCGGAACGCCGGCTCGGCGATCCCTGGAAGCGCGGAGAAGGCGTCGGCGAGCGGCCCTGCGTACAGGTACACGATCGCGGCGAACGGAACACTGACCGCCGCCGCGATCAGCACGGATCGGGTGACGAGCCTCTTGGCCCGCCCGGCCTGTTCCCTGCCGATCAAGATCGCCACGAGGCGCACATCGGCGACGTCCATCCCGAACCGCGTGGCGGCGGCGGCGATGAACGCGAATTGGGTCGTGAGGGTCACCACGCCGAACGCCTGATCACCGAGGGCGTTCGTCATCAGCACCTGGGCGGCGAACAAGGCGATCGCCCCGATCCCGAGGCCGAGAACGTTCTGGCCCGTGTTCCCGAGGATGATCCGTTGATCGCTGGGAACGGCCATGGTCGACCAGGATATCTCCCACTCGTGCCGGGTAGGCTCCCTCGGTGGTGCAGCCGTGAGCGGCGTGATCCAGATCGAAGGCCTGCGCAAGAACTATCGCCGGCTCCGCGGGGGCACGACGGTGGCGGTCGACGGCCTGGACCTGGATGTCCCCGAAGGCGGGGTGTTCGGATTCCTGGGCCCGAACGGCGCCGGCAAGACCACCACGATCCGATGTCTGCTCGGACTCGTCGTCCCCAGCGCCGGTCGGATCAGCATGCTGGGCGCCGACATCCCGCGCGGCCTGCCGGGTGTGATCCGGCGCGTGGGTTCCATCGTCGAGACGCCGACGCAGTTCCCGCGCTTCTCCGGACGACGCAACCTCGAGATCCTGGCGCGGATCGACGGGATAGGCAGGAGCGCCGTCGACGACGTCCTCGCGCGGGTCGGCTTGGCGGATCGTGGCGACGACCTGGTGAAGACCTACTCGTTGGGGATGAAGCAACGGCTCGGCATCGGTGCCGCACTGCTGAAGGACCCGGCGATCCTGCTCCTGGACGAGCCGGCCAACGGCCTCGATCCCGCAGGGATCGTCGAGGTACGCGAGCTCCTCCGCCGGCTGGGCGCCGAGGGGCGGACGGTCTTCGTCTCGAGCCACATCCTGTCGGAGATCCAGCAGACGGCGGACCGTGTCGCGATCCTTGCGCGCGGGCGATGCGTTCGCGAGGGCGCGGTCGCGGACGTGCTGGCGTCGAGGGGCGGCGAAGGACTCATCGTCCGGCTCCGCGATCTCGAGGCGGGCCGGGCCGCGCTCGCCGGCGCCGGGCTCGAAGCGATCGTCGCCGGCGACGCGCTCCGGGTCGTCGTGGCGCCGGCGGAGGGCGAGCGCGTGTCCCGCACGCTCGCCGAGCGCGGGCTGTACGTCACCGAGCTTCGGCGCGAGGAGGTCGATCTGGAGACCGTCTTCCTCGAGCTGACCCGTGACCAGGACGCCGACCCGGAGTCGCCGAAGCTGGGGACGCCGTGATGAACCTCATCCGGTCCGAGCTCCTGCGCATCTGGTCCCGACGCATGGTGCGCGTCCTGGCGATCTTCGCCGTCCTCGGGACCGTGATCGGATTCACGATCGGAGCGATCCAGTCGAGCAAGCCCGATCTGGCAGCCGCGGAACGCCAGTACGAGAGCGATCTGGCGCGATGCCTCGCCGGAGACTTGATCCCCGAGGATCAGCTCCCGCCCGGTGCGACGCTCCCATCGCTCTGCGCCGACGCCGTCCGGCTGGACGACTACGTGAGCAGCTCACTGCAGCTGTCCGCGCTGTCCGACTTCTTGAAGGGGACGGCGTTCATCCTGATCGTGCTCGGACTCGTGATCGGCGCGTCGTCGGTGGGTGCCGACTGGCAGGTGGGGACGATGGCCGTGCTCCTCACCTGGGAACCGCGCCGGCTCCGCGTCGGCGTGGTCCGCGTCGCCGTCGTGGTCGTCTCCGTCTTCGTCTTGGCGGTCGCCTTGCAGATCGTCTTCGGGCTGGCGCTGGCTCTCGCCGCGTCGCTCCGCGGGACGACCGTGGGCACCGATGGCTCGTGGCTCGCGGATGTTTCGGGAACCGCCATCCGCATCGCCGGCGCATCGGCGCTCGGGGCGTGGCTCGGCCTGACCCTGGCGATGATCGGACGGAACACGGCGGCAGCGCTCGGTGTGGCGTTCGGTTACCTCGCCATCGTCGAGTCCTTGCTCCGAGGCTTCATCCCGGGGATCTCCGAGTCGCTGCTGAGCACCAACCTCGTGGTGTTCGTCGACGGGAAGGCCGGAACATCGGAGACGGGCAGTCCCATCACCGTGGGCGACGCCTCGCTCACGATCGCGCTCTACGCCGGGGTGCTCGTGGTCGTCGCGCTGGCACTCTTCCGGACCCGGGACGTCACGTAGTCCGCCGGGCCGGCGGTTCGTCACGAAGTCGTCACGTGGTCAGCACGCTTCGAACACCTCTTCCGGGCGGCGTGCGCATACGGTGCAGCCATGAGGCTCTTCGAGGCATCCCACCGCTTGCGGCATCGATGGAAACGCTGGCGCTATTACCGGAGGTACCCCTGGCACCGGCCCACCGGCTGAACGGATCCTCCGGTCACAAGGAGTGGAACGTCGGCGCCAGCGCCGGGTAGAGGGAGCGGTACTGCGCGTATCGCTCGCGGTACAGCGGGAGCGCATCTGAGGGATCGACCCGGTCGCCGAGCGTCACGAACCGCCGGCATGCCTCCTCGACATCGGCGAACCACCCGGCGCCGACGGCGGCGAGGATGGCGGCGCCGTGCGCCGCGCCTTCGGACGTCGTCGTCGTGACCACCGTCGTCTCGAGGACGTCGGCGAGGATCTGGCGCCACAGGAGACTCTTGCTCCCGCCGCCCGTCGCCCGGACCTGGTCGAACCCTCCGACGCCGACGGTACGCATCAGCTCGAGCGAATCTCGCAGTCCGAAGGCGACACCTTCCAGCACCGAACGGGTCATGTGGGAACGGCCGTGGCGCGTGACGAGCCCGACGAAGGCCCCGCGGGCCCGCGGGTCCGGGTGCGGGGTCCGCTCCCCCGACAGATAGGGCAGGAAGAGCAGACCGTCGCTCCCCGGCGGTATCTCGGCGGCCTCGTCCACGAGTGCCGGGAACGCCACGCCGGGAGCGAGCGCGTCTCGGAACCACTGGAGACTGCCGGCCGCCGACAACATCACGCCCATCACGTGCCATCGTGCGGGGACCGAGTGACAGAACGAGTGCAGGCGTCCCTCGGGATCGATCAACGGACCGTCGGTGGTGGCGAACACGACCCCCGACGTCCCGAGCGACACCGATGCCACGCCGGGCTCGACGGCACCGACGCCCACCGCGGCGGCCGCCTGATCGCCCCCGCCCGCGACCACCGGCGTCCCCGCCCGCAACCCCGTCGCCTCCGCGGCACCCGACGAGATCGACCCGGTGACCTCGGGGCCCTCGTACGTCCGGGGGAGCCACGCCGGTTCGATGCCGAGCGCCTCGACCACCTCACCGGACCAATCCCGCGCCGCGAGGTCGAACAACAGGGTCCCGGCGCCGTCCGCCCGGTCGACGGCATGGTCACCGGTCAGACGGAGCCGCACGAAGTCCTTGGGGAGCAGGACGTGGGCGATCCGTGCCCACACCTCCGGCTCGTGTCGATGCACCCACACGATCTTGGGCGCGGTGAAGCCCGGGAGCGCGTCGTTGCCGGTGGTCGCGATCAGTCGATCCTTGCCGATCGTCTCCCGGATCAGCTCGCACTCATCCTCGGTGCGCTGGTCGTTCCAGAGGATCGCGGGACGCAAGACCTGGTCGTGGCTGTCCAGCGCGACCAACCCGTGCATCTGACCGCCGAGCCCGACCGCTTCGACGTCCTCACCCCGAACACCCGAGGCCGAGAGCACGCCCCGGACGGCCTGCATCGTTCCGTCCCACCAGCGCTCCGGGTCCTGCTCGCTCCAGAGCGGATGCGGTGTCTCGAACGTGTACTCCGGACAGGCCGCCGCTTGGACCCCACCGGATGTGTCGAGCAGGACCGCCTTCGTGGCCGTCGTCGAGACATCGAGTCCCAGGACGTGACTCAACCGTCCCCCTCCACGCGACCGACGGTCCACCGCTCGCGGTGACGCGCGACCCCTTGGACCGCCAGCTCCTGCAGTGGACCGAGCGTCTCCATCTCGCAGAACTCGTCGTTCACGAAGATCTGCACCGCGGCTCCGAGATCCGCGTACGGAGCGTCTGACTGGATGGTCACGCGCTTCTCGAACACCTCTCCGTCCTTGCGGTAGGCGACCCTCCCTCGACTCGGCGCGACCCCGATCTTCAGCTGCCGAGCGCCACGTCCGGCCGCGGTGTCGACGCGAACGTCGTCGGGGCCCAGGTGCAGCCGGGCGTCACCGGGATCGGTATACGGCCAGAGCACGAGCGATCGGTCGGCTTGCGGTCCCGTCGCATCCGTCGACGCGGACGCGATCACCTCGCCTCCCAGCGGGAGCTGCGTGATCGCCCACGGCGCCAGCGTCACGGGCCGGTCCGAGGCGTTGCGGATCTGGTGATCGACGATCCAGCCTTCGCTGGACCGGCGAACATCGATGGCCTTGGCCAGGCCCGCGCCGTCAACCGGTGCTTCGACCCGCACACCGTCATCCACCTCGATCACGACGCAGGGCCGATCGTCCGGCGCGTACGTCACGTCCGGAACCTCAGGCGCCGCCCAGAGCCGATGACCACCGAGCAGTCGGAACGCGGGACCGTCCGGCCGGTCGATCGTGGATCCCGGCAGGACCGCCAACAGGTTGTCGCCGGCGCCGAACAGTCCGAGCACCCGAGGTCCGATCGTCGTGGTGACGAACAGCTCGCCGGCGTCACCTTCCAGCCGGACGCACCCGTGACCTTCGAACGAGATCTCTTCGAGCGTCACCGAACGCCGAGCAGCAGATCGACGGTCAGCTGATCGAGGGCCTCGTACGGCTGGCCACGAGCCGCGAGGGCACGGCGGTCGAAGGCGACCTCGCTCAACGCCGACGCCCCATCCGAGGAGTACGCGCCGAGGTACGGGTCCATGGAGCCGTCGTCGGCGTTGACCGCCGCCACCAGCGCTTGGATGTCGGGGTCGGCGTTCCATCGTTCCGCCTTCTCCTTGAGGATCAGGTACGTGCGCATGCAGCCACGGGCGAACGCCTTCACGTCCTCGTAGTCCGACGTGCGATAGGCGTGCGCGTCGAAGTGGCGGCTCCCGCCGTATCCGACGTCCTCCAGGAACTTCACCAGGAAGAACGCCGCCTTCGGGTTCGCGGAGCCGAACCGGAGGTCCTGGTCGTACCGACCGGGGATCTGGTCGTTCAGGTCGATATGGAAGAGCTTGCCCATGGACCATGCCTGCGCGACATGATGCGTGGAGTTCAAGCCCGCCATGTGCTCGTGCGCGGTCTCGGGGTTCACGCCGACCATCTCGCTGTGATCCAGCGTCTCGATGAACGCCAGCATCGCGCCGGTCGTCGGCAGATAGATGTCGCCGCGTGGCTCGTTCGGTTTGGGCTCCAAGGCGAACCGCAGGTCGTACCCCTGGTCCTTCACGTACGCGCACAGGTAGTTGATCGCGTCCGCGTACCAGCCGAGCGCGCGCAGCGGATCTCTCGACGAATCGGTCTCCACACCCTCGCGTCCGCCCCAGGCGACGTACGTCGTGGCCCCGAGCTCGACGCCCAGGTCGATCGCGCGCATCGTCTTCTGCAACGCGTACGCGCGCACCTTGGGATCGTTCGCGGTGAACGCGCCGTCGCGGAAGACCGGGTCCCGGAAGAGGTTGGTGGTCGCCATGGGTACGACGACACCGGTCGCGTCGAGTGCCTTCTTGAAGTCCGCGACGATCTGATCGCGCTCGTGCGCGCTCGCATCGATCGGCACCAGATCGTTGTCGTGGAAGTTCACGCCCCACGCACCGACCTCCGCGAGCATCTCGACCAGCTGCACCGGCGAGAGCACCTCGCGGACGGGTTCACCGAACGGATCGATGCCGATGTTCCCGACGGTCCAGAGGCCGAACGTGAAGCGATGCTCCGACTTCGGTTCGTACGTCATGGCGCGTTCTCCTTCGATCGGCCGAGCGAGGCGCGGAGCCGACCCCGCCCCGTCCGGCGGCGGGGGTCAGTGGAGGTCGGCGAGATCCTTCTGGGTCACCTCTCCCGGCTTCTTCCCCAGGATGATCATGGCGAGCACCTCGTCCGTGGTCACATCCTCTTTCTTGACCGTCCCGACCAGCTTCCCTTGCAGCATCACGCTGATCCGGTCGGACAGGTCGAACACGTCGTGGATGTCGTGGCTGATCAGGAAGATGCCGAGGCCTTCCTCTTGCAACTGCCGGATCAGCTGCCGGACCTGATTCGTCTCCGCGGGTCCGAGCGCCGCGGTCGGCTCGTCCATGATCAGGATCCGCGCGTTGAAATGGACGGCCCGAGCGATCGCGACGGACTGTCGCTGCCCGCCCGACAACGAGGCCACCGGGACGACGAAGTTCTGGAACTTCGGGTTCAGCCGGTTCATCAGTTTGCGCGTGGCATCTTCCATCGCGCTGTCGTCCAGGTTCCCGAAGCGCGTCGTCAGCTCCCGGCCGAGGAACACGTTGGCCGGGGCGTCGACGTTGTCCGCCAGCGCGAGCGTCTGATAGATCGTCTCGACGCCCAGGGCCTTGGCGTCTCGCGGGCTGGTGATCGTCACGGGCTCGCCGCGGATCAGGATCGTGCCCGAGTCCGCCGGGTGCGCCCCCGAGAGCGTGCGGATCAGCGTGGTCTTGCCGGCACCGTTGCCGCCGACGAGTCCGACGACCTCGCCCGGCCGCAGGTCGATCGTGACGCCGGAGACGGCGTGGACCCCGCCGAACGCGACACGGATGTCGCGCAGCTCGACGAGCGGCGCATCGGTCTGCTGACTCACCTGACCGCCCTCCGCCGGACCAGGGTGTCGAGCGTCACCGCGGAGACCAGCACGATCCCGACGACGATGTCCTGCAGCGGCGCCTCGATCCCCATCAGGACCATCCCCGATACCAGGGACTGCATGACGACCGCTCCCAGCAGGGCTCCCGCGATCGTCCCCACGCCGCCGGCGAACGACGTGCCCCCGATCACCGCGGCGGCGATCACGTTGAGCTCCATGCCCGTTCCGAGGCTGCTCACCGCCGCGTTGAGCCTGGCGATCTGCACCGCGCCGGCGAGGCCGACCAGGAGGCCCATCAGCGCGAACGTCTTCACGATCGTGCGCTTGGTCTTGATCCCGGCGAGCTCGGCCGCCTCCGGGTTGCCGCCGATCCCGTAGACGTAGCGTCCGAAGCGACGGCGGGTCGCGATGAACGTCATCACGATGCCGACGCCGATCGCGATCAGCACCGGATAGGCCAGCCCGAGCGAGATGTTCGTTCCGGGTGGCTCGCCGCGCTGCTCGACGAGGGCGGGGGGAAGGTAGTACCGGTTCAGGAACCAGACGCCCGTCAGGACGGCCCCGCACGCGACCGCACCCAGCGTGATCTCCGCCCACATCGGGCGAAGCCGGAACCCGTACCGGACGCGCTGCCGGCGCTTGGTGAGCTGCAACAGGACGATGCCGACGCAGGCGACCACGCCGATGATCCAGCTCCACCTCCCGCCGACCGTGCCCTGGGCCCCGCCGCCGATCAGCCGGAAGTTGGAGTCCATGGGGGCGATCGTCTGTCCGCTCGCCGTCCACCAGGCAAGGCCCCGCCATACGAGGAACCCCCCCAGGGTCACGATGAACGACGGGACGCCGATGTAGGCGACGATGGCCCCCTGGAATGCACCGATGGCCGACCCCAGGGCGAGGCCGAGCACGACGGCGATGACCCAGGTCATCGGGTGGTCGAAGCCGAGCCACTTCGGGAGCCAGTCGTGCTGCACGACGGCCATCGCCATGCCGACCGCCGCCATCGCGGCCCCGATCGAGAGGTCGATGTTCCGGGTCACGATGATCAGGACCATCCCGGTCGCCATGATCGCCACGACCGAGGACTGCACCGACAGGTTCCACAGGTTCCTCGGCGTGAGGAACGTGTGATTCGGGGTGATGATCTGGAAGACGCCCCAGATGATCGCGAGCGCGACCAGCATGCCCGCGAGCCGGGAGTCGATCTCCGCCGAACGCAACGCGGCGCGGATGGAGCGAGCCTCACCCTCGTCGCGCTCCGGAACCTGCGCCTGCTGCGCGGGTCCGGCTGCGGAAACGTCGGTATCAGCCACGGATGCGCATCCTCCGCCGAGAGGGACCCGCGCCCCGCACAGGCATCAGCCTGTGCGGGGCGCAGCTCCCGCGGTCACGTTCCGATCCTCGCGGATCGGTCAGGCGCACGCCGCCACGCTGCCGGCCTCAACGCCCTGACACAGCTCTTCCACCGAGATCCATCCCGCGTCGACCACGACATCGAGGTTGTCCGCCGAGACCGGGATCGGCGTCAGCAGGATCGACGTCATGGAGTTCCCACCCGGGGAGTCGAACTGGATGACGCCCGCGATGTCTGCGAGCGCGGTGCCGCCCGCGAGCGCGATCGCGGCCTCGCCGGCAGCCGTCCCGAGCTCCCGCGAGTCCTTCCACACCGAGACGGTCTGCGTGCCGAGGGCGACCCGGTTCAGCGCGGCGAGGTCGCCGTCCTGTCCCGACACGGCCACCTGGCCGGCCAGTCCCTGGGCCTCGAGCGCCGCGACGACGCCGCCGGCCATGCCGTCGTTCGACGCGACCACCGCGTCGACCTCGTTGTTGTTCTCCGTCAGGAACTGCTCCATGTTGGTCTGGGCGATCGCCGGGTCCCAGTCGTCCGTGTAGGACTCGCCGACGTTCACGATGTCACCGGAGTCGATCGCAGCCTGGAGGACCTCCTGCTGTCCGCCGCGGAGGAAATCGGCGTTCGGGTCCGCTGCGTTGCCCTTGATGAAGACGTAGTTCCCCGCGGGGACCTCGGCGAACACGGCCTCCGCCTGCATCCGTCCGACCTCGACGTTGTCGAACGTGATGTACAACGCGCCCGGATCTTCGATCAGACGGTCGTACGCGATCACCGGGATGCCCTGCTCCAGCGCGCTCTGCACCGCCGGCAGGATCGCCTCGGAGTCCTGCGCCAGGATGATGAGCGCGTCGGCTCCCTGCGAGATCAGGTTCTCGACGTCCGCGAGCTGCTGCTCGGCCGACGACCCGGCGTCCGACGAGATATACGTGGCGCCGCCCGCGTCGAGTGCAGCCTTGATGGCGGGCTCGTCCCACTTCGCCCAGCGCTCCTCGTTGTAGTTGTTCCAGGACACGCCGACGGTGAGCTCTTCGCCGCCGCCTGTCGTTCCGGTCGTCCCGCCGCCACCATCGTCACCGTCGTCGTCGCCACACGCGGCGCCGACGAGCGCGAGGAGCGCGATCATCACGAACAACTTCCGCTTCATCCTGTCCCCTCCTTCCGGATGGAGGCGCCCCTGCGACGCACCATCCTTTCCCCCACTACTACGGCTCCGCGTGCCCGCCGGGCTTGCGGCACGACCGTCCGTTACGTCCGTTCACCGACCGATCCTGCGTGACCCCCTCGACCGCTCCAGTCGGAACCGTCACCACCGGGCGGCGGCACACGATTGCACAATTCGCCGTGCCGCGCAACAAAAGGGAGGCGGCGGAGCGCGGCGCACCGCGAGGGACGCGTCGCGCGCTCGGCGGCGGCTTGTTGCAGCACTCCGGCGCGCTCGGATACCCTGCACGCCGAGCCGCGGGAGATCGCCCAAGGGACGGCATCCTCACATCCGACCGCGGATCGTCTGCCGATCGAGGAGTGCACACTGGTCCATACGACGGACTTCCCAACAAACCCGGTGGGCGACACCGGCAGCACCGACACCCCCATCGGCGAGCCCGGCCTCGGTCGGCGCCGCGGCGTGGCCACCGAGGAGGTTCGACGCCACAACCTCGGTGCGGTGCTCGAGCGGATCCACTTCTCGGGATCGCTCTCCCGTTCCGAGCTCACGACGATGACCGGGCTCAACCGATCGACGATCGCCGACCTGCTCGCGCGAGCTCACCTCCCTCGGGCTGGTCGAGGAACGTCCTGGGCAGTCCACGTCGGGCCCGGGACGGCCGTCACCCGTTGGTCCAGACCAGGCCGGAGGGCGCGACGGTGCTCGCGGTCGACCTCGCCGTCGATTCGATCGCGGTCGCGACGCTGGGCCTGGGAGGTCACCTGTACAACCAGGTCCGGGTGGCGAGACCCCGGGGCCGGTTCTCGCCGGAAGAGACGGTCCAAGACGTCGCGAAGCTGGCGGGGCCGCTGCTGGATTCGCTTCCGACGACGCACGCCCTGGCCGGCGTCGGCGTCTCCGTCGTCGGCATCACCCGCAGGTCCGACGGCTTCGTCCATCTCGCGCCCAACCTGGGATGGCGAGACGTCCCCCTCGCGGCCATGCTCGCGGCCGAGATCGATCTGGGCGTTCCCGTCTAGCCGCGAACGACGCCGACCTCGGTGCCTTGGCGGAACATCGCCGGGGGCTGCGCCCCGGCATCGACGACCTGATCTACGTGGCGGGCGAGTTCGGCATCGGGGCGGGCGTCATCGTGGACGGCCGACCCCTTCGGGGAGCGGCGGGCTACGCCGGCGAAGCGGGACACACGCTGATCAACCCCGCCGGAC